>NZ_LZEX01000012.1 GCF_001676055.1 Morganella psychrotolerans | reverse complement strand
CCATCCCGAACGGTGGTCCGGAGATACCCGGAACTGGCAAAGAAAAGAGACCGTCACCCTGAATCCTGAGCGGGAAAAACAGGCTGCCTAAATTAACAAAGGGTGACAACTACCTTGACACTTACCGAGACCAATACCGTCTCATTGCGGCAGGAGATACACCAGAAACTGTTTACCTCGTCGCATTACGATTCCGTGATGATATCGTGTACGGCAGAACGACATGCACCCAAATTAAAGTCTGGCGTACTGTTTCCTCTTTACATGACTCTGCAGTCAGAGATTTACCCAGAACCTTTTTCGCGGATTTACTAAAGAATCACAGTATTGTCGTAACGGATGAAGAACAAACCAGTGATGGAAAACGATTCTGGGAAACGATGATCGTCTGGGCTTTCCAGTCAGGATTTCATGTTTATATTTCTGACGGCACTCAAATGGACAGACCGCTGACTGAAATCCGGAATATGGATGATTTTTATCAGCAGTGGGAAATTTTTGCTGGGGTTCAGATCGGGATGAGCATACACATCGGCTTGTTATTATTGGTAATAATATCTTAATACTGTAATTAATTACTGATATCACCCACAAAAATTAAAGAAAATAAAAATAAACCGCATCAATATATCATAAAAAACAAGGCAGATACATACAAAATATATACCTGCCTAATGTTAAACTTAATGCTTTTATACTACCCCTTAATCCATTCTATTATTTTTTTTATTTTTAAATCTTCCAGTCCATCCATAATAAATCTTCTTACACTATGTCTATAATCCTTATGAATTTCGTAGAAATTACCTATGACCTTTTCAGATGCTACTGATATAAAACCAGCCCTTATTATTTTATTAAACTCACTCTCTCTTAATTTATCAACATGGCGCGAAAACGATATATGCTCAATTTTTAAATCTCTAAAATTACCCGCCCTATAAAAACAAGAAAGAAAACTCTTTAGGTCTTCATTAACCTTATCATCGTCAGCTTTTATTCTATGATTAAATATAGATATCGATTCTGATAAATCATTCATCTCACAGTTTCGCTGATCAAAATAGGCATCTGTTATATTTGAGTTCTTTACATTTTTATTATGGCAATGATAAAATTTGCAAAATTCAAATCTAGCACCAGAAAAATTAGAATTCAAGAACTTATTATAATTCTGAAACTGGCTATATCTAACATTGAGATCGGAAAAATCAATATAATGGACATCTCCATTAATAAACAATTTGCTTATATTTTTATTATCACTATATATAAATTTAATTAACTCTGTAAAATTTGAAGGTGAGTTTTTATTTATAACGTATATAACAAACATTACCTTCTCTATAGCTTTAACATTTTCATTAACTCTTGTTTTTTCATAATGCTCGTTATTTTCTACTATATTGCTTTTTAAAGAATTTATCATTTTCTTTAAATTTTCTTTATAATTATCGCTATGCTCAACAAAGAAAGATATATCATTAATTTCCTTTGACTCATTATTAATTCTATTTATTAACCTAACAAATGTTTCATTTGCAATTCCATTTAAGAAGAAAGAATATAACTCCAATGTAATGAAATATAATTTCAAAAAACTGTATCTTAAACTTATACGTTCTTTATCAGAAATTAATAGAGGGTTTTTCTTAACTTGAGATACATACTCATCAACATTTTTGTCATAACTTAATTCTATTGTTTGTTTGAAATCATTAATAGGCCAAGAATCATGAAAATCAGAACATAAATCCATGAATGTTTTTACCATGGACTCTACGCTTTCATTTAAATTATGCCTTGTTTTTTCTCTTCTAAAAATAGAATATATTAAATAATCATTGAGCTTATTTAGTGATGGATATGGTGTTATTTCTTCTATTAGATCAAAATTTAAATTTTCATCACCATCAGATAACCCATCTTCATACATAGTGGATATAACATCTACAAAAAATGGTACTACCCTCTGTTCTTCTAATAACGAAGAATCTTCTATTTTTGAAGATACCACGCTGACAATTCGCTCAGAATTAGGGTATTTATTAAATCGTTGTGATAAATAATTTTTACAATTCTTAATATTAAACCCAAGAAGTGTTAGTTTATTAATATTTAACTCATCAAGTAATTCATTAGAAAATCCAATATCCTCTCTAGATGTCATTATAAAATAACTGTCACCTAATTCTGAATTAAATCCAGCGATAGATTTCAAAAATGAATTCAAATTAAAACTCTCATTAAAAACAGAATCCAATTCATCTAATCCATCAATTATAGTTATTATTTTTCCAGACAGTATACATGCATTAAATGTATTTTCATCAAAGACATTTTCATTTTCAAGATACTTTGATTCCATTTGATACAAGTCATACAAACTACTTATTTTTGTATGAAATGAGGTATTTCCATTTGCAAGATTTTTTATATCCTCAGAACTTATAAAAATAATTAAATAACTTGGGTAAAGCGTTCTTAATTTATTCGCTAATGAGTGACATAACGATGTTTTCCCTATTCCACCAGACCCGATGATTAAATTTATAGAGTCCCCATTTTTTTTTATTGTTATCCATATTAGATAAATAAGTTACAGCATTATCATACAACTTTCCGTTATTATCTTTAATTTCTTGAATTGTATAAAAATCAATTACATTTGGTATTGGGAAATGTTTAACTTCTGTACTAACACAAAAATTCCATATATAATCATCATATTTTCTCATTTTTTATATTAAATTTTTTGTATTATTGATAAGTCTTTTATTAAAGAATGACTTAATATAAGTATATTTACCTTTTCATCAATGCCATTGTCGCGTAAAAAATAAAACAAGCTCCTCAATGTCTGTGCAATAATAATATGAGGATGAAGTGTTACAACAAATGAATCGGCTCCCATTAAATTAACTATTTTCCAAACATCATATTTAATTCTATTTTCCTTTGAAAAATCTTTTACAGAAAATACTTTCTCCTTGTTCTTGTGATGTAATCCCACTAATTCGCTAGTCTTAGTAAACTCTATATTTAGTTGTTTCTTTTTTTTTCTGGCCTTTTAATTAACTTATCCCCTTTTAAGGTTTTTTTTAATTCACATATACTTTCGTGATATTTTTCATCATCTAAAAACCTAATATTTATGTGTCCCTGTAAATAATTTGGCTCAGAGTCGGGCTCCCTTAAAATTAAAATTATTTTTGTTTTATGACTATTTTCTAAATTTTTTCCAATGAGCTACTGCACTTAAGTATGTTTCAATTCCTACACCACCACGTCGATCATCCGCCTTTTCTTTATATTGCTTTGTTCCGACGACTACAATATAATCCGAATCAAAAACAGCCTGCTCCATAAATTTATTCTTATCCGTGAAACTATCTAAATCATACCCATCCCAAATAACATGAAAATTTTCATCAGACTCCAATGAATCGGCGAGTTTTCTGACCCAATCTCTATGCTCACCACTATCCCAACTATAGGATATAAATACGCGACACTTGTTATCACTCATAGAATTTTCCTCTAATATAAATTAACCAATATTAATTAGAGAATGTAACATGCAATAAAAAATAATGTAACTGAATTTATCAAGTACAGTAATAATAATCTGCAAACAATATCATGCATCGATACCTCTCAAAATGTAGCATTTTTACTTGTAATACACTGATTTTAAATCTAGAAAGTACTCTGGCTTCCAAACTATTTAATGCTAAAACCACCTTGGTACTGTAACTACACCTTCAGTTATAAGAAGACTAAACATCCTAACCCTTATTACTTTTCGTCCGATAAAGCACTACCATAAAAACATTTTAAAAGCTATAATAAATCGTACAAATAGCCAGAGCACATTAAAAATAGCGTATAAACAATAAATAAAAAACACCACGAAAAATCTCACTGAAAAACCGATATATTTCATACCAAAAAATAATAATATCACTCACGATAGATCTCGTTCTATCACCCGCACCAACCCGCGATAATCCAGCGGTGCCACACCGGCATCGATGCGAATTTTTGTGGTCACGCCGTCTGAGGTAAATCCCTCCTGCTGGTCGATATACGGGGTGTCGATACCATTCAGATAAGCCACTTCGATGGTATCACTGCCCTGACGTGCCGCCATATACCAGCCTTTTTCGCTGGCATCGTCGAGGCGCGGTTCAACAATAATATCTGCGATATTGCGGACCGGGTTCATAATGTTGGCGTTAACATCTGCCCCTTTCACACTGCCGGAGCCGATCACCTGAATTGCCTGAGTCTCCAGTGCCGTAGGGACAAGCATAAATGCCGGGCGGATATTAAGTGAACGCTCACCTTCTTTTTGCTGGCGCATCAGAGTGCGGCCTTTGCTGATGGTGTCCACATCCATGCCGCCGGTCAGTGTATTTTTGCGGTCACTGCCAAACAGCGCCTTGCCATCACTCAGTTTTCCATTCTCAGTCAGAACGGCATAAACCAGGTCAGCAATCGTGGCTTTGGCTGCGCGTCCGAGTTTTACCGGGATATCAGTCAGGGCATTCATATCATCATTGATGATCGCCTGGCGGGTAATGCTGAACAACTCCCCGTAGGTTGCCAGCGCAATGGTTTCCCCTTTATCCCCGATGGTGACATATTTATATTCCGCACCTTCACGCACCCGGCGCAGTGACGGAAACCCACCCAGACCAACGCGGTGTGCGGTTTTAAAATCGCTGAGCTGACCTTTTTTCGTCCATTTTTCAAATGTTTCTTCCGCCTCTTCCCATCCGGTAATGAGCGATTTATACGCCACATCTGTCAGGATATTGCCAAAGTCCGAGGTGCTGTGCGTGAATGCCATGCCGACCATCTGCATCGGATTCAGAGTGCTGATACCGATACCACGTTCAGTCAATGACATGCGCGCCAGTTCACGCAGAGTCATGCTGTTGTAGACATTATCCGCCTGAGTTTCTTCATGTCCGGCGCGGGTCATTATTGAGGCGCGGATACCGTCACCGGTGAAATTGCCGTTCCCCGCATGGATATGTGCATTATTTTTATTGGACGGTGTAGATTCTGCACCTAATGTCTCCAGCAGCTTTACGCGGGCAGTTTCCGGAGAGCACTGCGTATCTGTCACACATGCCATCATCAGTTCGTTATATTGACTGCCGAACAGGGCAAACACATCTTTGATACTGTTCAGGCGGGTCTGCTCCTCTGTGCGGATCTGGTTACGTATTGCGGTATCATCCTCCGTAGTTACAGACGGAATGACCGCCGCCGGTGCAATATTTTTGGGTGAGATCCGATTTTTCAAATCTTGCGGCATAGCAATAAAATCCTCAGTGCGTTTGGACGTGATACGAGCCATCGCCTGCACCGGGTCAGTAACCTGATCAGCGAAACCGAGAGACAAACATTCGTCGCCGTTCATCCAGGTTTCACTCTCTAACATGGCGGCAATTTCCTCCGCCGGTTTTCCGGTTTTGGCGACATACGCCGGGATCAGAACGTTTTCCACTTTATCCAGCAGGTCGGCGTAATCCCGTATTTCATCTGCGTTTCCGGCGGCACCACCCCATGGCTTGTGGATCATCATCATGGCGTTTTCCGGCATGATGACCGTGTCACCCGCCATGGCGATAACGGAAGCCATTGATGCCGCCAGTCCGTCGATATATACCGTGATTTTCGCGTCATGCCCTTTCAGCTGGTTATAAATGGCGATGCCGTCAAATACATCTCCGCCGGGTGAGTGAATATGCAGATGGATGTCACGAAGTGCCCCCAGCGCCAACAGCTCTTTCGAGAACTGTTTTGCAGTGATCCCCCAACTGCCAATCTCATCATAGATATAAATATTCGCTGATTTTGTTCCCGCTTTCGCTTTCATACGAAACCAGCTGTTAACCGGTGCACTGGCTTTCGGGCTAATCATCTTCTTTCGCGGATTTTTCATCGTCAGCCGCTCCTTTGTCATTTGCAGGATCGGTATCAAATACCAGATCCAGTTTTCTGTTTTCATCAATTTCCGCTTTGCGGCGGCGTTTTATATCAGCAGGACTCGAGCTTCTCGCTCTCACCCATTCACCTTCCGTTGCCGCGCCACCGCGCAGCAGAACCTGCCAGGCTTTAGCCTCTTTCAGCGGATCAATCCACGGCATGACCGGACCACTGTAAATAGCATTCATCAACGATGCAGGATCGACATCCGGCGGAACCACAATTGCGCCTTCCGCTACGGCTATTTTTAACCAGCGGCGGTACATCGGGCGGGTGACTGCCGCCACAAAAGCGTCCTGAAGAATGCCGTATCCCTCAAAGGATTCGACCAGTTCCTGACGCTGCGCACTGTACGTCCCGTTATAGTCACGGGAGATACTGGAATAGCTTCCCCGGCTGCCGGCGGCGACAGCGCGGAGTTGTCCGTTACGGAACGATTGCAGATTCGGGTTCGGACGATCAGATTTGACCATGCCGATTTCCTCTCCCGGCGCTAAATCATCAAAGACAATGCCCGGTTCAATATTCAGCTCCCGTTCGTCAGGCACATCTTCTGAAACGTAATTAGCCGCATCCCCTTTTTTGATATACATGCCGAGGGAAGCGGCGATACGGGCGGCGGTAAGTTCGGCATCTTCATAGTCTTTCAGGGCGCTGAGGCGGATGAGGATGCCGGACAGCAGACTGTTACCGCGCAGCTGATGCAGACGGCGGGTAAATTTCAGGTGCAGCATGTTTTCCGCTGTAATCGTTTTCAGATCCTGCGACTGGAACAGTGCTGACGGCATATTTTTGTACACGTTGTAGCTGACCGGACGCCCCCACTCACTGAGTTTTATGCCCTGACAGATATTGCTGCCGGGTACATCCTGCTCCAGCGGGACAAAGTCAGGCTCCAGCGCTTCTATCCAGAAATGCACGCCGCGTTTTCTTTCCAGACCTTTGGCGCGTCCGGCAACCATCTGCCCGAATACTTCACCATCACGCAGCCAGGTGCGTGCCATCAGGCGCTCAAGGACTGGCCGCGTATACTGTCCGGTGACATCCGGGCTGACCGACCATTCCGCCCAGGCTGTCCGAATTTGTTTTGCCAGGTCATCCGCCAGCTCCCCGCCGCGCAGCAGAGGCTGCGGTTCAACAATGATGCCTTTCGCACCTATCACCCGCTCTTCCAGCTTGTCCAGCAGACCGATCACCAAGTCGTGATTATCATCCAGAAACCGTGCCTGCTCCCGCAGTGACCGCCCGCCTAATCTCACTAGTTGATTGGCATTGCGGGATTCCCGCCGTGCGCGGTGAGTGCGGGTCGGTATCGCTGCCTCATACGCTTTGATTTGCAGACGTGAGCGCATCCGTGCCACCTGCCAGCCGGGCGAAACCAGACCGATGACATTATCAATCAGGCTCACCGCCGGAACCTCACCAGTCTGTAACCCGGCTTCCCGGCGCGGGATGCCATCAGATTACTGCGCCGTTTCTCCCAGAATTCGCGCCCTTTGCGGATTTCGCTCAGGCTCTCCATCGACATAGACTGGCCGTTCATCATGACGCTTTTACCCTGTAATACCGCGCACTCTGCCTCCATGTACTGCCGGATCATGTCGTCAATTTCCGCAATAGTCATATCCAGCCACCTCCTGATGGTGAAACCGGCACCCACGCCGAAGCCGCCTTACGCTTTTTCGGCTTATCCGGTTTAGCGGGTACTGTTGATGAGATAATAGTGGTGTCAGCGAGGGATGTGGTATTTTCCGGCGGGAGATCAGGCAGCCGCGCCCAGGGCGGCGGTTTCTCCCATTTGATTTTTTCATACCCTTTCAGAATAACCAGCGCATGGGTGTAGACCATCAGGTCAAAGGCTTCATTTGCACCTCTGCCGGGCGGCTCCCATTTTCCGTTAATGCCCCGCTCTTCGTAAGTCAGTTCGTCATAAAATGAATCATCCAGCCAGTCCGGAAAATGGACATAGTTCGGTCCTGGCGTATCACGGCTCAGTACGGCGGCAATCCTGTCTTTCAGATTATCCGTCTGCAACAGGTACAACGGCACATCTCCGGTCGCTTTTGCGTGACGATCAGAGCGCCCGGTATTGTCAGGATAGGATTTGGTAATAAGTTTTGATCCGCCCCTGCGGCTGCCGCCCTTGAACAGAAACACCTTGCGGCTGAGACCCTCACGGCGGCACTCACGCCAGAATGAATAAGCATTGTCGGTCACACCGGGTTCTCCGCCTGAATCAACACCCAGCGCCATAATGCCCATCCGGATCGCCGGATGCGCCCGCAGGGGATAGGTTTTCTCCAGCACATCCGAAATGAGAAGTTTCCAGTCCTCGCGGTATGATCCGGGATGGATCCTGACACATTCGCCGCGTTCATCTGTCCGCAGTGATTGCGTGATATCAAACCGATCCACAATCCAGCGCTCACCCTTTTCACCGTATCCGGTGACCTGAACGACAAACCGGCGTTTTTTGCCGCCCTGCACATCCACTGCCGCCACCAGAAAACGGACGCCTTCCGGCACACAACGCACACCGAGATCTTCTGTTCTCGCCAGCAATTCTTCTGCCTGGCGCTGCTCCTGTGAATGTTTCGGCCGGTACGGCAACCCCCAGTCCGTGTTGATCACCGTTTTCAGCGTTTCCTCGCTCAGGGTAAGTTCGTATTCCTGTTCGGCGGTCAGGTATTTGTAAACCAATTGGGACAGCGTCTGATAGGCAGCTGCCGGACCTTCCATCCAGAACGACGCCACCCGTGAGCGCCGCCCGTCTCCGGTGACAGTGCCATTTTTATCAATCACCTGACCATCTGCCAGCCAGACACCGAGATTATTCAGTTTTCGTTTTTCACTGCCCGCTATATGACCACGGCAATGCGGACACTCAATGTAAGCGGCTTCACTCGCTGCGACCGGATCAGGGTCGTCCCGGTGACCGGCAACGGCATCAAAAGCAGGCTGAAAATAGTCTCCGCAGTGCGGACACGGCCAGTACCAGCGCTGGCGGTTGCCCCGGTTGTACAGTGACAGAATACCGGTGGTCGGCGGAGCTTCGTGGGGAGAGGAAGGCGTCCATTTCGGATCAATAATTTCCCGTCCGGGTGAACTTTCCACCAGCGTCATTCCGGCTGACATAAAGGTGGTGGTACGTTTGGACGCAAGGGAAAAAGCATCGCCCTCTCCGTCGATATCTTCCGGGAAACGGTCGTAGTCGGTCAGTGCCACAAAACGGTAATCGGAGGACGACATAATATTGACTGATGGCCAGCCGATTTTCAGGTAATTACCGGCGCGGAATGTTTTGTCGTGAACGTTGTTGTCGTTGGTACGCGGACTCAGCCGTTTCGCGACTTCCGGGCTGACGCGAAATGTCCGGTCAAGCCGCTTTTTAGAGTGTTCGCGGGCTTTATCTTCGGTCATCTGAATAAGCAGGAAATCTGCCGGATCACATACAATCGTGTACACAATCCAGCCATCGACAAGCCCCAGCGATTTACCGGTTCGTGCCGGACCGACAAATATCACTGCATCGTACTGACGGGATGTCAGGCAGTTCATCGGCTCTATAATGTAGGGCGTCAGAGTATCTTCCCACGGCATGGCACTGCCACTGCCCATCGGCACCCGCATGTATTTTTTTACTGCCGCCGCAACCGGTATCCGGCGCGGAGGTCTTAACAGAACGGAAACGTCACGGCGTATTTGTGCCGCTGATGCATAGCCTGAACTCATTCCTGAGTATCCTCCGCATTTTCCACTTCCGCCGCCAGCAAATCACGGAGTTCATCCACCACATCCTGCGCCAGCAAAATGTGCTCAGGTCGCCAGCCGTGGTCACGCTCCAGCCGATCAGGCCAGGTATCCAGCACCTGTGCCACTGCTTTAATAATGGTTGCCATTTCACGATGAGATTCTTCCGCCGGGATCAGCTGGCGCAGAGAGGTTTCAAGCTTGATTCGTTCGTTTTCAGACTGGAACCAGTCTTTGCGGTCTTTCGGGGACATCTGATCCGGGTCCTGAATGCCGCCGGAGTCTTTCTCTGCATCAGCACTGAAGATTACCGGACCGATGCTGCGGAGCGCATAAACCGGATTACCGCGCACCGTTCCGGCTATCGCCACATTTGCATCGAGCAGGCGCTTTTTGACTGTCCCCCGGTTCAGCCCGAATGCTTCAGCAATCTTTGCAACACTCCAGTGATACGCGTCCCCCAGATTGCTGATATTAGACATTGTCACCTCACACTGTCAGGTGGTTTCCTTATTTATTGATTAAAATCAGACGGATAAACAACACTGAGGTGACAGTCCAAAACGGGTTTTGTCACCTGAATAGTGTATTTTCAAAGAAATATCAGAGAGTTAGCAGACCTGCTGCTGACAGCATGGAAATTAGAAAACGAGCCGTTTCCCGCGTGGTCGCCGCCCCGTGGTTAGGGTACCCCTCCGGGAGTACCTTTCCATAAATACATATATAAACAATTAGTTATAAGGTTCATGGTGTTTTCTCTCTGCCAATTAAAAAGCCCACTCATTGAGTGGGCTTTTTAATGAAAAATTAACTTACTGTGGATAATTTAAAATATTATCTTGAACAGTAATCGATAGTCATCTCCTTTGGTGCAGCAGTTACATAAAACTTCCCAGTTTTCCCAGTTGCTTTAATCGCATTTCTAAGTCTGGTTGAAACATAGTTTATTGCGCCTTTCGCCCCCGATTGAATATCATCAACATCCATTTCTACATCAGGCACTTCTATAATTCCGAGATAAGTGTTACTTGGCAAGCCTAAACCAGAGCGATCTGATGATGTTTGAAAATTCATATCAGTTAATGTTCTTTCCATCACTCTGTATTCTGGAGTTTTACAATAATTAAGATCAAATGTTACTAAGACTGAAAAATCCATACACCCTCCAAATATATTAATAAAAAACTATATATCGGAAAAATATTTTATAACTTTACTAATAACTATATTTAGCTACCAATGATAGACTTCCCTCGTAAATTGGTACTAATTTTTGGATGTATTGCCTCTTCATTCTCAATCTCCCGTATTGCCCCCTTATCATGATTGAAGCTTCCCGTTTTGTTCAGTGCCTGCTTTCCAGACATCCATCAACTGCCCGTTAGCTTTACCCAATCACACCAGCGGAGGCTTTGCAGGTTGCTCTCTGCATCGGTTCCCCCATGTGCTTTCGGGGTGATGTGGTCCACTGTCTTGGCTTCAGTTGCACGACCGTTACGCAGACACTCCTGGCACAGATGCTTATCTCTGCTCAGTATCACCGCGCGCAGCCTGTCCCACTTGGTACCGTACCCGCGCTCATGGCGGCTCTTACCCTGCTGATGGTTCTCCCACCCTGTATTGATGTGCTCATCACAGTAACCACTGCGATCCGTTGTTGTCTTTGCGCAGCCACGTTTGCGGCAGGCGCGGGGGATGCGTGGTGGCATAAGGTTTCTCCAATTAAAAAGCCCACTCGCTGAGCAGGCTTTGTGATTGATTACTTCCTCCGCTCATCAAGGCGTCTCTGTAAGCGGGCATTAAACTCCTACGCCTGCTTGATGATGCGCTCTGCTTCTTTTACGTGTTTACGGTAGACCAGCGCACCGGCAACAAAGCTAGCCACTGCTGTGAGGATAGGGATGATGATTTCAAACACGTTGTCTCCTGTATTAAAAAACCCCGCTAATTAGCAGGGTTTGATGTCACTAAAATGGTATAGTGTCCGTGATTTTTAGATACAGCAATCACTCATAGCTGACACTAAATTCTAGAAGGTTACTTTCACTAGCTTCAATAAACCTTATTGAATAATTACTTCTTGTTATTATGCACTCTTCTTTCGGGCGATTATTTATGAATGAACAAACTATTTTATCATTACCAACATGAATATAATAATTAATATGTTTATCATATTTAACAAGGTCAAAAAAAAACAGAATCATCTGTCAATTTTATTTTTCTATTACCACCCAATGAAACACTTCCATTGTAGTTATCTTTACTGCTTATCAATGCCTTACCTTCACCGTAAACATCACCCATATCTTTGTTTTTATTTTTATTATCAAAACCATCCCCCACTGTATTACCAATACTATTATTAGTAATATTGACAACCTCTGAAATAATATTACTACCGTTATTTGTGCTATTTGAATGTTGATTATTTTTTGTTGAAACCGTAACCGAATCGACACCAAGTAGTGACTTAGTATTTATCTTGACAAGATTAAAATCAAACACGGCACCAAAAGATATGATAAGAATCAATACTATAATACCTTTTATTATCTTCGGATTTATTTTTTTATTTTTATTGTCTTTTTTATTATTACTAATGTTACACATAATATCTCACCATCATTAGTTAGATTTAGTGACGATATATTACTATTTTCAATAACAAATACAATTCTCATAGTCAATTTCATTCATAGGCATGGTGCCAAAATAGATTGTCATTTATTTTATTAATATCCATCAACTGCCCATTCGCCTTATCTAGCGCGGTCAGCAGCGGTTCTATCCACTCAACCGCCTGGCAATATGTCAGTCGGCGGGTGGTAGTGGAACCAACACCGGTTGTGTAAGTGAAGCCGGGAGCGGAACGCATTGCTGATTCACGGATGGCGTGGACGTGGCTGAGCAGCCCATCAGAAATAGGCTGAGGAATATACAGATTACAGGTCGGCTCTTTCCGGATGATTGTGCGGTATTCAATCTGCATCTCCTGTGATTGCGCCTCGGCGCGCATATTACGGTTGGCGTTCGCCGCGGCCACGCGGTCAAAGATATCGATGCTAGTGTAAGCGTTATCAATCACCTTTTGCTGGTCAGTGATAACCTTATCTTTGTACTGCCCTTCCGATTGCCCGGCTGACAGCAGACTGAACATCCAAAGCCCGAAGAACACCACAGCCCACAGCCAGCCATTGAGTAAGACTGAAAATACATTCTTCATGGTGCTTCACACTCGTAATGAACTACCTCAGCCTGCGGATGTCCCGGCAGCGGCTTACAGTAATTCGGAAGTGAATACAGATAACAGCCAACCAGAAGACTGGCGGTGAGTAAGATAATAGCTAGAATAATCAGTGCGATAGGATTCCACGGCATACCGCATTCTCCGTTTCGCGCCGGTTAATAAGCCCCTGCCATTGTTTACCACCGGCGAATGTCCAGCGCTTCATTTCGTCACAGGCTCCTGTAATATCCCCGGCATTCAGCTTGCGCAGCATGGCGGAGCGGGAGAACGCACCTGTCCCGATGTTGTAAACAAAAGAATAAATAGCCGCACGGGTATTATCATCAACCGGCACCGTTATCATCGGGTCAACGGCGCGGCGAACTTTTGTAAGATCCTCATGCAGTAAATTCAGGCATTCCATTTTTGTGTACGTCTTACCGGGCTGAATATCGTTTCCGGTATATCCGTAACAAACCGTAAGGACACCGGCTACATCCTTATAAGGTGTATATTTCACGCCCTCTAATGTCTGGATCATAAAAAAGGCTGCGGTGACAGCGCCACCAACAGCCAACAATATTATTTTACGGACCATATTATTTTTTATGATGTTTTCCTTTTGTTCTGAGCAAATGATCTTTGCGCTTGTAATACCAGTTCACTAAAAAAAGTACCGACAGTACAGATAATCCCAACGATCACTGCCCATTGATCTAAAGACAGCACGCCGAGTACAGATGTAATTAATCCCCATGTATAAGCCGTGGGGCTGGAATATTTATCAGGCATGTGTATACCCACAAATTAAAGTGTATTTTGCATATTGATAAAAGAGATACTGAAATATAGATATTTTGCTCTGACGGAACCTTTATAACTAATGACATTTAGTTGTCCGAAATAGCCAACTATGTAATACTTATCTTAAATTACATAACATTATATAAAAGGAATCTCATGTCTTCGGATAACCCAAATCCACTACGTCAAAAATCATTTAAATTCATTATGGCGGGTATGATAGTTTTTGTAACAGCTATGTTCAGATTATTCGGACACAATGACTTGCTGTTAGGATCGATTGAAAGCTTAATAGCAATCGGACTTATCATTTTTGGTTTTAAATTACAAAAAAATGAAAAAAACAAGTAGTTTTCGTTCCTGAAACTTCGGAAGTCAAAGTGACAATATTTCAGCTTTAGTCTGCTCAAAGCGCTCTTTTTCCAGCTCCACACCAAGCACCCTGCGGTTATTTTTTAGCGCCGCTTTTATTGTCGCACCTGATCCCATAAAAAAATCAGCAACCAAATCACCTTCGCGGCTGCTGGTTTTAATAATGTGCTCCATCATATCAGCCGGTTTTTCACAGGGATGCTTTCCGGCATAAAACGGAACCGGCGGGAATGTCCATACATCGATATAAGGCACATCAACTGAAACGGAAAAATAACGGCGGAGTAACTGGTGTTGTTCAGATTGCTCATGAAACTTATTTCTCAGTTCATCCTGTTCACGAACTAATTCAGCATACTCCCGGTTCAGTAAATTAGTCAGTTGGCGTTCATCTGCTACTCGCTGAAAAAGTACCTGTAATTTTCGGTAATCACCAATAGCAGGCAATTGCCACTGACTGTATCCGAACCAGTGTGATGACATCTGTTTGCCGGTTGCCCGGTGAATATCTTTTATGCTGATATTCAGCGCATCACGCGCCTGCCGGAAATAATCAATCAACGGGGTAAATACACTTTTTTTCAAATCATTCTGCCGCTGGTGATATTCGCTGCACTTACCTTTAACCGGTCCACGATAATGCTCCGCAAATAAAACCCGCTCCGTAGAAGGAAAGTAACTGCGCAATTTATCCTTACCCTGTCGTTGCCACCGTCCGGAAGGTTTTGCCCATATAATATGGTTCAGAACATTAAACCGCTCACGCAGCAACAACTCAGTATCGGCTGCCAGCCGGGAACCACAAAACAGGTACAGGCTGCCATTGGGTTTCAGTACCCGCCAGAATTCAGCCACCATTTCATCCAGCCATGAGAGATAAGCAGAAACATCTGTCCACTGATTATCCCAGGCACAGCTTTTCACCTGAAAATAAGGCGGGTCTGTGGCAATTAAATCAATGTAATTATCGGGAAGTGTTTTGATATAGCAGAGGGAATCGTCGTTGATTAAAAACGGTACATTTGATACAGATATTTCATCCATAAATAAGGATAACCTTATATTTTTATTGTTTACATATATATCATGATTGATTTCAGAAAGGACATCATCCTATTGAATTACATTCAATAACAGGCAGATATAAAAATCTCATTATTTGACAAAACTACAACAGTTTTATTCATATTACAAGCACATCACCGGAAATAAATTTAAAAGCATTACACGAAAATTGTTATTTTAAATTTCTATGTGACATGGATATCTTGTTTGTATATTATCTCCCTGCGTTAATTTTCATGATTACATTTAAATAAGTTACACCCGATATTGTTATTCTTAAAATAATTAGATTAAGGATGTTTTTGATGAAAAGGATTTTTATTATTGTTCTCTGTTCTTTGCTTCTCACCGGATGTGTTGTAAAAAAGGAAATGACAGCCATCGGAGGAAGTAAAGCAGATGGAACGGTAAAGATGGGATATATCTTCGGAGCATTTGAGATCCCTCAGGTTAATGTATACCAGGCATCTGAATTAGCCGCAAAAAAAATGCTCCGCGTGGGGATATACAGAGGCTGAAGCATTTGGTGGGCAGACACGCCGCTGTACGCAAATGGATAGATGGGGAATTTGTAACAGAACTGAGGTTTCAGTCGAATTTCAATGTATTGGCGGAAAAGCATCCGATAATTAAGATAATATTTTATATAAAATAAATTATCTTATTATTAATTTAAATAGGGGAGTACCACCTCCCTATTTATTTAAACCATAGTAGTCTAATTATTTTGGGTACTATTGTGATCTACTACCGTACACATTTTCATCAAAAAAGCGTATGAGTTTAGATGTTACCCATTATTTTGAGCTTGTTCGTTCTTCACGATAAGGGTCTGAACACAATGAAAGGTCTGTTGTATAGTACCGGCTGTAAAAATTAGTCGGCGGGCATTTTTGATAGCCATTTGAGGTCAGATAAAAACCAGCTCCCCATGATATGGGGAAAGATAAAAATATCCAGCACACAAGTACTATTCCGGTTTTTTTATACGTAAATTCAGGTTTTTTATTTTTATTTATAAAATAAAAAATAGAATTACATATTATATTTAAAAATATAAAAGCAAGAATAACTCCAGATAAACTAAGTATAGAGGCATATGATAATGGTATTATATCGCTTTTATTTTTTATTTTAAATAAAGATTCAAATCCTGCATAAGAAACAAGCAATGACAATATCGTGTATAATAAAAAAACGACGCATAAGAAAAATATTTTCTTATTATTGCTCATTATCTGTTACCTTTCCAATATTGTTCTGAATCAGGTATATTGCTTACTTCTTTCATTTTTTCTATTAATTTTTCACTTATTCCAAATTTATTATCTAATTCATTCAAATAATACGCGACTCCGAAACCGATGACAAACACAGCAACCCCCACAATCAGAGGACTTGCACCAACAGAAAAAAAATGCTGCTGTAGCAATAATTGTACTACCTCCTCCCCATGCCACAAAAGACGCAACACCCAGCTTGGCCACATCCATTGTGATATCACCGACAAAATTATACAGGTCATACTCGTTCTGAAACATAAGTTGAAGTAACCGGAATCCTACTGCTGCAATAAAGGTATAACGCATTCCGTCAATCGTTGCTGCATTCAACCCTTTCTGACCGATCCCCATGCCTATTATTTTACCATTATTCCTCAGGTAATTGGTTGCATTTAAATGATGGCGCAACCCGGCATAACCGCTGAGCTTTATCATCAGAGCACCATTAGCAGCAACGTATTGAGTGGCGGTAATACCAAAATTAAAATTAAACTCCCGTAACAGGTCATAAACCAGAGTGGCTTCACGCAAATTTCCCATATATGAACTTACAAAGGAATAAGCATCCTGAGCATAACTCGGTGTATTTCCTTTCATTTCATCTAATACAACCCTGGCTTCGGATATGTTTAGCAATACAATGACGCGTTCATTATCACGTAACTGTTTTTCCAAACCTATAGCGTCAAAAAAAGTCATGTTGAGGTCGTAATTCATTGATTTTTGCCCGACCACTCAGTACATCTCCCAGATACCCACCCATTGTCGGATCATATTTTTTGTCTTTCATATTGTCCCTTACATGTGCCTGAGGTTTACCGCCTAAGATTAAACTTAATACTTAAAGTAAATTTAATAAAAATATTCCATATTTTTTATAAAAAGGCAATGCATCATTCCACTCATTGTTTCCTATATACCGTTGTCCCCACTAACCAAAGCACTCATTCCGTAACTAAATACTATCCGGCTACCTGCTTCAATAACCAATCAATCTGACGTTCCTCAAGATAACACTGACCGATCAAACTCTCATAATACCCTTTCCAGTTCCGTGACCAGCTTGGTTGTGTTAATTCAGGTACCAGATGTTTAATCGCGGCATACGCCACAGAAGATGGCATCCGTTTATATCCCCGGCCGCTGCAACGCGGGCAATTCCGGAATACCGGCACACCCTGTAATTCAGTTTGTTTTATATCCGGGATTTTACCACGTCCTTTACAGGCGCAGCGGTAAGCTATTTTTCCCTTGCCTTTGCACATCCGGCACGTCTCACCGACCATTTCTTCGCGGATATCTGCTCCTATGACAACCTCTCCGGCGCGGTTGATAATCCCCGGATGTTTCACCACCGGCTTGCAGCAATACACCATCCCTTTTCCCTGACATTCAGTGCATTCCCCGGTACTGCCCGCTGAGCGGGCATAATCCTCAAATGCCATTTTTGCCAGAATCATCATACAGGGAGCCAGTTTATTTCCCGCCGCTTTCACCACCAGTACCGGTGCTGTTTTAAGGGCATACTGTGTCAGGGCTTCAATGGTTTTGATTTTATCAGCCTTGCTGACATCATGTTTCGCCAAAAAGGCATGAAGACCAAACTGCGCATCATCCCCTACCATTGCGAGCATTGCCGCCGTATCCATGCCGGTATGCTTATCCGGTGCAGTCGATTTTATGTCATGACTCAGGCTGACGGATGAAGGCGCAAACGCTTTTAACAGGTATTCTGATTTCATCAGGTAATTCCCCGCGTCTGACGGGAAAATGTTATCTGCCTGACTTCGCCGCCCGTATGGAGAACATCATTAAAATCCCCTTCATCCGGCCAGCGGACACAGACCGTCATCACATCATTTCCTGCCGATAAATTACGCCGGGCGCAGGTGAATGCCGCAGCATGACCGGCAGCACTGTTATCCGTATCAGCAAAAATAATCAGATGCTCAATCCCCCGGGGGGCAACAAATTTGCCCATAAAGCCCGCATTCATGACTGACCATGTATTCACCCCGTAAATCTGTTTGCAGGACAGTGCTGTTTCAATGCCTTCCGCAATACCCAGGGTAGCAGCATCCGGAAACAGTTTGATCGCCACTGAATCCGCATACTCAAGATATGATTTGCTCTGGAGTGCTGTCATGCGCCTTATGACTGAGCTACCGGTGAAAAAAGTCCGGTGCAGATAACACACCCGGTTTTTTCCGTCTGTTGCCAGCGCCCACAGTGACTGACAATGCCGGGTATCCATATCATTACCGGCAGGCGGTTTATCACAAAACCGGACATACTGTTCAGGTAACAGACTGATCCCCCGGAACCGCAGATACGCTTGCGCAGATGTACCCGGTATATCAGACAGATTATTGAACTGGTTGAGAACACGATCCCGTGTACCGGTTGTGGTAATCGCTTCTGTCTGATTAGTTCCCCGGCTATAAACGCGACCAAGCAGTTGATCCACTTCATCCGACAGTTCCCTGAAGCTTTTTTTCCGGCTGCGCTCAAGCAACTGAAAACCGGTTCCGGCACTACACACGCAAATATAGGTTCCGCGCCCGTCTTTATCATCAATGCGAAATTTACCGCGTCTCCCGCACAACGGACATTTTCCTTTGAAATGCTTTTTTCCGGTAACTGGCGGCAAACCATAATGGCTGAATATTTTGTCCCACTGTCCTTGTGCTGCTTCCCTTGTATTCACGCTCAGCTCCCTGCTTTGTGAAATATTGCCCGGCCAGAATAAGACCGTTTCCCTGCCAGTGATCTTTCTTTAAGATCAGTGTTTTTTCCTGGCAGGGCCTGCCCTTACACCCCTTTCAAAGATCACCCCCCAACCCCCCTGGAAAGTTTTCCCCTCTTTCCCGCCGGAAAATTATCCGGCTTCCGGCTGACTACTCCCTGTTAGCTGATATACTCGAAATGTACCTTCGGGAGACATTATGCACACCGGAAGTGTACCAACAAGAAACTTGTTACTAAAAGGTACATATTTTTAGCTATGGATATGAAAACAATTGATCAGATCAGAGCCGATAACACGCGCACTCTCCGTGATGCCATCGGCGGAAATACTGCATTTTCAGCAAGGATAAACCGTGAACCAACACAGGTAAGCCGCCTGATCGGTATCAATCCGACAAAAAGAATCGGAAACACGATAGCGCGGCATATTGAGGAATGTTTTGACCTGGTCACCGGCTGGTTAGATCAGGAACATCCTGAGAAAATTCAATCGAATGATGAATATATAACCCCACTGAATCATCTTAAAATCAGGCATGTCCCGCTGCTGACCCGGCAGCAGGCAGCTACCGCCTCAACGACAAAAAGCACCGCTGCGCACAATAGTCACGGGAAGTACTATGCCTGCCCGGTTCCCTGCGGAAAAAACACCTTTGCACTTGCAGTAACCGGGGATGCAATGGCACCGGATTACACCAGCGGGGAAATTGCGTTTATTGATCCGGATATATCTCCCTCAGAGGGAGATACTGTTCTTGCCTGTTCAGCCGGGAACGGCGAGATTATTTTCCGGCAGTTTATGAATGATGGCTATACCGCGATACTGAAATCCGTTAATCCGGATTGGCCTAATCAATATATTGAAATCACAGATAATATTGAATTATTGGGTACAGTCATAATTTCATTTAAAATTAGAAAAAAATAATCTTAAAATTCAATTAGTAACCCTTTCACTAACATGTAAGGGTTATTTTTGACTTGACGATGTACCAATTGAATACATAATGGCAAAAACGACCCAAAAAGGAACATTTGCATGGATAACTTACGAAATAAAACCAAACAGCTCTGTTCATTGATACTGGCTATTCATGAACTTAAAAGTGCCGGTTTTTCTAATGGTGACCTGAAGATAATGATGGGGCTGACGCTGGATTTAAGTTTTCAGCTACAATTATTAGTTGAGGAAACGATCCCGGCCTCTGATGCAACTTAATCCTTACCCCTGTAATTCAATAGTACGAATTAATTCTACAACATAATTTAATCTTAAATCAATATTAATAAAACGATCTTAATATAATAATTTAATTCCTAATGAATAATAAAAATATCAATAAAGGAGTATTGATATGTTACTTAACACATAATGTATAATACGCTAATCAACACAAACGCAGTTATTTATAATAATTCCACTAAATGAATTTAAATATATACTATTATGAACAATACACAGAAATTAAATATGATGAAAATAATATATAAGAATAATGATTTACTGACACCGGATGAAGTCTGTCATGTCCTCGGCGGGATCACACGGAAAACCCTGGTTTATTGGTGTAACAAGCATCGTCACAAAAAACTACTGGCACCTATTCGTTTTTCTGCCAGGAATGTCCGTTATGAATATCAGAATGTCATAGCATTTAAAGAACAGTGCAGAGCTGTCTATTAGTCAGCGTTTTTTAATGCGCAACAGGGCAACCTGAGCCAGTATGCTTTCCTCATGGGCGTTAAAGGCGATACGTTTTAACGCCATTTCTTCATCCAGTATCTCATCAGAAAAATCATAATGTTCGCCCATTGGGTCATCACTTTTATTAGAGTGATGAAGGCAAAATAAACTTATTTCTTTGGTATCCGAACGGGAATAGCCTTTCCTGCGCATCTGTACAATAATATTACTCTTCATAAACTTCCGGCACATTGTATTAAATGCCCCGGCACTACCTTTAACTGTATTTTCGTGCTTAATACCCTTTACTGCGTCTTCCGGGCTGTATGTTTTTATAATTTTATCCAGTGAACGCTTTGCAAAAGGTACTGACGGATTACGCGGGCTAAGAAAAACGTACTCTTTATTACAGCCGGAGACAGAATCAGACCAGGCTTTTTGTTCAGCCAATATTTTTTTAATTGCCGCAGTCACCGGCAGGCGAAATTCTTTTTGTGTTTTCATTGCCCCGCGCATTCCGGTAATGCCTGCCGGATAAGTAATTTCCGTCATGTCTTTATTGATATATTCCCATTTCAGATTACTGACATTAATCGGGCGCACCCCGGTTAATATCATATAGCGCAGTGCATTTTTCTGATGTGATGAAATACAGGCAGCCAAATTAATCCACAGACCGGCAACAGATTCTATATCCGTATATAACCGGGTAGGCTGTGGTCGCTGAACCCGTGAAGCAACATAATCATCCGGTAATGATGCCGCAATATTTCTGCCACCGGCATAGAGAGGAGAACCATATTTCCAGACGCGGCGTAATTCCGCAAATAATTCCAGTGCATAGCTGTTTGATTTCGTTGCTATCCACTGGTCGAGAATATCCACCAACCGGATATATTTCACATCACAGAAAACTTCACGTCCGCCGAAACTGCCCTCAATCTGTTTAAGACGGCAACAATAGGTGTTGTAACTCGCCGTACTCAGCTTATGACGCTTAACCTTGGCCTCCAGATCAGCCTTATAGCGATTTATCACCCCTATCACTGACTCAGCCGTCAGTCCTTCTTTCGCCGTTTCCTGTGCCTTCTCACGCGCAATATCTAACGACAACTCCGGCCACTGACCCAATTTACGGCCTTTTAGCTGCATCCCTTTTGGAAACTCCGCATAAATGGTAACCTTACCGCCTTTACTGAAATCAAATCGTAAAAAGTTATCCATTTCATACTTCGTTCTGCGGGATTTTTTGAGATAATTTAAGATAGTGACAGCAGCAGTAACACAAACTTTCATATCCCGGCTTGTATAGGGGGGTTTACTGGCTTCCCAGCGTGATAACGCGGTTATATAATCAACCTTTCCGGCGTCTGCGGGGTCATTCGTAACACAAAGTTCCATAAAACTCCTTATTTTGCAGTGACTTATAGCACGGTTCACAAACTAGGGTATTTTAGGGCAGGAGTAAAGGCTTGTGTTGCTATTTTGTGTTACTGAGCCGGTAAATACAATGTTTTGATACTGGTTATATTTACACGTAAGGGTTAGATAGTAACGTATAAGTGCAAGATATAAGTTACTGAATTTTAAATAATTTATATGGTGATAGCGACTATGGCGTTACTGATTACTGAGCGTTGCATCAATTGTGATATGTGTGAACCTGAGTGCCCTAATGAAGCCATTTCAATGGGGGATTCTATCTATGAAATTAACCCTGACTTATGCACTGAGTGTGTCGGGCATTATGATAAGCCGACCTGTCAGTCTGTTTGCCCGATAACGAATACTATTATTATTGACCCTGTGCATACAGAGACTCAGGAAATGCTGTGGGATAAATTTGTGCTGATACATCACGCAGATAAAATCTGACAGAGGTAAACTAATTAGGTAAGCGCGCCTGTAAACAGGCGCACCGTATTAATTACGTTGGGTTTGTTTCGAGAATAACGGTGGCACAGGCGTAGTTGTGCTCATCCGCAATTGAGACATGATAATGCGTCACTTCCCGGGCGGCTGCCAGTTCCCCGGCATAGCCGAGAAAGGTCAGGTTCGGCTTTCCCAGCGAATCATTACTGACTTCAAACTGATTGAACGCCAGTCCCTGACGGATCCCTGTTCCCAGCGCTTTTGAAGCGGCTTCTTTGACCGCAAAGCGCTTTGCCAGGAAACGGACGGGCTGTTTGTGCTGTAAATAAACATCCCATTCCGCGTCACTGAGGATACGTTTTGCAAAGCGGTCACCGGTACGCCCGATGACCGCTTCAATGCGACTTATTTCAACAATATCTGTACCAATACCAACAATAGCCATTAACGACGGGCTTCTCTCAGCAATGTTTTCATCTCTGCAACGGCGGCAGCCAGTCCGCTGAATACTGCGCGCCCAATAATGGCATGACCGATATTCAGCTCATAAATGGCAGGGAGTGCAGCAATACGCTGAACATTATGATAGTTCAGACCGTGTCCGGCATTAACCGTCAGGCCTTTACCCGCAGCATATGCAACCGCGTCTTTTATCCGGATAAATTCTTTATCTTCTTCCTGTGATGTCGCGGCATCCGCATAAGCACCGGTGTGAATTTCAATAAAAGGTGCGCCGACATCATCTGCAGCATCAATCTGGGTATGATCAGGGTCGATAAACAGAGAGACTTTAATTCCGGCTTCGGTCAAACGCTTAACCGCGCGTGCGATTTTCTCTTTTTGTCCGGCGACATCCAGCCCGCCTTCAGTTGTAACTTCCTGGCGTTTTTCCGGCACCAGACAACAAAATACCGGTTTGATGCGACACGCGATATCCACCATCTCATCAGTAACCGCCATTTCCAGGTTCATGCGGGTCTGAATAGTTTGTCTGAGAAGTTCGACATCACGATCCGTAATATGGCGGCGATCTTCCCGCAGATGAACTGTGATCCCTTCGGCACCTGCCTGCTCTGCGACAAAGGCCGCCTGAACCGGATCCGGATAGTTTGTGCCGCGTGCGTTACGGACAGTAGCAATGTGGTCAATGTTTATGCCCAATAAAACTTCACTCATTTTTTAATCCTCAGGGTAACTTTTATTGTTCAGTTTAACCTTTTTCAACCGAAGAGGAACTACTGTGACTATTTTCTTTCGAAACCGGTGCCGGGCGCACAAATTGGCGAAATAATTCACGACTTTTCAATGGCTTTCCGCCCAGATAAGGTTTTAAAGCAATGCGGGTAAAGCGCTTGGCGGCACGTAATGTTTCCGCATCCGGAAATTCGCGGGTGGCAAGGGCTTTCAGTTCACGTCCGGTAAAACTGCTGTTATCCACCACCAGGCTTGCGATAAACCCTTTTTCTTCGCGGTAGCGGTACGTCATGGTGTCGGAAACTTCCTGTCCGCTGCCTGCGCAGTGCAGAAAATCCACGCCATAGCCGATGTGGTGTAACAGTGCCAGTTCAAACTGACGCAGTGCCTGTTCCGGTGTGGTTTCACTCGCCGCAAGATATTGAAGGCAGCGCAGATAATCAAAAAAGAGTGCGGAATAAATAACGCCGTTGGCCAGCAGACGGGAGAGTAATTCATTGATATACAATCCGCTGTAAAGCACGGTGCCGGACAGAGGTAACGCGAGGGAGATGGGATCCGCGTCGCGCAGGGTTTTCAGTTCACCCCGCCCGCCCCAGCGGATAAGCAGGGGCGTGAACGGTTGTAACGTTCCTTTCAGATGAGAACGGCGGCGGCGCGCCCCTTTCGCCAGCAGGCGCTGCCGCCCTTCCTGTTCAGTGAACACATCCAGTATCAGACTGGTTTCACTGTAAGGGCGACTATGAAGCACAAAGGCGCGTTGCCAGCCGTCCATCACTGATTTATTTCAGGTCGTCAGTGTAACCCAGACTGCGGAGTGCGCGTTCGTCATCAGCCCAGCCGGCTTTGACTTTCACCCACAGTTCCAGATGCACTTTGGCTTCAAACATGCGTTCCATATCGTGACGGGCTTCCGTTCCGATCGTTTTGATGCGGCTGCCTTTGTTACCGATAACCATTTTTTTCTGGCCATCGCGTTCAACAAGGATCAGCGCATTGATATGGAATAACCCGGTTTCTGTCACTAAAAAACGTTCAATTTCAACGGTAACAGAGTACGGCAATTCATCGCCCAGAAAACGCATCAGTTTTTCACGGATGATTTCTGAGGCCATAAAGCGCTGTGAGCGGTCAGTAATATAGTCTTCAGGAAAGTGGAACTCTGCCTGCGGAATATGCTTGCGTGCAATTTTCGCGATGGTATCCACGTTCATTTTTTTCTCGGCGCTCAGTGGTACAACGTCGAGAAAATCCATCTGCTGACTTAAAAAGGCAATGTGCGGCAACAACTTGGTTTTGTCTTCCACATTATCGACTTTGTTGATCGCCAGCAGAACCGGGCAACGCAGGGTGCGGACTTTATTCAGCACCATCTCATCATCCGGCGTCCAGTTGGTGCCTTCAACCATAAAAATCACCAGCTCAACGTCTCCGATAGAGCTGCTGGCTGCACGGTTCATCAGGCGGTTAATTGCCCGTTTTTCCTCAATGTGCAGCCCCGGGGTATCCACATAAATAATCTGGTAATTATCTTGTGTATCGATCCCCATAATGCGATGCCGCGTGGTCTGCGGTTTACGCGAGGTAATAGAGACTTTCTGACCCAGTAACTGGTTCAGTAAGGTGGATTTGCCCACGTTAGGGCGTCCGACTATTGCGACAAATCCGCAATAGGTATTTTCTTCGCTCATTCAAGCTCCAACAAAATTAATGCTTGTTCCGCCGCGGCCTGTTCGGCTTTCCGACGCTGGAACCGTTACCTTTAACCGGTTGTTCTACGCCGCTTATCTGGCAGTGAATAGTGAACTCCTGGTCATGAGCCTCACCTTTCACCTGAACAACAAGGTAATTCGGCAGAGGCAGATGTCGCCCCTGCAAATATTCCTGTAACCGGGTTTTCGGATCTTTTTGCTTATCGCCCGGGTAAATTTCACTGAGCCGGGACTCGTACCAACTGAGAATAATTTTCTCAACGGTCTGAATATCACTGTCGAGAAAAATACCGCCAATTAGTGCTTCAACGGTATCCGCGAGGATTGATTCACGACGACAGCCGCCGCTTTTCAACTCACCGGGCCCCAGGCGCAGACATTCGCCGAGGTTAAACTCACGGGCCAGTTCTGCCAGGGTATTTCCGCGCACTAATGTGGCACGCATACGGCTCATATCGCCTTCATCCACTTTCGGGAAACGGTGATATAAGTCATTGGCAATGACAAAACTTAAAATGGAATCACCCAGAAATTCCAGGCGTTCATTATGTTTGCTGCTGGCACTGCGATGTGTCAGCGCCTGCATTAATAAATCGTGCTGAACAAAAGTATAGCCGATTTTACGTTGCAGCTGGTTTATTACTATCGGGTTCATGTGCGACCAAATAAAAAGTGTGGAGTTTATAAAAGGCACACGCAACAGACCTGTAGCGACGGAAAACCGTAATACAAAACTGTTGCGTTTGCACTGGCTCTCCGGTTGCCGGAGAGCCAGTCATTTAGCGGGCATATTCTACACTGTGATACACAGTAATGCTCAGCAAATTCTCGTTTTTCTACTCTATGCGTCCGAAACGGCTGAAGCGCAGGCCTGTAGGCCACTCACCTTCCTGTTTCTCAAGGCTTAACCAGATGAAACTCGCACGGCCGACCAGGTTCTGTTCAGGAACAAATCCCCAGACACGGCTGTCAGAGCTGTTATCACGGTTATCACCCATCATAAAGTAGTGTCCCTGCGGCACAACCCAGGTATATGCCGGCAGTCCCGGCTGGCGGAACAGACGCTGTTCGCCGATACTCTGTGGTGTGATTTCAGGTACAGTCAGAATATGGTGAGCCACCGGCCCCAGGTTTTCAATACGTTCAGCCTGTCGGCGATAGCCTACTTCCATATCATCTTCAATCGGGAACTGGCGTGAGCCATTCATAAATGCGCCGCCCATCGGGGATTTTTCCCAGTGGTTTGCCCATTCACTTTCATATTCCTGACCATAGGTCACCGGCAGTGTTTCACAATTATCCTGATTTTTATCGCATGCAGGATAAATCTGTAACTCTTTGGTGTACGGATCGTATACCAGTTTATCGCCCGGCAGACCAATCACACGTTTAACGTAATCCAGTGTCGGATCTTCCGGATATTTAAACACAGCAATATCACCGCGCTTTGGCTCACCGGTTTTAATCAGTGTGGTCTGCGTGATCGGATCTTTTAATCCGTACGCATATTTTTCCACCAGCATAAAATCGCCGATCAGCAGTGTCGGCATCATTGAGCCGGACGGGATCTGAAACGGCTCATAGATAAATGAGCGGACGATCAAAACAATTGCCAGAACCGGGAACAGGGATGCGGTGCTTTCCACCCATGTCGGCTTCGCCACTGTTGCAGCAAGATGCGCCTGATCCATGGTTCCTTCAGTCAGCTCCGCCATGCGCGCCAGTTTTTTCTTGCGGGCCGGCTGAATTTTAAACTTATTCACCGCCCAGACAATCCCGGTAACCAATGTTGCCAGGGTCAGGATCAGCGCAAAGGTGTTTGCCATTAGATTTCCTTACAACCTGATGAATTAATTATCTTTACCAACATGAAGAATGGCTAAAAACGCCTCTTGCGGTAACTCAACGTTCCCGACCTGCTTCATGCGTTTCTTACCGTCTTTCTGCTTCTGCAACAGTTTTTTCTTACGGCTGACGTCACCACCATAGCATTTTGCCAGGACGTTTTTACGCAACTGTTTCACTGTTGAACGCGCAATAATATGCATACCGATGGCTGCCTGAATCGCGATATCAAACTGCTGGCGCGGGATCAGGTCTTTCATTTTATCAACCAGTTCACGACCACGGTACATTGAGTTATCGCGGTGCGTGATCAGTGCCAGGGCATCAACCCGCTCATTATTGATAAGAATATCAACACGAACCATGTCAGATGTCTGGAAGCGTTTGAAGTTATAATCCAGTGATGCATAGCCGCGCGAAGTTGACTTCAGGCGATCAAAGAAGTCCAGAACCACTTCTGCCATCGGGATCTCATAGGTCAGCGCAACCTGGTTACCGTGATAGACCATGTTGGTCTGCACACCACGCTTTTCAATACACAGGGTAATTACGTTCCCCAGGTACTGTTGCGGCAGCAGCATGTTACATTCCGCGATAGGCTCCCGCAGCTCTTCAATATTGTTCAGTGCCGGTAATTTGGACGGACTGTCAACATAGATAGTTTCACCGCCGGTGGTCAGCACTTCATAAACAACGGTCGGCGCTGTGGTGATAAGATCCAAGTCATATTCACGCTCCAGACGCTCCTGAATAATCTCCATGTGCAGAAGACCCAGGAAGCCGCAGCGGAAACCAAAGCCCAGCGCAGTAGAGCTTTCCGGCTCATAGAATAATGAGGCGTCATTCAGGCTGAGTTTACCCAGCGCATCACGGAAAGCTTCATAATCATCAGAACTGACCGGGAACAGACCCGCATACACCTGTGGTTTGACTTTTTTAAAGCCCGGCAGTGCTTTTTCAGCAGGCTGACGTGCGCTTGTTAAGGTATCCCCGACCGGCGCACCTAAAATATCTTTAATAGCACAGACGACCCAGCCCGCTTCGCCACATCTGAGAATATCTTTATCCACCTGTTTTGGCGTAAAAATACCCACACGATCCGCGTTATAGACCTGACCGGTACTCATAACTTTGATTTTATCGCCTTTGCGCAGTGTGCCGTTTTTAATACGGACAAGTGACACCACACCGAGGTAGTTATCAAACCAGGAGTCAACAATCAGCGCCTGTAAAGGTGCATCAGGATCCCCTTTTGGCGGCGGAATATCACGCACCAGGCGTTCGATAACATCGATAACACCTATACCGGTTTTCGCTGAACAGCGCACCGCGTCTGCCGCTTCAATACCGACGATGTCTTCTATTTCTTCTGCCACGCGCTCAGGTTCAGCTGCCGGCAGGTCAATTTTGTTCAGAACCGGGACAACTTCCAGGTTCATTTCCATGGCGGTATAACAGTTCGCCAGAGTTTGCGCTTCAACACCCTGCCCGGCATCGACCACCAGCAGCGCACCTTCACATGCCGCCAGTGAGCGGGAAACTTCATAAGAGAAGTCAACGTGGCCCGGGGTGTCGATGAAATTGAGCTGGTAGGTTTCACCGTTCTGCGCGGTGTAATCCAGCGTCACACTCTGCGCTTTGATCGTAATACCGCGTTCGCGTTCCAGATCCATCGAGTCCAGAACCTGCGCTTCCATTTCACGGTCGGATAACCCACCGCAAATCTGAATAATGCGATCTGATAACGTTGATTTACCATGATCGATATGAGCAATAATGGAAAAATTTCGTATATGGTTAATTTTCAAGATAAAATTCTTCTTTGCAATGCCCTATAAAACTAGCTTTGCCCGCCCGGCGGACACAAAGCCAACACTCTATATTGCTGGTTGACAGACATATTGTCAGCATTCTACATGCTACAGACTCTCAACTCAAAGAAACGTTCATTTTGCGGGGAAAAAAACCGCCTTCCCGGATAACGGGTCAGTCATTCTGACATCTGGTTTTGTCATCTGCATCAGGTTTGTCATCTGAGTCCGTTAATTAATCACCTGGTATATAGATATATAGATATTCATGAATCTCAGTGATAATTAAATAAAAATAAAATTACCGAAATAAGATTAATAATCAAATAATTAAAATAATCACAAAAAAAAACAAGCACCTTATGACAATTCATTTATTTGACTAATAAAATCCAATAGCGACAAATACTATTAACAATGATATTTGCTTAAATACCAATGATGTTCAGTAAAAAATATCCACACAGGGTAATTAGATATTTTACCCGGAAATTATTTACATTAGATAATTTAACTCTTATAAGGGAATAATTAATGGAACACATAATCAGAATACTCGAAAAAGTAAATAAGGAGCGTAACGACCAGCCACTCACTCTGGCCGACTTTATGCCCCTTTCCCTTGCCGAAATCCGCAACCAGGCTCACCTTTCACAGGATGACGCACAGTTACTGTACCGCGCGGCACAAAAAGAAAAGCAAAACAACATTCTCTATACCGCACGGGTGCTGACCCGCGCGAACCCGCTGCTGAGAAAAGAGATGGGTGTTGCCCGTTATTACGGCGCCGCCCCATATGGCTATGATGATATTATCCCGCCGCGTGCCGATGAATTTGTCGCACCCGGCGCCGTCTCTTCCATGTTTTCCCCTGCCGGTTATCTGACTGAGCTGTACCGTGAAGCCCGGGGACTGCATCCAAAAGGCAGTGGCCGTAATCTGGATGAGCGCCGTCCGGACCTGGCAAAACTGGTGCTCTCTCAGGACAATCTGGATAACGAAATCTCTGCTCTGTCACTGGCGAATGAGCAACTGGAAACAGCGCTGATGACAAAAGCCGGTCAGACAGACAAACGCAAATATTATGAAGCCCTGGCAACCTCCCGCCGCAGTGGTGTAACGCCGTATAACGTGCCGTTTGAGGGAATACATAACGCCCTGGCACAGCGGAATTTTGTCCTGCCGGATAATACTCTCAGCACCCCTGTGAATTTTCCCATACTGGCGGCATACGACGCCGGTATCTCACCAGAGTTATATGCCATACTGACAGAAAACACAGAGTCATTAACCGGCACCGCTCTGAAAGACTCTCTGAAAAAAAACTTCCCGGAGATTAAGATTAAAGACCTGATGACTCTGGATGCGCTGGCCAATTATTATGAGCTTCCGGCAGATGAAATTCAGGCCCTTATTGCTGCCGAAATAACAGGCCGGTTACCAGCACCGGATGTGTATAACGACGATAATAAACTGGTAATACCGGCAATAAACACTGGCGGAAAAATTACATTCAGTGAACTGGCCAAAACACAGAATGATAAAGAACAGACAGACTATATTGATTTAATTCCGCTGGGTGGTAATCAGTTTTTAGTTAATTTTAGTGTAAAGAAAACCAAAAAAGAGGCGACGCATTTTAGTATAGGCTATAACGAATCGCTTGATAATCTGGCAGATAAAAATGGTTTTGTTCCTCTGGCCGGGGAGCACTACAGTATCCCCGTCACACTGGATGCTAAAATTTTAGAAGCCGAGACTAAAATCGGCATCACCAGAAAAAAACCAAAACCTGCCAGCGACGGGAACTATTACGGCTCAGCCACCTTCACCATCCGTACCAATGCGGAACCGGGTATATGGCTCCTCAGACTCAATAAAACACTGCGTCTGGCAAAAGTCAGCGGTATGACCCCGCAGGAAACACAACATGCATTAATCCACGTCAGAGGTACTACAAGCGAATACGAATTACGCCGTTTCACCGAAACGCTGCTTTACCGTAAACGTTACGGTATTGATACTGAAACAGCATTAATGCTGTGTAACGCCGGTATCAGCAAAGTCAGCTATGACGGGCAGATCAGCCATTTTGACCGCCTGTTTAATAATCCGCCGCTGAATGGTGTAACTTACACTGTAGGTGGTGATGATATTCCCATGAAGCCGGGTAAGCAAGACCTGCGTCGTGAAGTCCTGAAACGCGCTTTTCGGGTAGATGATATCGGTTTGTGGCAACTACTTGTTATCACAAACCGTAATAAAACACCCGAAACTATCAAAAACAAGACAGAAAAACTTCGTGGTCTGTTATTTGTTCGTCTGCTGGCGGATGTGCACAACCTGACAGTAGCACAACTGGATGCCCTGCTGCGGATTTCCCCTTACAGTGCAATGAACGTTTACAATTTAGAGGGCAAAATGCGCCAGGAAATGCTCACGTTTCTGTCCCGCATCACCCAATGGCTGAATACACAAAATATCACGGTTGAACAACTGATGCTGCTGCTGGATAAAATATCTCCGGCGGCGCTGACCAAAGAGATGCAGGTCCTGCAGGATCACCTGCGTAACGGTAGTATTGACGACACCGATACAAAAACACTGTATACCACCATGCGCCGGTGATTACCGCGGCTATGCAGCTGGACGTTACGGAATCGGGGGAAGCTCTGCTGCGCTGGCTGGATAAAAACCATCTCAAAGATATACCCACCACCACCGAGGCCTGGAAGCTTATTACCAAAGAAAAGCCGTCTGTTGACGAACAGAAACAACTGGCTGCCTGGTGTCAGGCACTGGCACAGCGTGTATTGGTGATTCGCTCCTTTGCACTCAGTAATGCCGAACTTCAGACGTTGTCACTCGGTGCACCGACTGAAAATTTTATCAACCTGTATGACATCAGTGATTTCCATAACCTGATTAACCGCTGCGGTGAACAGGCCGGTACGGTACTGGATGCACTGCAAGGCAAGACCCTGACTGCCGCTATTCTGGCAAAAGCACTGAATCTGTCAGAAGAGGTGATTACTCAGGCACTGACACAGGCCGGACAAAAACCGGAACTGACCACATGGCAACAGCTGGCCAAATTGCCGCCACGGCTGGATTTGGCAGATACCCTGCATATCACCCCGAAAGATATCACCACTCTGCTGACAGTGTCTGAAAATGTGAAACCTACTTATGCAGAACTCTACGCACTGACAGGATTGTTACAGGCCGGTCTGAACGAGCAACAGACCAAACAACTGCAAAATCAGTCTGAACCGCGCCGCAGTGAAGCCCTCAGCGGGGAGTACCGCTCTCTGATTATGAACAATCCGGTGGCAGACCGTGATGATATCTGGCGTAATCTGCTGGTGGACGGTAAAGTCAGTGCTGCCGTCACCACCACACGGCTGGCCGATGCGATTGCCGGTATTCAGCTCTATATTAACCGCACCATTGCCGGTGATGAGCCGGGTGCAGACAGTGACGCTCTTGAGCGTCAGTTCTTTAAAGACTGGGATACCTATAACAAACGCTACAGCACCTGGGCGGGTGTGTCTCAGTTAGTCTATTACCCTGAAAACTTCGTTGATCCGACCCTCCGTACCGGTCAGACCGGGATGATGAACACCATGCTGGAGCAGCTTTCACAAAGTGAGCTCAACAAAGATACCCTGGAAAGCGGCTTCCGCCAGTATCTGACCGCCTTTGAGCAGATCGCTGACCTGAAAGTGGTCAGCGGTTATCATGATACGGTTGATATTACTCAGGGTAACACCTGGTTTATCGGTACCAGCCAGACTGAGCCGAAAAAATATTACTGGCGCAAAGCCGATCACAGTAAATGTCAGAATGGCCGTTTTGCCGCCAATGCCTGGAGTGACTGGAAAGAAATTACCTGTGCGGTGAATCCGTATGGGGATATGGTGCGTCCGGTGATTTTCCATTCACGTCTTTATCTGTTATGGATTGAAAAACAAGTACAGAAAGATAGCACCGGTAAAGATACGGCATCTTTTACCCTGAAGCTGACACATGTCAAATATGACGGCAGTTGGGCTTCGCCATTCAGTTATGATATTACTGAAAACGACATATCCGGGTGGAAAAAATCGGGTCTGTACTGTGTCGCCAGCCAGGAAGATAATTCACTGCTCATTGCCTGGTATCAAATAGAAAAGGAAAAGCAGACCAGTAGCTTCGGACTACATATTCAGCCGGACATGAGCTGTAAAAAAAGAACCGAATATAGCAGAGATATTAGCCACAGTTACCCATCAATTAGATACAGAAAATACCGTCAGGGTAAACACCCTCCTGAATCGTATACCCTCTTCCAAATTTACCCTGGAAGAACAAGATGGGAATAAAGAAATTAATCTGGTCATCTCCCATGGCGGCTATACTGTCAAAACTGAAAACAGTATATCTACACTGATATTGGACCCTATTGCTTATATTAACATCAGTCCCTATAAATTATTTAGTTATATTCCTGATTTTTATCGCAGGAAATATATTACTCATCTTAACTATCATTCCGGTACGGTTTATGCTCCGAAATCAAAAAAAAATGGAGCCTGTCGGTAATTCTATATCCGATAAGATTAACGCTTGTGCTGTATATACTTATAATAACCAGCCACCGAAAAGACACATTACTCTTTCCATTGGCAAAATTTCTCCGCTAATTACTCCTCTTGAGCTGATAGGGAGTAAACTCGCGAGTTTCTATATAAAGCACGTAGAAACATCAACGTTGTATTATACATATGGAGGTGTTACCGACGATAGGTTAAAGTTGGAGGAAGATAAATATACTATCAACACTGGTGGAAAAATACTGGGCAAGCTTAGCTTGGGCGAAATGATAGCACAAGTCAAAACAATGAGTTCAGATGATATCTCCATTGAGTTTGAAATAAATAGTACGAAATATAAAACAATAACAGGTAGTGACGTCGGGCTCCGGCCACCATTATACCCGACAGACTCAAAAGAAACACTGGCATTCCCGTTTGGGAAACTGTTTATACCCCTTCCCCCTGGTGCAGATATTAGTAACCTGGATTGTACTATAAAAGTCAGGTTCACGAATACAGCTGTTCTTGCGGCTACTACCACTTATAAACTAGTTATAAAAAAAACTGGTTCAGTTAAAAAAGTCATATCCCTGCACACCACCAACGACGGCGCCCAATACATGGAATGGGATGCTTACCGCACCCGGCTCAATACCCTGTTTGCCCGGCAGTTAATTGAGCGGGCCAACCACGGTATTGATGCGGTACTGTCACCGGAAACCCAGAACCTGCGGGAACCGAAACCGGGACAGGGGACTTATGTGACGCTGACACTGAAACCGTATGACAAGGCTATTCATGGCGATGACCGGAAGTTTACGATTCAGCGTGGTGATGTCTTAGTTAAAGACGATATATATCCTGTTATTGACTCCACTGTGAATACAGAAACATCAACCATTGTTAATCTGTTTATCCCGCATATAAGATATAACGATAAACAACTACTCCTTCGCGCACACTTTCAGAGCGGCAATAAAAACTGGATTAAGTTTATTCCTGACGGAAACAATGGCTGGAAATTAGACACCAGCTATAACAACGGCACCTTCCCCGGCCTTGAATCCGTCTCCGGCCTGTCACAACCCGATGAACCGATGGACTTCAGCGGTGCCAATGCCCTCTATTTCTGGGAATTGTTCTATTACACTCCGATGATGGTAGCAACGCGTCTGTTGCAGGAGCAGAACTTTACCGAAGCCAACCGCTGGTTAGGCTATATCTGGCGTCCTGCCGCAAGCGGTGCCGGTGACTGGCGGGTGCGTCCGCTGAAAGAGGATATCTCCTGGAATGCTGATCCGCTGGATTCAGTTGACCCGGATGCCGTCGCCCAGAATGACCCGATGCACTACAAAATCAGTACGCTGATGAAACTGCTGGATCTGATCCTTGCCCGCGGGGACAGCGCTTACCGCATGCTGGAGCGCGATACGCTCAATGAAGCAAAAATGTGGTATATGCAGGCACTGGGGCTGCTGGGGGATAAACCACTGACGCTGATCAGCAGTGACTGGGGTAATCCGGCACTGAGTGATGCCGCCGACAAGACCAAAACCAAACAGCGGCAGGATGAAATCAGCCGTCTCCGCAACGGCGGTCTGCTGCCGGAGGTCCGTACTGCCAATACCCTGACCGGGCTGTTCCGTCCGCAGCAGAACGAAAAACTGCTCGGCTACTGGCAGACCCTGGAAATGCGCCTGTTTAATCTGCGCAATAATCTCTCCATTGATGGTCAGCCGTTGTCTCTGCCAATCTTTGCCGCACCGGCAGACCCGGCCGCACTGCTCAGTGCCGCAGCCGCAGCCTCCGGCGGCAGCAAACCTTTACCGTCTGCTGACATCCCGGCAATGCGCTTCCCGCAGGCACTGGAAAGTGCCCGTTCGCTGACCGGGCAACTGATGCAGTTCGGTTCCACTCTCCAGGGCCTGATTGAGCGCCGGGATGCGGAATCCATGAGTGAGCTTCTACAAAACCAGGCCGGTGAACTGATGCTTTCCTCTCTGCGTATACAGGAGCAGGCCCTCGCCGAACTGGATGCTGAGGGAAAAACACTGGAACAAAGCCGTACCGGAGCGCAATCCCGCTTTGACAGCTACCGGGCTCTGTATGATGAGAATGTCAGTGCCGCAGAAAAACGGACCATGGATCTGAACCTTTCCTCTTCAGTGCTGAGTACCTCCATTGGAGCACTGAATATGGCTTCTGCTGTTGCGGATATGGCACCGAACATATTCGGTGTGGCCGTCGGCGGCAGCCGCTGGGGGGGAATTCCTAAAGCATTTGGTTCGGCTATCGGCCTGGCGGCATCCGCCACCAAAATCACTGCCGATAATATCAGTCAGTCAGAAGCATGGCGCCGCCGCCGTCAGGAATGGGAAATCCAGAAAAATAATGCCGAATCTGAAGTGAAACAGATTGATGCACAACTGGAAGCCCTGGCTGTCCGCCGTACCGCCACAGAAATGCAGCGCGAACACCTGGAAATCCAGCAGGTGCAGATTCAGGCACAACTGGAATTCCTGCAGCGCAAATTCAGTAATAAAGCGCTCTACAGCTGGCTGCGCGGCCGTCTGGCATCTATCTATTACCGCTTCTACGACCTGACAGTGGCGCGCTGCGTGATGGCGGAAAAAGCTTACGCATGGCAGACCAATGATAAGGCTACCCGCTACATCAAACCTGGCGCATGGCAGAACAATAACGCCGGGCTGATGGCCGGGGAATCTTTGCTGCTGAACCTGGCAGAGATGGAACAGGCATGGCTGAAACAGGATAGTCGCTCACTGGAGGTCACCCGTACTGTTTCTCTGGCAGAAGTATACCGTACTGACAATCTCATTCTGGCAGAGAAAATTACTGAACTCCTGAATGGTAATGCCAGAGAGGAGAAACCGGCATTAACCGGGATTTCAATAACGAAGAATGAACAACTGCATGCCGCGTTTAACCTGAAAAAACTGGCTATTGCGGAAGACTATCCGTTCGAAGAGAAAAAAACACGTCGTATCAAACAGATCAGTGTAACCTTACCTGCACTCGTGGAGCCCTATCAGGATATGCGGGCTATATTCAGCTATGGCGGCAGCTCGTTGCCGGCCGGCTGCAAAGCCATCGCGCTATCCCACGGTATCAATGATGACGGCCAGTTCCGGCTTGATTTCAATGACGGCCGCTGGCTGCCGTTTGAAGGTATCCCGGTGGATGATGACAGCAGCCTGACCCTGAGCTTCCCGGACGCAATCGGTGAGAAGCAGAAACCACTGCTGCTCAGCCTGACGGATATCGTCATCCATATCCGTTACACCATAAGTTAATTTGCGTCCTTATCCGGGCAGCCTGCGGGTTGCCCTTTCAGGAGGATACAACGGGTATTAACAGTGCAATCTCAGCCTGCTTCCGGCAGGCTGTTTGCTTTTTAGTCATAATTTATATGCGTAATTTTTCCGGGGGTACAGTCACAGCTCACTGCACGGGCAATTTTATGACCCTGCTCAAGAGAAAATGCCGGATTGGTTACCGGGCTGAACATATCGATATAATCCAGACTGGCTTTATTGTAAATAAAACCACCAATAAGCGGATTATTAACCTGATACATCAGCGGTAACATTGCCATCATTGATGAGGCGGGGATACCAATAAGGTGTTTTTCCAGATCGCCTTCCTGAATAGTATCCTGCGGATAAAACCATAATGGCGTGCTGATAAAAAAGCGGGCATTATCATTCATATTCGTCAGGATATATCTGACCAAATCAATTGCTGCCTCTTTATTAAGATGTTCAATCACATCCAGCAGGCAAATAACATCATATTTTGCAAATAATTCCGGAGGAATATTCTGAGCCAGTCCATGCCAGATATTCCGATAAATATTATCGTTAATCAGGCTGTTATTATAACAATTAGGTTTAAAACCGTCGATACCGTCCACAGACCAGTAAAACGAGTCTTCCCCGCCCTTTATCATCCGTCCCGTAAGGCCCAGACCAAACCCGATATCCAGTACATTAACTGAAAACTGCGTCATCAGGTCAGTTAATTGAAATAATAGTTCACGCGGGGCTGCAGACATTCCATCGCAGCATCCGGCAATCTCTCGTTCTTCACCGATAAATACGTAATCCTTTACTGTCTGTAATAACATACAAACCTCTTTTTAATCCGGAATTATTTCATCACTCTTCCTGTGCTATCTTATGCTACATAAATACCAGAATAAAAATATAGGAATAGCAATTATTTATATCCTTATTCATTCAAATCGCAGGGTTGTTGTCTGCATCCTGAATAATGTCAGATATATAATGAAAAAATCCCTGACGGATACCGGCAGGGATTTCTTTGATAATCCGATTAATTACGGTTCACTCATGCATCTCAACACTGAGTTCTGACGGTGGCAGCCCTATTTGCAGAATAACCGGCTCATAATCACCGGTATCACCTAAGCGGCGGGCAATATTACGTGCCAGCAGAAAACCGGCAACACCGCCCAGTAAACCACCCATTGGCACCAGAGTCTGGCTCATCGCCAGCGCTTGTGCCAGACCGGCACCTATGAATAATCCCAGCAGAGGTGTGAGATAGACCAACATAGCTGAGCGCAGCAGGCTTCCTTCCGGAATGCCTACTTCCACTTTTTGCCCGGCAACCAATGCTTCACTCACGGGGACTTCCAGCTGATGTTCAGCTTCCGGCCCCAGTTTATTGAGCAGATACGAGCCGCATGCGGCTTTCGCTTTACAACTGCCGCAACCGGCTGATGAACCGTAACGCAACACCGCGCGCCCGTCCTGCCAGCGCACGACGGTCGCCCATTCTTTCACCATATCAACCTCCGCTGAACGTCACGCCCTCAGCGACCTGCCTGGCTGTTGCCATCGGCAATTCACCGAAAATCGTGATTTCGTTATTACCTTTACGTAAGGTATACAGCGTACGTGAACCCTGGCGCAATGTCTGTTGATTTTCTGGGATCTTAACCGCCTTCGCGACATTCACTGAAAACGAGAACACCCCGTCACTGAACATCACGGTTTCAATCCACTCTTGCGCGCCAACCTGACGACGATTGCGGGTCAGCTCTTTAAAACCGTTCGGCAGACGCATCACATCCCAGTCAAATTTTACATTCTCAGACTGAGGAATAGCGAGAACCGGCGGCATAGTCACGGTTTGTACGGCTTTCAGCGATTCTGTCACGCCGGGATTATTCACTGATACAGATACCACACGGAACTGCTCCAGCGAAACATTGTTAAGATCCAGTAACTCGACCTGAAGCGGCAGACCACTCTCTTCATCCACCACAACAATATAGTTATAGCGGGAGTTATCTTTTGATGTGATCCGCACGACCCGTCCCGGGTGATCCCCGATATGAATGCGCCCCACATCAATAAAATTGTAATAGGCTTTCAGTGCAGCAAAATCGGCAAAAATAATGGCCGGCAGATAATCAACAATATGGTTACCGGTCAGACTGAATGAGTCCAGACCCGGCTCATAATAGCTGATTTCCTGACCCCGCTGCACAATTTCACGCCGCGAGCTGTCCATCTGCATAATTTGGGCAACCGGCTGACCGTTCATCAGCGCATGGCGGTAACGGACAGGAATAATTCCTTTCGGGGAAATGGTAATAAAAGCAAGTTCATAATTGAGAGTACGGGAAGCATCACCCATTTTCTGCAACAATGCCTCAGCACTTTGTGGTGATTGTGCTGAGGCAGGTGCTGCAGATAACAGGCTGCCCGTCAGGAGAACAACGGATAACCAGATTCGTTTCATTACCACACTACGGCTGTGATTGGCGGGACACACTACCCTGTTTCGGGGCGGATGTCGGTTTAACATCAGACTGACCGTCAGTGTGAGCACGGCGATCCAGTTCATACTGCTGTAAGATAGCGTTCAGGCGCGCACCGCGTTCCTGATCCATCTGACTCTGAGGTGCAAGACCCGCGCCACTTTTCAGATCAAGGCTGACCGGTGAGGCGCTGCCCATAAACGGAACCGTGTTAAAAGCAGATGCATCACCTGTTAACACGCCCTCTGTGCCGTCAGTATTATAGTGCTGAACACCCACAATGACCGCGAGTGAAACACATGCAGCCATACCAATCTGCGTAATCTGACTGGCCCACGGACGTAATTTTGCCACAAAACTGTAGTCACGCCATGTTTTCGGTTCAGGCTGAGATTCAGGGATAGCCTGAGGTGCAATATAAACCGGCTCCTGCGCCAGTGCATCAGCTACCCGGGCTGCGATGTCAAAATGCATGACATCAGGCAAGTCTCCACGCATTGCATCGCGGATAAGATGATAATCTGACCAGCTTTTTTGCAGGTCGGCATCACTTGTCAGTCCGGTAACCCATTCACTGTCAAGAGTTTCTCCGTCCATCAGTGCGGAAAGTGTCTCTTTTTGCATGCCAAAGTTCCCTTCAGTGTTGTTAAGCGCTCACTAATATTGTATCAGTGGCTGAACTTTATTATCGATGGCTTCACGCGCACGGAAAATACGGGAACGAACCGTACCAACCGGACACTCCATAATCACGGCTATCTCTTCATAGCTCAGACCATCGAGTTCGCGCAGTGTAATCGCCGTTTTCAGATCCTCAGGTAAGGAATCGATCGTGCGGAAAACCACCGCTCTTAATTCTTCAGACAACATTAAATTCTCAGGGTTCGATATTTCTTTTAATGCGCCTGATGCTTCAAAATTTTCCGCATCAGTTGCATCCACATCACTTGACGGCGGACGACGCCCCTGAGCAACCAGATAATTCTTTGCTGTATTAACCGCAATACGGTACAGCCAGGTATAAAATGCACTGTCACCACGGAACGACCCGATAGCGCGGTATGCCTTAATAAAGGACTCCTGCGCCACATCAGGAACATCACCCTGCGGAACATAGCGGGAAACTAAACTCGCCACTTTATGCTGATAGCGTATAACCAACATATTGAAGGCGTTCTGATCCCCTGTCTGTACCCGATCAACCAGCATTTGATCTGTTAACTGCTCGCTCATGCGCAGTGTTCTCTCCTGAAGCTCAGTTTCACTATTCTCTTACCTGTTCCGCTTCACTTCAATATGAGCAAGCGATACTTTGAGTCAGGCAAAAGAGTGAAGTTCATTTTTCTTTTAAAAAAATATAAAAAAACAGATCATTTTGTGATCTTTCCGACAATTTTTATAAGACGACGCCTAAGTAACTACACCCGGTCAGCGACTTTGACAAGCAGCGCTATAGGCTATCACGTTTTTCCCGGTAAGCTCTCTGATAATCACGAAAAATTCCGCTTCAACAGTGTAAATATCCTGTGAAATCCGTTTTAAGCCGGAAAAGCCGCTGCTACACCCGATATGACAGTCCGGTTTAGTATTTCAGGTAATATCCACTGATAAATGCTTTAAAATCATCGCTATACTGACCATCCTGCATTTTGATGCTCATTGTCCGGGTCTGTGCTGTAACCGCCCGGCGGGATAACGCAATCAGTATGCGGTGAAACGGGGTGTCCGGTTTGTCTGACACTGCCACTTGTGAATGCAGAAACCAGTTCTGTTCATTTCCGGCTGCGATAAACGCCTGTCCGATATCATAAGGCAGCACCACACACAGCAATCCGTCAGGTGTCAGCAGTTGCTCCGCCGTGTGCAAAAGCGTGCGGTGATCCAGTGACGAGGTATAGCGCGCCGTTTCACGCGCACTGTCGCGGCAGGCCACGGCGGGTAAAAAATAGGGCGGGTTACTGACAATCAGATCATAGCGTTTCTGCGGATACGCACTGAGAAATTCGCCGATACCCAGATGAAAGACCTGCATCCGTGACGCCCACGGTGACGCCTGTGTATTTTCCAGCGCCTGTAAATACGCGCCTTCATCAATATCCACCGCATCAATCTGTGTGTCCGGCAGCGCCCGTTGCGCCAGCATCAGTGCCACCAGCCCGCTGCCGGTGCCGATATCCAGAATGTGCCGGGCGTGCTCACACGGCGCCCAGCCCCCCAGTAAAACACCATCGGTGCCGACCTTCATTGCGCACCGGTCATGGGCGACAAAAAACTGTTTAAAGGTAAAACCGCGGCGGCGCGGAGTGGAATTATTTTCTGTCATCATTATTGCGCTGCTATATGATAAAATAGGAAAAAATCTGTCCGACAGGATACGGGCTTATGTCTGCGGAAGAAAGTCCGGCGTGCACAGAACTATTTTTAATGAAGATCCTGCCCAAGCCGTCTATAATCAGCGGTCCAAACAGAGGTATATAATGACTGCAATCACTTTTTCTGAACTCGAACTTGACGATTCGCTGATACGCGCACTGAATGAAAAGGGCTTTGAGCGCCCGACTGCCATCCAGGAAGCCACCATTCCGGCTGCGCTGGATAATCGTGATATTCTGGGTTCAGCCCCGACCGGCACCGGCAAAACTGCCGCTTATCTGCTGCCGGTGATCCAGCACCTGCTCGACTTCCCGCGTAAAAAATCCGGGACGCCGCGTGTGCTGATCCTGACCCCGACCCGTGAACTGGCAACACAGGTTGCGGATCAGGCAAGACAACTGTGTAAATACACGCACCACGACATTGCCACCATTACCGGCGGTGTGGCTTACATGAATCACGCTGAAGTCTTCAGCGAGAACCAGGATATCGTCGTCGCCACCACCGGCCGCCTGCTGCAATACATTAAAGAAGAAAACTTTGACTGCCGCTCAGTTGAAATTCTGATCCTTGATGAAGCTGACCGTATGCTGGATATGGGATTTGCCAACGATATCGAAACGATCGCCGGTGAAACCCGCTGGCGGAAACAGACTATGCTGTTTTCCGCAACGCTGGAAGGCGATGCCATCCGCGATTTCGCCAAGCGGATCTTAAATGAGCCGGTTGAAATAGAGACCGATCCTTCCCGCCGTGAACGGAAAAAGATCCAGCAGTTTTATCTGCGGGCAGACGATCTCGAACACAAAAAAGCGCTGCTTGTTCACCTGCTGAAACAGCCTGAAGTCACCAAATCGATTGTGTTTGTCCGCAAACGCGAACGTGTGCGCGAACTGGCAGACTGGCTTCGCAGCCGGGAGATTATCTCCTGTTATCTTGAAGGGGAAATGGTACAGGTCAAACGGACCGAAGCCATCCGCCGCATGACCGAGCCGGGTCCGACTACCGTACTGGTCGCCACCGATGTCGCCTCCCGCGGGATCGATATTGATGATATCAGTCATGTGTTTAACTTTGACTTACCGCTTACCGCAGACGTTTATCTGCACCGTATCGGGCGTACTGCCCGTGCCGGACGCAAAGGTATTGCTATTTCACTGGTTGAATCCCATGACCAGCCGCTGCTCGGAAAAATCATCCGTTACATCGATGAGCCGGTGAAAATCCGCGTAATTGATGAATTGCGACCGAAGACCCGTGCGCCGTCTGAAAATGCGTCGTATAAGCCATCGAAAAAAGTGCTCGCCAAACGTAAAGAGAAAAAAGCGGCAGAAAACGACCAGAAGAAGAAAACCAAAGTCCGCCACCGCGTGACAAAAAATATCGGAAAACGCCGCAAGCCAAACGAAGATGGCGCTGCAGTTGAAACACCGGTGACCAGCAAGCCACAGGAATAGCCGGTAACCGTTATCCTGCCCTGAAAAAACGGACTCCTGAGTCCGTTTTTTTATTTTTATAACAAAGGTTCCCGTCTGTTCTCCATTGCCGTGATAACCTGCGTCAGCATGTGCGCTTTCACCCCCAGAATCAGTTTCTGCAAAACAGAATGCACGGTCTGCGGCGGATAATAATCCAGCTCTACCCTGCGTCCCAATGCCTTAGGAATATCCAGCCCGTCCTGAATATGGGTCAGCCAGTCATACTCCAGCGCATAATGGCGGATGAACGCCATGCCGTGCTGTTGCGCAGCCTTCAATGATAAACCTTCCCGTACCAGGGTATTTTCCGCCAGACCTGCGGCATTAAAAGTAACTGCCGGCTGCTGCAATACCACCGCGCATAATGATGCCAGCCCGCCGCCGAGAGAATGGCCGATAAACAGCCAGGGATAGGAAGAGTGAGAGAGCAGATGCCTCGCCAATTGCACAGCCTCACGATATTGCAGCGAAGGCAGCCCCTGCCCCTGGCGGATATTCGTTATCATATCCGTCATATCATTACTGCCGGCAAATGCCAGAATTCCGGTATCCTGATAGTGATAAATCATACTTTGCAAACCCGACGGGCTTCTTAACTTTCCGGGACTCAGCGAAAGGCGCGCCAGTGTCTGCGTATCGGCACGGGTAATCCCGGCGATACTCTCTTCCCCGGGATTGTAACTATCCGCACATAAACGGGCGAGGGTAATATCATCCGCAAGTCCGGTATTTTGACCAGGGGAATAAAGCGGCAGAACAGGCTTTTCAATATTGATGTACGGCTGTTGCAAGAGGGACCGGCAGAGTGATGTGGATGAAAAGGACAGTAACTTTGAAAAATAGTGCTCAATTAACATAAATACGCCTCCGCAGATATACAAGGCGCTACTTCACCTGATCCGGTGAAAGACAACAATATTATTATTTATTAGCCTGTTATATAAATCCCATCAGTATAATGATAAAAAAAACCACGCCGGAGCGTGGTTTTTAACATAACGGTAGTTACCGATACAATTACAGGCTTGCTGTAAAAGTACGGGCGATAACATCGCGCTGCTGTTCAGGTGTCAGTGAGTTAAAACGCACTGCATAACCAGAAACACGGATAGTTAACTGCGGGTATTTTTCAGGATGATCAACTGCATCCTGCAGTGTTTCACGGCGCAGAACGTTAACGTTCAGGTGCTGACCACCTTCAACGCGAACAGTCGGCTGAGCCTGAAGATTAACTTCACGATACTCAAAAGGACCTAATTCCGCGCGGGAAACAACATCACCGTCTGCATATTTTTCTTTGGCACAGATGCAACGGGCTTCGTCTTTGCTGTCATCCAGCAGCCAGAAAGAGTTCAGCAGTGCAGCGTTGTCAGATTTAGTAATTTGGATACCAGTAATCATAGTGACCTCCGGGTTGGTTCGATATCAATTTATCGATTGTCATTTAAAGTGGAAATTGGTCTAACCAATGTCTATGCGTATTATATACCAAGAAAATCAGGTCGATTCTTTGATATATATCAATAAAAATCACACCAATTTTTCATGCCGTCCGTAAAAGCCTGTTTTAAATCAAAAACCCGCATCCGGCAAATTTACGTTTTTTTGTAAAAAATACACTATTTTTTTAAAATTCTGCAGTTCACCGATAACTATCCGGTAAATATGGTCTTCTGCTTTCCCAAGACCTGACAAGTCAGGTAAGCTGAACGCTGAATTTTGTTATTAATGAAGGATAACAGCACAATGCCCACTTCACTTACCTGGCATGACGTCATCGGACGGGAAAAAACACAGTCCTATTTTATTGATACATTAAATACGGTTGCCCACGAAAGAGAAATTGGTAAGACCATTTATCCAGAACAAAAAAATATCTTTAATGCCTTCCGTTATACAGAGCTGAAAGATGTCCGTGTTGTAATGTTGGGACAAGATCCTTACCACGGCCCGGACCAGGCTCACGGCCTCTCTTTCTCCGTACTGCCCTGCATTAAACCGCCTCCGTCACTGGTTAACATGTATAAAGAGCTGGAAACCGATATTCCCGGTTTTACGCGACCTGACCACGGCTGTCTGGTCAGTTGGGCGCAACAGGGTGTACTGCTGCTTAATACAGTATTAACCGTTGAACGCGGTCAGGCACACTCCCACGCAAAATTGGGCTGGGAAACCTTTACAGATAATGTCATTGCCGCAATTAATGAAAATTGCAGCGGTGTTATTTTTCTGCTCTGGGGCGCGCATGCACAGCGCAAAGGTCAGCACATTGATCAGAATAAACATGTCATTCTGAAAGCACCGCACCCTTCTCCGCTCTCCGCACACCGCGGTTTCCTGGGCTGTCATCATTTTTCGCAGACAAATGCACTATTGCAGGCACGCGGGCAGGCGCCAATCGACTGGCAGCCGGTGATCCCGGCAGAATTACAGCCGGACGCATAAAACAGAGACAAAAATGCCGCCATATAAAGGCGGCATTGAGATTGCAGACAAAACAGGATAAACCGTGGTTTTTCCTGTTTTGTGTTATCCGCCTGAAATCTCTGTTTATTTAGACACAATCACCATCGCCGGACGCAACAGGCGCCCGCTCAGGGTGTAGCCTTTCTGCAACACATTGACTATCTGGTTCGGCTCGTGACCTTCGGCCTCAACCATGCTGATAGCCTGATGCACATCCGGATTGAACGGCACTTTTGTCTCGGCAACCACATCAATACCGAATTTTTTCACGGCATCCAGGAATGATTTCAGCGTCAGCTCAAGACCTTCGAGCATACTTTTTTGCGCTTCATCTTCCGGATTGACTGCTTCCAGTGCCCGTTCCAGGTTATCAATCACCGGCAACAGTTCATTAGAAAAACGCTCTAATGCAAATTTATGCGCTTTTTCAATGTCCTGCTCCATACGACGGCGGTTATTCTCAATCTCCGCCTTCGCCCGCAGCATTGCTTCACGTTCCGTTTTACGGGACTCTTCCAGCTCATGCTCCAGTTCCGCAATACGACCCGCCGCCACTGCCGCGTGGTCAATTTCTGTGTCTGCTGCCTGTTCCTGCCCTGCATTCAGGGTATCTGCTGCATCTGCAACAGCTTCTTCGTGTATTTTTTGTTCGTGACTACTCATAAAATCTCCGCGTATTTCGCAATAATCCTGATTCTTGTTTATTATGGGGATCAAACTCAAAGATTCAAGGGAACGGCGACTAAGTGAGGGGAAAACGCACATGCTGACGGACAGCCCGGCAAAAAACAAATTATTCCGCTGTATCGGGATTGTCGGCCACCCGCGCCACCCGGAAGCTCTGGCGACACATGAACAACTCTATCACTGGCTGATGAAAAAAGGCCTGCGCGTTCTTGTTGAAAGTGATGTCGCTGCCGAAATGCGGTTAACGGATGCCGAAACCGGCTCATTACCGGATATCGGGCAGGAAGCGGATCTGGTCATTGTTGTCGGCGGTGACGGTAACATGCTGGGCGCTGCACGCGTATTATCACGTTACGGCGCGGATGTGATCGGCGTAAACCGGGGAAATCTCGGATTTCTCACCGATCTCGCACCGGATAATGCCCTTCAGCAACTCGACCGTGTACTCACCGGCGAGTATCACGTCGAAAAACGTTTTTTGCTGGATGCGGGTGTTGTCAGCCCCGACGGAAAACTGCGGCGCAGCACCGCTCTGAATGAAGTGGTACTGCATCCGGGAAAAGTCGCGCACATGATTGATTTTGAGGTCTATATTGATGAACGCTTTGCATTTTCACAGCGTTCTGACGGACTGATCATTACCACACCGACCGGCTCCACCGCCTATTCACTTTCTGCCGGTGGTCCGATACTGACGCCAGACCTCGATGCTATCGCCCTGGTGCCGATGTTCCCGCATACCCTCTCCTCGCGCCCGCTGGTCATCAGCAGCCGCAGCACTATCACACTGAAATTTCCGCAGACAAATATTGACTACGAGGTTAGTTGTGACAGCCAGATAGCCCTGCCGATACAGGAAGGAGATATTGTTAAAATCAAACGCAGCCAAAAAACGCTCGATTTAATACATCCGATTGATTACAACTATTTCAATACGTTAAGTACCAAATTAGGCTGGTCTAAAAAAATGTTCTGATTTTTTTCACTCCGCCTCTTTACGGGATATAAAACCTGATTATACTGTACATAAATACAGATATGGTTATATCAACAGGGGAGACGGAATGTTAACTCAGCTCACTATCAGCCAATTTGCCATTGTCCGCGAATTAGAAATCGACTTCCGCGCAGGAATGTCCGCCATTACCGGCGAAACCGGTGCAGGTAAATCCATCGCCATTGATGCCCTCGGCCTGTGCCTCGGCAACCGTGCTGATGCCAATATGGTGCGTCCCGGCGCAAACCGCGCAGATATCTGCGCCCGCTTCTCTCTGAAAGATACTCCCGCCGCCCGTCTCTGGCTGGAAGAGCACCAGCTGGATGATAACCACGAGTGCCTGCTGCGCCGGACAATCAACAGTGACGGACGTTCCCGCGGTTTTATCAATGGTACCGCCGTTCCCCTCTCTCAGTTACGGGAACTGGGCACGTTGCTTATTCAAATCCACGGCCAGCATGCTCATCAGCATCTCCTTGAGAACAGCCACCAGAAAGTGTTACTGGACACATATGCAAATCAGGGGCTGCTGTTAGGGGAAATGAAAAAAGCCTGGCAACAGTGGCATGATGCCTGCCGGACGCTGGCCTGTTATCAGCAGCAGTCGCTGGAACGGGAAGCCCGTCAGCAGCTTGTTGATTATCATCTGAGAGAACTCAGCGAATTTGAACCACTCGAAGGAGAATTCCCTGAAATTGACGCGGAATATAAACGACAGGCAAATTCCGGGCAATTTCTGAACCTGAGTCAGGAAACATTAAATATCCTCAGTGAAAATGATGAGCGCAATATTCTCAGTATGCTTAACCATGCCAGAAATGAACTCAGCGAACTGATTTCACTGGATGAAAGCTTATCGCCTTTACTGACCATGCTGGAAGAAGCCACTATTCAGGTTGATGAAGTCAGCAATGAAATGCGCCACTACCGTGACCGGGTTGATCTTGATCCTAACCGCCTTTACGAACTGGAGCAGCGCCTTTCGCGTTATATCAGCCTGAGCCGTAAACACCATACGCCACCTGAAGAGCTGTATGTTCTCTATATGCAGTTACAGGAAGAGCAGCAGATGCAGCAGGAAAGTGAGCATCACAGTGATGAACTGAGTCAGCAGGTTGAACAAAGCTATCAGCAGGCGCTGGCTATTGCACAGCAACTGCATATGGTCAGAGAGCACTACGCTGCTGAACTGAGTGAACTGATCACACAGAGTATGCACCACCTCTCAATGCCTCATGGTCGCTTTACTGTCGATATCACTTTTACACCTGATCAGCTGAATATGGATGGTGCCAGTAAAATTGAATTTAACGTCACCACCAATCCGGGACAACCACATCAGGCATTAGCTAAAGTCGCATCCGGCGGGGAATTATCCCGTATTGCTCTGGCAATCCAGGTGATCACCGCCAAAAAAATGGATACACCGGCACTGATTTTTGATGAAGTCGATGTCGGGATCAGCGGCCCGACTGCAACTATCGTAGGAAAATTGCTTCGCGAACTGGGTGAGTCCACACAGGTAATGTGTGTGACACATTTACCACAAGTCGCCGGTTGTGGACATCAGCACTATTTTGTCAGCAAACACACTAACGGCACAGAAACAGAAACCGCAATGCAGTTACTCGACAAAAAATCACGGGTACAGGAATTGGCCCGGTTGCTGGCAGGAGCCGAAGTCACAAAAAATACACTGGCGAGTGCAAAAGAATTACTGGCTGCGTAACAATCTGACAGATTTCATTCAACTTTTATGCGATCCTATGGTCATAGAAAAATGCATACCCAACGTCATTCAGGATGCCACGAACAAACCTGCAGTTTGAATGAATAAGGGGACTACCCAACGTCATTCAAGATGCAGGCAGGCGGTAAGGGAAGATAGACAAGGAGCATACATAAGTATGTGACTTGGCTAGCTGAGTGCCACCAACGAACCTGCAGTTTGAATGAATAAGGGTATAAAGGTTTTCAATTTAGTTATAGTCGACTATCATCGTCACCATGAATCCTAAAGGAATGAAATCACCATGCGTTGTAAATTGCTGATTGCCGCAACGACATCTCTGTTGCTGTTAACTGCCGGATGTTCCACTCTGGAGCGTGTGGTTTACCGCCCTGATATCAATCAGGGGAATTACCTCACACCAGCAGATGTAGCGAAAATTCAGACAGGAATGACTCAGCAGCAGGTTGCCTATACACTCGGTACGCCGATGTTACGCGACCCGTTCGGAACACAGACATGGTACTATGTTTTCCGTCGTGAGCCTGGTCACCAGAAAGTGAAACAAGAAACACTGACACTCAGCTTTGATGCAGCCGGCAAGCTGACTGAAATTAAAAATACGGATTACAAACCTGATAACGGGGATGAAACCACAAGCGAAATCGCAAGTGAGACCGTAAAAGACTAATTCATCATTATCATGTCCGTCTGACGTGTGGTGAACTGTAAAAAACCGCTGATGCAGGTATTGTGTCAGCGGTTTTTTATTTTAATCATTATTTTCCGCATTCAATCAATCGGGCAGTCGATTTATGCTACTTCCGGTTATAGATAAACCGGCAGATAAATTGTAAATCAGCAAACAACAAAATAAACAGTGACATCGTCCGACACTTGTTACCATACTAATTATACGGTTATAAGTCATTAATATAATTAACTTTTCATAAAAACTCAACTGGCAGATATTATCATGCTAGTATTCACGAATATTTCGTATTCACACATGTTTGATAGGTAAGGTTAACAGCATGTCTAATCGGTTAAGACTTCAGGACGGGAAAACGCTGACACTGGCGTCTCTGGGTGGTGCACTGGAATTTTATGACTTTATTGTCTTTCTCACCTTTGCACCTTTCTTACAGATACTCTTTTTCCCTGGTGATTCACCGCTGCTTTCGAGCATCATGACCTATCTGACCTACGCGGTAGCGTATTTCGTACGCCCCCTGAGTGGTGTTGTAATGGCCCATTTCGGCGATATCATCGGCCGGAAAAGAATGTTCATGCTGTCACTTTTTCTGATGGCTATCCCGACACTATTAATCGGATTGCTGCCTACTTACGAACAAATTGGCTATGCCGCGCCGGTGCTGTTACTTATCATGCGCCTGTTGCAGGGAATAGCATTAGGTGGTGAAGTCCCCAGCGCGCACGTTTTTGTCACAGAGCATGTTCCGCACAACCGCATGGGTCTGGCAAACAGTATGATCGCCAGTGGTCTGACATTTGGCGTGGTTATCGGTCACTTTGCAGCATACATTATCTATATTAATTACAGTCATGATGAAATTTTAAGCTTTGCATGGCGCTACCCGTTTATCTGCGGGGGAATATTAGGACTTATGGCGGTCTATTTGCGTCGTTATCTGCGCGAAACGCCTGTATTCCTGGAAATGAAAAAACGTAAAGAACTGGTCTCACTCCCGATAAAAGAAGTATTAAAGAACTTCCGGGGCGCAACACTGATTTCTATTTTAACCACCTGGCTGCTGACCACAGGTGTGGTGTTAGTTGTACTCGCACCAAACCTGATGAAATCAGATATCTTTAAAATCGACCCGGAATTTGTCAGTAAAATTGCCATTCTGGCAACAATAATGAATGTGGTAGGTAATATTATTGCCGGTATTATTGCAGACCGTGCGGGCATACGGAAAACTGTTGTTCTTTACAGCCTGCTTCTGGCGGGTACCAGTTATGCATTTTTTGACTCATTAAGCAGCGGCGATCACATGACTATCGGCTTCTTATATTCATTCGCCGCATTGTTCTTAGGTTTAGTCGCCTGTGTACCTATCATTATTATCAAGCTTTTCCCGGCAAATATCCGCTTAAGCGGCATTGGATTTTCCTACAATATCGGTAACGCCCTCTTTGCCGGGCTGACCACCTTTACGGTCCCGGTCATCGCTGAACACGTAAACCCGATGTTTATCGCCTACTACATATTATTCCTCTGCGCCCTCGGTCTGTTTATCAGTTTCTGCCTGGGCAGAAAGTCAGTGAAGTTTTATGTTTAAATAATTCAGGGATGGCTGTTTAACAGCCATCCCTGCGTTTTATTACTGTATTAATATCGACAGAGAGGTGGTTATCTCTGATAAGTCAAATACACCGTCAGAACGAATAATTAAGACCAACAGAGTAATTAACCGAGTTACTATGATTACTTTCCTGGTTGTAATTAACCACGCCGAACACATTCAGATTCTCTGTCAATGCCGCTGAAGCGCCTAATTTAGCAGATACCCAGCTATCCTTTGATTCAATGCCGGTACGGGTAAACGATGTATCCGTGCTATTAACCGCACCTTTAACGCTCATCGGTTTATCGCTTAAATTGTGATTATATTTTATCTCAAAATATGGGTTTACCGGCAATGACTGCGTACTGATGCCCCACCCTCCGCTCACAATATTCCGCTCTTGTTTCTGAGAACCAAAATGCATAGCCGTACTGGTATCCGAGTTTTCACGGTAACCATCTACTTTATATTTATCATACTGGTAACCAATAACCGGACCGGTAGTTATATTCTCTGTAATTTTATAGTCATAACCTGCGTTTACTGCCACACCAAAGCTGTTAGCATCGGTTTTACCTTTTTCTTTGCGGGTCGCTTTACCTAACTGTATTTTACGCTCGATATCATCCAGCTTCATATCGCCATAACTGGTATTAATATTACCCCAAAGACCATTTTCAGCTGATACCTGCATAAACAATGACACAACTTTACCATTATAATCATACTGATACTGATCATTAACTTTAAAGTTTCCGTCAGAGATACTAACCATTCCCCCATAAGCTAACATCGACGATGTACGTACAGAAAAACCAAGATTAAGATCATTATTGGTATCTTTACCGTCTAAATCGAACCGATTTCCTTGTGAGGATTTATATCGCCCGCTGTAACCACCAAATACATTGAATTTATTGTCACTGATATTTTTACGCAAACTCTGTAATTGCCCGTCAAGGAAAAGACGATGAGTATAATTGACATTCTCCAATGATTTAGACAGGCTTGTTGCATAATAAGGAGCATCAATAACAGATGCTATATATTGTGCAATAACAGCGTGACCTTCGTTGCTGGGATGGAACCAATCTGAAAACAAATATACTTTATCATCATGGAAGGTTTTAACACCTTCTTTACAATGAAAAGAGCGAATACCGATTTGACAAACAGGGACCAGAACGTCATCAAATCCATATTCTTTTCCTGAGAACATTATTTCATCAAATAGTTTTTCAACGTCTGCACGTATTATATTACCATTTAATTTAGCCAGTCCTTTATCCACGCTATAGTTAAACTGTGATGTAATTCTGTTTTCAGTATCAGTTATAACCTTCTGATAAAATTTAACTATAGAACGAGGAACAGGTACACCATTTTTATCCAGCACTGTTTTAAATGCATTAACAATATATTCCTGACGCTGTTCTTCATTGCTTATCTCACCTTTGTTCTTCAGCTCATCATTCATTTCTTTGTATAGTCGCTGAGAATCAAACTTATCACCAAGAGCATCTTCCATAAAACTAAAAATTGATACCGATGTCCATGGGCTCAATCCAGCTTTAGGGATACTGGGTACAACAACATATCCGGCACCAGCATCTAATAATTTTTTTGCACTGGCGACAGAAAGATCTGCTGACGGAGAAATTAAATATTCATTACCTTTATGAAGTAAGCCATGTAAATCAAAACGCTTTACTGCACTAAGAACATTATGAGATATATCATTAGCACCAATCCATAAAATATATAATCCATTTTTATTGGCATGACCGCCATTTCTGCTCAGATAAAAATCGATCTGCTGATCACTGGTACGTATAGTCGGCAGAGACAATTTGTCTGCTGTAGCCCCCCCTTCCGCATAATTTTCACCACCAAAATTAGAGGGTATCAGTGCTTTATTTACATAATATTCGGATAAAACTTCATTATATAATTTACTATAAGAACCAGCTAAATACCGGCTGTCATTACCTCTGTTTCCTCCATCACTCATACTGTCTCCGATTACAGTAAAGTTATCAAAAGCAAAAGCATTTGATCCTGATAATATAAGTGCTGCAGCGGTACAGCAAAGAAAATTGCGTCTCATGAATTAATCCTTTAATCAATGATTTGACCTGAATTTCATAATTCAGGTAATGAAGTTTTATACTATTTTGGTTTGATTTATTAATCAGGCTTTATACAATCAGGCAATCACATAGGATTGATATTGTTATAAATAACCATAACAATTTTATTTTATATACTATATTTATTAACAACCCTCTGTTTATATATAACACACTCTGCAGGATGCAGTTTATCCTGTTACTCTGAACATTATTTACTGATCTGATAGAATCAATAGAATGAAATACAGATAGCATATTAATTTACGGATACACGTAATTAAATTTGAAATTAACAAATTTTAAATTTAACCATTGAATGCTCTGGCTTCACCAAACCATATTAATATGCTGACAACTCATTATCAGTAAGTAGTAACATAATTTATTTTTAGTATTGTAGTTTTATATTTTAAATATCAAATATTTAGTTCCATAGATTATTATTTTTCTGACGAGATGACAGATTTGGCTTAGTAATTACTATTGATTTTAAATTATTTTACTAAGAATGAAAGATAAATATTTGTAATTAAACCAAGCGAAAAAATTGAACTTTACACTTTGTTTCCTCAGGAATTTAAGACTGTAACATTCATTAATCGTTTTTATTTCAATAAAATAGAATGACTATATATTTACTCTGACGCAATAGAGCTCACAGGAAAACAAATCACAGGCGTTATAGTAACGGCGCTATATTTATTTGCATATTTAATACTATATAAAACAGTAATTACTATATTGTGGATAAATAAAAACATATTAAACATTAAATAATTAAAATAACCGATTTATGTGATTAACCTGGTATTTAAAGCCAGCGTTGCGATAGTAAAATTTAACTATCCGTACTAAATACATAAATATAGATAACCAAAAATACAGATTTATCTTGTGCGCCGAATCGTTAAAAGAAACATTGCAGCACAAGATGCTTAGCAATAGTGAAATATTATCACACTACGTTGTTTTGCCTGTTATTCAGGTGTCAGAAATACGAGTACTGAATCTGTAGTACAGATAAAGTCTATGAAAATAAATGGAATATCCATTTTATCTGCGGCGGCACGGCTGTCAGTTGCTGACTAATCCAGGCAATGCTTTGAATATACCCGGTAGAAATTACCGGACGGTACTACTTTAACATTTACCGTACGTAACATTACTAATTCCGTTCTGGTGACAGATTTCGTAGATCTTCATACCAGAGTCAGCCAGCTTTAAAATACTGACTACCTGCGATTCAGTAAAACGTGCTTTTTCATATAAATCTCCCCGATTCATGTTACGAGAAAATTCCACTTATGAACACTCTGGTTTTTCGGGGGATTACCGAGGGAAGTGGACAAAAGAACTGTATGCTACCTACCATTAGCCTTAATCCTCAATAGCCAATATAATCTCTGGGTAGTCTAACATTCAGGAAAAAACGTCATCATTGATTCTGAAGCCATTCCGATTTTTCAGTGTCTACTGTTAACAAAATATCAAAATCAAGAAAATACAGCAGCTTTACCAATTTTAGTTGACAAATACACTAACCTTCTCTTACAAGAAATAAAAAAGGATTTAATTCCATGAGTGAAATGAAAAACATTATAAAAGATAGCATAGATACCGCTTGGTTCGTCGGTGCTACATACGGTGATGATGATCAGCTAGATAGTTTTATTGAGAAAGGTATTTGGATGAATGGATATAGTGACAAATATCTAGATCAAGTTAGGTCTATGCAAAAAGGCGAGAGGATTATCATTAAATCAGCATATACACGTAAATATGAACTTCCATTTGATAACCGTGGACATATAGTCTCTGTCATGGCAATCAAAGCTGTTGGCACAATCACTAATAATTTAAATGATGGTCAAACAGTTCAAGTAAACTGGTTAGAAAAATTTGATGAACCAAAGGAGTGGTACTTTTATACCAATAGAACGACTGTATGGCGTATTGATAATACAAGCTGGATGAATAAAGCTCTTCTCGATTTTACGTTTAAAAATACTCAACAAGATTACAGTAAGTTTGCTAATGCTCCATATTGGAAAGAACGATTTGGAGACACACCTAAAACTGATATTCGATTTAAGTGGGCTACCTTTTACGAGTCGTTTGCAGATAAGCTACTCATGCATAAAAATGATCGTCAAGCCCTCACAGCTTTCATCATTGAACTAGCTAATGAACATCAACTTTCTTATATTATCGGTAAAGGCCTCGACGATATCTGCCCATTTACCGTGATGGGAATTTTCAATCGTGGAGTAACAGAGAAAAACCGTAAAGCTCTTGCTAGCACCTTAGCCCATTTTTTATCCGTCGATAAACCTATCCCTGAATCCTTTGAAGCGATCCCTATTCTCAACAACCAGAAGTCATGGTTTTTTGCTGCCGAAGAAAATAGAGGTGCACAAGATATCGATAATCTATGGTCTATATTCGAATCTGCATTAATATATGCAGACTCTCCAAATGAAGATACCCAAAGTTTTTTTTTCAGGTTTATACAACCAAGTATCCAGCCAACTAAGTGTTGGTTGGAACTTAACTATGGGACTATTTTGGAGCAGACCATGGACATACCCTACTCTAGATACGCAATCTCGGAACTATCTGTCCTCTCTAGGTGTTAATTTAAATAAAACAGGAGTTAAAGGTCGCTGTAGCGCTAAAGATTATCTTACTCTCATTAATAATTTGGAAATTCGCTTCGCAGAAGAAAAATTTCCTGTTCACTCATATCCAGAACTATCACTAAAAGCTTGGCAGCAACCATCGAAGAACTACAATGAGGAAACAAATTTTTCAGACAAACGAGATGGCTGGAAGTCTCTTATAATTGAACGAATTGAACAACTATGTCGCCTAAATGAATCAGCAATATTTACTAGAGAACAATTCCACACAAAATATTTAGAAGAGCTAAGCAGTCTATTCCCAGACAATAATTCACCGGATATGACTATCGACCGCCAAATGCAAATTTTACGAGATGAGTCTATTATTGGCTTCCTGCAAAGAGGCCAATACGAATGGTATGGATATGAAGATACTGTTGAGGATATTATTTTTATCAATGAATCAATCGAGTATCTAGATACTTACAATGTTAAAAACATTATCAAAGACGGATGCTTTCTTTCAGAAGAAACAGTAACACACTTATTAAAAAGGCTTAGAGACAAAAAAAAATCTAATACTTCAAGGTTCTCCAGGAACAGGGAAGACATGGCTAGCTAAGCGCTTAGCATATGCCTTAATTAATGAGAAAAAGGATTCTAACCTTTGCGCTGTTCAGTTCCATCCAAATCTATCATATGAAGATTTTGTTAGAGGCTGGCGCCCTTCAGGAGACGGTAAACTCACATTATGTGATGGACCATTCCTCGAAACAGTTGAACTGGCTTGTGAAAATCCAAACCAAAAATACGTTGTTGTAGTCGAAGAAATAAACAGAGGTAATCCAGCACAAATTTTTGGTGAAATGCTAACCTTATTAGAGGCGGATAAGCGAACACCAACCGAAGGTTTATCCCTAAGCTATAAAAAAAATAATAACGAAAGAGTTTATATACCTGAAAATCTATACGTTATCGGCACGATGAATATTGCCGACCGCTCTTTAGCCCTTGTAGATTTAGCTCTGAGACGTCGATTTGCATTTTTCACTTTAGAAACCACTCTAGATGATACGTGGATGAATTGGGTTTCAACTGCTAACCAAATCCCTATTTCCTTTTTACGTACAGTTAAACAAAAACTCGATCACCTAAATAACATCATTGAAACTGATCAGAGACTGGGTAAACAGTTTAAAATTGGTCATAGTTATGTCACCCCTTCATTTAGCAGTGAAATTTCTAACCCTATCTCTTGGTTTTCTGATGTTGTTAACACAGAGATTTATCCCTTACTTGAAGAATATTGGTTTGATTCCATAGAGTCTGCTGAAAATGCAAGATTAACTCTTTTAGAAGGACTGTAATGAATAATTGGAAACGGGAAAAAGTCGGTATTATTCCAGTTAGAAACCTTTGGCTTCTAATGCTCTATGCGTCTGATTGTCGCTATTTAGCAGAACATCTAGCTAGTTCAGAATCGACGCAACATGATGTACTTGAACTAGTTGGAAAAATACTTTGCGATCTTCTGGAATCTAGAATGAGAAGAGAACTATCCAAATCTTTTATTAATAGAAAAAACGAACTAAACCGTGTAAGAGGAAGAATAGATATCCTTCAATCTGAAAGAAAAGTATCACTCTATCGAGGTAAAATTTTCTGCCATTTCGAAGAAGTATCAGTCGACACCGCTAAAAATCGCTATATTCTTAATGCGTTACAACAAATCCAAAAGCTTACGAAGCAAAGTGACCTTTTAGTTCGTTCAAAAAAAATTAGCATGCAATTAAAAAAACAAGGCATTAGCGATATTCAGATCGCCGTATATAATCCTACTAGTGAAAAATTTGGTCGCCATGAAAATGAAGACCGAAAAATTATTCAACTCGCTGAATTGATACACAACATGATGTTAATTAATGAGTCTTTGGGATCTAAATTATCACCTAAGCCAGATAAACAAGAACAGTGGGTCAGAAAACTTTTTGAGAAAGCTGTTGCTGGTTTTTATAAATTAACTCTTCCCCAAAAAGGGTGGAAGGTATCACCAAACAAGCAGCTTAGGTGGCAAGTTGAACAAGTGTCTGCTCTCATACCATCACTACTACCAATAATGGTGCTAGATATTCAGCTTGATAATAATCAGCTAAATCAGAGAATTATCATAGATACAAAATTCACGAATATTGTTACAACAGGTCGCTTTGACAAAGCGATATTTAAGAGTATGAATATCTACCAGCTTTATACATATATAATGAGCCAGAAAAAAAAAAGAGGATTTACTTTCACTAGAATCATCCGGAATACTTTTATACCCATCACTGGGCGACCATTATGATGAATCAGTTACAATACAAGGACACCGACTACGATTTTACACTGTTGATTTAATGGGCAAGCCAAATGAAATAACAAAACGTTTAGAAAGCCTGATACTTTAATTTTATAAATACTACCTTTATAGAATACGTAAATTTGTGAAGGGCATATTTCAGATAAGGGGAAGTGGACAGACAGAAGTGGACAGACAAGACTTCACAGAACAAATAACAGACACAAAAAAGCCCACAGGCTTGCGCCGTGTGGGCTTTCAGGACTTCGTATCAGGCTCTGGTGACCGTCAACAAAGAATTTTTGGTGGAGCTGGGGGGATTTGAACCCCCGTCCGAAATTTCTACACCGTCGGTACTACATGCTTAGTTTATCTTTACATTCGCCTGCCAGCTGCGGACAAACACGCCACTAACAAACTAGCCCGATTAGTTTTAATGCTTTCTCCCCGGGCAGGAAGTCCACACGATCTCTTTTGGTTTTGACCTCTCTTGATCCCCGTCCTAAGAGCGGAGGCTAGGGAGAGAGGGCTTCCAGCAGGTTATTAAGCTGCTAAAGCGTAGTTTTCGTCGTTTGCGACTATTTTTTTGCGGCTTTTATCGTGGCAAACCGCCCCACGGCATGCACCTTGGGTTTCGCAAATCCCGTCGAATCCAGAATCAGCCCCAAGTTGTTAAACCCAGTATATCAGAAAATTAGTGAAGAATACCAGTACTTAACGGCCGGCATGCTTCATAATTCTTGCTTTGTCTACTTTCCACTCACGATCTCTGATGTCATCGCGCTTATCATGCTCTTTCTTACCTTTGGCAATGCCGATTTTGACTTTGCACCAGGCATTTTTCCAATAGAGCGATAATGCGATGACAGTGTGTCCGTCGCGATTCACTTTACCGAACAAGGTATCGAGTTCCCGTTTGTTCAGCAGTAACTTACGTGTCCGTGTCGGATCGCAGACAACGTGAGATGACGCCACACTGAGCGGCGTAAAGTTTGCACCAAACAGGTAAGCCTCGCCGTCACGCAGGATCACGTAACTGTCGCCGAGGTTAGCTTTACCTGCACGTAAGGATTTGACCTCCCAGCCTTGCAGCGCCAGACCCGCTTCCATCTCTTCTTCGATAAAGTAGTCGTGGCGGGCGCGTTTATTGAGCGCAATGGTGGCAGAGCCTGGTTTGTGAGCTTTTTTCTTTGTCATAATGGCCGCTATTATACGTTATGCGCACATGAAATAAATTGCTTATTTATCCGTCGTGAGATAAATGGTGATATTTTAAGCGCCGGTTCGGGTTTTTTATCCCAATACGCTGTTTTTAACACGTTGCCGGGATTACGCAAGTCATTTTCTGCGAAAATCCCCTATCCCCTTTTGTGGTAAACATCTTTGTTGTCATTAAGATACATTCTGTCATCACGTCGCACAGGATTGTCCATTTATCTCCATAGCAGAGCACAGTATAATGATGAACAACAGGCGAAAAATTACCTCACCGGCAGGTCGCCGTTTTTGACTTTCTTATTGCAGGATTTGTTATGCCACAGATTAACCGCTCTGCGCTTGTGCCCTTCAGTGTGGAACAGATGTACAACCTTGTAAATGATGTTCACGCTTACCCGGAGTTTTTACCCGGATGTGTGGGAAGCCGGATCCTCAGCCGGGAACCGGATGAAATGACGGCCGCGGTCGAAGTGTCAAAAGCCGGGATAAGTAAGACATTTGTCACACGTAATCAACTGACAAATAATCAGCACATCAGCATGCAATTGGTCGAAGGTCCGTTCCGTAAACTTATGGGTGGATGGTCATTCATCCCTCTGAGTGATGATGCCTGTAAAGTGGAACTAAGCCTGGATTTTGAATTTACTAATAAGCTGGTTGAACTGGCCTTCGGGCGTATTTTCAAAGAACTGGCCGGTAATATGGTGATGGCATTTACCCGCAGAGCAAAAGAGGTTTACAGTGTCTGATATATCTATCGAGGTTTGTTATGCATTGCCGGATAAACAATTTTTGATCCCGGTAAAAATGCCGCAGGGATCGACTGTTGAAGCCGGTATTCTGGCATCCGGTATTTTAGCATTACGTAATGAGCTGGATTTATCACAGAATAAAGTGGGTATTTTCAGCCGTCCGGTAAAATTAACCGATACGGTTAATGATGGTGACCGCATTGAAATATATCGTCCACTGACGGCAGATCCGAAAGAAATGCGCAGAAAACGTGCCGAAGAAGCCAGTCGTAAAAAAAAAATAATGAATTTATCTGTTCCTGCATAAAAACGAACGCTAAGGGTACGACTTATTCAGGATACAGATAATCTGAGCGTAGTCAGCAACATCCTGTGGTATACGAGTATATCAGTTGAATTTTATTGTATATTCAGCTCTTCCTTCAAAACTTCCCGGTTCAATTCTGTTTTTCAATTTATAAATATAGGCTGTTATCATCGGATTGAGCTGTCCTTTCATTGAGCCAAGGTTTGTTTCACTGTTTTGTGTTATTTGCTTTTTATCGTGATAGAGCACAAAACCAATACCGGTATTTGCTGAAGCAATGACTGATTTCTCTGCTGATGCATACAATGTTGCTCCACTCAATTGAATTGAAACATCTTTATTTCTTTTCTCATTACTACAGGTAATTGAAATAGTATTACTCTGTCCTATATCCGTTTTACCGATACCTGCAGGAAATTGAAGCATATCTATATCACCAAAGTTAAAATCCAGTTGTTTATTATTAATATAACAGGTTTCAACAGTATCAATACTGGCTGATAACATCAATTTAGCTACAGTATCATTATTTTCATTTTTAATAAGACCAATTTGAGAAGAGGATAATCGTAATGGTGCCGGATTATCTACTGCTGCATAAACTGATACTGATGACCTCGGGATATTAACAATACCATTCTTTACTTGCATTGAAATACGCATTCCCCGGGCAGTATAAGCCTGAAAATCATCCATTTTGATGGTATACGCATAATCCTTGTTAAGATAATACGCCGGAACGCCATTGATAACCCGAAAAAACTTAGGCGATGCCTCACTATTCGGTTGTGTAGCAATCAACCGGAGTCCTTCATTGGAGCTATTATTACATACTGATATATTTTCAATCTGTAAAACATCTGACGCCAACAATTCATTAATCTGTATCTTACCTTCAATTCGTTGCTGAATATGTGTTTGTGCTGTTTTGGCGACCTCACTATCCTGATTGCACTCTGCCATCAGTGGCATTGAAAAAAATGATATTGCCGATAGCAGCCATTTTCTGTTATTAACTAAAATCATAATACCTCCCGACAATCCAATTTTTCAAATTCCGTTTCTGATCGAATATCCATATTATTACAAGCAGGTCTCGTCAAATATATAGAGTCCATTCACTCGTCGCTTACCTTCTGTTGTATAAGAAAAATCACATTGGTATTGGTTATCGTCCCCCCAAATAACATGAATATTATTAGTATCACCGACACCGGTAAGATAAAGCCGACCGTAATTACTGACATAGAACCTTTCTGTTTTATCATCTGATTCTGTGTAAGCACCAAATGGTATAATGTCTCCATTTCTATCACGTAGCGTTACCAATATTTTTTTACCCAGGTAAGTATCATAATTGATCAATACCAAAGCACCCCGGGTCGGATAAACCTCTTTTAATGTTGTATCGATCTCTGCATTATCCGGCATTGACAGAGGATCCAGACGAATAAGATTATTACGGTAAGGGATAAGATTAGGTACAACCGCCAGACCTGAGTTATCTGTTCTTGCTTCCGCACTGTTAATAATACGTACACCCTCAGCGCCTGGTGCATAAATAAGACCATTTGTATCGCCTAATGGCCGGGATAGCGTTGCACCATATTGGCTCATCATTAATGAACCATTCAGGCCATAAGATAACCGACGGTTATCATTCTTATATGAGTAACCGGCATTTGCATCACCATATCTGCTCCGGTATCTGCCATATACACTGCCGTAATTTCCGCGATCATGGTTACCATATCCTTGCTGAACGCTCCAGGATAAGTTATTATTTTCTAACGCTAATCCGCCGACACCGACATAGTTATCAAAATCATTATCTTTATTATATGATGCCCCATAACTTATCCAGTTATCTTTAAATCTTCCACTAAGAGGTATATTAATATTTAATGAAATGACATGATCATTATCACGTTCTTTTTCAAAAAAGTTATTATTATAATTTCTATTATTGATAGTATTTTTGTAATAAGAATAGTTTAATGTATATGTAAAGCTGTCGAGTGCATTTGAATACCCGATATTATAGGATTCTACATTCCGTTCTCTATTACTATAATAAGTATTATAGGTTTGATGAGATACCGAAGCATTAATCATTCCCCAAAACTCCGGTAAGTCCTGAGAAACGGTTATATCCATTTGTCCTTTTCTCATCAGATATGCTGAAGTATCCACTCTTCCGGTATAATTATCAAACATATCAGTCATAGTGATATAGTCACCACTCATATATCGATAACTGGCGAAACTGATATTAGTGCCTGTATCTGTCAGTGATTTTGAATAACGAAAACGAAATGCCCTTCCGTTCATACTGTCAAAATTATCAGGATCTGCACGGGTAAACATAATATCGGTTGCAACCGCACCAATAACCGGAATATTCATTCCTATACCCAGATCATATGCCTGGTAGCGTGATGCCGCCTGGAAACCACCAAATAATGTTGTATTATCTGTTAATCCATAAAATGCATCAGACTGGACAAACTTTGTTTTATTACCAGCATTGTCTGAATCCTGGTTATTCATTCTGTACTGCCCTGCAGTAATACTGTAATTAAATCCCCCCTTTCTCTGTAAAAAGTCCAGAGAAGAAAAAGGAACAATGAACCGGCGTTCACTGCCATCAACACCTCTTTGGACAACAGATAAATTAGAGCCACTGTTAAGCGGAACTACATCCGTTAATTCATAAGGTCCTGCAGGAATATTAGTTCGATAAATAACGTAACCATTCTGATAAACATCAATGGTTGAATCAATTGTAGCGACACCGGAAATAGCAGGTGCATAAACATTGGCATAAGCAGGTCGCATTTGATCATCAGACCATAGCTTTATCCCGCGAAATGAAACATTATCAAATACATTTGAGTCAGAAAAATTATCACCGACCAAGATGTTACTTTTAATTGATCGCAGTGGCCTTTCCAGGTAATTGAGTTGGTTTTCCCATGATTGATCCCCGTTAGTATCACGGCTCCAGGTGCTATAGTTACGGTACCGCCATGCACCAATATTTATTCCGGAGCGTAGCCCCAGATAAAGAGAATCGCTGATATCGTGGTTTTTAGTATCATTTTGGTGAATCCCTGATAAATTATAGTCAGTAAAAATAGCAGGAATACCATCATTCCATAATAATTCCTGCTTCGCTTCCAGTATACGCTGATCAAAAGCAATCTGAGGTATACTCAGATTTAGCCTGTTCTGACCACCTCTGAACTCAGCTTTCACCCCTGAAATATCTTTAAAACTGACACATTCCCCGGACTTCTCCAGCAAAGCGTAATATTCCGGCTTTACACCATATTCAGCCAGTTGAGTATCCGACAGGCAAGGTTGCAGTTGCCCCTGATTTTTATCACTGTAAAACAGAACTTCCTGTGTGTTAGCATATTGATCATTAATATAGATATCAACACGGTAGGTTCCCGGTATAAAAGAAGATTTTTCGAATGGTGATAAATCCACATTTAATACTTTACCTGACGGGTCCGTAACAAATGCGGGATCAAAATAGTCATCGGCTTTTGCCGTATTTATATCCAATAGTATTGCTGTCATTATTGAACTATAAAGAAAAGTTCTGGCTGATGACATTATCATAATTATTTCCCTGACTTATCCCTGTCGTGAAAAGCACACCTTAACTATTAATTAAGACTAGTCTCAAATAAATTCAATTTCCCTAAATCATCGATAAATACATATTCTACTTTTGATATTTTTTTTCTGTCCTTCAGAGGTAAAGAGACACTTGATTCAGGCTGAATATAACTCGGTATTTTTAAAGAAACGCCATCCGCTTTTACTTCACTAAAATTAATAAAGTGCTTGGTTGGATTTTTAAACTCCAGATTTTCACCTGTTCTTTTAATCGTGATTTTTTTGAATTCATCGACCATATCATGGTTAGAAATAGATTCCGGCCTATATATTAATTTTATTTGATTATTTATTGCAAACGTCAGTTTATTAGATTTATCATCTTTATCTGATGATGGAATGAATTTAACATTCAGCCAGTACAATAACTCTTTATCTTGTGGTAAATCCTTTACCAACATGATACGAAGGCTATTTGATGTATTTGCATTTAACTTGAATAGCGGCGGGGTAAGAACAAAGTCTTCTGACGCTTTATCATTTTCATCCAGTACCCAACTCTGAATAAGATAACTACCTATGTCTTTGTTATGAACGTTAACCGTACCTTCATTTTTACCACCGCTGATAACAACACGGGTAGAGCCTAAGGAAATATCTGCAAAACTGGTGTTAAAAAATAAAAATGAAAATATAACAAGAAGAATTTTAGCTGATTTCATTATAGCTCCATAGTCGGGTTACTGATAATGAATAGGGCAGCATCAGCTACCCTATAAACATTAAAACAATTACAGGTAACGAATGGTATATGCTACACGTGCGTTGATTTGGCCCGCTTGGATATATTCAGTTGTTCTTACTAAGAATGGCTGGTATTCAAATTTAGCAGTACCGGTTGCAGTATCGATTGGTGTACGAGTCCATGTACCGTTAATTTTACGGTTAGGATCAGTTTCGTTTTCACCATCTTTTAATACAATAACAAGACCTTTAGCACCGTTATCATTTAACTTAATTTGATCTTCGCCTAATGGGTTATCAGCCATTAAATTCAGATCTGCGTAATAACCAGTACAACCAGTCAGATCCAGAACTACTTTTTGTGGACCTTTTTTCATTACGCCGGCAGTCGGGAAATCGGTTACTTCATAGTCACCTAAGAAAATAGATAAATCGCTGGTGCCACTGTTGACTGTACAGGTAGGGGCTTTAACAGTACCGTTAAAATTAATGCTACCATTAGATTCAGCTAATGATGCGGCACTGAATAACATAGCAACAGCAGCAGGTAAAACAGCATATTTCAGTTTCATAACAATTCCTTTATAGTATATAACCTTAGTATTTAACAACACTGTTTTAATTTCGGCAGATTGCCGTAAATTAACCGTTAACTATGTGCAAGCATAATAAGTAACATCAGCAAGCTAATGTTCTTTTTATTTATTGATATTTTCATTCTATTTAATAGTGCTAAAATTTCTATAAGAATTATCTATACCTATGCTAACCCCTGATATTCATCACCCATGGGAATTTAACAGCACTGATATTATCATTACTAATTTTTCAATCCAGAATATTTTTAATTTCATGCTATTTTTAGTAAAAACACCATTTGAAACATTAACATTAAATACATCAGAGTGGGTTTTAAATATCATTTAAAAATAATATTAAATGTGATAAATCCTAATTTAATTATACTTCCTCTCAATTTAAAAACATAATAACCTGTACGAAAAACACACGAAAATTAAATTTAATTTAATAATCATAAGGTTAGGCCGGGGACTGTTTCTGTATAAAAATATACATTAGTTTAGTAATCATTATTACGATGCTTTCGTAATGACTAATGTATATATTTAGCATTACGTGAACCTCATTTCAATTTATATATCAATCATAAATATTAATAATGTATTACATTCAACATAACACATGGCATTAACATTTAGTTAAAAAGTATATTGGTGAAAAACACATATCATGCTCAGGTCCCTCCCCGATATTTATTTATCTTATTTTAATTAAGAGTTATCCCACAAAGTAATATGTTCATACTACTCTTTACCTTGCAGGAGATTTTCTTATTTCCAACGGAATGATTTAAACCAGAGATTTACTCAAAACAACAGTGCAAAAAATAACCAGGAAATAATATTCATCCCGGACTCTGTCTGTTTACTTTCCGCTAAGATGATTTAGTCCCTGACTCTCTTGCGTAAAGGTGACGGTTGTTTTTTCTTTTTTGTGTTCAATATTCAGTACCCAGAGGGAGTCAAAATCATCACGCGGCCACACAGGAACAATATCAAGGTCGCCTCCTGTCCGTTTCATTATATCTTTTACGACTTTAACGAGATTATCATGCTCCCAGACAATAAAAATCACCTGGTTATGATGCTGCTTATCCAGTAACGCATCACGCAGCTCTTTTGTTTCTTTGGCATGAAACTCCAGATGTACCGGCAGTGATACCCGGATAGCCACAGGGCTTATTGTCTGAAGTGAGCGCAGTGAATTACCCAGCTTGCTCTGTTTTGGTGCTGCGGCATACAGTGCGTCCGGCTGTCCGTAACGGCTCAGTAAAATATCCGGCAATGCCAGTGCCCGGTTCTGTCCTTTGACGGATAATTGACCGCTGTCATTATCCGGCTTTTCCCCGTGCCGCAAAAAAACCAGAGTTTGTGCTGAATATGCCATCTGACTGATACCCAATAATAGTAATGCTGATGCGATAACGCGCAAACGCATAGTGGTACTCCCCTGAGCCGGGAAAACGTCAGTGTAATGGTTTCCGGGGTATTCATCATGAATTTTTTAATTATTTTTATATTATCGTCCGGCATGTCTTTTCCTGCGTTTGTCAGTGTGTTACGCCACGCTACCTTCTGCACTTTTTCATTATCAGCAAGTATGTCCCGTAATAAATACATTTACAGGAAGAAATATCAGTGTGTTTTTTTTTTAAAAACCGCAGGCAGGCAGCCATCCCATTGACAGAAACAGCATAATAGTGAGATTAATAAAAAAATAGCGCATGTGTAAGCACATGCAGTAAACGCATATAGTAAAGGACGATAACAATGCGCCAGATTACAATACGATTAGCCGAACCAACAGATGCAGCCGCATTATACGAAATGCATAAAGATTTTAATTCTTATGCCAATACGCTTCAGATGCCCTACTCATCCCGTAAATTCTGGGAGCAGCGCCTGAGTCAGAATGAAGCATTATCCACACGCCTGGTTGCCGTTGTTGAAGGTGTTGTTGTGGGATTGCTGGGTATTAATCAAAACAGTAACCCCCGCCGCCGCCATGTGGTCAGTTTTGGTATTACTGTTGATAAAAGTTACCGTGGTCAGGGAATAGGCAGTACACTGATGCAGGCAATGATTGATTATTGCGATAACTGGCTCGATATCCGCCGGATTGAATTGGAAGTTTTTGCTAATAATCCGGATGGCATGGCGCTGTATGAAAAATTCGGTTTTCAGCGTGAAGGTATTGCCCGCGATTATGCGTTCCGCGATGGTCGTTATGTGGATGCGATTATCATGAGCCGGATAAGTAATCAGGCAAGATAATCCTTATTTCCGGGAAAATAAAATGGAAGCACCTGTCATAGAAACGCGCTGGATGTGTATTGAGTGTCATAAAGAAGAGATTGCACCGCATACAGATTACTGCAGCGAATGTACTGAAAAACTCTATTCCCGGATAGACGGGTGGCTTTGGTTGCCGTTAATCAGCTTGTTTCTTTTTATTGTTTCAGGGATCTACTCCCTGCTCGATTATTATACTGTGCTGAATGACGGCTATGCCCTTCCCCGCAATATGATGCCCACTCTGCATATTATGGCAATAACCGATATTCTTTATATCGCCGGTGCCATCATCACACTGACCTTTTTTTTTAAAGCGCTCCCGCCTGCTGCCCCGCGTTTTTACCGGGTTCATATTGTTGTACATAAGTGCCGAAGCACTCATTTTTGCCAGTATTATCGGTTTTATCCCCTCTTCTGCCGGGCTCCTCACAACCTTACCGCTGATAAAATCTCTCTTTTATGCGATGATTTGGCTATCCTATTTCCGGGTCTCTGATCGCGTGAAAAAAACATTTATTCATTAATAAGGAAACAGCATGAACAAGTTTATTTTTCCGGCAATGGTGTGTGCTGCCTCTTTGGTAGCTGTCCCCTCCTATGCGGGTAAATTACCGGAGAATCCTTATTTATCAACAGCCGTAATCAGCAGCGCCGGTAGTGTCTACAGTTCTGTAATGATAAGCGGTGCTATTTTATCCCCTGTTATTTTGCCTGCTCAGTTGATTGCTGAATCAGTAGAAAATAATAAAAAAAGAAAAAGTAACAACTATTACTGGTAAAACAACGAAAAAAGAAGATGTCACTCTGTTGGTCGCAACCGAAAAACTGGAAAAAATCCCGGTAAAACCCGGTGATAAACTGACTATTGAGCCTGCAGAAAAAGGTGCCGGTGCATATCTGAAAAAAGACGGAAAAGTCATTTCCCATATGGTGACACAAGACGATCGTGAATTAACCCATCAGGAGAAAATGCCATAATATGCGCCTGCTGAAATCAATGCTCCTGACCGTCCTGCTCATTATATCCGGCCCGGCAGTCAGCGGCAGTCAGAACTGTACGGATAAAACCCCGCCGACCCCGCAGGAAGCTGCACTGCGTACCAGTCAGGCAAAGGTTCTGCATGACTGGCTGGAGCAACAGGGCGACAGAGTTGTTCTGCTGGTGCGCCAGGGACAAGCGCTCAGTGAATACGGACTGACATTTTCCCATGCCGGATATGCGGTCAGAGAACGAAACGGAACCTGGCGGGTATACCATAATCTTAATACCTGCGGGACAGCAAAATCTGAACTGTGGATCCAGGGTTTGTATCAGTTTATCGATGACGACCTTGCCGGAAATACCATCGCCACCCTGCATTTTCCACCCGCCTTACAGTCGCAGTTGCTGAGAGTTCTTCGTGACCCGGCGCTGCGTAAAGCACTTCATAATCCTGATTACAATATGCTGGCACATCCGTTTGCAACAGACAGCCAGAACTCCAACGGCTGGATACTGATGGTGTTTGCCGCTGCGCGCTCTGCGGGTGTTGATTCTGTACCCGCCGGTGTGACCTGGCTGAAATCGGAATTTTATATCGGCTCCTCCGCAGAGGCCGGACTGGTCAAACGGGCACTGGCAGATAGCGTTATGCCTCATGTGTCAACAGACGGCCAGCCGGTGACCGGTATTATCACCTTTAATTCCGGCGACAGCCTGCTGGGGTTTCTCAGCCGCTACGGGAAATTCCGGGTCGAATGTAACCACGGTAATTTCGGGTCTGCCGTCTGCCTGAGACCGTTACCTGAGTAACAATGCCGCCTGCTGCTGTTTTATATCCTGCTGCCGTCAACTCTGACGGCAGCGGTTTCTACGCCACTTTCTTCCCTGCACCTCTTTTTTTTCACTCATATTGTCACTTTCCCCGACTACCCGTCCGTTACATTAAATTTCCTTTTCCTTTATTTTTCATTAATTTAGTTGCTAATGAATACTTTATTGAGCTAATAATAAAACATAACAACAACACAACATTTTTTTTATTTCAGCCGTACTTTTACCGGCAACATGCCAACACAACACGGGATAAGGAAAAACACAATGAGCAAACAAGACACCTCACATGCGCCGCAAACGCATGACAGTGATTTTATGTTTACCCCCATACCCATGACTCACCGCCGGGAGACCTGGAAACAGATCCTCGTGTGGATAGGGTTTGGTTATGTCGCCACCGGGCTTTTTATCGGCGGCGCACTGGCGGGTGCCAACGGCGGACCGGGGATGTCATTTCCGATGGCGCTGCTGGCGATCGCTATCGGCATGGGATTATTATTTATTCTCACCTCACTGCTCGGCATTATGGCGCAGCGTACCGGTCTGAGCCTGGCGCTTCTCAGCCGTTTTTCATACGGTTATCTCGGCTCTAATCTGCCGATGATCGCGATGGGGCTGCTGACACTCGGCTGGTTTGCCGCGATCACCGGCATGGTCGGTGATATCTGGGGATCGTTTCTGGGCAATCCCAGCGGGATAATTGTCTTTGATCCGGGCGCACACGGGTATAACGGCGCACCTATCACACTGGAAATTTTTATCTCCTGTGTGGTCGCCGGATTACTATTCACTTACACCTCACTTCACGGTATGAAAGGGCTGGAAATTATCGCCATTCCTGTTTCGCCGATCATTATGATTATTGCTGTGGTCACCGGCTATGCGATGTTACAGGAGGGCGGCGGGTTATCTGTCTTTATTGAAAATTCAAACCGCAATGAAGGGCTGATGCTGTCAACGGCGATCACCATGGTTGTCGGCAGCTGGATTGCCGGTGCCGTAATGGGTGTGGATCTGTTCCGGTTTAATAAAAGTATTTCTGCGGTTTTCTGGGGATCGGCGGCCTGCTTTATTTTTACCAATCCGCTGCTCAATATCGTCGGGTATATCGGCACTATGACTGTCGGAATGCCGAACTATGTTACCTGGATGATTGAAAAAAGTTTCCTGCTGGCGCTGCTCGGCGTTGTCACCTGGACACTGTCTCTGTGGACCACCAACGACGCAGAGCTGTACTGTAACTCACTGTACACCGGCCCGGTACTGGATTCCGCGGGTATAAAAGTCAATAAAAGCATTCTGATTCTGTCTACCGGGATCCTCGGCACCGTATTGGGCGCTATTGGCTTTTACCAGATATTCTTTGCTGATTTTATTAATTATCTCGGCATTATGGCGCCGCCGCTCGCCGGTCCTTTGCTGGCTGATTATTATGTCACCCGCAAATGTAAATATGATATCAGCCTGATTAACAGTCAGCCGAAATGCAATTACGCAGGCGTAATAAGCGCCCTGGCGGGGATGGCTTCAGGGCTGATTATGGCAATGAATAATATTCTGTCTGACTGGCCGACCGGCTTGTTAGCCTGGTGTTTACTATCATCCTTTATCTGATTCTGCATCCGTTACTGGCGGCAAAAGCTGCATCACCGGCAGCAGGGAGATCATCATGAAAAAAGTTGTTTTAAATGAGTTCAATACTGAAGAGCTGAAAACATTGTTCGATAACGGACAAATTGACAGCGCCATTACTGTTTTCGGCAGTTGTGAAAGCCACGGTCCTCATCTGCCCCTCGGTCCGGATCTGTTTGTGCCGGAGGCGGTTGCAAAACGCGCGGCACAGCGATTGTCGCGCACTATTGTGGTGCCGGGCATGCCTTTCGGAACATCGGCACACTACAACGGTACGCCGATGGCGATTAATATCCGCTTTGAAACCGTGATTGCGATTGCGGAAGATATGTTCGAAAGCCTGATTCAGTACGGCATCAAACATATTTTTGTCTTCAATGGTCATGACGGAAATATTCCGTCTCTGGATATCGCACAGCGCAATGTCAAAGCGCGTCATAAAGATGTGGTATTCGCTTTCCTGCCGGCGTGGTGGTCGGTGGTCGGCAGCCGTCTCGGAGATCATTTCTTCCGTGAATGGAACGGTCTGGGTCATGGCGGAGAAGGTGAATCATCAATTACCGCAGCCGTCTGCCCGGACTTATGTGATTTAAGCAAAGCCGTGCGCCAGATGCCGGAAGACAGTATCCGTCATGGTGATAATGTCCAGATCATGTGGGATATCACCGAAGTATCTGTAACCGGTGCCACCGGCGACCCGACTTACGCCAGTATTGAAAAAGGCGAAAAAATGCTGGATGCCCTGACCGATCTGGTGGTGGAAAGCATTGAGGCACTGGAAAAAACCAACTGGAATTACGATCTGCGTACAAAATAAGATTTATGCCCCGCATCACGTTGCGGGGCTTTTTCTTACAGCCCGGCGAATTCAGGAATGGGTTTGCGCCCATGGGATTCAAGGAAATCCAGCACCCGGCGCGGGGTGACATTCAGGATCTGCGCTTCAGGGAATTCAATTTCACGAAGCATGGCAAGCACGCGGTCAAAATTCCCCAGATAGCCTGCATAGTGGGAATCAGAACCAAGAGAAACCCAGCCGCCACTATCACGTACAGCTTCTGCTATTGCGCGACACTGTTTTTCACTGCCTGTGCGTGAGTGCAGAAATGATGAGTTATTCATCTCCAGCGCCACATTGCACTCTCTTGCCGCCTGAACCATCGCCTGAATATCAACCGGATACTTAGGGTTGCCCGGATGAGTGATAATCTGCACCTTGCCGCTGCGGATAGTGGCTATCATCGCCTGCGTATTCTCCGCCTGCCCCTGAGGTTGCAGAACCGGCTCATGAAAACCCGCCAGGATGATATCGAGCTGTTTTGCCATTTTATCCGTGCAATCTGTTTCGCCGGCCTGGTTTTTAATATTCGCTTCAATGCCGTACAGCAACCCGGCGCCGTTAATCATCCTCGGCAGAACCGGCATATTAGAAAAATGCCACGGATGAGGTGCATCTGCCATGTCCGGTCCGTGATCGGTTATTGCGAACAGTTTCATCCCTTTTTCCGCCGCCTGCGCAAAATAGTCGCTGACGGTACTGTACGCATGCGTGCTGGCAACGGTGTGTGCATGTAAATCAACCGGATACATAATCAGACCCTTTTTATATTAACAACCCTTTAACCCTATCAGATTCCGGAAGGGATCTTCAACCTGACATATCCGCAACCCGCCTTCAATCTGCATCGGCCCGCGATATAACCGCGCACCTAATGATTCAAAATGCGTAATAGCCTGTGCCAGGCTATCTGTCTGCCAGTACAGAACACTTCCCCGCTTTCCTGCACCGACTTTTTCATCTGCCTGAACTATTTCGATGGTAAACCCCGGAAGACGGAGCAATGTGAAATCAAACTCAGGCAGATATTGCGCCACCGCGTGCGGAAATGCCCGTTGATACCACGCAAGCCCGGCAGGAACATCCGGCACATGAATAAGAACAGATGCAGGTATCAGATTTATCATTCGTTCTTTTCCGCCCGTGCACCGCGTAATATCTGCGCAATACAGTCAGTCAGTTCCGGGTGTTCTTCATGCCAGACCGTTATTCCGTTTGCTTCAAACAGCGCGGTTGCCACGCCAGAGCCGGTTTTCAGTGTGCCGTCAAACCGGCCGCTGTAAATAAGACCACTGCCGCAGGAAGGACTGTTGGCTTTTAAAATCACATGGGTGATGTGCCGCTGTTTCAGGTATTCAAGCGCCCGCTGCGCGCCCTGCATAAAGGCGTCAGTCACATCTTCACCATCCTGAGCTACCACACGGGCGCGGCCCTGCCAGACATCCTTTCCGTCTCCGCCGGTAATTTCTGCCGGGGCGCGCGGAACCGGCAGGCCGCCGAGAATTTCCGGGCACACAGGAACAGCAAGTCCGTATTCCTGAAGCATTTTCAGCGGGGCATACAACTTATGGCTGCCGTCATAGCGGACAGCTTCGCCTGCCAGACAGGCACTGATTGCGATCATGAATGACTCTCAGTCTTTGCCGGCTTCCCGTGATGCAGCCAGACAGTTTAATGGATAATAATCAATCAGGTGATAGTAAATAACTTATGGCAGTGCAGCAAGTGATGTTATTCCGCTGTCCTTCCTGCGCTCAGGTTTATCCTTTCCGCTAAAAAAAAGTGCTAGACTCAGCAGGATGTCTTTTTTAACCGGAGTATGAGCCGTTATGCACGCACCTTCCCCGTCAGAGAAACCGGTTTTATCCGTTTTTGATTTTGACGGCACGCTGACCCACAGTGACAGCTTTGTCCCTTTCCTGCGCTTTGCGTTCGGGAAACGTATTTTCACCCTGAAGATGCTGCGGCTGGTTTTACCGACTCTGCGCTGTTTCTCCCGCAGACTGACCCGCGATGAGTTAAAAGAAGTGCTGATCACCACCTTTCTGACCGGTGTCGAAGCCCGCTGGGTGGAAGAGAAAGCAAAAATATTCTGCTCACGTTACTGGGCAAAAATGATGCGTCAGGAAGGGCTGTCGGCGGTTGAGGCCGAAATTGATTCCGGCGCGGAAGTTACTTTATGCTCGGCATCGCCGGAACTGGTTTTGCGTCCCTTTACTGATCGTCTGGGGATCAAACTGATTGGTACCCAGCTGGATGTCAAAGACGGTATTCTGACCGGAAAAATCAGCGGAAATAACTGCCGCTGCGGTCAGAAAATTGCCCGCCTGAAACAGATTTACGGCGATTTATCCGCTTATCATCTGCGCGCATGGGGTGATTCCCGCGGGGATTATGAACTGTTGTACGCCGCACAAGAACCACACTGGCGTCACTTTCACCGCAATCCGGCAAAATATGAAAAACGCCGTAAACAGTTTTCTGTCCGCTGACAGATAACACAAAACAGATGCCGGATTTGAGCGGGCAGTGAAAACACAGCCCGCTTTTATTTACTCTGCTCTTTCATCATCTGTTTTATCCGGGACATTGCTTCAATCCCCCGCTCACACATGCCTTCCTGTGTCTCTGCCGGCAATTTAAAGAACTCCTTTTTAGACTCGTTATACTTTTGCTTCATTTCCTCAATATGCTCTTCCATCCCCTGCGTTTTTGAAAGCTGTTCGATAAACTCATCAGATTTTTTAAGATAATCTTCACAAAGAGGTGATAACGGCGCAGAAACAGCCACAAAAGAGAGTGATAATAAGACGGCAGTGAGTACTGATTTTTTCATGGAGTATCCTTTCACTTTATTGTTATTAAAAATGGTAATGCAACACTCAGTAAGCCACAATTTCAGCTCCGCGGCGGACAACACAGCACTCTCCCTGTGCAACCCATTCGCGGATGTCGGCACAGCGCTGAGCATCATGTGCGGCAACGGTATCCAGTGCAATCAGCAGAGGAATATCCCGCTCTGTTGCGGGCAGGATTTCCTCTGTGATAGCTTGCATTCCTGTATATGTATTAATTATATACCCTTAATTATCAGCTCGTTGCAGCATCTTCCGCGTGATTATCTGTTTCTGCCGGTTTTGCGGGAGCCGATTTTTGCGAAGCCAGTAATTCCAGCAGGGCATACTGTTTTGCAATCCGCTGTGTTGCCTGATCCACCAGCATAGCGGCTCTCGCCGGAGAGCTGTTATTCAGCCGGTTAAAGCGTTGCTCCTGATTTATCACGTCAGATAAGGGTACAGACGGCGCACGGGAATCAAGGATCAACGGTGCTTTTCCGGTTCCTTCACGGCGCGGATCAAAGCGGTACAGCGGCCAGAATCCGCTGGCTGTCAGGGATTTCATCTGATCGTAACTGAAGGCCAGATCATAGCCATGTTCCTCACACGGGCTGTAAGCAATAACCAGTGACGGGCCGGGATACGATTCTGCTTCCTGAATCGCTTTAACAGTCTGGTTCATCTGCGCACCGATCGCGATTTGTGCGACAAAAACATTGCCGTACATCATCATCGACAGTCCCAGATCTTTGCGGGACTTACCTTTGCCTTCTTCACCAAATTTAGTCACAGCCCCCATCGGCGTAGCTTTTGACTGCTGACCGCCGGTATTGGAATAACACTGGGTATCCAGTACCAGTACATTAACATTTTCACCACTGCTCAGAACATGATCCAACCCGCCGAAACCGATATCATAAGCCCAGCCGTCACCACCAATCAGCCAGACCGATTTCGGCAGCAGATAGTGCGCATCTTCCGCCAGTTCACGGGCGTGCGGATCCGGGTTATCTGCCAGTAATGCCCGAAGCCCGGTGATCGCAACCCGTTTATCATCCGCAGACAGCGCATCATCTGTCAGCCGTTGTTGCAATTCTTCCGGCAGTTGTGACGCAAAGGACATCAGCAACCTTGTTACCCGTTTTTTATGCTGATCCATTGTCAGCCGGAAGCCCAGACCGAACTCAGCATTGTCTTCAAACAGGGAATTTGCCCACGCAGGTCCCCGCCCGTCTTTATTGGTGGTGTAAGGTGTGGTCGGTAGATTACCACCGTAAATTGAGGAGCATCCGGTCGCATTGGCAATAAGCAGCTGTTCTCCGTAAAGCTGGGTCAGCAGTTTGATATAAGGCGTCTCACCACAACCGGCACAAGCACCTGAGTATTCAAACAGCGGAGTTATCAGCTGGGATGTGCGGATATCAATGCGCTCAATCTGAGACGCGGGGGTGTCCGGCAGTTGCAGGAAGAAATCAAAATTGGCCTTTTCTTCTGCCAGATGAGCCAGGCGCGGCTGCATATTGATGGCGCGGATAGCCGGGTTTTCTCTGTCTTTTGCCGGACAGACCTCATAACACAGGTTACAGCCGGTACAGTCTTCCGGTGCAACCTGTAAAACATAATCCAGCCCTTTCATATCACGGGCTTTGACCGGCAGACGCTGTAGTGTTTCAGGCGCATCACCGAATGCAGCCGGTGCTGCCACTTTCGCGCGGATGGCCGCATGCGGACAGGCCGCCACACAATAATTACACTGTGTGCAAAGTGATGGTTTCCAGATAGGGATCATCTCTGCAATATTGCGTTTTTCCCAGCGCGTGGTGCCAACCGGCCAGGTTCCGTCCGGCGGGAATGCCGAAACCGGCAGTGCATCACCCAGCCCTGCCAGCATCATAGCCGTTACGGTTTTAACAAAGTCCGGTGCATTATCCGGGACTACCGGCGGGCGCGGCAGACTGTCAGGATCGACAGGCTGCAATGCAACCCGGGTCAGAACATCAGGCGTACGGGCAATCGCCGCCAGGTTGTTCTGAACCACCTCATCACCTTTACTGCTGTAACTGCGGATCACCGCCTGTTGCAGATAAGCCTGAATTTCAGTCAGCGGCAGCAGTGCAGTCAGGTGGAAGAATGCAGTCTGCATTACGGTATTGATCCGCGCACCCAACCGGCATTCGCGGGCTATCTGATACGCATTGATGACATACAGCTGCGCCTGTTTTTCGACCAGCAGCGCCTGAACATCCTGCGGAATATGATGCCAGACCTTGTCTGCCGGATACGGACTGTTAAGCAGAAAAATGCCGCCAGGCGCAAGTTTTTCAGCGATAGCGTATTTATCCAGGAACTGCCACTGATGACAGGCAATAAAATCAGCCCGGCTGATAAGGTAAGTCGCTCGGATCGGCTGCTCACTGATACGCAGATGTGAAACCGTCAGTCCGCCTGCTTTTTTGGAGTCATAGACAAAGAAACCCTGCACATAATCAGCCGTATTATTACCCAGAATACTGATGGTATTTTTTGCCGCAGAAACCGTTCCGTCGCTGCCAAGCCCGTAAAACAGCGCGCTGAGACGGTGACTGACCGGCAGGTTTGCCGCAACCGGTGCCAGCGAGAGCCCGGTAACATCATCCATGATCCCCACGGTAAACCGTCTTTTCGGCGATGTTAATGTTAATTCACGGAAAATAGCCATTACGCAATCCGGATCAAACTCTTTGGATGATAATCCGTAACGTCCGCCGGTTACCCGTGGCAGCACTGCCCGCTCCCCGTTCTGAAAAGCCTCGGCAAAAGCGGTCATCACATCCAGATAAAGCGGTTCCGCCTGAGCGCCCGGCTCTTTTGTCCGGTCGATCACGGCAATATTGCGCACTGTTTCAGGAATAGCAGCCAGAAAATTTACGGCAGAAAACGGCCGGTAAAGATGGACTTCCAGCACACCGACCGTTTCACCCTGAGCGACCAGTTTATCCGCAACTTCTTCCGCAGGGCCTGCTGATGAGCCCATCAGAACAATCAGCCGCTCTGCCTGCGGATGTCCGTAGTAAGTAAATGGCTGGTAGTGACGCCCGGTCGCCTGCGCAAACTCCGCCATCGCCTGCGTCACATGCTGATATGTTGCGTCATACCAGGGATTGGTCGCTTCCCGCGCCTGAAAATAAGTATCCGGATTTGCAGATGTACCGCGCACAACCGGATGCTCCGGTGACAGTGCCCGGTCGCGGTGAGCGCGGACAGCATCAGCCGGGATCAGTTCATTCAGCTCTGCACGGCTTACGGCAATGATTTTATTCATCTCATGCGACGTGCGGAAACCATCAAAAAAATGAATAAACGGAATACGGCTGCGCAGCGTCGCTATCTGGGCGATTACGGCAAAATCCTGCGCCTGCTGGACACTGTTTGAACATAAAAGCGCACAGCCTGTCTGACGGACAGCCATAACATCTGAGTGATCACCGAAAATCGAAAGTGCATGGGTGGCAACAGTGCGCGCCGCCACATGCAGAACAAACGGCATCAGCTGGCCGGCGATTTTATACAGAGACGGGATCATCAGAAGCAATCCCTGGGAAGAGGTAAAGGTTGTGGATAATGCCCCGGTCTGAAGCGCACCATGCACTGTGGCAATGGCTCCCCCCTCTGACTGCATCTCCATCATGCGGGGAACATCCCCCCACAAATTCAGCTCACCACCAGCGGCCCAATGATCTGCATACTCCGCCATCGTGGAGCTGGGAGTAATAGGATAGATGGCGATCACTTCATTCAGCTGATACGCCACCCGTGCCACCGCCTGATTTGCATCAGTGGTGATCATGCTGTGTAATTCATTGCTCACGATAATATCACTCTATGGTTTTTTTATTTTTTACAAAATAACAGAATAAAAAACGGGAGATTATCGTGATTGTGGTGTGTTATCTGAGTGTAAGCGACGGAGCCTCTTCTGCAATCAGTATGAATTCATCCTGCTCACAGAGGTAAATATGACTGACCTGCGGGCGGGTACGAAGCCCGGTCAGCATTCCGGCGTCCGTATTCAGCCGTATTCCCAGCCCGCAGGCTTTGCCGAGTGATGACGGAATATCGGTCACTGTAAACGGACAGCCTTCGGCGGTGAGGTGTTTGCGCATCGCCACCACCCCCAGCATGTTGTCAAACAGGATCAGGTAATCATTCACAGAATGGATGCCTCCGCCGGGTTTGCTGCCTGTTTCTGCAATTGCCGCAGTCCGTAAATCGCCGCGCCGATAGCCCCGGCAAATTGTCCGTCGGGATGAGTGATAACCTCTGCCCCCAGATGCTGTGACAGACGCTCACAAAAGACCTGACTGCGGCTGACCCCGCCGCTGAATAATACCGCGGGAACGGTACTCAGGCGCTTGGCAAATCCGGCAGTACGTTGTGCCATTGAATTAACAATTCCTGACAGGATCGTCTCAGGATCAACACCGGCGGATCGCAGACTGATCACTTCCGATTCAGCAAAAACCGTGCACATGCTGGAGATAGCATGTGGCTCAATACCCCGGATAGTATCATCAACGGCAGTGATATCGGTTCCCAGCGTCCGGCTTATCACATCCAGAAAACGCCCGGTTCCGGCGGCACATTTGTCATTCATCAGAAAGTCAGTGAGATGGCCCTGCTCATCCAGACGGATAACTTTGCTGTCCTGGCCGCCGATATCAATCACCGTCCGTGTCTGCGGATGCAGCCAGCGCGCGCCTATCCCGTGACAGGAGATTTCCGTGACCTGTTTATCCGCAAAATCAGCCAGTTTCCGTCCGTATCCGGTCAGGGTAAGAAACGGCGGTGAATCACACTCACCGCACAATGTTTCCCAGGCTTCAAGAATAGCTGACTGTGGCTTAAAAGGCGTCGGAATAAGAAAACGGCGCAGGATCTGCCCGCCGTTTTCATCACTGAACAGAATACCTTTTGTTGCAGTAGAGCCGGAATCAATACCAATACTCAGCATTGCTGCCCCCTTATAACATTTCAATAAAGGCGGCAATACGGGTTGCAAGCTGTCCGGTATCAGATGTGGAATAATCCGTTTCAATCGCCATATACGGAATATCATGCTTTTCGCGGATATGGCGGTTTATCAGCAGTGATTCTACCGCATAAGTGTGACATGCCTGTAAAATGACATCGATAACACCATCGACATGATAATCTGTCACCATATCACTGAGCATATTCAAACGCTGTGTATTAGGTGAAATACAGGAGCAACCGATCGCCAGGTATTTTTCGGTAAGGGCATCATAAACATCGGTCTGCGGATTTTCATCCACACATTGTTCCGTCGCTTTTGCGCCGGTACAGTTTTCATAACCAACTACCCAGCCACCGTTTTCTTCAATGATACGCACCACTTTTTCAGCCGCACCGCCGATAGGACAGCCGGTAATAAGAATGCGCGGACGCGGATCCAGACGTTTTCCTGCGGCATATTCCGCACGGACTTTCGCCGTCAGGGTTTCCAGCTCATTGATGAGCACGGTTTTATCGAATTTAAAGGTTGCACCATACACCACACTCAGAAGCTCACGCCCTGTCAGTGCCGGCGGATTCAGTTGCCCGAGGCGGTAAAATTCCGTTAATGCGCGGCGTTCACGGTTGCGTAAATCGATGGCATCGCGGATCCCCTGCTCTGTGATTTCACAGCCAAACTGCTCTTCCAGACGTTTTTGAAAGCGGATGATTTCTGAGCGCCAGAGCGCGACAGATTCTGCACTTTCACTGTTATTCGGCAATTGCATTACATGAACAGGCTTATATTCAGCCATGTATTCATACATCTTTTTCTTGCCGTCACAGGTGGTTTCACCAACAACAATGTCAGAAAAATAGAAATACGGGCATTTATCAGTTTTACCGAATCCGTAACTGCTTTTAATCAAAGGACATAAATTACGGGGTAAGGTTTTTTCTGCTTCTTCAATGGTTTCATCACTGGTGGAGCAAAGAGAAACAACAGCAGCACCGGCCGCCATAGCAATCTCCTGCGGCATAAAAGTACAGTAGGTTCCCACTAACGGAATACCCTGCTCTTTCAGTTCCATAACAGTAAGAAAGCCCTGCTGACGGGCATCGGAGAAATCAGAAAAAATAGACGGGAGTTGTGTAACTAATGACATAAGTAGACCTACCATTATCATTGCTAATATGTGGATGTGGCGTCAGGGTAGACCTATTAACAATGTGGATAATTGAGGCAAATCATATTCAGGGTGAATATACCGGAGTGAACTAAATTAACGTGATCTTTAATCACAATACCCGCTGCATTACCGCCTCTGATGAAGAGATGCTATTTCAGGGCAAATGTGTAAGATGGATTATCACCCCTCTGACGGAGTCTCTGTTATGTCTGATTTTCCTGCTGTTCCCGGCGTTTTGTTTGTTGCCGGCTTTGGCCCGGTTACCCGCGAGCCCGCACGCAGTAAACATTTTTTTGCAGACAGTGTCGGGCTGCCGCTGGCACCGATGGAGGGTGCGCCGGACTATCTGATTGCCGATCATGACAAGTTACACGGCGTCAAACATTTTGCGCTCTGGCCGCTCAGCCAGGCAGCACAATCCTGCTTTGGTCAGGATACATGGCCGCAGACCCACCCGCAGCCACAGGCGTGGGTGGAATTTGAAGTCGCGGATCTGCCCGCGGCCACCCGTTTTCTGACAGAACAGGGCTATCCGCTGCTGGTTGCGGACAGAACGGAGCCGTGGGGACAATCAGTTACCCGCCTGCAAAGCCCGGAAGGTCTGCTGGTCGGGCTGACTATCACCCCGTGGCTGCGAGATAACGCCGGGGAATAATTATCCGGCGCGTGGTGGTTGTTATCCCTGTTACTGACGCAGGCTGACAGCCACCCGGTTAAATGCATTCATCAGCGCAACAGCGATAGTCAAATCGCTCATCTCTTCATCCGTAAAATACGCTTTAACTTTCTGATACAGCGCATCATCAGTTTGCTGTGCCGACAGCTGTGTAACGGACTCCGCCCATAGCAGGGCGGCACGTTCCCGGTCAGTAAACCGCTCACTCACCTGCCAGCCCGCCAGTGCGTCCAATGTCGCCTGTGGTACTGATTTTTTGCGCAGAGCGCTGCTGTGCATCTCAAGGCAGAATGCGCAGCCGTTAATTTGTGAAACACGCAGGTAAACCAGTTCAGTCAATTCAGCACCCAGTGTACTGTTTTCCAATGCATTTTTGCAGGCTATCAGCCCTGAATACGCGGCAGGACTGAGATTCGGATACTTCAGGCGTAATTGTGACATGGCAGATTCGCTCTTTATAAAAGGTCAGTGATATCCGGTAAACCGGGAGGCGCAATAATAACTGTATATAAGAACAGTCGTACACTCATGATATGGATAAATTCACAGTATCGTTATCATAATTGTGTGATGCACTGACGTTTAAAACGGCCCTTTAAAAATAAAGAATGCGCCCACAGCAATAAAACCAAAGCCGACAAGGTGATTAAGCGTAACCCCCTCTCCCAGATACATCACAGAAAAAACCATAAACACACAAAGTGTAATCACTTCCTGAATGGTTTTCAGTTCAGCGGCACTATAATACTGATGCCCCAGCCGGTTCGCCGGAACCGCCAGGCAATACTCAGCGAGCGCTATCATCCAACTGAAAAAAATGACAACGTACAGCGGTTTATCTGTAAATTTCAGATGCCCGTACCAGGCAAACATCATGAAAATATTGGATATAACCAGAAGTATAACGGGAAAAAACTTTGCCAGCATGGGAGATCCGTCAGAGGAGAAGAGTTGTGTTTTTCTATTTTACGCTGATATTTGCAGTAATTCGATATGCATATACCCAACGTCATTCAAGCTGCAGGAAGGCGGCAAGGGAAGACAGCCGGGGAGCATACATCAGTATGTGACCCGGCTGGCTGACCGAAGCCAACGAACCTGCAGTTTGAATGAATAAGGGTATACATTGATAATTATTTCAAAGGGTAACTATCCCGCCGCGCACTTTAAAATTTGTGCTATACACGTATTCAGCCCTTTATTCTTTCTGTTAATTTCAGGAAGATTGATCCGGACAGATTGTACGACTACCGATAACCGCTTACACTAATAACATGTAAAAATAATTACTCTATATATGCGTTTACTTACTCTTATTTTATTAGTCATTTGTTTTACCGGTCATGCCGCAGCTGTCCCGCTGAACGGATACTACAAATGCGAAATATCACCCGGCAGTTACCAGAAAACACAAGGTGCACTGCGTGACTACTATTTTACGGATAAACAACGCCACGCTGTCGTTCTTTTTCAGGAAAACCGGTTTATCGTGCTCGATACACACCCGGCGCCTTATCAGTCTCCGCTTCTGGTGCCTATTCAGCAATTTGCCATGATGTCCAAAGAGGATTTGCAGGAGATCGGCGAAGATACACTGATATACGCTAAAGTTCTCGGCGGCCTTGCCTATTTTACGCCGTCAAAACACCGTTTTGTATTCGGGTTTTCCAAACGCGGCGGCGGTAATAACGGGGCTTACCTGCTGGAACTGCTCAACTGCCACAAAATCAATCAATAACTGAGCCCTGACATACTTTCATAACCGCGTCTCTCAGCCAGCTCAACGCTTCATCCCCGTCACTTCTCTGATGCCACAGCATCTGAAAATTCAGTGGTGCAATCACCAGCGGCGGTGCAAATACCTGCAATGATTCACCGATATTGTCCGGCAGCGCGCGCTGCGCTACTGTCAAAATTAAATCTGTTCCCTGTGGTAACTGTGACGCAATCTGCCAGTAAGGTATTGAAACCGCAACACGCCGCCGGTAATTAAGCAGTTGTAACTGCCGGTCTATCTCATTGGCTTCATAGGGCTTCATACTCGCCAGAATATGAGGATGGGAAAGCCAGTCTGCCATCGACATTTTACCCTCTGTGCAATACTGCTTATCCGCCACACTGACCATAATGTCCGTAAAGACCGTTTGTGTGCGCAGTGTGTAATCAGGTGCAGCAAAAACACCAAACGCAAGATCGAGGCTGCCTTCCTGTAACTTACTCTGCATCTCCTCCCGGTTGCCCTGCCAGATTTGCAGATTAACCGCAGGTGCGTTTGCCCGCAGATAACAGACAAGCTTCGCACACAATATAGCCGCGCCATAATCAGACATCGCAATATTAAAACGCCGGGCGCAATTTTCCGGACGGAAATCCTGCTGCGCTATCAAATCATCAAGCTGTCCGAGCGCCTGTGTCAGCGGGGCATAAAGTGCTTCCGCCTTGCTGGATAACTGATACTGTCCCTGCCTGCGGATAAGCAGCGGATCCTGAAATAACTCACGCAACTGATTCAGTGTATGGCTGACTGCCGGCTGGCTGCGGTGCAATGACACCGCGGCACGGCTGACATGGCGCTCCCGCAATAATGCATGAAGCGTAACAAGCTGATTTAAATCTAATTTTTTTAAGTTATTCATATGGCGAATAGTACTCTATAAAATTGATCATTTCCCGCTCATAAAAAAACACTCTATGATGGATGTTAACAAAACGTTAATCGGGAGACAACGATGACAACATTATCTTTATCAGGTATCGCCCTGATTATCTGTGCTTTTTTTGCCGGTGCTATTGTACCGGTCCAGGCCGTCAGTAACGCGGTATTAGCGCGCCATCTGGGACACCCGCTGTGGGCCAGTCTGGTTTCATTATTAATCAGTATTATTGTTTTAGCACCGTTATTATTAATATTTAAAGTACCGAAGCCGGTATTAAGTGCTGACCTGCTGCATCAGCCACTCTGGATCTGGCTGGGCGGGATAGCCGGGATGCTGTATCTGACCTCTGCCCTGATCCTGGTGCCGAAAATCGGCGGGATCACGTTTTTCGTGATGGTGATTGCCGGTCAGTTAGCAATTTCAGCTCTGATTGAGCACTTTGGTCTGTTCGGGATGCCGAAACAACCGGTTCAGATAGCAAAACTGGCAGGGATAGGCCTGGTGATCACTGGTGTTCTGGTGATGCAGTTTGCGGGCGAAAAAAAAGCCCCGTGATACTGATAACGGGGCAGGAAAAAGCACTCAAGTCGAACAAATAATAAAAAGATAGGTTTGTGTTCCCAACGTCATTCAGGATGCAGCCAACGAACCTGCAGTTTGAATGAATAAGGGTATGTCCGGAATTTTACTGCACTGCCTCAGCATCTTTCACCGCTTCCGGACGGCGTGAAGGACGCTGTAATAAAAAGACCCCGCTCAATATCAATACCATTGACAGCACTTCGGTCAGACCAATCTGTTCATTGGCAACCGTCACCCCGGCAATCAGTGCCACAACCGGCGGAATATAAGTTACAGATGAAGCAACAACCGCACCCAGATTGAGGATCAGATAGTAATAGGTCAGATACGCAATCCCGGTACCAAGCAGCCCCAGCCCGATAATCAGCCCGAGGCTGGCAGTGGTATCCTGTGCAATCGCGGTTATCCCGGTAAATGGCGTGATAAAAGTTAAAATCAGCAGCGCCAGACCAATCTGATATGTTGCCAGCGCCGGAGGAGCAATTTTTTTATCTGCCAGAAATTTTTTGGCATACACAAACGAGATCCCCACACTCAGTGAGCCCAGGATCATATACCCCACACCGGCAAGACTGATATTGTCCCCGCTGACCTGCCACGGTTTGGCGATAAGCACCACACCGGCAAACCCCAGTAAAATACCGCCTAACCGCCCGGCGGTGATTTTTTCCTGCCGCAGAAAAACAGCCGCAACAATAAAAGAGAACAACGGAATAGCCCCGCTCAGTACACCGGAAACCCCGGAGAGCAGCAGCGACGTACCGGAGGCAAATGCCCAGTAATAAATCACTGTAGCCAGCAGCGCCATCACCAGAAAATGCCCGGTATAACGCAGATGCGATTTACATAATGCTTTTTGTGTCCACGCCAGAATCGCTATCGGAACAAAGCCGAACATAACCCGCAGAAACACAATTTGTACCGGGGTTATCCACTCACTTGCCCAGCGCATAAATACAAAATTAGTGCCCCAGATAATGCCCAGAAAGGCAAATGCCAGCGCGGTTTTGTTATTCATTTGTTCATCACTCCCTTTACTCTCCTTTTTCTGATGGCGCTATTGTTCAAAATCAGCGGGTGTGTTACAACCGATTTAAATTCGCTTATGAAATACAAAAACTATTCTATGGGTGCTGTTCTGTGAATGCTTATCCACCGATGAAAGCCTTGCTGGCATTTGAGGCTGCCGTACGTCTCGGCAGTTTTATTAATGCTGCTGAATCTTTGCATGTGACGCCGGGAGCAGTCAGTCAGCAGATCAAAAAGCTGGAGGAAGAGCTGGGTGTCATGCTCTTTCACCGGGAGATCCGCAAACTGACCGTGACGGAAACAGGTCAGAAATACTATCGCTTAATTTTACCTGCGCTGGAGCTTATCCGCAGTGCGGGTGAAAAAATTCGCTACAGCGCACACCACCAACTGACGATTTCGATGCCGCCCGGGCTTGCGGCAAAATGGTTCTCTCCGCGGATGAGTGATTTTGTCAGAGCTTTTCCGGGGCTGGATCTTCATCTGAATGCCACGGCAGCCCTGGTTTCACTGGAAACCGATAATGTGGATTTAGCGGTCCGCTATTGCAGTCACTCTCAGGTACAGCCGGGCTGGATACGGCTGACTGATGCACCCTGCCGTCTGTTCTGTCATCCGGATTACGCAGCGCGTTTTGCACTCAATTCCCCGTCAGATCTGACAAACGTAACACTGCTGCATACCACGCTGTATCCTTACTGGGACGCCTGGCTGAAGCAGCACGCAGGTTTAGCGCACGAAAAAACAACGCTTCCCGGCGGGCTGCATTTTGATCAGATTTTGCTGGCGATTGATGCCGCAAAACATCAGCAGGGCGTGCTTATCGCCAATGATTTTCTGGTGGAAGATGAACTGACACAACAGACACTTCAGCCGCTTTTTCCGGATCTCACCTGGCAGCCCGGCAAAGGCTTTTATCTGCTGCGTAACCGCCATAGTGCGGATCCTGCGATGGTCAGTGCGGTCAGTGACTGGCTTCATCACACCTTTATGCCCGCATCGGAGAATAAATAATATATTCAACTATGCCCGCATCGGAGAATAAATAATATATTCAACATCATTTATTATTATCAATTACTTTACTATATATATTTAATCACAGTGAGTCATTATATGACTCAACTTAATAACTCATTGTTATTAATAACTAAGACAGTAAACTCGTCGATTTTAAATTAAAATAAAATCCTTTCACATCAAACGATAAAAATAATATCACCTGCAAATAAAGTCACTACCATGCATTATTTCAATTAATACCAATATAGTTAATTGATTATTTAAATTAAACCTGATAATTCATTATTAAATAAACGAATTTTACTTTGAAAATTAATTAACAGCGTTATCATCCCGATGGCATTCAATTAAGAGTGCCAATAAAAAGGATGGAAATATGAAAAAAACAAATGTCCCATATGGAAGTGATGTCTCCTCCGGAACTTATACCTGCTGTGATTGCGGATATATTTATTCCAATCAGAGCAAATCATCACTCCCGCCCTGCCCTAACTTCAAAAAATCACCGCATCCGAAACGTGCATGGGATATAAAAACCGGCCGGGGAGATGCAAAAGACGATCCTTATCCTGCGTCATAACAGGCAAACGGCGGGGGGAGAGTTCCCCGCCGTTTCATTCAGTGCGACAATCAGTAAATACGGCTATTTTTTACCGGCAGATGTTGGTTTTTGCTCTGCGATACGCGTCATCATATCCTTAATAACATACGCATATACGCGCAGATGCCCGTCTTCGTCCCTCTCAGAATAAGCGCCCTGTAATTCCGGGGCAAAGCCCGGGAAACGATCGGCTGTCTCTTCCAGTGCCAGAAAATAGTGCTGAACCGGCGCTTCCCATACTTCGCCCGGCACCACACACAGCACACCCGGCGGATACGGCAGCGCACCTTCAGCAGCAATGCGCCCCGCAATATCCGCCACTGCCACCCGTTCCGTGTTGCCACGGACAAATTCGGTATGTGCCACTTTCGGCGACATCCGCACCGCCGGAAAATGCGTGCGCCGGAACATCTCTTTCTGCCGCTGCTTTACATTGTGTCTGACAAATAAATCATGCATCTCCTGACATAACTGGCGCAATGTATACCCCGTATAACGCTCCGGATATGTGCGGCAGAGTGACGGCAACACCGTTTCCAGCGGTGAATCCGTATTCAGTAACTGCTCAAAGCGGGCAATTTGCCGGACCAGATGTTGCATTTTTTCTGTTGTTTCTGCCGGTGTCAGTAAAAATAAAATGGAATTGAGGTCGCATTTCTCCGCCACAATATTATTTTCCCGCAAATAATACGCCAGTATTGTTGCAGGTACACCAAACGCCTCATATTCCCCCGAGCAGACATCCACACCCGGGGTGGTCAGCAGCAGTTTACAGGGATCGACAAAATACTGATCTTCCGCATACCCGTCAAAGCCATGCCAGCGCTCACCCGGGATAAAATTAAAAAAGCGCCGGTCGGTGGCAATAACCTCCGTTTCTGCGTCAGCCCACGGGCGTCCGTTCACCATCTCCGGGATAAACGGACGGATAAACTGACAGGTGCGCAGCAACAGTTTGCGTGCCTCAATCCCTGTTCTCACGCATTCCGCCCACAGCCGTTTTCCGTGCTCCCCCGCGTGCATTTTCGCGTTTACATCCAGCGCGGCAAACAAGGGATAAAACGGGCTGGTGGAGGCATGCATCATAAACGCGTTATTCATCTGTTTATGAGAGACATACCGCGCCTGTCCTTTGATATGACGGTCTTTTTTATGAATTTGTGATGCCTGGGAGAACCCTGCCATCTGTTTATGAACGGATTGCGTGACCAGGATGCCGGGATCATTTTCATTGAGCTCTAATAGTAACGGAGAACACATCTGCATCATCGGGATAAACTGCTCATATCCCACCCAGGCAGAATCAAACAAAATGTAGTCACACAGGGAACCAATGCTGTCCACGACCTGACGGGCGTTATATACCGTGCCGTCATAGGTGCCGAGCTGGATAACCGCCAGACGGAACGGACGTGCCTGTGTTTCCCGCCCGGGAGCAGCTTCTGCAATCCGTGCCCGCAGATAATCCTCATCAAAACAGCGGGCATCTATCCCCCCGATTAACCCGAAAGGATTACGGGCGGCCTCCAGATACACCGGGGTCGCCCCCGCCTGAATCAGTGCGCCGTGATGATTTGATTTGTGATTATTGCGATCAAACAGTACCAGGTCGCCCGGCGTCAGCAACGCATTGAGTACCACCTTGTTTGATGAAGACGTGCCGTTAAGCACAAAATAGGTTTTGTCGGCATTGAATACCGTTGCCGCATGTTGCTGAGCCGCACAGGCCGCGCCCTCGTGGATCAGTAAATCACCCAGAGCGGCATCGGCATTGCACAAATCAGAACGGAAAATGGCATCACCGAAGTAGTCCGCAAACTGACGCCCGGTGGGATGACGGCGGAAGAATTCCCCGCCCTGATGACCGGGACAGGCAAATGATGTCATATTTTGTGCGGTATAATTCATCATACGCCCGAAAAATGGCGGCGACAGCCCGTCACTGTAGGCCTGCGCCGCCTGAAGCAACATCTGCGGGTAAACGCCGCTATCATCCTTATTCAGATTAATAACCCCGGTAATCCCCTGCGGTACAGATGTTATCACCGCTTCGTCTTTGCCAATTATCACAAAAACCGGCTGACCAAACCCCTGCTGTGCAATACGCAAAAACTGTCCGTTTTTTATATCATCTGTTGTGATAAGGCACAGTGACACCCCGGTAAAATCACACTCTGCAAGGGAAACCACCTCACAAGGCATATCTGTCAGATCAGTGAGCAGCGCGCCGAAGGCAGCACTGAAAAGAGAGCTGACAGCAAATTTTTTATTTTTCATAGTAATCCGGCATGATTATTATCCCTGACACGGGGTGTCAGCAGAAAAAGGAAACGGGCTTTTCGGTAATAATACGATGGTAAACAGAAATTACAGAAAGGATGGCCTGCGGGCCATAAAGTGACTGAAGTCAAAGCAGCTGCGATGGGAAAACTGCATCAGATGTGTGACACGTCTGATGTGCGGCCGGGAACGGTTATTATTTTCCATAGCACAGATTCCGGAAACAGGCGGAAAGACCGCCGGGATGGCGGTCATCATAGCATGAGAAACACAGAGAATTACATCCTGTTTACGGCGTTATTTTCTGGTTTGCGCGGCTGTTTTCCGCATGAGAAAAACGGGTATCGGTCAGTTGAAAACTAAAATCATCCCTGTCAATCATGCCGGTAATGTTATCTGAGTCATACAGTGCAAGGGCAAACTCCGCCATCTGTCCGCTGGTATGGTAGCGCCCGAAAGCCGTGTCATAATCATACGAGTCCACCTTATTTGCCACCTGACCAAATGCCGTCTGTGTCGCCGCCGGTGCCAGAACTTTGGCACGCAGTTTAGCCCCGCAGCGGGTAAGCTCCCGCGCCAGCCCTTCCGTGTACGCGCTGACAAAGAATTTCGTGGCGCAATAAGTGACCGCTGACGGGACAATCGTATAGCCCCCCGCCGAACTGATATTAATGAGCTGTGCGCCGTCAACATGCTGATAATCCTGTACATACAGTGCGGACAGAACCATCAGCGCATTCACATTCAGCGCGATCATTTTTTCCGCCTCTGCGACGGCCTGCTCCGCCACACTGCCGTAATAACCAAAACCGGCATTATTGATCCACGTAATAATAGTCAGATCTGACAGAGAACGATAAAGCGCCGCCGCACTGCCGGGCGCAGATAAATCACACACCCGGATTTCCACATTTACCTGCGGGTTAAGTTGCATCAATTCTGCTTTCAGTTCCTGCAATATGACTTCCCGCCGCGCCACCAGCACCACACTGCTGCCCCGCAGGACAAATGCCACAGCAAGCGCCCGCCCGATACCGGAACTTGCGCCGGTGATCACCACATAATTCTGACTGTTCATACAAACCTCCTTTGACATTAGTCAGCGGAGCGTAAAAGATAGAGTGAACTCAAGGTCAAGAGGTTTGTATGTATTATTCAATCAGCCAGTTTTCTGTATTAACCGGTTTTAGTGTCCATACGCTGCGGTTTTATGAAAAAGCCGGCATTCTGGCGCCTTTGCGCCTGGAAAATAATCACCGTAGTTACTCCGCCCGTGATATCGAATGGATAACCTTTATTACACGGCTGAAAGAAACGGGTATGCCGCTGAAAGAAATAAAATATTATGCAGATTTACGGGCGCAGGGAGATGAAACCGCGCAGGCGCGCATGCTGTTATTACAGCAGCACAATGAGACATTGCGCCAACGGATAGCGGTACTCAATGAAAGTGTTCAACATCTGGATAAAAAAATCAGTTACTACAATACCTTGCTTAATCCTGAGACAAAGTAACCACAGACAAAAACCGCTTTTATCGCTCTGCCGCACAATACAGGGATCACTGTGCCGCATCAGGGCACAGTGATAACTATAACGCCGTTAATCCGTGGGGGTAAGACGAAATCTTTCCACTGAATTTTGTAACGTCTGAGTCTGTTGCTCCAGCCCTGCAGCAGTTTCAGATACTTTTGCAACCAGCGCCGCATTTTGCTGTGTAACCGTATCCATCTGTGTGATCGCTGTTCCGACCTGCAATATTCCCTTGGTCTGCTCATCTGAGGCAACCGCAATCTCTTTCATAATAGAGGTCACTTCTGTTGCGGCTCTGACTATCGCTTCCATCGTTTCGCCGCCACCGGCAACCAATTCAATGCCCTGATCAACACGGGAAACGGCATTGGCTATCAGCCGCTCAATCTCTTTTGCCGCATCCGCACTGCTGCTGGCAAGATTGCGCACTTCTCCGGCGACCACCATAAAACCTCGTCCGTGAACACCCGCTCTTGCCGCTTCAATCGATGCATTCAGTGCCAGAATATTCGTCTGGAAAGCGATACTGTTAATCACACTGGTAATTTCGGCTATTTTCCGTGAACTATCAGAAATATCATCCATGGTACGGATAACAGACGCTATCATCTCATGCCCCTGATGCGCCGTTGAGGACGTCACTTCTGCCAGTTCACTGGCATGCCCGGCATTATCGGCATTCAGTTTAACCGTGGCCGTTATCTCTTCCATGCTCGCCGCGGTCTGTTCCAGCGCCGCAGCCTGCTGCTCGGTCCGTGAGGACAGATCAGTATTGCCGCGCGCAATTTCAGCCGCACTCTCTCTCAGGGTATCACTGCCTTCACGGATGGAATGAACAGCATCACGCAGACTGCTTTGCATCTCACTGAGCAGCGGAAACAATTTACCGACACAGTTGCGACCGGCAGCTTCACTTTCCACCGGCTGACTAAGGTCACCGCCGGCTATGCGGCGAAAATGCTGACGCACATCCGTCAGCGGACGCTGCATCATAATAACCAGATATCTGTCAGCAAAAATCAGCACCAGAAGGCCGAAAATTGTCCCGGCAATAATCACTATCCGCGTGGCGGCCATCCGCTCATCCACCAGCAGCCGCGTTTTTTCTATCTGAGCATCCGCTACCTGTATATATTCCACCGTTGCCGCACCAAAATCCCGGCTCAGTTGCGGTGTCACATTATGAGACTGATTGCGGTATACCGCGATATCACCCTGCACCGCCAGTTGCATCTGTACTTTAATACCCTCATCAAGCAGAGCCTGCCAGCGGGCGATAATATTGTCAGAGACCTGCGGATCCATCGGGCCCGGGGAGATCTCTTTCATCTGTATCAGGCGTTGCTCCATATTTTTCAGCGCTTCCTCAGATTGTGCAAAATCAGGTTTTTCACCTTCTGATTTTCTTTCCATCTCACGATTCAGCCGGGAGACAAACCGGAAATACTGATCATTTCCCTGATTTAACACAGTCAGTTGCGTGACTAACTGGCGATCAGTCGTATTACCTGCGGATACTCTCGACAGCGACCAGTCACTGTAAAAACTTACGCATCCTAATGTCAGGCACAAAATACCGAGTATCGACAACATGACGAACCGGATGGACAAATTTCGAAGTATCCACATACAATTTCCTTTATGGTGCGATAAAATGATCTGAAAAAGCTATACAGATCCTGTTATCGGCAGAAAATCCGAAAGGTATACTTTTTTATTATTGGTATGTTACCAATAAATATGTTGTTTTTAACAATGTAATATGCCCCGGATCTGCGGGGATTAAATACCTCTATCCTGTTGTTAATTAAAACTTATGTTTCAATCCCAGCATCACAAAATACAGCCTGCTATTTTCATACACACCACTGATACCCGGCTGCTCAAATGGCATATCACCGATCCGGACAAACGTATAGCCAAGCTCAATAGTTGTTGACGGTATTATCTGATAATCCCCGCCTAAACCAAAACGCCATGCTTTTCCCATCGGGATATTAACCGTCCGGTTGACATCATTAACGGGACTGCTGTCATACGCAATACCTGTACTGAGTCTGAATTTCTCTGAAACCGAAAATTGAGTACCAAGGCTTGCATGCCACGTATCCTGATACCCTAAATTTTTGGTTGTATTAAATTGTGCATATGAAATATCCATTTCACCGAAACGTGACCACTCCTGCCAGTTAATACTGCCCAATAATGTCCATTGATCATTTAGCTGATGATAACCGCTCAATGTCAGACTTTGTGGCATAACAATATTAATCCGGCTGTTCTGCGCAATATCAGCACCGGGAAATAAATCCCCATTCAGCCGCCATTCGGATTCAGAAACATAATTTAAGCCAATGCGGGTATTCTCATCCTTTTCATAAATAACCCCCAGTGACGCCGCATATGCCCGGTCATTTGCGCTGAAATTTAATTTGGCGGCAGAAGACATATTTGGCAAAGGCGTGCTTTTCATTTCAATTTTTCCCTGCGAGGCTATCAGACTCATACCAACAGACCATTGCGGATTTATCCGCAGAGCCAGACTCGGTGCCATCGCAATACCGGTAATATTCCCATACTGAATATAACGGCTGCCGCTCCACTGCGGGTCGTAACTCAGCCCCAGCCCGTGGCTGCCAAACAGACCAATACCGGCAGACCAGCGTTCATTTAATTCATGAGTGACATAAAGAGTGCCGAGCGGCGCTGTCTGCACCGGATTTCCGCCGGAAACACCGCCATTATCCAGCTTTATTGTCATATCACCGCTAACGACTCCGGCACTTAATTGTATTTGTGTTCCGTCAAGTAAGACCATTCCGGCTGGATTTCCGGCAATTGTTGACGGCCCCTGCGCCTTTGCAGCCGATCCCGCATTGGCGGATGCGCTGTTATCCGGACTGGTTTCATATAATGCCAATCCTCCGGCAAGAGCCGGACTGTTAAATAAAAATGTCAGCAATAACCCGTTAATATATTTATTCATTTTAGGTAAACTTGAGATGTGAATAAATCAGGCTCCGGAGAGCCTGACAGGTTTAAAAACTAAGAGATTTAAAAACGAAAAAATTAAAAAATGAAGAATCAGCGGTTAACCGGGGATTTTTTATCAAGACTGAAACCGTGACTGTAACTACTGTGGTCATTTGGTGTCACGATATTAAACCAGAACGGAAAATCATCGAGATAGGTATTAAGTTTTGCTAACCGTTCTTTATCGCCGGTAATAATCAGACGCCCCTGCTTTTGCAATGTCTCAGGATCTTCTTTTTTACCCATAAAATCACGTAATGCATCACGGTTAAGAGCCAGGCTGACATCAGGTTTGTCAGATAAATATCCCTGAATATGGCTCATATTGCCATTCTGAACAGTAATAAGGTATTTTTCGTTACTGTCCGAAATAGTCAGATTTGCCGTTAACGTATAATTATCTTCAGCAACTTTGTTACCATCCATACGTACAGCCATATAATCCAGGAAGCTGCTTACCGGCATTTCTGCCAGCATATCCGGACTGCCCGCCTTGGTTGCCATACCGTCAGGAACACCATTGCGCAGCTCATACGCCCCCATCAGGAAACTGTTCCGCTCACCTGCAGATTCACTCTGATAGCCGAGTTGTTCCAGACAATCCGCCTGTAATAAACGGGCCTTTTCATTCTGCGGCTGCGCAAACACAGCGTAATTAACCACTTCAGCACACCAGCGATAATCGCCCTTTTCCGATGCTTTTTTTCCTTCGGCGAGAACGTTGTCAATTCCGCCCATTACGGCAACATAACGCGGCGCGGCTTCTGCCGGTGATAATGTCAATAATTTGGCCGGATTAAGGTCGGAATACCCGAGATAACGGTTGATTACTGCTTTGGCATTGCGATGGTAGCTTCCGTGATAGCCCCGGTTATACCACTCTTTCGCCAGCACTTTCGGCACTTTAAACTCATCCTGAATCTCATCAATGGTAACGCCGTAATTCGCCAGACGCAGTGACTCATTATGAATAAAGCCATACATATCCCGCTGCTTTTCGAGGAATCCCGTAATATTTTCATTTCCCCATCGAGGCCAGGTATGCGATGCCATGATCACGTCAGCCTGCTGACCGAACTGCATCAGCGCCTGGTTGATATAAGCACTCCAGACTTTCAGGTCACGCACCGGCGCACCACGTAATGTATAGGCATTATGCAGACCACCGATGGTATTTTCAGCCGCCCAGAATGTTTTAAACTGAGGCAGCCAGGTGTTCATCTCAACAGGTGCTTCCGTGCCCGGCGTGTTTTGCATTACCATAGTTACGCCGTCAATCGTAATTTCTTCGACAGGGTTTGATATCTCTATATTAGGTTTGATAAAGGATGTCTCGCCCAGTGCAACCCCCTTACCTATCGCCGCATCAACCTGGCCTTTTGCATTTTTCGGCAGCATATTACCGTATTGATAGGTTGCCCGGCGCGCCATAGCATTACCGGCTAACACATTTTCACTGACAGCATGTTCAGTAAATCCTGCCGGAGCGATCACTTTCACTTTGCCGCTGTCCACATCTTCCTGGCTGATAATTCCCTTAACGCCGCCGAAGTGATCGGCATGAGTGTGACTGTAGACAACCGCAACAATCGGTTTTTTGCCCAGATGCTTACTGACCAGTTCATATGCCGCCTTCGAGGTGGCAGGTACTGTCAGCGGGTCAAACACAATCCATCCGTTATCACTTTGAATAAACGTGATATTCGCCAAATCATAGCCACGAACCTGATAAATACCATCCGTCACTTTGTAAAGACCATGATTCATATTCAGCATAGCCTGACGCTTTAAACTCGGATGAATAGTATCGGCAGACTGACCGGCATCCATAAGAAACTTATAAGAGCCTAATTCCCATACTACCTTTCCATTCGCATCTTTTATTTGTAAATCTTTTTCCTGTGCAATTAATCCTTTTTTCGCCAAATTAAAATCATCAATATCTGACATTGGCAATGTTTTCAGGATGTCATCAAACATATTTTTTGTTGATGCAGAACTGTCCCCGGAACTGATATCGACAGCTTGTGCCAGCGAATACACAGGGAATGATAATGCTAATACAAGAGTTAATTTTTTCATTTAATATAAATATCCTATATTTACTATTCTGAGATACACACACCGGCATTCACACGACAGAAAATGACGTTTGGTATATCCGCATTTACGTAACACAATCATTAAAGAACCGAGGTTTATATTCCTTAAAAACGTTGCTGAAAATAAGATACAGATATAGTCATACTGACGGGTAATTCTGTTTATAAATAAAGGTATTCATTATTTAAATGCCCCGTTATTTGCAGATAACATCAGAATGAAAAATGGTAACCGGTTCCCTGTTACATCAATAACGCTACCATCCGGATAAATATAATAAAATTAACAAACAACGCTATTTGTTTTCAAAAAACACCCATTTACACAAAACAAACCACATAAAACTAATAGATACACCATACACATCTCAGGCATGTCAGATGCAACAAAAATGATACCGACCTCAACGCATTAATTCATATAAAACACTAACATATTGATAATAAAAAGATAAAATAAAATATTTTGTATTTTACCTCAGAATGCAAAATAGGGTTGGCAATCAATTTTTCATACTATGCAACAAAACCAACACACCAATACAGTTGATATAGCACAGTCCTAAAATTAATAACTCAAATTGTCAATGATTACGTAAATATATCTATAAATATCATAAAATGTGTATTAGCATTAAACAAAATACAATGTAATATTGAATATGAAATTATTCATAATCTTAGATCTCTATTTCAAACCTATACATAAGAGATAAATATTATAAGAAAGGGCTGACAAAAATGAATTCTGAAGTTTATCATTACTACATGATAGGAAATCTTATCAGCTGGATTGAGGACAATCTGGAGAACGAGCTTAGCGCTGAAATAATTTCAAATAAATCTGGCTACAGCATCAACTATCTGCAAAGAAAATTTAAAAGGATAACAGGTTACTCAATTTCAGGATATGTACGTCGTCGCCGTATATTCAGGGCAACATTATACCTTTGCCTGACAGGAAAGAGTATTGCTGCCATTTCAAAATGCTTAGGATATAGGTCATCATCCGTATTTATTCATCTTTTTAAAAAAAAACTTCCTGACCACACCTTTAGTATACAGAAGGAATAAAGTGCTGGATCTTTTTAATGCACTACCGCGAATTGAGTTAATGAAGGAAAGACCAAATATTGAGATTAACAGGCACATAGAGCATGAAGAAATAACACTTTATGGAAAAACATACACTTATACTATTGCCGTAACTGACTTTGATAAACCCCACTACCCAATCAGAAAGGTTTTCCGCGAAATTTTTTTTACAGAAACCGGATTTAATCCTGACTATTACTGTACTACCGCACATTACTCCCCTTCATTTGATGATCAACATATTGATGTATCTTATTTTATCGGTACAGATGATATAACAATGATGAATTCCTGCCCTGATTACTGTAAATATATAACAATAAAATTTAGAAATGCCAAATCATTCAAATGTACTGATAACATCATCAATCCTTATGATGTAATTATTGATGTTTTATTCAGAATATTAACACAATATAATGAAGGATGGACGACAGAATGGGATTTTGAAAGATTTGGGCTGATAGATAATAACAGAGTAACACTGGAGTATATCATTCCGGTTCAGTATATTAATAAGCAGGTTAAAAATGAACATTAATCATAATGCTTTTAAAATAAGTAATCTGGTTGCATTCCATTCTATTATTAATCACGGCAGTTTTTCTATGGCGGCTAAATTGACACACCGTTCCCAGGGGCAATTAAGCCAGATAGTCAGTGCTATAGAAGAAATATGCGGTACAGGGCTGCTTATACGAACAAGCTCCGGTGTTCAGCTAAATGAACAAGGACATATTTTTGCACAGGAATCCCGGAAATACCTGGAATCCTATAATATTTTTTTGAAAAACATTAGTGAATTATCTGAACCTGATGATAAATCCATCATAATTTATGCACCACCCGGCTTTATTCATTATTTATCCTCACATATAATACAGCCATTGTCTGTTAAATTTCCTTATATTTCAGTAACAATGAAAAAGTGCCATCCTGGCGACATTAATAACTATGACCACCTTCTCCGTGAAGCTGATATTATTTTATCTTTTGTTCCGTCACTACACCCTATGACTGTTAATACAGAATTAGAATTAGAAATGGGCTTCTACACAGGTGTTAATTATGCAGAAAAAACTGATCTATCACATCCGTTAAATTTATTAAAAGAACAATGTATTATCGTTGACAGCTACGGCTCAGAACATAATGCATGGCGCTATTGTGATAATAAAAAAAATACACAAATTAGATATACAGCCAAAATTTCAATGCCATGACATTATATCGGCTATTATTATGGCAACAAATAATATCGGCATTGTCTACGTACCTAAAATAGTAGCTGATGAATATGTGAATACAGGAAAACTCAGACCGCTGCTTTCCTCATTTAATCTTAAAGTACCTTATTACATCATTTATAAAAAAGAAAAAAATATAAATAAAAATATAGCACCTGTCAGATCTTTCCTGATTAAACATATAAGGTTAAAAGATTAGTAATGTCATACATTACAAAATACACAGATATAAATACAATGATTTACATTACTTTTTAGTTTTATATGTCCATTAATATATGATAACTCGATATAAAATATAATTACATCAAATAAATGGCTAATTGGTAACCGACAAATGAACATCGACAACATACGCGAAGATATTATTAAAAGTTTAGTACTATGGATAGAGCAAAATTTAGAATCTGATTTATCTCTGGATATTGTTGCACAACGCTCAGGTTACTCAAAATGGCATCTTCAGCGCTTGTTTAAAATTCATACCGGAATGGTTCTCGGAAAATACATACGTTCCCGTCGCTTATCCTGCGCAGCCAGAGCACTGCGGATAACAAACAGCAGTATTCTTGATATCTCACTTAAATTTCGCTTTGATTCACAACAAACATTTTGTCGGGCATTTAAATCCCAATTTATGATTACACCATCAGGCTACCGGAAAAAAATTGGCTGGGACACGACCGGCTTTTGTTTCCCGCTACGCCCGGAGCGTAATATCCATATTCAGTCTGATTTGGTCGTACTGCCGGATTTGAAATTACTGGGCGCTGACCATTACTATCAAAACAATACAACAGGCCCGCATACTAAAACAACACCGTTTCGCCGCAGGTTCTGGCATCAGTTTTTGAGCCATGTGGATACCATTCCCTGTGACCTGTATGCAATGCATGCTCCGTCTGTTTCCTCTGTCGATGACATTAATTATATCTATACAACGGCGATTGCTGAGGCGTTATTACCGAAACAACTTCCCCGCAGCACTGTGCTCTCCGGCAGAGTTTTAAAGGGAGGACACTATCTCAGAATAAAAATACGCCCGGAAACACTGACAGAAAACATGAATGGCTATAATGATATAATCCATTCTGTTTATGAAAAAATATTGCCTGAGTTTAATCTGTTACGCAGAAAAGGGGCCGATATTGAGCACTATAAACTAACAGCCCCCTATACGTATAATGACTTTATGACTAACGGCTTACCCTTCCTGAAAGAAATTAATTACTTCATCCCCGTCATTTCATAACATCACATAGCATGCTGTATAATTTTCAAACGAAATGTCACTGTGACAGCACGCGTCACACTTGTTCCGTGTGAGAAATAATTCAAGAACACCAGATGATTGCCGATATTGATAGCATGTACTACAGACACGAGTAAATTAACATACTGATACCAATGAATTTTTGCCTTACAGCCATATATTCTTACTTTTTTATTGGGTAAGGTGATATTCACACCGATTTTACTCTTAAAATGCGTTATTTTAAGTTAACGCCTTGAATTTTAACATGCGCATATTGTAGTAATAATTTGTAATATTTCAGATTGTTTACTTGTTATAAAACTAACCAATTGAAATACAATGACTATTTTTATAATATTATGTAATGCATATTGTATTTTTATGTTAACGAAACTTCTTAAAAAAACAAAATTACGCCTTTTGATAGAAAGAAAGATAAAAAGCATTCAGATGAGACTATCGCGCACCATGCCGATAGTTTTTTATACTTAGAAAACGCAAATTACAAAAACAAATAATTAGATAACTATCCACATGAACAATTATTATTCATTTCAGAATAATTGATTTTATTTTTATTTAATATTTTTAATGTTGTAATTCAAAAGATTACAACCATAAATTGATAATTATAATGAATTAATTCATAATATGACATTAATGCAGGTTTTTCATCAACCATGAAAAAATAAAAAAAATAATTATCATTTAATTTCATTGATTTATGAATTATCATAAAAAAGATAAGCAACCAAAACTCACACATCACATTTTGTTAATTTTTAAAAAAGATTATAACGATCAAAATATCGTTATTGATAGTTTTTATCTATTAATAATGCCTGTTTGATCGTTACAACTAACTTTACTTAACTCTTGTAAGAGCTAATACTTAACACCGAAACATAACCGGCTATTCCCGGGAAATACTTTTGTTTTCTGATTTATCTGCCCTGATTTGTTAATCCATACTATCTGATTATTTATTCAGGCAATCTTATTAGTCATTTTCTATAGAGAGAATTAATAAATTTCGAGTGTTGAACATGATGAATATAAATAAAATTGTTGGAGAACAAATAAGAGCAAACAGAAAAAAACAAGGATTGTCCGGTTCGGAGCTAGGTGACAAATTAAGATTAAGCCAGCAACAAGTTTCGCGCTATGAGCGTGGTGAATGTAATATACCTCTTGATATGCTATTTACTATATCGCTGGTTCTGGATATACCTTTTGTTAAATTATTTGGCGATCTTAATAAAAGCCATGAATTGATGTATTAATTTTTCCGACCCTGAGTACACACAATATTAAAAAATTGTATCTGAAGATAATCGTCTTCAGATGTAGTGGTTTACTATGTTTTATTGATAGTAAAATTCAAAGATGGCGTTTATTTTTTAGGAATTTAGTATTATGAAATTAAATATTATTGGTGCATCTGTTGTTTCAGCATTGTTATTTTCAGCAGCAGCTTCTGCTGATCCGGTCATCGTAAACGGTGGTTCAGTTCATTTTAATGGTGAACTGGTGAACGCTGCATGTGCAGTCAGCACTGATACCAGCAACCAGACCGTTGAATTAGGTCAGTACCGTACTGTTAAATTAAAAGCAGCCGGTGATATGACTACACCGGTACCTTTCAAAATCAAATTAGTTGACTGTGACCCTACTGTTTCCGCAACTGCGGCAATCGCGTTCTCCGGTCAGAGCCTGACAGGTGATGCTACGTTATTAGCTGTTAACTCAGGCACTAATGCGCCGGCAGCACAGAACGTTGGTATCCAGATCAGCGATATCGCATCTAAAGTATTACCACCAAGTGGTGCTGAGTTCTCTACAGCTAAAACATTACTGGAAGGAACAAATACTTTAGATTTCACTGCCCGTTATGTTGCTAAAGGCGCAACAACACCTGGCCAGGCAAACGCAGATGCAACGTTTGTTGTTAAATACGAATAACAGATTATTTATCTGTAATTAAATAATTAAAATCTCTCTCTGTATAAAGTTAATTTATATTAACTTTATCGATGGATCATGTTTATAAAAAGGAACAGAGAGAGTTTTGTAACTGATTTATGGCCTATCTGATTACCAAGCCATTCTATAAAAATGAAATACCATACTCTATGCGTTATTTCTGACAGAAAATATCAAGAGGTATCTTTGTGATTTCTTACTTTAAAAATAGTGCATGGATATTGTTTTTCACATTAATATCAGGCTTTGCTTATTCTGCTTCAAATCAAAATACCGGTATTGCACTGGGAGCAACGCGTGTTATTTATCCTTTAAACGCAAAGCAAACATCATTATCTGTCATTAACCACAGTCCGAAAGAACGCTTCCTTATTAACTCGTGGGTTGAAAACGAAAACGGGAAAGAGAAAAATTTCGTTATTACACCGCCACTGTTTGTTATGGAACCAAACAGCGAAAACACTCTGCGTATTGTTAATTTGGCAGATGACCTGCCCAACGATCGTGAATCTGTTTTCTGGTTAAATGTTAAAGCAATACCGTCTGTTGATAAAGATTCACTTGAAGGAAAAAATGTTCTGCAACTCGCTATTTTATCGCGAATAAAATTATTTGTCAGACCGGATAATTTATCAATTCAGACCGAAGACGCCGCTGAAAAAATTAAAATAAATCAGAAAGGCGGAGACATCTATATTGATAATCCATCCCCTTATTACACCACCCTTGTCAATATCGTTTTAGACGGACGCTCTCTCGATAATGTCATGGTTGCCCCTTTTACCATACACCGGATACAGGGTAAAAACGGGCAAAAAATAACATACCAAACTATCAACGATTACGGCGGATTACGTAAACAACGTGAAGTCAGTCTGAAATAAGTCGTTAGAGATTAATTTTTATTCAGGGAATGCGGCGAAATGAGTAACATTAAAAAGGTTTTCACTTACACACCGGTTTATATTGCTGTGCTTGCAGCAGTAGCCTATCTTTTGCCTGCGGGAACCGCTGGTGCAAAACCCTCCTTTAATGCCGCCTTTTTGTCTGACGACCTCTCTGACACGGATGTATCAGATCTGTCCCGTTTTGAAACCGGCGGTTATCAGCCGCCCGGAAATTATCTGGTTGAAGTATCGGTTAATGGTGAGTTTGTTTCATCATCAGAGATAACCTTTACCGAACATAAAAATAAAGACGGTGAACCGGTTTTATTTCCCTGCTTTAGTGCAGACACAATTACCGGTTTCGGCGTGACTATCGCAAAACCGGAAGAATTAACCGATCAGGAAAAACAGTGCTTTCCGTTTACACAAAAAATACCCGGATCTGAATACCATTTTGACTTTCAGAAACAACGCCTGAATGTCAGTTTTCCGCAGGCCAGCCTGTCCGGTCAGGCACGTGGTTATATTTCACCGGATAAATGGGAATCAGGTATTCCGGCATTGTTTGTTAATTACTTTGCCTCAGGAAATAATAACTCTGATAACACCAGCAGTTATTACGTCAGTCTTAACTCCGGATTTAACCTCGGTGTCTGGCAATTCCGCCAGTCAAGCGCCTGGAATTACAATAAAAATAAAAATACCAGCAGCAGCCAGTGGCGCAGCCTGATGAATTATGTCCAGCGGCCGGTAATCGCACTGAAAAGCCAGTTGGTTATCGGTGATGGTAACTCAGACGGTAATGTATTTGATTCTGCCGGCTTTCGTGGTGTGCGCATGTTTTCTGTCGATAATATGTATCCTGACAGTCAGCAGGGCTATGCGCCGACGGTCCGCGGAATGGCCAAAACAGATGCAAAAGTGGTTATCCGTCAAAACGGATATGTTATTTATCAAGTCTATGTGCCGCCGGGTCCATTTATTATCAATGACTTAAACCCAGCCACATCCAGCGGTGACTTACAGGTTACCGTAGAAGAAAATGATGGTTCAACACAGCGCTATGTTGTGCCTTATTCAACATTGCCGGTTTTACAACGTGAAGGCCGGGTAAAATATGATGTTATGGCCGGTGAATTCCGCAGCGGGAACAGTAATCAGGATACACCGACATTTGTTCAGGCAACATTGCTGGCCGGTTTATCACGTGATGTATCTGTCTATACCGGGACACAACTTGCCAATAAATATAAAGCCATATTGGTGGGTGTTGGCCAGAACATCGGACAATTTGGTGCATTTTCATTTGATATTACCCATGCAAACAGTGAATTAGCTGATGGCTCCCGTCATAAAGGCCAGTCATTACGTTTCCTTTATGCAAAATCACTGAATACTACCGGAACAACATTCCAGTTATTAGGTTACCGTTATTCCACCAAAGGTTTTTATACGTTAAATGACGTCGCATATAAACAGATGAGCGGCTATGAATTTGCGCCTGACGGCGAAGAAGGTGATAACAACAAGCCGATTATTATTAATTACCATAATCTGCTTTATAACAAAAAAGGCCGCTTCCAGGTCAATCTTTCGCAATCATTCGATAACTACGGGTCACTGTATTTATCCGGTAACCAGCAATCGTACTGGGATAAAAGCGGTAAAGACGAATGGTATCAGGCAGGTTATTCCAACAGCTGGAATGGTATGAATTATTCAATTTCACTGAGCACCACCAAAGCACTGGAAATTAAAGATCGCGATAACATGATCTCAATGAATATTTCTGTTCCGTTCTCTTCATTTTCATCCGGAAATGCACGGAGTAACAGCGCCTTTAATAATGCTTACGCCACCTTCTCTGCCACTAATAACTCCGGCGGACGGAAAGCGTATCGTGCCGGCATTAACGGAACACTTCTGGAAGACAGAAACCTGAGTTATACCGTTTCGCAGGGACATATCAGCCAGCAGGGCTATAACGGTTCAGCCGGTCTCGATTATCAGGGCACATATGGCGATTTCGGGGTCAGCTATAACTATGATCCGGATCAGAACCAACTAAACTACCGGGCTTCCGGTGCATTACTGGTGCATGAAAACGGGATCACATTAGGACAATCTCTGAATGAAACCACGGTACTGGTTAAAGCACCGGGTGCCGCCGGTGTTTCTGTCGAGAACTATACCGGAGTGAAAACGGACTGGCGCGGTTACGCTCTCGTACCCTATGCCTCAGCTTACCGGAACAACCGTATCGCACTGAATCCTGACTCATTCAGTGATAATACCGAGATTAAAAACAATGTGCAGAATGTCGTGCCGGTCAGTGGTGCTGTTGTCCGCGCATCATTTGATACCAGTATCGGTATCCGCGCACTTATCACGCTGACCCATAATGGCAAACCAATCCGCTTCGGCAGTATGGTGCAGGAAACCGGCTCGCAGATAAACAGTATCGTCGCTGATGACGGACGTGTGTATCTGACCGGTCTGCCACTAAGCGGAAAACTTCTTGTGCAATGGGGAAATACCCCCGCTGACCAATGCACCACGGCTTATGACTTTACCCGTCAGGAATTAAACGGGCCGTTCCTCCGCACAGCGCTTGAATGTAAATAGAGAGTTAATGATGAAAAAAATATATTGGGCTCCGTTATTAATGACATTTTTACCTCTCCCGGCACTTGCGGTGATATGCAGTAATGCCTCCGGCGGAGTCGGTGAAGTATATTATGACCTGTCAAAAAGCTTTTCTTCCGCAAATAACCAGGTCGGCCAGGTCGTGCAAATGTCTAAAAACTTTGCCGAGCGGGTCGACGGTATATGCCCGAAGCATAAGGGAAACAGCACCACGATGCGAAGCTATGTGGCAAATACCCCCGTGGTGGAAACAGTAGGAAACTATAAATATCTGAGGCTCAATGATTATCTGATTGGTGCAATGAGTATTACTGACAGTTCTTCCGGTACATTTTATCCGCCACAGAATTATGTCCAGATGGGCATGCACCCTAACGTGGTATTAGGAAAACCGTTCGGGATCCAGGACAGTAATTTTATTTTCCACCTGAAAGTTACGCGCCGTTTTGTTGACCAGGTTGTCATTCCGAAAAAAACACTCTTTACCGTGTATGTCACCACAAATTATGGCGAGGCATTAAGTACACCGGTTTATACCATCAGTTACAGTGGTAATATTAACGTTCCGCAAAACTGTAAAATTGGCGTTAATGACATTGTTGTTATCGATTTCGGTAAAATTGGTTCTCAGCTTTTCAGCCAGGCCGGTGCCGGTAATAAACCGGATGGTGTGAATAAGAAAACAGAAAATCTGGCGATACAGTGCACTAATATCGACGCAAAAGCCTATCTGACATTACGTATTGAAGCTGAAAAAGTTCAGGGGAAAATGATTGTCTCGGATAATCCGGATGTCGGGTTTATGGTCGGTGACAGCAGCGGTAACGCATTAACACCGAATAATGTCAGCAGCCTTATTCCTTTTCAGCTGGATGGCACCGGTGCTTCCCGTACTACTATTACAGCCTGGCCTGTCAGTGTGACAGGAAATAAACCGAAAGAAGGCAGGTTTGAATCCCGTGGTTATTTACGCGTTGACTATCAATAGGCCGGACAATGAAAAAAATATTAAATCCGGCATTACTGATAATAGCATCCGGATTCCTCAGCCCGCACTTTGCAGCCGCTTATGAACTCGGCAGAGTAAATCTTCGGTTATCAGGTGAAATTGTGGCTTATACCTGTGGTGTGGAAGTTTCTCAGGCAAATAAAAAAGTTAACCTGGGACGCTGGCCACTAAAACACCTGAAAGCAACAGGCGACAGAACCCAATCAATGCCATTTGGTTTTCAGCTGCAAAATTGCCCGCCCTCTTCTTCCGTTACAATTGTCTTCAGCGGAAAAAAAGATAAGCAGGATAATACCTTGCTGGCGCTCACAGAAGGAGCAGCTGCCGCAAAATCAGTAGCGGTTGAAATATTGGACAGCCAGAAAAAACGACTGCCGCTTGATACCAAAAGCCCGAAAATTGCCATGGATATTAACGGAAACGGACAAGCTCAGTTTTATGCAAACTATATTGCCACAGGCAGTCAACCGACACCCGGCACAGCCGATGCTGATGCAACCTTTATGATTACTTACGAGTAATTCCCCGTTACGATGCTCCCCGCTGGTCTGTTCATTCAACAACTGACGGGGATTTTGTGCTATTTGTTTAAAAGATGCATTTAAAATGCTTTTTTATATCTGATAAATTTCATAAGATAGTTCCCTAAACATGCGTTCATGTTCAGGAGAAAAAAGATGGATCGCATTATTATACCCACACATTATATTCATATCCGCAGCACCCCTCTCTGGACCAAAGAGACAGCCCCGAAATCTATCTGGCAGAGGCACCTGGACAAAGGTACACGCCAGGGCGTTTATCCAAAGCTCTCTGTTATGCAGGGAACCATCGTTTATTATGCCTATGCTGATGAAATAAGTCCGGAACCGACAGACACGCTGGTTATTGAGGCCGGTCAGTTCGGTGTATTTCCTCCCGAAACCTGGCACCGGATAGAAGCGATGACAGAGGATACGGTATTTAATGTCGATTTTTATGTCGCACCGGAAATTCTGACTGAGGAGTAACACAATGATGAATGAAGAAAATAAAGGTTATCTGCTGGCGCTCATCAATGATGTTAATAAGGTTAAGGCGGAAAAAGTCTTTCTTAATCCGAAAAAACTCTACATTCCTGAGATAGCGAATGAAGAAATGTCATTTCTAATCAAAGAATTAGGAAGAAAAGAGAGTATCAATGGCAGTACATTCACTGTCACCATCACAAATCAGAACAATGGTGTTTCTGTTGATAAAGAGATTGAGTCCGTTGATGCTTTATCCGATCCGGAAATAACCTCGCAGGTCATTAAAGACCTGATAAACATCATACGTGGTTATGATATGGATGAAGAAATCAATATCTGCGGCTGGTAAACAGCAAACAGATACAGTGAGGTGGCGCTATATCTGCCGCCACCTCCGTTATTTATGTCCGCTTTAAAACAGGATGATATGCAAAACAGTCCGCAGCAAAATTCCGACAAGCACAGCAGGAATAACATATCTGAATAAACGGACAAACCGGGAGCTTATTCCCAGAAAAATACCAATCCCCGGCAGGTCAAACGTCTGGATTAATAACCCCGCAGATGCATTTATCTGATTTGCCGTGACCATTCCCTGCTGAGCCAAATCCGATATTACACCAAAATATGCTGTTCCTCCGGCCACACATTTCACCAGGGCAGGAAGAACAAAAATATCAGGAATATGTAATAACTGAAGTAAAGGCATCAATATATGATGGAGCCATTCAATCAGCCCGGCAGACTGCATAAGCCCCACAATACTTAATGACAAAATAAGCATCGGGATTGCCCCGAGCGCCAGACGAATAGCATCGGCTCCTGCACTGTTTATAACAGACAACAGCCCCTGATTATTTTGTTCGGCATCCGGAAGCGGTTCTGCGCTGGTTGTTTCAACTGCCGACAATTTTCGCCCGGTAATATACCAGGTAAATGCCGCCGCACATAAACCACCGAGTATTGAGATTGAGATTGATGTCATCCAGTGCAAACCAAACGGCATTAAGGGATAAAATACATTTCCCTGCCCCATTGCAAAACACATCGCCAGTGTCGCCGCCATATGACGATCAGAAACACCCCGCTTGTCCATAATGGATAATGTTGCGAGAGGAGCCGCAAAGCTGACAAAATTTATCTGGATCAGTGCAAACGCACTCATGCCGGTCAATCCGAATGGTTTGAGTAATGGCGCCAGCCAGCGGACTATCACATCCAGGACACCTCTGACGGAGAGGTACTTCATTATGATCAGCATCACGACCATAATCGGTAATAAAGTATAAAGCGCTACATCAACGGATGATTTACCCGCCGATATAATAATACTGATAACGTCCATCTATCTGTCACTGCATATAAGTCAATTGATTGTCAGGATTATAAACCTGCCAATCCAGAAGTAATTTATTTTTTTCAGGCAACTAAAATAAAGGCAATGACACTAACAAAAGCTGCATTTGCAGATTTTAACTTCACTTAAACTCACAAAAATGAAATTAAAACGCATAGGATGATTTTGGCAGGAAGTATCGGAGAATATCCGGCAATAAACGCATTGCCGGATATTTTTGTGCAGAATATTCAGTATTCTGAATGATTAATGTATATCACCAATGATAAGAGTAATTCAGACCAACCTGCACACCGTCATTACGATAATCCGTAGTGTGGTAGCCCACATTTGCGCGCAGCGTGGAATCAGGTGTAATCGCATAATTCAGACCCGCATGAACATAAGGTTTTACACTCTGGCTTTCCCCGCGGTAGTAAATATAATCTGAATCGTTCACATAGCGGATAAGCCCTGTAAAATCATCACGTTTATGATTAATCCGGATATCCGCACCAATGCCGCCATCAAGTTCGATACTTTCATTAACGCGATGATTTATATTAACACCAAGCTGTAAATCAAGGTTTTTATTTCCTGCCCGGCCATAAACTGCAGGGAAATTAATATTATCAGATTCAGTATAGCCGGCGCGGCTTACATCATGGTATTTGAGTGCTGCTAACGGTGTTATGTTAGTCTGTTCACTGAGCGCAATACCATAACCCGTCTGTAAGCTGACATAATAGCCTTTGATATCCGAATATCCTTTCCCTTCCTCGGAATTTTTTTGAGCTTTGCGCGTAATCTCCAGTCCCTGCTGTAAGAATGCAGCAGAAAGCTCAGAATTGAGTCCGGTATTATCCATATTCTCCTGATAACGCAACCAGGCACCTACAGCAGGATGATTACTTCCCCGGGTATCATAACCTTCAGCCAAATTAGTATTATTGGCAAAATTTAAAGACGCGCCCGTTGTCCAGTTTTCTGCACGTAAACGGAATGAACCAAATAAACCGGTCGCAACACGGTTGTTTTGCTGCACACTGTCATACTGCGTGAATAAACCGACACAATAACTGTCACTGCCCATCTGGCAACGGCTGTCGGCCAGGTTATATAGTGCCGTTTGATAAAGATCCAAAATCTGGTCACTGCTATTCGCCATCTTATCAAGAGTTTTGCGGGTCTTATTCACTTCAATCGGCTTTGATGGCTCAAGTGGCGTCAGCGGTATCACCGGTTTTGACGGCTCAAGTGGCGTCACGGGGATTACCGGTTTTGACGGCTCCAGCGGTGTCACGGGGATTTCCGGCTTCGATGGCTCCAGCGGCGTCACCGGGATTTCCGGTTTTGACGGCTCAAGTGGCGTCAGCGGTATTACAGGTTCAGGCGGTATTATCTGTTCCGGTGTATAATTCAGCTTCCATAAAACAGCTGTGGTTTCGTTATTATCGCCCTGAACATAACCCGCCACCACTTTACCGTCATCAGAAATAGCTTCAGCACTCGACTCACCCGTCAGATTATTCTCTAACGGTTTTAATTCATACATCTTCTTCTCATCTGATACATACACAAATGCGCGTGAATAATCATCTTCATTTGATGACGACCCGACAATAAACTGACCATCACGGGAGACAGAAGATGCCGTTGAAAAGCCGCTGTTATCTTTTCTTAATGTCCCGAGATCACGCATTCCCTCAATATCCGTATGACGGAAAGCATGCATATCATCATTTTCATTGGCAAAAGACCAGCCAACCGTCACAAGACCATTTGAAGAAATAGCATTTGCACTTGATTCACCCTTATTATCTTTAATTAACGTACCTAAACTAACAACACCAGTTGAATCAGTATATTTAAATGCCTGTAAATTATTTTGTTTATTTGTCGACCTGCCGACAATAACGCTACCATCAGTATTTACGCCATTAGCACTGGAAAACGCAGTATTGCCTGAATCTAAAAGTGAAAAACCTTTCTCTTCAGAAAAACGAAATGCACGGTTGTCAGCAATACCAACCATCATTTTTCCATCACCTGAAATCGCAATTGAAGCGGCGTTCCCGTATGATTTACTATCAGATAAATACAGATATCCGGTATCCGTATTATAAATATAAGCCTGTGATACTCCGTCACTACCCATATCACGGATAGAGCCCGTGATGATATTTCCGTCAGCAGAGATCCCTGTAATATATGTACTTTTCCCTTCTTTCTGTATTTCTGATAAATCAACAGATTGACCATTTTTTATCAGAAAAGGACGGTAACTGTCAGACGCGATTTCATAGGTACCCCCGACAATACTGCCGTCAGCCGAAATTGCAGTTGCTTGCCCGCTCGTTTCAAGAGCCGACAGTTCATAATCCATTGCGGCAAAAGAAAATGAGGTTCCTGAAAAAAACATTAATACTAATAACGATTTTTTAAATACTTGTTGTTTATTCACAGACATAAAAACTCAAATGGTGTTTAGTAAAATTAATAAAGTAATTAATTACGGATGGTGGATAAAAACACACGAACAAATAGCGTTGAATAATTAAATAATTAAATAATTAAATAATTAAATAATTAAATAATTAAATAATTAAATAATTCAGCTTTCTTGACTCTTTTGCTTTCTATACAGTGACATAATGTCTTTTAAAAACCAATTGATACTGGTTCTGAATATAATTGATATATTTACTAAAGTAACAATATCAATGCGACTAACCCCTCTCTCATAACAAGAGTACTGTTGCTGGCTTATACCGAGGAGTTCGGCAACCTCCCGCCCTGATAAATGCCGTTCTTTTCGTTTATCAAATATACGTTTTCTTATTATTATACTTATATTATCTTTTAATTCATCGCTGCTGATCATGCTGAATTCCCCCGCAGAGGTATATACTTACTGTTTCAATAGAAGAGAGTATTACTTTGTAAAAATACAATAACAGTTTAATCCATAATAAAAGAATGATATTCAATTCAGATGAATATCAATAATATCTGCCATATGGTACTCAGGCGATTAGATTACCGCCTCTGGGATATCGGTATTTATCGGCATAATTCACCAGGCAGTCATAACCATACCATCGCCACCATTTATTTTGGTTTAAACCAGAGACGCTAATTTATTGGATTTTTCTTACTAAGACAAACAAAAAATGTGCATGAAATGTGTTTTTTGTTAAAAAATAAAATTAAAAACCAATAACCACTTAAAATACCCTCACTAAAGGTGTTTAATTCTACAAATTATCAATTGAAAGAATAAAAAACCAACATGCTCAATATACTTACGATGGAAGGCTAATAATACCAGAATTGGCAGATCAATATATAATTATGTAATTGATTGAATTTAAAGTTATTTTATTATTGTAAAAGAAAAAATAAGCAGCAGCAGGGCAATGCCGGGTCAAAAATGACACATCAGACAAAGCCCCCACCAACCGTTAGCTTAAGTTAAATATATTGTATTAAATCTGGCCGTTTTGGTGTCACTGCCACTTTGCGGTTACCAGTGTGAAACGCTGAAAGGATCCTGCTATGAGCTTCGATCTCGTCAACTATCCGGAAATTCCGGATAATTGAATCCACCGTGTTTTAAATTTGTTTTAATAATTTAATGTCCAGCACATCAAGCCTGCCATCAATTTTATTAATTAATTCTTTAAAATGCGGCGTCTCATTATGCTCATCTAAAGCGTCCTGTGACTTCCATATTTCAAAAAACACATAGGTTCCATCGTGTTGCATATCCTGATGTAATTCATATTTAATATTTCCGGCTTCCCGGCGGCTCGGTATTACAACGGACTTGAGTGCATCATATACATCATCTTTGTATTCTTCTTTTGCTACCATTGTTGCAACTACACGGATCTCGTTCATGTCCGGCTCCATCAGCTCTTAAATAGATAAAATACACTATACGAACAGCCTGCTTATTGACTCATTTAATGCAGGCGGACTCGTGCTATTTTTGAGTTAACCTGTAACTGCCATCGATCAATGATTTAAGTTCAGATTCACTAAAATTATTATCCAATTTTATGGTAATCCAGTGCTCTTTATTCATATGGTATGCCGGAAAAACACCCTCTTTTAAGCGAAGCGAACCAACCAGTTCAGGCTCAACCTTAACATTGATGATATCAATGATAGTCCCTGCGCCCTTTTCATGTAATTTATCCGCAGATATATCCATAATGACGGCAAACCACTTAGAACTGCCCTGATGTCTGAATACAACATAATTTGGGTACTTATCCCATGGATATTCAGGAGATACCCCATAATTATTTTGGATATAACTAATCAGATCATTCCTTTTCATGTTGCCACCTTAAAATGAATTATCAACTATTACAGTTAACGCCATTTATCGCAGTCAATCAAGCGGGCTAATCGGTCCCGGTTCCATGACCAATCGTTATTAACGCTGACTTCTGGTTTTAAACAGAGATTGTTTACGCTTAGCTTTATAAATAGGTAACAGATTTTAGCTGTGATATTAAAAATTGCTCATTTTGAGGATAAACAATCCAATCGCTATCGACAGGTACTGAGGAGAATTAAAATATAGTGGCATATGGAAAGGAGCTTAAAAGCAAAAACGCCATGCTAATTAATAGCATGGCGTTGAATAGTGGCGGAGGAGGAGAGATTCGAACTCTCGGATGGTTACCCATCGGCGGTTTTCAAGACCGCTGCCTTAAGCCGCTCGGCCACCCCTCCGCAATGACGTGCACTATAGACCTCTCTCCGGGTTCTGTAAAGTCCCCGGGGTTCTGAATGTTGAAAATTTAGTCATATCTCAATGTGTTAGCTCTATTTTTCATCATCATTGCTGATTTATCTGTCCGAAAGCTTGGGATACTCCCCGTTTTTTGCTACATTTTCGGTCTCATTACTCATCAGGTTTACCAGGTTTCGATTATGTTTGTGTTTGAAGGGCGTGAAATCGCCACCGATGCTCAGGGCTATTTGCTCAATGTTCAGGATTGGCAGGAAAGTATGGTGCCGCTGCTTGCTGAGCAGGAAGAGATTTCTCTGACAGAGCAGCACCGGGAAGTCATCCTGTTTGTGCGGGAGTTTTATCTGGAATTCAACACTTCACCGGCTATCCGTATGCTGGTAAAAGCCATTACACAAAAGTATGGCGAAGATCGGGGAAACAGTCGCTATTTGTACCGCTTGTTCCCGAAAGGTCCGGCTAAGCAGGCGACAAAACTGGCAGGTTTACCTAAGCCGGTAAGATGTATCTGACACCAGCCGGTTCGCAATGAACCGGAAAATCGCGTCCTGTATTCATTATGTCACTCCTTTTCATGCCATTATCCCTATTTTAATCTTTATCGTTATCCGCCGGTTGTAATTTACCGCAGCCGCCGATAACCTGAAACAGTCAGATACCACTGATTACAGAAATAGGTAATACCAATCTATAAAGGGATTGAATCTGTTATCGGTAACCCCCATATTAGTAACAGAGCAACGTTTCTTCGGAGGTGATTATGATGATTTCAAGTAAATTCGGTATCGGACAACAAGTTCGCCATAAGCTGCTTGGCTACCTGGGCGTAATTGTTGACATTGATCCTGAATACTCACTGGATCAGCCGGAAGAGGACGATATCGCATCCAATATGAACCTGCGCTCTGCGCCCTGGTATCACGTCGTGATGGAAGATGATGAAGGTGAACCTATCCATAGTTATCTGGCTGAAGCTCAGATTACTTATGAGATGGACAAAGATCACCCCGACAATATCACTATGGACGATCTGGCTGAATCTATCCGCAACCAACTGTTGTCGCCCCGGTTGCGTAATTAGGGCTTAATACAGATAAGCCCCCGCCACTCACATGCCGGGGCTTTATTTTTTTCTTATTTATTCTTATTTTTCCAATCCCAGACGCGGAATTTCAATCTTCGGGCATCTGTCCATAACAAAACGCAACCCGGCATTTTCCGCCACTAATTTTGCTTCCTCACTGATAACACCCTGCTGTAACCACAACACCTTTGCGTGAACAGCAATGGCTTCCTGTGCAATACCGGGTGCGGCATCAGCATTGCGAAATACATCCACCATATCAACCGGTTCCGGAATATCAGCAAGCGTGGCGTAAACCATCTGGCCTATCAGTGTCTTACCTGCAAGTTTCGGACTGACAGGGATTACCCGGTAGCCCTGACCCAGCAGATATTCCATCACATGATAAACCGGGCGATCCGGTTTATCACTCGCGCCGACAACAGCAATGGTTTTTACCTGCTGAAGAATATCTGTCAAAACGGTATCATTCATATATGCCCCTTATCATACACCCGCAAAAATAATCTGAGTTTCTGAGTTATATACCCAACGTCATTCAAGATGCAGGCAGGCGGCAAGGGAAGACAGACGGGGAGCATACACAAGTATGTGACCCGGCTGGCTGAATGCAGCCAACGAACCTGCAGTTTGAATGAATAAGGGTATAACATAAGAGAGGGACAATCACCGGTTGGCGGGATGGTTTTTTTCGCTTATGTTATTGAATAATATTTTATTCGTCTAATCTGCCGCAAAAAGAGAGTGTTATGGAATCCACAACCCGTGTACTGACCAAGCATAAAAAAATTGCCCTTGTAGCGCATGACCATTACAAAACCAAATTACTGGACTGGGTTAAACGTAATCTGACAGCATTACAGGAACATAAGCTCTTTGCCACCGGCACCACCGGACTGCTTATCAGCAAGGAGACAGGACTGGAGATTACCGGGATGCTGAGCGGGCCGATGGGTGGCGATCAGCAAATTGGCGCAATGATTGCTGAGGCAAAAATTGATGTACTGATTTTCTTCTGGGATCCGCTCAATGCGGTACCGCACGACCCGGATGTCAAAGCACTGCTGCGCCTGGCGACCGTCTGGAATATCCCGGTCGCCACAAATATGTCCACCGCTGATTTTATTATTCATTCCCCGGATTTTGACAAAGATGTGGATATTGTCATCCCGGATTACGCCCGCTATTTAAATGAGCGCACAAAATAAAATAATCAGGGCTTTTTCACCCGGCTGACACCCATGTCAGCCAACTCGGCGGCAAAACAGGAGGGTGATGCGTTATCATACAGCAGCCAGACCTGTTTTTTCGCCCGGGTCAGCGCCACATACATCAGACGGCGCTCTTCGGCGTGCTGAAATTCTTCCTCACGGGGTAATAGTCCCTGTTCAATCACCGATTCCCGCGCAGCCGCCGGAAAACCGTCTTTCTCATCGGTCAGACCGGTGAGAATCACATAATCTGCCTGTTGCCCTTTTGAGCCGTGCATTGTCATAAAGCGGATATTAAGCTGCGGCCAGCGGGTTGCCGCCACCGATAAAATGTCCGGTTTCAGGTGATGATAACGCGCCAGAATCAAAATAGTTTCTTCTGCGGTAACGTAACCACTCATTTTATTGAGCAATGCGTCCAATTGGGTATCCGGTAGTAACAGAACCGCTTTTTTATCCCCTTTTGTCAGGCTGTTCAGCGGCTTGGCTAACTGCTGCGGATTTCGCTGAATAAACTGATTAGCAACCTCACCGATCCGGCTGTTAAAGCGGTATGTGGTATCCAGCGCGCACTGCCCGCCCTCTCCGAATACCGCGCTGAAATCCGTGGTCAGCGTCAGTTCGGCACCACTGAAGCGGTAAATCGCCTGCCAGTCATCGCCGACAGCAAACAGCGTTGTCTGCGGATTTTGTGCCCGCAAAGCATGAATAATGTTGGCACGCAGCGGTGAAATATCCTGAAATTCATCCACCAGCACTGCTTTCCACGGCGAAATAAACCGTCCTTTTTCGATAAGGTTTACGGCCTGGTGAATAAGCCCGGAAAAATCGGTCGCGCCCTCTTCTTTCAGCGCACTTTTCCATGCTTTTAAAAATGGCGCCATCAGTTTGATTTGCTTTGTAAATTCAGGTGCGATATCCGGTTCGGCGGATTCGATCATTACTTTCTGGCTACCGCCATTCATCCGCATCAGGCTCAGCCAGCGATCGATTCTCGGGACAATGCGGCGACACAGTGCCTCATCTTCCCAGTATTCGCCCTCATCAAGCAGCCAGTTCAGACTGATACTGATAAGCTCCCGCCAGCCTTTTGCCTGTGCTTTTTTCTCACGACACTGTGTTTGCCAGACCGATTTAATCAGTTCATGGCGGGCAGCGGTATCACTTTCCAGCGCACTGATAACCGGTGATTTATTAGTTGCTTCGCGGATAATATGCAGTGCCAGCGCATGAAATGTTTTGGTACGGATCTCATCTGTGTGCAGGCAGCGCTGAATACGTTCATTCATTTCATCTGCCGCCTGCCGTCCGAAAGCCAGCATCAGAATTTGTTCCGGTAATGCCTGCTGCCGGCGTAACAGCCAGCCCGCTCTCGCCACCAGCACGGATGTTTTACCACTGCCTGCGCCCGCCAGTACCAGCACAGACGGCTCACCATTTACCACCGCTTCACTTTGTGATTGATTCAGCGGGGAGGATTCAATATTGGCAAAAAAATCAGCATAGGTTTCAAGGCATTGCTGTGACCAGTCACGATTACGCTGACGGCGTTTCTTATCGGTATTTTCCAGCCAGCCCAGGCAGAACTGATACGCCGCGGCACAGTTTTCAAACGCATTTAACCGCACCTGCGGCAACGGAAGCGCGCTGAATGATTTTATGATGTTATCGCGCAGTTTCCGGCTTTCAGGTTGTGTCAGCCAGCGATCAGCCTGAATGACGGCGGTGATTTCACCTGCCTGCTTTTCCAGTACCTGCGCACTGACCACACTCATTTCATCACTCCAGCGGGTCCAGACATCCGTCAGGTAATGATAAAATTGCTGAGTTTCCTGCCATTGTGTACCGTGCAGACGGACAACCTGTTCATCCGGAAGCTCAAATTCCATCTCTCCCCAGACAATGCCCCGTTTACATTGAATATTGATTAACTCATTGAAAGGAATAACATACCGGTGTTTTTCCCCGCTGACTTCGATACCGGCGTTAAGTAACCGTACGCGATTGTAAGGATGCCGGGCTAATGTCTGCCCCATTTGTGTTGATTTTAATTCCATGAGTTACGCACCGTTACGTTACTGATACAAGATTGAAATCAATATGTGATAAAAACAGATGTGGTAAAAACTGTACCTGCGCCATACCATTGCCATATTACAGAAAAGACACGATTAGTTTACTGCCAAATTCCTGTTAAGGGTATTTCTGACTTATTGAGGTTACTGTGCTTGCAGCATTTCGCGGCTTCAGCCGTTATATTTATAACAGCCATTTTCTTTACTATACCCGCATATTTATTGCGCTGACAGGTACCACACTGGTGCCGTGGCTGTTGCATATGCCGCCGAAAGTCACTATCGCACTGACACTCGGGATGGTAGCCGCAGCGCTGACTGACCTGGATGACCGGCTGGCCGGCCGCCTGCGCAACCTGTTTATCACACTTATCTCTTTTTTTGTCGCCTCAGCCTCCATCGAGTTGCTGTTTGATCACCACATTCTTTTTATGGCAGGTCTTGCGCTGTCAACCAGCGGATTTATTTTGCTGGGCGCGCTGGGGCAACGCTACGCAACTATTGCGTTTGGCGCACTGCTGATCGCCATTTATACCATGCTGGGAAAAAACCTGTTTAATGACTGGTATCAGCAACCACTGCTGTTGCTGGCCGGGGCGGTCTGGTACAACCTGCTGACACTGACCGGACACCTGTTGTTTCCGATACGCCCGTTACAGGACAATCTCTCCCGCTATTATCTGCAACTGTCAAATTATCTGGAAGCCAAAGCGAACTTGTTTGATCCGGATATTGAAGAAGATTATCAGCAGACAGTATTTGAACTGGCGATGGCGAACAGTGCGCTCACCGCATCAATGAATCAGGCAAAAACGTCGCTGTTCTCGCGGCTGAAAGGTGACCGCGGGCAGCGAGGCACCCGGCATGCATTACACTATTATTTTGTCGCCCAGGATATTCATGAACGGGCCAGTTCATCCCATATTCAGTATCAGAATTTAAGCAATGAGTTGCGTTACAGCGATATTATGTTCCGTTTTCAGCGTCTGATGTCAATGCAGGGGCGGGCCTGTGCCGCCGTCGCACAGGCCATCTTACAGCGGAAAAAATATGAGCATAATCCGCGTTTTGAGCGGGTATTTTCCTATCTGGAAAACTCACTTAATCTGCTGGAGCAGCAAAAGCCCGGTAACAGCAGTGTGATGGCACTGCGCCATCTGCTGAGTAATCTGCGGGGTGTCGATTCTCAGCTTAAAGGGCTCAGTGCGGAACAGACCAAATTACCGGCTGAAAAATTGCAGGAAGATGCAAGGCTTTCCAATGAAAACCTTCAGGGGCTGCGTGATATCTGGTCACGTTTCCGGCAGAATCTGACCCCGCGATCGGCACTGTTCCGCCATGCTATCCGGATGTCAGTACTGCTGTGTGCCGGTTACGCCATTATCCAGCTGTTTGATTTAAACCGCGGCTACTGGATTATGCTGACCAGCCTTTTCGTCTGCCAGCCGAACTACAGTGCCACCAAACGCCGCCTGATGCTGAGGATAACCGGGACACTCACGGGGATCCTGATCGGTCTGCCAATCATGTATTTTGTGCCGTCTTATGAAGGGCAGCTGATTCTGATGGTAATTTCCGGGCTGATGTTTTTTGTTTTCCGTACCAGCCAGTATGCTCAGGCCACTATCTTTATTACCCTGCTCGTTCTGTTCAGCTTTAATTTGCTGGGCGAAGGGTTTGATATCGCACTTCACCGTATTGTTGATACCATCATCGGCTGTGGCCTTGCCTGGTTTGCGGTCAGCTATATCTGGCCGGACTGGAAATACCGTCAGCTTCCTCTGGTTATTGACCGCACGATGCAGGCAAACGGCCGTTATCTTGAGCAAATTCTGCGCCAGTATTATGACGGTAAAAATGACGGGCTGGATTACCGGGTAGCCCGCAGGGATGCGCACATCAGTGACGGCGAATTTGCCTCTGTTGTGGCGAATATCTCATCTGAGCCCAGCAGTTACCGGACATCTCATGATGAAGCATTCCGCCTGCTCTGCCTGAACCACACACTGCTGAGCTATATTTCCGCTCTCGGCGCTCACCGCACAAAACTGACGGATGATACTATTCTGCGTCTGCTGAATGACACTATCCGTTATACCGAAGCCGCCCTGCAACAGGGTCGTCAGGGCGAATTGCAGATCCGGGCGATTGCTGATGCACTGGCGCAACGTCTTGATAAATGTAAGTGTGAAAACAACAGTGCAGAGCAGTTGGTTGCAGAGCAAATCCGCCTGTTGCTCAATTTAATCCCTGATATTGTTATGCTTATCCGCCAGATTACTGAAAAAGAACATAACAGGCAGCAGAGTACGAAAAAGCGGAACAAACAAAAAACCACAGCTGACAATACAGAGCCCGGCAACCATCAGCCATCATAATCAGCCGGACCCCGGGGACAAAACAGATAACAGCATTCCCCGGGGTATCAACACCAGCCTTAATTTAAGCGGCCATGCCAGTGAATCAGATCCTCACGCAGTGCTTTCGGTAATACTGCACTGTGGCAGCCTTCAATCGCACCGGCGAGGGCAAATAACAGTTTCAGTTCATTTTTCGGACGCGCTTTTACCTTCAGAAAACTGGCTTTCGCGCCTAATAAATAGAGGTCATCCACCTGGCGGATCCCCGCATGCCAGAGACGACGCTCTAATGCTCTGTCCACATTAGGTAAATCTTTAATCCGTGACGGCAGCCGCTGCTGCGAAAGTGCAAATGCACGGACATGGAAGTAGGTCTGATAAAAAAGAGACTCACACTGCTGAGGGCACAGCCACACGGCTTCAGTCACCCGGTAATAATTAATCCGCATCGGCAGTATCCTTTTCGGATATGTGAACCTGTCGTACAGCTCCATCTGACAGAAAAGATCCCGGGTCGCCTCTGTGCTTTTCAGCCAGAGCTGACTATTGGCAATGAGTGCAAAGGTTACCCCGTCAATTGATAACCCCATACATCCGAACTGTGATTTTAACCGGATCCGGCCAAACGGCTGTGTGCTGCGTTGAAGACGATCAAACTGAACATCTGACAATTTCAAATAATCCTTCATATTATCAGTCCCTTGAAAGCAGGTTAAATGTATCGTTATGTCATTCCGTGACTGAGCTCAGCGTCGCCACAAAATAAGGAATGTTTCTGCAATTGCCAACGATAAATTCGTATTTACGCCCGGCAATCCTGAAATTTGCGAGTTGCTTGGAAAAAATTTACTTGATCTAAGGGAAATTGAATTGTACTGTACATCCATACAGTATCACTATGTGAGGTCAACTATGCGCCAGCAATCAATCCGGGAATATCTCCCTGCCACGTCTGCATCCGTGTCACCAGCCCTTCCGCGGGCGGGTCACTCACAAACAGGCACAACCGGTATGGTCAGCGAATTGGTCTATCGCAATAATGATATGATCCTGACTCATATTCTGCTTCCGTTGTTACGCCAGTTTGCCGGTGAACCACGCTGGCTGCTCTGGCTGGCACCCGGTGAAAAACTCAGTCGCCGGTGGCTGGCGCAAAATCAGCTGCCCCGTGATAAAATCATGCAACTTTCCCGTATTCCGGTAATCAACAGTGTCGATGCAATGGAGAAAGCACTCGCCAGTGGTAACTACAGTGTTGTTCTTGGCTGGCTGCCGGTATTAACTGAACAGGAAAATTACCGGTTGCAGCGGGCGGCTCTGCTGGGAAGCTGCCTGGGCTTTATTATGCGGCCTCAGGAATGGCATAATGATAATGCGCCGCAGGCACGACAACTGAACATAGTACAAATTCACTCTTTCCCTTATCACTAAGCAGAATTAAGAATATTCTCAGTCTTTTTTACAAGCCCGTATCATTTGCTCGGCTTAGTTAATAAAATTACAATATTTCAATGCGTTAAGCTAAATATCCAAAGAAATTGACTATTTTGTATGTTTATGAATCAGTACACTTTTTTGCTTTTTTTTTAACCAAATTCTGTCGGATACCCTTGTAACTTTTGAACTTCGCTGTAGACTTTACACCGTTAAGGTAGTGCTTAAAATTCCCTATTGGGAGCTATTTACTAAATTGAGCACATAATCCCTGACTATTTTTAAAAACCAAAGGCAAAAATAAGGCTATTCAAGCCAGAGCCTATTTGGATGATAACGAGGCGTAAAATGAAAAAGACAGCTATCGCAGTGGCAGTAGCAGTAGCAGCTTTCGCAACTGTTGCGCAAGCAGCTCCGAAAGATAACACCTGGTACACTGGTGCTAAATTAGGTTGGTCCCAGTATCAGAACACCGGTACAAGCCTGGACGGTGAAACCTTAGGCAACACTGGTCCTACCCATAAAGACCAGATCGGTGCTGGTGCATATGCTGGTTTCCAGCACAACCAGTACATGGGCTTTGAATTAGGTTACGACTGGTTAGGTCGTATGCCTTATAAAGGCGACGGTAACAACGGCGCGTTCAAAGCACAGGGTATTCAGCTGACTACCAAACTGAGCTATCCGGTAATGGAAGACTTAGACGTTTATACACGTCTGGGTGCCATGGTATGGCGTGCAGATTCAAGCTATTCAACTGTTGCCGGCGGTGTTCGCAGCGCACAGAAAACTCAGAACGACACCGGTGTTTCACCGTTAGTTGCACTGGGTACTGAATACGCAATTACCCGTGATATCGCCGCTCGTGTGGAATATCAGTGGATCAGCAACATCGGCGATAAAGAAACTCTGGGCGCACGTCCGGATAACGGCATGCTGAGTGTTGGTATCGCGTACCGCTTCGGTCAGGATGACGTTGCAGCACCAGTTGTAGAGCCAGCTCCTGCTCCTGCTCCTGTTGTTGAAAACAAACGTTTCACCCTGCGTTCAGACGTTCTGTTTAACTTCAACAAGTCAACTCTGAAAACTGAAGGTCAGGAAGCTCTGAACCAGCTGTTCAACGAACTGGCGTCAATCGACCCAACTCAGGGCAACGTCCTGGTTATCGGTTACACTGACCGCATCGGTTCACAGAACTACAACCTGCCACTGTCACAGAAACGTGCTCAGAGCGTTGTAGATTACCTGGTTGCTAAAGGTATCCCTACAGGCAGCATCCGTGCAGAAGGCCGCGGTAAAGAAGATCCTATCACTGGCAACAAATGTGATAATATCAAACAGCGCGCTGCTCTGATCGAATGTCTGGCACCAGACCGTCGTGTTGAAATCGAAATTCAGGGCGTAACTGAACAAGTTTCACAGGCTGCTGCTCAGTAATTTCTGATTCGGTTGCATAACGCAATGAATTCATAAACCCCGTCTCCGGATGGGGTTTATTTTTGTCGCTGCCCAATAAGTTTTGCAGATCTTCCTTCAGAGACGTCATCTTCGTCGCGTATTTTTCTTTCCGCTCCGCATCTTCCAGTAACTGAATAATCGTATCTGACAATGTACTGCCGCGTCGCTGTGATAATGCAGATAAACGCTGCCAGACCAAAAACTCCAAATCGACAGATTTCTTACGGGTATGTTGCTGCTCAGCATTAAAATGGCGCTTACGACGGGCACGGATAGTCTGACTCATCCGGTTTATCAATACCGGTGACATATGCTTTTGTATCCAGCCGGTGACTTTGACAGGATGAGATTCAAGTTTCAGCAGCAGTGCAACCGCGTCTTCTGCCTGACTTTTCTCCACATGCCGGGTAATAGCTTCACCTTCACGGTGTTTTTTGACCAGATATGCCCACTTCCAGCCGCACTCCAGGTTCTCTAGTTGTTGATATTTCATTATTTTTCTCAGTGACAGGGTAACACTTTCATAAGCATAGCAATATTTGCTTTAAAAAACCGCTCCTAAATCAGATTCTCTCTTATCCGGCCGGGTAAAATAAACGTCACGAGGATAGCTATCAGACATACTTACGCGCTACAATGCCTCATTATTTCCGTTACTATTCAAAGGCAGTGCTGAGAGCCGCACACGGCGGAAAGCACCTGATCCTTACATACCTCACATACGCCTGACATCATCAAAAGTAGACAATACCGAGTGAATATTAAACAATTAACCTGGCAATCATTACTGCCTGATGAAAACAGTTACCACGAGCTCCTGCAAACCGCCTCTTCACTCCCTGCACTGGGTACAGACGCGGTACAGGCCCGTTTGCAGGAAAGCCTGTCACTTTTCAGTCATCCGGCTGCCAAGCGCCGTTTTATACTGGTAAAAAGTGATGAAAGTGAATGTTATCTGAATACGATAGCGCAATTGCTGCCGCCTGATGCACGCGCTCAGCAAAAACGTACCGCCGGCGGTGAATACCATTTTGATAATCACCGGTTTATTTTTACACCTGCGGATAATGGTCACTTCAGTGCAACACGCCCTTTTGCTGTCTGCGACTGGGTCGAGCCGGAACAGCTGTTTGGTCAGGTATTTACACATCATCAGCATGTTCAGCTGCAACCCGGTCTGATCCATCAGATTAACGGCGGCTACCTGATTATCTCAATGCGCAGCCTGCTCGCACAGCCGTTAATGTGGCTGCGCCTGAAACAAATGGTCTGCGCTCAGCGTTTTGAGTGGCTGGCACACACAGAACAACACCCGCTGCCGTTCCCTGTCGATGGTATGCCTCTGGATCTGCGTGTCATTTTAGTCGGTGACCGTATGAGTCTTGATGAATTCATGCTGACAGAGCCGGAACTCAGTGAAGAAGCCTGTACGGGGAATATGAGTTTGACAGTCAGATTGAAGACATTGAGCAGCTCACTGTATGGTGTCAGTTTATCAATGGTCTGCTGAAAGAAAACCAGCTGCCGTCACTCAGTCCCGATGGCTGGTATGAACTGATCCGTCAGGGAATGCGCCACCAGGAAGATAAGAAACGACTGCCGCTTGATTTGTTATGGCTGACGTCATTACTGCGTGATGCGGCAACACTGCTGCCGTCTGAGACAATTACAGCCGAAGCTCTGCGCAAGATTCAGGAAAACCGCCTCTGGCGTCATGGCTATCTGGCTGACAGAGGCCTGGACGAAATGCTTCAGGGCCAGGTTTATATCCAGACGCAGGGCAGTACCGTCGGTCAGATAAACGGGCTCTCTGTCCTTCAGTATCCGGGCCACCCGCAGGCGGTGGGCGAACCCTCCCGCATTACCTGTGTTGCACATATCGGTGACGGTGAGTTTGTTGATGTTGAACGCAAATCTGAGCTTGGCGGTAATATTCATGCAAAAGGCATGATGATTATGCAGGCTTATCTGATTGCCGAACTGAAACTGGATCAGCCGTTCCCGTTCTCGACTTCTGTGGTGTTTGAGCAATCCTATGGCGAAGTAGATGGTGACAGTGCCTCTCTGGCCGAGCTTTGTGCACTGATAAGCGCCCTCTCCTGGCAGCCGGTTGACCAGCAGATTGCCGTAACCGGTTCGGTCGATCAGTTTGGTTTCGTCCAGGCTATTGGCGGCGTGAATGAAAAAATAGAAGGTTTTTTCCGTCTGTGTCAGAGCAGAGGGCTCACCGGGGAACAAGGGGTCATTATTCCTGCCTCCAACGAACGCCATCTTGTACTGTCGGATGATGTTGTTGATGCAGTACGTGCGGGTGAGTTCCGTATCTGCACAGCTTCGCATGTGTCACAGGCGGCATCACATCTGATGAAAATGCCGTATTATGAAGAAGAAAATAATCCTTCCGGAGAACACCTGTTAGCTATAATTCAGGATCGGATTTTCCTGGCAAACAATCAGGATAAACCAAGAGCACCGTGGTTCTCCCGTTGGTGGAAGTAGCTCACATTTTATCTGATCGGACTTGTTCAGCGTACAAGTGTACGCTATTGTGTAACCTATCTGAAAAACAAGGCAAAGATTGAGTTATGGTCGCAAAACAAGATTCATACACAAAGCAGGAACTTGAAGCCTCAGGACGGGGTGAACTCTTTGGTGAAAACGGGCCGCCATTACCATCCGGCAACATGCTGATGATGGATCGCGTCATTAAAATGAGCGAAACCGGCGGTCATTTTGATAAAGGCTATATTGAAGCTGAGCTGGATATCAACCCTGAACTGTGGTTTTTCGGTTGTCATTTCACCAACGATCCGGTAATGCCGGGCTGCTTAGGCCTGGATGCAATGTGGCAGTTAGTCGGATTCTATCTCGGCTGGCTGGGCGGTGAAGGTAAAGGCCGTGCGCTGGGTGTGGGTGAAGTTAAATTCAGCGGACAGATATTACCGACCTCGAAAAAAGTCACTTACCGTATTCACCTCAAGCGTGTTATCAACCGTAAGTTGATTATGGGTATCGGTGATGGTGAAGTCTTTGTCGATGACAAACTGATTTATACCGCCACGGATCTTAAAGTAGGACTATTTAAAGATACCAGCGCGTTTTAATCCGCCGGTCTCAGACGTCTTACCTGCAAAAAACCTCCGCTTGCGGAGGTTTTTTATTATTCAAATCCGGTTACGCAATGACCGCCCTGTTATCGATGGCCTCGCGCCAGCCTCCCAGCCAGTGAGAACGTTCGTCAATCTTAAGATACGGGCAACACTCTTTAGAACGTCCTAAAATACCCGCCTGATAACCTTTGGTTAATGCTCTCGCTAAACGATCACGCTTTTGTCTTTTCATGCCGTTACTTCCCTCATGTTATTCAGTGTCAAAACAGGTTGAGTTTTATTCAACCCATAACAGAAATACGCTGTCGGGCTGAGGATTGCAAGTAAAGAAGATTCAGGGCGTGTCAGGTGCGCTTTGCAAAAAAATACATAGTAAAAACAGGGGGATTGTTTTATCAGCGTAATCAGTTGATTAGTTTTTATGCAACCGTAAACACAGGCAGAGAGTAAAACAGAATGGGAACTAAATTAGTTTTGCAATCAGACTGTTAATCAGAGGAATGAGAGCTGTTTCACAAATTTGCTCTTTTAATACTAAACTGCCCTTTGTTTTTACACCACAGAGGGCAGTTTGCGGATTACTTACGTATCTCTTCTGCGACCGATTTCGCCACCTGCGCCCATCCCTCGCCGAGGGTACGGACCAGTTCAGGATACCCGTTCTCACTTTGTGTCAGAACAAGGTTAAACGGATGACGAATAACATTTTCGCCGTGGGTATAAATCCAGCTGCCCGCCACAATCACTTTACCGTCATAGCGTCCGTGGAAACCGGTCACACTGATGGTCAGTGTATCCGGTTTCATTTCCAGCGGCTGCACAGAAACCAGTCTGTCCGGTAATGCCTGGCTGAGTTCTGTGGTCATCGCATCCAGTAACTGCTGCTCCAGCGGTCCTGCCCATAAATTTGTGCTGCCGATGCTGTATTCCACATCACTGGTCTGATAAACGATGCCTGAATTACCCAGCACATCACTCAGTGTGATGCGCTGGATCCACAGCTGTGGTGCCCGGTTATCGCCGGTGCTGCTCCGGTAACCGGACTGATCCGCACCGGCTGATGATGAGGTAACAGACGGCAACTGATAATACTGTTTTTCAGGGATGCTGCTGCATCCCGCCAGTACAAAAATACCCAGAAATGCCAGCGCTTTCGCCAGGTTTTTCATCTTAATTCTTCCCCTTCTTAGGTTGAGGATCAGACTGCGGCTTCGCTTCAAAGACCAGCGCATTGCTCTTATTGTTCAGTGTCCGCAATACCGGTTGCAGTTCACGCAGAACCTGATCCAGGCGCTGCATATCATCAACCAGCTTATTGTAAGCCGGTGATCCCGGCTGAACACCCTGCATACTGCGGTTCAGTTCGCGCAATGTTGATTGCAGATCTTTCGGCAGCGCTTTGAACTCTTTGCTGCCCAGTAATCCATTCAGCTCAGACAAGGTTTTTTGTGCTTCCGCAATCGTTTTTTCACTGGCACGCAGCGTATCTGTTGCCTGTTTCATCATCGGCTCAATCGGCATACCGTTGATTTTATCCAGTGCAGCAAGGACTTTCTGTTGCAGCTGAACCAATCCGCCACTGGTGGTCGGCAGAACTTCATAATCAGAGATACTCAGCGGCGCTTTCCAGGCATCCTGCTCCGGATAGAAATCGAGATCAATATACAGTGCGCCCGTCAGCAGATTGCCGGATTTCAGAGAAGCACGCAGCCCTTGCTGAAGTGCGGTTTGCAGCTCTTTTTCCAGCTTGAAGCCCTTACCGACATCTTTCTCAAAACGTTCCGGTTCAATATGGATAAGCACCGGGATACGGAAGTCCTGATCAAATGTCTGTGCCAGCCCTTTCGCATAGAAAGGCACCTGTGCCACGGTTCCCAAACGAATACCGCGGAACTCCACCGGAGCGCCCGGCGATAAACCACGGACAGAGTCAGAGAAGAACAGCAGATAACTTTTATACTGGGTATACAGTGAGTTCTGTGTATTTTTCTGGTTATCAAACAGTTTAAACAGCGTTTTCGGGTTTACTTCTTCGCCCGGCTGCCAGCCATCCGGCACATCAAAGCTGACACCACCGCTGAACAGCGTTGATAAAGAGCCCATCTGCACACTTACGCCCTGTGAGGACATATCAAAGGAGATGCCGCTGTCTTTCCAGAAACGGACATTTGTGGTGATCAGTTTGTCATAAGGCGCATTGATAAACAGTTCATACTGCATATCGCGTTCTTCGAGATTAAATTCGGCTGTTTCCACAGAGCCGACACGGAATCCGCGAAACAGTACCGCATCACCCGGATTAAGCTGACCGGCCTGCTGGCTGGTCAATATCACGCGGATCCCTTTTGCATCGGGTGCGGCAAGCGGTGGAGAATCGAGCAGCTCAAATTCTTCGCTCACAGCCCCGGTTTTTGCCGGTTGCACCTGGATATACGCACCGGACAACAGAGTGCCCAGCCCGCTGACGCCTTCACGTCCGACAGTCGGCTTGACAACCCAGAACGCCGTATCTTTGCGCAGCACATCTTTCATTTCCGCATTCAGACGTGCTTTGATGATAACGCGGCTGTAGCTTTGATCCAGCATAACGCTTTCCACCACACCAACATCCACGCTGCGGCTTTTGATCTTGGTTTTCCCGGCTTCAACCCCTTCCGCATTATAGGTTATCAGCGTGATCTCCGGTCCCTGCCCGCGAAAATGGCTGATGAGGATCCAGGCACCGATCAGCACCGTGACGATGGGGATAATCCAGACCGGTGACCAGCTTTTCAGTTTACTGACTTTCGCGTCCGTCAGGCTGTCTGCATCTGAGTCTGTCAAATCATCATTTTTGTCGTTCAAGCTGAGGCTCCTCTGAAGACTTCGCCCGTTGTTTATCACGTCGATCCCACGTCAGGCGCGGGTCGAACATTTCGGCGGCGATCATCGTCAGGACAACCACCAGCGCAAATAAAATCACACCAATATCAGGATAAATACTCATCAGGCGTCCCATCCGGACTAATGCCGCCAGCACCGCGATCACGAAAACGTCGATCATGGACCAGCGCCCGACAAATTCCACCATTTCATAAATAAAGTGCATCCGGCCCGGATCACGCATCCCGTAACCTTTGGCATCGAGACATAACCAGCCTATCGCCAGCATTTTCAGGCTCGGCACCATAATACTGGCAATAAAAATAACCATCGCCACCGGATAAGAACCGTCTCCCCAGAGCAGGATAACCCCCGCCATAATGGTTGAGCCAAATCCGTTACCCAGTGTTTCAGTGATCATAATCGGCAGCAGATTCGCCGGGATATATAAAATCAGTGAGGTAAATAACAGTGCCAGGGTCAGTTGCAGACTGTTCGGCCGCCGTGCATGTCCTTTGCTGTGACAACGCGGACACTCCCGCATACCTGCCGGCAGAATAGCCTGACAGGTGCCGCACAACCGCACGCCCTGCGCCAGCCCGCCTTTTCCTGCAATCAACGGGACAGACAGAGCAGGACGCGGTGCTATCCGTTCCCAGATCCAGTGTTTATCAAGGCACTGAAACGCCCTCACCTGCATCACACAAAACAGGCAGTACGGCAGAAAACTCATGCCCAGCCCGATATCCCCGTAAGCCATCAGTTTCACAAAGCTGACAAGGACACCCGCCAGAAAAATTTCCGCCATACACCAGGTGCGCAGCCGGAAAAGCAGTTTGGTCATGGGTACAGCTAACCACCGGGGCAGGCGGATCCCGTTACACAGCAAGGTAATCGCTGCGAGGCAATACACAGGAACCGCCAGAACAAATGCCATAAAGAAGAGTGCCAGCTCAGCATAATTATCACCCAACATCACTGTCGGTATCTGATAAATCGTGATTTCACTCTCAATGCCCGCCACTTTCATCGAGACAAACGGGAACATGCCGGCCAGAACAAACATCACCAGGCCGCAGAGAGCATACATCAGCGGCTGACGACGTGGTTCACGCCAGCGGGCAGTCAGGTGTGTGTGGCAGCGCGGACATTCGGCTTTCATTCCCCGGGCAAGCTCAGGGACATCAACCACCAGGTCGCACTGCGGACACAGCACCATGTCAGAATCATGTGAATGATGAGCACACACTGTTACGTTATTTCTCCGGAGTCATCACAGGCGGGATCAGCTCCCGCTCTGCATTGATTCCAACGTCTGCCACCGATCAAACGCCACTTCCAGCGCATGCTCTTTTTCAGCTAACAACGTCAGAACTTTATCGGTTTCTTCGCGCGACTGATTAAAAAACTCAGGCGCTGCCACCTTGCTTTGTAACTGCTGAATTTCCTCGTCGAGGGATTCAAGCAGTGCAGGCAGCTGTTCCAGCTCCCGTTGTAATTTATAACTTAATTTCGCAGAAGTATTTGCTTTTTTAATGTTATCGGTACGTTTTTCTTCCGGCGCCGGCTGTGATTTTTTCTCTGCCGGAGCTTTCAGTGTCTGAACCTGGCTGCGCTGCTGCTGTGCGTCAAAATAGCCGCCGACAAAGCGTTCAATCGTGCCGTCGCCTTCAAAAATCCAGCATTCGGTAACACTGTTGTCCACAAACTGACGGTCATGGCTGACCAGCAGCACTGTGCCCTGATAACCGTCCACCAGCTCTTCAAGCAGCTCCAGCGTTTCGACATCAAGGTCGTTGGTCGGTTCATCGAGGATCAAAAGATTACTCGGTTTCAGGAATAACCGGGCAAGTAACAGACGGTTACGCTCACCGCCGGACAGCGCACGAACTGGTGTCATCGCACGTTTCGGGTGGAACAGGAATTCCTGTAAATACCCGAGCACATGGCGCGGCTTGCCGTTCACCATCACTTCCTGCTTGCCTTCCGCCAGGTTGTCCATCACGGTTTTATCCGGATCTAATGCGGCGCGGTGCTGGTCAAAATACGCGACTTCCAGTTTTGTTCCGCAATGCACACTGCCACTGTCCGGTTGCAGATCACCGAGCATCAGTTTCAGCAGAGTGGTTTTTCCGCAGCCGTTCGGTCCGACCAGCGCAATTTTATCACCGCGCAGCACCTGCGCACTGAAATCACTGACCAGTTTTTTACCATCAATACCGTAGCTGATATTTTCGATTTCAAACACTATTTTGCCGGAGCGCGTTGCTTCTTCCACCTGCATTTTCGCTTTGCCCATCACCTCACGGCGATCGGCACGTTCATTACGCAGTGCTTTCAGCGCACGGACACGCCCTTCGTTACGGGTGCGCCGGGCTTTGATGCCCTGGCGGATCCATACTTCTTCCTGCGCCAGTTTGCGGTCAAATTCTGCATTCTGCATCTCTTCCACGCGCAGGGCTTCTTCTTTTCCTACCAGGTATTCATCATAACTGCCCGGCCAGGACGCCAGTTTACCGCGATCCAGATCGATAATCCGCGTCGCCATATTGCGGATAAAAGAGCGGTCATGGGAAATAAAGACGATACTGCCGCCGAAGCTTTTCAGGAAACCTTCCAGCCACTGAATGGTTTCGATGTCCAGGTGGTTGGTCGGTTCATCGAGAAACAGTACACCCGGTCCGCAGACCAGTGCACGTCCCAGCGCAGCTTTACGCAGCCAGCCCCCGGAGAGCGCAGAAAGTGTCTCTTCTGCCGGTAATTCCAGATGGGCAATCACATCTGAAATACGGCTGTCCAGCAGCCATAAATTCTGAGTATCGAGAATTTCCTGTAAATCTGCCATTTTTGACAGATTTTTATCACTCGGATCCGTTTCCACCAGTTTTGAGATCTGATGATACGCTTTGATATGTTTAGCCTGCTCTGCCACCCCTTCGGCGACAAAATCAAACACAGTACCTTCCACATCACGCGGCGGATCCTGCTGTAAGCGGGAGACAATCAGATCCTGCTCATAGGTCACTGTACCATCATCCAGAGGCTGCTCTTTGGTCAGAACGCGCATCAGGGTGGATTTTCCCGCCCCGTTACGTCCGACCAGACAGACACGCTCATTTGCTTCGATGTGGATTTCGGTATTTTCCAGCAACGGAGCATCACTGAATGCGAGCCAGGCGCCCGCCATATTAATCAACGACATAGTTCTGTTATTCCTCGCCTGCGTGGCGGATTAGCCAGCAGTTATGAATCTGACGGTTACGTGCAAAATCCTGTGATTGTGTTTTGGCGGTGATTTCCTGTGCCACCAGCCCGGCTTCATCCATCCCCGCCTGATCTAATTTAAAACCACGTTTGTTATTGGAGAACATCAGTGTTCCGCCCCGGCGCAGCAGACGTTTCAGCTGTTTCATCAGCATGATGTGGTCGCGCTGGACGTCAAAGGTGTCTTCCATGCGTTTTGAGTTAGAAAATGTCGGCGGATCAATAAAGATCAAATCAAATTGTTCCGGGGTCTGCGCCAGCCAGCTCAGGCAGTCAGCCTGCACCAGACGGTGCTGTCTGCCGCTCAGTCCGTTACTTTGTAAATTACGTTCCGCCCACTCCAGATAGGTGCGTGACATATCCACGGATGTGGTGGTGCGTGCCCCGCCAAGCCCGGCATGAACGGTCGCAGAGCCGGTGTAGGCAAACAGATTAAGGAAATCTTTACCTTTACTCATCTGCCCCAACATTTTACGGGCAATACGATGGTCAAGGAACAAACCGGTGTCCAGGTAATCAGTCAGGTTAACCCATAACTGTGCGTTATACTCTTTTACCAGGAAACTGTTCTTTTTCTCATCCAGCTTTTCATATTGCTGTTTGCCTTTCTGACGCTGACGGGTTTTTAAAACAAGCTGATTCGCCGGCAGTTCCAGCACCGCAAGTGTTGCGCTGATCACATCAAACAGACGCTGACGCGCTTTGTTCGGGTCAATCGTTTTCGGCGGAGCATACTCCTGAACCACGACATAATCGGCATAGCGATCGACTGCAACATTATACTCCGGCAAATCTGCATCGTACAGACGATAACACTCAACACCTTCCTGCTTCGCCCATTTTGCCAGTTTTTTCTCATTCTTACGCAGACGGTTTGCGAAATCTGAACCAATATCCTGCGCACCCGCCGGTGGTGTTTCACTTAACTGATAGTTTTTCTGTACGCAGTCCAGCGGACCATTTTTCGCTTTAAATTCGCGCTCTGCGCGTAATTGCAGGCTGCTGAGCAGTTCCGGTGAACCACTGAACATAGATAAACGCCAGCCCGGGAAACGGGTACGGACAACCCGGCTGAACACACTGTGCAGCGCAATCAGTGCCGGTTCGCTTTCCAGACGCTCGCCGTATGGCGGGTTGGAAATAATCGTGCCTTTTGGTCCTTCCGGCAGCGGGTTTTCCAGTTTGGTGGCATCTTTCTGCTGAAATGTAATCAGTTTATCCACACCGGCACGGCGGGCATTGGCACGCGCCATATCCAGCACACGCTTGTCGGTATCCGACCCGAAAAACCGCGCCGTGGCACTGACAACACCTGCATTGGCCCGCTCACGGGCTTCTGCGCGGACGGATTCCCAGATAGCGCTGTCATGGCTGCTCCAGGCTTCAAAGCCCCAGTGAGTACGGTTCAGACCGGGCGCACAATCAGCCGCCATCATTGCCGCTTCAATCAACAGTGTGCCGGAGCCGCACATCGGATCCACCATCGGGGTGTCCTTCTGCCAGCCGGAACGCAGAACAATCGCTGCCGCCAGATTTTCTTTCAGCGGTGCCTGGCCTGCCAGTTCACGGTAACCACGGATATGCAGGGAATCGCCGCTGAGATCGATGGCCAGCGATGCTTTTTCTTTATTCAGATACACATTGATACGGATATCAGGCTGCTGTTTTGCCACATCAGGACGCGCATCAATTTTGCGGGTAAAGCTGTCGACGATAGCATCTTTCACTTTCAGCGCGCCGTACTGACTGTTACGGATTTCATCATTAGTGCCGTTAAAATGCACGGCAAAGGTTTTATCCACCGTAAAGACAGACGGCCAGTCTATTGATTGCACCGCGAGATAAAGATCTAAATCGCTGTAGACATCGAACTCATTCAGCGGTAATAAAATACGGGATGCCAGACGGCTCCACATCAGGCATTCGTACATGGTACGCGGTGAAGCACGAAAATGAACACCACCCTGCGCAATGCTTAGGTCTTGCGCACCCAGTGTTGCTAATTCAGTTTTTAAAAGCTCTTCCAGCCCACGGGCGGTGCTGGCAAAATACGTGTTCATCATGGTTTACCGTTGAAATAAAAATTTGGAGCGCATTATAGCGGATCCGGGCGTTAAATCATAAAATTGACGTTCACCTTTTTCCCGGCAACCCCGGATGCCACTGTGGTATTTACCGATAACAACGAAAAGAATGGATAACTATGACAAAAACAGCCATCACACTCTCCCGTTTATATACCTTCCCGGTAAAATCAATGAAAGGCGTGCGCCTGTCGCAGAGCTATGCCGGGGACACCGGGCTGAGTTTTGACCGCAATTTTATGATAACTGACGAAGACGGAAAATTTCTGACCGCCCGCCGTTATCCGCAAATGGTGCTGTTCACCCCGGCACTGCTGAACAATGGTATTTACCTGCGCAGCCCGGACGGCAGCAGCGCCACTATTTTATATGATGATTTTCTGCCGGAGAGTCTGGCATGCGAAGTCTGGGGAAATCATTTTACCTCACTCATTGCCCCGGAAAAAATTAACCAGTGGCTGTGTCAGTTCTTTGATATCCCGGTTCAGTTGCGCTGGCTCAGCCCGCACTCCACCCGGCGCGTGAAGCTCTCCCCGGACAGCCCGGTATCCTTTGCCGACGGCTATCCGTATCTGATTGTAAATGAAGCCTCTTTTCAGGCGCTGCAGAAGCGGTGCAGTGCCGCGATTAAAATTGAACAGTTCCGCGGTAATATTATTGTCACCGGCGCAGACGCCTTTGCCGAAGACAGCTGGAAAGTGATCCGGATTGGCGATGTGATATTTGACCTGAAAAAACCGTGCAGCCGCTGTATTTTCACAACAATCAGTACAGATAAAGGCGAAAAACACCCGCAGATGGAGCCGCTGCACACTTTACAGACCTTCAGAACCGCAGCGGATAAAAATGATGTGGATTTCGGCATGAATGCCATCGCCCGCAATACCGGTGTTATTCAGGTCGGCGATACGGTGACAGTTTTGGAAACCTGCCCGCCGCGTCAGTATCAGGAGCAGGAGATTGCGAGCGTTCAGCCCGTTACAGCGCAGCCGCAAGCCATGCTGACGATGACGTTTAACGATAAAGAGTATGCGGTGAATAATCAGCATGTCCTGCTGGAACAACTGGAAGCGCATCAGGTTTCCATTCCTTACTCCTGCCGTGCGGGTGTCTGCGGCAGTTGTAAAGTGACGCTGTTGTCCGGTGAGGTAACACCACTGAAAGCCGGAGCAATAAAAAGAAACGGCGATATTCTGGCATGCAGTTGTATTCCAAAAACCAATATTACAATTCGTCACGGCAAATAACAGATAAAAAAATACCCTCAGGCAGATTAATCCGCCCGGGGGTATTTTACTTGGCGTAACTTGTATATAAACACCGGATCATTTTAATACGATACGATCACCGGTGATCAGTAAATTATATCTATACCCAACGTCATTCAAGTTGCAGGAAGGCGGCAAGGGAAAATAGACGGGAAGCATAGATAAACTATGTGACCCGGCTATTTGAGCGCAGCCAACGAACCTGCAGTTTGAATGAATAAGGGTATAATTGTCTTTCCGGTATTATCACCGTCAAACCGCTTTACCCATTAACAGACTTCGTTGTATTGATTTGCGGGATAATAAACGATCGTTCATGATCTTTATCGGATCACAAAAGGACATGGTACGATCATTTAATTGCAGTTCAGGGTCGACCAGTAAACACAAACTGGCATTCTCACCCGCTTCCGCGACAATAAAACAACTCCGCTGCCGGGTGTTATCCAGCACGACTTCAACAATTTGTCCCTGCGCCGGTTTTGCCATCGCGCAGCATAATGAAAAATACCAGCTCTTCGGCATCTGTGGTTTTAAAAACCGGGACGCAATTAAAGCATTGAGTGTTAATTCTGCACACTGCTGCGCCGGGATATTTAATTTTTTAATCTGTTCGTCGAAGATGACAAATAAAGCGGCATCATCAACAGAAAACGGACTGTGACACCGGGCATACGGCGCCAGCAGGCGTGGTGCAAAATGGGAGCGGAATACCATTCCGTTGGCAAGATCGAGCATAATACGCTCATGCGTATCATCATAATACCACTGCCATTGATCGTCAGGTTTTATTTTCATCTGATCACATTCCCGGCTAATATCGGGTCAGCGATAAATAGCCACTTCATATTGAATAAAATAATTAAAATTTATTAATAACTTTAACGTGTGCTGCCGGATAATGATAATTTATGAGCAACATCTTAAAATATAAAAGAAACGGGGGCAAAAATAAACCCCCTCAGAAAGATAAATCTTAAAATCAGATACAATTTACAATATTTTTAATTAATTTGGGTCCGTGGTAGATAAATCCTGAATAAATCTGGATCAATGATGCACCTGCATCCATTTTTTCCCGCGCGGCAACCAGTGAATCAATTCCGCCGACACCGATAATCGGTAATTTACCGTTCAGCTCTTTTGATAACAGACGAATAATTTCAGTGCTTTTACTCTGAACCGGGCGGCCACTTAATCCGCCGGTTTCATTACAGTGATTTAATCCCTGCACTAAAGAGCGATCTAATGTGGTATTGGTGGCAATAACACCATCAATATTATGTCTGACCAGACTGTCAGCCACCTGAATTAATTCATCTGTTGTTAAGTCCGGGGCAATTTTTACGGCAACCGGAACATATTTCTGATGCAGCTGATGTAATTCCTGCTGTTTAATTTTAATCGCAGTCAGTAATTCATCCAGCATATCGCCGTATTGCAGACTGCGTAATCCCGGGGTATTCGGTGAGGAAATATTAACAGCGATATAACCGGCGTGAGCATATACTTTATCCATACAAATCAGATAGTCATCTTTGCCCTGCTCAACCGGTGTATCTTTATTCTTACCGATATTAATACCAAGAACACCCCCGAAACGTGCCTGTTTAATATTCTCAACCAGGTTATCCACCCCGAGATTATTAAAGCCCATCCGGTTAATAAGCCCTTCGGCTTCAACAATACGGAACAGACGCGGTTTATCATTTCCCGCCTGTGGTTTGGGTGTCACCGTACCGACTTCAACAAAACCAAAGCCCATTGCATCAAAAGCCTCAATACATTCACCGTCTTTATCAAGACCCGCGGCTAACCCCAGCGGATTTTTAAAAGAGAGCCCCATGCACTGTACCGGTTTGGTGGCAACATTTTGCTGAATAAGAAAACGTAAAGGAGAACGGGAAAGGCGTTTGAGTTGCTGAAAGGTAAATTCGTGGGCGCGTTCGGGATCAAGGCGGAACAGCGCCTTCCTGACTAACGGATAATACATCTTGAATACCTTTTGTTATGAGTCATCAGTACATAACCCGCGTACCGGGTGGTTTCTCTGTAACAAAATAGGTTGTGGGTTCTGCCTGAAACAGTGCCGCCTATTTCAGGCGGCTATATTAGGACAAATTTTCCCGCTCTGCACTGCTTTTTTACGCGGGAAATGATGCAGGCAGGCGGTAAGCTAAGACCGCCGGGGAGCATACATCAGTATGTGACCCGGCGGGTGGAGCGTAGCCAACACACCTGCAGTTTGAATGAATAAGGGTATATTACCAGCGCCCGGATGCCCCGCCTCCACCGCTGCGTCCGCCGCCACCGGAAGAGGAACGACTGCCGCTGCTGCGACTCCCGCCGCCATTGCTGAACCCTCCGCCACCGCGTCCGCCACGCCCGCCTCCGGAGCTTCCGCCGCCGGAACCGACAGTCACAAATCCGCAATAGTGCCCGATACCGACAAACAGCCCGAATCCGACGCCAACCAGCACGCCTGCCGCCAGACTTCCGTCAAAGAACAGCAATCCGAAAATAAAGGCAAACCCACCGAAAAAAAGACCGATGCAAACTGAAATATACAGCTTCTTAGGTTTGATAATTTTACTTAATATCCAGAAAAATGTGCCTACCACAAGTAAAAATAAGAAAAATGCCGCGATAAACATAGTGAATATCAGCACAATAACCAGCCAGAGCGGCAGGATTTTCAGGAAAATAAACTGACTCCAGCGCGGTAATTCGGTATAGAAAAAATCTTCCCCGAATTCCATGCCGTTACCGGCGGGGTTATTAAAGCCGCCAAAATACCAGGTAAGATAGATAATGATACCTATCGGGATAGCGGCTTTCAGTTTATAGTTTTTGATCATACTGAAAATGAAAAAACACCACAGATACGCACTTGCCGCCAGTACCGCACCCAATACAATGTCAATCCAGCCAACCGGTGCGGCCTGTTTGGCAATATAAAAAGCCGGGGTGGTCACCGCAGGCAGCGGCTCATTTTTGACCAGTGCAGTCAGGGCGTCGAGCGTGTTATTGATCCCGCCTGCGTAATTACCCTTTTTAAAATCCGGGATAAAATAAGTATTAAGGATCCGGTTAGCCGTGGCGTCACTTATCGCGCCCTCCAGTCCGTAACCGACTTCAATACGCATCGCACGATCGTCCGCGGCAACCAGTAATAAGATCCCGTCATCGATATTGATCCGCCCTAAGCGCCATTGGTTGAATACATTTTCGGCATAGCTTTCAATATCACGCGGGGCGGTGGTGTTAACTGTCAGAACCGCTATCTGCGCCCCGGTCTTCTCCCGCAATGCGCCGAGTTTATCCTCAATAGTACTGCGCTCACTCGCGGTCAGCAGCCCTGCGGTATCGGTTACCGCGCCCTGCATGCGGGGCAGTTCAGTGCTGTCCGCCACTGCCACAACGGAAAAGAGCAGAAAAAATACGCCCCACAACCAGTGACGGTACAGACTCATTCCATATCTCATAATGACATCCTTTCTTTATACCCTTATTCATTCAAACCGCAGGTTCGTTGGCTTCGCTCAGCCAGCCTGCATCTTGAATGACGTTAGGTATATATTGCAGATAATTCTCCGGAGTTTACCGTATCGGGCGGAAAAGGGTGCAATGAGACAGTAACAATTCTATTCAGAATGGATTATTACGTATAAAAAAGCACCTCCGGAGAGGTGCTTTGTCTGTATCCCGTTCAGAGAACGCGCTGATAACGGGCAAAAACGAAAAGTCGCTGTAAATACAATCCCTGTACGCTCAGGCGCGCCATCCATGGCGCGCATGCTTTTCGTTTCCCTGCCCGTTATCGCTTATCTGTCAGCAAGTGAAAATCAGTTCTCATCCAGCGCTTTGGTGATTTTCTCAAACAAGTCACCGGAGAGATTATCCAGCCCTTTAAGACGCAGCAGTGCATCGCGCATTTTGCTCTGACGGCTGTCATCATAACGTTTCAGGCGGATAAGCGGCTCAATCAGGCGTGATGCCACCTGCGGGTTGCGGGTGTTCAGATCACAGAGGATCTCTGCCAGGAACTGATATCCCTTCCCGGATTTGTCATGGAACGCTTTCGGATTGTTCATCACAAACGCACCCACCAGCGAACGTACGCGGTTCGGGTTTGCCATAGTAAATGAGCGGTGCTCCAGCAAGGCTTTCACATTATCAAGAACATCGGTATCCGGACGGGTGGCCTGTAAAATAAACCACTTATCCATCACCAGACCATCCTGATGCCACTTGTTATCATAATCCGCCAGCAGAGTGTCACGGCACGCCAGACCCGCTTTCACCGCCGCCGACAGGGCTGCCAGCGAATCGGTCATATTATCTGCCTGCGCATATTGCAGAGAGATGCGTTTATCCGCCTGCGCGCTGTCTTCATCCAGCGCGAGGTAACCCAGGCAGACATTGCGTAAATCACGTTTTGCAATATCAGCATGATCAATCTGGTACGCACCGGTCTTCATGCTGATATACACCGCATAGAGTTCATCCGCCAGTTCGCGGGCAAATGTCTGCGCAATAAAGGTCATTACCGCATTGACGGCGTCCGGATCAATCACCGCGAACCACTCCGCCACTTCCGTTTCTGACGGCAGCGTCATAATCTGTGCGGCAAGTGCCGGGTCAATGTGCTCATCAAGCAGCACAGCGCGGAATGCATCAATCACCTCATCCGGAAGCTGTAATACTTCACCATCCTGATAACGGCGGACATTTTCTTTTATATGCAGCGCCAGCAATGACTGCGCGGCATCCCAGCGGGAAAATTCATTGCGCGCATGCTGCATCAGAAATGCCAGCTGTGTGTCGGTGTACGGATAATCGACTTTAACCGGGGCTGAGAATTCACGGAACAGAGACGGTACCGGCTTTTCACTGACGTCATCAAATGTGAATGTCTGTTCTTCGCGGGTGATATTCAGCACAGAGTGAACCGCCTCTCCTTTATAACGCAGAGGAATAATATTGCCGTTGCTGTCATATAATTCCACGTCAAACGGAATATGCAGCGGCTGTTTATCCTGCTGATCCGGGGTCGGCGGGGTCATTTGTGTCACATGCAGCTGATACTGTTTTGTCGCGGCATCATAGCTGTCACGGATAGTCACCACCGGCGTACCGGACTGGCTGTACCAGCGGCGGAACAGAGTGAGATCCACATTGGAGGCATCTTCCATGGCCTGCACAAAATCATCACAGGTCGCAGCGCTGCCGTCATGACGATGTACATACAGTTGCATCCCCGCCTGGAATAACTCTTCACCCAGTAAGGTGTGGATCATGCGGATCACTTCTGAGCCCTTTTCATACACAGTCAGGGTATAGAAGTTATTCATTTCGATAACTTTATCCGGACGGATCGGGTGCGCCATCGGACCGGCGTCTTCCGCAAACTGTGCCGCGCGCATAACGCGGACATTGTTGATCCGGTTAACCGGGCGTGATCCGAGATCAGAACTGAATTCCTGGTCACGGAAAACGGTCAGACCCTCTTTCAGACTGAGCTGGAACCAGTCGCGGCAGGTGATACGGTTGCCTGTCCAGTTATGGAAATACTCATGGCCGATAACCGATTCAATGCCCAGATAATCTTTATCTGTTGCCGTTTCGTTCTTCGCCAGCACATATTTGGAGTTAAAGACATTCAGCCCTTTGTTCTCCATCGCACCCATATTGAAGAAATCAACTGCCACAATCATATAGATATCAAGGTCATATTCGAAACCGAAACGCTCCTCATCCCATTTCATGGCATTTTTCAGCGAGGTCATCGCCCAGCCTGCGCGATCAAGATTGCCCTTGTCGACAAACAGTTCAAGCGCCACATCGCGCCCGCTGCGGGTAATAAAGGTATCACGCAGTACATCAAAATCACCGGCAACCAGTGCAAACAGGTAGCTTGGTTTCGGGAACGGATCTTCCCATTTCACCCAGTGTTTATCACCGGCATCACCGGAATCGACACGGTTACCATTGGATAACAGGAACGGATAACGGGCTTTTTCTGCCGTGATCCGGGTGGTATAACGCGCCAGCACATCGGGGCGATCGAGATACCAGGTAATATGGCGGAAGCCTTCAGCTTCACATTGTGTACAGAGCGCATCACCGGAGACATACAGCCCCTCAAGTGCAGTGTTCTGCGCCGGGCTGATTTCATTGACAATCTGCAACGTGAACTGCTCAGGTACATTATCAATATGAAGTGAGCCGCCTTCTTCGCGGTACGCAGACCACGCCTGACCATCAATTGTCAGCTGTTTCAGTACCAGCCCTTCACCGGCAAGCACCAGTGTGGCCGCACTGTCATTCAGGCGTTTTACCCGGCTGGTGGCAGTTACCACCGTTGTTTGCGGGTCGAGTGCAAAATCAAGATCAATATGAGTAATAGTATAGTCAGGTGCCTGATAGTCCCGGCGATACTTCGCCTGCCGCTGTTGTGTCATTGGATTCTCTTCATTAGTTATATGCACTCTAAATAATTCGGGATGCCTGCAGGCGACAAGCAAAGACCGCCGGGGAGCATAGATAAACTATGTGACCCGGCGGGCTGAACGCAGTCAACAACCAGGCATCCTGAAGTATGACGAGTATAAATGATAACAATTACGCTGCCACTTAGACTGTCATAATTCAAGCTCTGCGATAAAAGAAATTTTATCAGTCTGTGATACATCCTGATTTTCAGGCTGTGCGATCCGGTAATTATTATGAATGAAATGTTAACAAATAATGTGATAACAGCGCTGATCATCACGCACCGGGAAAAGAACGTGTTACTATACCCGGATAATAGTAAGCTATAACCTGTTTAGGTTGATTGCTCCGTGAGGATGCTGAAAGCGCCATGAATTCAGAAGCAACCCCGATTATCACATCCCTGCTGGATACAGATGCATATAAATTGCACATGCAGCAGGCGGTGTTCCATCATTACCGCACAATCCCTGTTGTTGCGGAGTTCCGCTGCCGGAGCAGTAAACGCCTGGGTCAGTATGCAGACCAGTTGCGTGCTCAGGTATCAATGATGGCAGAGTTGTCAGTCAGTGATGACGAATATCATTACCTGTGCGGGCTGCCGTTTTTTTCAGCAGATTATCTCGCCTGGTTCCGGCAGTTCCGTTTTGATCCCTCGCAGGTCACTATCCGCAGCGACAGCAACGGCCAGCTGGCTATCCGCATCAGCGGACCCTGGGTTGATGTTATCTTGTGGGAAGTTCCGCTTCTCGCGCTGATAAGTGAACTGGTTCATCGTCATCAATCCCCGCAGGTCACAACAGAAGATGCTGTTATCCGCCTGCGCAAACTGGTTACCCGGTTTTTCCGGGACGCTGAGCAGGCAAATCTGGATCTCAGTCAGTTTAAACTGATGGATTTCGGTACACGCCGCCGCTTCTCTTATGATGTTCAGATGGCGATTGTCAGTGAACTGAAAGAAAATTTCCCGTACCTGGTCGGCACCAGTAACTATCTCCTGGCACAAAAGCTGGATCTGGAGCCGGTCGGCACCCAGGCCCATGAATGGTTCCAGGCCCATCAGCAGATAAGCCCGGAGCTGGCAAACAGTCAGCGCGCCGCCCTTCAGACCTGGCTTGATGAATATCCCTCACAGCTCGGCGTGGCATTAACCGACTGTATCACCATGGATGCATTCCTGCGTGATTTTGATGCGCCGTTTGCACGGGCTTACCAGGGATTGCGCCATGATTCCGGGGATCCGGTTGAGTGGGGTGAAAAAGCCATCGCCCATTATGAAAAACTCAATATCGACCCGATGAGCAAAACTCTGGTGTTTTCCGACAGCCTGGATTTTCACAAAGCGCTTGCACTCTATGCCCATTTCCATGACAGGATAAATCTGGTCTTTGGTATCGGTACACGCCTGACCTGTAATATTCCGGATGTTGAGCCGCTGAATATTGTAATCAAGCTGGTGGAATGTAACGGAAAACCGGTTGCCAAGCTGTCAGACAGCCCCGGCAAAACCATTTGCGAAGATGATGAATTCGTCGACCGCCTGCGCCGCGCTTTTGATATTCCGCACGTTCAGCGCGCCTGCTGATCCCCCCGTTTTTACCCTCAACGCCTGAAGACAGAAAAAGCCGCCTGTTTTTTCTGTTTTTCGGGCAGTTAACCCCGAATTTCTGCTTGTTTCCTGACAGTGAGCAAGTAACATAGTGAGATTGCCCTTTTCGCGGCAAACTGACAGATTATCTGTTACCCGGCATCACGCAATGGCGGGTAACGCGTGTAACAGACCTATATATAAGAAGAGAGAGTTTCAACTATGAGCATAGCGCCTGTGGTCGACGTACTGCAAGGCCGTGTACCTGTTGACAGCGAAGTCACAGTACAGGGTTGGGTTCGTACAAGGAGAGATTCAAAAGCCGGGATCTCATTCCTCGCCGTCTACGACGGTTCCTGCTTTAATCCGGTACAGGCTGTCATCGAAAGTAATTTACCTAATTATAATGATGACGTGCTTCATTTAACCGCAGGCTGTTCTGTCGAAGTCACCGGTAAAGTGGTTGCCTCACCGGGTCAGGGTCAGAGTTTTGAAATTCATGCCACGAATGTCCGCGTTGTCGGTCTGGTGGATGACCCGGATACCTACCCGATGGCGGCAAAGCGTCACTCTGTCGAATATCTGCGTGAAGTGGCTCACCTGCGCCCGCGTACCAATCTGATCGGCGCTGTTGCCCGCGTCCGTCATACCTTGTCCCAGGCATTGCACCGCTTCTTTGATGAGCAGGGTTTCTTCTGGGTATCCACCCCGCTTATCACCACCTCTGATACAGAAGGTGCCGGTGAGATGTTCCGCGTCTCCACCCTGGATTTCCACAACCTGCCGCGTAATGACAAAGGCGAAGTGGACTTCAGCGAAGATTTCTTCGGACAGGAAGCATTCCTGACGGTATCCGGTCAGCTGAATGGTGAAGCCTACGCGTCTGCGCTGAGCAAAATTTACACCTTCGGCCCGACATTCCGTGCAGAAAACTCCAATACCAGCCGCCACCTCGCGGAATTCTGGATGGTAGAGCCGGAAGTGGCCTTTGCTAATCTGGATGATGTCGCCGGTCTGGCTGAAGCCATGCTGAAATATGTCTTCAAAGCAGTGCTTGAAGAGCGCCGTGACGATCTCGAATTCTTTGCTGAGCGTATTAATAAAGAAGCAATCGAGCGTCTGGAACGTTTTGTCACCTCAGATTTTGCGCAGGTTGATTACACCGACGCGATTAAAATCCTGGAAAATTGTGGCAAAACCTTTGAAAACGAGGTGTTCTGGGGCGTGGATATGTCCTCTGAGCATGAGCGCTACCTGGCAGAAGAGCATTTCAAAGCCCCTGTGGTCGTGAAAAACTACCCGAAAGCCATCAAAGCCTTCTATATGCGCGAAAACGAAGACGGAAAAACCGTGGCGGCGATGGATGTCCTGGCACCGGGTATCGGTGAAATCATCGGTGGTTCCCAGCGTGAAGAGCGTCTGGACAGACTCGATGCCCGCTTTGACGAACTCGGTATGAATAAAGAAGATTACTGGTGGTACCGTGATCTGCGTCGCTACGGTACTGTGCCACACGCCGGTTTTGGGCTGGGTTTTGAACGACTGGTTTCATATGTGACGGGCGTCTCAAATATTCGTGAGACCATCCCGTTCCCACGGACTCCCCGCAGCGCCACATTCTGATTGTTCATCAAAAATATTGAACGTGAAAAGCCGGCCTTTGAGCCGGCTTTTTTTTATGCACGACAAATTAACTGCTCAAAAAGTTCCCTATAATTTACATTTTGACACACATTATTGCCATTTATTACAGATTCTTCGTTTTTGTAGCACTTTCAGGGTAGATAAAATATTTTACCAATGGAACACTGGTCGCCGACACAGACGACACTAAACTCTCACAAATAGTTCCAAATTTTTTTCGAACTATTTATGGCAGTGGCAGGTGTCCGAATAACACCAATGAGGGTAATAATAATGAAACGCAATATTCTTGCAGTGGTTATCCCGGCTCTGTTAGTAGCTGGCGCAGCAAACGCTGCTGAAATCTATAACAAAGACGGCAACAAAGTAGACCTGTACGGTAAAGTTGACGTTCGTCACATGTTCGCAGATGCTAAAAGCGGCGAAGATGGTGATAACTCACGCGTTCGTTTTGGTATCAAAGGTGAAACTCAGATCACTGACCAACTGACTGGTTTCGGTCGTTTTGAAAACGAAATCAAAACCAACAGCATCGAAGGCGACAACAAAAACGAAGTTCGTTTAGCTTACGCTGGTTTCAAATTTGCTGAGTTTGGTTCAATCGACTACGGCCGTAACTACGGCGTAATCTACGACGTCAACGCATGGACCGATGTGATGCCTCTGTTCGGTGGCGACACCATGGCACAGAAAGACATCTACATGACCAGCCGTACTGCTGACGTTCTGACTTACCGTAACAGCGACCTGTTCGGTTACGTTGACGGCCTGAACTTTGCACTGCAATACCAGGGCGCTAACGACGAAAACTCAATCGCTGGCGAGAAGCGTGAAGACGCAGCTAAAGCTAATGGTGACGGTTACGGTTTCTCCACTACTTATGACCTCGGCTGGGGCGTAAGCTTAGGCGGTGCGTACGCTAATTCAGCACGTACTGTATGGCAGCAGAATGATTCTGAAGCACGTGGTAAACGTGCTGAAGCATGGGATTTCGGTGCTAAATACGACGCTAACAACGTATACCTGGCAGCTATGTACGGTGAAACTCGTAACATGACTACTTTTGGTGACGGTCAAATCGCAAACAAAACCAAAAACATCGAATTAGTAGCACAGTACCAGTTCGACTTCGGTCTGCGCCCATCCATTGGCTATAACCAGTCTAAAGGTTATGACCTGGATAACGGTAAATACAACTCTGACCTGGTTAAATATGTTGATTTAGGTGCTTACTACTACTTCAACAAAAACATGTCTGCAGTTGTTGACTATAAAATCAACCTGCTGGACAGCGACAACAAAGCCAAAGTTAACTCCGACAACGTTGTTGGTTTAGGTCTGACTTACCAGTTCTAATTTAGCCTTTTAGCTAAGTCTGAATACAAAACCCACGGTACGCCGTGGGTTTTTTGTTATCTATATAACCCGTTTTGTGATGCATTTTCATGCTAATCTCAACAGGACGTCACCCACTTCACAAGATCTTCGTATTTTCTCTGTAAACAGTTGGCAAATGATTTACAGCGGGTTAACCTGAGATCCTTGTGTAATTCCGCTTATCCGCACTTATCAGACACTATTGGGATCAACAACTATGTTTGAGAATATTACTGCCGCGCCTGCCGACCCGATCTTAGGTCTGGCTGATACCTTCCGCCAGGACCCCCGTGAAAATAAAATTAATCTGGGTATTGGTGTTTATAAAGATGAAACCGGTAAAACACCGGTACTAAACTGTGTAAAAAAAGCAGAAAAGTATTTGCTGGAAAATGAAACCACCAAGAATTATCTGCCAATCACAGGTATCCCGGCGTTCGGCACAGTAACTCAGGTATTATTGTTCGGTGCTGACAGCGAAATTGTGACCAGCAAACGCGCCCGTACCGCACAAGCGCCCGGTGGCACCGGAGCACTGCGTATTGCGGCTGATTTTATTGCCAAACAAACCAGTGCCAAACGTGTCTGGATAAGCAACCCGACCTGGCCTAACCACAACGGTATTTTTGCCAATGCCGGACTGGAAATCTGCACTTACAATTACTATGATGCCGAAAATCATGCCCTTAATTTCGACGGCATGCTGGCAAGCCTTGAGTCTGCACAGCCCGGTGATGTGATTTTACTGCACGGGTGCTGCCATAACCCGACCGGTATTGACCCGACTGCAGAACAGTGGGCACAATTATCAGTCATCGTGAAAGAAAAAGGCTTATTACCGGTCTTCGATTTTGCGTATCAGGGCTTTGCTGCCGGTCTGGATGAAGATGCACAGGGGCTGCGGATTTTTGCCAAATCGCATCCTGAAATGCTGGTTGCCAGTTCTTATTCTAAAAACTTCGGCATGTACAATGAGCGTGTCGGGGCCTGCACACTGGTGGCAACAAGTGGTGAGATTGCTGATACCGCCTTCAGCCAGGTGAAAGTGATTATCCGCACAAACTACTCTAACCCGCCGTCACACGGTGGTGCGGTTGTCACCACTATCCTGTCTGATCCGGAACTGAAAGAAGAGTGGATCCAGGAACTGACCACGATGCGTGAGCGCATCAAACGTATGCGTCAGCTTTTTGTGAACACCCTCCAGGAAAAAGGCGCAAAACAGGACTTCAGCTTTATCATCCGCCAAAACGGTATGTTCTCTTTCAGCGGGCTGACCAAAGAGCAAGTTGAGCGCCTGCGCGCAGAATATGCTATCTATGCGGTCAGCTCAGGGCGTATTAATGTCGCCGGTCTGACTCTGGAAAATATGGTTCCGCTGTGTGAAGCGATTGTCGCGGTACTGTAATCTGATTATCTGTTTTTAAAACAGAAAAAGCCTGGCAATCACTGTCAGGCTTTTTGTTTTTGGCTATTTTAAGCGGAACAATATCGGCTGAACGATCACCAGACCGGCTGTTCATCTTGCAAAAACGGATTAGTACGGCGCTCATCACCGAGTGTGGACATCGGCCCGTGCCCCGGAATAAAGCGATAATCATCACCCAGCGGTAAGATTTTTTCTTTAATTGAACTGATAAGATCCTGATGATTGCCTTTCGGGAAATCACTGCGCCCGACGCCACCTTTGAATAAAACATCACCCATCGAAATCAGTTTGTCCTGCTTATTCACAAAAACGACGTGTCCGGGGGTATGTCCGGGACAGTGCAGAACATCCAGTTCAATATTACCGACAGTGACTTTATCGCCCTCTTCCAGCCATTGATCCGGTGTAAATGCACGACATGGCTCCACACCAAACATCTGGCTTTGTGAGGTCAGCCCTTCAATCCAGAATTCGTCCTCTTTCTGAGGACCGATCACCGGCACATGAAAATGCTCAGCCACATCAGCAGTTGCGCCAACGTGATCAAAATGACCATGAGTAAGGAGGATTTTTTCTAATTTCAGCCCGCGCTGTTCAATTTCACGGATAAGACGCGGTGCTTCACCGCCGGGATCAACAATAGCAGCGGCTTTTGTTTCATCGCACCAAATCAGGGTGCAATTTTGCATAAAGCCGGTGACAGGAATAATTTGATATTGCATGACACAAAACTCCGGTTAAATCTGACAATTACATCAGATTACCACGTTCTGACCGGTCCTGTATCCATGTGAACGAAATTACTGCTCGGGTAATAACCGACACCACCGGCACGCATTTTCTGTGCAGCTTTACGCACCTGACTTAACTGAATTCCCGGAATACGGAAATCCATCGCCTGCCCGCGTGTATGGTAGCTCTTTTTCGCCACACCGGAAGTGGTTCTGCGTAATTCATTATTGGTCACCAGGGAGCGGTAACCTGAAATTAACTGAATAGGTTTATCCGTATTCATCATCACCTGTAACAGATACATCTGGTCAAACAGGTGCGGATCTATCATTTTAACCTTGTTGCTGCGGTGATCACGGAACAATTTATTCAGCCGGGCCAGTTCAGAACGGTTATAACGCTTTCCGTCAAAAAACTCTGCTTTTAAAAATTCGCCGGTATTGAGGTTCTCAAGACGTAAAATTTTTGGCCGTGGCGTCGTTAAAGATGCGAATGCATGCCCCGGTAATAAAGCCAGCCCCAGCGCCGCCGCACCAAATCCCAGCCATTTACGGCGGTCGTTATTAATTGTATCCATTGATAGTAATCACTCTTTGACTAATTTGATCATTAACATGGCCGACAGTAATAATAATTCACTATTCAGACCTGCAGCGGATCCGTTTTGTCTATTTCTGTAAATTTACGTCAATTAATTTCAGAATTAACACATAATGTGTAAAAACAGCGATAAACAAAACTGACCTCCTATTTTCTACCTATTCATGGCCCCGGAGTCAAATAAAAAGACAATTTTTTACTCAGAAAGTAAATATCGGCAACACTTCGATACTCCCGGGGAGCTGATCAGCCGTAAGGCTCATCCAGCGAGCCTTTGCAGGTTCAGGAGACAATAGCCAATTTAGTTATTCATCATTAATTAATAAAACTAACAAATATAGCTTTGGCTGGTCAATTATCCGGAGCATACATCTGTTTTTGTTTAATTAATATAAACAGAAAATCGGTATTTTAATAATAAAGAAAAGGCCGCTTATTCATAATAAATAAACGGCCTGTTTTGATTATTGTTTAATAAGGAATGGTGAGATATCCGCTAATTTATCGAGCCCGTTCAGGCTGGCGTCATCATAGCGGTAAATATCAGCACGATATTGCGGGACATTATCCGTATTCACCCATGCGGTCTGATAATAGAGGAAAACCGGTATGCGGTCAGGGATAGAGACATAACGGGTGCTACCCGCTTTTAATGCACCATCAACACGCGATGCATCCCACCCTGCATCACCCAGCAGGATAGCGGCTAAGTCCTTCGCTTTATTGACTCTGACACAGCCGGAGCTGATAGCACGCATGTTTTTATTAAACAATGAGTGGTTTGGTGTGTCATGCAGATAAATCGCCTCTGAGTTCGGCATATTAAACTTATACCGCCCTAACGAGTTCGTCGGTCCCGGCGCCTGTGTTATCCGGTACGGGAAGTTTGACGGGGTAATAACACTCCAGTTAATACTGTACGGGTCAACAACGGATGAGTTATTGCTCCATCCGTTATAGATAGTATATCCCCGGCTGCTGAAATAGCTTGGATCAGCGCGTCCGCGCGGCACGATATCCTGGCGGCTCATAGTCGGCGGAACCGTCCACGGCGGGTTAATCACCACATTATTAAGCGCACTGCTCATAATAGGGGTTTTACGCGCCTCACGTCCGACAATAGTTCTCGACTCGAGGATCAGATTTTTATCTACATAAAAATAGAGCGAAAAATCAGGGATATTAACAAGAATTGCTGTCGGAACATTATCAGGCACAATATGCAGGCGCTGAATATTCGCGGCCATAATAGCCGCCCGCATCTGCGGAGTCTTATTCAGCCATTCACGGGTTTGCTTACCGATAACACCATCCGCTTCCAGCCCGTGCTGCGCCTGGAACTGCTTAACCCCGGCCACCAGCGTTTTATCATACACCGGGCTTGCACTCATCATGTCATTAGCCGATATCAGTTTAAAGCGGTGCAAAATTTCCCGCAGCGCAATAACAGACTCATGGCTTTCACCCGGGCGTAATGTCCGGGCAATAACCATTTCCGGCCATACCCCGGTATCAGCCAGCTCTGCCAGCATGGCTTTACGCATTGCCGGATACATTGAGTTCACCGGCCGCAATCCGTCGGTAAAGGTGGCGAGTGTTCCGTTATGCATCGCCGTATTCAGCCGTGCAAGCGCCGGGGCACTGACCTCAGAAAAGGTAAACGGCTTTGCACCGTAAAGCCACTTATCCCCTTTTGTTTTCACGTTATCAAGATAATAAAGATAGCCGAGTGCAGCATCCGTTAAGATGATATCACGCGCCAGCGGAGTCAGATCAGGCTGCGCCAGAGCGGTCAGCCAAAGTGCAAACTGCGGCTGAAAACCGGCAAGTGCGGCTTCTGCCAGTTGATTTTCCAGAGACCGGCGCGCTTTTTCATCTGTCCAGCGTGGCTGTAACTGATGCTCTGCATATAGTTGTGCCAGTGCGTCGCTATACACCAGTTTAGTTATCGCAGGTACTTCACTGCGGATTTTTCCGGAAACGTCACTCAATGGTAACGCCGTGATCCCGGTTCCGGTCGCCGGAGTCAGTGGCTGTGTCTCCTGTACAGAGTCAGACAGCAGCGTTTGCGTCTGCACTGCCGGTTCAGGTACGACTTTCTGTGCACCGGCGGTTGCCTGATGATTTACCGGTGCGGTTGTTGCCCACGAAATTTGCGTCAGTAACAGTGTTCCTATCATGGCGGAAATGGGAACAGCTTTTTTAACTCCCTTCACCATAACATCCCTCTCTCTCATTTTTTATTATGTTATTCTGACCAATTGTTAATACTTGTAGTCAGTATAGTAAAAACATCGTTTAAATTACTTCACAGATGATTTTACCCGTCAGAGAATAATTGGAAATAGGGTAACGAAAAAATCGTAGCAAAAAGGCGCAAAAGCGCCTTTTAAAGATGAATTAACTGCCTGGTTTACTTAGTATTCGGAATTAATAACCACTTCTTCGCCGAACTGACCGGCTTTCGGTAACGGCTGATAAGATGAGTTTGACGCACGAAGTACACGGATGCCGCGAATATTCAGCTCATGTGCCGCGGCGATATCCGCATCTGCATCGCCGTAATAAATTTTCAGTTTGTGGTCGCGCATCCAGCTGACTTTGTTATTCTGCCCTTCCTGGTCGCCTGCAAAAATAACCGGATTCATTTTATCCGCCGGAATATTCAGCCCTTCCTGCACATATTTGGTGACCGTTTCTGTTTTGGTTTTGCTGCGTCCGGTAATAAAATACACGGTATCGCCACGTTTCAGGTGCATCTGAACCAATTCAGTACCGGATTTTTTCGGCATACTGAATTTATCCCACTCATTATTCATTTTTTCCCAGAATTCCGGATTTTTCAGGTAACTGAAATCATTCGGGGAATAATCCTGCTTGCCACGGTAAAACCCCGGGCTGGAAAACAGAACGGTATCATCAATATCAAACCCGACAGCCATCGGCGGCTGACCTTTCAGGCTCTCTTCAATCTGCGCCACAGATACCCAGTGAACGGCGTGTTGCTCCGCCAGTTGTGCAACCGTCACACCTTCACTGGTTTTTTCCGGCATATAGACTTTGGCATTTGCCACGCCATTAAGGCTCAGTGCAAGTGCCAGCGCACTCAGGGTCAGAGTCAGTTTACGCATTGTGTTTCCTTAATTTTCTGTGTCGATCACATGAGCGGAAAATCTAACCACTCTCGTTTCATATTAATGTTATTCAAATCACACTATGAGGAATCTCTGCCGACTTATTCCCGCCAGAAACTGCCTTATTGTTCTGAATTCAGAACATTGTTTATCAATATCCGCACTACTCAGCCCTTCGCTTATGCATTAATTTTATTCCGTACAGCAGCGCGTTCTCGGAAAATGCACTGTTTAAACACAAATTACCACCTAATTATCATAGATAAGGGAATAAAAATGAGTAATCCTGCAAACTTTAATGGTCAGCGTCCTGTTATTAATCCTGATGATGCACTGATGTTATTAATCGATCATCAAAGCGGATTGTTCCAGACCGTTGGCGATATGCCAATGACTGAGTTACGTGCCAGAGCAGCAGTGCTGGCAAAAATGGCCACTCTGGCCGGTATTCCGGTGATCACCACTGCATCCGTGCCACAAGGCCCTAACGGTCCGCTTATCCCGGAAATTCACCAGAATGCCCCGCATGCACAATATATTGCCCGCAAAGGTGAGATTAATGCGTGGGATAACCCGGAATTTGTGGCTGCGGTCAAAGCCTCCGGTAAAAAACAACTTATTATTGCCGGAACGATTACCAGCGTATGTATGGCTTTCCCTGCTATCAGTGCTGTTGCCGACGGCTATCAGGTTTTCGCGGTGATTGACGCATCCGGTACCTATACCAAAATGGCACAGGAAATTACTCTCGCACGGGTTGTTCAGGCCGGTGTTGTTCCTGTGGATACTGCCGCTGTCGCTTCTGAGCTGCAAAAAACCTGGAATCGCCCGGATGCGGCTGAATGGGCACAAGCCTATACACAAATCTTCCCTGCATATCAGTTACTGATTGAAAGCTACAGCAAAGCGCAGGAAGTGATTATCAATAATGAAGTACCTGATTCACAGCGCTGATAAAAAAACGGATGTGCATACATTATGCGCATCCGTCTTTAGTAAAAAAATGATCAGAGAGGCTGGTTAATCCGGCACTTCCTCTTCATCATTCTCTTCATCAACCGATTCCGGTAATACAGCCGGTGCCGGTGTTTCATCCGGCTGACCAAAGCCGCGCAAACCGACAACATGCACATGTTCCTGATTATTGAAGACTTTACGCACCAGTTTGTATGTTGTCCCTTTTTCGGGGCTGATATTTTCCGGTGCTGCGATAATCAGCTGCATCTGGAGACGGTCACATAACTCAAACAGAGTGGCGATAGATTTTGCATCCAGGCGTGCTGCTTCATCGAGGAACAGCAAGCGGCACGGCACAATATCTTTGCTGCGCAGGCGGCGGGACTCTTCTTCCCAGCTCTGCACCACCATCACCAGAATCGACATCCCTGTACCAATTGCTTCACCTGTGGATAACGCGCCACTTTCCGCTTTAAGCCAGCCGTCTGAGCCACGGTTGACTTCCACATCCAGCTCCAGATAGTTGCGGTAATCCAGCAGCTCTTCACCAATGGTCTGCGGCAGTCGCTGCCCCATATCCACCTGCGGATTAAGGCGCTGATACAGTTTCGCCATCGCTTCAGAGAAGGTCAGACGCTGGCTGGCGAACAGATCCTGATGCTGTTCATGCTCTTCAGACAACACATCCAGTAAGGTGGCGTGGCTTTCGCGGATATTCACATTCAGCCGCACACCGTTCACCTGACCAAACGCCACGGCCTGAAGACCCTGGTTCAGCATACGAATGCGGTTTTGCTCGCGCTGAATGGTTTTGCGGATAATATTTGCCACGCTTTTTGAGCTGATCGCCAGTTTTTGCTCACGGGCGGTCAGTTCATCCGTCAGACGTGCCAGTTCGATTTCCATCTGTTCGATGGCATCAATCGGATCATCCGTTTTCATGATATCCTGGCGGATACGTTCACGCAGATGGCGATAGACTTCGATAAAGAACTGTACTTTACGCTCCGGCCGTTTCGGATCTTCCGACAAACGCAGCGCATCACGCAGGTGTTCATTATCCGCCACCGCCTGACGCAGAGCCCCGAGGGCTTTATCCGACATTGAACGCAGTGTGTCCGCATCTTCATACGCCAGTTCACGGCGGTGCAGACGGCGCTCAACACCGCTCTCTTTCACCATGCGCATCACCGCGCACCAACCTGCTTTCGCAGTGACAACCTGTTCGCGGATCTGCTGATAATCGCGCTCTGCTTTACGCAGGCGTTTTTGCAGATTGTCCATTTCCGACTCACCGATCCCCAGCTGTTTTTCCAGCTGATTGATACGTCCGCGGTTATGGCTGACCTGACTGTACAGCTCATCACGACGTTCACGGGCGCGCGCTTCCGCGTTGGCATCCGCCTGTACGCCGATATCCTTCATTTCGCACTCAAGTTCACGCAACATGTCGGATTTGGTTTCATACGAGCTGCGCAGAGACGCCAGTACCTGATTAAATTCAGCGCATTTCGCCTGCTGCTGACGCAGCATTTCACGGCTGCGGCTGCGGTCAGACTCTGCATGTTCCAGGCGCTGACGCAGCTTGTCATTGAGATCAGCATTTTCAGTCAGCATGCCGGCAGATTCACTGTAATTAAAGTGCTGACGACGCTGTGCGACTTCTTCCAGGGCAAATCCCTGCTGACGCGCCTGTTGCTGCGTCTGTTTTGCCTGTCCGTAATCCTGCTTCAGCGCTTCATGCAGCTCCGGGTCGCTCTGTAAAACAGAAACTATCGGCTCCAGTTTATTCAGGGCATTACCGAATTGTTGCAGATAGCGGGCAGACTCTTGTGCTTCTGATAACGAATCACGCACTTCTTCAACGCGATCCTGCAATGTTTCATCCAGCAGCAGCGCGACATTCGGGATAAGCCGGTTCAGAATACCGAGGTTCTCTTTTACCTGAACAAATTGCTGACGGGCAACTGCGGTCTGGTCTTCAAACTGTGTCAGACTCCGCTCCAGTTCATTACGGCGCTGACTCAGTGTGCGGATTTCCGCTTCCGGGTCATTTTCAAACGCAATCGAAATATTTTTCCCGACAAAGCGGCTGAATGCCTGGTGGGCACGCTGCATTTTCTGGACATCAAATGACAATGTTGCCAGACGCTCCGCCAGTTCATCACGTTCATGCTCCAGAACGGCAAGCTGATTTTCCCGCGCCGCGCGACCGAACAGCGGCACAGACGGAAAGCGGGAATAGCGCCACTGGCGATCGGTACTGCGCACCAGCACAGCACGTTCTAATTCTTCGGTGGTAAAGACGCTGTCATCAAACGACTGCGGATCCCCTTCAATCAGATAGATATCTTCCGGGCAATCTTCCAGCGCATCAAGATGCGGGCGCACCGCGTTCAGATCCGGCACCACAATCGCGTGGCGCGCAGGACCATATAATGCGGAGAAGTACGGCGCATCATCGATCGTGATATCGTCATAAATCTCGGATAACAGCATACCGCCGAAACGTTCCGCCAGCCCTAACATCCGGCTGTCATCGGCACCGCTCGGCTGGCTGAGGCGCTCAATATCTTTTTCGCGCTGCGCTTTTTTATGCGCGACATCATCACGCTCAACCGTCACTTCGCGCTCACGCTCCAGTAACTGCTGCATGTATTCCGTCACATCATTAGCGCTGCTGAATGTTTCATGTGACTGCTCGCACAGTTGAGTGAGCGCTTCCTGTGCTGCCAGCCAGGCCGGTGCTTTACCGGTCAGGGTCTGGATCTGCTGTTTCAGCTGTTCGGTCTGCTGACGCATTTCCATGCGCCGCTCACCGCTCTCGCTGACGCTGACACTAAGGGTTTCCTGCTGCGCCTCAAGGGTCATCAGCATCTCATCCAGCCCGTCAGCCTCAATCTGCTGACCAATACGTTTGCAGAAATCATCCAGCGCTTTCTGCGCATTATGCTGACTGTGCAGACGCTGTTCTAATTCAGATAACTGCTGACGCAGCGGCTGTACGCGTTCCGCCATCATCTGCTGTGACGGTAAATCACGCAGTAACTCACGCGCGGTCTGATAAGCATCACTGCGGCTGACTTCACCCACCACCGATTTTACCAGGTCGTATGCCTGCGAGAACTGACTGTGCGCGGCCTGCGACACACTCATTTTTTGTTCGAGCAGTAACAGCGCTTCTGTCGCTTCTTCTTCACGGGCGCGGAATGTTTCCAGCCATTCATCGAGTGAATCAATATCCAGTTGCGGCAACTGACATAATGTTTTAGCGCGCTCCAGTGCCTGCATCGCCTGCTGATACTGAATAGCGCGGGTCTGCTGAACATCCAGCGCCTGCTGATAATCAGCCAGTTGGCTTTTCAGCCCGTCAACTTCTTCTTCAGCGACCTGATTACGCTCTTCATACTCGCCGTGCAGCTCAGCGGCTTCTTCCGCCACTTCCGTCTGCTCTTCCAGCCGGAAGGTCAGTTCTTCCACATCAGACTGATAACGGTCGATTTTTTCCTGCTGACGCATCGCCGTCTGCACCAGTGTCAGATGATCACTGGCGGCCTGAAAATCAGTTTCCAGATCCGCAGAAGAGGCAGTTTGTTCCGCCAGTTCCCGGGACATTTCCACCTGGCGGAACTGCTCGCTAATCAGTTGTTTACGGCTGCCCAGCAGATCACGGCGTACGACCAGCGCCTGGTCAATATGTACGCGCCGTTCATTGGCGTGACGCATATAATCGGCGGAAACATATGCCGTTGATTCAGTGATCAGGTGCTTGAACAAGTCACGGTCAGATTGTGTTACACGGATAGCTTCAAGTGTGATCCGGTTTTCCCGCAGGGCGCCTTCCATATCCTGGAACGCTTTGCGCACGCCGCTGTTTTCAGGCAGTAAATAGTCACGCAGGGAACGGGTAATGGCACTGGAGATCCCGCCGTAAAGCGAGGCCTCAATCAGACGGTAGAACTTACTGCGATCACCGGCAGAACGCAGGCGTTTCGGAATCACACCCATGTCAAACAGGACAGAATGGTAGTCAATGATCGAGTTAAACTGTTTAAAATGCACGCCTTCAATATCATCAAGGCGGGCTTTCAGATCATGGAGCGGCAGAACCCGCACCTGGCGTTCGCCCAGTTGCTCACTGACAATTTGTGTCGGTGAATACTGGGTCGGTAAGCCCTGGATCATGAATGATTTGATATCAACTTTTTTATCGCGCCCGGCAATTTGTTGCAGACGCACCCCCACCAGCACACGTTGGTGACGGGAGTTCAGCACATCCAGCATGGCGTAACAGACGCCGGGACGCAGTTTTCCGTGCAACCCTTTATCGCGGGAGCCGGATGTCGCGCCCGCTTCCGTGGTGTTACGAAAGTGCAGCAGCGTCAGATCCGGGATCATGGCAGTGATAAACGCGGCCATAGTGGTGGATTTACCGGCACCGTTACCTCCGGACAGAGTTGTTACCAGCTCATCCAGATCAAAGGTGCGGGCAAAAAAGCCGTTCCAGTTGACTAACGTGAGTGAGCGGAATTTACCACGATCAATCATTCTTCATCCTCCGCTTCATCCGTCGCGTTATCATTTTCATGTTCATTATTATCATCCGGTTCTTCATCCGGGCTGTCGCCGCGCGGGGTATTTTCATCTTCGGCGAGCGATTGCGCTTCACCATCACGGATAAGACGCAACTGTGCATCACGCGGGTCATCACCGCTGCGCACATCGGCGCCGAAGCGGAAAACAGATTCTGAAATCACAAACTGGCTGTTGTCAGCCCCCACAAATGTGACCATTCCTAACCGGCGCAGGCGATAAAGCGCACCACGGGTTTTTTCCAGTAATTTTTGTTTATCGAGATCAGAGCCGGTAGAGCGGTTATTAATGACTTTCAGTAACTTCGTTTCATCCGCCAGAGAAAGCAGTTCTTCATACAGTTCGGCGGTTGAGAAAATGCCCTGATTTGCCAGACGCTCCGGGCTGAGATACAGGTAGCACAGCACTTTGCCTACCAGCATTTCCAGTTCAGACAGTACTGAGCGCGGGATAAGTGTGGTCGAACGCGGGCGCAGGTAGAAGAAACCTTCCGGGGCGCGGACTAATTCCACATTGTAGCGGGCGTAGAAACCTTCCAGTTCATCCTGAAAATCCATTAAGAACGCGTGATTATCCAGGTCATCCACACTGATATGGCGACCGGCGCGCAGTTGGCTGTCAAGCTCCGGAAAAAGGGTATTGGCAAGTGCCTGAGCCAGCTTTGCCGGCATAAATTGTTCAATATGTGTCAATGACATGTGCCTGTACCTTTGCTCCGTATTCATTAATCGCTGACCATTCTGCCGGGATGCCGGAGAAATCGGCATCGGCAATGCCGAGCCGGACAGCCTGATCCACAATAATTCTGGCCACATCAAATTGTCGCTGACGCGGGTATCTCATAAGGTAATCACGCAGAACCGCGCCCAGATCCAGTCGTTTGCCCTGCGCTTTATACACGGCCAGTGCGCTTTCCATCATAGCAGCCAGCTCTTCGTTGACCTCGCTGAACTCTTCATATTCCAGATCCGGCGGTAATTCGCCGGTGACTTCATCATCACGCAGACCCTGCTCTTCATCACGCATATCCAGCAAACGATCAGCGTTTGCCACATTAAGTGCCCACGGAGAGTCAAAATAGTGCTGAACAGAATGGCGCAGGCGTTGTGAGAAAATACGGTTTTTATCCATATCGATAGCGGTACGGATAAATTTATGGACGTGGCGGTCATAGCCAATCCACAGGTCGATAGATTGCTGACCCCAGCTGATAATGCGATCCAGCTTGGCCTGCAAATCAAAAATCAGTTTATCCACCAGTTCAGATCCGGTGGCGGTTGCCAAATTCGCATCCTGGATGCGCAGCAGATTAGCCTGTAATTTATCACCGGCGGCTTCCAGGGTATCCTGAAGCTCGCGCAGGGTCAGCGAGGTTTCTGACAATAACTGCTCACAGTTGGCAATCGCCGCCTGCCAGTCCTGATTCAGTAACTTGGCAATATCCTCTTTCACACCATTTTGCTGCTCATCCATAATGCGCTGTGACATATCAATGCTGTCAAAAATTTCCGCAACCGAATATTTCAGCGGCGCAAACACATTACGGTGCCAGTGAAACTCATCACCGCCCTCTTCCGCAGCATCACCCGCGCGGCTCAGTTCACCGGCAACAATAGAGAGCTGCATGGATAAACGCAGGGAGGAAAATTCACGCTGACGGATATAATAATCACTGATGCCGATCCCGAGCGGGGTCAGCCGGTAAATCGCATTACCCTCAAATATATCGCTGGTAAAGCGGTTAAATAATTTCTGGCGCACCATATCATTAATGGCATTGTTAGCACGTACCGCGACAGATTCCGTTGTCTGTTCAAAGCCTTTGCAAACCTCACGGAAAGCATCGACCAGTTCCCCCTCACTCATTTCGCCATCTATACGTTCACTGTTAAGCACAGCAACAGACAGTAAAAATGCCAGCCGTTCCGGCGGCAGTGAGATGGCGAAATCATTTTTTCGCGCCCATGCCACAAGCTCGGGGACTGTTTGGGTAAACTCACTCATTGTCCATCCTTCTGTTCGGGTTTCCGTGCCATAACATGAATATAGCGGCCTAAACTGATGTAAGGCTCCTCGCGGCAATAACGTTGCTCCAGCGCCAGCAGCGCCGGAAAATCACGGTTTTGTAACTGACGGCTTTGCAGATAATCATGAAAAACCCGCACGCCGGTTTTCGCCTCAATGGTGAAGCGGCAGTCATCCAGCCACTGATAAACCTGTTCAGGCATAAGGGGATTCTGCGGCGATAATGAACGCTTGCGGCGGCGCTGCATGTCCGGCGTTGCCAGATGAAAATTGCCTAATATCGCATTTCGCATGACAAGTCCGTTCGCATTGTAAAACATTAACGACAATACACCACCGCCCGTTATTATAGCGGTCAATGCTTCAATTGCACCTTTTTGATCAGTTATCCACTCCAGAACAGCATGAAACAAGACCAAATCAAACTCACCGTCAGTATGAAGTGCGATATCCTGAGCTGCGCAATGAATAAAGGACATATTTTCTGCCACGCCATCGTCCGTTGCGGCCTGCTGTGCGCGCAAAATCATCTCTTCAGACAGATCACATAAAACAACATGATGGCCCATTGCCGCAAGGCGGCGGGAAAAAAATCCGTCACCACCGCCGGCATCAAGAATACGCAGCGGCCCCGGGCGCAGGCGGGTCAGTAAGGCGGTCAGATCCTGCCAGACAACCGCTTCACGGATTTGCCCTTTTGTTGTGCCATATATATTGCGGGTGAATTTTTCCGCTATGTCGTCAAAATTACGATCAACCATGAAAACCTGTATTCAGTCCGGGAGTATTTTATCGGTAAGTTTCCGCCGGTTTCCCGCGCGGAGCGATGATATTCAATTGTATTGCAGAGCACAGCCGTGCACTATGCAGATATTGTGTCATAGCTTCGTTTAATGTCACCCGATTTGTGTAGTCAACTGTCATTAACCGGTGATAAATCAATCATATTTAAGGTGTGCTGATGCTGTTTGCCCTGAAAAAATACCTTGGTGGTTTTCTGATGCCGCTGCCGTTTCTGCTGCTGGTGATGCTTGCCGGTTTGCTGCTGCTGTGGTTTACCCCGCGGCAGAAAACCGGGAAAACCCTGATAAGCGTCAGCTGGCTGCTGCTGGTGCTGCTCAGTCTCCAGCCTGTTGCCGACTGGCTGCTGTTACCTGCTGAAAAACCGTATGACAAGCGCTATGAGATAATCACGCCTCAGGCTGTGCAGCAACAGGACATCCGCTACATCGTGGTTCTCGGCGGCGGCTTTACCTGGAATCCGGAGTGGTCACCTTCTGCCAACCTTATCAGTAACAGTTTGCCGCGTGTAGCAGAAGGTGTGCGCCTCGGGCTTGTCTATCCGAACGCCACCCTGATTTTTACCGGTGGGCCGGGTAAGAACAGTATCAGCAGTGCCGAAGTTGCGGCACAGGTCGCACAATCGCTGGGGATCGCACCTGAGCGTACATTACCGCTGATATTGCCGAAAGATACTGAAGAAGAAGCGGCAGAAGTGAAAAAAGTGGTCGGCGATGCGCCTTTCCTGCTGATCACATCTGCAAATCACATGACGCGCGCCAAAGCCTTTTTTGATGCAAAAGGATTGCACCCGATCCCAGCACCAGCTAATCAGCTGGCAGTAACCACGCCGCTGCATATCTGGGAGAAAACCATTCCGTCCGCCTATTATTTATCTCACAGTGAGCGGGTCTGGTATGAAGGACTCGGTCGTCTGTGGCAGGCGGTTAAAACCTCAGAAAAAGAGGAATAGCAGGCAATAAAAAACGCGGAAAATTCCGCGTTTTTTCTTTCTGTTCATTCCGGCTCAGCGCGACATAAATAATTTACGCACCGTATCCAGATCTTCCTGTGTATCCACACCGGTTCCCGGCGCCACCAGTGCTTGTGCCACATGGATTTTTTCGCCGTACCACAATACACGCAGTTGTTCGAGCATCTCGATTTTCTCAAGCGGGCTTGGCGCCCACTGAATATAGCGGCGGATAAATCCGGCACGGTAAGCGTATATTCCGATATGGCGCAGGAAATTATCCCCCGCCGTGTCGCGGCTTTGCATAAAGCGCTCGCGATCCCAGGGAATGGTTGCCCGGGAAAAATAGAGTGCGTAACCCTGTTTATCCATCACCACTTTAACTGCATTCGGATTAAAGGCTTCTTCCGCTGAGGTGATTTTTACCGCAAGTGTTGCCATACCCGCTTCACTGGCAGCCAGATTTTCAGCGACCTGCGCAATAATACTTTCAGGGATAAGGGGTTCATCCCCCTGCACATTCACAATAATTTCATCATCAGCAAACTGATAGTGATCAATTACTTCTGCCAGGCGTTCAGTCCCGGACTGATGATCAGCCCGCGTCATACACACTTCACCGCCTTCCGCTGTCACCGCATCAAACACAGCCTGTGTGTCGGTTGCCACAATAACCCGCGCAGCACCAGAGCGCTTTGCCTGCTCCATTACACGCACAACCATCGGTTTCCCATGGATATCTGCCAGCGGTTTTCCGGGCAGACGGGTGGATGCATAGCGCGCAGGAATGATAACTGTAAACATGGAGATTATCCTTCAGAGGCCGGTATTTCGCGGGCTTCATTCTCTAATAAGACAGGGATATCGTCGCGGATGGGATAGGCCAGACGGCAGCCTTTGCAGATGAGTTCAAGATTTTGTTTATCGTAGCTGAGTTTGCCGTGGCAAACCGGGCAGGCTACGATTTCGAGTAAACGGTGATCCATACGTCCCCCAATGAGATAAAAACGTTGGCTCAGAATAACATAAGCCTGGTCTCACCGTTAACTCTGTTGTTGCGATATCAGGGAGATAATCGCGTGTTGTACTACTTTTTGTTATTGCCTGTTTTTTGCTACAGACATTTTTGTGTTATGGACTGACCGCGCTTACAGTGCGATCACATCGTTGGCTGCAATACCGTAACTGCCGCGGGTCAGTGAAAATTCAACTTCCTGCCCTTCGCTCAGTAATTTATTACGGGAATTGGCGATCCCTTTGCGGGTAACCCAGATGTCATCACCGCCGTTTACCGGAGAGATGAAACCATAACCTTCTTTTGCATCAAACCATTTGACGCGGCCGAGCTGTAATTGTTTAGACATAGTTAACTCCTTTTATCACCGCAATGAATGATATTCACAGCGGCTATGTCCGCTCTTTTCTGAGCAGGACACTATTTTTTATTATTTTTTATATTGTTTGCGGCCACTTCCGGAAAGAAGTCAGACCACAAAACATACCGTTTTCCGCGGGATCCGGTCATCCACACCACAAGATTAGCAAGGTGGTGTGAAAAAATTATGACAGCGGAATCAAAAATAGAGTTACACGCGGATTGGTTGCACAGTGATATATGAAATACATCACAGAAATACAACTTAATGATTAAGCCACATTTACATAAAAAGCACAAGCCCCATTATTGTTTTTTTATGTGAAATATAACTTTATCCAGAATTTTATTGCCTGCTTCATCAGAGAATTTGGCGCTGACAGGTAAATACCACCAGTCAGTTTCACAAAAGGCAAAACATTTCACTGCATCCTTCTCCGTCATCAGCAGTGACTGGCCCGGTTTTACCAGTGCGGACAGCTGATCACGGCTGTACGACTGATGATCAGGAAAAGAAATACATTCAGCAGGCGTTATGCCGAGAGATGCCAGAGTACTGAAAAACCGTGGCGGATGACCGATACCCGCCATCGCCACACACTCACCAAGCTCACTGACCGGTTTGCGTGTGCCGTCAGCCAGATTGACTGCCTCGCCCGGTACCAAAAACATTGCAGCCTCACCCGTAAGGGCTGTGCCGCCGTTGGTTATCACTGCATCAACACTTTTCAGACGCCCGGCACGTTCACGCATGGGACCGGCCGGTAACCACCAGCCGTTACCAAAGCGGCGCTCACCATCAATCACCACGATTTCAACATCACGCTCCAGTGCATAATGCTGCAACCCGTCATCCGTGATAATGACATCCACCGGACTGTGCTGCAAAATCGCATCCACTGCATCTGCGCGCCGGGGTGCCACGGCAACCGGAACGCCGGTGCGCCGGGCAATCAGTACCGGTTCATCGCCTGCCTGCGCGGTTGTGGTGTCAGGCGTGATAAGCAGCGGATAGTTGTCTGACTTTCCCCCGTAACCACGGGATACCACACCGGGACGGTATCCGCGGGCAATAAGCTGTTCAGCCAGCCAGACAACCACCGGTGTTTTACCATTACCGCCTGCGGTCAGGTTTCCCACCACCACAACCGGTACCGGCATCCGCCGGGATTTTTTCAGCCCGAGACGAAATAACAGTCGCCGCAGACCGCTTACCGCACCATACAAAAAAGAGAGCGGCAAAAGCAGCAGATACAGTTTTGAGCGGCCGGACCATATTTTTTCAATCATTACTGACCAAACTGCATATTATAAAGCTGCGCATAGATACCCGGCTGTTTTACCAGTTCAGCATGTGAGCCGCGCTCCTGCACTTCGCCATCCTGCACCACCAGAATTTCATCTGCTTTCTCAATGGTTGATAAGCGGTGCGCTATCACCAGACAGGTGCGATCTTTTTGTAATTCATCAAGAGCCGCCTGAATAGCGCGCTCAGATTCAGTATCCAGCGCCGACGTTGCTTCATCCAGAATCAAAATTGGCGCGTCACGCAGCAATGCGCGGGCGATGGCAATACGCTGACGCTGTCCGCCGGAGAGCAGCACACCGTTCTCGCCGATTTCGGTATCCAGCCCTTTTTCCATTTTTTTGATAAAGTCCATGGCATATGCCATTTCTGCCGCTTTCTCTATCTGCTCGCGGCTGTATTTTCCTTCCGTTGCGTACGCAATATTATTCGCCACGGTATCATTGAACAGATGTACATTTTGCGATACCAGCGCCACCTGGCTGCGCAGGGAAGCCAGCGTATACTCACGGACATCATTACCATCAATCACAATATGCCCGCTGTCGATTTCATAGAAACGGGTAATAAGATTGGCAATTGTTGATTTTCCGGAGCCGGAACGTCCCACCAGTGCCACGGTTTTACCTTGAGGAATAGTGAATGACACGTTTTTCAGTGCGGGTTGTTCTCTTCCGGGATAGGTGAAAGTGACATCCTCAAATTTCACATCCCCTTTAACTTCTTTCAGTACTTTGGTACCGGTGTCTTTTTCCTGCTCAAGGTCCAGCAGCGCAAACAGGGTCTGACACGCAGCCATACCACGCTGGAACTGTGCGTTAACATTCGTCAGGGATTTTAACGGACGCATCAGCGCGACCATTGATGAGAACACAACTGTAATAGAACCCGCGCTCAGTGCATCTTTAATTTCAGGAAAACTGGCGGCAAACAACACAAATGCTAATGCAAAAGACGCAATTATCTGAATAATCGGATCCGCAATAGAAGATGCGGTAACCAGCTTCATTCCCTGGCGGCGCATGTCATTGCTGACTTTATCAAAGTGGTCGTTTTCGACTTTTTGCCCGCCGAAAATCAATACTTCTTTATGCCCTTTCAGCATCTGTTCCGCACTGGCACTCACCTGGCCCATTCCGCTCTGCATGGTTTTACTTATTTCACGGAAACGGACAGAGACTTTGCGGATGACCACCGCCACAATCGGGGCGATAACAATCAAAATAAGCGAAAGCTGCCAGCTGTTATAAAACATCAGTCCGAACAGCGCAATGATATAAGCACCTTCACGGACAACAGTGACCAGTGCGCCGGAAGAAGAAGAAGCAACCTGCTCAGAATCATAAGTAATACGGGATAACAGTGTCCCGGTGGATTGCTGGTCAAAGAAAGGAACCGGCATGCCCATCATATGACGGAACAGATTACGGCGCATGACCATAACCACTTTGCCTGACACCCAGGAAAGACAATATCCTGAAATAAAGCTCGATGCTCCGCGCACCAGCATCAGCGCAAGGATAATCAGGGGCATCACCCGGAGAAAATCATTGTCGGCTTTGCCGAAACCTTCATCAAGCAGCGGTTTGAGCAGCGACAGCATAAATGCATCGCCCCCCGCATTTATGACTAACGCAACAGCCGCTACGATGATACCTGATTTAAAAGGTGCAATTGTCGGCCATAACCGGCGGAATGTTTGCCGGGTTGAAATATCAATATCTTTCATTATTGCGTTTACCAATACTAAAAATTAGTTGCCTATATTACCCGTTTATCGGCTGATCACCAAACCATGCACTGAACCAGCGGGCAGACAGATGATGACGATATGTCACCAGCGTTATGTCATCATTAAGAAATTGCACAGAAATCTGACCGCTGTGCGCGGTATCGTACCAGTCCGTGCCGTGATGACGATAGCGGCGCTGTACTTTATCAGAGGGCAGACGCCATGGGCTATAGCGGGCCACAGAGACCAGTGCAAAACCGGGATTTACCGCACGAATAAAAGATTCTGTTGATGAAGTATTACTGCCGTGGTGCGGAACTTGCAATACGGTGGCTGACAGCCTCTTTTCTGACTTAACCAACTGTATTTCTGCTTGTTTTTCAATATCACCGGTCAGTAAAACCTGATGTTTTCCGTCACTGATGCGGATAACACACGAACCATCATTTTTACTTTTCTGATACTTCCCGTCCGGCCATAACACCTCGAAATATAACGACTGCCAGACCCAGCGCTCACCCCGCTCACACGGAGTATCCGCCCGCGGAATATTGCCTTTTACAGTTACAGCCGGATAATGGCGGCGCAATGTTGCCAGCCCACCGGTATGATCCTGATGGTCGTGGCTGATAATAATCCAATCCGGTATCAGGCGGTGATGCCGCAGATAAGGCAGGATCACCCGCTGAGCATCATCACTGTGCCCCATCCGGTTGCCGGTATCATACACAACCGCCCGGCCCTCTTTTTCGACAACCACCGCCAGCCCGTGCCCGATATCCAGCAAGGTCACCGACCAGTCCGGCACCGGTGTTTTCCGCAGATACAAACAGCAGCAGATAATCATTCCCGGCAGCAGTACCGGATGCTGACGCCGGAGATCCAGCCGGATAAAACAGACACTCCCCCACACAACAGCGGTCCAGAGCAGAGAGATATGTCCGGTTATCAGCCAGAACGAAGACAGAAACGGCAGCGGCCACAATGCCAGTCCGAGAGAAAAATCAACTGCCTGCCAGATAAACCCGGTCACGGTGACCGGCAGAAATAATGCCGCTGTAATAGCGGAAAAAAGCAGAGGTACCGATAGAAAAGAGATAACAGGAATAACCCACAAATTACTCAGTAATGAGAGCAGATTGATGCCGCCGAAGAAAAACGCCTGCACCGGCAGTAAAAGCAGAAATAATCCCCACTGATATGACAAAAAACCACGGATATTGCGCCAAAAGCGCTCGTGGCGCGTCATCATCCCGGTTGTTACCTGCCGCGCGCCGGTATGGTGCCAGAGCAGCAGCGCAGTAACAGCAATAAATGACAACCAGAAACTGGCAGAGAGGATGGTCAGAGGATCGATAAGCAACAACAGGGCGGCGCTGATAAATACAAACTGATAGGCAGGTAACACATAATGCTTCCATCTCATCAGGTGCCACAGCAGAAGCACGGTAAGCGCCCGGCAGGCCGGTACAGCAAAACCCGCCAGCCAGACATACACCACTGCCGCACAGACAGAAAACAGCACAGGAATAAGATGTGACATCAGCCGCTGCGGCAATACCAGTAAGATAATCCGCCCCGCCCACCAGCCCCATAACGCCGCAAGTCCTATATGCAGACCTGAAATCGCCACCACATGAGCCACACCGGTTTCCTGCACCAGCATTCGTTGTTGTGGTGTAATCCCCCTGCGCTCCCCGAAGAGCAGAGCCAGCATCAGCCCGCTCTGCGCAAAGTTATCTGTCTGCGGAAAATATTCAGCAATGACCCGCTGGCGCAGATTACATACTGACGATATTTTCTTACTGCGCCCGGGTGTCAGAGAAAATAAGACCCGCTGTGACAATGCATACTGTTGCCGGTCAGGTTGTCCTTCATTTAATTGCTTGTGAACCGGTCGTAAAACAGGCCGGAATATACGCCAGACTTCACCGGCACATTCCGGCACAAATGCGCCTTTTATTTTTATATTGATATAAATATCATCATTAATTTCTTCATCATTGATATTTATAACCTTCCCCTTTACCGAGTAAAAACCAGTTGTTTTTATAATAACGTCCTCAACTAATATATCTATATTTTTCAGTTTTTCATTATCAGATGAGAACAGTGATAATGTATTGCTTAGTTGAATATTCGCTATTAAAAAAAACACTTATTATTATTCGTATAAATATACTGCTCCGGTTACGGATAAAAAACAGAAAACCTAATACGACTGACAGATACAATAACTCAATCCGTGACAGTAACCTTGGCAGCACCAGCAGCGGAGCATGTCCGACCAGTACAGCTGCAGCTGCCAGCCAGAGCGGTAACGGATGCGGGAAAAGGTATTTCAGAACAGAAGAAATGAACATATATCTCACCAAATGTGTTATCAGTATTTATTATGATGAGAATCGTTTACTTTTTTGTTCCTAAAATAAAAAATGAGATCAATCGCGAAGTTATATTCGCGATATACATATAATAATGAATTTTATGAGACGCCAATCACAATTATTTATTTAACTATAATTCCACGAGGATTTTTAATAGAATTTTTCTGAAAAGAGAATAAGATGCTTTTTTATAAAAAAATAATATAACGTTTTCTTGCCAACACCAGAATTAATTATTTTTCAATTAATTAATACATCACTAACATTTATACAACTAAAATAATTCGGGAAGATATTTTCCTGAAAAAAAATGACGCCATCGGCGTCATTTTTATTATCTCTGTCAATAATTAAGCATAGATATTCGCGCGGTCACGCAACTCTTTACCCGGTTTGAAGTGCGGAACGTGTTTACCTTCCAATTCAACCTGTTCGCCGGTTTTCGGGTTACGACCAACCCGCGGAGCACGGTAGTGCAGAGAAAAACTGCCGAATCCACGGATTTCAATACGCTCACCGTCAGCGAGAGTATTTGCCATATGCTCAAGGATCTCTTTTACTGCTTCTTCAACAACTTTAGCCGGAAGATGAGATTGTTGGCCTGCCAGCTTCTCAATCAGTTCAGATTTGGTCATATAACCTCCTGGACTACCCTGATTATCATAAAAGCAGACCGCTTGCGCGGCCTGCCCGCTTAATTACTCGCCTTTAGCTGCTTTGAAAGCATCTGCCATAGCGTTGTTGGAGAAGCTGACTTCTTCCTGTTTGTTTACAGTAGCGACAGCGTCTTTTTTCATCCGCTTCGTCTTTTGCACGTACAGACAGGTTGATTACACGGTTTTTACGATCAACACCCGTGTATTTTGCTTCAACTTCATCACCAACGTTCAGAACCAGAGTTGCATCTTCAACGCGATCGCGTGATGCTTCTGACGCACGCAGGTAACCTTCAACGCCATCCATCAGCTCAACAGTTGCACCTTTTGCATCTACTGCAGTTACTTTACCGGTGACAATAGCACCTTTCTTAGTAACAGCGGTGTAGTTGTTGAACGGATCTTCAGCTAATTGCTTAACGCCCAGAGAGATACGCTCACGTTCTGCGTCAACCTGGAGAACAACCGCTGCGATTTCGTCGCCTTTTTTGTATTCACGGACAGCTTCTTCGCCTGTAACGTTCCAGGAGATGTCAGACAGGTGAACCAGACCATCAATGCCGCCATCTAAACCAATGAAGATACCGAAGTCAGTGATTGACTTGATTTTACCTTCAACACGGTCACCTTTATTATGGGTTTCCGCGAATAACTGCCATGGGTTAGATTTGCACTGTTTCAGGCCCAGGGAGATACGACGACGTTCTTCGTCGATGTCCAGAACCATAACTTCAACAACATCACCAACGTTAACAACTTTAGATGGGTGAATGTTTTTGTTGGTCCAATCCATTTCGGAAACGTGTACCAGACCTTCAACGCCTTCTTCGATTTCGACGAAGCAGCCGTAGTCAGTCAGGTTGGTCACGCGACCGGTCAGACGGGTACTCTCAGGATAACGCTTAGCGATTGCGACCCAAGGATCTTCGCCCAGCTGTTTCAGGCCCAGAGATACACGGGTACGTTCACGGTCGAATTTCAGCACTTTAACAGTGATTTCATCGCCGACATTCACGATTTCGCTTGGATGTTTAACACGTTTCCATGCCATATCAGTGATGTGCAGCAGACCATCAACGCCACCCAGGTCAACGAATGCACCGTAGTCAGTGAGGTTCTTAACGATACCTTTAACTTCCATGCCTTCCTGGAGGTTTTCCAGCAGCTGATCGCGCTCTGCACTGTTTTCAGATTCGATAACAGCACGACGGGAAACAACAACGTTATTGCGTTTCTGATCCAGCTTGATTACTTTGAACTCAAGCTCTTTGTTTTCCAGGTGCGTGGTATCGCGAACAGGACGCACGTCAACCAGTGAACCCGGCAGGAACGCACGAATACCGTTCAGTTCTACAGTGAAACCGCCTTTAACTTTACCGTTGATAATACCGGTAACAGTTTCAGCTTCTTCGTATGCTTTTTCCAGCGTCAGCCATGCTTCATGGCGTTTCGCTTTCTCACGGGACAGAACAGTTTCACCGAAACCGTCTTCTACTGCGTCCAGAGCAACGTCAACTTCATCGCCGACCTGAATTTCCAGTTCACCCTGAGCATTTTTGAACTGTTCTACAGGAATAGCAGATTCTGATTTCAGACCCGCGTCAACCAGTACAACGTCTTTATCGATAGCAACAACAGTACCACGGACAATAGCGCCCGGACGAGTTTCGATAACCTGCAGGGATTCTTCAAAGAGTTGAGCAAAAGATTCAGTCATGTTTGATCTTCAAGTGTTTAAGTATTAACGTCCATTTAGCATCCGGCCGAATGGGGTTGTTTCACATACCTTGCAACATTCCTTGTCACAAAGGGGTGGCAGAAAACTGCGTTTTTGCCTTGTTCTCTGCCGATAAAAAACTTCAACTTATCATTATAAACAAAAACGGATGCAGAAACCTACTAAAAAACACAGATTCAGTCAGATTTTGTTTATCATTGCGCCGCTTCAGCCAGCACAGCCCTCGTATAACGGAGAGCCTCTGCAATAACGTCATCAATGGACATTGTTGTTGAATCAAGAATAAGGGCATCTCCCGCGGCGACCAACGGAGCAACCGCACGGTTGCGGTCGCGGTAATCGCGCTCTTCTATCTCCGCCAGAAGGCGGTCAAAATTAACACTAAAGCCCTTGTCCTGCAACTGCTTCATCCGGCGGTGGGCGCGCTCCTGTGCACTGGCATCAAGGAAAATTTTCACCGGCGCATCAGGGAAAACCACCGTGCCCATATCACGTCCGTCGGCTATCAGTCCGGGTGCAACGCGGAATGCCCGCTGACGGCGCAACAGCGCTTCGCGCACACGCGGAAACGCCGCAATCTGAGACGCGGTCATACCGACATCTTCCCGGCGGATATCCCGGCTGACATCTTCACCTTCCAGAATAATCTCAAGACCGGCTTCTTCCGCCAGAAATTTTACATCCAGATTGGCGGCCAGCGGAACGAGTGCATCTTCCGAGGTGATATCAACGTGATGATGAAGTGCCGCAAGTGCCAGAACGCGGTAGATAGCACCGGAGTCCAGTAAATGCCATCCCATTTCGTTTGCCAGTGCCCGGCAAAGGGTTCCTTTACCCGCGCCGCTCGGCCCGTCAATGGTGATAACCGGAACATATACTGCCATGCACACTCTCCTGTCGCAGTCAGGCGGCCATAAAAAACGGCCACCTTAAAAAAGATGACCGTATTATACGCATGACCTGCCGCCGAAGAAACGCCGCAGAGCACATTAGTGCTTTTTTATCCGCTTATATATGGGCTGAGGCCGGTATCCATAACCATTATTTCGGTAAGAATTATTGCCCCGCCAATATGGCCAGTTCACGGAAGTAGCCCGGAAACGTTTTAGCCGTACAGCCCGGATCCAGAATCGTGACCGGTGTATCTGACAGCGCCACCAGGGAGAAACACATGGCGATGCGGTGATCGTTATAGGTTTCAATTTCCGCGTGGCGCAGTACTGCCGGTGGTGTGACCTGAATATAGTCATGCCCTTCAACAACTTCCGCGCCGACCTTACGCAGCTCGGTTGCCATCGCACTCAGGCGGTCAGTTTCTTTGACACGCCAGTTATAAATATTGCGGATGGTGGTGGTTCCCTGTGCAAACAGCGCCGTGGTGGCAATGGTCATTGCCGCATCAGGAATGGCATTCATATCCATATCGATACCATGCAGTGTATCGCGGGTACATTCTATAAAGGTGTCACCCCAGGTGATTTTTGCGCCCATTTTTTCGAGCACTGCCGCAAATTGGGTATCTCCCTGCAAACTGTCACGCCCGATTCCGGTGACCCGCACTGTGCCGCCTTTAATTGCGGCTGCCGCCAGGAAATAAGAGGCAGAGGATGCATCACCTTCCACAAGATAATCACCCGGTGAATGATATTGCTGTTTTCCTGTGACCTGAAAACGGGTGTAATTTTCATTAATTACCGTGATACCAAAACGCGCCATCATTGCCAGCGTGATATCAATATAAGGTTTGGAGACCAAATCACCGGTGATACTGATTTCAGTATCCTGTTCAGCCAGCGGCGCCGCCATCAGCAATGCCGTCAGAAACTGGCTGGAGACCGAGCCGTCGACACGGATTTTTCCGCCGGTAAATCCCCCGCGGATCCGCAACGGCGGGTAGTTTTCATTCTCAAGATAGGTTATCAAAGCCCCGCCGTCGCGCAGTGCATCTGTCAGATGACCGATCGGGCGCTCTTTCATGCGCGGTTCGCCGGTCAGAATAATGTCATTATCACCGAGACACAGTGCTGCTGCGAGCGGGCGCATAGCCGTACCGGCATTGCCTAAAAATAACTCATTGCCGTGAAAACCACTGAGTGGCCCGCCTTGTCCTTCGACAATACATTCTGTTTTGTCATCAGAGAGCTGAAAACGGATCCCCAGCTCACGCAACGCGTTGAGCATGTGGCGGATGTCATCACTGTCGAGCAGGTTAATCAGGCGGGTGGTACCTGTTGCCTGTGCCGCCAGCAGAAGAGCCCGGTTGGAGACACTTTTGGAGCCGGGCAGATTAATGGTTCCGTTAATGCGGGCGATGGGTTGTAACGTCAGGGACTCCATATAAAGTCATTCTCCGGGTGTAAACTGAAAAAAGAACAAAACGGACCCGGGCGCAAACCCGGATCCGATAAAATGTCTGCAAAAAAAATCAGCTGTGGCGGCGCTCGAACTCTGCCATAAACTCAACCAGCGCTTTAACACCCTCAAGGGACATCGCATTATAAATAGAGGCACGCATACCGCCGGAAACCCGGTGACCTTTCAGTGAGACCAGTCCCTGAGCCTGCGCTTCTTCAAGAAATTTGCTGTCGAGTGACGGATCAGACATCTGGAACGGCACATTCATCAGGGAACGATTCGCCCCGGCAACGCGGTTAATATAGAAATCACTGTGATCCACGGCTTCATAAAGCAATTTTGCTTTTTCATAGTTGCGCTGAGCAATTTCCTGTAAGCCACCCTGCTCAATCAGCCACTTAAAGACCATCCCTGAAAGGTACCAGGCAAAGGTCGGCGGCGTGTTGAACATTGAGTCGTTTTCACTCAATACGGTGTAATCAAGAATGGACGGAGTTTCTTTGCGCGCTTTACCCAGCAGATCCTCACGGATAATCACCAGGGTCAGACCCGCCGGGCCGATATTTTTCTGTGCGCCTGCATAGATAACCCCGAAGCGACTGACATCCAGCGGTTTGGAGAGGATCGCAGAGGAGTAATCAGCGATCACAATTTTGTCGCCGAAATCCGGCTCTTCATGGATGGCGATACCATCAATGGTTTCATTCGGGCAATAGTGAACATACGCGGCATCATCACTGAGCGCCCATTCACTCATCGGTTTCACACCGATGCCGTCTGCCGTTTCTGTTCTGATATCAATAATATTCGGTGTGCAATATTTTTGTGCTTCTTCTGCCGCACATTCCGCCCAGTAACCACCGACAATATAGTCTGCCTTCGTGTTCTCACCCAGCAGATTCATCGGCAATGCCGCAAAATGTCCGCGTGCGCCGCCGTGACAGAACAGGACTTTATAATTATCCGGTACAGCCAGTAACCGGCGCAGATTATTTTCCGCTTCTTTTGCTACTGCCATAAATTCTTTGCTGCGGTGACTGATTTCCATCACCGAGGTTCCCAGACCGTTCCAGTTGCACAGCTCCTGCTCAGCACGGCGCAGCACTTCAACCGGTAACATAGCCGGACCGGCACTAAAATTATAGACCTGACTCATTGACCCCACCCTATTTCGTAAATTTACACCCTTATTTATTCAAAATGCAGGTTCGTTGGCTGCATCCTGAATGACGTCGGGTATACATTGTGAATACGCCCTCTCTACCGGTTTTATCATTCCGGGGCTGTTGCTGCAATGCTTATTGCGTGACAACCGGCAAACCCTTTTTGTCATCTTTCAGCGTGATACACTGCTTTTTCATCAAAAACCAGAATATTATTCAGACCGTTACCGTAATGCCGTGACCGGCGGCAGTCATATGAGGGAATAACCCAGTGATAACTTTATATTCACAAAGGTAGTTCCCGGCTGAAAAAATCCGTATCATACCCTTATTCATTCAAACCGCAGGTTCGTTGGCCGCATCTTGAATGACGTTGGGTATATATGCACCTTTCTTTCCCCCCTATTCCGTGCATCCGCCACCGGCGGGGCACTAACGCAGATTGTGGATCCCATGACGCAAACAGAAACACATACCTTTATTCCCGGCAAAGATGCCGCGCTCGAAGACTCTATCAGCCGTTTTCAGCTGAAATTACAGCAACTCGGATTTAATATCGAAGAAGCATCCTGGCTTAATCCTGTTCCGAATGTCTGGTCAGTCCATATCCGTGATACTGACTGTCCGCTCTGTTTTACCAACGGAAAAGGTGCCACCAAAAAAGCGGCACTGGCCTCTGCACTGGGTGAATACTTTGAGCGCCTGTCCACAAACTACTTCTTTGCCGATTTCTGGCTCGGTGAGCAGATTGCCAACAGTGAATTTGTACATTATCCGAATGAAAAATGGTTTCCGCTGACAGACGACGACTCCCTGCCGGACGGTATTCTCGATACATACCTGCGTGAGTATTATGATCCGGACAGTGATTTACAGGGCAGTCAGTTGGTCGATCTGCAATCCTCCAATGACGCCCGCGGGATCTGCGCTCTGCCGTTTACCCGCCAGTCCGACGGGAAAACCATTTATATCCCGATGAATATTGTGGCAAACCTGTATGTCTCCAACGGGATGTCAGCCGGGAATACCCGTAATGAAGCACGGGTGCAGGGATTGTCTGAAATCTTTGAGCGTTATGTTAAAAACCGCATTATTACAGAGCGCATCAGTTTACCGGCTATCCCGCAAGAGGTTCTCGCGCGCTACCCGCAGGTTGTTGAGTCTGTCAGTACCCTGGAAAATGAAGGCTTCCCGATTTTCTGTTTCGACGCATCTCTCGGCGGTCAGTACCCGGTGATTTGCGTCGTTCTGTTCAATCCGGCAAACGGCACCTGTTTTGCCTCTTTCGGTGCGCATCCGGATTTTGGCGTTGCGCTGGAGCGGACCGTTACCGAGCTGTTACAGGGACGCGGACTGAAAGACCTGGATGTGTTTACCGCCCCGACCTTTGATGATGAAGAAGTTGGCGATCAGACTAACCTGGAAACGCATTTTATCGACTCCAGTGGTCTTATCAGCTGGGATCTGTTTAAGCAGGATGCAGATTACGATTTTGCTGACTGGCAGTTTTCCGGCAGCACAGAGGAAGAATTTGCCACTCTGATGGCGATTTTCCGCTCTGTCGGAAACGACGTCTATATCGCCGATTATGAACATCTGGGTGTGTATGCCTGCCGCATTCTTGTACCGGGCATGTCTGATATTTATCCGGTCGACGATTTACATATGGCAAACAATGCGATGGGTATCCATTTACGTGAAACCTTCCTGGCACTGCCGGAAAGCAACCGGCAGCCGGATGATTATCTCTCTTTACTGGCGCAGCTGGACGAAGAAGGACACGATGATTATACCCGCGTCCGTGAATTACTGGGTATTGCCACCGGTAAAGATAACGGCTGGTCAACCCTGCGTGTTGGTGAACTGAAGTCCATGCTCGCACTGGCAGGCGGAAATACCGATCTGGCGCTGGTCTGGGTTGAATGGACACAGGATTTCAACTCCGGTGGTCTGAGTGCAGCACGTGCCAATTATTACCGCTGTCTGCATACCCTGCTGCTGTTAACACAGGAGCCGGAGCGCGATACGGCACAATACTTACCGGCTTTTGCCCGGATGTATGGTCAGGAAACACTGGATGCCGCATTAAATGCCATGCACGGAAAAAATTGTTTTTATGGTTTGTGCACATCAGATAATAATTTAACCGCATTTCCGGCGCATCAATCTCTGTTAGCGGCCTATGAAAAACTGCAAAAAGCAAAATCGCATTTTTGGCTAAATAATAAAAATACGAATTAATCATCCTAAATGGAATGAATCGTAAATATTAGGTTAATTTGTTCGTTTTAAGTAACACAATCACGACAAGTTAACCTATTATTTTACTTTTATTAAAACTAAAATAAAAAATAAAAATTTATTACAAACTTTAAAATATTGTTTTCCGTTTAAATTCATATCGTTAACTATAAAATTCAACTTTTTTCAGGGAATTTGACGATTCTCTTGAATGCCTTTATGATCCACATCAAGTTTTAATATTTACCCCTTTGTTACTATCATTGCGTGCTATAATTATTGGAATCAAAGAGACAGTTAGCATAATGAAAACTGATACCCTTTTTAATTTATTATCCCCTGCCGAAATGGCACATGTTGCAGACGACGTCGGTGTCTATAAAGCAACCAAAGCACCGTCCATCACTTATTTATCTGCATTTATGGCAGGCATTTTCATCTCAGTTGGTTTCGTCTTTTATATTACTGCCACGACCGGAACAGCGGGTGTTATCCCCTTCGGTGTCGCAAAATTTCTTGGTGGTATTTGTTTCGCACTTGGTCTGATGCTGGTAGTCGTTTGTGGAGCTGATTTATTTACCTCAACCGTACTGACCATCGTCGCAAAAGCAACCGGCCGCATAACCTGGGGTCAGATGTTTGCTAACTGGACCCGTGTTTATTTCGGCAACCTGGCTGGTGCCCTCTTTTTCGTCGCGCTCATCTGGTTTGCCGGGCAGCATATGGCAGCTAACGGGCTGTGGGGATTAAATATCCTGCAAACAGCAGATCACAAGCTTCACCACACATTTATTGAAGCTGTCTGTCTCGGGATTCTGGCAAACTTAATGGTTTGTCTGGCGGTATGGATGAGCTACGCAGGCCGTAGTCTGACCGATAAAATTTTGGTACTTCTGTTCCCTATCGGTATGTTTGTTGCCAGCGGGTTTGAGCATAGTATCGCCAATATGTTTATGATCCCTTTAGGGATTGTCATCAAAAATTTTGCACCTTCTGAATTCTGGTCTATGGTTGGTTCGACACCGGAACAGTTTCCGTCACTGACTATCTCTGATTTTGTCATTGATAATCTGATTCCGGTTACTATCGGTAACATCATTGGTGGTGCAATTTTAGTAGGTCTGACTTATTGGCTGATTCATTTACGCGGTGAGCAAAAGCATTAGTCTCTGCTTATCACGACTGAATTTCTAAGTTCCATTGTTAAAAGGTAAAGTATCATGTCAGAATTAAATGAAAAATTCGCTTCAGCATGGCAAGGCTTTAATACAGGTGATTGGTCACAGGAAGTAAACGTCCGTGACTTCATCCAGAAAAACTACACCCCATTTGAAGGCGATGAGTCTTTCTTAGCTGGCGCTACAGACGCAACTACTGCTCTGTGGACTTCAGTTATGGAAGGCATCAAAATCGAAAACAGTACCCACGCTCCTGTCGATTTTGATACTGATATGCCGTCTACTATCACTTCCCACGATGCCGGTTATATCAACAAAGATTTAGAAAAAGTTGTTGGTCTGCAGACTGAGAAACCTCTGAAACGTGCAATGCTGCCGTTTGGTGGTATTCGTATGATCGAAAGTTCATGCCACGCCTATGGCCGTGAACTGAACCCACAGATCGAAACAATCTTTACTGATTACCGTAAAACGCACAACCAGGGCGTGTTCGACGTTTATACTCCGGACATCGTTCGCTGCCGTAAATCAGGTGTTCTGACCGGTCTGCCTGATGCATACGGCCGTGGTCGTATCATTGGTGACTACCGTCGTGTTGCACTGTACGGTATCGACTTCCTGCTGAAAGACAAATTCGCACAGTTCACATCACTGCAATCGCGCTTAGAAAGTGGCGAAAACCTGCGTGATACTATCCAACTGCGTGAAGAAATCGCTGAACAGCACCGTGCATTAGGCCAGATGAAAGTCATGGCTGCTAAATACGGTCTGGATATCTCCCGTCCTGCTGCTACCGCTCAGGAAGCTGCACAGTGGACTTACTTCGGCTACCTGGCTGCTGTTAAGTCTCAGAACGGTGCTGCAATGTCCTTCGGTCGTGTTTCCACATTCCTGGATGTTTACATTCAGCGTGATCTGGAACAAGGCAAAATCACTGAAGTTGAAGCTCAGGAAATCGTTGACCACCTGATCATGAAACTGCGTATGGTCCGCTTCCTGCGTACCCCTGAATACGATGAACTGTTCTCAGGTGACCCAATCTGGGCAACTGAATCATTAGCAGGTATGGGCACAGATGGCCGTACTCTGGTAACGAAAAACAGCTTCCGTTTCCTGAATACCCTGTACACCATGGGTCCTTCACCAGAGCCTAACATGACCATCCTGTGGTCAGAGCGTCTGCCGCTGAACTTCAAACGTTTCGCAGCGAAAGTGTCTATCGATACCTCTTCTGTACAGTATGAGAACGATGACCTGATGCGTCCTGACTTTGACAACGATGACTATGCTATCGCATGTTGCGTAAGCCCGATGATCGTTGGTAAACAAATGCAGTTCTTCGGCGCCCGTGCAAACATGGCTAAAACCCTGCTGTACGCAATAAATGGCGGTGTTGACGAAAAACTGAAAATCCAGGTTGGTCCTAAACACGAACCAATTCATACAGATGTTCTGGATTACGACGTTGTTATGGCACGTCTGGACGAGTTCATGGACTGGCTGGCAACTAACTATGTCACCGCTCTGAACTGCATCCACTACATGCACGACAAATACAGCTACGAAGCAGCGCTGATGGCTCTGCATGACCGTGATGTATATCGTACAATGGCATGTGGTATCGCAGGTCTGTCTGTTGCAGCTGACTCACTGTCTGCTATCAAATATGCGAAAGTAAGCCCGATTATTGACGAAAGCGGCCTGGCTGTTGACTTCAAAATTGACGGTGAATATCCGCAGTTTGGTAACAATGATTCACGCGTTGATGACATCGCATGTGACATCGTTGAACGTTTCATGAAGAAAATTCAGAAACACCACATGTACCGTAACGCGGTTCCGACTCAGTCAATTCTGACTATCACATCTAACGTTGTGTATGGTAAGAAAACCGGTAACACCCCTGATGGCCGTCGCGCTGGCGCACCATTCGGACCAGGTGCTAACCCTATGCACGGTCGTGACCAGAAAGGTGCCGTTGCCTCTCTGACTTCAGTTGCAAAACTGCCGTTTGCTTACGCGAAAGATGGTATCTCTTATACCTTCTCTATCGTACCAAACGCATTAGGTAAAGATGACGATGTTCGTCGTACTAACCTGGCCGGCCTGATGGATGGTTATTTCCACCACGAATCAAGCATCGAAGGTGGTCAGCACCTGAACGTGAACGTAATGAACCGTGAAATGCTGTTAGAAGCCATGGAAAATCCTGAGAAATATCCTCAGCTGACCATCCGTGTATCCGGTTATGCAGTTCGTTTCAACTCACTGACCAAAGAACAGCAGAAAGACGTTATTACCCGTACATTCACAAAATCCATGTAATTTGTGCGGTAACCATTTGCTGTCTTATTAAAATAACATAAACTAAAAGGCCCCTCTGTTTCGGGGCCTTTATTATAACTGGTCAGTTTTGGAGTAATCCTGTCATGTCTGTACTTGGTCGAATTCACTCTTTCGAATCCTGCGGCACCGTTGATGGTCCGGGGATCCGCTTTATCATCTTCTTTCAGGGCTGTCTGATGCGCTGCCTGTATTGCCATAACCGCGATACCTGGGACTTGCATGGTGGTCAGGAAGTGACTGTTGACGAGTTAATGAAAGAAGCTACCACTTACCGTCATTTTATGAACGCGTCCGGCGGCGGCGTAACCGCATCCGGTGGTGAAGCAATATTGCAGGCTGAATTTGTCCGTGACTGGTTCCGTGCCTGTAAAAAAGAAGGGATCCACACCTGTCTGGATACCAACGGATTTGTCCGTCGTTACGACCCTGTAATCGACGAATTAATGGAAGTGACTGATCTCGTCATGCTGGATTTAAAACAACTCGATGACAGCATCCACCAGAACTTAGTCGGCGTTTCCAACCACCGCACATTACAGTTTGCCCGTTATCTGGCTGAACGTAATCAGAAAACCTGGATCCGCTACGTTGTCGTACCGGGCTGGTCTGATGATGAACATTCTGCCCATCTTCTCGGCGATTTCACCAAAGATATGAAAAATATTGAGAAGATCGAATTATTGCCTTACCACGAATTAGGTAAGCATAAGTGGACAGCAATGAATGAAGAATACAAACTTGATGGTGTAAACCCGCCATCAAAAGAGACCATGGAAAAAGTAAAATCGATTCTCGAAAGCTATGGTCATAAAGTAATGTATTAAGTTCTTACTCTTTTTTAACAGCACACTCCGGTGTGCTGTTTTTTTTTGTGGTTGTTTTATTGATTCTTTTTTCTGCTGTTTTTTTATCCTGAAGTCTCTTTAAAAAAGGATAATAACAATGCGCATAGCCAGCCCGCAGACACTGCCCCGAACAAACCTTTCCTCCCGCAGAATTCATTCTCAGGCTAAAAATAGCACTGTAGTGAAAAAAAAGTCCGCGTCCCGGAATACCCGGTATTGAAACAGAACATGCACAGGTGATAAATCTGACAGGACTTGCAGAAGAGCATTTGCTGCCATTACAGAAACTGGCCGAAAAAGAACAACTGGTTATCAGTTTTCGTCCGGTTGAACAGGTAGCGACCGGTCTTATCAGCGCCGGTTACCCGACTAAAGATTTCAGTATTAAAGGAAAAAGTTCAAACTGGGGACCGATGGCGGGTTTCATTCCCGTTGACCAGTTTTACAGCAAATTATGCGGACAAAAACATAAAACGGAGATAATGAATAAAAAAGTAGCGGAGTGCATTGAACAGGGACATGCCGGCGCACAGCATCTGCGGCTCTCTGAAAGCCGGATAAATGAACTTGTTGTAACCGGATTACTTATCCGGCATCAACCGGATGCACAAGGTAATATGATGCTGGATGCCGTATCACCCCACGGACATCATCACCCGTTTACAGCAAGACCTGAGCCTGACGGACAATTTCTTATTTATAGTACAAAAAAAGAAATGCCGATCATGGTACTCAGCGCCCCTGACATTAATATGCCTTTAACTGCCGATTACGACCTGATGATTGTGGCACCACGCACAGAAGATTTCGGTGGTCAGGATATTGCGCATAATCCGGACGTCAGTGCCGATGCTTTTGCAAAGAAACGTCCTTATCTGCTGAGCCGGGGTTCATCAGCAGAAATAATCCGCCGGGAGCTTCTTGAGCGGGAAGATCCGAGGTTCGGTAACAGTACCCCGAGAATTACTGCACTTATACCAAAAATTAACGAGGCGCTGAACCGGACTAAAGGTACTGAAGTTGTGCATCACAGCATGGATGCCACAAATCCGGGTTCTGATATGAGTACTAATTTTCCCGTGACATTCTTCTTACCCGAACCGGTTGCCGGACTGCCGTCGATACTGCTGGCACAGGATACGGAGGGGTTACGGTTCATTATACACACTCTGGAATGTAACGGATTTATGGTGCCGCATAACCCTCTGTGGAGTGATGATGTTCCGTCAATGCGCAGAGATAGTTTTGAAGCTACAAGGCGATTATTTAATACATTATAATTATCTGTTTATAAATAAAAATCCCGCTGGTTTTCACCGGCGGGATTTTTTATGCATCTGACAACGTAACCGGACAATCAGCCGATATGAGTCAGACCTTTCATGTACGGACGCAGTGCTTCAGGAACTTCAATACGGCCATCAGCCTGCTGATAGTTTTCCATGATAGCAACCAGGGTACGACCCACTGCCAGACCGGAACCATTCAGGGTATGAACCAGCTGTGTTTTCTTATCTTCTTTACTACGGAAGCGTGCCTGCATACGGCGTGACTGGAAGTCACGGCAGTTTGAGCAGGAAGAAATTTCGCGGTATGTATTCTGTGCCGGCACCCAGACTTCCAGGTCATACGTCTTACTGGAGCCAAAACCGATATCACCGGTGCAAAGCAGTACTTTGCGGTATGGCAGGTTCAGTAACTGAAGAACTTTCTCTGCATGACCGGTTAATTCTTCCAGGGCTTCCATCGATTTTTCAGGATGGACAATCTGAACCAGCTCAACTTTATCAAACTGGTGCATACGGATAAGGCCACGGGTATCACGACCATACGAACCGGCTTCAGAGCGGAAGCAAGGAGTATGAGCAGTCATTCGCATCGGCAGATCTGCTTCATCCAGAATCTCATCACGAACCAGGTTAGTCACCGGGACTTCCGCAGTCGGGATCAATGCATAACTGCTGGTTTCAGCTTCTTCTTCCAGCGGTTTGGTATGAAATAAGTCACCGGCAAATTTCGGCAGCTGACCTGTTCCGTACAGTGTGTCCTGATTGACCAGGTACGGCACATAAATTTCCTGATAACCGTGCTCTTCAGTATGCAGATCCAGCATAAACTGAGCGATAGCACGGTGCATCCGGGCAATCTGACCTTTCATGACCACAAAACGTGCGCCGGTCAGTTTTACCGCAGCCGGGAAATCCAGTCCGCCTGTCAGTTCACCCAGGGCAACGTGATCGCGGACTTCAAAATCATACTGCTTAGGTTCACCCCAGCGGCTGACTTCGAGGTTTTCGCTGTCATCTTTACCCATCGGAACGACGTCATCCGGAATATTCGGGATATTCAGGGAAATAGTGCGTATCGCGCCCTGCACTTCATCAAGCTCAGATTTGGCGGCATCCAGCTTAGCCCCCAGCTGATTCACATCCAGCCGCAGCGACTCAATATCTTCACCGCGTGCCTTCGCCTCACCAATGGACTTCGATCGGGAGTTACGGTCAGCCTGTAAGGTTTCAGTCTCAACTTGTAAAACTTTGCGGCGCTCTTCAAGAGTGCGCAGCGTGTCCACATCCAGGGTAAAACCCCTGCGAGCCAGCTTTTCGGCAACCGCGTTCAGCTCATTACGCAGTAAATTTGGATCGAGCATGCTATTCCTGTGCTTGTTGTTATTAACGTGAGTGTTAGTAACTAAAGTGCAACTAATAAAATATAATTAAATAATCATCAGTGCAGCTGTTATTAACGCGACAATGAAATGCTTTAATACCCTCTGCCACCCGCTGAATATGCCGGATGAACATATTGTGTGTTTTAAAGCATTTACCAATTTTGACAATTAATACCTTACCGCAACCGTGGCATTAACGGTAGCGTTTTATCGGGCTATTTTGATCCTGCTCAGCAAGCCAGGTGAGTTTCTCACCAATTTTACTTTCCATTCCCCGGTTTGCCGGAAAATAGTAGCGGGTATCGCGCATTTCAGCCGGAAAATAGACCTCTCCGGCGGCATATGCATTGGTTTCATCATGGGCGTAGCGGTACTCTTTGCCCAGCCCCATCTCTTTCATCATTTTTGTCGGCGCATTGCGCAGATGTTCAGGCACATCATAATCGCGCCCCTCTTTTGCATCCCGCATTGCGGCTTTAAATGCGGTATAAACGGCATTACTTTTCGGTGCACACGCAAGATAAACTATCGCCTGTGCGATCGCCCGCTCACCTTCAGCAGGTCCGACACGGGTAAAGCAGTCCCACGCAGAAACCGCAACCTGCATTGCACGCGGATCAGCATTTCCCACATCTTCAGAGGCAATCGCCAGCAAACGCCGCGCCACATAGAGCGGGTCGCCACCGGCGGTAATAATCCGCGCGTACCAGTAAAGGGCCGCATCCGGCGCTGAGCCGCGTACAGATTTATGCAGTGCGGAGATAAGATCGTAATACCGGTCGCCGTTTTTATCAAAACGCGCACTGCGCTCACCGCTGACTTCTTTCAGCAAGTCAGTGGTCAGTATGCGCTTACCATCAGCGCTGACCTCCGCCATATCTGCCATCATTTCCAGCACATTCAGCGAACGGCGGGCATCCCCGCTGACCAGTTCCGCAAGCAGTGTCCTGGTTTCATCCGGCAGAATAATCTGTTGCCCGCCGAGACCCCGCTCAGAATCATTCAGCGCCTGAAGCAGAACAGTTTCGATATCTTCCGGTGTCAGGGATTTCAGCAGATAAACACGGGCGCGGGACAGAAGCGCAGAATTGAGTTCAAATGAGGGATTTTCAGTGGTGGCGCCGATAAAGGTAACAGTTCCGTCTTCAATATGAGGCAGAAACGCATCCTGCTGGCTTTTATTGAAGCGGTGAACCTCATCCACAAATAAAATGGTGCGCCGTCCCAGATTACGGTTCTGACGCGCACGTTCGATGGCTTCGCGGATCTCTTTCACGCCGGACGTTACCGCCGACAGGCGTTCAATATCGGCATCTGCATAGTGACCAATCACCTCTGCCAGCGTCGTTTTGCCGGTGCCGGGCGGTCCCCACAGGATCATGGAATGAAGTTGTCCGGCGCGGATAGCGCGCGGCAGAGGTTTACCCTCCGCCAGCAGATGTGTTTGCCCTATGTACTGTTCCAGCGTCTCCGGCCGCATTCTGGCGGCCAGAGGCTGATAGTCATTTTTGGAAAAATCGAGAGAAAAATTAGTCACTGACGCCTCATTATTGACGCTGATCGTCCAGTGTAACTCCCTCCGGCAGTGTAAAGGTGAATTTACTCATATTCACGTCTGTACTCTGCTGACCTTTGAGCTGATAGGTACTTTTCTGACCATCCTGCTCAACGGCAGCAAACTGCTGAATGGTGCCTTCCGGGGTTACCGTAATAGTAAACACTTTCAGATTGCCGTTATTTACTTTAGGCTTGAGTTCAAAGTTGTCACCATGCTGACTTACCATATATTGCTGCCAGTCAGCGGGGTCATTGCGGGTGATCAGCATAAACGGGGTATTCTGAGTGGCATCGTTGAGCCGGGTGGCAGTCGCCTGCTCAACAAACGGGTTATAGAACCACAGCGTTTTGCCGTCAGAAACCAGCACACTCTCATCCGGCGGACTCATCTGCCAGTTAAACAGGTTCGGGCGTTTTACCCACAGGTCGCCTGTGCCTTCCTGAACAAGCGCACCATCTGCATCAGTGACTTTCTGCGAAAAATTCGCATGGAAACTGTTCACTTTTCCTAAACGCGTCTGAAGATCACTGCGGGTATCGGCATGCGCCGCACTGACTGATAATCCTGCCAGCAGGCAGGTTGTGATAAACACCTTTTTCATGTGTGTATTCCTGATGATGCGTTTGGGTAATCAGCCGCCGCCGGTTTTGTGCCGGCGGCATGCTTATTAAAAACTGTTCGGCGGTGGTGCCAAAACTTCCCGGTTTCCGTTATGGCCCGGTTCACTGACAATCGACTGCGCTTCCATCTGTTCGACAATTCGTGCCGCGCGATTATACCCGATACGGAACTGGCGCTGCACGCCGGAAATAGAAACACGGCGTTTTTCGGTGACAAATTGTACCGCCTGATCAAACAACGGATCCAGCTCTTCATCGCTGTCTGCTCCGCCGCCCTCGCTGTCATCTCCCCCGCGGGTAATATTATCGATATATTCAGGGCGGCACGTGCTTTCCAGTCATTAACCACCGCATGCACTTCCTGGTCACGGACAAACGCGCCATGTACCCGCAGCGGTGCGTTCGCGCCCTGCGGCAGATAGAGCATGTCCCCGTTACCCAGTAATGATTCCGCGCCGCTCTGGTCAAGAATGGTACGTGAGTCAATTTTACTGGAAACCGTAAATGCAATTCGCGTCGGGATATTGGCTTTGATAAGCCCTGTGATGACATCCACAGACGGACGCTGTGTTGCCAGCACCAGGTGGATCCCCGCAGCACGCGCTTTCTGTGCCAGACGGGCAATATGTTCTTCCACTTTTTTCCCGGCAGTCATCATCAGGTCAGCAAATTCATCCACCATCACCACAATGTACGGCTCTTTTTTCAGTACCGGATGAGTGATTTCCATGCTGTCTGTCGGCTTCCAGTGCGGATCCGGAATCGGGCGTCCCATGGATTCTGCCATGAGCACTTTTTCGTTGTAACCGGCAAGGTTACGCACCCCTAACGCAGACATCAGTTTATAGCGCCGTTCCATCTCTGCCACACACCAGTTCAGGGCATTGGCAGCATCTTTCATGTCTGTCACAACCTGAGTCAGCAGGTGAGGAATGCCTTCATAAACAGAGAGTTCCAGCATTTTCGGGTCAATCATAATAAAGCGGACATCTTCCGGTTTCGCTTTATATAAAATACTGATGATCATGGCGTTGACGCCGACGGATTTACCGGAGCCTGTTGTACCGGCGACCAGTAAGTGCGGCATTTTACCGAGATCAGCCACAACCGGCTGACCGGAGATATCTTTGCCCAGCACGATGGAGAGCGGCGACGGTGTATCACGGAATTCGTCGCAGTCCAGCACTTCCCGCAGATAAACGGTTTCGCGCTTTTCATTCGGCAATTCAAGCCCGACATACGGCTTGCCCGGAATCACCTCCACCACACGCACCGCCTCCGTGGACAACGAACGGGCAAGGTCACGGGACAGGTTAGAAATACGCGAGGCTTTTACGCCGGGCGCCAGATCCAGCTCAAAGCGGGTGATAACTGGTCCCGGTTCATAACCGACAACCTGCGCCTTGATACGGAAATCATTCAGCCGTGCTTCAATCAGGCGGGCGGTTTGCTCCATGGCAAATTCATCCACCGGTTCAAAGGTATCCGGCGGAGATGCCAGTAAATCCAGTGACGGCATCGGCGTGGTTGATTTCGGCAACGGCTGATCATTACGCACCAGGAACGGATGGAACAGACTCTCTTCCATCTGCTTTTGTAATTGTGTCTGCGGCGTGTCCGGCACCGTGTCCGGCATATAGTCAGTGACCGGCGAACTGACAACCGCAGGCTGAACAGGCTGCGGTGCGCTGTAAGACGGATAAACCGGAGCCGGTTCTGCGGCAGGAGCGGTTACCGGGGTCGGGATAAACAACGGCTCTGCCGGTTCTGAATCAATCAGGTCATCGACCGGAGACAGCGCTTTCAACTGCGCCAGATCAGATAAAATAGCATTTGCCTGACCACTGTAGCGCTGTTGCTGCATTGACAGGAATTCAGCCTGAAGACGCTGCGCTTCCCGCTCATCCTGTTCATTTTCTTCAACCGGCTCTTCCCGGGCCTGTAATATGCGGTTATCCGGCACTGATGAGGTTGCTGCAAACGAATGGTGGCTGACCGGCGCCTGATAAGCAGACGGAGCCGGTATAAAGGCGGAAGATGCCCCGGACGCACTCTCCGGTGACGGATGTGCAAGTGTTGCGGCTACAGCAGGTGTGTCATCTTCATCACCATAACGGGTGCGCTGCTGAGCCATAAATTCTTCATGCAGACGTGCGGTAAACGCATTATCTTCATCCGCTTGTATTTGTTCCTGTGCATCTTCACCGTGATGCTGCTGCGCAAATTCATCCTGTTCCTGACGCAGGCGATCCATCTCCGCCTCCCGCTGAGACGGAATACGGATACCATAAAGCTCGCGGCGGGTCGGAATACGCACCGGGTTCGGGCGGGGTAATTCGGGACCGATACCCTGTTTTACCTGGGTAAAACCAGAGGCAACAGCAGTAGCGGCAGTCATTGCAGCTGCATTATACACCCCGTGATTATCGTCATCCGACGGTTCCGGAAGATCAAATGTAAAGACCGGCTCTGTACGCCCGCTTTCCGCAAAATGGCTGTAAGGTGACGTGTCTGCCGGCTGATGCCATGACGGACGGACTGGTTCAGGCTCAGGTTCCGGTTCAATTTCCGGCAGCGAAATCGGTGCATTCAGATCCAGTGTTGTCCGGTACGCATCCGGCACGTCAAAATGATAGTGTACCGGTGTTTCAGGTTCAGGCTCTGCAGGCGCTATCTCTGTTTCAGTATCTGCAATGGTATTCATCAGTTCCGGTGTGGCTTGTACCGGGATTGTCAGTGCATCAGCCGGTTCAGAACGTACCAGTCGGCGGCAGTCGGCGCAGAAAACAGAACATCATCTTCATCTGCAATATCATTGTCGTAATAAACCGGTTCCTGTGCATTGCTTTGTGACGTAAATGCCGCCTCTGCTGTCAGCGCAGGCATTCCGGCTGATGGTAATTCCCGGCGGGATGTATCCGCGGTATTGTCGTCAACGTCATCAATATCGTCGTCATACTCATCATCATAAGCATCATCATCATCTTCATACTCATCATAACCGTCCTCATAGCGCTCACGGGATCGGTTGGTGATAAAGGTGACGGGAGACAGCACCGCCGCGCCGAGCTTTTCGGCGATGGTGACCCACGACCAGCCGGTCAGCAGCATCAGCCCGACAGACCACAGACACAGCAGAGCAAGCGTTGCGCCCAGTGCATTAAACCACGGCACCAGTGCCGTACTGAACAGACTGCCGATAACCCCGCCTGCCGCGAAGTTTTTCATGTCGTCCACATTCAGGGACGCCAGGGCGCAGGAGGAGAGAATTAACGCAAGCCCCCCGATGATACGCATCGAGAGTGAAAAGAAATCAACGTAGTCTTTGTTTTCGTTACTGCGAAAAGCCGACCAGCACCCCAGAACCATCAGCGGGGGAACGGTGTAGGCTAAAATGCCAAAGGCGGAAAAAAGAATATCAGCGAACCATGCCCCGATACTGCCGGCAAGGTTTTGCACCGGCTCATGCCAGGTGGTTTGTGACCAGCTCGGGTCTGACGGACTGAAGGATAAGAGAGCGACCAGCAAAAAGACGGCGCACAACCCGGTGACAATCAGAACGGCTTCCAGCAGCCAGCGGCCACTGCTGATTTTTTTAAATTTGATGTGTTTGTCTTCTGTATATTCCTGGCTCATGTCCATTCCGGCCCGCAAGGTCCGGTTTCCCTGTCAGTAAAACGGAACAACGCTGAGTATAGCTCAGCGTTGAAACTGTATGCATAAACAGGAGTGTACCTAATTTTATCCCGTTTTGCACATGACACAGGAAACAAATTAACGTGTCTTAATGACCAGACGGTTACTTTGTTTGACCTCTTCCATCACAACATAGGTGCGGGTATCGTTAACACCGGGCAGACGCAGAAGCGTTTCACCCAGAAGTTTACGATAAGCGGACATGTCCGGCACACGTGTTTTGAGCAGGTAATCGAAATCACCTGATACCAGATGGCACTCCTGAATCTCTTCCAGTTTCTGCACGGCGGTGTTGAACTGTTCAAACACATCCGGCGCACCACGGTTGAGGGTGATTTCCACGAAAACCAGCAGAGACGCATCTAAGTAGTGCGGATTCAGCAGCGCGGTATAGCCGGTGATAAATCCCTGACGCTCCAGACGGCGGACACGTTCCAGGCACGGGGTTGGTGATAAACCCACACGCTTGGAAAGTTCGACGTTAGAAATACGGCCATCTTTCTGCAATTCGTTCAGAATATTCCTGTCGATTCTGTCAAGATCTTTACCCGGACGCTTTTTGTTATCAATCATCTCGTTATCTCTCTTATTTTACTATTTTCCTACACCCATAACACTTCCCTTACCTGACGTAACAAAATCAGAACCGGAAAATATGCTCTCAGGCCAAGTCTTTGCATATCTAATTATGAAAAATGCGCAGCTGGCGCCAGCTACCAGGACATTCAGATTATTATCGCTATAGTCGTAAGCTGAAATTATCATGCTTCGTCATCAGTACAAATACATCATCAGTGTAATAATATGGATTAACCTGACGGATAAAAATCTCTTACATAGATGTTTTCGCAAATGCGCAGCCGATTGTCAAAGCAAATGAACAAAAATCAGAACAACCTGTCGATTAAAATTACAGAAAAACGTTTCGCTGACAAACAGGGCGTGCTTTTGGTGTGATATTCAAACAACTTAGGAATCTTCTGAATAATCACTTTCGCGTACAATCCCCTAAATAGCGACTCATTTACGGACAGTTTCAATTTTGTGCTCTGTTATTTTTATTCCTTCTTTATTGCTTTTTTTACCTTCCCGTTTCTCCTACAATCCTGTGCATGCTTTTTTGCCATTCTGTTAATGAGGTGTTCATGAGCGCGACCAGACACAGTAAGTTAATTATTCTGGGTTCCGGCCCTGCCGGTTATACCGCCGCCGTTTATGCGGCGCGTGCCAATTTAAACCCGGTACTTATCACCGGTGTGGAAGTCGGTGGTCAGTTGACCACCACCACTGAAGTGGAAAACTGGCCGGGTGACCCGGAAGGTTTAACCGGACCGGGTCTGATGGAACGCATGCAGGCGCACGCAGAAAAATTTGAAACTGAAATTATCAACGATTATATCAATTCTGTTGATTTCAGTCAGCGCCCGTTTACCCTGCGGGGCGACAGCGTAACTTACACCTGTGACGCGTTAATCATCGCCACAGGCGCATCTGCCCGTTATATCGGTCTGCCGTCCGAAGAGGCTTTTAAAGGCCGCGGCGTCTCCGCCTGTGCGACCTGTGACGGTTTTTTCTATCGCAATCAGAAAGTTGCAGTGGTCGGCGGCGGAAATACCGCTGTTGAGGAAGCGCTTTATCTCTCCAATATTGCCTCCGAAGTGCACCTGATTCACCGCCGCGACAGCTTCCGCGCAGAGAAAATTCTGATCAACCGTCTGATGGATAAAGTGAAAAACGGCAATATCGTTCTTCACACTGACAGCACCCTGGACGAAGTTCTGGGCGATAACTCAGGTGTGACCGGGGTTCGTCTGCGTGATACCGAAACCAATGCGACAGAAGATCTGACTGTGATGGGCTGCTTTATCGCGATTGGTCACAGCCCGAACACAGCGATTTTTGATGGTCAGCTGGATCTGGAAAACGGCTATATCCGTGTTCAGTCCGGTACTCATGGCAACGCAACCCAGACCTCTGTCGCCGGTATTTTTGCCGCCGGTGATGTGATGGATCATATCTACCGTCAGGCGATTACCTCTGCGGGAACCGGTTGCATGGCAGCACTGGATGCAGAGCGGTTTATTGACAGCCTCGCTGACAAATAATCCTGTTTTTTCAAGGCGCTATATCTGTAGCGCCTTTTCGTGTACCATGACATTACCCTGCTGATTTCAGCCTTTGTTTTACTTATCACCTGCATACAGACAAAATGGATAAATCAAGACAGTCAGAACTCGTCCGCTGGTTAAAATTACAGGCGGCTCCTGCACGGAAATGGTTACGCCTCTCTATGCTGCTGGGCGTATTCAGCGGCTTACTGATTATCGCTCAGGCCTGGTGTCTCGCGATCCTCCTTCAGTCACTCATTATGGAGCATGTTCCGCGTGAACAATTGCTCACCCCCTTTGCTATCCTGATCGCATTATTTGTTGTCCGCGCCATTGTCGCGGCAGTCCGTGAACGGGTCGGGTTTATCTGCGGGCAACTGGTGCGCCGCGATATCCGCCGGACAGTGCTGGATAAACTGGAGCAGCTCGGGCCGGTACGGGTGAAAGGCAAGCCTGCCGGAAGCTGGGCAACCATCATTCTTGAGCAGATTGATGATATGCAGGAGTATTATTCGCGTTACCTGCCACAGATGACCCTGTCAGCGACAATCCCGCTGCTTATCCTGATAACGCTCTTCCCGATCAACTGGGTGGCGGCGCTTATCCTGCTGGTCACCGCACCACTGATCCCGGTTTTTATGGCGCTGGTCGGATTGGGTGCGGCGGATGCCAACCGCCGTAACTTTCAGGCGCTGAGCCGTCTGAGCGGAGATTTTCTCGATCGCCTGCGCGGGCTGGAAACTATCCGCTTTTTCCATCGCGGACGCGAGGAAGTCAGACAGATTGACAATGCAACCGAAGATTTCCGTTCGCGCACCATGGAAGTGCTGCGCATGGCATTTCTCTCCTCCGCGGTTCTCGAATTTTTTGCTGCCATTTCAATTGCGGTGGTTGCCGTTTATTTCGGTTTCTCCTACCTCGGCGAATTGAATTTCGGCAGTTACGGTCTGCCGGTCACCCTGTTCGCCGGGTTTATCGCCCTGATTCTGGCGCCTGAATTTTTCCAGCCTCTGCGTGACCTCGGCACCTATTATCACGCCAAAGCGCAGGCTGTCGGTGCGGCCGAATCGCTGGTCACACTGCTGAGTGCCGGTGATGAACCGGAAGATGCGCCCGGTGCGGTCCCGCTGACACCCGCGGAACAGATTGCGGTTACCGCAACCGATCTGGTCATTTATGCCCCGTCAGGGGTAAAACTGGCCGGTCCGCTCAATTTCACCCTGAATGCCGGGCAGCGTATCGCACTGGTCGGACAGAGCGGCGCGGGGAAAAGCTCCCTGCTTAATCTGCTGCTGGGATTTCTGCCTTATGACGGCAGCATAAAAATAAATCAGCAGGAACTGCGGGATATTTTACCGGAGAGCTGGCGCGCGCAGCTCAGTTGGGTCGGGCAAAATCCGCACTTGCCGGAGCAGACTATCCTGGACAATATCCGCCTGAGCCGCCCGTCGGCATCACGCGCAGAAATTGAATCGGTGATGGAAAAAGCCTATGTCAGCGATTTTATCCATTTGCTGCCCGATGGTGTTGATACCGTCGTCGGTGACAGCGCCGCACGGCTGTCTGTGGGACAGGCTCAGCGTATTGCCGTTGCCCGCGCCCTGCTGAACCCGTGCCATCTGCTGCTGCTCGATGAACCTTCAGCCAGCCTGGATGCACACAGTGAAGAGCGGGTGATGAGCGCACTGAATGATGCCGCCCGCCATCAGAGCACGCTGCTGGTCACTCACCTGCTGGAAGAAACGCGCGATTACGATGAGATCTGGGTGATGGAAAAAGGATTGATTATTGAGCAGGGAACCTATGCCTCCCTGCAACAGCAACAGGGCACCTTTGCGCAGTTGCTGTCACACCGGACGGGGGATCTGTAATATGCGTGTTTTACTGCCGTATTTAGCCCTTTACCGCCGCCACTGGTTTTTACTGTCTCTCGGTATTGTGCTGGCGATTGCCACGCTGCTTGCCAGTATCGGGCTGCTGACACTCTCCGGTTGGTTCCTGGCGGGCACTGCCATCGCCGGTATCCCCGGGATCACCTTTTTCAACTACATGTTACCGGCAGCCGGTGTGCGCGGTGCCGCGATTTCCCGTACTGCCGGGCGCTATGCCGAGCGGCTGGTCAGTCACAGCGCGACGTTCCGTGTTCTCAAACATCTGCGCGTATTTGCCTTTGAAAAAATTCTGCCGCTGACACCGGGCGGAATAGCCCGTTTCCGTCAGGGCGAACTGCTCAACCGGCTGGTCGGCGATGTTGAAACGCTCGATCACCTCTATCTGCGCGTCATTTCGCCGATCGTCTCCGCGCTGGTGGTCATTGCTGTTCTGACATTCGGGCTCGGGTTTCTGGATCAGAACCTCGCATATGTGCTGGGCGGGTTTATGACCTTCCTGCTGTTTGCACTGCCGGTGGTGTTTTACCGCGCCGGAAAGCCTATCGGTATTCAACTGACCAATTTACGGGCGCAATATCGCACCCTGCTTACCAGCGCCTTACAGGGCCAGGCGGAACTGACTGTTTTTGGTGCACAGCACCGTTTCCGTGACCAGCTTGCAGAAATTGAACAGCGCTGGCTGATACAGCAACAGCGCCAGGCCGGTCTTACCGGGATGTCACAGGCGGTTATTATTTTAGCCACCGGATTTGCGGTTGCGCTGATGCTGTGGCTTGCCTCCGGTATTCAGTGGCCGTACCGCGAAAGCGGTGCCATTATCGCGCTGTTTGTTTTCTGTGCCCTTGCGGCATTTGAAGCCCTCGGTCCGGTTGCGGTGGCATTCCAGCATCTGGGTCAGGTGATGACCTCGGCTGAACGGGTTTCGCAGATTGTGGATACCAAGCCGGAAGTGACCTTCCCGGACAGCGGACCGGCTGCGGCAGATAACGTCAGTCTGACACTCAGCGGCATCGGATTTACCTATCCGGGACAGCCGTTGCCGGTATTGCAGAATGTCTCTCTGACACTGCGTGCGGGTGAACATATTGCGCTGCTGGGAAAAACCGGCTGCGGGAAATCCACGTTATTACAGTTAATTACCCGCGCATGGGATGTCTCTGAGGGCGAAATCCGCATCAACGATAAGCCGGTTGCGGAGTATGATGAGCAGACACTGCGCTCACTGATGGCAGTCGTACCGCAACGTATTCATGTGTTCAATAATACGCTGCGGGCAAACCTGCATATCGGTGATAACCGGGCAACAGACACGCAACTGAATGCGGTACTGTCACAGGTCGGGCTGGATAATCTGCTGGAAAATGACCAGGGACTGAACGGCTGGTTAGGTGAAGGCGGTCGTCAGTTGTCCGGTGGTGAACAGCGCCGTCTGGGCATTGCCCGGGCATTGCTGCATAATGCGCCGTTCCTGCTGCTCGATGAACCGACTGAAGGGCTGGATGCTGATACCGAACAACATATCCTCGCCTTATTACGGGAAGTCGGACGTAACCGGACGATGTTAATCATCACCCACCGTTTACAGGGCCTGGAACACATGGACACGCTCTGTGTGATGGACGATGGGCAAATAGCCGAACAAGGTACCCACGACGCGCTGCTGGCGCGCAGAGGGCGTTATTACCAGTTTGTGAACCGTCTGCCGGCTGTCACCGGGGCAATCTGATGGCGTTTTATCAGTCAGAGGATGATAATCTGGTGTTTCCACCGGTAAGCAGTGCGCTGACAGATCCGAACGGATTGCTGGCAAGCGGCGGGACACTCTCTCCCGCCCGGTTGTTGCTGGCATACCGGGAAGGTATCTTTCCCTGGTACTCCCCGGGTGAGCCGGTTCTGTGGTGGTCACCGGATCCGCGGGCAGTATTGTTCCCGGAAGATCTGCATGTCAGTCATTCTTTGCGAAAAATTCTGAAAAAACATCCTTACCGGGTGACACTGAATCAGGCGTTCGATCAGGTCATCAGCGCTTGTACCGTGCGGGATGAGGGCACCTGGATAGGACCTGATATTATTGCCGCCTATAACCGGCTGCATCAGGCAGGACGTGCTCATTCTGTCGAAGTGTGGGATGATAGCGCGCTGGTCGGCGGGCTGTATGGTCTGAATGTCGGATCTGTCTTTTGTGGCGAGTCAATGTTCAGCCGTGTCAGTAACGGATCCAAGATTGCGTTTATGACATTCTCTGCCCATTTTACCGGCTATGGCGGTACGTTATTTGATTGTCAGGTACTGAATGATTACACAAAATCGTTCGGTGCCTGTGAAATTGAGCGCCGTGAATTTATCCGGTTGCTTTATCAGCGGCGTGACATGCATTTACCACAAGAATGCTGGCAGCCACAGACTTTACACAGGAAATGATAGGATTTCGCCTGTTTTGCGTCTTAAAAACAGTGCTTAAAAAATATCATTCCTTTACATAATCCCGGTTTTTCGGCATTATCTTGCCGTTTAGAAATACTGGTTATTAACATTAGAGGATTAGATGGCCAAAGAAGATAATATTGAAATGCAAGGCACCGTGTTAGATACACTGCCAAACACAATGTTCCGGGTGGAACTGGAAAACGGACACGTTGTGACTGCACATATCTCCGGGAAAATGCGTAAAAACTATATCCGCATCCTGACAGGCGACAAGGTTACAGTAGAACTGACCCCATATGACCTGACCAAAGGCCGTATCATCTTCCGTAGCCGCTAGTATCCCTGCAGACCAAGCCTCATAAAAAGACACCACAGGCAACGCACTGAATGTGCGCGTCCTGTGGTGATCATTTTTATAGCTGTTGTCCGGCTGTCAGGCGACCGGATCGCCGGAGCGCTCTTTCTGTGCGCTGAAGCGGTATGTCAGATCGTCTTTCTTCGTATCAAGATCGATAATCACTGATCCGCCACTGACCAGCTCACCAAACAAGAGCTCGTTCGCCAGCGGCTTTTTCAGTTTATCCTGAATAAGACGCGCCATCGGACGTGCACCCATTGCCGGATCATACCCTTTCTCTGCAAGCCAGCTACGGGCGCGGGCTGAGACTTCAATCGAAACCCCTTTCGCATCCAGCTGTGCCTGCAACTCAACAATAAACTTATCCACCACCTGAGCAATTACCGGTTTAGACAGTGCGTTAAACCAGATAATACCGTCAAGACGGTTACGGAACTCCGGTGTGAATACCCGTTTAATTTCCGCCATGGCGTCAGTGCTGTTGTCCTGCTCGGTAAACCCGATGGATTTACGCTGCGTTTCACGCACACCTGCGTTGGTGGTCATCACGAGGATAACATTGCGGAAATCCGCTTTGCGTCCGTTGTTGTCTGTCAGTGTTCCGTTGTCCATCACCTGCAATAACAGGTTAAAGACATCCGGGTGCGCTTTTTCGATTTCATCAAGCAACACAACAGAGTGCGGATTTTTGATAACCGAGTCAGTCAGCAACCCGCCCTGATCAAAACCGACATAGCCCGGAGGCGCACCGATCAGACGGCTGACCGTGTGACGCTCCATATATTCGGACATATCAAAGCGCAGCAGCTTAATGCCCATGGCTTTTGATAACTGAACAGTTACCTCAGTTTTACCGACACCTGTCGGTCCCGCCAGCAAAAATGCCCCGATAGGTTTCTGTTCGCTGCCCAGACCCGCACGGCTCATTTTGATGGACTCCGCAAGCGCATCAACCGCATCATCCTGCCCGAAGACCAGCATTTTCAGGCGGCTGTCGAGCTGGCGCAGCAGATCTTTATCACTACTGGAAACCGTTTTTTCCGGAATACGGGCAATACGCGCCACAATCGCTTCAATTTCACCGACACCGATGGTTTTCTTGCGACGACTTTGCGGCATCAGGCGGGTGCGGGCACCGGCCTCATCAATCACATCAATGGCTTTGTCCGGAAGATGACGGTCAGTGATATATTTCACCGACAGATCAACCGCTGCCTGAACCGCTTTCGCCGTGTAACGGACATCATGGTGCTCTTCGTATTTCGCTTTCAGCCCGTTGATAATCCGCACCGTTTCATCGGCAGTGGGTTCATTAATATCAATTTTCTGGAAGCGACGGGTCAGCGCTTTATCTTTATCAAAGATATTGCTGAACTCCTGATACGTCGTGGAGCCTATTACCCTGATTTTTCCGCCGGATAACAGCGGTTTAATCAGATTTGCAGCATCCACCTGCCCGCCGGACGCCGCACCTGCGCCGATGATAGTGTGAATTTCATCGATAAACAGAATGCTTTTGTCATTCTTTTCCAGCTCTTTGAGCAGGGCTTTAAACCGCTTTTCAAAATCACCGCGGTATTTGGTGCCCGCCAGCAGTGAGCCGATATCCAGCGAATAAATGGTATAGCCGCTGATAACGTCCGGCACATCATTTTGCTCAATACGCCACGCCAGACCTTCCGCAATGGCCGTTTTACCGACACCGGATTCCCCGACAAACAGCGGGTTATTTTTACGGCGGCGGCACAATACCTGAATAGTGCGCTCCAGTTCAGCCTGACGACCAATCAGCGGGTCAATCTGCCCTTTACGCGCAAGCTCATTAAGATTGGCAGTGAAATTATCCAGATTATCATCACCGCTGCTGCTCTCTTCGCTCTGAGATTGTGAAGAGCCGTCAAATGACGGTCCGGGTTCATTATCTTCTTCGCCTTTGGCGGTGCCGTGGGAAATGAAATTCACTATGTCCAGACGGCTTACATCATGTTTTCGCAGCAGATAGGCGCCCTGAGACTCCTGTTCACTGAATATCGCGACCAGAACATTTGCGCCATTGACTTCATTACGTCCGGATGACTGAACATGAAAAACAGCCCGCTGTAAAACACGCTGAAAGCTCAGCGTCGGCTGGGTTTCGCGCTCATCCCCTTCCGGCAGCAGCGGCGTGGTTTGTTCAATGAAATGCTCAAGTTCCTGACGCAGGACGGCCAGGTTCACGCGACAGGCTTCGAGTGCCTCGCGGGCTGATTTGTTACCTAATAATGCCAGCAGCAGGTGCTCTACGGTCATAAATTCATGCCGGTTGTCCCTTGCTTTGGCAAAGGCGATATTCAGACTAAGCTCTAATTCTTGATTGAGCATAAGCACCTCCATTTTGAGAAATAAATTGTGTCTTTACACCTTCTCTGACGTACACAATAACGGATGATCGTTATCTTTTGCATAGGTATTAACAAGCAATGTTTTCATCTCTGCAATTTCCGCAGTGAATACCCCGCAGATCCCTTTTCCCTGATAATGGATGTCCAACATGATCTGCGTAGCCCGGTCTACATTATAAGAGAAGAATTTTTGCAAAACTTCAACCACAAAGTCCATAGGGGTATAGTCATCGTTATTTAACACCACCTGATACATTGCCGGTGGCTGTACCTTTTGCAGCTCTTTCTCCCTGAGCGTGACATCCGTTTGTGACTCTGATTGATAGTGACTCATTATTATTCCAGTTATAAAAGCGTACGCCTATTGAGCGTATTTATACTTGCCGTTGTCTGTATCAAATTTTACTGATCAAGCCGGTCTGTCGTTAACAAAGACTTGACGTTACCGTTAAATCCAATAGAGTATAAATAATGTACAATGTTATTAGTGAATCCACTTACTATTAATGTAGTGTTAATGGCTATTATGGATCATATTGTGCATTGTGCAGCATTTTTCAATCGTTTGACAGATGAGGGTTATAACAGTATGGAAACGGGTACTGTTAAGTGGTTCAACAACACCAAGGGTTTCGGGTTTGTTTGTCCGTCAGGGGGCGGTGATGATATTTTTGTTCACTACTCGACAATACAGATGGATGGCTACCGCACGCTGAAAGCCGGTCAGAAAGTGAATTATACCACCACACCCGGACCGAAAGGTCTTCACGTCAGTGTGATTACCCCGGTCACAGAAGATGATGATACTTCTGCGTAACAGCCCGGAAATCTATACCCGACGTCATTCAGGATGCAGGCAGGCGGCGGCTAACGCACCTGCAGTTTGAATGAATAAGGGTATACCGGATATGTAACCGGAACGCCGCGCCCATGTCAATCGTCATTGCGCGACGTATCCTGTGGTTTTCCTGATACTGTGCCGCTATTCGCGCGCCAGTGCGTCTATCGGGTCCAGTTTTGCCGCATTTCGTGCAGGTAAAAAGCCAAACACGATGCCGATGGCGGTAGAACACAGTACCGCACTGATAATCGCCAGCGGGCGGAAGACAAATTCCCAGTCCGGCAGTGCCATTTTGGCCGCGAATGCAATGGAGTAAGATAATCCCAGCCCGATTGCCCCGCCCATCAGGCAGACCAATACCGCTTCAATCAGAAACTGCTGCATCACATCCCCCGCCCGCGCACCGACCGCCATACGTATCCCGATTTCACGCGTGCGCTCTGTGACACTGACCAGCATGATATTCATCACACCTATCCCGCCGACAACCAGCGAAATCACTGCCACCAGCGTCAGAAAGAGCTGCATGGTGGTCGTGGTTTTATCCACGGTTTTCACAATACTGTCCAGATTATAGGTAAATGTGTCTTTTTTACCGTGGCGCAGCGTCATCAGACGAACCAGTTGCTCTTCCGCATTTTTGGTGTTGTAACCGTCACGGATACGCACGGAGATCATATCAAGATAACTGCGCTGCATCAGCCGGCTGGTCAGTGTGGTGTACGGCATCCAGACCTGTAAGGTTTTGGAGTTACCAAACATGGACTTGCGATCAGCAACGACCCCGACAATGGTCGCGGGCATATTTCCCGCAAGCAGCGTTTCACCAATCACATTTTTCTGGTGCGGAAACAGTTTGCGTTTGGTATTCATGTCAATGATGACAACCTGTGAGCGCCGCTCATACATATCCGGCGAAAATGCACGACCTTCGCCGAAACGCATATCATAAACAGTGAAAAAGTCAGGTCCGATCCCCGTCACCCGTGCGGCTGAGTCCAGATTCCCGCGGCGCAGACGCGCACCATTCTCAATTTCGGCTGATGCCGCATAAACATAGGGCTGGCGGCGGATAACATCCACATCAGCCGCTTTAAGGGATTGCTGATCCTGACCCGGATCACTGCCGAAATCTTTCCCCGGATAGACAAAGATCGTATTGGTACCGATGGATTTAATGTCTGACAGCACCAGCGCTTTGGCCGCATCACCAATTACCAGGATTGTCACAACCGAGGCGATGCCGATAATAATGCCCAGCATAGTAAGCAGCGTGCGCATTTTGTTCACAACCATCGCCCGCCACGCCATCAGCAGCGCTTCATTAAAGCGCCCGAAAAAACGGCTGATTGCACTGCTTTTGTGCGGCGGTTTTGCATTCAGATTTTTTGCACCCGGATTGATTACCGATCCGCTGTCGCTGAGTATATGCCCGTCTTTGATTTCAACAATTCTTGCCGCCTGTGCGGCTATCAGCGGATCGTGAGTCACAATAATAACCGTATGCCCCCGGTCACAGAGCTGACGCAAAATAGCCATCACTTCTTTGCCTGACTGGCTGTCAAGTGCGCCGGTGGGTTCATCGGCAAGGATAACTTCCCCGCCGTTCATCAGCGCACGGGCAATACTGACGCGCTGCTGCTGCCCGCCGGAGAGCTGTCCCGGACGATAAATCAGCCGGTCACCCAGTCCGAGACGCTGTAACAGCTCTGCGGCACGGCTGCGCCGCTCACGGGCACTCAGCCCGGCATACACCGCCGGCATTTCCACATTTTGCTCAGCACTGAGGTGAGATAACAGGTGGTAGCGCTGAAAGATAAAGCCGAAGTGCTCACGGCGCAGTGCCGCCAGTTCATCCCCGCTCAGTTCCGCCGTGTTTTTTCCCGCAACATAATACTGTCCGTCACTCGGCGTATCCAGACAGCCGAGAATATTCATCAGGGTGGATTTGCCCGAGCCGGACTGCCCGATAATCGCCACCATTTCGCCTGCGTTGATCGTCAGGGATACATCATCCAGCACCGTAACACTGCTGTCACCGGACGGATAACGGCGGAAAATATTCCGCAGTTCTAATAGCGCGCTCATGAATTATTCCGACCCGCCGTCATCAATACCGGTGATAACCTGATCCTGTTCTGTCAGCCCTTTGGTTACCTCCGCTTCCACATCATTACGGGTACCGAGTGTTACCTGCCGGGTTTGTGGCTGACCATCAACCAGCACTTCAACCTCATACTCTGTCGCCGAGATATCTTTGCCGAGTGCCGCCAGCGGAATTTTCAGCACATTTTCACGGTTTTCCAGTGCGATAGTGACCTGTGCTGTCATATCCAGCTTCAGGATATGTTGCGGATTAGGAACTTCAAAGCGGGCATAATAGAAAATAGCATCATTGATTTTTTGTGGCTTGGGCAGGATATCGGTAATGGTGCCGCTGAATGATTTATCCGGCGCACCCAGCACGCTGAACGTGGCTTTCTGCCCGGTTTTCAGATACACCACATCCGCTTCAGAGACTTCTGCGTTCACCAGCATGGTATCAAGATCGGCCAGTGACAAAATAGTCGGCGCCTGCTGCATGGCGATCACGGTCTGCCCCTGAAGGGTTTTCAGCTCAGTGACCACACCGTCCATCGGGGCGCGGATATTGGTATACTGCAAATCATTACGGGCGCTATCCAGTGTTGCCTGATTGCGGGCGACCTGTGCTTTACCTGTATCGATCGCTGCAAGCTGCACATCCATATTGCGCCGCGCCTCATCCACATCCTGCTTTGAGATAACCTGGGTTTTTGACAGTGCCAGGCGCCGCTCATAAGTGGCTTTAGCAAATACATACTCCGCCTGAGCCTGTTTCAGTCTTGCCCTGTTTTCATTGACTGTCTGTTCGGCCTCAATGACCACGTTCTGCGCTTTGACGGGGTCAATCACCGCCAGAAGTTCGCCTTTCTTAACAACATCCCCTTCTTTCACATTAAGGGTCTGTAACTGTCCGTTGACCTGCGCACCCACATCCACCTTTTGCAATGCATCCAGCTTGCCGGTCGCCATGACTTTTTTTTCTAACGTGCCGCGCTGTACCTGAGTGGTCATGTATCTGACCGGCGCATCTTCACGGGTAAAAAACCAGAAACCGCCGGCGATCACAAGGATCAGAAAACCGGCGGTCATTATTCTTTTTTTTGACACTATACGCATTTAACCTTTTATCCTTAGTTAGCACGCCCCCGGGCAAGCCACGCCACGCGGGAAAACATCTGACGCAACAGCAGAGGGATTGATTCCACTCCCCGCCCGGCGGCATTATTCGCCACCGCAATTGCAAGATCCGGTTTAGAGGCGCGATGAATCGCTTTGATGATTATCCGCCGCACCGGCATTCTGACATCTTCCGGAACGCCTGCAACCTGATGATATAAGCCGCTGAATCCGTTACGATATAAGAAATGCTCCATATCCGGTGCAGGCAGGCGGGTCAGTCTGTCCTGCTCCACATCATTAAGTTCGGATGAAAAATGCGTGGCTGTTGCCGCGTATTTCTTTCCGGCCTCATCACCGTCTACCAGCGTGTGCCATTCTATACCCATTTTGTTGGCAAACTTTAACAAAGGTTTAAGACCGCACTGGGCAAACTCAACGACTTTTATTCCTTCGGTCTCAAAATAGTAATGGCACTGTTTTGCCAGGTCGTTCATCAGCCAGATTTCGGTTTCCCCTTCCACCAGCAGCCAGCAGCGGGCAAACAGGGCAGACGGGCGGTTTATCCGGATATGAAAGGAGATACGGCGCAACTCTTCAGGCGAAAGATGATTCTCTCCGAGGCGATAAGCGGCAACCCGGTTGGACTTACGCACCAGGCGGCAGATATCGTGGATAGGCACAAGCGACAACAGCTCGCCGGAGTTGGTTGTGGTTATCCGTTGTAATGAGAACAGACTCAGCAGCCCCCACGCCACAGAGAGCATGATAGGGTGCAGCCGGGTTTCCGGATCTTCCACAATAATAATCGGTCTTGCATACGGGTCGAGTGTCAGCCCGCTGTTGGATTGCAGCAAAGCGGCAAACATCGCCAGAATAATCAGCCGCACATTGCGCTGATTCGGTCCGGCCACAACGCGGTTTATTCCTTCCAGCGCATGCCAGGCGCGCTGACGTGGCTCGATATTCAGCCGCTTCGCTTTACGGCGATCCAGCAGATATTCCCCTTCTTCGGCAAAATAGTGGCTGAGCAATTGTTTCATTGCCTCAAGTCCGTCCTGCAAGTCGTCATCGGATAATGCATGCGGATTATTGACCAGCGCCTGTGTCAGTTCCGCCATCTGCTCATTAAAAGCCTCAGCTCTGTCCTGAGTATCGCATTCACCTTCCCCGCAGGCAGGTACATTACATGTATCGTGTTTATGCATAAAACGGGCGTCACGCAGGCGCAACACAGGATAGAGCCGGATAATTTCGCGTATAAACGTATCCGCATTATCCAGCGGTAAAGGTTCGCCCTGCTCATCCAGAAAAGTCCGCTGACTGATGATCGTATTGTCATCCGCCAAATCAGCACTGACACGGTAATTTATCCGCTGGTATTCATCCCCGTTAGAGCGCCACAGCGGTGCCAAATCACGGAAACGGCGGGAGCGGGAACGGCCCGGGCGGTTTTCGCGGAAAACCAGGACTATCTGAAGATGGCGCACCGGCCCGTCTTCGCTGTCCGGTGAATGATAAAAATCCCCCGGTATAAATTGTGCGGCGGGTGCCTGCGGCGAGAGGGTCAATGTCAGCGCATCCAGTAAACTGGATTTGCCCCATGCATTTTCACCAATCAACACCGTGTTATTCGTCAGTGACAGTGACAGGCGGTTAATACCGCGAAAACCCAGAATTTCCACTCTTTCCAGAATCATTTCCCTTCTCCGTTTGTCTGATGCCGCCTGTATACCCTGATGAAACACGATTAATTAACGTGATACCATCAATGTAATAAAAAAAATTGGTTTTGACTTATACTAAACATGAAAACAGGGGGATACATAGCAATTATGGTGATAATAACGCTATAATCGCCCGATTTTTAAGCACTGTTTTTTAACGGAAGTGATACACATGTATTCTGGGTTATTAATTATTCTTGCTCCTCTTATCATCGGCTATCTCATCCCGGTCAGTAGTCAGCCACTTAAAAAGCTGATTAACCGCGGGCTGAGCGCAATGGTGTATGTGATTTTATTTCTGATGGGTATCAGTCTTGCGCTGGTTGAAAACCTGGGCTCAAATTTGCTGGTGATCGTGCAATATACCGCTGTTTTTACTGTATTTGTTCTGGGATTCAACCTGGCCGGTTTATTTTTATACGGCAAACAATACCCCTGGCAGGTGCCGGCACACAAGCAGCAAAAACCGCCTTCCCGCCTGCATATGGTACTGGAATCCCTGCAATTGTGCGGTGTGTTACTGGTTGGCTTTGCCGTAGGGTTATTCGGCTGGTCATTTCTCTCTTTTGCCGGTCAGGCCAGTGAATATGCGCTGATTTTCCTGCTGTTTCTGGTCGGGATCCAGCTTCGTAACAGCGGTATGACATTAAAGCAGATCCTGATAAACCGCCGCGGCATGCTGGTGTCCCTGATAGTTGCAGCAACATCTCTGGCGGGTGGCGCACTGGCGGCACTGCTTATTGGTCTGCCGCTGAAAACAGGCATGGCGCTCGCATCCGGCTTCGGCTGGTATTCGCTCTCCGGTATTTTACTGACCGATGCGTTTGGTCCGGTGCTCGGCAGTGTCGGCTTCTTTAACGACCTCGCGCGGGAAATTGCGGCGATCATGCTTATTCCGCTGCTGATTAACCGCCATCGTGCCGCTGCTCTCGGACTGGGCGGAGCCACAACCATGGACTTTACCCTGCCGGTGTTACAGCGCAGCGGCGGCGTGTCGATAGTCCCGGCGGCCATTGTTCACGGGTTTGTACTCAGTCTGTTTGCACCGGTGCTTATCGCACTGTTTACCTGATTAGCTGAAAAAGAGAGACTGCATGTCACAACAACGTATTTTAGTGCTCGGTGCCAGTGGTTATGTCGGGCAACATCTTGTCCCGCAACTGATTGCCGCCGGACATCAGATAACCGCTGCGGCACGCCGTGTTGAATGGATGCAGGCGCAGGGCTGGAAAAACACCCGCTGCTGTTATGCCGACCTGTATGATAAATCCACTCTTGAGCCGCTTTTTCAGGATATTGATGTGGTTTACTACCTCGTCCACAGCATGACGGACGAGGAAAATCTGCTGGAGCGCGAGCGCCTGGCGGCACAGAATGTGCAGGATATACTGAATAATTCCTCCGTGCGTGAGGTGATTTTCCTGAGCGCCATGCAGCACGGACACACAGACTCACCGCATCTTGCCGCCCGCAAACTGACCGGGGAGATCCTCGCAGACAGCCGGGTGCCGGTCACGGAAATCCGCGCCGCCATTATTGTCGGGCCGGGCTCCGCTGCATTCGAAATCATGCGTGACATGGTATATAACCTGCCGGTTCTGACCCCGCCGCGCTGGGCGCGATCCAAATCCTCCCCGATTGCACTGGAAAATCTGCTGGCGTACCTGACCGGTCTGCTCGCGCATCCTGCCGCTGATAACCGCCGCTTTGATGCCACCGGGCCACAATTCCTCAGTTATCTGGAGATGTTCCGCCATTTTATTGCCATCAGCGGTAAACGCCGGCTGATGATCCCGCTGCCTATTCCGCTGCGTCTTATTTCTGTTCATTTCCTGCGCCTGATAACCACGGTTCCTGAAGGCATAGCCAAAGAACTGATTATGGGGCTGAAATATGATTTACCGGGAGACGGACGCCCGCTGGAAGCGCTTATCCCGCAGACACTGCTCAGTTTTGATGATGCCGTGCGCAAAACCCTGAAAGATGAAGCCGATGCCGTGGATAATGAGGACTGGGGATATGACCCCGATGCCCGCGCCCGCTGGCGTCCCGGGTTTGGTTTTTATCCCAAACAGGCCGGTTTTACCCTGAATACACCGGCATCCGCAGAAGCACTGTGGCATGTTATTCAGCAAATCGGCGGCAAAGACGGCTATTTTTACGCCAATTTTTTATGGTCAGTCCGCGCCCGGCTCGATGATTTATGCGCAAATAAAGTGATTTACGGACGCCCGGCACGCGATACTCTGGAATTAGGGGATAAAATCGACGGCTGGAAAGTGATCACCCTGAAACCCGGTAAGCAACTCTCCCTGCTGTTCGGCATGAAAGCCCCCGGGCTGGGACGCCTGACCTTTACTATCCGCGACCACGGACACCAGCGCGAGCTGGATGTGCGCGCCTGGTGGCATCCGGCAGGGTTCAGCGGGCTGCTGTACTGGTTTGCCATGATGCCCGCGCATTTATTCATCTTTAAAGGAATGGCGAAATCTGTCATTAAACACTCGCAGGAGTATGCTCAGTCATGCTCTGCGGAGAAATGAGTTGTCCGGATAAGTATATTCACTTTCTTTTTAGTAATTTTTTATGCATAAATAATTGCATATTTATTCTTATGGCGTTAGTATCGTCTCATCATCACTGAGTATGCAGATTTATAGCATGAGTATTCAATTAAAAAACATAAATTGCTTTTACGGACAGCATCAGGCGCTGTTTGACATCAACCTGGAATGCCAACAGGGTGAAACCATGGTACTGCTCGGGCCGAGCGGTGCGGGCAAAAGTTCCCTGTTGCGGGTACTCAACCTGCTGGAAATGCCGCGTTCCGGTCAGCTGACCATTGCCGATCATCATTTTGATTTTGCCAAAGCACCGGCGGCAAAAGAGATCCGCGCCCTGCGCCAGAATGTCGGTATGGTCTTTCAGCAATATAATCTGTGGCCGCACCTGAGTGTCATGGATAACCTGACTGAAGCCCCGATCCGCGTGCTGGGTCTGACAAAAGAAGCGGCTCTTGCGAAAGCAGAAAAACTGCTCGCCCGTCTGCGTCTGACTGACTTTGCGATGCGTTTTCCGCTGCATTTATCCGGCGGACAGCAGCAGCGTGTGGCGATTGCCCGCGCCCTGATGATGGAGCCTCAGGTTTTGCTGTTTGATGAACCGACAGCAGCACTGGACCCGGAAATCACCTCGCAGGTGGTGGATATTATTAAAGAGCTTTCACAGACCGGGATTACCCAGGTCATTGTTACACACGAAGTGGATATCGCCCGTAAAACCGCGAGCAAAGTGGTGTATATGGAAAACGGCCGCATCGTGGAACAAGGCGGCGCACAGTGCTTCAGTGCACCGCAGACAGAGGCTTTTGCCGGTTATCTGTCACACTGATTTATTTTCTGCCACTGAATAATAAAATGGGATGTTGCTATGAAAAAACTGGTTATTGCTGCATTAATCGGCGCGTTTGCTTTTTCCGCCTCGGCGGCAGAAAAACAAAAAATCCGTTTCGCCACGGAAGCAAGCTATGCACCGTTTGAAACCGTAAATGAAAAAAATGAAATTGTCGGTTTTGATGTGGATCTGGCACAGGCCATGTGTGCGAAAATCAATGCGGAATGCACATTCACCAACCAGGCATTTGACAGCCTGATCCCGAGCCTGAAATACAAGCGTTTTGATGCGCTGATGGCGGGTATTGATGTCACCCCTGAGCGTCAGAAGCAGGTTGATTTCACTAATACCTACTATGATAACTCTGCGGTTTTCGTTGCAGTTGCAGGTAAATTTGATAGCATTGACGCCCTCAAAGGGAAACAGATTGGTATTCAGAACGGCACCACACATCAGAAATACCTGATGGAGCAGTTTAAGGACATGAAAATTGTACCTTATGACAGCTATCAGAATGCCGTGCTGGATATGAAAAATGGCCGTATCGATGCCGTCTTCGGTGATACTGCGGTTATCAATGAATGGCTGAAAAGCAACGATAATCTGAAAACTGTGGGTGAGCGCGTCACTGATCCGGAATACTTCGGAACGGGTCTTGCCATTGCTGTCCGTAAAGGCAACAGTGAGCTGAAAGACAGCCTCAACAAGGCACTTGGCGAGGTTAAAGCGGACGGAACGTACGATACCCTCTACAAGAAATGGTTTGAGTAATTACATATAAGAACTAATGGCTGATTTTCTCTCTTTATCAAGTGCCGCCGGGATAACCGTCGGCCTTGCTGTTTCTGCGCTCATCCTGGGGCTTATCCTCGCTATGCTGTTTACGGCATGGGAAACTGCGCGCCTGAAACCACTCGCCTTTATTGGCACCTGTCTTGTCACCCTGATCCGTGGTCTTCCTGAGCTGCTGGTTGTGCTGTTTGTGTATTACGGCACACTGGAAGTGATAATGCGCCTCGGTGATGGTATTGACCTCGGTTTATTCACTTTACAGGCTGATATTGAAAATTTTGATTATATACCGCTGTTCAGCGGGGTAATCGCGCTCTCCCTGCTCTATGCCTCTTATGCTTCACAAACACTGCGCGGCGCACTGAAAGCGGTGCCGGACGGGCAGAGGGAAGCAGGACAGGCACTGGGGCTGAGCCGCCCGGCTATCTTTTTCCGCTTTATTATGCCGCAGATGTGGCGTCATGCACTGCCGGGGCTGGGAAATCAGTGGCTGGTGCTGCTCAAAGATACCGCGCTGGTCTCACTCATCAGTGTTAATGACCTGATGCTTCAGACAAAAAGTATTGCCACCCGTACCCAGGAGCCCTTTACCTGGTATTGCATCGTGGCACTGATTTACCTCGCCATTACGCTGGTAAGCCAGTTTATCCTCAAACGCATTGAGCTCCATACCACGCGTTTTGAACGGAGCGCCATGTAATGTTGATGGATTATATTCTCGATATCCTGCCCGGTCTGCCGGTCAGTCTGTCACTGACCTTTGCGGCACTGCTGGTGGCATTTATGCTGTCGGTGCTGTTTACATTAGTGCTGTCTCTTAAACCTAAGATACTGACACCGATAGTAAAAATTTATATCACCCTGTTTACCGGCACACCGCTGCTGGTACAGTTTTTCCTTATCTATTACGGACCGGGGCAGTTTCCTGCGCTGAAAGCCTGGCCGCTGCTGTGGGAACTGATGTCCTCACCGTGGCTGTGTGCGCTGGTAACCCTGGCGCTGAACAGTGCGGCATACTCGACATTATTATTCCATGGTGCGGTAAGAGCGATTCCGCAGGGACAGTGGCAGTCCTGTCAGTCGCTGGGGATGTCACGCGGACAAACGATGCGGATTATCCTGCCTTACGCTTTTAAACGCGCGCTCTCTTCGTACTCAAATGAAGTAGTGCTGATTTTCAAAAGTACCTCACTCGCCAGTACGATCACACTGCTGGAAGTGATGGGTTACAGTCAGCGCCTGTTTGGTCAGAATTATGATGTGATGGTGTTTGTGGCGGCAGGGATTATTTATCTCGGGGTCAATGGCTGTCTGACTCTTGCGATGCGCCTGATTGAGCACCGCGCGCTGGCATTTGAGCGGCGCAACTGATCCGCTGACCGTTGTTGTTAATCAAAAGAAATTACGCCCTGTAAACGGTGCCGCATTGCAAAATGCGGTGCCGTTTATTTTTTGGTCAGCAGAACCAACACTTCATAGTGCGCGGTGTGCGGGAACATATCAAAAAGCTGTACTCGTTCCGGCTGATAAAGCGGAAGATGCATCAGATCCTGCGCCAGGCTCTGTGCGTTACAACTGGAGTAGATGATAGTATCCGGCGCCATGGTATTGAGATAATCACACAGCGCTTTGCCAATGCCCCGGCGCGGCGGATTAACCAGCACCAGCTCAGGTACAGCCGATTTTCCGAGGGCAAACTGTGAGGAGTCCAGCGCCTGAAACGTGACATTCTCCAGTCCCATTTTTTCAGCTGAACGCGTGGCACAGGCAATCGCCTCCGGGCTTATCTCAATACCGGTCAGGTGTGTGGTTTTATCCGCACAATGCAGTCCGAAACCTCCTGCGCCGCAGAACAGATCCCATAAACGACTGATCTTGCGCTCGCGCACCCATTGCCCTGCGGTGTGATACAAGTGTGCGGCAACCACTGGGTTGGTCTGGAAAAAACTGTGCGGGCGGATATAGAGCGGAATACCGTTGAAAATTTCTTCCAGCGCCTGTTCAGGCGTAAAAATAATCTCCTGCTCCCCTTCCAGAATCGCCATATGCACCGGCTGAATATTGGCGGAAATAACGGTCAGTTTCGGGCACAGAGTCTGTAATTCGGGTAAAGCGGCCTGTAACTGAGCGATTTTCTTATCTGAGCGCAATACAAAGCGCAGCATCATGTCACCGGTGGCACGGCTTTGTGTCAGCAACAGAAACTTCAGTTCACCCCGGCGGCGCGTCACATTATAAGGCGTCAGCCCGGCGCGGGCGATAAAGGGTTTCAGTGCGGCGAAGACATCTGAAAATTGCGGCGGATAAAGCGGGCAATCTGATAAATCCACCGGCTCGTTATCGGTCACAATACCGAATACCGGGCGCTCAACGCTGCCGCTGACCACCATTTTGGCTTTGTTCCGGAATTGAGTTTCTTCACTGCGGGCAGGTGTTAACCAGCTCTGTACAGCAAACGGTGATAACAGCGCGTGCAGATCCTGCTGTTTATCATCAAGTTGCTGACTGTATGATTTATCAAGCCACTGACAGGAGCGACAGCGGCCGGCTGAATATTGAGGGCAATGCATGGTGATTTCCCGGGACAACAAATTCTGGGCAGGCAGTTAATGGATAACCGGAGAAGGCGCATCATCAGCGTGAAAACTCTCTTCACCTTCCTCTTCTGATTCATCTCCCGGCTCAGGCTCCGTGTCATTCGGGTCAAACAGCATGTTATTGCTGAATAACTCAAAAACAACCGCCCCGACCTGCTCTTCCATTTGCTGAAGATACAGAGAGAATTGCTCAAACGTCAGTCCGGCTGCCAGCGGCACGGAGTAACAAACGACCAGTTTCGGCATGGCAGAATCCTGGATATCCATAAATGTTTTCACCAGCAGAGAGCTGGCGTTGATCTGACTCAGGTTTGCCATCAGCGGGATAATCGCGGTCGGTCTGACCTCGGCAAGTGCCGAAAAAACCAGCGTGTCATCAAGAATGTCAATTTTCGCATCAAACACACCATCCACATTCTGCATGTGGGGTAAATGCAGCGCCTCGCAGGAGTCGCATTCAAAGCAGGTGTGTTGTAGCTGATCCAGCCATTTACGTAATACCGGAAGATCGGGAATGATCATGAATCTGAAGCCTTTTAACCAAAAAAACGAACAGCACGGCGCGCATGATACTCCAACCCGCCGACCAATGAACGATCTTAGCTGAAAAATGAGAAGGGGAATAACATTTTATTGCCTTTTTTCATTTTTATCCTGCGGTTCTTTTTTTTCTGTCTTTGTTTTACTGTCAATGCCAATCGCCGGAAGCGTACTTACTGCCCGCCAGACAATATTTACCGCCGCAGGGATAAGACACGCCAATCCGGTAAATGCCATCGCCATCAGTGCGTTTTTGCTGCGCAAAAATTCAGGCAGTGCAATATGATCATTGACCGCCAGATACACCAGGATCAGTAAAATAACACCAATAACTTCGCAGATAATCACCCCGCGCGGCATATCCCCGAGCGATCGCATCTGCCGTGGCTGTTTTTTTTCCATTTTACCCTCTGTCGTTATCTCATTATGCCTATACCCAACGTCATTCAGGATGCAGGCAGGCGGCAAGGGAAGCCAACGATCCTGCAGTTTGAATGAATAAGGATATAGCTGAACCATTGATGCTGCCGACCGCACAAATCGTCACAAGCTGCTTTCTTATCATTGATGATACAGGCATAATTTATCCCATCAAAGCACCGCTTGCGGTGATCACTAATGAATGAAGGAGCTTTTCATGTATACCGTTATTTTCGGCCGTCCTGGTTGTCCTTATTGCGTGCGTGCGAAAGAGATCGCAGAAAAACTGAAAACTGAGCGTGAAGACTTTGATTATCGCTACATTGATATTCAGGCCGAAGGCATCAGCAAAGCTGATTTATCCAAAACTGTGGGTAAACCGGTGGAAACCGTTCCTCAGATCTTCATCGACGAGCAGCACATCGGCGGTTGTACTGAGTTCGAAGCCTACGCAAAAGCTAACCTCGGTCTGTTCAACTAATATTTCCGGCCGTTTCTCTCCGGGAAACGGCTTTTTTACTCCCCGCATCCTGTTGATTTATCATATCAAAAAAATATTTTCATTTTTTTTAATAATATTTCGAACTTTCCCTCTCCCGCGCAGTCTGAATTAGTGCCACTGCTTTTCTTTGAATATCCTCAAGATTGAGATAGCCCGATAGTCACCAATTTGGTTTTACTATCGGGTTTTTTATTGCCTGCCATTTATACCCTTATTCATTCAAACCGCAGGTTCGTTGGCTGCGCTCAGCCAGCTGGGTCACATACCTATGTATGCTCCCCATCTATCTTCCCTTGCCGCCTTCCTGCAACTTGAATGACGTTGGGTATACCCCGCCACCAACTTGTTTCAGGTTTTGTCAGTTTTATGCAATTTTACGTAATAGCACGATTAACCAAGACATTTTTTCTTTACCTTACTGTGTAAGACGGATAACCTGACCCGTCATTTTATGTCAGGCTGTATATTTTCACAGGTGAGTATTAAGGAATTTATTGTGCTGGAAAATCTGAATCATTCATTGTTTCTTCTGATCAATGCCACGCCGGAAACCCCGCATTCCGCAATTGTGCTCGCCACACTGGCAGCAAAATATCTGGTTCTGCTGTTTCCGCTGGTGACCGCCGGGTTCTGGCTGTGCGGAGCGCCTGACAATATGCCGCGCCAGCGCCGCTTTGTATGTAAAAGTGCCGTGACCTTACTGATTGGCCTGACGCTTTCATGGATTATCGGAACACTGTATCCGCACGCCCGTCCGTTTGCCGAACCTTTCGGTTACAGTTTCCTTGAACATGCTCCGACACCATCGTTCCCGAGCAACCACGGCATTATTGTGTTTACCTTTACGCTGGGCTGCCTGTTCTGGGGCAATCTCCGGACAGGTCTTCTGCTGCTGATCCCGGCGCTGATTGTTGCCTGGTCGCGGGTTTTCCTCGGCGTTCACTGGCCGGTTGATATGTTGGGCGCACTAATTACTGTCCTTATCGCATGCGCACTGACCGAGCTTCTCTGGAGCCGGTTTGGTCAGCCACTGCAAAATCTGCTCCAGTCACTTTACCGGCGCTGTTTTGCCCTGCCTATCCGTAAAGGCTGGGTTCAGAGATAGTTGAACAAATATAACGCAGAGAATACCGGCAAATGTGCCGGTATTTTTTTATCTGCATTTAATTATTTCCGCTACCGGTGATCTTTTGACAGTATTATTTTTGTTCGCAAACTATTACTCTGCCATTTATTTAACATTTCTGTTCTGCCTGACGCCCGTATCACTCAGGTTACTTAATTCGCAATTAAAATAATTATTTTAATCATCCGGGATGCGTAATGTGACTATTATATAGTTCGCTATTGCATACTACCGGACCCCCTGTATACACCCTGTGTCACCACAAGCTCTATAGTGAAATTATTTTGTGTTTAAAAACAACAAGTAATACACTAAAACTCTATTGTTATAATGGTTTTTATCCGCTGACAATCCGGTTATCTCTATTTTGTAATAATACGATATTGTTCAGCACATATACTAATTAACATCTGAACAAATAAATTTGTTTAAATAAAAAACAGGCGAAAATGACATTATTGCAGAATATCTAATCCTCTATGCCATTTCGGCATCCCCCATTCCGCAAAAAAGGATTAACAACATTATTAAATGTTGCAACATGGCTATCTTTAATGCTATTTATAGCAATTGAGACGATGATCACAGTGTTTTGCACTGAAAAACTGTACATTTTCACTACAAAAACACAGTAACCAATCTCATATTCTTTTATATATGAATTAATGCAGAGACCTTATTTGTCCATTGCAGATATCAGGTAACTCTTGTTTATTATTTTTACCGGTAAGCAATTACAGGTAACTTTCCCGTTTTACTTATTTTTATCCGGTTGCGTACATAGACCCTGCCCCAGAGACACATTTCGTGCACAGGTAACCGTGCAATTTTTAGTTGTTATTGTTGTAAATTTGGAGACATCTATGGAAACAACACAACCGCAGGTCGTGGTCAGCAAGACTGACACCAGCAATGATTACCGCAAATGGCGTAAATCCGATACCGTCTGGATGCTCGGACTGTACGGTACGGCCATTGGTGCCGGTATACTGTTTCTGCCGATTAACGCCGGTATCGGCGGGCTGATCCCGCTTATCATTATGGCCGTGCTGGCCTTCCCGATGACCTTTTTCGCGCACCGCGGCATGTGCCGCTTTATATTATCCGGCAAAAATCCGGGTGACGATATTACCGAAGTGGTTGAAGAGCATTTCGGCGCCAGAGCAGGGAACCTTATCACCCTGCTCTATTTCTTTGCTATTTATCCAATCCTGCTGGTTTACAGTGTGGCTATCACCAATACGGTGGAAAGCTTTATTGTCAACCAGATGCATATGACAGCACCGCCGCGCATTATTCTGTCACTGGTACTGATCCTCGGGATTATGAGTATTATCCGCCTCGGTGAAGCCACGATTGTCAAAGCAATGAGTGTGCTGGTATTCCCGTTTGTGGCCGTTCTGATGGTATTGGCGCTTTATCTGATCCCGCACTGGAATACGGCAATATTTGATACGCTCTCTTTCAGCAGTCACTCTGCCGGTGAGACCGGCCGTGGTCTGATGGTGACGATGTGGCTGGCGATTCCGGTGATGGTATTCTCGTTCAACCATTCTCCGGTTATTTCAGCATTCAGTGTCGCAAAACGTCAGGAATATGGTGAAAATGCGGAGAAAAAATGCGCCCGCATTCTGGCATGCGCCCACATAATGATGGTACTGACAGTGATGTTCTTTGTGTTCAGTTGTGTACTGAGCCTGTCACCACTCAATTTACAGGAAGCGAAAGATCAGAATATATCCATTCTGTCTTACCTGGCGAACTACTTCCAAAACCCGATGATTGCGTATATCGCGCCATTAGTCGCATTTATTGCTATCACCAACGCATTCCTGGGACACTACATGGGTGCCCGTGAAGGCTTTAACGGCTTGGTTAACAAAGCATTACGCGCCAGAGGTAAAAGCATTGCACCGTCTAAGCTGAATAAACTGACGGCACTGTTTATGCTGGTAACGTCCTGGATTGTTGCCACACTGGATCCGAGCATTCTGGGAATGATTGAAACCCTGGGCGGCCCGGTTATCGCCATGCTGCTGTTTATCATGCCGATGTATGCTATCCGCAAAGTCCCTGCGATGCGTAAATATGCCGGTCACCTGAGTAATCTGTTTGTGGTTGTGATTGGCCTCATTGCCATTTCGGCTGTGTTTTACAATCTGTATCAGCTGTTTTTTGGTTAATAAATATATGACTGCTGCCCTCTCCGGCGGGTTCCCGCATGGTCGGTCCGGGACCGGGCTTTATCAGGGATGCTGAAGAGCGAACGCCTTTTACCGGTAAACCAACGCCATAAAGGATGAATCAGAGAATACCGGCAAATGTGCCGGTATTTTTTTGGACGGAGGTTTTAATATATACCTAACCGGTGTTTTATTTTCCTGCTGTTTTACACCAAAAATGATGCTGATTTCGTCAACAGAATATAATGCTGGTGTTTATTTAACATTTCAGCTTTGTACGGCACCAATATCACTCACGCCACTTAATTCGCGACAGAAATAATTATTTTAACCATCGGGTTATTATGCGAAAATCTGACGGTAAATTCACAATGGACCGGCAGAATCATTCACTCAGAAACGGACACAGAATGACACCGTTGACTGAATTTATTTTTCGCTGAAAAACAACAGATTATAGATAAAACCCCTACAATTAATCAGGTTTTTATACCCTAAAAACAGACCTGTTCTCTATTGAGAAACAGAGTCTGAATTTATTCTTTATATATTTATTAATATATAAATAAATTAATTTGATTAAATAAAAAGCAGAGGAAACTATCATTATCTGCCATTTTTTTTGCCTGCATGCCTTTTTGATATGCTCCATTCCGTAAATATGGATTAACAATTTTATCAAATTTTGCAACAGGTGCCGTTTCACTTGGATTTATAGCATTTGAGACTATGATCACGGTGTTTTCGACTGAAAAAAGGTACATTTTCGCTATCAGAAAGAGAGTTATCAATTTCTGGTTATTGTTAAATACGACATTAAAGCGGAGACCCTTTTTATCAATTTAAGATATCAGGTCACTGCTGTTTATTATTTTTTGCCGGTAAGCAATTACAGGCATATTTTTGCTTCACTATTTTTATACTCTAAATAATTCGGGATGCATGAAGGCGACAAACGAAGACTGACAGGGAGCATACATAAGTATGTGACCAGGCGGGCTGAGCGCAGTCAACACACAGGCATTCTGAAGTATGACGAGTATCTGGTTACGTACATAGACCCTATTTCAGAGACGCATTCCTGCACAGCTTATCGTGCAAAATTTTAGTTGTTATTGTTGTAAATTTTGGAGACTTCTATGGATACAACACAACCGCAGGTTGTGGTCAGCAAGACTGACACCAGCAATGATTACCGGAAATGGCGCAAATCCGATACTGTCTGGATGCTCGGACTGTACGGAACCGCTATCGGCGCAGGCGTACTTTTTCTGCCTATTAATGCCGGTATCGGCGGATTGATTCCGCTTATTATCATGGCGATTCTGGCCTTCCCGATGACGTTTTTCGCACACCGCGGCATGTGCCGCTTTGTGTTATCCGGTAAAAATCCGGGCGAAGATATCACGGAAGTCGTTGAAGAACATTTCGGCTCACGCGCCGGTGGTCTGATAACCCTGCTCTATTTTTTCGCTATTTACCCGATTCTGCTGGTGTACGCTGTAGCTATCACCAACACCGTCGACAGCTTTATCGTCAACCAGATGCACATGACGGCACCGCCGCGCATTATTTTGTCACTGGTACTGATTATCGGGATTATGTGTATTGTCCGTTTCGGTGAAGCCGCTATCGTCAAAGCGATGAGTGTGCTGGTATTCCCGTTTGTGGCGGTTCTGATGGTACTGGCGCTGTATCTGGTTCCGCACTGGAGCACCGATGTATTCAAAACGCTCACATTTGACAGCAATACCGTCAGTGTGACCGGCCATGGTCTGCTGGTGACATTGTGGCTGGCGATTCCGGTCATGGTGTTCTCTTTCAACCACTCACCTATCATCTCTGCATTTGCTGTCGCAAAACGTGAAGAATATGGTGAGAACGCAGAGAAAAAATGCTCACGCATCCTGGCGTATGCTCACATCATGATGGTGCTGACCGTCATGTTCTTTGTATTCAGTTGCGTACTAAGCCTGTCACCACAAAACCTGCAGGAAGCAAAAGATCAGAATATTTCCATTCTGTCTTATCTGGCGAACCACTTCCAAAACCCGATGATTGCGTATATCGCACCATTCATCGCATTTATTGCTATCACCAAATCATTCCTGGGTCACTACCTCGGCGCGCGTGAAGGCTTTAATGGTCTGGTTAATAAAGCATTACGTACCAAAGGCAAAAGCATTGCACCGTCTAAACTGAATAAACTGACGGCGCTGTTTATGTTAGTTACCACCTGGATTGTCGCGACGTTAGATCCGAGCATTCTGGGAATGATTGAAACTCTGGGCGGCCCGGTTATTGCTATGTTGCTGTTTATTATGCCGATGTATGCCATCAGCAAAGTACCGGCAATGCGCAAATATGCCGGTCACCTGAGTAATGTGTTTGTGGTCGGAATGGGTCTTATTGCCATTTCAGCTGTGTTCTACAATTTGTATCAGATGATTTTCGCATAATCGTTCGTATAACAGCAGGATTGCTGTTGCTCTCTCCGGCGGGCAACAGCAAACAAAAATAATTAGCCGGAACTGAAAAGTAACGGCTTCGTGAATCTTCACGACACTATTCATTTACGCCTTAACAAATAGGGGGCGAGCAATATGGTCAGTGTATTTGACATCTTCAAAATTGGTATTGGTCCATCAAGTTCTCACACTGTCGGTCCGATGAAAGCAGGTAAACAATTCGCTGATGATCTTATCGCAGCCGGATTGCTGGAAAAAACAACCCGTGTTCAGGTTGATGTATACGGCTCTTTGTCTCTGACCGGGAAAGGTCATGCGACAGACATTGCCATCATCATGGGACTCGCGGGGAACCTGCCGGATGCGGTTGATATTGACGCGATACCGGGCTTTATCAGGGATGTTGAAGAACGTGAACGCCTTTTGCTGGCAAACCTGCGCCACGAAGTGGATTTTCCGCGTGATAACGGGATGAACTTCCACAAAGAAAACCTGCCGCTGCATGAAAACGGCATGTCAATCAGTGCATTTAACGGTGATGAATTACTGTCGAAGAAAACCTATTACTCTGTCGGCGGTGGTTTTATCGTCGATGAAGAGCATTTCGGTCAGTCTGCGGACAACGCAACGCCGGTACCTTATCCGTATAAATTCGCTGCCGATTTACAAAAGTATTGCAATGAAACAGGGCTTTCTCTCTCAGCCCTGGTGATGAAAAACGAACTGGCACTGCACACTAAAGAAGAGTTATCCGCTCACCTGCTGGCAGTCTGGGATGTGATGAAAGCCGGTATCGAGCGCGGAGTGACCACTGAAGGCTTATTACCGGGTCCGTTGCGTGTACCGCGCCGTGCAGCTGCACTGCGTCGTCAGCTGGTCACCAGTGATAACACCACCACCGATCCGATGCAGGTTATTGACTGGATCAATATGTACGCGCTGGCTGTAAACGAAGAAAATGCTGCCGGTGGACGTGTGGTTACCGCTCCGACAAACGGCGCATGCGGGATAATCCCGGCTGTGCTGTCATATTATGATAAATTTATCCGTCCGGTGAATGAAAACGCGTATACCCGTTATTTCCTGGTATCCAGTGTGATTGGTTCACTGTATAAGATGAATGCCTCCATTTCCGGTGCGGAAGTCGGCTGTCAGGGCGAGGTGGGTGTTGCCTGTTCAATGGCGGCTGCGGGCCTGACTGAGCTGTTGGGCGGTAGCCCGATGCAGGTCTTTATTGCGGCTGAAATTGCGATGGAGCATAACCTCGGTCTGACTTGTGATCCGGTTGCCGGACAGGTTCAGGTGCCGTGTATTGAGCGTAATGCTATCGCTGCAGTACAGTCCGTCAATGCGGCCCGTATGGCGCTGCGTCGTACCAGTGAGCCGCGCGTCTGCCTCGATAAAGTTATCGAAACCATGTATGAAACCGGTAAAGATATGAATGCCAAATACCGCGAAACCTCTCAGGGCGGTCTGGCCATTAAAGTACAGTGTGACTGATTAGTACATTAATCTTCTCAGTCAGCTGAAAAAGCCCTGCAACTATCTGTGTTGCAGGGCTTTTTAATTTCAGAACTGTTTTCCGGTGGTGGCTCAGGAGAGTTCCAGCCATACTTTGGGACCGAAACCAAACAGGTGTGCTATCAGCACATCGGGGTAGCGCTGAACTGACTGATTATAATGAATAACTGCGTCATTGAATGCATCCACACCCGGACGCAATGCATCATCAATATCACATATAACCAACTGAAGCCGGACGAACTGCGGATCAGCAATTAATGCCGGATGTGTCTGCACCAGTGTCATAATATGATAAAACGTATTATTGATGTCATTAGCGGCGCTGACACTGTCATTGAGTGTCGCGGCTTGTGCATAGCGCGAATACACATCCTGCCATGTGATAAACAGCAGACCGTCCTGAATACCGTTTTTTTCGGTGACAGCCACCAGCTGTGCAATTTTATCTGCCCGCTGACGCAACTTACCGTCTATCTCTGCATACGACTCACTGAGCGGCTCCTGAAGACAGTTAATCCTGCACCAGACCCGGCGACACCATAACAGCACGCCCGCAGCAATAACCAGCGCAATAATAAATACAATCCCCATTTCCGTAATCCCTTATTAACCGGTACATATATCCTTATTCATTCAAACCGCAGGTTCGTTGGCTACGTAAAGATCGCCGGGTCACATAGTTTATCTATGCTCCCCGTCGATCTTCCCTTGCCGCCTGCCTGCAATTCGAATGACGTTGGGTATAAAATACCGGCTATTTTTCATAAAAAAAATCCGATATCAGGAGTAATATCGGATCTTATACGGATTTCAACAGGGTAATTTAACGGATACCGCGATAAATTACAGGTTAAAAACACAATGGCGGGGGTTATACCGCCAGAAATTGCGTAATAATGTCGCCGGTCACAGCCGGATATTCTTCATGTATTGCATGGCCGGCAAACGGCAGATTAAATAACACCGCAGACTCCACGCGCTCCGCAAGCGCAAACGCGTGTTCCCGCGACATAAGAAAATCCTCATCACCCCGGATAATCAACAGCGGAACAGACAGGTTATCAATGTCATTGCCCGGATACCCTTTTTCACTCATATCCGTCCAGAGTGAGACTAATTCACTGATCAGATGGCTTAAATCCGGCGCCGGGTTCAGTGCTTCATATTCAGCGACATTCTCAGGAAATTGCGCCTGCCATGCTTCGGCAGTCAGCGTGTCATAAATTTCAAGTGCCGGGTCATCCTCTGCCATATTCCACTGAGAACCGATACAAACAATTTTGCTGACCTTCACTACACCTGACAATGCCATTCTCAGTGCCGCTGTTCCGCCGTCACTATGACCAATAATAATGCACTCATCCACATTAAGGTGTTGCAAGACCGCTTCTGTATCCGTCTGAATATCAGCATAGCTCAGCGGACCATTCAGTGTGGAACGCCCGTGTCCGCGCGTATCTATTCCGATATACCGCAATCCTGACGACGGCAAATAATTGAGTAACGGATTAAATGACGCGATTGACTGCATACCGCCATGCAGGAAAACAACCGCTTTTCCTGTTTCATCACCGGTACTTTCAAAATAGATCTGATTACCGCTTTGGGTTAACAAAGCCCCTTTTTTATGATCAAACATAAATTACCCATCCGCATAATTTAAAAGAACCGGCACCGGGGGAATTAACGCCAGCGTTCTGCTGCCCAGGCCGCCTGCTGTTGTGCGTCGTGGAAAGTCCAGGCCACGAAGCGGCTGATTTTTTGCCCCTGCGCCATTTCGATGGTCCGGACTTCGGCCGCACCCGCCAGCTTCAGCGCGTGATAAACCGCAGGCAGGGTCGTGTTTTTAGAAATCAACGAGGTGAACCACAGGCAGTTTTGTGCCTTACTGACGCTCTCCTCTGCCATTTTACACACAAAGGCTTCTTCACCGCCTTCACACCACAGCTCTTTATTTTTGCCGCCAAAGTTCTGTACCGGTATGTCGGCTACGTCACCTTTACCCAGCTTGTGCAGTTTACGGCGGGTACTGGCCTGCGCTTCCTGTTCAGAGCTGTGGAACGGTGGATTACACAGTGTGGCATCAAATTTCTCCGCCACACCGATGATGCCGTTCAAAATAGATTCGGGTTGTTTTTGCAAACGCAGACGCACGCTGTTTCTCAGCGTCGGGTTCATCTCCACGATCATTTTGGCGGCATTGAGTGATACCGGATCAATCTCCGAACCGGTAAAACGCCAGCCGTATTCACGCAAACCGATAATCGGATAAATACAGTTGGCACCAACGCCGACATCAAGGATAGCCACGCTTTTACCACAGGGGATCTCACCGCCGTTGCTGGTTGCCAGCAGGTCGGCAAGATGGTGTAAATAATCGGCACGCCCCGGGATCGGCGGGCACAGATAATCGGCGGGAATATCCCAGTGTTCAATACCATAAAAATGTTGCAGCAACGCACGGTTGAGCATTTTAACCGCCGCAGGGTCGGCAAAATCTACCGAGATATCGCCCCAGGCGTTCGGCTTGACGAACGGCTCCAGTGCAGGGCAACTGGCAATCAGCGCCGGGAAATCATAGCGCGAGCGATGACGGTTACGCGGGTGCAAACCGCTTTTCTGCTGCGGGAAGGTTTTCTTTTTTTCCACCGTGACGGGCTCTCTTAACGATATTTTTGACGCGTACGATACCATATACCCTATAGCTTTCAAATTGCAGCGGACACAAACAATAAAGCCGGGCGAAGTAAGCTCCGTCCGGCTTTATTTTAATCAAAAATACGATTAACCAAAGATTGAGCTCCACAGCCCGGCAAAGAAGCGGACAATATAGTCCCAGATGCGGCCAAAGAAGCCGGCTTCCTCAACTTGCTGCTGAACCACTAACGGGCGCTGCTCAATTACCTGACCATCGAGGATAAAATTAATTTTCCCGACCACCTGGTTTTTCGCCAGCGGCGCTTCTAACGTTGTGCTGTCCAGCTCAAAAGAGGCTTTCAGATCTTTCAGTTTGCCTTTCGGGATAGTGACATAGATATCTTTTTCAGCGCCCAGCGGCACTTTTGAGATATCCCCGAACCAGACACGTTCAGTGGTCAGCGGTGTATCTGCTTTAACCGGGGTGACGGTTTCAAAGAAACGAAAGCCCCAGGTCAGCACTTTTTCACTCTCGGCAAACCGGACACGGTCACTCGGTGCGCCCAGAACCACAGAAATCAGGCGCATCGGGCCATCCGTTGCAGATGCCACCAGATTGTGTCCCGCGCCGTTGGTATGCCCGGTTTTCACGCCATCCACATTCAGATTGGTACTCCACAGCAGGCGGTTACGGTTCGGCTGGCGGATCTTATTAAAGGTATATTCTTTCTCTTTATGAATACTGTATTCATCCGGCACATCAGTTATCAGTGCCTGGGCCAGCAGCGCCATATCCCGCGCGGTACTGTACTGCCCTTCGGAATCCAGTCCGTGAACAGTTTTAAAGTAGGTATTTGTCAGGCCGATTTGTTTTGCATCGATATTCATCTGGGAAACAAATGTTTCCTGGCTGCCCGATACATATTCTGCCAGCGCAATGCTCGCATCATTACCCGACTGAATAACCATACCTCTGTTGAGATCGATTAATTTTACGCGGTCATCCGGTTTGAGGAACATCAGGGAGGAGCCTTTCAGTACCGGGTTGCCGGTCGCCCAGGCATTTTTGCCGACAGTGACAATGTCATCAGGGCTGATTTTCCCGGCTTTGATCGCCTGCCCGACCACATAACTGCTCATTATTTTTGTCAGTGACGCAGGATCCAGGCGCTCATCGGCATTATGTGATGCCAATATCTTTCCGCTGTTATAATCCATCAGGACATAAGCTTTTGCATCCACTTCCGGAGCCGCCGGTGTTTCAACCGCGAACGCATTACTGATACTTAAAAATCCGAAAGCCAGCCCGCTGAACAAACCGGTTACGCGTAAACTGCTTACTGTCTGCATTACTTCTCCCTCTTTTGACCCTGTACATCGTGACAAAATAGTATATACCCAACGTCATTCAAATTGCCGCCAACGAACCTGCGGTTTGAATGAATAAAGGGTATAGATAACTCAGTGATAATGAATACTATATTCATTTACTAAATAGTACACCACCGACAATTTAGCGCGATTCTTCCTATTAAGGTGATTTCATGTGAATATTTACATTTCATGACACAAAATCATCCGTATATATCCATGTCATTGCATTTTCATCAACAGGAGTCACTATGATAACCGTCTGGGGCAGAAAAAAACTCGTCTAACGTCAAGAAAATCTTATGGTGCCTGACTGAACTGAAGCTGACTTATCAGCAAAAAGATATCGGCGGGCCTTTCGGCGGTCTGGATACCCCGGAATACGCCGCGATGAACCCGAATAAAAGCATTCCGACCTATCAGGATGGTGAATTTATTCTGTGGGAATCGAATGCCATCCTCAGTTATCTTGCGGATAAATACGATGACGGCACACTGCTGACGCACAATGCAGAGTTCCGGGCCCGTGCGGCGCAATGGATGTACTGGGCAGACGGCAGTCTGTTTCCGTATATCAAAGCCATGATGGGATTGCTGGTGAGAACCCCGCCGGAGCAACGTGATCCTGTAAAAGCGGAGGAACTGAAGCAGGCACTGAATCACCTGATTGCCATGCTCGATAATGCATTGTCACAGCAAAACTATATCGCCGGGGATACCTTCAGTATTGCTGATATCGCCCTGGTGCCACTGCTTTATCCGTGGCGGGAAGTGTGTCAGGACAGACCGGACTTCCCGCATCTTGAACGCTGGTATGCGCAGATAATGAGCCGTCCGGCATACAAAGATATTGTTGCTCTGCCGGTCAGTTAAGGCTTACTCACTCATTGGCATCCGTCCGGGATCAGGGTACTGATACTCAAAACCCAGTTCCCGGCAGATCAGGCTGCCGTCAATAATTTTTCCCTCAGAGTGATCGTCTTCCCTGAAAGTCGGTGGCAGCAAATTAATCTGACGGGAGACATCCGGATAAAATTCTGCCCGCGACGGGTGCTGCGGCGCACACAGATTATAGGTATGCCCGCCCTGCGGACGCTGAATAAGCAGCCGGATAGCCGCGATCACATCATCCTGATGCACCAGGTTTACCGCCTGTTCCCCGCCTTTTACCTCTGTTTTTCCTGCCAGAAAGCGCCCTGCATGGCGAAATTCGCCCACCAGCCCCGCCAGCCGTAAAATATCCGCAGAGACACCCGGCAGTGCATTCAGCCAATATTCAATATCGACTATCGCTTTCGCTGATTCCGTTACCGGCTGCAACGGGCTTTTTTCTGTCAGCCGTCCGGTCTGATTGCCGTAAACCGCCGTTGAGCCGGTAAAGATAACCCGTGATACCCCCCGCGCCACAGCAGTATCCACCAGGTTTTGGACTGCACGCACATACTGATATCCGCCGCCCGCTGTTTTGGATGCCGGTAATGTGATAACCAGAATATCTGTCTCCAGAAAGGCATCCAGGTCGTCAGCATCACATTCCGGCTCCGGTGTTAAATTAAGCAGATAACACTCAATACCGCACATGGTTGCCGCTTCCACACCATCGGGTGTGGTTTTCGTCCCTTTGACATGAATACCGATATCTGTCAGTTGCTGTGCCAGCGGCATTCCGAGCCAGCCCAGCCCTGCAATTGAAACTGTTTTCATCGTGATTGACCTCTCAGTGGCTTATTTTTTAAGAAAAAAAGAAGTTGCAAAGTACGGACGAGTTCTATAGGTTGAAAGACAAGCAAATTAATAGCACCGTTATCATCATCGTGACAAATAGTATTCATGATGACAACTAAATCAATAGTGAGAGATTACCATGACACGCATTCAGTTCAGCCATCACCACCACCATCATCCTGACTAGTCTTTCAGGCAATTGGTGCTGGGAGACTATGTAAAGTCTTCCGGTGGCATGCGTGCAAAAGAGAACCCCCGGAAGCTTACCTTCCGGGGGTTTTTTTATACCCGGAGAATAATAAAATTAAAGGATAATCAAAATGTTAGATAAATCGCGCTTACGGATAGCCATTCAGAAGTCAGGTCGTTTAAGTGAAGACTCCCGCGAGTTGCTGTCACGCTGCGGCATAAAAATTAATTTACAACAGCAGCGCCTGATCGCTTTTGCCGAAAATATGCCAATCGATATTCTGCGTGTCCGCGATGACGATATCCCCGGGCTGGTGATGGATGGCGTGGTTGATCTCGGCATTATCGGGGAAAACGTACTGGAAGAGGAATTATTAAGCCGTCAGGCTCAGGGACAAAACCCGCGCTATTTCACACTGCGCCGCCTGGACTTCGGCACCTGCCGCCTCTCTCTCGCCGCACCTGTGGATTTTACTTACAGCGGTGTTGAATGCCTTCAGGACAGCCGCATCGCAACCTCTTACCCCTTCCTGCTCAAGCGCTATTTAGATCAGAAAGGCATCCGTTTCAAATCCTGCCTGCTGAACGGCTCTGTGGAAGTTGCCCCGCGCGCCGGGCTGGCTGATGCCATCTGTGACCTGGTCTCCACCGGTGCCACACTCGAAGCGAACGGTCTGCGTGAAGTGGAAGTGATTTACCGCTCCAAAGCCTGCCTTATCCAGCGTGACGGCGAAATGGCGGAAGAGAAACAACAGCTTATCGACAAGATGATGACCCGTATCTGCGGTGTTATCCAGGCGCGTGAGTCCAAATACATCATGATGCACGCCCCGGCAAACCGTCTGGATGATGTGATAGCCCTGCTGCCCGGTGCTGAGCGTCCGACTCTGTTACCGCTCGCCGGCGAGCCGGATCTGCTGGCAATGCACATGGTCAGCAGTGAAACCCTGTTCTGGGAAACCATGGAGAAACTGAAAGCACTCGGGTGCAGCTCCATTCTGGTTCTGCCGATTGAAAAAATGATGGAGTGACACTGATGCCTGCAACTATCTTTAACACCCTGATCCGCTGGGAAGACCTGAATACACAGCAACAGGCGGATGTTCTTCTGCGCCCGGCAATGGCGGCGTCCGCTGATATCAGCCGTGTGGTGACGGATATTATCAGTGATGTGCGCCAACAGGGTGATGCCGCACTGCGTGAACTGAGCGCCCGCTTTGATAAAACGCAGATAACGGAACTGCAAATCAGTGCCGCCGATATCGCCGCTGCCGCAGATCGGTTAACGGATGACCTGAAAATCGCCATGGCGACCGCGAAACGCAATATTACCCGTTTCCATGAAGCACAAATTCCACAGGTTATTGATGTGGAAACCCAGCCCGGCGTCAGTTGCCAGTTAGTTACACGTCCGGTGGACAGTGTCGGGCTGTATATCCCGGGCGGCAGCGCACCGCTTATATCAACGGTACTGATGCTGGCAATACCGGCAAAAATCGCCGGATGCCGCCGGATAATTCTGTGCTCTCCGCCGCCGGTTGCTGATGAAATTTTATATGCCGCGCAGTTATGCGGTGTGGAAACGATTTATCAGGTCGGTGGTGCGCAGGCCATTGCCGCTATGGCGTTCGGAACAGAAAGTATCACGAAAACAGATAAAATTTTCGGACCGGGCAATGCGTATGTCACAGAAGCAAAACGTCAGGTCAGCCAGGCTATCGGCGGCGCGGCTATTGATATGCCGGCAGGCCCTTCAGAAGTGCTGGTGATAGCAGACAGCGGTGCAAACCCGGCATTTGTGGCAGCCGATTTGCTTTCTCAGGCTGAGCATGGTCCGGATTCTCAGGTGGTGCTGGTCACACCGGATGAAACGCTGGCGCTGCGGGTGACAGAAGAAACGAACAAGCAACTGGCATTATTATCACGCAAAGAGATTGCCCGCCAGGCACTCGCCGCCAGCCGGATTATTATTGCCCGCGACCTCGATACCTGTGTGGCGATCAGCAATCAGTATGGTCCGGAGCACTTGATTATCCAGACCCGTGACCCGGATGCCCTGCTTCCTGCTATCGACAGCGCGGGGTCGGTTTTCCTCGGCGACTGGTCGCCGGAATCAGCGGGTGATTACGCCTCCGGCACCAATCACGTGTTACCGACCTACGGTTATACCTCAACCTATTCAAGCCTGGGTCTGGCTGATTTTATGAAACGCATGACAGTGCAGAAATTAACCCCTGCCGGGTTAGCCGGTCTGGCGCACGCCGTTGAAACCCTGGCGGCGGCTGAGTTACTCACCGCACACAAGAACGCCGTGACACTGCGCATGAACGCCCTGCGCTCTGAGGAGAAAAAATAATGAACAAACCATTCAGTGCAATGGATATGGCCCGCGAAAATGTGCAGTTACTGACCCCGTACATGTCGGCGCGTCGTCTGGGCGGCAACGGGGATGTCTGGCTGAACGCCAACGAATATCCTCAGGCGCCCGATTTTACCTTTACTGATCGCAATCTCAACCGCTATCCGGAGTGTCAGCCCGCCGATGTCATTAACCGCTATGCGGCTTATGCAGGGGTTAATCCTGATCAGGTGATAGCCGGGCGCGGTGCCGATGAAAGTATTGAACTGCTGATCCGTGCGTTTTGTGAGCCGGGTCAGGATGCGGTGATGTACTGCCCGCCGACCTACGGCATGTACAGTGTCAGCGCAGAAACCTTTGGTATTCCTCAGAAAATCGTCCCGACACTGGATGGCTGGCAGTTGGATTTAGACAGCATCGCTGCCAATCTGCACGGCGTAAAACTGCTGTATGTCTGTCACCCGAACAACCCGACCGGTAATCCTGTCCGCGAACAGGATCTACGCTATCTGTTTGAAATCGTCAATAACCGGGCACTGATTGTTATTGATGAAGCCTATATTGAGTTCTGTCCGCAGTTCAGTGTCGCGTCATGGCTGAAAGAGTATCCGAACCTGGTTATTCTGCGCACACTCTCCAAAGCCTTTGCACTGGCAGGGCTGCGCTGTGGTTTTACCCTCTCATCACCGGAGATTATTAATGTGCTGATGAAAGTGATCGCACCTTATCCGCTCTCTTCGCCGGTTGCCGCGATTGCAGCGCAGGCACTGCTGCCGGAAGGTATTGAGATGATGCGTGAGCGGGTGGCTGAGATCACCCGCAACCGGCAGATGCTGTGTGATGAGCTGAGAAAGCTGCCGCTGACAAAAACTGTTTTCCCGAGTGAAACCAATTACATCCTCGTACGGTTCCGTGATTGTGAGCGCGTGTTCCGCAGTCTGTGGAATGACGGGATCATTTTGCGTGACCAGCGCAAACAGCGCGGACTGGATGACTGCCTGCGTATTACCATCGGTACCCGTGCCGAATGTCTGCGGGTAATTGCCGCTATCGCCACCCTTGAAATGCCTTAATCTGAGGACGACGGATATCATGACACAGAAAGTCTTATTTATTGATCGCGACGGCACTCTGATCAGCGAACCACCGGTGGATTTTCAGGTAGACCGGCTTGATAAACTGGTTTTTGAGGAAAATGTTATCCCTGCACTGCTGAAACTGAAAGCCGCCGGATACCGCTTTGTGATGGTGACAAACCAGGACGGGCTGGGTACAGAGAGCTTCCCGCAGGCTGATTTCGACGCGCCGCACCAATTGATGATGCAGGTCTTTACCTCACAGGGCATTACCTTTGATGAAGTACTGATTTGTCCGCACAAACCGGCAGATAACTGCAACTGCCGCAAACCGAAAATCACCCTGGTGAAAAACTACCTGCTGCCGGACGTGATCGATCCGCAGAACAGTTATGTCATCGGCGATCGTGAAACCGATATTCAGCTCGCGGAAAATATGGGGATTACCGGTCTGCGTTATGGTCAGCCGGGTATGGACTGGAACAGTATCGCAGAGCAGCTTACACGCCGCGACCGTTACAGCCGCGTGGAGCGCAAAACAAAAGAGACGGATATTGTGACCGAAGTCTGGCTTGATCGTGAAGGCGGCAGCACTATCCGCACCGGTGTGGGTTTCTTTGACCACATGCTGGATCAGATTGCGACTCACGGCGGATTCCGGCTTAATATTCAGGTCAGCGGCGACCTGGTGATTGACGATCACCACTCGGTGGAAGATACCGGGCTGGCGCTCGGTGAAGCACTGAAACTGGCACTCGGTGATAAGCGCGGTATCACCCGTTTCGGATTCACCCTGCCAATGGATGAATGTCTCGCCCGCTGCGCACTGGATATCTCCGGGCGCCCGCACCTTGAATACAAAGCCGATTTTAAATTTCAGCGTGTCGGTGACCTGAGCACAGAGATGATAGAGCACTTCTTCAGCTCACTCTCCTACACTATGGGCTGCACATTACACCTGAAGACCAAAGGGAAAAACGATCACCACCGCGCCGAAAGCCTGTTTAAAGTGTTCGGACGGACACTGCGCCAGGCTATCCGCGTGGAAGGCGATGTCCTGCCGAGCTCGAAAGGAGTGTTGTGATGAACATTGTCATTACCGACACCGGCTGCGCCAATATCGCCTCTGTCCGCTATGCGATTGAGCGCCTGGGCTACAAGCCGGTGGTTACCGCAGACAGTAACCTTATCCGTCAGGCAGACAAAGTGTTTCTGCCGGGCGTCGGAACGGCTGGTGCGGCGATGGAAAATCTGGCTGAGCGCGGGCTTATCAGCACTGTCCGCGCACTGACACAACCGGTGCTCGGTATCTGTTTAGGCATGCAGCTTCTCGCCGCCACCAGCGAAGAAAATAATATTTCCCTGCTCGGATTGATTGATACCCCGGTCAGAAAAATGACCCCGCAGGGTCTGCCGGTGCCGCACATGGGCTGGAACACGGTAGATTTTACTGCTGATTCACCGCTGTTCCGCGATATCGCACCACAGAGTTATTTCTATTTTGTACACAGTTATGCCTGTCCGGTGAGTGACGCCACTATCGCCACCACCACTTACGGCGATACCTTCACCAGTATCCTGCGCCGCGATAACTTTTACGGGGTACAATTTCATCCTGAGCGTTCGGGCAAAACAGGGATCACACTGATTAAAAATTTTCTGGAGATGGATGCCTTATGATCATTCCGGCACTGGATTTAATCGACGGACAAGTCGTGCGCCTTCACCAGGGCGATTATGCAAAGCAGCGCGATTACGGCGCAGATCCGCTCAGCCGTTTACAGGCGTATGAGAATGAGGGTGCGACACTGCTGCACCTTGTGGATTTAACCGGTGCGAAAGACCCGGCAAAACGCCAGATCCCGTTACTGAAAACCCTGCTTGCAGGCGTCAGTGTACCGGTTCAGGTCGGCGGCGGAATTCGTACTGAAGAGGATGTTACCGCACTGTTTGATGCAGGTGCCGCCCGCGTGGTTATCGGCTCCACCGCCATCCGCTCTCCGGCAATGGTTAAAGCCTGGTTTGAGCGCTATGGTGCGGAGCGTATTGTGCTGGCGCTGGATGTGCGCATCAGTGCTGACGGGCAAAAACGTATTGCCATCAGCGGCTGGCAGGAAGATTCACAACAGACACTGGAAGAGGTTATCCGTGATTTTTCCTCTGTCGGTCTGCGTCACGTCTTGTGTACCGATATCTCAAAAGACGGCACCCTTGCAGGCTCCAATGTTGCGCTGTATCAGGAAATCTGCGCGACATTTCCGGATATTGCTTTTCAGGCATCCGGCGGCATCGGCGGACTGAGTGATATCGCGCCGCTGCCTGCAACCGGCGTTGCCGGTGTGATCGTCGGACGCGCTCTGCTCGACGGCAAAATGACTTTACCGGAGGCAATCTCATGCTGGCAAAACGCATAATTCCCTGCCTGGACGTCCGCGACGGACAAGTGGTTAAAGGGGTGCAGTTCCGTAATCACGAAATTATCGGCGATATTGTACCTCTCGCCCGGCGCTATGCGCAGGAAGGTGCGGACGAACTGGTGTTTTATGATATCACCGCCTCATCTGACGGGCGCGTGGTGGATAAAAGCTGGGTCGCCAAAGTAGCGGAAGTGATTGATATTCCGTTCTGTGTGGCAGGCGGGATCCGCAGTACAGAAGATGCTGCAGCTATCCTCAATTTCGGCGCAGACAAAATCTCGGTCAACTCCCCCGCGCTTGCCGATCCGTCACTTATCACACGTCTTGCCGATCGTTTCGGCGTACAGTGTATTGTAGTCGGTATTGATACCTGGCACGATGAAGAAACCGGAAATTATCATGTATATCAGTTTACCGGTGATGAAAAACGCACTGTCGCCACCACATGGAACACGCTTGACTGGGTGAAAGAAGCCCAGAAACGCGGCGCGGGTGAAATCGTTCTGAATATGATGAATCAGGACGGCGTGCGTAACGGTTACGATCTGGTGCAGCTCGCGAAAGTCCGTGAAGTGTGTCAGGTGCCTCTGATAGCCTCCGGCGGCGCCGGTCAGATTGACCATTTCCGTGATGCGTTTTTAAAAACCAATGTGGATGGCGCACTTGCTGCCTCCGTATTCCACAAACAGATTATTAATATCGGCGAACTCAAACGCGAACTCGCCCGTGCCGGTATTGTTGTCAGAACTCAGGAGTTATAAGCCATGCTTACGGAACAGGAAATCGCACAACTCGACTGGCAGAAAACCGGGGATTTAATGCCGGTTATCGTACAACACGCAGTCTCTGGTGATGTGCTGATGCTGGGCTATATGAACCGCGCCGCACTGGATAAAACCCTCAGTGAAAAACGTGTGACATTTTATTCACGCACCAAACAGCGGCTGTGGACCAAAGGTGAATCCTCAGGGAATTACCTCAATCTGGTTGATGTGTTTAAAGACTGTGACAACGACACTCTGCTTGCATTAGTTGATCCCATCGGTCCCACCTGCCATCAGGGCACAAACAGTTGTTTTGCCCCGGCTCAGACAGCACAGGGTTTCCTGTATGAACTGGAATCGGTGATTAAATCACGGAAAACCGCCGACCCGGATAGCTCTTATACGGCAAAACTGTACGCCAGCGGAACAAAACGGATCGCACAAAAAGTGGGTGAGGAAGGCGTGGAAACCGCACTGGCGGCAACCGTCAGAGACAAAACCGAACTGACCAGTGAATCTGCTGACCTTATCTATCACCTGCTGGTGCTGCTCCAGGATGCAGATCTCGATTTACAGACTGTTATTGAAAAACTCAAATCCCGCCACCGGTAATTCAGAACGCCGGACAAATCCTTTTTTGTCCGCTGTTTTTGTTGCCATAACCCTTTATACTGAACAAGAGTATGGCAACAGAGATAACCACTATGATCAACCCTGTTTTTGAGAAACTGACAGCCCGGCTGGATGAAAACCACGCCCGCTACCGTGTGGTTCAGCATGCATCCGCCGGGAAAACCGAAGAGGTTGCCAAAGTCCGCGGAACTCACCACGGACAAGGTGCAAAAGCCCTTGTGTGTCATGTCAAAGGAAACGGATTGCGTCAGTATGTTCTTGCCATTCTGCCGTCTGATCAACAGGCAGATTTACAGGCACTGGCAAAAAAAATCGGCGGCACCCGCGCCTCTCTCGCCAGTCCGAAAGAGACGACGGAGCTGACACACTGTGTTTTTGGTGCTATTCCGCCGTTCAGTTTTCATCCCGCTCTGCGTCTGGTTGCTGACCCGATGCTGTTTGAACGTTTCAGTGAGCTGGCGTTTAATGCCGGCAGCCTTGAATGCTCTGTCATTTTAAATACTCAGGATTATCAGCGGATTGCTGATCCTGATATTATGTCGTTTGTCCGTCGTGAACTGTAATTTTTGCTCAGGGAGGCGCTTATGCAGGATGAACTTTTAGACACCATTTACTATGTATTGTTACTTAGTTTACTTATCTATCTGTCGCGCCACCGCTGGCGCCGGTGGTTTAAAACACAGAAATTCCGTCCGCGTTTTGTCAGTTCGCCTGAAGAAGATGAGCAATCACTGCGCCAGCAGCTGAGCGCACCTTATCTGAACGGTAGTCAGTTTCATAAAACAGATCACTTTTTTGCAGTCAGCGCTCTGCTGCGCGAAGTGCTGATGCACTATGAAGAGCAACAGATCCGCCTTGATGGCGCGCTTTTTTCCCGTGAAGATACCTATAATTTCACCTGCCTCGGTACCCCGCTGCCTGAGCCGCTGACCGCCACACTGGCGGAGCGTCTGGCGCTGCGCGATGATTATCAGTACACCGGCAGTGAGCGGATGAACCGCTACTGCCTGACCTCTCCGGCAGGAAAACCGCTGAACCACCAGATTGGTTTGTGGATTGATATGATGCAATCCCTGCTGGATACTGAGCTGGTGCTGCTTCTGGAAGAGAATAACCAACAGGACAGAGACTGCCCGGCAATGCAACTCAGTACTGAACAAATCCATCACTGGCTTGATGAGGTCAATGACACTATGGTTCAGGTTGCCTCACGTGTATTACAGGCCCGTATTCACAGTACCTTTGAATCGTAAATAATGCCTGTTTTTCCGTTGCACCTGCGGGTGCAACTTTCACTGCGTGACTTTGCGCACCTGCGTTTCTGACGGTGACAAAATGTCGCCGTCCTCAGTCAGCAGTGCCACCGGCAGAACCGGTTTGCCGGTCTGTTTGTCAATCAGCACAGAGTGCGGTTCATCTTCCCGGAACAAATTATCTTCCCCCCACTGACGCAACGCCACAATCACCGTAAAAAGATGCTCACCTTTATCCGTCAGAACATATTCCTGATAGGCCGTACCGTCTGAGGCCGGTTTCATTGCCAGAATACCTGCATCGGTCAGTTTTTTCAGACGATCAGACAAGATATTGCGGGCAACCCCCAGGTTTTGCTGAAAGTCTTTAAACCGGCAGATACCATCAAACGTATCGCGGATAATCAGCAATGACCAGCGGTCACCTATCAGATTAAGTGTTCTGGCGACCGGGCAATATTCGGGAGCAACGGTTGTCATAGTTCGTCCTGTTATCAGTGGCTGAATAATCTGGTTGCATTTTAAAACCAGATTGATTAGGCTGCAACCAGTTTCATTTTAAAACTGGTTACTTACCCTATGGACATAACAGCCTGCTCAAATTCGTCGTCCCGCCTCTCTGCATCACTCACGCGGCTGTTTGCCGTTGCCGCCGGCCTGAGTGTTGCCAATGTGTATTATGCCCAGCCTCTGCTGGATATTTTATCGCGGGATTTTTCCGTCAGTCCGGCGGCAATCGGTGGTGTGATCACTGCCACGCAGCTCGGGTGTGCAGCGGCACTGTTATTTGTTGTTCCGCTGGGAGACAAACTTAACCGCCGTTTTTTAATGCAGATCCAGTTTGCCGGATTACTTGCCGCACTCTTGGTGGTAGGGCTGGCGCAATCCGCATTTATGCTGCTTGCCGGTATGCTGGCAACCGGACTGGCAGGAACCGCCATGACGCAGGGATTAATCGCTTATGCCGCAAGTGCGGCAGCGCCCGGCGAACAGGGGCGGGTTGTCGGGACAACACAGGGCGGTGTTTTTATCGGTTTATTACTGGCGCGCGTTTTTTCAGGCGGTGTCAGTGATATTGCGGGCTGGCGGGCTGTTTATATACTCCCGGCGATTGTGATGGTACTGATCGCCATTCCGCTTTTCCGGCGGTTGCCGGATGTGCCGCAATCCGCAGAAAAACTGAGCTATCCGCAACTGGTTGCATCCCTGTTCACACTGCTGCTGCGCGAAAAAGTATTGCAGATAAGAGGTATGCTGGCTTTTCTGATGTTTGCCTCATTCAGTATTTTCTGGAGTGCGCTGGTGTTACCACTGAGCGCTCCGCCTTATCAGCTTTCACATACCCTCACCGGGGCATTCGGACTTGCCGGTGTCGCTGGTGCGCTGATCGCCGCCCGGGCAGGAAAATGGGCTGATCAGGGATATGCCGGACGAACAAGTGCATATGCGCTGATCATCATGCTGCTTTCCTGGTGGCCGCTCTCGATGCCCGGTCATTCACTGATCGCACTTATCATCGGGATAATTTTGCTTGATGCGGGAGGTCAGGCAATGCATGTGACAAATCAGAGTCTGATTTTCCGCGCCCGCAGTGATGCACCCGCCAGGTTAACCGGCGCGTATATGCTGTTTTATGCCACCGGCAGTGGTCTGGGGGCAATCAGTGCCACCATGACATACAGCGCTGCCGGCTGGACGGGGATCTGCCTGCTGGGAGCAGGGGTAAGCAGTATTGCTCTGCTGTTCTGGTGGTTTACGCGCAATATTATCCGCTGATTCTTTTTAATCATATAAAAAACACCGCCGGGGCGGTGTTTTTTATGATTAACTAACTGAATAATAGCTTATTCATTATATCCCTGCTCACCTGCCAGGGTAATTTTTACCCGGCTGATGCGGTGATTCTGAATATCCAGCGGCTCAAATATGCAATCATCGATTTTAATCTGCTCGCCCACTTTCGGCAGGCGTTGCAGATGCTCCATCAGCAATCCGGCAACTGTTTCGTATTCACGTTTTTCATCCAGCGTCAGCGGCACATAGTTGATTAAATCTTCCAGCGGCATAAAGCCGTTGGTAATCCAGCTGTTATCATCCATACACTGAATATCATGGCGCGCATCATTCTCGACACCATTTACCGGCAGATTTCCGGCAATGGTTTCCATCACATCCGTTAAGGTAACCACCCCTTCAACATACCCGAACTCATCCACCACAAAGGCAAAGTGAGTTTGCGCCTGGCGGAACTGCTCCAGTGCTTTGAGCAATGAGAGTTGTTCCGGGAAGATAAGCGGCTGTTTCAGCAATGCACGTAAATCCAGGTGGTCCTGATGCAGACGCTGATGCAGTAAATCAATTACATGCACCACACCCAGCAGTTCGTCATCTTCATTTGTGCCTTTAATCACGACACGGGTGTGCGGATTTTTTGTCAGCAGCTCCGAGATTTCGTCTGTCGTCGCATCAATACTCAGCATCTCGACATCATGACGCGACGTCATAATACTGTTGATATTGCGCTGAGACAGCCCCAGAACACGGACAATCATCTGGCGCTCTTCCGGGTCAAAAATTTCCTGATTATCTGAGATAAGATCGGCGGTGCGGTTATCCAGTTCAGGTGATCCGCGCTTGCCGCTCAGAATACGTAAAACAGCTTCTGCCGTGCGCTGACGCAGAGAGTGTTTACCCCGCAGGTATTTGCGGCGGTTAAACATGGATACCTGATTGAGCATTTCAATCATGATAGAGAAACCAATCGCGGCATAAAGGTAGCCTTTCGGAATATGATAACCGAAACCTTCCGCCACCAGGCTGAAACCTATCATCAGTAAGAAACTGAGGCACAGAATAACAATAGTCGGGTGCTCATTGACAAAACGGGTCAGCGGACGGCTGCCCCAGATCATCAGCAGCATCGCAATAATTACGGCAGTTACCATTACGCCGATATGATCCACCATCCCGACCGCCGTAATCACGGAGTCGAGTGAGAAGACCGCATCCAGCACGATAATTTGTGCGACTACTGCCCAGAATTTTGAGGTTTTTCGCTGCTGACCATCATTATGATCCTCGCCCTCAAGCCGCTCATTGAGTTCCATTGTGGCTTTAAAGAGGAGGAATATCCCGCCAACCAGCATGATCAGATCACGCGCACTGAACGGATGCCCGAACATCGTAAACATCGGTTTGGTCAGTGTGATAAGCCAGGAGAGGCAGAACAACAGAATAACACGCATGACTAATGCGCACAGAAGACCCGTTATGCGGGCTTTGTCGCGTTGCGCAGGAGGAAGTTTATCCGCAAGAATGGCAATGAAAACGAGGTTATCGATGCCAAGAACAATTTCGAGTACGATTAATGTAGCCAGGCCGGCCCAAATCGACGGATCAGCGATCCATTCCATACAGTTGGTTTTACCTTTTAGTCACACAGCTTATGCTGCAAACGAATAATGCGGATTGTCAGCTGAAATAGCAACAGAAAATTCCCTGCTTTCCCTCTGTTCCGGGTGTGCGCTTTTGGCGTTATCGTTTGCATCAATCGCTACCACGCTGCTGCCACATGCGCTAAACTGTGATGCAATTAACACTCAGCTAACGAATCACTGAAAAATCCTGAAGGAGTCTTCATGTCCAAACAACAAATTGGTGTTGTCGGTATGGCCGTCATGGGCCGTAATCTCGCACTGAATATCGAAAGCCGCGGTTACTCTGTTTCCGTCTTCAACCGCTCTTCAGATAAAACCGATGAAGTGATTGCTGAAAACCCGGGGAAAAAACTGGTTCCCAACTACAGCATTGAAGAGTTTGTTGACTCCCTCGAAAAACCCCGCCGTATTTTACTGATGGTCAAAGCCGGTGAAGCGACGGATAAAACTATCGCCTCTCTCACCCCGCACCTTGATAAAGGCGATATTCTGATCGACGGTGGTAATACCTTCTTTCAGGACACTATCCGCCGTAATAAAGAGTTGTCTGCACAGGGCTTTAATTTTATCGGTACCGGCGTTTCCGGTGGCGAGGAAGGCGCGCTGAAAGGCCCTTCTATTATGCCGGGCGGACAAAAAGAAGCCTATGAACTGGTCGCACCGATTCTGAAACAGATTGCCGCACAGGTTGATGGTGAGCCGTGTGTGACCTATATCGGTGCAAACGGTGCGGGCCATTATGTGAAAATGGTCCATAACGGCATCGAATACGGCGATATGCAGCTTATTGCAGAAGCCTATTCAGTCATGAAAAATGCGCTGGGGATCAGTAATGATGAACTGGCAGCGGCGTTCACTGAGTGGAATAAAGGCGAACTGAGCAGCTACCTGATTGAAATCACCGCTGATATCTTCCGTAAAAAAGATGAAGACGGCAACTACCTGGTTGATGTGATCCTCGATGAAGCCGCCAATAAAGGCACCGGTAAATGGACCAGCCAGAGCGCGCTGGATCTGGGTGTTCCGCTGACACTTATTACTGAATCTGTTTTTGCCCGCTATATCTCTTTCCTGAAAGACCAGCGTGTTGCGGCATCGAAAGTGCTGAAAGGACCAAAAACAGCGGCATTCAGCGGTGATAAAGGCGAATTTATTGAGAAAGTACGCCGCGCACTGTATCTGGGTAAAATCGTGTCTTATGCACAGGGCTTTTCACAACTGCGTGTGGCATCAGATGAATATGACTGGGATCTGAACTACGGCGAAATTGCAAAAATCTTCCGTGCAGGGTGCATCATCCGCGCGCAGTTCCTGCAAAAAATCACTGATGCGTATGCTGAAAACCCGGCACTGGCTAATTTACTGCTGGCACCTTACTTCACACAGATTGCTGACGAGTACCAGCAGGCACTGCGTGATGTTGTCTGCTACGGCGTTCAGCACGGGATCCCGACGCCGACCTTCTCTGCCGCTATCGCGTATTATGACAGCTACCGCAGCGCAGTACTGCCGGCAAATCTTATCCAGGCACAGCGCGACTATTTCGGCGCACATACCTATAAGCGCACGGATAAAGATGGCGTGTTCCACACAGAATGGTTAGATAATAACTGATATTGTCAGTTCTCTTTCCGGCAAACCGCGCAGGCCTGAAACTTGCGCGGTTTTTTATTGATGCTGTTTTATTGTACTGACTTACCCGTTAAGAATTGTGAGCAATAAGAGAGAAAAAAAGATCTGCGGCAAGAAGAGAGTGAAATGGTTGATTTTGGTCACATTAATCGGTGTGGTAAATCGCTATGGTGATCAGACGATTAATTACAGAAGCAGGTGATGATATGGATTATTGGTTTGTGTCGTACAAAGTGCGTGCCCGTAACGGAGATACCTTGCAGGGGCATCAGATCACAGAAACTGCCGCAGGTGTTTCTCCCCTCGTTGCTTTAGAAGAAGCTACTCAGAAAATTGCTGATGAGTCACAGGCTGACCTGCGCTCAGTACGCGTTCTTGCCTTCAACCGCGTGTAATTAACAGTTATTCGTTATAAAAACCTCGTGAAAACGAGGTTTTTTTCTTTCTGAACTGCAACTCTTTCTGTACTGCCACACTTCCATACCGCCACTTATACCGCCACTCTTTCAATATTGACATAATCCCCGGTCACTAACCGGCCGAGTGCGGTTTTCAGCAACGTATCGGTAAAGAGATAAAAACCGACATGGCTGTTATCAATCGCGGCGACAGTCAGGCAACAGCCGTTATAAGACACGGAATCGCCGATGATTAAACCGGGCAGTAAATCCTCCGGAAACTGAACAATATGAATCAGATGATCATTGTTTTCTTCAATTTTTAAAATCAGCGCGGTGCCCGCTACAACTCCGGTAAATATCTTATCCAAAGCCAACCTCATAATCCGTATTGATAAAAAAAAGCCGCACGGGATAACCCTGCGCGGCTTTTGATGCTTACAGTACGACCGGTACCATTAATTCAGTCGCGATAATCACAACCAGCAAGCCGACCAGCACCGGAACGGAGGTGCGTTTGACGACTTCAAACGGTGAAATTTTCGCCATACCGGCAACCGCGACCACCACACCGGAAACCGGTGACATGGTACGGCCCAGGTTTGATGCCTGAAGCATCGGGATAACCAGGTACGCCGGGTTAATCCCCATTTGCTGTGCCAGACGCGGGATAAGCTCGACAAACGCATAGAATGGCGCATTACCAGAGCCGGTGGTCATTGCCGCCAGCATGGTAATAATCACCAGTGCAATCATCATGATGATCGCCCCGGAGCCAAAGGATTGCGCAAGATCGATAAGGCCGGAGATAAAACCGACTGTGCTCAGACCCTGGGCAAATACGCCTGCCGCAACCAACAGCATAACAACCGTGGCAAACGCGTCAGCCATACCGCGATAGCAGACATCCAGCCCGGCATAGACTTTCTTGCCGTCAAATCCGCGCACAAATTCAATAATGGCGGAAAGAATAATACAGCCGACAATAATCGTGACGATGTGTAACTCAGGCAGAACGATGCCCTTTAAGAAATCCATGCCGAAATAAGATCCGAATGGTTTTCCGTCAAACAACAGCACGCCGATAATCGGCAGGAACGGCAGAATGGCATAGAATTTCGGCGCATTTGTCGTGATTTCTTTCACATCGAGGATTTCAGATTTGATATCTTCTTTGCGATCGAGATAGCGCTGCCAGAAAAAGTGAGCAATCGCCATCGCAATAATGGCCACAATGGAGATAGGCAGAGTCAGACTGAACGCAAACTCTTTCAGCGCAATATTCGACGCTTCAGCCGCAATCACCACGTCACCGGATGTCGGTGCGAGAATAATCGCTGCCGGAGAAGCACAGATAGCAGCTGCCGCACCACGGCTGATACCGACGTTAACCATCACCGGGAACAGTGTTGCCATCAGTAACACGCCAAGACCGGTTGCAGATGACACCGCAAGTGACATCAGGCAGGCAATGAAATAGGCCACGATCATCAGGATATAAGGTGAATTCACCACCTGAAGCGGTTTGGACACCAGTTTGATAACCACATCGTTCGCGCCGATGTGAGTCATATAGGCGGCAAAACCACACAGCACCATAATCATCATACCGAGGTCGCCGCCACGGTTCATGAGCAGGTACTTAACGTATTCGATGATGTTTGTCGGGCCCCAGCCGGTTGTGGCAGCGGCGGCCGGCAGAATATTTTTGCCCATCAGGACACTCACGATCAGAAGCAGTAAACCCCCGACCATTAATACCCCTGTAGCTGAATACCCCTTAATAATATAGCGCCCGACGCCGACGGCGACGGCTGCACCAATGAGAAGATCTAACATTTATACTCCTGTCTGCATGTTTTTATTTATAAGAATAATTAAAGCACTCTGCCGAAAGTCAGAGACAGATTAAATGATGTACATCAATAAACAGGTGTTATTGCGTACACTATTTATACCCTTATTCATTCAAACTGCAGGTTCGTTGGCTGCGGGAAGCCAGCCGGGTCACATACTAATGTATGCTCTCCGTCTGACTTCCCTTGCCGCCTGCCTGCACCCTGAATGACGTTGGGTATACACCGCCCGGCTGTCAACATGAAAAAAGCAGTGACAATATAATTTATCGTCACTGCTCTGTTTTTATAAATTAACCGGAAATTTATAACCGGTTAATTAAAGACTCTACCGCATTAAGCTCTTTACCGGTTTTGTCATTAATGAGTCCCCCGATAGCCTGCTTGGCCCGCTGTTGTAACTGATTACGCAACAGCGTTTCAACCTCAAATTTATATTGCAGATTTTCCCAACTGCCAAACAATACAACCGGAATGCGGATAGATTGCAGCCAGGTCACAAAGTCGTTGGATTTTCCCCAGCCTTTTAATATCTGAACGCCGAGGTTTATATTCAGGTTCTGTTTTACCAGATTTGTCCGTCCGCTGCCGGTAATATTAAAGGCATCCGACACGGCAAGAATTTTACTGATTTTCACTTCACCGTTATTCAGCGTACCAATCACATCCAGCTTTTTCGCCTCGGTCAGGGCATCCATGGATTCCGGTGAACTGACTTTATCTGTTGTCTGGGAAAGTGACTGCTGAATAAGATACGGAATATTCAGCCCGAGCATTTTGACATCCACAATACTCAGCGCCACATCACCACGCCAGGCATTTAAAATAGCATCCTGGTCATAGCCGGTTCCGCGCAGATCGCCGTCAAAACTCAGACGTCCGGTAAATTTCTCCGGCATTTTAAACGCTGTCAGCATCGGGCGGACATCAATATTTTGCAGCAACGGTTTAATCCGTACCTTTGCCGGCGCTGTTTCAGAATAGATAGTCATCGGCAGAGAGAAACGTCCGCCGAACACATTGCCGGTCATTTTTGAAATTTCAGTCACGCTGCCGAGATTTTCAGCTTTCACTGTCAGCTGGCTTATCTCCATTCCCTGATAAATCAGTGAATCCACATTCAGCGCCAGTGTGGCATTGAAATAATTCATGATAGTCAGGTCATATTTATTCAGTGAATCACTGCCATTGGTGACAATCGCCGGCCTGGTTGCCACCGGGGCTGTTTTGTTCTCACCGTTTTCCGCTCCCGTCACCGCGCGTTCATAGCCCAGCAGGTTATCCAGATTCAGTTTTGGTGATGTCAGCTGGACATCATAACGGGGAGTATCACCCAGCGCGGCTTCAATCGTTCCGCTCAGCTGGCTTTCATTGGCGCTCAGTTTCAGGCTTTCCAGGATAAGTGACTGCGGTGCCTGGCCCACGGCTTCATGCCAGGTAAAGGCTGTCGTGCCATTGCCGTTAATACCGTTGGCATACAGACCCGCACCGGAAAGGCGATAATTCAGGCGGTTAATATTACCGCTGACCTGTACCGGGTACTGTGAGATATCAATATCAGAGCTGAGACTGAAAGAGAGTTCCTGCTGATTACGCAGAATATTGCTGCTGAGCGCCACAACATAACGTTCCGGCGTATTGCGTTCCAGAGAGAAATTAATATCACGCATATTAATTTGTGCGCCGTCATCTGTCTGCCAGACCAGTAAACTGTTGGCTATGCGGATGCGATCCACATCAAATGACCATTTATTTTCCTTCGACACCGCCACAGGTCTGGCTTTCTGATTGCCCGGCGCTATCGGTTCACTTTTTTGTACTCTGGACTCAGTTTCAGGCAGGATTTTCAGCAGTGCGCCATCGAGCATGACTTCTTTAACAGATAACTGATGGGAGAGAAGCGGCCACAATTCCACGTCCAGGCGCATATTGTCTGCGGTAACAACCGGTTCAGCGGCGTCCGGTGCGGTTAATGACATTTTGCCGGTGATGATGCTCAGTTTAGGCCAGACATGCCAGCGCATATCATCCTTCATCACCAGTTCGTAACCGGTATCTTCCTTTACCTTGTTAACGATATAATCGCGGAAGTCATTCGGGTTCACCATCAGGATTAACGTCGCCAGGCCCGCCGCTATCACGACAAGCAGAATAATCAGCGTGGTGAATAATCGTTTCATAATCCCTGCACCTTCCCCATTCTATGTTGAACCCGCAGACGGACATCTGCCGCCCGTCATTTAATCTTCGCTGATACGGCTGCCGACAGCTCCCTGCTGATTTTTGTACTTTGCATCCTGACGACGGTTATAAGGTCTGTCAGCAGAGCCGGATAACGGCTCAAAACTCAGCGCACCTATCACCATCCCCGGGCGCAGTGCCAGTGGCAGCTTACCCGAGTTATAAAATTCCAGCACGATTTGCCCGTGCCAGCCGGGATCGATCCGGTGTGCGGTCACATGCACCATCAGACCAAGACGCGCCAGGGATGAACGACCATCCAGCCAGCCCACCATGTTATCAGGCAGAGTGATTGATTCCAGCGTTGATGACAGCGCCAGCTCACCCGGATGCAGATAAAACACCTGGTCTTCTGACAGGTTAATCTCATCACTCATGACACTTTCCAGCGCGGCATTAACCTCATCTTTCGGGCCGCTGAGATCAATATACGCCGCGGTATGCCCCTGAAAAACACGGAATTGACTGCCGAGACGGACATCGGCGGTTGCCCCGTTTATCCGCTCAACCGGCGGGCGGGGAGAAATCACCAGTCTGCCGTCATCAAGCCACTGAATAATATCACGGTCACAGAGTCGCATGGTTCTATCCTCATAAAACACAGCGCTTATCCGCAGATAAGCGGGGATTAATTCGTTGCCGGCGGCTTACTCGCAGAACTGGCTTATTTTTGCTTTCAGAATATCAATGGCCACGCGGTTTTTACCGCCTCTCGGGACTATGATATCAGCATATTGTTTCGTTGGTTCAATAAATTGCAGGTACATCGGACGAACCGTTTTATTGTACTGTGCAATCACGGAGTCCAGTGTGCGCCCGCGTTCATTCACATCACGGCGGATACGGCGCATCAGGCAAATATCCAGTGGTGTATCAACGAAAATAGAGAAGTCCATCTGTTCGCGCAGTCGCTTGTCTGTCAGCAGAAGAATACCTTCCAGGATAATAACCCGTTTAGGGCGGAAAACGACAGATTCGGATTTACGGGTATGCTCGGCGTAATCATATTGAGGCAACTGAATATTTTCACCTGATTTCAGTGTTTTCAGGTGCTGTAACAGCAGTTCGTGATCCATGGAACCCGGATGGTCATAATTGACCTTAATACGCTCTTCCATCGATACATTGCTTTGATCTTTGTAATAGCAGTCTTCCGGAATAACCCCGATGTTATGATCACCCACCTGGGCGCGTAATTCATGGTAAAGCGTGTTGGCAATCAGACTTTTTCCTGACGCTGATGCGCCGGTGATGCCTATAATAATGCACTGTTGCTGTGCTGTCTCAGCCATAATAGAAATAACCCGGTTTGAAAATAATAGAAGAGAAAACTGAAACGGTTTGCTGCGCCACCCTTTGTTGCTGTTTATCCGGCCGTGAGTAACAAAACGTGTCTGCCGGCGTTGAATTATAGGGATTTACCGGTACAGATACCAGCAGAATCAGGCATCCGGGCTAATTATTTCGGAGTACACCGCGAGATAGCAGACAGAAAAAAGACCCGTACAAAAAAGTACCGGTCTTTGATTTCAGGATCCGTTGACCGTCCGGGTTTGCGGACGGATAAACGCGATACAGTTACACTGCGCGGAATGCTATTTCAGTCGGGATTTTATCCCCTTCCCAGAACATTTCAGCGGTCAGATTCACAGCAATTTCGCGGTAAATATCAGCAAATTCGCCCTGCGGATCGCGCATCACGGTCGGCTGACCACGGTCGAGATCTTCACGCAGCGAAATATGCAGCGGGATCTGTCCCAGCAATTTGGTGTGATAGCGCTCAGCAAGACGTTCTGCCCCGCCGGTTCCGAAGATAGGCTCTACATGACCGCAATTACTGCAGATGTGCGCACTCATGTTTTCCACAATACCCATCACCGGCACGTTCACTTTTTTGAACATCACGATGCCTTTCATGGCATCCACCAGCGCGATATCCTGCGGCGTTGTCACCACAATTGCACCCGTAACCGGGATGTTCTGCGAGAGTGTCAGCTGAATGTCACCGGTTCCCGGCGGCATATCGATAACCAGGTAATCCAGATCAGGCCACAGTGTATCCTGTAACATCTGCATCAGAGCTTTGCTCGCCATCGGACCACGCCAGACCATCGCATTATCATCTGTGACCAGATAACCGATAGAGTTTGAAGCCAGACCATACGCCATAACCGGCGACATGTGCTGTCCGTCCGGTGAGGCCGGACGCTCTGCTGTGGTGCCCAGCATGTTCGGAACGGACGGACCATAAATATCCGCATCCAGAATCCCGACTTTTGCGCCTTCTTCTATCAGCGCCAGAGCCAGGTTCACCGCAGTGCTGGACTTGCCGACACCGCCTTTACCGGAACTGACCGCCAGGATATTACGGACACCATTAATGCCCGGCAAATCATTGGCACGGCGCAGTGTCGCGATATCGTGGCGCAGTCTCCAGTCTACCGCTGACGCGCCGGTAACCTGACGTAATTCTTTGGTTTTTGCTTCAATCAATGCTTCAAACGGACGCTTCCAGACAAACGGCATCACCAGCTCAACATGCAGGACACCATCAAGCATGGCGCAGTGATGCAGTGCTTTGATGGCAACCAGGTTGCGTTTAAGTGTCGGATGCTCAAATGTCGCCAGTACCTGTGCGACCTGTTCGTTCAGCAGTTCAGGGTTGGTATCCCCGGGGGATTTCGCATTCATCCCGGCTCCTTAGATTTATTGTTTTTTATACCTGTATCGTCGCTCATGATAGCAGATGACGAATGATTAATTTAGTGATTCTGCGCAAACCTGCACAAAACAAAACCCCTGTAAAGACTAAGGTTATCACCTGATGCTCAGGATCCGGGAGTCCGGTTTAAAACACCGGATAAAACGTCTGATAAACCACACAGAAAGCCGGATTACTGCTGGCAGGGGTCGGCGGGATCAGGTAACATCGAAGTCCCTTTATAATTGAGGAAGTGAAATACTCTATGTCTCAGATCGCTAATAAAATAGTGGTAACCTGTGCGTTACCTTATGCAAACGGTTCAATCCATCTCGGTCATATGCTGGAACATATCCAGGCTGATATTTGGGTCCGTTTTCAGCGAATGCGCGGCAAAGAGGTTCACTTCATCTGCGCCGACGATGCTCACGGCACGCCTATCATGCTCAAAGCACAGCAGCAGGGGATCACCCCTGAAGCTATGATTGCTCAGATGAGTATTGAACATCAGAAAGATTTTGCGGATTTCGCTATCAGCTTTGATAACTACCACTCTACGCACAGCGAAGAGAACCGGGTATTATCTGAGCATATCTATCTGTCGCTGAAAAAAAATAACCATATTGAAACCCGGACCATTTCCCAGCTTTATGATCCGGAAAAAGGCATGTTCCTGCCGGATCGTTTCGTTAAAGGCACCTGCCCGAAATGTAAAGCAGAAGACCAGTATGGCGATAACTGCGAAGTGTGCAGCGCAACCTACAGCCCGACAGAGCTGATTAACCCGCGCTCTGTGGTATCCGGTGCCACGCCGGTACTGCGTGAAAGCGAGCACTATTTCTTTGATCTGCCTGCATTCGGTGACATGTTACAGACCTGGACCCGCAGCGGTGCGCTCCAGGAGCAGGTCGCAAACAAAATGCAGGAGTGGTTTGATTCCGGTCTGCAGCAGTGGGATATCAGCCGTGATTCACCGTATTTCGGGTTTGAAATCCCGGATGCACCGGGTAAATATTTCTATGTCTGGCTGGATGCGCCTATCGGCTACATGGGATCATTTAAAAACCTGTGTGACAAACGTGGTGACCTGGATTTTGACGAGTTCTGGAAAAAAGATTCCGAAACAGATCTCTACCACTTTATCGGTAAAGATATTGTTTACTTCCACAGCCTGTTCTGGCCGGCAATGCTGGAAGGCAGCGGCTACCGCAAACCGACTAACCTGTTTGTTCACGGCTATGTCACGGTTAACGGTGCGAAGATGTCAAAATCACGCGGCACCTTTATTCAGGCACGGACTTACCTCAATCACCTGGATGCAGACAGCCTGCGCTATTATTATGCGGCAAAACTCTCATCCCGCATCGATGACATTGACCTGAATCTGGAAGACTTTGTTCAGCGCGTCAACAGCGATATCGTTAATAAAGTGGTGAATCTGGCATCCCGTACCGCCGGGTTTATCAAAAAACGCTTTAACGGCCGCCTGAGTGCAACACTGTCTGAGCCGCAACTGTATCAGCAGTTTATTGATGCAGAAAAAACTATTACTGAAGAATATACCGGACGTGAATTCGGCAAAGCTATCCGCGAAATCATGGCGCTGGCTGATGTTGCCAACCGTTATATTGATGAAAAAGCACCGTGGGTTGTGGCGAAACAGGAAGGTAAAGACGCGGAATTACAGGCAATCTGCACCATGGGGATCAACCTGTTCCGCGCGCTGATGACCTACCTGAAGCCGGTTATGCCTGAGCTTGCTGCCCGCAGTGAAGCGTTCCTGAATCAGGAACTGACCCTGGACGGTATTGCAAAACCACTGCTGGATCATCAGATTGCTGATTTCAAAGCCCTGTTCAACCGCATTGAAATGGCAAAAGTGGATGCAATGACTGAAGCCTCCAAAGAAGATATCAAAGCCATGTCAGCCAAACCGGTTTCCGGGCCGCTGGCAGATGACCCGATTGCGGACACCATCAGTTTTGATGATTTTGCCAAAGTCGATATGCGTATTGCACTGATCCAGTCTGCAGATTTTGTTGACGGCTCTGACAAACTGCTGAAACTGGTCCTGGATCTCGGCGGCGAAACCCGTCAGGTATTCTCAGGGATCCGCCAGGCATATCAGGATCCGAAAGTGCTGGAAGGTCGTCTGACCGTCATGGTAGCAAACCTGGCACCACGCAAAATGCGCTTCGGTATTTCCGAAGGCATGGTGATGGCAGCGGGTCCCGGCGGGGAAGATATTTTCCTGCTCAGCCCGGACACCGGCGCACAACCAGGCCAGCAGGTGAAGTAATACGCCCTGTTCTGTACTCTGATATAAAAAACCTGCGCTGTTGCGCAGGTTTTTTTATGTGAGGTATAGCACGAATTAGAAGTTAATTGTATGATGAATGAGTTCAATCAAGAAGGAACACTACCATGAAACCAAAACAGATAGCGGGAACCGGCTGGCGCTATCTCCGGGCATTTATCATCCTGTATCTGTGCCTGTTTGCCGGTAATATCATCGTCGTATTACTGCCGTTTTCTGTGCCGGGAAGCATCGCCGGTATGTTGCTGCTCTTTGTATTACTCGCCCTGCAAATTCTTCCGGCGCACTGGGTTCAGCCCGGGTGTACCTTATTAATGAAAAACATGACCATGCTGTTTTTACCGATTGGTATTGGTGTGATGAATTATTACGACATCCTCAGCGCTCAGCTGCTGCCAATCCTTATCGCCTGTGTTGTCAGTACCTTTGTTGCCATGTGCGCCGTTGCGCTGAGTTCTGAATATATTCACCGCCGCCATGTTCCCGTAGCGGAACAACAGGAAGCCGATGCGGTTGCCGCCATAACAGAACAACAAGAGAAACCAAAATGTTAACCTACATCTGGTGGTCGCTCCCGTTAACCATCGGCGTCTATTTTCTTGCCCGCGCCATCTATATTAAATTTAAGCTGCCGGTATTAAACCCGCTGCTGATATCCATCGTTATTATTATTCCGCTGCTGATATTCACCGGAATCTCATACAACCACTATTTTGAAGGCAGCCGGATACTGAATGACCTGCTGCAACCTGCCGTCGTAGCGCTGGCCTTCCCGTTATATGAACAGTTGCACCAAATCCGTGCACAGTGGAAATCGATCATTGCCATCTGCTTTGCCGGCAGTCTGATTGCCATGGTAACCGGCACCTCGATTGCCTTTATGCTTGGCGCCACACCGGAAATCGCCGCATCCATTCTGCCGAAATCCGTCACCACCCCGATTGCGATTGCTGTTGCCAATTCTATCGGCGGCGTACCCGCGATCAGTGCCGTGTGTGTTATTTTTGCCGGGATATTAGGGGCGATTTTCGGGCACAGCCTGTTTAAGCGGATAAAAATCACCACCAAAGCCTCACGCGGGCTGGCGATGGGTACCGCATCACACGCACTCGGCACCGCCCGCTGTGCAGAAGAAGACTATGTTGAGGGCGCTTACAGCTCTCTGGCACTAATGACCTGCGGGATTATTACATCGCTGCTGGCGCCGTTCGTCTTCCCTGTTCTGTTGATGCTGTTTGGCTAACGTTGTTTGGCTAACGTTGTTTGGCTAACGTTGTTTGGCTGATAACAAAAAACATCAAAAAGAGACGTAATAATTTGCGTCTCATCTCTCAAATTTCATATTCGTTTCATTCGTTTCACACTGAACGTGATCTATATCACATTCAGTACACCTTATGCCCCGCTAGAATGATCTTATTGATAATGGAGATTATTTTATGCAAACCCGCTTTCATGAAGCCCTGAAAACATACTCTTCCCCGTTACAGACTCTGTTAACTGATGCCACCTGTTCTGATACCTTTCCCGGTTACTTTACAGCGAAACAGGTCAGTGCCCTGTGTGAAGCAGGCTGCTGTGACGAGGATGCGCTGGCTCTCGCGCTGCTGCCTCTTGCGGCAAGCTGTGCGGTAACACCGATATCTCATTTCAATGTCGGTGCCGTGGCTCACGGACTGAGTGGTAATCTGTATTTGGGTGCAAACATGGAATTTTGCCATGTGCCTTTGCAGCAAACTGTTCATGCGGAACAAAGTGCGGTGACTCACGCCTGGCTGCGCGGTGAAAAGGGATTGCGGAAAATCACGGTAAACTACACGCCGTGCGGGCACTGCCGCCAGTTTATGAATGAGATGAACAGCGGAACGCAATTGCTTATCCAACTACCGGAGCTTGCCGCAACACCATTGGGCATACTGCTGCCCCATGCTTTCGGCCCGGTGGATTTGGGAATTAAAACCCGCCTGTTTGACCAGGTGCATCACGGGTATCGCTTCCTCGCGACCAATGCGGTGGTGGCAAAAGCGCTGGAAGCGGCAAACCGCAGCCATGCCCCTTATTCACTGTCACACAGTGGTGTTGCATTACAGGACAGCCGCGGACGCATCTACAGCGGTGCGTATATTGAGAATGCCGCCTTTAACCCGGGTCTTCCGCCGTTGCAGGCCGCACTTATCTTTATGAATATGGCCGGCGGAGATCTGCATGACATCCACCGCGCTGTGCTGGTGGAAGGTAATAATGCCGCTATCTCTCAGTGGGACTGTACCTCTGCTACCCTGACAGCCCTGGGCTGCAGGGATATAGCCCTGTTCAGTTACTGATAATCGATACTGTATTCAGGTTGATACCCATCCTCCTCCGGGTATCAACCCTTTGCATGATTATTTGACATAAATCTATCCCGCGTCTCACTTTCACACATCAACCACATTAATCGCGTAACAATTACTGTACATATCGTTCAGATATCTTAGGATCAGGGCGTCCTGTCTTTAATATGTCAATTGGCGAAGAGTAGTCATACATGGAACTGGAATACGAAAGCAAACGTGCATTATATATCCCGTATGCGGGACCTATCCTGTTAGAGTTTCCGCTGCTGAATAAAGGAAGCGCTTTCTCCGAAGAAGAGCGCAGTAATTTTAACCTCCACGGCCTGCTGCCTGAAGCGGTGGAGACTATCGAAGAGCAGACTGAACGCGCTTATCGTCAGTATTCTGACTTTAAAAACGATACTGATAAACATATCTACCTGCGCAATATTCAGGATACGAATGAAACCCTGTTTTATCGTCTGCTGAATGCCCACCTGAAAGAAATGATGCCAATTATTTATACCCCGACGGTCGGGGCGGCATGCGAACATTTCTCTGACAGCTACCGCCGTGCGCGCGGGCTGTTTATCTCTTATCCGAACCGCGCTTATATCGATGACATGCTGCAAAATGCAACCAAGCAGAATGTAAAAGTGATCGTGGTGACAGATGGTGAGCGGATCCTGGGTCTGGGTGACCAGGGGATCGGCGGGATGGGTATCCCGATTGGTAAACTGTCTCTGTATACTGCCTGCGGCGGAATAAGCCCGGCGTATACTCTGCCTATCGTGCTGGATGTCGGTACCAATAACCAGCAGCGCCTGAATGACCCGCTCTATATGGGCTGGCGTCATCCGCGCATTACCGGTGAGGAATATGATGAATTTGTCGATGAATTTATCAATGCCGTAAAACGCCGCTGGCCGGACGTGCTGTTACAGTTTGAAGATTTCGCACAGAAAAACGCGATGCCGCTGCTGGAACGCTACCGCGATCAGCTCTGCTGTTTTAATGATGATATTCAGGGTACAGCATCCGTGACACTGGGCAGCCTGATCGCCGCCAGCCGTGCCGCCGGTGGTCAGTTAAAAGACCAGACGGTCACTTTCCTGGGAGCAGGCTCTGCCGGCTGCGGAATAGCCGAACAAATCATTGCACAGATGAAATCAGAAGGATTAAGTGAAGAGCAGGCGCGCGCCCGTATCTTTATGGTGGACAGATTCGGTCTGCTGACCGACAAACTGCCTAATCTGCTGAATTTCCAAAGCAAACTCATCACCAAAAGCGAGATTACCGCTGACTGGGATGTGCAGAGCGAAAGCATTTCGCTGGAAGATGTGGTGCGCAATGCCAAGCCGACTGTGCTTATCGGCGTATCCGGTCAGCCGGGGCTGTTCACCGAAGAAATTATCCGTGAGATGCACAAAAACTGTGCGCGCCCGGTGGTGATGCCGCTGTCTAACCCGACCTCACGCGTGGAAGCGCGTCCGGAAGATATTATTGCCTGGACCGACGGCCATGCGCTGGTCGCAACAGGAAGTCCGTTCAATCCGGTGATTTATAAAGATAAAGTCTATCCTATCTCCCAGTGCAATAACTCCTTTATCTTCCCGGGTATTGGTCTGGGTGTGCTGGCCGCCGGTGCAAAACGCGTGACTGACGGTATGATGATGACCGCCAGCCGTGTATTAGCGGAGTGCTCACCGATGGTTATCAATGGTGAAGGTGCGCTGCTGCCGGATATCGAGGATATCAAAGCAGTTTCCCGTATCATTGCCAAACAGGTCGCAAAAGAAGCGCAAATTCAGGGCGTGGCAACAGTCACCTCAGACGGCGCACTGGATGAAGCGATTGAACGCAATTTCTGGCATCCGGAATACCGCGTTTACCGCCGAACTTCTTTCTGATTAGTCTTCTGCTGTAAAAATAAAACCGGCTCCAATGCCGGTTTTATTCTTTCCCCCTCCCCTTGCCAGTCTGCAGCCGCTCAAGTAGTCTTATCTTAACTAACTGTATAAAGAACAAAGGTCTCAGTAATAATGGGAAAAGCCCGGATATTGAAACGGATCATTCTCTGGATGCTGGCAGGCATTATCTTGCTGGCTCTGATGGCTATTGCGGCAGATCGCTGGATTAGCTGGAAAACCGCGCCCTATATTTTTGAGAATATTAATGATTTGCCGGAAAGTGAAGTCGGTATGGTGCTGGGTACCGCAAAATACTATCGTAACGGAACCATTAACCAGTATTACTGGTATCGAATCCAGGGCGCGGTAAATGCCTACAACAGCGGCAAAATAAAATACCTGTTACTGAGCGGAGATAATGCACAGCACAGTTATAATGAGCCGAGCACCATGCGCAAAGACCTCGTCAATGCAGGCATTCCTGCCGGTAAAATTGTGCTGGATTTTGCCGGGTTCCGTACACTGGACTCGGTTGTACGCACCAGAAAAGTCTTTGATACTAACGGATTTACTATTATTACCCAGCGATTTCACTGTGAACGGGCGCTGTATATCGCGATGCAAAAAGGCATTGAAGCGCGCTGTTATGCTGTTTCGTCACCGAAAAATATGTTTACCGTCAGAGCGCGGGAAGTTGTGGCACGGTTAGGCGCACTGGCTGATCTGTATATTCTCAACCGCGAGCCGCGTTTCCTCGGGCCGCAGGAATCAATCCCTGCACCGCAACCCCTGCCGGAAAACGTCCCCTCTTACCCGGCCGTCACCCCGGAAGAGCTGAATACGCTCTACCCGGAGCCGGTGGCAACAGAGGAAAAACCGGTGAGCACCACTCAGCCGGTAAAGTAAATATATTCAGCGGGTGGCGAGCCGGTTTGCCGCCTGCCGCCACAACCACTCAACCGGTCCCTGAGAAAAATAACGCAGCCAGAGTGTGGAAAATACAATATTAATCAACCACATAACCGGGACAAATGCCAGCAGTGTCAGTCTGTCAAACTGATTAAAATACCCGAGATAATTAAACACAATCACCCCGCAGACAGATTGCAGCAGATAACTGCTGAGTGCGGTACGACCGACCCGTTGCAGATAAACAGAAACCGGCTTCAGTTGCGGGCGCAACCCGTAAAACAGTGCAATCAGCCCGACAGTCTGTACCGGTTGTAAAATCTCTGACAACGGATAACCGACACTGCCCAGCCAGAACACACTCCAGCCGCTGAGATACACCTGCCACACCACAACCGCCTGTAATAACAGTGTCGGGATAAGTATCCCTGCTGCCAGCCGCCGGTAATGCGCCAGTGAGTACTCACCTTTCAGCCAGCCGTTTTTCATCAGCAATGCACCCAGCAACATCAGTGCAAGCAACTGCCAGCCATACTGAATGACCAGCATCAGTAACATGCCGCTGATACTCTCCAGCCTGTCCGTCACACCGGCAAGCCCGCCGGTCTGAGCGATCAGCGTTTCATACGCAATCATCGTTTCCGATGGCTGCCAGTAAAGCAGTTTCAGTTCTCCGTTTTCTGCCAGCAGGAAAAACAGCAGAAACTGACCAATCAGAAGCAGACACGGGATCAACCATTTCCACCAGCGGGAAGAAACATGGCGGATAATCCCGCAGGCAACAATGCCGGTCAGACTGTAGGTCAGCAGGATATCGCCCTGCCAGAGCAGCGCGGTATGAAGTATGCCGATAATTCCCAGCACCAGCAGCCGGGCAGAATTCCACGGCTGACTGTAGCGGCTCAGCATCATTAATGTGGCACCGAACAGGACGGCAAACATGCCGAGAAACTTGCCCTGAACCAGCACATTTAAAAATGCCCAGGTGGTGATATCTGATGCGGATGCGGCCGGGTCATACAGCGGATTAAGATATGCCGCCGACGGCAGGGCAAAACCGGCAATATTAAGGATAAAGATCCCGAGGACAGCAAGCCCCCGGATCATATCGAGGGCGTCAATGCGTGATGTGGCAGAAGAGACGGATGTATTCATCAGTTAAATATGACGGGCTGCACGCAGGAATTCCTGACGGGTATTCTGGCTGGACTTAAACAGCCCGCCGAGAGAGGTTGTGGTGGTGGTGCTGGTTGCATCACGTATACCGCGCGCTTTTACACAATAATGCACTGCATCAATAGATACCGCGACATTTGTGGTGCCAAGCAGAGTTTGCAATGCCAGCAGAATTTGTTGGGTCAGACGCTCCTGCACCTGTGGGCGCTGAGCAAAAAACTGCACAATACGGTTAATTTTGGACAGCCCGATAACGGTATCTTTCGGAATATAAGCAACCGTTGCTTTGCCGTCGATAGTGACAAAATGGTGTTCACAAGTACTGGTCAGGGTAATATCCCGCACGGTAACCATTTCATCCACTTTCATTTTGTTTTCAATGAGCGTTATTTTCGGGAAATTATGGTAATCCAGCCCTGAAAAAATTTCATCCACATACATTTTTGCGATACGTTTCGGCGTATCTGACAGACTGTCGTCGCTTAAATCAAGATTGAGCAGCTTCATTACTTCTGTCATGTGCGCCTCAATCTGCACCTTGCGGGTTTCCGGCGCTAATGTCTGCTCCCGTAATGGTGTTTCCAGCCCGCGTGCGATCAGCGCTGCATGGACAAGTTCTGCTTCAAGGCTTAATGATGACATACCTTCTCCGACTATTTTTCAGGTGACTCCCGACGTGTATCTTCACGCCGTCCGGCAGGACAATACCAACCGCCCCGCTATTTTAGAGCAATACTGTCATTTGTTAATCCATTTTGTGTTTTTGGTGATGAAAAGTTTGCACTAAAAACCCTGTAATAAAGAGGGATATTGCTCAGGTTACCGGAAAACAGCAAACATCAGTGACACATAAAATAATTATTGTTTTAATTATATACTCTTTAGTGCGATTAAGAATATAGCCTTACCATAGCAACGCCTTTAAAAAAAAACATTATTTTCACAATGTGTAAATACTAAAAAATAAACAGAGGCTTTACTTTATTATTATACACAGAAAAATCAGCAGAGAAAATAATACCTCTGCTGATTTATTTATAATATTAACTACCTTGACAGTTACCGTATACGTGATATTCATAAACCGCCCTTTATTGTCATTGAAAGTCGCCATGATATCACCTATCTAAAATTTTTTCTGAATTGGTAGTCGCAAACCTCAAAAAGCCGCACACAGCTCTTGTATTAAGTAATAACGAGGTGATTGATACTGTAGCGGCTTATATATTACTGCATAAAAACAGTCTGTTAATCCTAATTATCAGACTTCAATAAATTGAACCTATAGTCAAACATTCATTATTTATGAATATATACACTCTGAATATTATTAGTATTTTGATACTGACAAATATCTATATACATTAATGAGTGATATGCGCTTGTTACCAGATCTAAAACCCCCTCAGAATCTTTATGCATATTAAATGTACGTCCATCCGCAAGTGTGACCTTATGTGGATATTCATCTTTATTATTAAAACGCGATACCGCCATTATTGATTTGATATATTGTTTTTCAAGTATATTTGTTTTATCAATGTTACATAATGATTTTTTTTAACTTCATTCCATCGTGAGCTTTTATAAAAACATCATAATCATGTTCCTGACTGTTGCTACTGCTCCATGTTTTAATAACCTTAATCTGAACTTGACCAAACGAAACCGTGGCATCTATTGATAATTTCCCAAGAACAGCACAACGTGATATAGAAGTCTCGTTTATTTTGTCACTCAAACAGGCCCTTAATGTTGGTTCTTTAGGATAGAAATGGTCAACATCAGTGTGAATACTCAAATATAACTCTTCGCCATGATTGCTTAGAAATATATACTGAACTTTTGCCTCCGGGCCTGAGAGCGAGTTACCTTTTGTATAATATTTAGCTTTGTTTGCCTGAGCTATTTCATTACTTGGTTCATCTCCCCAGCGACCATACATTAAATCTTTTGAATATAGATGTAATTTAGTTTCCGTATTATTTATCACATTTACAACCATGGCTTGCGTTGCCTGTCTGGTTTCACCTCCGTTACTTTCTGAAGCAAAAGATGACATAGAAAAAAGTAATGAACATGTAATTAATATCGATTTCTTTAATTTTAACATAATGGCAACGTCCTTATTTGCTTGAGATGAAATGAATAAGGCCATCAATACACCCCAGAGTCAATGATCTGGTATTATCAATTAATTGGTCTGGCAGTTGATATGTCGGAACCACTCTACGGTCAGAAGCTACGCCCACTGTAGTTAAGTGAACTTGAACATTAGTTATAGGTAGATCCATTTCTGCAGGAACAATAGGACTATCATATACTTCCGCATTTCCGTGAGTGTAATATGGGTTAACCCGAAATGGCTCAGTAACCAGCTGGCCTTGTTCATTAATATGATAAGCCGTAACACCATAAATTTGTGTTGACTCTATATGTCTCAGTGCAGAGTACTCAACCTCGCCACCAAATAAACTACGATGATAATTATTTAAGGTTAGATTCTCTCGTGCATAAAGCGTATTAATTAAATCACTTATATAATAAAAGTTACGGCTTGGTCTAATGTGATAAATATAGAAACGTCCACTTTCACTTGTGCGTATTCCGCGATCTAAAAAGCGTTCAGCAGAATTTATGTTAGTTGATGTTGAAATAAAGGCGGTCGTTCTATTTCCATTGGCTGCTGTTACATCAGAAACATGATCTATCATATTAGGGTTATTTCCCCATGATCTTAATCCAGATTTAAAAATCTCATCTGGCGATCTACCATCTGCCCGGTAAACCTTATCAATAGCCACTGCACTCATAGATACTGAAATAAGACCGATTAAAATTAATATTTTTTTAATCATTTGTATTCAATTCCTATTAAGTGGTCATAATAACCCATATTATTGAAGGTATTATCTACACAAATATTAACCTTACTTCTGATAAAATGAGCGCTCTTTGCTACATTAAATAAATAATAATCATCTTTACCCACGTGAAAATTCTTATTACTACCATTTAACCCGGTAATAGATATGCCACCTAGTACATCTTTATTTGCCACTCCAAAAATATCTGTAATTTCTCTATCAGGAATAAACTCCCTATTTTTTGAGTCACAGAACACTTTTAATGCCGTTGTTGTTTCAGAGGTTGCAGCATTACCCGTACCAGTAATCGAATTAAGTGTCAAAAAAAAAGCATGTTAAAATTAATAACTTTTTCATGTCAAATTCCTTTATATAAAATTAAGATTATTATACTGAAATAATAATCAACCAAAACTAAGAGTAACGAACGTTTATTATTTCTTGGAAAGACAACCAGAAGAACAAGCAACTTCATGCTTAAAAAAGAATAACACATGTAAAATTTAAAACGTAAAACGTAAAACGTAAAACGTAAAATATAAACACACAATTACATGAGAATAATATAGTTTTTCGCAGTTGAGCTCACACTTTCTAAATAATATTTCACTAAATAAAAAACTTACTTTTTTAAACTTACTTTTTTAAACTTATAAAAATAAAAAACCCCGCATTGCGAGGTCTTGAGTTTTTTAATTTGACTAGTTATAAAATGTCCATTATCAGAATGGTGATAAGCCAAATTTATGCAAAAATCAAATCTGCCTGCTTATATCAACTATGCTGACACTGAGCGATCACGGAAAATCACTATTCCGCCGGTGATCAGTGCCGCCAGTGCCACATACAGCGCCGGTTCCAGCCTGCCGGTAAAGTACGCTGAAACAGACGAAACCAGCGGCCCGCCGAGCTGCCCGGCGGCATACCAGGTGGTGAGCAATCCCGCCATATAGCGCCCGTGCTCCGGAGCCAGCTCGCGTCCGCACTGAAATGCCAGTTGCACCGCTGACATCAGCCCGCCGCCGACCAGAAATGCGCTGATCACCAGACCGCTGATACCCGGTACCACTTCTGCCGCTAAAATTCCCGCAGCCTGTCCCCAGAGTGTCATTGCCAGTCGTATTTGCGGCGTGAATAACCGGCGGGTTGCAATAGCGACCACAATACCGGACGCCGCGGCAATACCGAAAACCGGCCAGACAAACTGAGCAAACAAGCTTCCCGGAAAGCGCTCTGCTGCCATCTGTGACAGAAAGGTAGCGGGTAGAATGTAACCGAACCCCGCCAGCGCGTAAGTCCATAACAAGCGGCGGATCTGCGGGGTCATCGCCGGTTTGCTGTCCGGGGATGCACTGCTGTGCAATTCGCCCGGACGCGGTAAGTAACGACTCACATACAGGCTGAACAGCAGCGCCAGCCCGCCGTAAATCCACCAGCCCTGTGACGCGGTCAGCGACATCCCCTGTATTCCGATAGCAACCAGACCACACAGCAAGATACCGATACCGGTTCCGCCGTAAACCGCGACACTCAGTGTCGGGCGGCTCAGTTTTGCCAGGGCATCATTTGTCCAGGCGGCAGCCAGAACCAATGTCCAGCCACTCGCCCAGCCGATAAAAAACCGGGCAATACCATGCAATATGGCCCCGGAAATGACAGCAGACAGCAGTGTGATAATCACCGCGCCCCATAAGCCTGTCCATAAGCGCAGTTCGATGCCGCGCTTTGCCCGCATCGCATCAAAAGAGCCGGCAAAATACCCCAGATAATTACAGGCCGCGACAATACTGGCAGTTGCCAGGCTGAGCTGATGTTCATCAATCATCAGCGGCACCTGTGGTGTGAAAGCAAAGCGCCCGATCCCCATTGCCACAACCAAGGCGAGAAAGCCGCTGACAGCAATATGAAGAGCAGTTATTTGTCGGGATGCAGAGATTGTCGGCATGGGAAATACAGCATGTTAATGGATTGTGATCCTGTTATAGCAAAACATCCCTTTAAAATACAATAATTGCTTTTGAAACTAAGCCTGTTGCACACGCTTTTGCGCCAAATACTCTAAATAATTCGCGATACCCGTAGGCGACAAGTGAAGACTGCCGGGGAGCATAGGTACACTATGTGACCCGGCTGGCTGAGCGCAGTCAACAACCGGGTATCGTGAAGTATGACGAGTATATCATTCAACTTAAAACATAACTCTGCCATAATAGCACCCTCTTTATTATCCGTTTTATCTGTGCCCGGGCGGGCACCGGGAGTGAAAAGTATCATGGCGAATTCAACGGAAAGTCATACCTCTTCTTTAATTTCATTACAGGAAGCCCTGGATAAGCTGCTCGCGGCTCCTGCTGCGATCACCGGAACAGAAACAGTTGCACTGACAGATGCTGCCGGGCGGATAACCGCCGCACCTGTTATTTCCCCGATCAATGTCCCGCCATTTGATAACTCCGCCATGGATGGTTACGGACTGCGCCTGGCCGATTGGAACGGAAAAACCGCACTGCCGGTTGCCGGTCGCGCACTCGCGGGCGTGCCGTTTAAAGGTGAATTACCGGCAGGACACTGTGTCCGTATCATGACCGGCGCACCGGTTCCACCGGGTGTTGATACTGTCGTGATGCAGGAAGAAACCGTTGTTTCTGATGAAGGTATTACTTTTACCGCTGATATTACACGCGGGCAGAATATCCGCCTGACCGGGGAAGATATCACTCAGGGCAGTGAGGTTTTTCCGGCAGGTACTAAACTGGCTGCCGCACAATTGCCGATGATTGCCTCACTCGGTCTTGCTGAAGTGACAGTCATGCACAAACTGAAAGTCGCGGTATTTTCAACCGGTGACGAATTACAGGCTGTCGGTCAGCCGCTGGGCGAGGGTCAGATTTATGATACCAACCGTTTTGCCGTCAGCCTGATGCTGGAAAAACTCGGCTGTGATGTGATTGATTTGGGCGTGATCCCGGATGATCCTGCTGTGCTGCGCGGTATTTTTGAAAAAGCAGATGCACTGGCAGATTTAGTGATAAGCAGCGGCGGCGTGTCTGTCGGTGAAGCTGATTACACCAAACAGATCCTCGATGAGATCGGCAAAATCAATTTCTGGAAGCTGGCGATCAAACCGGGCAAACCTTTTGCATTCGGGAAGCTGGATAATGCCTGGTTCTGCGGGCTGCCGGGCAATCCGGTTTCCACAACCGTGACCTTCTATGAACTGGTGCAGCCGCTGATAGCCCGGCTCTCCGGTTTCAGTCAGTGGCAGCCGCCGATGCGTATGAAAGCTATCGCCACTACGCCACTGAAAAAATCCGCCGGTCGCCTGGATTTCCAGCGTGGTATCGCACAAGTCAATGAACAGGGGCAGTTAGTGGTGAAAACCACCGGCGACCAGGGCTCACATATCTTCAGCTCATTCAGCCTTGCAAACTGCTTTATTGTGCTGGAGCGTGAGCGCGGTGCAGTCAAAGCAGGCGAGATTGTCGACATTGAGTTTTTTAATCACTTAATGAAGAACGACTGATGACCGCTGAACTGAACCGCAACGAACTGAGTGACCAGGAAGCCCTGCGCTATAACCGGCAGATTGTGTTGCGCGGGTTTGATTTTGATGGTCAGGAGGCGCTGAAAGCCGGACGCGTGCTGATAACCGGGTTGGGCGGACTGGGTTGTGCTGCGGCGCAATACCTGGCTGCCGCCGGTGTCGGGCATCTGACATTGCTGGATTTTGATACGGTGTCGCTCTCCAATCTCCAGCGCCAGATTTTACATACCGATGCCCGCATCGGTATGGCAAAAACAGAGTCTGCCGCTATTGCGCTGAAAGCGGTTAATCCGCACTGTCAGACAGAAACCGTCACAAAGCAGTTAGATGATGATGAACTGATGCAACTTGTGCAGTCACATCAGGTGGTACTGGATTGCACCGATAATGTGGCAGTCCGCGAACAACTGAACCGGGTGTGTCATCAGCTGAAAGTGCCGCTGGTGTCCGGGGCGGCTATCCGCATGGAAGGTCAGATTGCCGTCTTTACCTGGCAGGAGGGAGAGCCTTGCTACCGCTGCCTGAGCCGGTTATTCGGGGAAAACAGTCTGACCTGCGTGGAAGCCGGGGTGATGGCGCCGCTGGTCGGCACCATCGGCACACTGGAAGCGATGGAATGCATAAAACTGCTCACCGGCTACGGGCAGGTGAGCCACGGAAAAGTGGTGCTGTTTGATGCTATGCGCATGCAATTTCGCACCATTAACCTTAAGCCTGATCCTCAGTGTGAGGTGTGTAGCCATAGCGGATAGTTTCCGGCTTATCCAGATGGATTTGTGTGACAGCAGGTTGTGTTTGCGCTATCACACGTCCGTCACGGACAGAGTAGTGCACCGGCACCTGGCGGCGCACGGCGTCGAACCCGTTTTCCGCAGGCAGGATAAGCAGACTGGCGCGTTTTCCTTCCGCTACGCCGTAATCCTGTAAATTCAGAGTGCGCGCACTGTATTGCGTGATAAGTTTCAGCCCGTCATTTATCTGACCATAGCCCATCAGCTGACAGACATGCAGCCCCATGTGCAGCACCTGAAGCATATTCGCCGTTCCCAGCGGATACCAGGGATCAAACACATCATCGTGCCCGAAACAGACATTAATATCCGCAGCCAGCATCTCTTTCACACGGGTAATACCGCGGCGTTTCGGATAAGTATCAAAACGGCCCTGTAAGTGAATGTTCACCAGCGGATTTGCCACAAAGTTAATACCGGACATTTTCAGCAGACGGAACAGGCGGGATGTGTAAGCCCCGTTATAAGAGTGCATTGCAGTGGTGTGGCTGGCGGTCACGCGTGCGCCCATGCCTTCACGGTGTGCGAGAGCGGCGACTGTTTCCACAAAGCGCGACTGTTCATCATCAATTTCATCACAATGCACATCGATTAAGCAGTCATATTTCTGTGCCAGCGCAAAGGTTTTATGCAGAGATTCCACACCGTATTCGCGGGTGAATTCAAAATGCGGAATAGCACCGGCGACATCAGCACCCAGGCGCAGCGCCTCTTCCAGCAGGGCTTCTCCGTTCGGATAGGACATAATGCCCTCCTGCGGGAAGGCCACAATCTGTAAATCAATCCACGGCGCGACTTCTTTTTTTACTTCCAGCATCGCTTTCAGTGCGGTCAGTGTGGCATCAGACACATCCACATGCGTACGGACATGCTGGATGCCATTGGCAATCTGCCATTTCAGCGTCTGCCACGCGCGGGTTTTTACATCTTCATGTGTCAGCAGCGCTTTGCGCTCAGCCCAGCGTTCAATACCTTCAAACAGGGTACCTGACTGGTTCCAGGAAGGTTGCCCCGCGGTTTGAGTGGTGTCCAGATGAATATGCGGCTCCACAAACGGCGCGGTGACCAGACCGCCCTCTCCGTCCAGGCTTTCCGGTAAAACTTCACCGGCAACCTGCGGGACAATCGCTTTAATTTTCTGATGTTCAATATCAATGCGCCATAAGCCATCACGCTCAGGCAGACGAATATTATGAATATGTTTTATAGTTTGATTAAGCACGGGTCATCTCCGGATGGGTTGTGCGACGACGATTCAGTAACGGATTAAGCACAGCATAACTTAATGCGCCGCCGATCACTGCATTTACCGGTACTATTCCCGGCAGCCAGTGTCCGGCAATAATCCCTGCCGCCATAGCCAGTAACGCACTGATATTCACATCACGCATTTTGCTGCAATCATAGGTCGCGTAACGGTGACGGTACATTAAGTAATCCGCGATAATAATCCCTCCGATTGGCGGGATCGCGGCAGAAAGGAATGTCAGCCAGCCGACAAAGTTATTATAGAGCCACAGTGCGCACAGTGTGCCGATAAGCCCGTTCACAATCGAGAGGGTCTTGCTGGAAAGCCCGGTAATATTGGCAAATCCCAGACCAGATGCATAAAGTGCGTTGTCGTTGGTCGTCCAGATATTCAGCCCCAGCACAATAATGGCCGGTAACAGTAATCCCTGGGCTATCATTACATCAGAGATATCCGCCATTCCCAGGGATGCCGCGCCTGCCGCACCAAAGATAAACATCAGGGAGTTACCGAGGAAAAACGCGACAATCGCGACCAGCACCGCAATTTTCGGTTTGCGCCCGAAGCGGACAAAATCAGCGGTTAACGTGCCTGCGCTGACAAATGAACCGACCACCATGGCAAGTGCGAGATTAAAATCCAGCGGCTGCGCCGGGATAATATCGCGCAGAACGCTCAGACCGCCCATGCCCGTTACCGCCAGGTAGACTGAGTAACTGCCGAGAGCTGCAATCGCCGGCACCGCAATCACCGAAAGTACAGTCAGTGCAGAAATGCCGAAGAATACGGTGATGGTCATCAGCACGCCGGAAATCCCGATAAGCCAGTTGATATCCCAGCCGGTTGCTTTACCGACCGGGATGGCAAACATCGCCACACCCACACCAAACCAGCCGATTTGTGTGCCGCCGAGTAAGAATGAAGGGAGCCAGGAGCCTTTAATACCGAAGGAGTAACGCGCGAGAAGATGAGTTGTCAGGCCGGTTTTGGAACCGATAAAACCAAGAAAAGCGGTGTAAATACCAAGAAGAAGATTACCGATAAGAACTGCGAGGAAGAAATCATTAAAACTGAGACCGGTACCGAGAGCACCTCCGGTCCACATACTGGCGGAAAAGAACGTTAATCCCAGCATTACAAAGGTTAATGCCAGTCCGCCTTTTCGCGCGGATATGGGCACAGGCCCATGACTGTAATTTTTATCCCCGGACACAATTGCCTCCTGTTGCTTTTCTCAGACAAAAAAATCGGACGGATATTATAGTAGTGAAAAACAAAAGCAAACGTTTTCGTGCACCCATTAAAATAATTAACGAATCATTGATGTAACATACAATTCCGTCACCTTACGTTCACATGAAAACCTTGTGTGCACGATTCCACCGGAAAATGACACATTTTATTTATTTAAATAATGATTTTTTTGGTTTTAAAGAATAAACACAAACTGATATCAGGGTGCAGTAATCCGTATCTGTTACTTTCTTAAGAAAAGTTTAATTAATTACTCTAAAATAAGCTGGTTATTTTTCATGACGCATTGTAAGTTCTTATATCATTAATCCGTAAACGACATTTTAATAACATTAACAGACATACCATAGCGTATTTTCGTAAACACTACTGATATTAAAAATACATCAGTTCATTCTTAAACAAACCGGTGCGTTTAATATATTCACTCACTCCGGCCGGAATAGTTATACCCTTATTCATTCAAACTGCAGGTTCGTTGCTGCGTTCGGCCAGCCGGGTCACATACTAATGTATGCTCCCCGTCTATCCTCTCTTGCCGCCTGCCTGCATCTTGAATGACGTTGGGTATATACCTGATACAGATACAAAAACCGTATTTAAAGCCATTACAATAAAAAGCTATCACACATGAAAACAGCGCCGAAATGCAACTCAATACATTGAATTTAAATCTATAATATCAATTCCGCAATCAAACACTTTAATTATCATCCGGGGAAAATACGTTGATACACATACTCTTTATATAAAATACAGAAATTAATTCATTCTCATTTTTTGTGCAATTTCATAATTACTGTCACAATGAATTATTACAATCTATCTGGTGTTTTACAAAACAGTAGGTTACTGAGAATTAATAACGGACATTATTAAAATGAAACTGACACTGCGTAAATTCACAGGGATTATTATCTGCGTACTGCTTATCGTCATTACCGTAATATGGTTTTTTTTACAACAACGCGCGGTGCCTGCGGCATTAATAACTGCACCGGTACGGACCGGTAATATTGAAAATACTGTTCTGGCGGCAGGCAAACTGGATGCCATTGAGCGGGTGAATGTGGGTGCGCAGGTTACCGGTCAGGTAAAAGATCTTAAAGTTAAAACAGGCGACCGGGTGACAAAAGATCAGTTGATTGCCGATATTGATGATCTACAACAGAAAAATAATCTGCGTATCGCAGAGGCAGAACTTGATCAGGCTAAAGCAGATAAAATAGCCAAAGACGCGCAGCTTCGCCAGGCAGAACTGAAATTTAAACGCCAGCGCAATATGTTGCGGGACGACAGCGGGTCACGGGAAGAGTTTGAGTCCGCTGAAACAACGCTTGCCACTACACGCGCAGATATATTGTCACTGCAATCCCGGATAGTGAAGGCTCAAATTGAAGTGGATAAGAAAAAACTGGAGCTGAGCTATACCCGCGTTACCGCTCCGATGGACGGTATGGTAATTGCCGTGGTTACCCGTCAGGGACAAACCGTTAATGCCGAGCAGAGCGCACCGACTATCGTCAAAATTGCCCAACTGGATACCATGACTGTCCACACACAGATATCCGAAGCCGATATCACCCGGGTTTATCCCGGTCAGAAAGCCTGGTTTACCATTTTTTCCGAGCCTGACCATCGCTATGAAGCAATATTGCGGATGGTCGAACCGGCGCCGGATTCGGTACTGAAAGAGGATAACAGTAACAGCGGCGGCACACCCGGCAATGCATCCGTGTATTACAGTGCGTTACTGGACGTACCCAATCCGGAAAACCGGTTACGTATCGCCATGACCGCACAGGTTTCCCTGCTGATCAGTGAGGCAAAAAATGTCCTGCTGATCCCCGCCGCTGCTGTCACCACAACGGCGGATAACCGGCAGGAAGTTCTGGTGATAAATGCATCCGGTATGCCGGAGCCACGGGAGATCGCCACAGGTATAACCAATAACATTGATATTCAGATCCTGTCCGGCTTACGGGAAGGTGAAGAGGTCGTGATACCACAGACAGTCATTCCGCAAACAGGAGATTCAAATCTGTGAGCGCACTGATTGAATTAAATAATGTCTCCCGCCGCTACACCAACGGCGGACAGACACTGACTGTATTGGATAATATTTCACTGACGATTTCTGCCGGCGAATTTGTGGCAATAACCGGTTCGTCAGGTTCGGGAAAATCCACGCTGATGAATATCCTGGGCTGCCTTGATACCCCGGACAGCGGAGATTACCGGCTCGGCGGACGTGATACCGCCCGCCTTTCCCCTGATGAGCTGGCAGCCCTGCGCCGTGAGCATATCGGGTTTATTTTCCAGCGCTATCATCTGATGAATGATCTCACCGCCGCCGCCAATACCGAAATCCCCGCTATTTATGCAGGCAGCAACCGCAGTGAACGACGTGCGCGGGCAATGGAATTACTCGCCCAGCTCGGATTAGCAGGGCGTGAACATCATAAACCGGGTGAATTATCCGGCGGTCAGCAACAGCGGGTCTGCATCGCCCGGGCACTGATGAACGGCGGTGAAATTATTCTGGCGGATGAACCGACCGGCGCACTGGACTCCGCCTCCGGTCGCGAAGTACTGGCTACCCTCTCAGAACTGAATCTGCTCGGTCATACCATTGTTATGGTGACACATGATCCGCTGGTGGCGAAGCATGCCCGGCGTATTATTGAACTGCGTGACGGCAGGATTTGCGCAGATAACGGGCCGGATACTACCGTCCATGCACCTTTTACTCAGCGGGTTGCACCGCGGTCAAGCCTGCGCCAGCGCATGGCAGACAGCATCCGCGAATCCTTTATGATGGCGCTGAAATCTATGAACGCGCACCGTCAGCGCACTGTTCTGACGATGACAGGGATTATTTTCGGTATCTCGGCTGTCGTAACAGTCGTTGCTATCGGTGAAGGTGCGAAACAGAAGACACTGGAAAATATCCGTGATTTGGGCTCAAATATTATTTCAGTCTATGCAGGTACTGATTACAACAAAGAGAGTAACAGCTATTTATTGCCTTCCGATATATCAAAACTGGCTGCATTGCCGGGGGTGGGAAGTATATCACCAGAGGTAAGCACGGATAATAACATGACATTTCGCGGACGCTCCGTGCCGGTCAGCATAACCGGTGTCAGCCGTGATTACTTTCAGATATGGAATTATCCTGTGTTGCAGGGCGGTGTCTTTCGTGATGACAGTAAAGCCTCACAGGACGTAGTTCTGGATGAAAATGCGGTTAATTCACTATTCACCCCGGCAGGTATTTCTCCCGTCGGGCAGGTTGTTTTTATCGGACCGGTTCCGGCCCGGGTCATCGGAGTCATCAAAAATACCAGGGATTACGGGTTCGGTGATGTCAACATCTGGTTACCTTATAACACGGTAATGCAGCGTATGACCGGTAAGTTAAATTTTTCCGATGTGGTTATCCGCGTCCGGGATGGCGCTGATACGGATGCCACGGCTGAGCGCATCCGGCAGACATTAATTTTACAGCACGGTAAAGAGGACTTCAGGATTTTCAATCTGGATAAATATCGCCGGAGTGAAGAAAAAAGCGCGATGATCCTCAACCTGCTTATTTTGTCTGTCGCTTCTGTGGCATTGATGATAGGCAGCCTGGGTGTAATGAATATCATGCTGGTCTCCGTCACTGAGCGTACCCACGAAATTGGTGTGCGCATGGCGGTGGGCGCCCGGCGGCACGATATTATGCAGCAATTTATGATTGAAGCCGTGCTGATGTGTCTGATTGGCGGGGTGCTGGGTATTGCCCTGTCACTCATCATCAGCGGGGTCTTTTCAAGACCGGGGGCCGAACTGACGGCTATTTATTCCTGGCAGGCTGCTGCGTCGGCATTTCTCTGCTCGACCATCATAGGTATGATTTTCGGCTGGTTACCGGCACGCAAAGCCGCCGCCATGGATCCTGTTACCGCCCTGGCGGGCGAATAAACAGTAAGGACGACTCCCGTGAAAAAAACCGTTCTGTATATCAGTATATTACTTACATCCGGCTGCGGATCTCTGCTTAACAGTAAATTCGAACCACCGTCGGTAACGTACCCGGAATACTGGCAACAACAAACAGAAGAGATCCGCAACGCAGCAATATTTGACTGGCGTGAGTTTGCTGATCCGCAACTGGACCTGTGGTTACAACAAGTGACTGCCGCCAACAGTGATATCGCACTTGCCGTATTGCGGTTATACCGTACACAGCTGGAAGCGGAACAGGCGGGACTGAATCGTTATCCTTCCCTGTCAACGTCCGCGTCAACAGATATTTCGCGGAATAAATCACTGTCCGGTACGCCTGAACTGACAAAAACGGAATCCGCCAAAGTCTCACTCACTGTCAGTTATGAGGTGGATTTGTGGGGGAAATTAGCCCGTCAGCGTGATGTGGCCGGATGGATGCAGCAAGTTTCAGAAGAGGATTTACGGGCAGCACGGCTGATGCTTACCCGCAGGGCAGCTGAAAATTACTGGCGCATTGCCCTGATTAATCAAAAAATTACTGTCAGTGAACAGAGCCTGACGTATAGCAGGGAAACATTGCGCCTGACTCAGTCCCGCCACCGGGCCGGGAGCATTGCCGGGCTGGATGTTATTAACGCTCAGCAAAGTGTCCTGAATCAGGAAAACAGCCTGCAGGTACTGCATCAGCAATACCAGTCTGTACTGAACGAACAATCCGTGTTGCTTAACGCACCGCCGGGAAAAATACTCACCAATCCGCAGCATCTGCCGGACTCGCCGCTGCCGGTTGTCAGCCCGGATGTGCCGGTTTCGGTACTGAGCCGCCGTCCGGATATCCGATCGGCAGAACTAAATCTGCGGGCAGCACTCGCCCGCGTCGACATTAAGCGGGCTGAATATTATCCGTCATTCAGCCTGACCGGATCACTGGGCGGCAGCAGCACCCGGCTTTTAGAATTTTTAAGTAATCCGCTGGCAATAATAAATGCCGTTCTGGATCTCCCGCTGACGGATTGGCAGCAACGGGAGCTCGAAATAAGCCTCGCGCACAACAGCTATGACCAGCAGGTCGTACAGTTCCGCCAGTCGCTGTATAAGGCGATGGCCTCTGTGGATGACGCGCTTTCTCAGCGCCAATTACTGATAGCACAGGAAACCCGGTTGCGTGAGCTGCTGCATCTGGCTCAGAAATCTGAGCGGCTTAATGAAATGCGCTACCGCCACGGATCTGTGGCAATCACCGACTGGCTCGCGGCACAAGACACCCGTCGTCAGGCCGAGCTGATGCTGGATCAAAACCGTTTCGATCAATTGAGTAATCTGATGGTGCTTTGGCTGGAAACAGGAGGAGCGGTCTGACGTTATATGTCATGCGGATTATTGGTATTTTTGTCAAAAACAACTATTTTCATTGTTATTATTCCGTTCAACTTTTATTGCCAAATACAGGTAACTCAGATACTGTACGCCGCCTGCATTTACCCCAGCGTGTGGTGATGGTCCGTTTATCACTGACGTTTCAATAAAGTGCGCACGATGCAAACGCAAGGTGCGAGGTTTATTGAAAATAAATGCAGCCTGAGAGTCACCCGCTGACTGTCAGAAATCAGTTTGTGCCCGGGCCGTGTTCCCGTGGCATGTTTCAGGCTATTGGGAAGGGCTGTAAAAATGCAACAGACAACTGTGCAGATGAAGCGCGTATTAACAACTCCCGCGCTGGTTTTTTTCGGGCTCGCCTATATGGTGCCCCTTGGTATTTTCACAACCTACGGTCAGGTGACTGTACTCAGTGAAGGTCATTTACCGGTTGCTTATCTGGTAACATTGACAGCCGTTCTTTTTACCGCACTCAGCTATTGTAAAATGACCAGTACGCTGCCGCTGGCCGGCTCCGCGTATTCGTATGTCCAGAAAATATTCGGCGGCAATACCGGATTTCTGGTGGGTTGGGCGCAATTGCTCGACTATCTGTTCTTACCCATTATCAACTACATCGCCATCGGCATCTTTGTTCATGAAGCCCTGCCCTCCGTCCCGATGGAATTGATCATTGTCTCAACCATCATTGTTGTTTCTGTTCTCAATATTCTCGGGATCAAACTGGTTACTTCGATGAACATGCTGATTATTATTATGCAGCTGCTGTTTATCGCTCTGTTCCTGTATCTCAGTTTAAGCACAACCTTTACGCTGGATAAAGAGGCATTGCTCACCCCGCTGACCGTAATGTCAGATCAGGTATCCGGTCTGTTCGCCGGTGCAGCAGTATTGTGTCTGGCGTTCCTCGGCTTTGATGCAATCTCCACCATGGCAGAAGAGACAAAAGATGCCAGACGTGCCCTGCCGAAAGCGATTCTTTACACCGTTTTTATTGCCGGAACACTGTTTGTGATTATCTCTTACTGCGCCCACCTGAGTTACCCGGCGTGGCGCGATTTCCTGCCGGATACAGATGTGGCCAGCATTCAGGTGATGGAAAAAGTAGGGGGCGCGCTGATGGCTTCCGCCTTTATTATCGCCTATGTGGTGGGTGTGTTTGCCTCGGCAATGACATCCCAGGCCAGTATTGTGCGGATTTTCTATGCGATGGGACGCGAGGGGGTTCTGCCGCGTTCAGTCTTTGCCCGCCTTCATGCAAAATTTAACACGCCGGTGCTGTCTATCCTGTTTGTTGCCCTCGCCTCACTGATGGCACTGGTGCTCTCGCTGAGCCTGGTGGCATCCATGATAAGTTTCGGCGCACTGATTGCATTTACCTTTGTAAACCTGTGTGTTATCAAACACTTTATTATTGACAGGCAAGCCCCGCTGACCGCCGCGACTATCCTGCGCTGCCTGGTCGCCCCGGGTATCGGGGTAATGCTGACATTATGGTTATGGACCAGCCTGGATGCTCAGGCACTGACTGTCGGCATTATCTGGCTGAGTATCGGCGTGGTTTACCTTGGTTTTATTACCCGCTTCTTTACGCGCCGCCCGCCGTCAATTACGGAAGAAGAAACACACTTAATTATCAGCTGACCTGCTGATAGGCGTTGGAGATAATAAATAATGAAAATAACTGCCGCTGATACTATTTATCACAACGGTTATATTTATACCGCGGATGCACAAAACCGAGTCGTTGAGGCCGTTGCGATTGCTGACGGGCGTATTCTTGCCTGCGGTGATAATAATGAGATGGCAGCCTTTCGCGGTGAACATACTCAGTTTACCGATCTTGACGGCAAAATGATGATGCCGGGTATTATTGATGGTCACATGCATCCGTTCTGGGGCGGCATCCAACTGTTTGGCTGCCACCTTAATTATGAATCGCTGACCATTGATGAGATCCTGACCCGCGTTCAGGCACATCTGGATAATGATCCGCGCACCGGTGACAATGACTGGCTGAAAATCACCGCCTGGTTGCGGCAGGGCATGTTACCGGCGGGTATCGATATGTTCCGTGAAGATATGGATACGCTCAAAACTAACCGCCCTGTCGTGCTTTTTTCCAATGACTGTCACACCCTGCTGGCAAACAGCCGCGCGCTGGAATTATTCGGTATAACCAAAGATACCCCTGTTCCGGGTGACGGCAAAATCGGTAAGCATGCCAATGGTGAACTCAACGGGATCCTCGAAGATGCTCCTGCAATGCGTGCAGCAGACAGTATTCCGTCAATTCAGGCAGACCGCGCCGTTGATGTTGCCCGTCTGGTACAAAAAGTCCTGAATGAACAGGGTGTTACCATGGTGATGGACGCCCGCGTTGCAGAAATGCAGCTCGATGCCTTTCTGGCTCTGCAACAACAGGGTGAACTGACGCTGCGTGTTCAGGCCGCCCGTGAAATCACCCCGGATGACGCGCCTGATGTCGCCTCTGTCCCGCAGGCAGTAGATAATGCCGTCGCATTTGCAAAGCATTATCATCAGGCAGAATGGGGACCGGAGCCCGGAATTGCGGTCAATAATATCAAAATGTTTGTTGACGGCGTATTACAGTTCCCGACCATGACCGCCTCCTTGCTGAAACCTTACCGCATCAATCATGGTACGGCGGCACAGCCTGACTGGCGTGAAACAGATAACTACGGTGACCTTTATTTCACCGCGGATATTATTGATGCCCTGCTCGAACGCATTGCGGCGGCAGGCTATGATCCGCATCTGCACACTGTCGGTGAAGGTGCGGTCAATATGGTGCTCAACGGTATCGAAAAAATGCGTGCCGCGCATCCTTGTAAAGATATCCGTCCGGGACTGGCACATAATGAGCTGGTGGATGCAGGGGATTATGCGCGTTTTGCAAAACTCAACACTATCGCCTGCCTCTCTTTCCAGTGGGCTGCACCCACCGCCGACCTGGCGGAATTCACCCGCAATATGATCGGTGATACCCGTTTTCAGCAACTGGAACCGATTGCAAAATTTATTGATGCCGGTGCGGTTGTTGCTTTCGGCAGTGACTGGCCGATTGATGATTTTAATGAATGGTTTGACCTGAAAGTTGCTGTCACCCGCCGTGGTCATCCGGTAAACGGTCAGCCCGCACAGCGTCTGGATACGGATCGCAATTTAACCGTCACTGAGGTCTTGCGCGCAGCAACCATTGATTCCGCGTATGCCCAGCACCGGGAAGATATCCTCGGCTCTCTGGAACCGGGTAAACTGGCGGATATGATTGTGCTGGATCGCAATGTTTTTCAGATACCGGCTGACGATATTGCCGATGTGAAAGTGCTGAGGACGATTGTCGGCGGTAAAACCGTTCACCTGACAAATTAATTACTCACAATTATTTTATGTAACAATACTTAATAGATAAAACCTTATGATAAGCATAAGGTTTTATTTTCTGTTTCTTTCAAAAATGCGATACCGCCCGAAAAAAAAGGATTCAAAGAAATATCCGCGTAATTAAAATTGCTATTGTTTTATCAATCCCTGATAATTTCACATAATAAGATAACAACGGATATAGCGGGGCTGTGATGCCATTATTAGCTGCAATACTTTATTTAATTCCTGCCATTTATTTTGCAATCCATGCAGTCAAAAATCAGCAAAACTATTACTGGTTATTCATTTTATTTGTATTTCCTGTGGTCGGCAGCATTACTTATGCATTCTCCGTCTGGCTCCCTGAATTTCGCCATAGCCGCCATGCCAACCGTCTGGAATCAAAAATAAAATCGGTTTTGAATCCGGATAAAGATATCAGGGAAGCGCAACGTCAGTATGATATTGCACCGACAACCGAACATTGTCTGATGCTGGCCGACGCCTATGCTGACAAAGAGCGCTATCAGGATGCAGCGCATTATTTTAATGAGTCATTACAAGGACATAATCAGTCTTCACCGGATATTTTGTTACGCTATGCAGATACATTGTTTCACATGGAAGACTATTCACGTTGTAAAGAAATACTGGACACATTAACAGAACATAACCCCGGATTTGTTTCTGCCTCCGGCCATTTATTATATGCCCGCACATTAGCAAAATCAGGCAAAAATAATGAAGCTGACGATGAATTTAACTCGCTGATGGCGTATCAGGATCGCATTGAAATAAAAATAAGCTATGCCTCTTTTCTTATTGATAATAACCGTAATCACGAAGCACTCCCGCTTCTTGAGCAGGTATTGACAACCTATAATCTAATGCCGAAATCAGCACAACGGTTTAACCGGCAATGGAAAGAGAGAGCCATTGTATTAAAGCAACAGATAAACCAATAATGTGTATACCCAACGTCATTCAAGTTACAGGCAGGCGGCAAGCGTAGCCAACGCACCTGTGGTTTGAATGAATAAGCGTATAATCAGAGTGTGATCGCCAGTCTGTGAAGCACCGGCTGATAACCTTCCTGCTCATAGAGACGCATTGCGCCTTTATTTTCCGGCAAAACAGATAATTCAAGATGCGTATGTTCCTGCGCTTTTGACCAGGCTTTTACCGCACTCAATAATTTTTTACCCGTGCCCTGCCCGCGAACAGCCGGATCAACAACAATATCAAATATATAGCCAAAACGACGGGGACGTATACCGCTGTAGGCCGGCGTTTCCTGAGTCTGTGCAATAACAAACCCGGCTATTTTCCCGCCCTGCTCCGCCACCAGCAAATGAAATTTTTCATCTGTTAGCGCATTTTCAATAAATTCACAGGTCTGCTCAGCCGGCAGCCAGCGCTCCGGCTGAAAGGCGGCCATCTCTGTAAATAATTGCTGATAAAGCTCAGCAATACGACCGGTATCATTCAACTGCGCAGAACGGATATTCATTATTTCGTCCCCGGTTAATCGTAGGTTTTGACTGATGGTGCTTCATAATCACGGAAACGGCGGATCAGATTTTCTGCATTAGTTTCCACAATCGCCATGTGGCGGTATTTTTCCTGCATAAACTGCTCATCAGCCATGGTATTCATCATGGTCAGCAGCGGATCATAATAGTGATTAATATTCATCAGCCCGACCGGTTTCTGATGCAGACCAATCTGGCTCCAGGTAAAGACCTCGGCAAACTCTTCCAGCGTACCGAACCCGCCCGGCAGGGCAACAAAACCATCTGCCAGCTCAATCATTTTGCTTTTTCGCTCATGCATTGTGCCGACCCGGTAAAGTTCAGTCAGATTTTTGTGCGCAATTTCCCGGCCTTCCAGTAATGATGGGATCACACCAATGGCTTTTCCGCCGGCACTCAGTACCGTGTCTGCAATCGTTCCCATGATCCCCACACTGGCACCGCCGTAAACCAGCGTAATTCCCTGCTCAACCAGAACTTCCGCAAATTTCACCGCTTCGCGGCGGTAAATATCCGTGGCACCGATACTTGATCCGCAATACACCGCTATTTGTTTTATCTCACGCATATTCACCCCGTCATACTCAATTTTAATAAAAAACAGGCATAATTATACGCAGACCTGCTGATGATAGCATCCGCCGAATCTGCGTATGTTACACAGCATTTTTTTCTATATTGTTAGTTTTTTCTTAATTAAAAATGTCACACCAAATGAAAAAACAGAGACCAGAAAACTCCCCACCGGTAAATACAGAACACTTTCAGCCGGGAAGACGAAGACCAGAAAAGGAAAAGCATAAACTGCCGGAATTTTTACAGAAAAAACAGCCTGAAGCAGATACATCAGAATAATAAAAATGAAAGAAAGTACCAGCAAATTGCTGATAAAAAGCCAGAGCAGTACCGCCATAGTAATTGATAAATTAAGTACAATTATCTGTTTGATCGCCATGTGAACCGGATACTGCTTCATTTTCAGTGATTCATACAGTACTACCGTCAGCGGCGGGATCACCGCAAACTGACTGATATCGAAAAATAGTGTCAGCCCTGTCCAGAGCAGCGTAATCCCGGTGTATATCCACAATGCAGCCTGATTAAATTCAGGTTTACGACCGGATGATTTATCAAACCCGTACAGCTTTACAGCCGCCATAAGTAATGCCGTTGTCACCACAACAGAAATCATAAAAGACCATTCATGGGCATTGGTCACCACGGGTAAAAAACCTGTCGCCAGCGCAGGCGGAAACACAAATTTCATCGCATTCATCATCAGTGCCATCGCTAATAAAACAAGGCCGATTTTTGCGGTATAAGAAATGGTCAGCATATTAATGCCAAAACCAATAAGCGCGGTAACGGACGGAACAATAAATATTTTATCTGCCTGTGCTACCCACTCAGGTGTTTTATAAACCCATAAAGCCACTGCCATTGCCGCTATTTCCGGCAGGATAATTTCATTATCCTCAAAGATAACCGCGGCACCGGCCATCAATAAAATAAACAGAAAAGCAAAAATATAGTTAATGACAGATGACTTATCTGCGGAAAAATCAGGAACGGATACATATTTATTTATCATAATTAACCTCTTACAACTGCTGACATATTTTTATTATACTGACTTACCGTACAGGCAAGCTGAGTGTAAAGGTTCCGGTCAGGGGAAGCTCAAGCAACTTCAGTCACTTTTATTTACTTAGCCTGAAAACTCTTTTTTTTGTCTCAGTTATCGTTTGCTATCCGTAATCAGCCCCGGTAAGATTGAATGACACTTTCTGTGTCATTATCCGTTTTTTTTTCTTATTGCTCCCGAGGTTTTCATGTCTGCGTCTCCCCGTCAGCACGGTGGTTCTCCGTGGTTACCCATTGGCTTATTGCTGCTGTCCATGGTGTCTATTCAAAGTGGTGCTTCGCTGGCAAAAACGCTCTTTCCGGTGATTGGTGCCCCGGGAGTTACCGCTCTGCGCCTGCTGCTGGGAACCGCTATCTTATTTATTATTTTTAAACCCTGGCGGCTCAGTTTTACGCGGGCTTCAATTCTGCCGATATTAGGTTACGGGATCTCTCTCGGCATAATGAATTATCTTTTTTACCTGGCGCTGACCACTATTCCGCTGGGTATTGCCGTCGCACTGGAATTTACCGGCCCCCTGGCTGTTGCGATGTTTGGCGCCCGCCGGCCTGCTGATTTTTTCTGGATTGTACTGGTGATAACCGGGCTGGCTTTTTTATTACCTATAGGTGATCAATTAGGGCAACTTGAGCAACTTGACCCAATCGGAATGCTTTACGCACTTGGCGCAGGTGCCGGCTGGGCGCTCTATATTATTTTCGGGCAACGCGCCGGAAAGTTCTATGGCGCTGCAACCGTTTCACTGGGCTCCCTTATCGCCGCACTTATTTTTTTCCCGCTCGGGGCATTTAACAGTGATATCAGTGTGATGTTCAGTTGGGCTGTGCTGCCGCTGGGACTGGCGATCGCCATTCTGTCGACCGCTTTTCCGTATTCTCTGGAGATGGTTGCCTTAACCCGGCTGCCGACACGGACATTCGGAACACTGATGAGCCTGGAGCCGGTAGTCGGAGCCATGGTCGGTATTACATTTTTACATGAGCACCTGACCTTTACACAATGGCTGGCGCTGACCTGCATCGTTATTGCCTCCATGGGGGCGGCGCTTACTATCAAACCAAAATCCAAAATCAAAAAAATAAAATAATAAGCTCTCCATATTATAAGACCGGCCTCCTGCCGGTTTTACTACACACAATCCCGCCTATTGATTCTATAGATTTAATCGATTTTAACTATTATCACTGCTGCTCTATAGTTACCCCATCGAAACAAATGAGCTTACTTATCTTAAATAAGAAATAAGGGGAACAATAATGAGCACCGCTAAATTAGTTAAAAACACTGCTTCTCACTTAGTGTATACCCGTAACGATATTGCTGATGATATAAAACAAGCCACTATTGATGAGCTGAATCATCAGGTTATTCAGTTTATTGACCTGTCGCTGATGACCAAACAAGCACACTGGAATCTGCGCGGCCGGAATTTTATTGCTGTCCATGAAATGCTGGACGATATGCGGGATACGCTGAACAGCCATCTTGATACCTTTGCAGAGCGCGCGGTACAACTCGGCGGCGTTGCACTGGGAACATCACAGGCGATCAGTCAGGCGGGAACATTACCGGCATATCCGACCAATATTCATTCGGTTCAGGATCATCTTAAAGCACTGGCTGACCGCTACGCTATCGTCGCCAATGATATCCGCCGTGCTGTCAGCCGGGTTGAAGATGAAAATACCGCTGATATGTTTACAGCCGCTTCGCGGGATCTCGATCAATATCTGTGGTTTATCGAAGCGAATATTGAATAACACAGGAAATATACTTATACAAACCCATTGATTTGTATAAATAATATGAAAATATAACGTGTGTATGTGTCGGAAATAATAAAAAAAGTAACACCTTGTGAGTCAATCCTACCCTTTATACCGCCTTCGGGCGGTTTTTTTTTATTTTCCTGCTGAATCGTTACAGAAATTATTTATCCAGCCAGATTCTTATCAGAAAGTGTCATTCTTCTCTTATGCTCTTTATTTACTTTCTCTAGTCAACCCTGTTTTAATGACAAAATGATAGAAAAACTCACCTGTCTGTATATAAAAAGAGCAAAAATTATCCGGAATGATTCTTTTTATACAAGAATAACTCCGCACTGAGTCAGCACTGATAATATGCTCAATCTATTATTTTTATATTTTGAGATCTCCGTCACTACCTATCTTCTTACTTTTCAATCTTACCAATAATCCATATTGTATTTATTATTTATTTCTTATTTTTATTCCCAATGCTGAATAATGAGGTAAATCAATATTCCGAAAAAACACAATATCAAAAATTATTAGATTAACTAATTTCCGTTATAAAATCATAGCAATAGGTTTATCACCCGGTTTTATAGTAAAACATAGGGTTATATATCGCGACCTAAATAATTTATGATAATGCGTAGATAAACGTATTCCAAAAAACAAAAAACACTCATAAACTCAAATAAGGTTCATGTTAGTGACGAGATATATTCAATGTCATATACATCAGCATGAATCACAATAAATTTAAATTAAAAAAACAAGAATCAACTTGGGTAATTAGCCAGATAAACAGCCTGAGACTTGTTTTATTTAAAAATAAAAATAATAAGCAATAATACCCGGTAATAGTGAGTCATTACATTAGTAAAAATACGTTAAACACAGGATCGTTTATATACTTGTTTTTATATAACCAACAATATTATAAGGAAGTAAGAATGAAAAAATTAATTATTGCATCTGCTGTTGTCGCTGCCTTTGGATTCTCAATGGCAAATGCTGCATCAACAAACGTCGGCGGCGGACAGGTTGATTTCTTTGGTAAAGTAACAGACGTGTCATGCACCATTTCGGTTGATGGTCAGCAAAGTGATGCTAATGTTCGTCTGGCACCGGTTTCACTGGCTGAAGTCAGAGCTGCGGGAGCGCATACTTACCTGAAAGCAAAACCGTTTATTATCGACGTATCAAACTGCCTGGCGGTAGATCAACCGGTTATTACCGCCGGTGGCCCATTAACTGCGGACAAACTGGGTATCAATTGGGTCGGTGGTAACCTGTTACAAAATGCTGCTCTCGCACAGGCTGGTTACCTGGCTAACACTGACGTTAGCGGAGCAAAAGATATTCAGCTGGCACTGTCTATTAATGGAAATGCAAGTCTTAACGGTAAAATAGTTCCCGGCGCCGCTTCACAACGAAAAGTCACACCTATTGTTGATTTAGTCAGAAACAGCGCACAATTTACTTACTACGTCGGCTATGCAACTGCAACACCTGCAACTGTAACAACAGGTGCGGTGCACAGTTATGCCACTTATGAAATTGTTTACAATTAATATTTAAGTCGTCTGGAATACTCTTTGTTTTTTTGTTCAGGTGGTGTGAACAGCACCACCTGATTCCGGAGCTAAAATGAAAAAATATTTATTTCTGACCTTATTCTTTATTAGTTTTTTTACTTCAGCCGATAATATTATTGTTAACGGCACGCGTTTTATTTATCCGGAAAGCGAGAAAGAGATTACCATACAGATAAGTAATTTAGCCGATCGCCCGGCGATTGCACAAATATGGCTTGATACCGGTGACTCAACCGTTCTTCCTGAAAACATCACCACACCATTCCAAATTACCCCGCCTATCTCCCGTGTCGATGCAAAAGGCGGGCAGACATTAAGAATAAAATTGATTGATAAAACGGGTATTGCGACCGACAGAGAAACCTTGTGGTGGCTTAATATATTAGATATCCCGCCCATTAATAAAGAAGCCATGAACGACGGGAAAAATTTATTACAGCTGGCGATACGGTCCAGATTTAAATTATTTTACCGGCCAGCAGGTCTTGGCAACCGTGATCTTGCAACGGAACAATTAACCTTTACAGCAAAAGGTAATTCACTGGAAATAAATAATGCATCACCATTTTATATTACAGTGACAGCAATCACTTTATCCGATAAAAAACAACTTATTCAAAAATCAGTTATGTTGTTACCCAAAAACCGGACAGAAATACCGCTGAACAAATCAGTAAAACGCGGAGACAAACTATTCATCAGTAACATTAATGATTACGGTTCCGATCTTACCTTTAACGCAACTTTAGAATAGACACTAATTCAACATGTTAAATATAAGTATAAAAACCATAATAATTGATTACTTTATAAAGCCTTCTGCCGGAATTTTACTTGTGTCTTTTACGGCCTGGTCTGAAGAAAATACAGACTATCAGTTTGAGAGTGGATTTATTGTCGGATCAAAAGAGAACGCTGACCTTAGCCGGTTCAGTGTTTCCGCTGTTTCTGAAGGAACCTATTCCATTGATGTTTACACCAATGACAAATGGCAGGGCCGCCATGATGTGCAGGTGAAAAAAATATCCGGAGAGCATCTCGGAATTTGTTATTCGGAAAAAATGCTCTATGCCTTCGGAATTAATGCAGAGAAACTGAATTCCGGTGCTGAATCAGATAAAAACAGCTGTCTGCCACTCAATGAATGGAACAGCTCTCCACTGGTTATTGACAATTTAAAAGCCAGTACTCTGCAATTATTTATCACTGTTCCGCAGATTTACCTGCTTAATACCGGCAGTTATATCTCTGCGGACAGTTGGGATCACGGTATTACCGCTCTTAATATTTCCTATATGAGCAACTATTATCACAGCAAACAAACCGACTATGGCAGCAGTAATGATGATACCTTTTATCTGACCACCAATGCAGGATTGTCGTTTAAAGGCTGGTTACTGAAACAGGAAGGTAACTACAGCTGGCAGCGCGACGGAAGAAAAGGCTGGAAAAGCAATCAGACTTATTTGCAGCGCCCTGTTGCAGCCATTAATTCTAAATTTACCGCCGGGCAATTTGCCACCGAAGGGGAGATTCTGGAAAGCGTGCGGTTGCGTGGCCTTAAATTAACCACCGACGGCAACATGTATCCTGACGGTACGACAAACTTTGCTCCGTTAATTCGCGGGATAGCGCAGAGTAATGCCCTGGTGACGGTTCGCCAGGTCGGACTTATTATTTATCAGACCTCAGTACCGGCCGGTCCGTTTGAATTAGCAGATATTAATCCATCCGGTTATGGTAATGATCTGGAAGTGACCATCAAAGAAGCCGATGGCAGTGAAAGTACATTTTCTGTTCCTTATACGTCATCCAATAAATTAGTCCGGCCCGGCTTCTTCCGCTATGACATCAATGCCGGTAAAGCGGATTATGACGGATTAAATTATCGCCCGAATATCATGCAGGGTTCGTTACAGTACGGGCTGAATAACTTCCTGACCCTCTATTCAGGTGCAAATATCTCTGAAGACTACTATGCCTGGCTTGCCGGAACCGGTCTTAATACCCCTGTCGGTACTTTTTCTCTCGATGCCACTCATGCGCGGACAGAATTTAAACACAACACCGCTCAGGGTGAAAACTATCAATTTTCATTCAGCCAGATTTATCCGGGTACAAATACCAACCTGTATTTATCTTATTACCGTCGATCCAGCCGCGATTATTACTCCGTCAATGATGCGATATACAGTATTAATGCTGAAAAACATAATGACTTTACCGGTAATTACCGCGAAAAGCAGGGATTCATTTATTCCGTCAACCAATCTTTTGCAGAAAATTTAGGTAGTTTGTATCTGACCGGACGAATATCTGATTATTGGGACAGTGACCGGCAGGATAAGCAATATCAGTTCAGTTATAACAACAATTTTGAAAAATTATCCTATTCCGTCGGTTTCATGCGCACCTATTCTGATGATCGTGAAAAAGGCTATAACGACAGTATTAACCTCAACTTAAACTATCCGCTGTCATTCGGTGACGGGTATCGCGCAACCATGTCATCGAATACATGGATTGATAATAAACGGTTCGGTTCATCACAAATCGGGGTCAACGGTGCCCTCGATGCCGGAAACACGCTGACTTATGGTGTCAGTGCCACAGCGATGAAAGACAGTAATTATGCGGCCTCTGTCAACGGAGGCTACCGTAATTCGATTTCTAATCTTAACGCCAACTACAGTTACGGAAGAAAATACAGTCAGTTCGGCATGGGAGCCAGCGGCTCAGTGGTGGCCCACTCCGGCGGAATAACGTTCACACCTGAAATATCCGGCACAATGGTTCTGGCTGAAGCTGAAAATGCACAGGGCGCATCATTACTGGGATTCCCTGCCAGCCGGTTTGATAAGAGCGGCTATGTCCTGATGCCGTATGTCAGGCCATACCGCGTCAATAAAATTGAAATTGATCCCAAAGGCAGTTCTGAAGATGTCGCATTCCGGAATACCTCTGCGGATATCGCCCCTTATGAGGGCGCTATCGTTAAAGTTAAATTTGGCACAAAAATCGAAAAAAACATTATGTATATTGTCCGGCGAACCGACGGACGACCGCTTCCCTTCGGCACAGAAGTTACTGATCCGAAAGGAAACACTATTGGCGTGGTCTCACAGGGAAGTACTGTTCTTATCAATGATGAAAAGGCAACGCAAGGGGTTGTCCGTCTGGAAAATGAAACCTGTACCTTCCCGCTGGATCTCAGCAAAAGGCAGAACACACTATGTCAATAAAACATCATAATATCCGCTGCGCCGCACTGGCGCTTCTGTTTACCGGCAGCAGTGCTTATGCCGAATGCATTCGTGACGACGCCGTTACGGCAGAAATGATTGATATGGTTTTTGGTCGCGTGGTTGTCCGCCCGGATCTTCCTGTCGGCTCAGTGATCAAAGAAAGAACATGGTCTATGCCGCAGACAGGGAAATATTGGGCGCGCTGCCGGGGAGGAACGATTCTGGATGCAATTATTATCTCCCCGGGATCTGAGGGAGCGAATAAGGTCTTTTCCACCAATATTTCCGGGATAGGACTCCGCTTTACCCGTAAAGGACAAGTCGGGATGACCTATCCGGATACTTACCGCGTGCCGGGAAGTACTGACAGCTTACAACCCGCCTATCTCGGCGGGTCAGACTTTACTGTCGAAATCATCAAAACAGCCCTGAAAACAGGCTCGGGAAGCATCGCTCAGGGAGAATATACCCGGTATGGTTATAAACCAAACAGCGGTATTCAACCCGCGATTATCAGTTTTCTGAGCGCTGAGGCTATTACGATTGTTTCTCCGTCATGTCTGGTGACCTCGGGAAATAATCAGGATGTTTATCTTCCGCCGGCCAAATACACCTCATTCTCGGGAAAAGGAACAACGGTTGGTGAAAAACCGTTTATGATTAAGTTGTTATGCAGCGGAGGTGTTGATGATAAAGGGTACAGTAATATTAATATCACATTTGACGCCGACCTTGCACCGGATACAGAAAACAACCGTGGTGTGCTGAAAAATAAGCTGACCGGCGATAATTCAGCAAAAGGAGTGGGTATCCAGGTACTGGACACCGGCAATGTCCCGCTGCTGATGAAACAGCCTTACCTTATCGGTAAACTGGCCAGCTTGCAGGAGGTTGAATACAACATGAATTATATTGCCCGATATTATCAGCATGGTAATTCCGTTTCCCCGGGGGATGTCCAGGCTAAAATGATCTTCAATATTACCTACGATTAGTACCGCACAGGATCTCACCGGACAACGGATGTCCGTTTTTCTTTCTCTAATCAATCTCCGGACGCACAATCGGAAAGACCGGCAAGGCATTGAGTAACCGGCTGCCATAGCGCTTCGTCAGCAGGCGTTTGTCATAAATCACCACATCACCATGACACTGATTACTGCGGATAAGCCGCCCGACCTGCTGGATCAGTGTGAAAGACGCACTCGGCAGACTCTGCACTTCAAACGGATAGCGGTTCAGTGACTTCAGCCACTCGTTTTCGGTAATAATAACGGGGTTGGTTACCGGCGGAAACGCAATTTTATGAATATGCACCTGTGTCAGGTAATCCCCTTTAAGATCCAGTCCTTCCGCAAAAGAGTGCAAACCAATCAGCACGCTGTTCTGCCCGTCCCTGATCCGCTGACAGTGCGTTTCCACCAGCCGGTAACGGGGCTGGTCACCCTGAACCAGCAATTGCAGCCGCAAATCTGTCACATGTGTCAGAAAAAGATCCATTGCCCGCTGGCTGTTAAACAGAACCAGCATGCCGCGATGTTCACCGGACTCAAGCTGGCTGCGGAAATAACGCGCCATTTCTTCAATATGCGCCGCTTCATCAGCCAGTGTCGGTTCATATTGCATCTGCGGAATAACCAGACGCCCCTGGCGGCAGTGATCAAACGGTGACCCGAGAGCAACAAAGCGGTCATCGGCTTTTTCACTCAGCCCGGTCATCTCCTGAAGGCGGCTGAAACTGTTGAGGGAGCGGAGTGTGGCAGATGTAACAACAATATGCGGTACATTACGCCACAGCAGATGCCCGAGCTGTTCACTGACACGGATCCCCGCGCAGTGAAACCACAGGTGAGACTGATTTTTTTCATAGCGGCGACTGAGCCATTTCGACACCGGTGCGTGAGAAATCTCCGACATTGCCGCCTGACGCCACAATTTGCGCATATTTTCCAGCGCACCCAGCATTTTACCGGCCGTCAGAATCGACCTGTGCAGGCGCACGATATCCTGTTTTGCCGTCTGTTCATTCAGATCACTGAGAATGGCTTCCACCATGGCGTGCAGGGCATCTGTCTGTTTTGACAGTTGCTGTGCGGCATTCATCAGCGGTTCGGGTAATTCACCGAGCGGGAAAAGATAGTGCGGATCCGCTGCGCGTTCCGGTAACAGCGCCTGTGTGTACATTGCCACATCGCGGTAAGTCTCCAGCATAACCTCAAGGTGCTTTTGCAGGCGCGCGTTGTCTGCCAGTTTCGGCGGTTTTACCGGGCGGAACTGCTGAATATACTGAGTAACAAACTTAGCCAGATTATCAAGCTGCGCCTGAAGTGAAACAAGGGTGATATCCGCTTCCACTTCCAGAGAATCACGGGCAACATCGGCAATATGGTGACCTTCATCGAGTACCAGCAGCAATTTTTTGCTTTCCGGCAGGACGGATTCATTCTCCATCGCCGCCATAACAAGTGCATGGTTGGCGACCACCACATCGACAGTATCGATTTCACGCCGCGCCAAAAAGAACGGGCAGCGGGTATAAAACTGGCAGTTACGTCCGAGGCAACTGAGTTTATCGGTGCTGATTTTGCGCCACAGACTGTCCGCAATAGATTTTTTATGATGATCCCGCAGGCCATCCCAGCCGAACGACGTAAAATCATTCTGTAACTGCCGCACCGTATCACGTTCAGACGCGGTTGCCACATCCGCTTTATCTTCCAGCAGCAGCATCAAATCAATCTGCTCACCTTCAGCCGCACCAATCACCGCCATATTACGCGGGCAGACATAGCGCCCGCGTCCGAAAGCACCGGTAAATTTCAGATCAGGAATAATTTTTGCCAGCAGCGGCAAGTCTTTACTGTAAATTTGATCCTGCAATGCCACGTTTGCGGTACTGATTACCAGCAATTTTTGCTGTTCACGCGCCACCGCAATGCCCGGGATAAGATACGACAATGTTTTTCCCACACCGGTCGGGGCTTCAATAACCAGATGACGCCCTTCATCGCCTGCCATCGTCCGCGCCACTTCCGCAATCATATCCCGCTGCGGTGCACGCGGAACAAAGCCGTCAATCTGCTCCGGCAGAGCTTTATACCAGGCGCTGATTTGTTGTTTGACAGTGGCGGAGAGGGACATCAGAAAACCTATGGATAAATAAACAGGGGGCTATTGTTTCACACTACAGCAAAAAAAACAGCCCGTTTTCAGCATACGGTTTGGTCAAAAGTTTGTTACAATTGTTCAACATACTGTCTGTATTCTGCCGGCTGACCGGCTCAGCCTGATAACTGTAAAAAACATCTATGAAGAAATTATTGATTATTTTCATTTTTATTTTTGCCTTCGGCTCCCTCGGCGGCGTTTTTCTTGCCGGGATGAACATGTATAATCGTTCAGTTGCCCCTGATTCTCCATCCACGGCGCAGGAAGCCGCCACCCGCGAAACACGGTAGCCGTCTGCGTCATGCTAACGAGGTTAATTCCGATGTACAGAGACTATTTTGTTACTCCGGACTGGCTGCACACACACCTGCATGACGACAATCTTGTCGTTCTCGATGTGAGCAAAGCGCCACCCGCACAACCCGCAGATTGTTATCAGCTATGGCTTGAACGTCATATTCCGGGTGCACACTATTTTGATCAGGATAAAGTGGCTGATACCTCGTCCCCGCTGCCGCATATGCTGCCGTCACCGGAAACATTCGCGCAGGCCGCAGGTGCTCTGGGGATTGATAACGATACCACGGTGATTATTTATGATCAGGGCAATCTGTTTTCCGCCCCGCGCGCCTGGTGGACACTGAAAACCTTTGGTGTCAGAAATTTACGTATTCTTCAGGGCGGCTTAAACGGCTGGATGAATGCCGGCTATGCCACAGAAAGTGGTGAAATCGCACATCCTGCGCCGAAAGTATTTACGCCTGAATTTCAGCGTCACAATGCGGTAAATAAAGATGATGTGCTGCTTGCCATTACCGATCCGGAAATTCAGATTGTCGATGCACGCTCAGTTGATCGCTTTCAGGCACTGACGCCGGATCCGCGTCCCGGTGTCAGAGCGGGTCATATCCCGGGCAGCTGTAATGTGCCGTGGAATACGCTGGTGGAAAACGGCGGCTACAAAACTCCGACACAAATTCAGCAATTATTCCGCGATGCCGGTGTGGATTTAAGCAAATACCTCGTCGTTTCCTGCGGCTCCGGCATGACTGCCGCTGTTCTGCTTCTCGCACTGACACTCATTGGCCATCAGAATGTCCGTCTGTATGATGGTTCATGGGCTGAATGGGGTGGTTCCGATACCCTGCCTATTGAGCCGTAATTGCGAAGCCAACGCATCTGCAGTTTGAATGAATAAGGGTATAAAAATGCCGGAGCAACTATCTGCCCCGGCATGTCTGACATTTTACTGCTTTTTGCTGTGGTATCAGCCCATAACTATGATTTAACCGGCTAACATTCAGCCGAAAATGGCACCAGCCAGAAATAACACCACCATCGCACCAATAACGGCTACAACAAAACTACCGAAATTAAACCCGTCTACGCGCCCTTTACCGAAAAAGACACTGATATATCCCCCGACCACGGAGCCGGCAACACCTAATATGATTGTCATAATAAAGCCGATATCATAGGTTCCGGGCATAACCCATTTCGCCAATATTCCGGCAATCAGACCGAAGATAATCCAGGACAGAAAATTCATTAATGCCTCCTGCTGCATATAGACGGATTCAGAAAAATTTGTGGTTCAGTTAATTGTAGCTTATCTGTTAATTAAAGTGCGATACACAGGAAAATGCAAATTTTATGCATTCTGATCGTAAATATACCAATGTCATTCAAGATGCAGGCAGGCGGCAAGGGAAGATAGACCGGGAGCATACATCAGTATGTGACCCGGCTAGCTGAGTGCGGCCAACGAACCTGCAGTTTGAATGAATAAGGGTATATTATCCCGCTCACGGGAAATAGCCTGTGCAATGGAGGGGCAATCTTTCAGTGTACGGATAACGGAAAAGAGTGATTCGGCCTCAGGATAGGCTTTGTGCAGATAACTGAACCACTGTTTGATCCGCGCCATATGATACAATCCGGTATCGCCCTGTTTTTCCAGCTGTGTGTAATGGTGCAGCAAGGCAACCACATCCGCCCACGGCATAAACGGACTGTTGTGTTTCACCACACGGCTGAGATTGGGCACATTCAGTGCACCACGCCCGAGCATCAGGGAATCACAGCCGGTGACGGCTGCGCAGTTTTGCGCACTCTGCCAATCCAGGATTTCACCATTGGCAGTCACCGGGATAGATAAACGCTGACGGATAGCGCCGATTGCCGGCCAGTCGATAAGCTCAGCGCGGTATCCGGCCTCTTTGGTTCGTCCGTGTACGGTGATTTCAGTCGCACCGCCCTGTTCAACCGCATCCGCTATCTCAAACTGATGCTCGCTGCTGCTCCAGCCGAGGCGGATTTTTACCGAGACAGGAAGATGTGCGGGAACTGCTGCGCGGATAGCCCGGGTGCCCTGATAAATCAGTTCCGGATCTTTAAGCAGGGTTGCCCCGCCGCCGCTGCCGTTGACCATTTTTGACGGACAACCACAGTTGAGATCAACTCCCTGCGAGCCGAGTTCTGCCGCACGCGCCGCATTTTCTGCCAGCCACTGCGGATACTGTCCCAGCAATTGCACCCGAACCGGTGTTCCGGATGCCGTTACACCGCCGTGCGCCAGTTCAGGACAGATGCGGAAAAAGACTTTTTCCGGCAGCAGCATATCCACCACACGAACAAACTCGGTGATACAAAGATCATAATCATTCACTTCAGTCAGCAAATGACGAACAAGGGGGTCTAAGACCCCCTGCATTGGTGCTAACAGTACACGCATCAGTAACCTGGTCCGTTATTTACCGCGGTTTCCCCAAGGGCTGCCGGAGTCGGATGAGGAGCTGCGTGGCTTTTGCTGACGCGGACGCGCCGGACGCTTGTCGCCGCTGTTTGAGTTGCCGCGCCCTTCTGCACCACGATCACGGCCTTGTCCGCCCTGACGGGGACCGGAAGAACGACCACCGCCGCCGCCGCGACCTTGTTTGGCTTTCTGAATCGGCTCAGCTTTGATAGACGGATCCGGCTCATAGCCCGGTTCTGCCATGCGCTCGATTGGTTTTTTCAGCAGGTTTTCGATGTCACGTAATAATTCGTGCTCATCAATACATACCAGTGATAATGCCATACCGGTGGCATCTGCACGCCCGGTACGCCCGATACGGTGGACATAATCTTCCGCCACATTCGGCAGTTCATAGTTCACCACATACGGCAGTTGTTCAATATCCAGTCCGCGGGCTGCGATATCCGTTGCCACCAGAGCACGAATGCCGCCGCTTTTAAAATCAGCCAGTGCGCGGGTTCTTGCACCCTGGGATTTATTACCGTGGATTGCCGCCGCTTTAATGCCGCTGTCACTCAGGAATTCAGCCAGACGGTTTGCACCGTGCTTGGTACGGGTGAAAATCAGTACCTGTTCCCAGTTATCACGGCCAATCAGGTGCGCCAGTAATTCAGCTTTACGCTTTTTATCCACCAGATGCACAAACTGTGTTATCTGCTGTGATGCGCTGTTACGCGGTGCAACTTCTACCGTGACCGGATTGTTCAGGATAGTGTTCGCCAGCGATTTAATACCGTTGGAGAAGGTCGCGGAGAACAGTAAATTCTGACGTTTTGCCGGTAATTTATTGATAACACGGCGAATATCATGAATAAAGCCCATGTCCAGCATGCGGTCGGCTTCATCCAGCACTAAAATTTCAACCTTTGACAGGTCAACTGCGTGCTGATGTTCCAGATCCAACAGACGACCCGGGGTCGCAATCAGAATATCCACGCCGCTGCGCAGTTTCATCATTTGCGGATTGATGCTCACACCGCCGAAAACCACCAGCGAACGTGTGCGCAGGTGACGGCTGTATTCACGGACATTTTCACCGATCTGCGCTGCCAGCTCACGGGTTGGCGATAAAATAAGCGCACGGACAGGGCGTCCGCCGCCTTTGCGCGGATTATCCTGTAAATATTGCAGGATAGGTAAGGTAAAACCGGCGGTTTTCCCTGTACCGGTTTGTGCGCTTGCTAATAAATCGTGACCGGCCAGTACTTTAGGAATGGCCTGTAACTGAATCGGGGTTGGCTGTTCGTAGCCCATCTCTTCGACGGCCTTCAGAATTTCCGGGCATAATGGTAAGGATGAAAAACTCATGAATTGTTAAGACTCCGCCCCGGTGATTTGTCTGCGGGGCCTGCTGATGATTGAATGTCGAAAATTAATCCGTCACTCCGGAAGAAATATCGATAAAATACGTACCTGATCAATCCGTTTGTTTCTGCTCATTTACAATACATACCGATGAGCATAAAGTTTAATCACATGATTGATCACTCGTTTATGCCGACACACCCATAAGGATATACGCTATGTCAGTCAACACGACTAATACGCCTCGCGGCGAACACGCCAAACAGGCTTTACTGGAAGCCGCTATTGAAATTTTCGGACTAAACGGCCCAAATAGTGCCACTACTCGCCAGATTGCACAACGTGCTGATCAAAATATCGCAGCTATTGCTTATTATTTCGGCTCTAAAGATGGCTTATATCTGGCAGTCGCGCAGTATATTGCAGACATTATCCGTGATGAATTCAGTCCTGTCATTGAAGAAATAGATATATTTCTGTCGCCGGACCACAATGAGCAGGATGAAACGCGCTGTCTGCAACTGATTGAACTAAGTTTTCTTGCGTATAACGACCTGGTACTGAAGAAAAATAATATTAATATCAGCCGGATAATGTCGCGCGAACAGCTGGTCCCGACAAAGGCGTATACGCTTATTCATGAAAACGCCCTCGCCCCGATTTTTTCACGCCAGGCCAGATTGGTGGCATTATATACCGGTTTGCCGGACGGGCATATAAATACTCTTATCCATACCCATGCCATTATGGGTGAGATTTTATCTTTCCGTCTGGCGCGGGAAACCCTTCTGCGTCAGGCGGGCTGGGATAATATCGGTGAAAAGGAATATGAAATGATAAACACCGTACTCAGCGAACATATCAGACTGATATTAAACGGATTAAAGGAACATTACCTAGTTTGATTCCTCACTATGACCAATAACGGACGGGAAACGAATTCATGACGCCAATGAAAAAAACAGGATCATTCATCATTATTCTGATTTTACTGCTCAGTGCCGCAGGCTGGTACTGGTGGCAGGCGCGGCCGTCCGGGCCGGTATTGCTGTACGGCAATGTGGATATCAGAACCGTCAGCCCCGGTTTTCGTGTGAGCGGCAAACTGCAATCCCTGAATGTTGATGAAGGTGCTGTGGTTAAAGCCGGTTACCTTCTGGGCACACTTGATGATGCGCCTTACCGTAACGCACTGCTGAAAGCGGAAGGCGTGCGTGACAGTGCACAGGCCGCGTTATCCATGATGGAAACCGGCTACCGCACAGAGGAAATTGCACAGGCAAAAGCCGATGTCGCCCGTAATACTGCTGCCGCACAGTTTGCCCGGCAATTTTATCAGCGTCAGTCCGGGCTGATGCAAAGCAAAGCCATTTCAGCCAATGATCTCGAAAATGCCCGCAACCAGCGGGATCAGACTGAGGCTGCACTGAAAGCCGCGCAGGATAAACTGACGCAACTGGAAAACGGATTTCGCAAAGAAGAGATAGAACAAGCCCGCGGACAACTGAAACAGGCAGAAGCCGCGGTTGCACAGGCAAAACTGGATCTGGCGGATACCAGGCTTACCGCACCGGCTGACGGCACTATTCTTACCCGCGCCGTTGAACCGGGAACCATTTTACCGGCAGGCAGCACTGTTTTCACCCTCTCACTGACCAATCCGGTGTGGGTGCGCGCTTATATCAGTGAAAGTGAGCTGGGACAGGCACAGCCCGGACGCGCGGTTCTGCTGGAGACTGACAGCCGCCCCGGTCAGCCGTATCACGGGCATGTCGGCTTTGTCTCCCCGACGGCTGAATTTACCCCGAAATCGGTTGAAACCCCGGCACTGCGCACTGATCTCGTTTATCGCCTGCGCATTGTGGTGACAGATGCCGATCCGCTGCTGCGTCAGGGAATGCCGGTAACTGTCCGTTTTGACAGTGAACAGCCGCAGGGATAAAGGATGTCTGACATCACTATCACCCTGAATGGCGTTGAAAAAAACTTCCCCGGACTGAACAGCCCGGCAGTTGATCGGCTGAGTACCACCATTTCCGGCGGCGGTGTTACCGGGCTGGCAGGGCCTGATGGTGCGGGAAAAACCACGCTTATCCGTATGCTCGCCGGACTGCTGAAACCGGACAGCGGCGAGATCCGCGTAGCCGGGTTTGACCCTATCACTGACAGCGTCGCGCTGCGCGCCCGACTGGGTTATATGCCGCAGAAATTCGGGCTGTATGAAGACCTGACGGTAATAGAAAATCTCCGTTTATATGCTGAACTGCGCGGTTTGCCGCAATCTGAACAGCAGAGTACCTTTGATCGTCTGCTCACCTTTACCTCTCTCACGCATTTTACCGGACGCATGGCCGGGAAGCTTTCCGGCGGTATGAAACAAAAACTGGGGCTCGCCTGTACTCTTCTCGGGCAGCCACAGGTATTACTGCTCGATGAGCCGGGTGTCGGGGTTGACCCAATAGCCCGCCGCGAGCTGTGGCGCATGGTTCACACGCTGGCAGATGACGGTATGCTGATCCTCTGGAGCACCTCTTATCTGGATGAAGCAGAACAGTGCCGCGATGTGCTGCTGCTTAATCAGGGCAAACTGCTCTATGAGGGCAAACCGGAAAAACTGACCGACACCATGAGCGGACGCTCATTTTTGCTGGCTGCACAGCCCGCAGAGCGGCGGAGTTTGTTGCAGGAAGCATTAGTTCAGCCTGATGTCACTGACGGGGTTATTCAGGGGCGTTATGTCCGCCTGATCGTAAAACCGCAAACCGATACCCGCGCCCTGCTCAGCACACTTAATTGCCCGGATGCCGAATTACAGACGGCAAAACCCCGTTTTGAGGATGCCTTTATTGATCTGCTCGGTGGCGGTCCCTCTCATCGCTCCGCACTGGCACAGATTATGCCGCAAATTCCTGCCGCACCGGATGAAACAGTTATTGAGGCGATCAGTCTGACCAAAAAGTTCGGCGATTTTGCCGCCACCGATCATGTGGATTTTCAGGTAAAACGCGGGGAGATTTTTGGTCTGCTCGGTCCGAATGGTGCAGGGAAATCCACCACCTTTAAAATGATGTGCGGGCTGATGATCCCGACATCCGGACGCGCACTTGTGCTGGGGCTGGATCTGAAAACCAGTTCTGCCAAAGCCCGCAGCCGTCTGGGGTATATGGCACAGAAATTCTCACTGTACGGTAACCTGACCGTCGCACAGAACCTGACATTTTTCTCCGGTGTATACGGGTTGCGCGGCAAAGCGCAGAAACAAAAAATTGCGGATATGGTCAGTACCTTTAATTTTGAGCCGATCCTGCGCCAGACCACAGAAGATCTGCCGCTTGGTTTTAAACAGCGGCTGGCACTGGCCTGCGCACTGATGCATGAACCGGATATCCTGTTTCTCGACGAACCGACCTCCGGGGTTGATCCGCTGACCCGCCGGGAATTCTGGCTGCATATCAACGGCATGGTGGATAAAGGCGTCACCGTCATGGTAACGACCCACTTTATGGATGAAGCGGAATATTGTGACCGTATCGGGCTGGTTTATCACGGTAAAATTATAGCTGCCGGAACACCCGATCAGCTGAAAGCCGGTGTGGCAAGTGACGCCCATCCGGATCCTTCAATGGAAGATGCGTTTATCGGGTTGGTCGAACAGTATGATAAAGAGCACACACCGGAGGAAGCATCATGAATACACAATCTGCCGCACCTTCCGGCTTTTCATGGCGCCGCCTGCGGGCGTTGTGCATTAAAGAGAGCAAACAGATTGTCCGTGACCCGTCCAGCGCCCTGATTGCGATTGTTATTCCTCTGATTTTACTGTTTATTTTTGGCTACGGTATTAATCTGGACTCCTCAAAACTGCGCATCGGTATTCTGGTTAATCAGCAGAGTGAACCGGCGCAGGAGCTTATCCACGCCTTTACCGGCTCACCCTTTATTGATGCCACGCTCAGTGATAACCGCCATGAATTGATTGATAAACTGCAGGCCGGGCATATCCGTGGCATTGTGGTGATCCCGGTGGATTTCGATAAACGCCTTGCCCGTCAGGATGATATCGCGCCGATTCAGATAATCACCGACGGCAGCGAACCGAATACCGCTAACTTTATGCAGGGCTATGCCACCGGGGTCTGGCAGATCTGGAAACAGCAACGCGCACAGGATGCGGGGATCAGCAGCCCGCCGCTGATAGATATCCGCCTGCGCTACTGGTTTAACCCCGCCGCCATCAGCCAGCATTTTATTATCCCGGGCGCTATCAGCATCATTATTACCGTGGTCGGCGCAATTCTGACCTCTCTGGTGATCGCCCGTGAGTGGGAGCGCGGCACCATGGAAGCGCTGCTCTCCACACAAGTAACAAAAACAGAGCTGTTGCTGTCGAAGCTGTTGCCGTATCAGGTACTCGGCAGCGGGGTGATGGTGCTTTGCATGCTGGTGACCGTGTATCTGCTCGGCGTGCCCTACCATGGCTCGTTGTGGCTGCTGGCGCTGGTGACCTCGCTTTATCTCGCCACCGCGCTCGGCATGGGACTGCTCATCTCCACCATTACACGCAACCAATTCAATGCGGCGATGATCTCCCTGAATGCTGCATTTTTACCCGCGATTATGTTGTCCGGCTTTGTGTTTGAAATCGACAGTATGCCGCTTGCCGTACAAGCCGTGACCCGGGTAATACCGGCGCGCTATTTTGTCGAAAGCCTGCAAACGCTGTTTCTGGCAGGCAATATCATGCCGGTGATTATTGCCAATCTAATCATGCTGATTTTGTCCGCCATTGTGTTTATCGGGCTGACAGCACTGAAAACCCGCCGCCGGCTGGATTAAGGAGAAAACAATGTTTCACCGGATTTTCACCTTAATTATTAAAGAATTACAGCTTCTTTTGCGCGAACGGCAGACCAGAACCATCCTGATAGTCCCGGTGATTTTTCAGATGATTTTGTTTCCGCTCGCCGCCACACTGGAAGTCACCAACGCGACAATCGCTATTTATGATGAAGACAAAGGCGCGGCATCCGTTGAACTGACTCAGCAGTTCGCCAAAGCGAGTGCGTTTTCACAGGTCTTGCTGCTGCAAAACAGGCAGGAAGTGCGCGAGGCAATAGATAACCGGCAGGCGCTGCTTTTAGTACATTTCCCGCAAAATTTCAGCGCACATCTGGCGGCAAAAAACCCCGCACAATTACAAATTTTGCTGGACGGGCGCAACTCAAACAGTGCGCAGATTGCCGCAAATTATGTACAACAGATAGTGTCAAATTATCAGCAGGAGCGCATGCCGCAAGCCGTCACCAGTGAGCTGGTAGTGCGCAACTGGTACAACCCGAATCTGGATTATAAATGGTTTATCGTGCCCTCGCTGGTGGCGCTGATAACCACTATCGGCGTGATGATTGTAACCTCTCTGTCTGTCGCCCGTGAGCGGGAACAGGGCACGCTGGATCAGTTACTGGTTTCCCCGCTTACCACGGGTGAGATTTTTGTCGGTAAAGCGGTTCCGGCGCTGATTGTGGCAACGGTACAGGCCAGTATCGTGCTGGTGATCGGCATTTTTGCCTATCAAATTCCCTTCTCCGGCTCACTGCTCCTGTTCTACTTCACCATGAGTCTGTACGGCTTATCACTGGTCGGCTTCGGGCTGCTTATCTCCGCCCTTTCCGCCACACAGCAACAGGCGTTTATCGGTGTATTTGTCTTTATGATGCCCGCCGTGCTGCTTTCCGGCTATATTGCGCCGGTGGAAAACATGCCGCAGTGGCTGCAATATATCACCTGGATAAATCCCATCCGTCATTTCAATGAAATCACCAAACAGATTTACCTGAAAGATGCCGGTTTCACTGTGATCTGGCAAAGCCTGTGGCCGCTGCTGGTGATCGCCGTTATTACCGGCACAGCCGCATATACCTTGTTCCGCCGCAAGGTTGCGTGAAAATTACGGATAAGAAATAAACAGGAGCACGATAACAGTGATTATTGATACAACGCTTGCCGGAAAACTTATCGCTGAGCAGTGTCCGCAGTGGGCTGACCTGCCGGTATCGCCGGTGGCAACCAGCGGCTGGGATAACCGGACATTTCACCTGGGTGATGAAATGCTGATCCGCCTGCCGTCATCTGCGGATTATGCAGGTCAGGTAAGCAAAGAGCAGCAATGGCTTACACATCTGGCGGCTGAATTGTCAGTCCTGATCCCCGCTCCGCTCGCAGCCGGAAAACCATCAGAAATCTATCCTTTTCCGTGGTCAGTTTACCGCTGGATCACGAGTGAAACAGCGGCAGCACACCCGCCGGAAGACAAAATACAATTTGCCCGTGATCTGGCTCATTTTCTTAATGAGTTTCAGAACATTGATGCCGACGGCGGTCCGTCTGCCGGACCACACAATTTTTACCGGGGCGGAGATTTAGCCGTTTATGACAGTGAAACCCGCCATGCACTGACACAACTAAGTTCTCAGACACACTGCGCGCGGCTTGAAAAAATATGGGAAAAGGGACTTGATTCTCATTGGACATCCCCGCCGGTCTGGGTTCACGGCGATATCAGTGCAGGTAATCTGCTCACGGCGGACAACCGCCTGCAGGCGGTGATTGATTTCGGGCAACTCGGCACCGGCGATCCTGCCTGCGACTTTGTGATGGCGTGGACATTCTTTGACGCGCAGAGCCGCAGAGTATTTTTTGACACACTGCAAACCGATGACGCCACCCGGGAAAGAGCCATGGCATGGGCGCTGTGGAAAGCGCTGATCGTCAGTATCAATCCGCACAATACCAATGTGACGGAGGCTCATCAGGCAGCCCGGACACTGGAACACATTATCGCGGATTCCTGACAACATCATTTTTAAACATAAAAAAACCGGTTCATCAGGAACAGGTTGATGAAGTCCAGATACAGTGACAACGCCCCCACGATCGCATAGCGACGCATGGTGTCTTTGTCATTACTGCCTGGCCGCTGCTGGTGATCGCCGTTATTACCGGTACTGCTGCATATACCTTGTTCCGCCGCAAAATTGCGTGAGTAACAATTAAAATTAATTACATTAAAATTAAATCTAAATAAAATACATCATATATTATATCATTTAATTAATTTATTTTGACAAGAAATAGAATCACATTTAACATCCTAAAAAATATCAGATAAATAATAAAATACCATTATTAATTAATGGCATTTTCTTTCATCAAAAAAAAACATTTAAAACTGATATGTTGAAAATACAAAAAAACGTCATTGAATACATAATTCGATAATATAGAAAATATATTAGTTTATAACTTCAGTGAAAAAAAAATTAACAGTATAATTATTTTCATTAAGGATAACAGATGACGAAAGAAACAAAGCACTATCAAACGTATAAAGTAGAAGATATGAATATACATAGAGATGTTACATCTTCATTTGACTACAATAAAAAAGGGCCTCCTGAAATAACGATATTTGTAGCCCCGAAAAATAGCACAATATATGACACACATGGGACAGAAGTTGGCGAATCAACTTTTGGGCATACTTTCATCGGTATAAAGGGAATTAATCCTGTCACGAAGAACTATGAAATAATAACGGTTGGGTTAAGTACAGGGGAAAGCCTTAAAACATCCACTGACAACCTATCATTTAAAGACCATATTTATTATAAAGACGCATCAACTATTTCTATAATGTCTCAAAACATGAAATTCTATAATGATTTTAATAATCTATTTACAGTATTACATAATTATAAGACAGGTAATACTGAGCCACCACCTTACAATTTATTATCTAATAATTGCGGGCAATTTGTCGAAGATATGTTATCAGAAGCAGATATAGATAATATTAACATTCCTTACTTCCCTGACAACCTGTATGAGAACTTAGAAAACGTTGCTGATAACTATTGTACGCCATTGATTATTGATTTAAATGGAGATGGTGTAAAAACAATAACAGATAACATGGGCGTTACTTTTGATTTCAATAATGATGGAGAATTAACACGAACAGGATGGGTTCATCCGGAAGATGGATTATTAGTTATGGACAGAGATAAAAATGGTATTATCAGTAATGGTAACGAATTATTCGGAGAACATAGTCCGGTTTTACCTTTTAACATTAATGATAAAAATGGTTTTTCATCTTTATCCTCTCTGGACAGTAACTGTGACGGATTAATAAATCAGGATGATATTTCCTGGTCAGAACTTCTGGTTTGGACCGATAAAAGCATGGATGGCATAAGCCAATCAGATGAACTATTTTCGCTTGAAACTATAGGAATATCATCAATTGGAATTGATGTTCAACGTTCTTTTTTCTACGATGAAAATGGTAATTTTCATAAATTGACAGCTAATGTTGACTGGGTTAACGGAAATAAAACAGATATTACTGATGTCTTATTTCATGAATATAATGAAAGCGATATTTTATTAAACAATAGTGCATCAAATATAAATGAAGCCACATCTGAATATAATCACAATCCGGAGCATCCTTCTTATGAAGACATATATCAGTCTGTATATTATATCTAACATCAATGGATAATAAATGAAAAAAAATATTACTATATGCATTACTATCCTTTAATATAAATAGTTACGCCACTTCTGGTTATCCATTTAATTATGAGATGTTACTTTATAGTTATAACTCCATAGAATTAAAATATGACTCTGACTTACCTGAACATGCACCATATCCGAAAACAAGAGCTGAACTTATATCACTGATAAAAAAAGCAGATAACAATGATTTAATTAGTAACTATACTCTGTTTTCTTTTTTTTTATAACCTATGTTATTTGTCAAAAAGGCCTAACGATAAAACAAATGTCACTGAAGCCTGTGGGCCGGCAAATTATTATTTGAACAAAACATTATCAATAGACTCTGAACATGTATTAGCATTATACCACCGAGGATATATTCTGGAAAATGGATATGGTATAGAAAGAGACAAACAAAAATCACTTCATTATTATGATAAAGCCTATCACATTGGAAAAAACAAAATACTGATTGCCTGTGATAAATTATTTTCAAAGTACCTGAATGGCGATGATGGTGTTGACCAAAATATCGCCAAAGCAAAAGAGTACGCAGTAATCGCAGCAAAAAATGGTAGTGATAAATATAAAAAATATATTGATAACTGGGACTATATTATATTTACAATTAACACACAAAAAGAAATTAGCCTCTGTATAAAACAGGGTGACAATATCTCTTCCTGCATTAAAAATGGGAATGATACTATCAAAAACTTCAAAAGTAATTATAACGAACGGTGATTGAATGAACGAACCAGATATTATTAATAAGGTGGTTGCTTATCAGTAATACCGCGCAGACAAATCTGTAAACATAAAAAAACCGGTTCATCAGAACCGGTTTTTTGTCATAACGCTATTTTCTGTATCCTGATTAGCGACGGTCGCCCATCAGGCGCAGCAGCATCAGGAACAGGTTGATGAAGTCCAGATACAGTGACAGCGCACCCACGATCGCATAGCGACGCATGGTGTCTTTGTCATTACTGTCAATCTGCTCACCCAGGTTACGCAGTTTCTGTGTGTCATATGCGGTCAGACCGGCAAACACGATCACACCGATATAGGTGATGATCAGGGTCATACCTTCGCTTTTCAGCCAGATATTCACCAGTGATGCGATGATAATACCAATCAGCCCCATGAACAGGAAGTTACCCATTCCGGACAGGCTGCGCTTGGTGGTGTAGCCGTAAATACTCAGCGCACCGAACATACCCGCCGTGATAAAGAAGGTGCTGACGATAGAGGCATCAGTATAAACGATAAAAATACTGGAGAGCGTCAGCCCGGTCAGTGCCGAATAGAGCATAAACAGCCCGGTCGCCGCAGACGCGCTCAGGCGCTCAACCATGCCGGAGATAACCCAGACCAGTGCCAGCTGTGCGATGATCAGCCCGAAAAAGGTGATTTTGCTTGAGAAAACGAAGCTCATAATGGCTTCAGAGCCGGATGAATACCAGGCAACAAATGCCGTCAGTACCAGACCCACAGCCATCCAGCCATAAACCTGAGCCATGTAAGCCTGAATACCGGCGCCCGCTTGTGAAACTATCGAGCCGTTAGAACGAGGAAATCGGTCCATGATGGATAACCCTTTCATCTGTATCAAATTGTTTATCGGATGATAAACGACCAAGGCTATAGATTATCACATAAAGAGGGCGTTGCCAGCAGGCAAACTGTCAGGAAACCGATCGGATTTCTTTACAAATTACGTTTTTTTTTAACGCAATGAGCAGCATCCGGTAAAAATACGGTAAACCGGCTGCTATCTGTATTAATTTACCAGCGATCTGCGGCTTTTTGGTCACTTTCTCTGGCATCAACCCAGCGCTCACCGCCTTGTGGTAAGGTCTCTTTTTTCCAGAAAGGTGCGCGGGTTTTTAAGTAATCCATCAGAAATTCTGCCGCCTCAAACGCCATGCCGCGGTGGGCGGCACTGACACCGACAAACACAATCTCATCATTAGGATAAAGACTGCCGACCCGGTGGATAAGCGTGACCCGCTGCAATTCCCAGCGCTCACGCGCCTGCAATACAATATCCGCCAGCGCTTTTTCCGTCATACCGGGATAGTGCTCCAGAGTCAGAGCCGCCACATTATCACCCAGGTTATGATTACGGACTTTACCGGTAAAGGTCACGACCGCACCATCATCAGCGCAACCTGCCAGCCACTGATACTCATCACCAACACTGAAATTGTCTGTCTGAACGGCAATCCGGGTATTGTTCATCACTCAGCCTCCGGTAACCGGCGGGAAAAACGCCACTTCATCACCATCCTGTAACGGATGAGACAAGGGCACAAATGACTGATTTACCGCACATAATAATTTACCGGACTCAAGAGCAAGCGCCCAGCGATCGCCGCGCTCACTCAATGCGCTGCGTAAATCCTCTGCTGTCGCGTACTCACACGCCAGGGACAGTTCATCTGTATTGATAAGCTCGCGCACCTGCGCGAAAAACAGCACTGTAATCATGCATCCGCCTTAAAGTGACCTGATTTTCCGCCGCTCTTTTCCAGTAACCGGACAGGGCCGATCACCATATCTTTCTGTACCGCTTTGCACATATCATAGATAGTCAGCGCTGCCACAGAGGCAGCGGTCAGAGCTTCCATTTCCACGCCGGTTTTACCGGTCAGACGGCAGCAGGATTCAATACGCACACGGGAAAATTCGGTTTGCGCACTTAACTGCACTTCCACTTTACTCAGCATCAGCGGATGGCACAGCGGGATTAAATCCCAGGTGCGTTTTGCCGCCTGAATACCGGCGATGCGGGCAGTTGCAAAGACATCACCTTTGTGATGGTTGCCGTCAATAATCATCTGTAAGGTAGCGGCATCCATGGTGATAAAAGCTTCGGCGCGCGCCTCGCGGACAGTTTCCTGTTTACCGGAGACATCCACCATGTTGGCTTCGCCCGCCGCATTGATATGGGTGAGTTGAGACATGTAAACTCCTGATGCTGCCGGCGGATCAGCCGCCGATGACAGATAAATTCGGGGTCATACCACTGTCTCCCTGATGGAGAAAATGGGTTTCGCGTTTGTGTTGCAGTGCACGCTGAAGGCGTGCTTTCAGCTCATCGCCGTATCCGTCTTCTGCCAGCAGGTCACGCAGCGTTACCCCCTGCTCACCGAACAGACACAAATGCAGATTGCCGATAGCGGAAACACGCAGGCGGTTGCAGCTCTGACAGAAATCTTTTTCATACGGCATAATCAGACCGATTTCGCCCTGATAATCCGGATGGCTGAAGACCTGTGCCGGGCCGTCGCTGCGCGAACGCGCCTGTTGCTGCCAGCCTGCCTGTAACAGGCGGGCGCGGATAACATTGCCGGAGATATGAAAACGGCGGAATGTGTCGCTGCCGTCGCCGGTTTCCATCAGTTCAATAAAACGCAGTTGGATCGGACGGTCTTTGATCCAGTTAAGAAACGCGGGCAGATGGATGTCATTGACATCTTTCATCAGCACCACATTCACTTTCACTTTCTCAAAACCGGCATCAAAAGCGGCATCGATGCCACTCATCACCTGCATGAATTTATCCTGCCCGGTGATAGCCTGAAACTGGCGGGGATCAAGACTGTCAACACTGACATTCACCGCAGTCAGCCCGGCGTCTTTCCACTCGCGGATATCACGTGCCATCCGGTAACCATTGGTGGTTACCGCAATAGTGCGGATATTGTCATTTTCATTGATGGCCGCGACTATCTCTGTGAAATCACGGCGCATGGTCGGCTCGCCGCCGGTCAGACGAATTTTTTCCGTCCCCAGTTCAGCAAAGGCACGGGTGACCCGGCGGATCTCGCCGAGAGAAAGAAAGGATTTGTGACCATCAGGTTTATAGCCATCAGGCAGACAATAGTTGCAACGGAAATTGCATACGTCTGTGACGGAGAGGCGCAGATAATAAAATTTCCGCGCAAAGGGATCGATCAGTTGTTCTGTCATAACACCTTTCCAAATACGGGAGATGCGGACATTTCTATCCTGCACCCTGGTGGCTCTGTAAACAGAGTCACGGCCAGCTCACCCTATTTCCGGTCTGACCTGAAACGTAGGTGTGAAGGCTAGGAGTTAATCGTTGTCATTAATAAAGTTAATAACCACGCTAAGTGAATTGATTCTAGCGTTGCCATTGGCGAATTGCCATGATAAATACGTTATATATTATATTATACAACGAGTTACTGGGTATTTGTTTCAGCGAAAAAATAAAATAACAATGGGCGGCATAACGAATTTTTTACAATATTTTTCATATAATTAGAAAATATATAGTGATAATAATTAACAAATGCAGACCGGTAAATGACCATAAACTGACCTGATTTACCGGCAAACTATTTGCTGATTTCTTGATCTGACGCAGTTATCCGCCGCACCCGGATTAATCGATGGTAAGGTGATATAAAATAACGGATTTATAGTCCATACCCAGTATTTCTTTTTGCCGGAAACCATGGCGTTCTGCCAGATTTACTGACGGCTGATTATCCGGAGAAATAATACACACGCACTCATTGATACCACGTACGTTTTTCAGCCAGCTCACAATCGCATCCAATGCTTCTCCTGCATAACCCTGTCCCTGCGCCCATGGCGCAAAGACCCAGCCCGCTTCCGGATACTGGCTGATGTCCGTATCCAATTCGCGGTAAAAATCCGCAAAACCGATATCCCCCATATAACGACCGGTTCTTTTATCTCTGACTGCCCAGTAACCATAGCCCAGCAACGGCCATAAGCCGAGATAAGACAGCATCCGCATCCAGCTGTCGCGCGACGTGGAGCGCTGTCCCGCCATAATATAGTGCGTCACGGTGCGATCTGCCCATAACGCCGCCACATCTTTATGATCCGTTTTGCGGTGCGCACTCAGGATAAGCCGCTCTGTTTCCAGAACCGGGATAGTACACGTCAGGTCATTCATGGTGTGTTTCCTGTTTTATGTCCGTTTTTATACACTCTTACCATGCAAACGGCTGTTATACCAGCGGGTGGCGTACTCATATTGAGCAGTTGATTTTTTGTTCATACCGGATTCTAATGAATTTCACTTAAGAAACACACCGGACTCTCTCATGACTGAAACCATTATTGCTGCCCTGTTGCCGATTGTCGTCACACTGCTGCTTGGTTTTTTTGCCGGCTGGCACCGGGATTTTGATGCCTCACAAGGTGCGACACTGAACCGGATGATCATGTTATATGCGCTCCCGCTGACACTGTTTGCCGGGATCATGGGGATTTCCCGTGATGTATTGATCAGTGACTGGGTGATGGGGGTGTTACTGCTCGCCGGGATGGCAGGCGCGTATTTCATCACATTTTTTATCGCGGCCATGGTCTTCCGTCGCCCGCCGGCGATTGCCGCATTACAGGCGCTTGCTATCAGCGCACCGGCAGCTCCCTTTGTCGGGATCCCGGTTCTGGGGCATCTGTTCGGTGAAGTCAGCACTATTCCTATCGCATTTACCGGGATTATCCTGAATCTTCTCTTAAGCCCGGTAACGCTGATTATTCTTGCCCGTCACAATCAGCCCGCTGCCGGCAATGCGCCTGCGGCAAAACCGGTTACGCTTGGTGCTAATTTATTATCCACGATTAAAGAGCCGATGGTCTGGGCGCCTGCCGCCGCATTTGTGCTGTTGCTGTGTGATGTACGCATCCCGGCTGCGATAAACGGCTCACTGCAATTGCTCGGTAACGCAACCGGCGGGGTTGCTCTGTTTGCGTGCGGGGTAATACTGTATTCATTTAAAGTAACATTTAATATGACTGTTGCGCTGTCAGTTATCAGCAAAAATATTCTGCTGCCGCTGGCAATTTTGCTGATTGGCTCTGCTTTTGCGGTCGACGCGCAGTCACTTAATATGACGGTGATAACCCTCGCTATCCCGAGCGCCTCTATCTGTATCATACTGGCCGTTCAATACAGGGTAGCGCAGCAGGAGATGGCATCGACATTATTTTTCAGTACGATTATGTCTGTCCTGACATTAGGCGGGTTTATCTACGTACTTCACTGATAATTTACCTTTATCATTAAGCTGAGTTTGACCTGAGTTTGATAAATAGCAGTATCGTGACGCGGAAAATCAGATTTTATGGTAGATTACCGCGCAAATAAATATGAAGACTCAGGGAATACATAAACACGATGGAAAACCGCACACTCACTTCGCTGGAACATGTTGTTGCTTTAGGCGGAGGTCATGGCCTGGGACGGGTAATGTCCTGCCTTAATGTTCTGGGCTCGCGGTTAACCGGTGTGGTGACAACAACAGACAACGGCGGCTCGACCGGACGTATCCGCCGTGCTGAAGGCGGAATTGCGTGGGGTGATATGCGTAACTGCCTGAATCAGATGATAACTGAGCCTTCTATTGCATCAACCATGTTTGAATACCGTTTCAGCGGTAACGGCGAGCTGTCAGGGCACAATCTCGGGAATCTTATCCTCAAAGCGCTTGATAACATGAGTGTGCGCCCGCTGGATGCTATTAATCTCATCCGTAATATGCTGAAAGTAAGAGCAAAATTGATTCCGATGTCAGAAACACCGGTTGATTTGATGGCTATTGATAACGAAGGTAATGAAGTTTACGGCGAAGTGAATGTTGATCAGTTGCGCTTTCCTCCACAGGAATTACAGCTTTTCCCGTCGGTCAAAGCCACGAAAGAAGCCCTGGATGCCATAAGCCGTGCTGATCTGATCATTATCGGGCCGGGCAGTTTTTTTACCAGCCTGATGCCGCTGATGCTGCTGCCCGATTTTACCAAAGCCATTAATTTCAATCAGGCACCGATGATCTATATTGAGAACCTGGGTAAAGAGCTCAGCCCGGCTGCGGCGTCACTCTCTCTCAGTGAAAAAATTGCTGTCATCGAGCGCCGTATCGGGCGCCCGCGTATTGATGCAGTTCTCTGTGCGCCACATATTGATACCAGTGATGTCCGCGACCGGCTGATAGTCAAAGAGGTACTGGAAGCGCAAGATGTGCCGTACCGCCATGACCGTCAGTTGCTGTCAGACGCACTGAACAAAACGATCAGCCTGCTGCCGTGATCAGGAATTGGCAATAAACTGCATACGCAGAGCCTGTAGCTGATCCCGCACCGCACCCGCCAGTTCAAACTCCAGATCCTGAGCATGGCGGTACATCTGAGCTTCCAGCTCCTGAATTTTAAGTTCCAGTTCTTTCGGTGACAGGCGCTGGTAATCCTGTGTATCCACCGCTTTGCCCTTCCCTTTTCCTTTGTTTTTCGCCCCCGCAGGACCCTGACCAATTTTAAGAATATCGCCGATCTTCTTATTCAGCCCGGTCGGCACAATGCCGTGCTCTTTATTAAACTCAATCTGTTTTTCACGGCGGCGCTCTGTTTCCTCTATCGCTTTCGCCATAGACGCCGTTATCTTATCGCCGTAGAGAATAGCTTTGCCGTGCAGGTTACGGGCCGCACGCCCGATGGTCTGAATGAGCGAGCGCTCAGAGCGCAGAAAACCTTCTTTATCAGCATCCAGAATCGCCACCAGCGAGACTTCCGGCATATCCAGGCCTTCACGCAGCAGGTTTATCCCCACCAGCACATCAAACTCACCCAGGCGCAGGTCACGGATGATTTCCACGCGCTCGACGGTATCAATGTCTGAGTGCAGATAACGCACCCGCTCGCCGTGCTCTTCCAGATATTCGGTCAGATCTTCCGCCATCCGTTTGGTCAGCGTCGTGACCAGCACCCGCTCGTTTTTCTCAGCCCGTATCCGGATTTCTGACAGTAAATCATCCACCTGAGTGGTTACCGGACGCACTTCGATTATCGGATCAAGCAACCCGGTCGGCCGGACAACCTGCTCCACCACATCGGTGCCGCATTTTTCTGCTTCGTATTTTCCGGGTGTCGCGGAGACATAAATACTCTGCGGCGCAAGCGCTTCAAATTCTTCAAAACGCATCGGGCGGTTATCCAGCGCCGACGGCAGGCGAAAACCGTACTCCACCAGCGTTTCTTTACGCGAGCGGTCACCTTTGTACATCCCGCCAATCTGCGGAATAGTAACGTGGGATTCATCAATCACCAGCAAACCGTCTGCCGGCAGATAATCAAACAGTGTCGGCGGGGATTCCCCCGGTTTTCGCCCGGAGAGGTAGCGTGAGTAGTTTTCAATACCTGAGCAGTAACCCAGCTCATTCATCATTTCCAGATCAAACTGTGTACGCTGCGACAGGCGCTGCTCTTCCACCAGCTTATGGTTTTCGATAAGGACTTTGCGCCGGTCTGCCAGTTCAACTTTAATGCCTTCCATTGCATCAATAATCCGTTCGCGCGGGGTCACATAGTGGGTTTTCGGGTACACGGTATAGCGCGGTACGCCGTAATGAATGTGCCCGGTGAGCGGATCAAACAGGGAGAGGCGCTCAACTTCATCATCAAACAGCTCCACACGCAGCGCATAATCATCCGATTCCGCCGGGAAGATGTCGATCACTTCACCGCGCACACGGAATGTCCCGCGCTGAAAAGCCTGATCGTTGCGGGTGTACTGAATATCAGACAAGCGGTGCAGGATCGTACGCTGATCGATAATCATCCCTTCCGAGAGATGCAGCATCATTTTCAGATAGCTGTCAGGATCCCCCAGCCCGTAAATCGCGGAAACAGATGCGACCACGACAACATCACGGCGCTCAAGCAGGGCTTTGGTTGCAGAAAGGCGCATTTGCTCGATGTGTTCATTGACCGAGGCATCTTTCTCGATAAAGGTGTCCGAGCTGGGTACATAGGCTTCCGGCTGATAATAATCGTAGTAGGAAACAAAATACTCCACGGCATTCTCAGGGAAAAAATCTTTGATTTCGCTGTAAAGCTGCGCCGCAAGGGTTTTGTTCGGCGCCATAATCATGGTCGGGCGGTTGAGTGTGGCAATCACATTGGCAATAGTGAACGTTTTCCCGGAACCGGTCACACCCAGCAGAGTCTGATGCGCCAGCCCGTCTTCCAGACCTTCCACCAGCTTTGCAATTGCCTCCGGCTGGTCACCGGCCGGCTTAAAGTCAGAATGCAGTTTAAATTGTTTGCTCATGAGCTCCCCTGCCCGAATCCTGCGCGAATAGGGAGACTATAATACTGGATAAAAAACCAGCTTCAAGCCCCGGTATAAAAAATCCGTAATTTTGTTATTTTTTGCTTGCAAAACCCCGGAAAATTATATTGCTCAGACACAGTTATCCCCAAAAAAAACCTCTTGCAATTTTAAAATATGCTGAATTCTGGTGTACCATTAACCAGTCGCTATTTTTCCCGCCGGACCACTCTTGCTTTTATTTATCTTATTGTAATTTAACAATAAATTGCAAAAGCCCGATTTTACAACAATGTCAGTGAAAGCCGCGTATTTGCAAGGTCGGCGTGAGTTTTCTAAAGTTAATGCACAGGGTTATCCACAGAAATGGTGGATAACTTAATAAAGTCGTTTGGGAATGGGTGCTTGCGTGACATAGTGCCTTCATAAAACTGTCACTTTCAGCACAATCTGAAAATATATTTCAGGATTTTTTCCTGATTAAAAACCGCCCGGCGGAAGATTAACCGTGATCCCGGCAGGATCCGCCCGGCGGCAGCAGAACCGGGAATTATGCCTGCAACAGACAAATATTCATGTAACCCGATAAATCATACTGCAACGGATCCGGAAGATGCGGCAGCAAACCTATACAAGGAGCAGGGATAAGCCGCGTGAGTGTCTCCAGATATTGTGCCTGATAAGCCCCCGGTGGTGTAACTTCATTTGCCACCCAGCCCGCCAGCCGCAGCCCTGCCTGCTGTATCGCCTGTACTGTCAGCAGGGCGTGGTTAATACAGCCGAGCTTCACGCCCACCACTAAAATAACCGGCATCTGCATCTGTATTACCCAGTCTGCAAACGTCTGTGTCTGCGAAAGCGGCGTAAACCAGCCCCCCGCGCCTTCTGTTAACACCCAGTCAGCCTGTTGATTGAGATTATGCAGCCCGGCGGTCATCACAAAAAAATCAACCGGTGTCTGTGTCAGCTCACTGACAATGTGCGGTGACGTCGGCTCTGCAAAGGTGTACGGGTTTATCTCTTCATACCTGACCTGTACCGCACTGTTGCGCCACAACGCCAGCGCATCACTGTTACGCAGCCCGTCAGGCGTTATTTCGCTGCCTGATGCAACCGGTTTATATCCCGCACAGCGGAACCCCTGTTTCTTTGCCGCCTGTAACAGCGCACAACTGACCACGGTTTTTCCGGCATCCGTATCGGTGCCGGTTAAAAACCAATTATTTTTCAACATGAATAACTCCGTACTGAATACTGTAACTGAGCGGGTATTCCCCGTTTTCTGCCGGATAATGTGCCGCCAGCTGCGCCAGCTTATTGCGTGTCATCAGCCCGGCAGTACGCCCCTGATGCACATGCGTCGCACCAATTCCCTTGAGGGAGTGCAACAGCGCAGGCAGAGATGAAAAAGTAAGCCGGTATTGCACTTCGGACAACGTATAACGATATGGCTGGCAGGCAGCGCGGATAGCCTCTCTGCTCAGAAAGCCGTTGGCGTGACGTGCGCTGTCGACACAGGCAAATGCCTGATTAAGCTCTGCCAGTGATCCGGTGCTCAGGGTGGAAAAAGCCACTGTGCCGCCCGCACGCGTAACACGAAACAGCCCGGCCAGTGCCGCACTCAGGGAATCACACCACTGCACTGCAAGGTTACTGAAACAGAAATCAAACTGATTATCCGCAAACGGTAACTGCTCAATGTCGCCCTGAACATAACAGCTTGCCCGTTGCTGCGCGCGGGCATGCGCCAACATTGCCGGTGATAAATCAAGCGCCGTGATTGATCCGCACTCAGCCTGCCATTGTTCACTGAAAAACCCGGTGCCGCACCCTGCATCCAGCCCGTGTAACTGAGTCAGTTGCTGCGGGAAGAGAGAGGATGTTGTCAGTTCCCGCAAATGTTGCCCGGTCTGTTGCTGGAGATGTGCGACCGCATCATATTGCCCCGCAGCACGCCCGAATGCGGCGGCAACCGCCGCTTTATTCACCGAGACGATATTGATAGCAGAATGCATCCAGCGCCTCCGTAAGTAAGGTGATATCTGCTTTCTGATGAGCGCTGGTGATTGTGATACGCAGGCGCGCCGTGCCGGGCGGCACGGTTGGCGGGCGGATCGCTTTCACCCACAAACCACGCGCCTGCAAATAGTGAGAAAGTGCCAGTGCTGTGGCATTGTCCCCGGCGATCAGCGGCTGGATGGCAGAAGATGACGGCAACAGTTGCAAAGGCAGATGCGCCGCCTGCTGACGGAAAGTATGGATATTATCGGCAAGCTGTTCGCGCAGATGGTCACCGCGCTGAATCTCCTGTATTGCCGCATGCAGCGCACAGGCCTGGGCGGCAGGAAATGTCGTGCTGTAGATAAGATGGCGGGCATATTGTGTCAGGTAATCCGCCGTCTGTGCATTGCACAACACAGCGGCACCGCTGACACCAACAGCTTTGCCGAAGGTGACAATCAGGATGTCCGGGTGAATCCCGGCTGCATCACAGGATCCTCTGCCCTCTGCGCCGCAGACACCGATCCCGTGTGCATCATCCACCATCAGCCAGCTGTTATGCTGCCGCGTGAGTGTGCAGATCTCACGCAGTGGTGCGGTGTCGCCGTCCATGCTGAAGATCCCTTCCGTGATCACCAGCGTTTTGCCGCTGTCGTGCTGAGCCCGGCGTAACCGGGTGCTCAGATGGGCAGTGTCGTTATGATGAAACCGGGTGAATTCAGCCGGTGAATGCATCGCGGCTTCCATAATTGATGCGTGCGCGAGTTTGTCACAGATCAGATGATCGCCTGCCTGCATCAGTGCGGTGATCACCGCCTGGTTTGCACTGAACCCGGAGACAAACAGAATTGCCCGGTCAAATCCCAGCCAGTCTGCCAGCATCTGTTCCAGTGACTGATGTGCGGTGGTGTAGCCGGTGACGTGTCCGGAGCCGCCGGAGCCGACACCAAATTGCGCCGTGCCGTCACACCAGGCACGGATCACCGCCGGATGGCGGCTCATCCCGAGATAATCATTGCCGGAAAAATTAATCACCCGCCGGTCATTAATGAGGACTGTCCGCCCGTCTGCGCCGCCGTTGGCTTCGCGCACGCGCACGGCGTCCTGCCCGCGCGCCTGTTGCAGGCGCTCAGAAAGAAAAGTGTGCCACATAATTATTGTGCCGTTCAGAGTGCTGCGTTGTAAAACTGCGGTTCGTCACTGTGGCTGATAGCGTCCAGCAGGCTTGCGCTCTGCTCCTGATCGCCCTGCTCAACATGAATCGCTTCGCGTTTGATCCCCAGTTTGCGGAATAACTGAATATCGGTATTTTCTTCGGGATTGGTGGTGGTGAGCAATTTACAGCCGTAAAAAATGGAATTTGCACCGGCCATAAAACAGAGCGCCTGAGTCTGTTCATTCATCAGTTCACGTCCGGCGGACAAACGGACGTGAGATTGCGGCATCATTATCCTTGCGGCGGCAATGGTGCGGACAAAATCAAACGGATCAACCTCTTCGTTATCTTCAAACGGCGTTCCTTTGATTTTTGCCAGCATGTTGATCGGCACACTTTCCGGTGCTTTCGGCAGATTTGCCAGTTGAACCAGCATTGCCGCGCGGTCGCGTACATCTTCACCCAGCCCTAAAATACCGCCGGAGCAGACTTTGATCCCGGCATCACGCACATTGTCCAGGGTATCCAGGCGATCCTGATACGTACGGGTGGTGACAATCGAGCCGTAAAACTCCGGCGAGGTATCGAGATTATGATTGTAATAATCCAGCCCGGCCTGCGCCAGACGTGCAGCCTGTGAGTCATTGAGCATTCCGAGTGTCATGCAGGTTTCCATTCCCAGCGCACGGACTTCCCGCACCATGGTTTCCAGATACGGCATATCGCGCTCATGCGGGTTTTTCCACGCCGCTCCCATGCAAAACCGCGTTGAACCGGCAGCTCTGGCTTTACGCGCAGTTTCCACCACCTGCTGCACTTCCATCAAACGCTCTTTTTCCAGCCCGGTTTTGTACCGTGCGCTCTGCGCACAGTATTTACAATCTTCCGGACAGGCACCGGTTTTAATCGAAAGCAAGGTGCTTATCTGTACTTTCTGTGGATCAAAATGCTGACGATGGATTGTCTGCGCCTCAAATAATAATTCAAAAAAAGGCTTTTCAAACAAGTCTTTGGCTTCTTTTAATGTCCACTGACGACGATGACTCATAACGGCAACTCCCAATAAAAAAGTGTTGCCAGTTTAAATATCATCACTATCATGTCAACTATATTTGAATTGATATGGTTTACATAATGGCTTTATTTACTTCTTTCCCGGAGAGCGGCTGGTCAGCCGATGATGCTGATTTTGACCGGAAACATATCTGGCATCCTTATACATCAATGAGTAATCCGCTACCGGTCTATCCTGTCGCATCCGCACAAGGTGCAATACTGACCCTTGAAGACGGGCGAGAACTGGTTGACGGTATGTCCTCCTGGTGGGCGGCAATCCACGGTTATAATCATCCGGTACTTAATGAGGCGGTCACCGCGCAGTTGTCACAGATGTCACATGTGATGTTCGGCGGGATCACGCATGCGCCCGCCGTTGCATTGTGCCGCCGCCTGGTGGCACTCACACCTGCACCGCTGGAGTGTGTGTTTTTAGCCGACTCCGGCTCTGTCGCCGTGGAAGTGGCACTGAAAATGGCACTGCAATACTGGCAGGCACGCGGTGAAAAACGTCACCGCTTTGTGACCCCGCGCCACGGCTATCACGGCGACACGTTCGGCGCGATGTCGGTGTGCGACCCCGAAAATTCGATGCACGACCTCTGGCAGGGCTATCTGCCAAATCATCTGTTTGCTGATGCACCGCAGTGCGGATTTTACGATGAGTGGGACAGTGACGATCTTATCTCCATGGAAACGCTGCTGGCAGAACATCATAAGGATGTGGCGGCGGTTATTCTGGAGCCGGTTGTCCAGGGGGCGGGCGGAATGCGTTTTTACCATCCGCAATACCTAAAAGGAGTGAGAACACTGTGTGATCGCTACAATATCCTGCTGATTGCCGACGAAATTGCCACCGGTTTTGGTCGCACCGGAAAATTATTCGCCTGCGAACATGCCGGAATATCACCGGACATTATGTGTCTGGGCAAAGCGATTACCGGGGGTTATATGACCCTCTCCGCCACACTCACCACCCGTCATATCGCCGATACCATCAGTCAGGGTGATGCGGGCTGCTTTATGCATGGCCCGACCTTTATGGGCAACCCGCTGGCCTGTGCCACGGCGGTCGCGGCTATTGATCTGCTGCTGTCGGGGAATTGGGCTGAACGCGTTGCAGAGATTGAAACACAGCTGAAAGCCGCACTTATGCCGCTGAAAACACGCAGCGCTGTTCGTGATGTGCGGGTTCTGGGAGCAATCGGCGTCATTGAAACAGAAAAACCGGTCAATATGGGGGAATTACAGCGCCGTTTTGTGGATGCCGGGGTGTGGATCCGCCCGTTCGGGCGTCTTATCTATCTTATGCCGCCCTATATCATCACCGGTGAACAACTGCAAAAACTCACTCAGGCGATTGATTTGGTGACAAATGAGTAAAAATCTATACCCAACGTCATTCAAGATGCAGCCAACGAACCTGTAGTTTAAATGAATAAAGGTATATCCGTTTATTGGCTGCTCTGCGATCAATGTATAAGGCGATAACGGGCAAAAGAAACGAAAAGCATCTGCGCCATGGATGGCGCAGTTGAGCTTACACGGATGTATTTACAGCGTCTTTTCGTTTTTGCCCGTTATCAGCCCCGCCCCGGAAATATTGTCCGGCCGGAGTCAAGACCTTACTTCAGTGCCAGTACAGTGACCCACATCGGTCCCTGTCCCGCCGGATAGCGTGCCTGCAGATGTAATTTACCGGTGATCGCATCAATCCGTGAAACTGACACATGATGAGAAAGCTGACCGGTTGAAATCAGGAACTTCCCGCTCTTATCCACCGCAAAACCGCGCGGCTGTGTTTCTGTCGGATAGACACCCGCCAGTTGCAGATGCCCGCCATCATCAGAAACGTGATAGTGATTAATCACACTCGTGGTACGCTCACAGGTATACAGATGACGTCCATCCGGGGTGATGTGGATATCAGCCGCCCAGCGACGTCCCTGATATTCATCCGTCATCAGATCAACAGACTGAATTTCACGCACCTTTATCCATTCACGATAGACATTCACAGTGGCATTCAATTCATTAAGGCAATACGCCACATGTTTTTCCGGATGAAACGCCATATGGCGCGGACCGGCACCGGCGGCGACCGTCAGCATATCCGCGCGGCGCTCTGTTAAACGACCGTCATCCTCAATCGTGTAAGTGCGGATGTGATCCTCACCCAGACACGGAACAAACAGCGTGCGCCCGTCCTGTGCAATATTGGCGGAGTGCGGGTTTTTCAGCCCTTCAATTATCTGCACCGGTACAGCCGGGATGCCGTCAGTACCAACAGGCAGCACAGCCAGTGTTCCCTGATGGTAAGAAGCCGCATACAGCATGCGCCCGGTATTATCCGTTGTAATATAAGCGGCTGTGCCGGGAAGTGGTGTCAGCCCGGTTTGTGTCAGCTGACCATCTGCTGCAATCGTGTAAGTCACCACCGCATTCGCGGGTTTGACTGCCGCATAAAGGTAACGGCCATCAGGGCTGGTTATCAGCGGCTGCACCTGATCGGGGGTTACTACCGTCTGCAACAGTGATAAATCACCGTTTTCATTCATCTGCCAGACATGAATGTGATGACTCTCCGTGCTGGCAACATAAACCACCTGCTTCATTCGCGCTCCTTAATTCTCATGACTTACTTATTTGGTTTTTAATAACCTGATATTTAACAACCTGATTTTTAACAAAAAACATAAGCCTATCTGTATAATAATACCGCACTTAGCGTTTATCACGAAACAATTAACATGCTATATTACAGTTATCTCCGCCCGGACGCATTCGGGATACCGTCAGGAGGCTGCCAGGCCGCCTGCGCTGTCATGATCCGGTTCTGATAATCACACAAGGGGCACCCTGCTATGTCTTATCGCGTCATTGCTTTTGATCTCGATGGTACACTTCTCGATCCGGATAAACACATTTTACAGGAATCCCTGGATGCTATCACTGAGGCACGCCGTGCCGGTGTGCAGGTGCTGATCGTCACCGGTCGTCACCATGTGGCTATCCATCCGTTTTACCAGACATTGCAGCTCGATACCCCGGCAATCTGTTGTAACGGCACCTATCTTTATGATTATCATGCCCGCCGGGTGTTAGCCTCCGACCCGATGAGTGTCAGTGAATCCCGCCTGTTGCTGGAGCGCCTGGCCAAAACAGATATTGAGCATCTGATGTATGTGTCTGATGCCATGTTATATCACACTGACAGCAGCACCATTGAGCGCACACTGAACTGGTCTGCGACGCTGCCCGAACATCAGCGCCCGGTCATGCGTAAAGTGGATAACTTTATAGATGAGCTGACCCGTACTGATACCATCTGGAAATTCGCCACCTGCTCTGATGATCTGAACAAGCTGCGCGATTTTACCGATAGCGTGGAAGCAGAATTAGGATTGTCCTGTGAATGGTCGTGGATCAATCAGGTGGATATCGCCCGGCGCGGTAACAGTAAAGGCCGCCGTTTGCAGGAGTGGGTTGAATCACAGGGGCTGTCCATGAGTGATGTGATGGCATTTGGTGATAACCATAATGATATCAGTATGCTGGAAAGCGCCGGACTGGGTGTGGCGATGGGAAATGCCGGTGATGATGTAAAAGCGCATGCAGATCTTGTTACACTGGATAATACCCGCCCGGGCATTGCACAGGTTATCCGCCAGCATATTCTGAGCTGATACTGTTTGTTTCCGGGAATGGTTTATTTCCGGAAACACGTTATTATCTGATTATTATTTCCGAAACAAAACGCCTTCTGACAGAAGGCGTTATTATTTTATGTTCATTTAATAACAGATAATCCTGCTATTTATATTTATCAAACTTCCAGTTTGCCGGTTTCTTCGCAGCCGGATCCTGATTAGGGAATTTAGTATCCTCAAGGATCAACAGAAGTTTTGCGCCGTCATAGGTATAACCGCCTTCGGAATATTCATACGGGAAATTCTGCATTGAAACCACGTTATAGCCCATACTCAGCAGTTCCGGTATTTTCATCCCGCTTTGTGACCCGTCCGTTGTGCCGAGGCACCAGACTTTTAAGCTTTCGATTTCAACATCTTTCACTTTTTTCAGATAGGTGTAACACATGACCTGATTCGCTGCCAGCGCCTGGCCGCCGGTAAAAATACCCAGTAATAACACAAGAAGCGCTTTTTTCATTTAATCCCTCTGATTCAGTGATAATTCCATTTTATGAGAATATAGTTAGCTTATTTTATCCGGTAATATATATCGCTGACAGGAAGTTAATTCAATAAGAATAAGATGAATGAATCTATTATTAATTAAACATACGTATTTACATTAACAGAAATAAAAATGCGGAAAATTATTCCGCTATTTTAATTTTAATCAATTCATTTGCGGTAAACGGATTATAACCGGCGGCTCAGAGAGACACTTTTTATCTGCGCAAAAACCCATTGACCGGGTTTCAGTTGTAAATCATCTTTCGCCCAGCCGGTGATCCGCGCCCAGATAAAGTGATTCCCCACGCCAGACGCACATCCGTCTGCCCGTTATCGTCATCATACATTTCTGTGATTTTTGCACGCAATATATTACGGATACTGCTGCTTTTAGGTTTTTCCAGCGCAACAGAGACATCATCAGCACTGATCCGCACACGCACGGCTGTATCCTGCCCGCCATCAATATGCGGCACCCACAGAACCTGGTCACCGATGGCGGTTGCGGTCATTGCATAGCGATCGTGATGCTCAAGGATCGTCACATTTATGACACTGGAAAGACTCTCCTCACGGAGCCACGGACGCAGCGCAGAGCCTGCCCATACCTCTTCCAGCGGGCCTTGTGCCAGAATCCGGCCTTTATCCAGGATAACCACATCTTCTGCCAGACGCAGAATTTCATCCAGACTGTGGCTGACATATAAAATCGGAATACGGATATCCTGCGCCAGCTTTTCCAGAAAAGGCAGTAACTCGCGCTTGCGGGGCAAATCAAGCGAGGCAAGCGGTTCATCCATCAGCAGGATATCCGGGGCGGTCAGTAATGCGCGGCCTATCGCCACCCGTTGTTTTTCCCCGCCGGACAGTGTCATCGGCAGGCGATTTAATAAATGCCCGATACCCAGCAGCGCAACGATGCTGTCAAACTGATCTGCCATTTCCGGCGCCATGCCGTAACGCAGATTACCCTTTATCCGGTAATGCGGAAACAGGCGGGCATCCTGAAAGACATAACCAATTTTGCGTTTTTCCGGCGGCAGACAAATGCGTTTTTCAATATCCACCAGCGTGTGGCCATTCAGCTCAATCCGCCCTTTTTGTGGTCGGGTCAGCCCGCCTATCACATTGATAAACGAGGTTTTACCGGCACCCGAAAGCCCGAAAATTGCAGTTATCCGATCGCTTGCCAGTTGCGTATTGATAACCATAGATAAATCGCCGAGCTGCTGCTCGAAATCCAGAATTAACATGCTGCCATCCCCAGACGTTTACGCCCCCACCGGGTCAGCCACTCAGATGCCATCAGAGACGCCATTGCCAGGATAATCGCGATAATACACAGCCTTGCTGCATCCATTTCCGCACCCGGCGTTTCAAGCAAAGAATACATCGCCAGCGGAATAGTGCGGGTTTCTCCCGGAATATTGGATACAAACGTAATCGTTGCGCCAAACTCGCCGAGCGAGCGGGCAAACGCCAGTACCGTTCCGACAATAATTCCCGGCAGCGACAGCGGTATGGTAATGGTAAAAAAAGACACGCAATGGTGAAGCGCCCAATGTCCGTGCCGCCTGTTCGAGGCGCATATCCACCGCCTCCAGCGCGAGACGGATAGCCCGGACCATCAGCGGAAAAGCAACCACGGCAGAGGCCAGTGCAGCACCGCGCCAACTGAAAGTGAAACTGAAACCAAACCAGTTATAGAGCCATTCGCCGATAAACCCTTTGCGCCCCATACTGATTAACAACAGATAACCCACTACCACCGGCGGCAACACCAGTGGTAAGTGGATAAGACTGTCTAACAGCGATTTGCCGGGAAAACGGCAGCGCACCAGCACCCATGCCATCAAAATACCGAGCGGCAAACTAACCGCCACAGCAACCGCTGACACTTTCAGGCTGAGGATGACCGCCTGCCATTCATACTCATTCAACATCGCTGTCTGTTAGTCCTTACTTTTACAGAGGGCTGAAACCGTAACGTTTGAAAATTTCTTTTGCCTGCGGTGTTTGCAGATAATCATAGAAACCTTTCGCATCGGCATTTTTACTTTCTTTCAAAATAGCAATCGGGTATTCAACAGGCTTATGGCTGTCTGCCGGGAAAATAGCGACTACTTTTACTTTATCACTTGCAACAGCGTCAGAGCCGTAAACGATTCCCAGCGGTGCTTCACCGCGCTCAACCAGCGCCATGCCGCTGCGTACATTATTAGTACGCGCCAGCAGCGGATCAACCACTTTCCAGGCACCTAAGTTTTCCAGTGCTTCCTGTGCATAAATGCCGACCGGCACATGATCCGGATCACCGACCGCCAAACGCCCGCCATCCAGTAATTTAACCCAGTCAGTCTGTTTATTAATATCGATTTTATCAATTTTACTGTCTTTCGCGGCAATCAGTACCAGCTCATTACCCAGCAGTGTTTTGCGGGTGTCATTGACGATAAGATTTTTTTCCTGAGCGTAATCCATCCACTTTTGATCCGCAGAAATGAAAATATCTGCCGGTGCACCATTCTCAATCTGACGCGCCAGGGTCGATGAAGAGGCATAAGAGGCAACAACCTCCGCATTTTTCTCCTGCTTATATTTTGCCGAGATCTCATCAACCGCATTGGTCAGTGACGCTGCAGCAAAAACAACCACTTTTTCAGCCGCCCATGCCTGACTCATCATTGCCGCAGAGATAACAACACCGGCAAGTAACTTACTGAACTGTTTTTTCATTTTTTCCACCAGGGTAAATTAGGATTAACCCGTTGTATATAACAAGATACAGCGAAAAATGAAAGGGTGCTTATCGCACTATCGTCAGTTAAGCCGGAAACTTTACGGAAAATGGGGGGTTACGCAAAAAATGAGAGGAATGACAGACTAAAAACGGACTACCCGCGAGCGCAGGTAATCCTGAATACGATATGATCAGTGCTGCTTTCCGTGGCGATCGCCTTTTGAAATCAGGTTGAAAACTTCACCTAATCCCCAAATTAAAGCACCCAGCCCTACCATGACAACAGGCACCATTAACAGTGCGAAACCTAAACTTTTAATCAACTCAAACATAGTGATAAATCTCTTTGCATCGGGCGAAAAGGCTATTCAACAGCATACTGAAGTATGACAAGTATATAATAGCGTCATAATCGTTATCATTCTATACAAATCATCCCTGCGGCGGCATAGCGATTCGTGCGATCAGCCGGGTCTATGATTGTGTAAAATACACAACAGCTACAATAACTACCGCCACAAGCAGCATACCTATCACTTTTCCGGCACCACTTTTTGGTTTTGCCACAATGTCACTGATATTACCGGCAGGCTGCGCAATAGTTTTCGCCTCATTAACAGGCGCCTGCGCCGGTTCGTCCTCTTCCTGATATAACGCCTGCATATAAAGGAAAAGCATCTTAACAAAACGGCTGTTCAGCGATAATGATTGCCCGTCACCGCCGACCACACAGAGCGTATAATCGATTTTTCCGGATAGTCCCAGTAAGAAAGCGCCCGGCAGCCAGGTGTAATCCCGCTCTCCCGATGCCATCTCTTTTTCAATTTCCTCCGGGGCATCATCACTGCCGTCATCGCGCATATAGGCGAATAAACGCGGCTCTTCATCATCGTCTCCCTGAGAAAATGCCAGCCCGACCTGCCCGCCTGACTCCGATCCCTGAGATTCAACCCAGAATGTCTGCTCTGCCAACGCCCGCGCAAATGCTTCGGTGCTGTCACCATCACCTTCCGGGGAATCTTTTGCCGCCTGGTGGAGACTGAATAAGATATTCTGCATGATGATACCGCCCTGAATAATAGATAATAGCCATACCCTTATTCATTCAAACTGCAGGTTCGTTGACTGCATCTTAAATGACGTCGGATATATACCATATCTGCTTTCATCCGACTTATACATTCTTATCTGAAATGAGCCGTCATAATAACGACCATAATCACTAATGAAAAAAACAGGTGATTTGCTAGAATAGAAAAATATCAATGCCGCACCGGACGGATATTCTGCCCGGATTTCCTGCCTGAATAATATACAAGGTAATTTACATTGGATATTTTACTAACGCTGAAATTACAGGGTAATCTGTTTGCCGATCCACGGCGGATTTCATTACTCAAACAGGTCAGAGCTACCGGCTCCATCAGTCAGGGAGCAAAACTTGCCGGTATCAGCTATAAAAGTGCGTGGGATGCTATCAATGAAATGAATCAGTTATCTGAGGAAACCATTGTTGACCGCGCGACAGGCGGGAAAGGCGGCGGCGGAGCAACACTTACCCGCTATGGTGAGCGCTTACTTCAGTTATATGATCTGCTGGCACAAATTCAGCAAAAAGCCTTTGATGTGCTGAAAGAGGATAATCTTCCTCTCGACAGCCTGCTGGCGGCTATCTCCCGTTTTTCATTACAGACCAGTGCGCGCAACCAGTTCTTCGGTACCATTGTGTCGCGCAATCACTCCCACGTTCAGCAACATGTTAATGTTCTGCTGGCGGATAAAAAAACCGAGCTGGCGGTTGCACTGACAGAGCAGAGCGCCAACCGGCTGGGGCTTTCCGTGGGTAAGGAAGTACTTACACTTATTAAAGCACCGTGGGTAAAAATCAGTAAGTCCGGCGATATCAGTGCGGAGTTTGATAACCGGCTCACCGGCAAAATAGACTCTATCGCCCACGGGGCGGATAACAGTGAAATCATGGTCACACTGACCGGCGGCGCACAACTGTGCTCAACGCTGGATAACCCGGAAATCAGCCGTCAGCAGCTCAAAGTCGGTGATGACATAACCGCCCTGTTTAATGCAGATCAGGTCATTATCGCGACACTTTGCTGATTTTACCGTTAATACATCTGAGCCACCATAATGGTGGCTTAGTCAATTAATATCAGTAATCCCCGAAATATTCAGCCACTTTTTCTTCGTCTATTTTAAGAATACCTTTCCAGCCTGCCCACGGCATTTCCATGTCAGAGCGCCCCTTTGTATTATTGAGCAAGGACTCTGCCGAAGTAATATCACCAAAATCAACCCAACTATCAAATGACAGCGGCATAAACTGATTCGCAATAACACCAACCAGCGATAATGACTGCAATATTCCCCTGTGCGTGTATTTATTTCCCGCTATCAGTTTTGATTGCGCCAACCGCTTTTCAAATTTCCCCGGTGTTTCATCATCCGGTGCTGAACGTAATAAATTCAGTAATCCGTGAAAGGCGTCTTTATCCTGATCGGTAGGTACTACCGGTTCAGTCGTTAATAAATGGCGAAGATTTAAGTATGCATAGGACGCATTACCGCAATATGAATTACCGTAATACAAGCAATACTGAACATAACTGTCATTAATATGCATCAGGTTATCTTTATCGCTGCATACCCAACAACAGGCATATTGTGGTTTTTCCTGATAAAGGTGTAACGGCAAATTATGTAACTTATGAAAAGCACTTAATACAGAGCGCCCGCGAAGATAACTGCCGCCGACACCCGAAATAAACGCATCAATGCAGCGTCGGCGGGTTAAATCTGTTTCTTTTTTTAAGCTGTGTAATTTATCAATAATATCGGCGTGGCTGCTGAAACACTCGATTGTATTCGCCTGCCAGCCTGCCTGCGATAATACCGCCTGTTCTTTCTCAGACAGTGTTTCAGGATTATAAACAGACACACAGCGATCACCATCGTACCGGCTGTTTTCATGTTTATATAACTTACCTAATACCCGCATTATTTTCTGCATTAATAATGACCTTTTCTACGCCGCTGCTATCAGATAAAAGCCCTGACCTGTTGGCCGGGGCTTTGGTGTAAGTATAACGAGTATAGTCAGTGAAGACTTACTTCGCTTTCAAATCAACCTGATAAACAGCAAAACCTACATCATCGGTGCCGGTGCGGGTCATCGGATAATGGGCATTCTCTTTAATAAATTGAGTCGCTTTATCCCCCGGGGAGGTTTCAAAACGAATATTTAATGTCTTATCCGTTTTGATGGGTGCAAATGTCCAGTTTTGCTCTGCCTGCGCCGATACCGCGCCTTTTGCTTTGGTCTCAGCAGCAATATACGCCGCCAGCACACTGCGGTTTTCATCAGGTGATGCGAACGCGATATGATCATCACCGGTGCCCGCAAATTTGCCGCTGTATGCACGGTAATTATTGGTCGCTACCAGGAAAACCGCTTTTGGATCAATCGGTTTACCCTGATATGTCACATTTTTAATACGATTTGACTGCGGGTTAACTGACTGACAATCCACATCATATTTAGCCGGCTGTGTCAGGTCTATCTGGTAATTTACCCCGGAAAGAGTATCGAAATTATAGGTCCTGAAACCATCCCAGTTAACCAGGCTCTGAGGCGCTTCTGACTGCGGATCAATCTGGTTGAACATACCTGCGGAGCACTCCAGCCACTCAGTGACTTCCGCACCCGTTGCTTTCACCACCACCAGCGTGTTGGGATAAAGATAGAGATCTGCCGCATTACGGAAGGTCATATCCCCTTTTTCTACTTCAACAAAATCGGCCGGCGCATTTTTACGACCGCCCACTTTAAATGGTGCGGCGGCAGAAAGTACCGGTAAGTCAGCCAGATCCGGGTCACCCTGAATAAAGCGGCGGGTATAATCAGTCTGTGCATTATTGACAATCTGTACTGTCGGATCACTCTGTAACAGCGCAAGATAGCTGTACATATTATCCGGTGATTTGCCGATTAGTTTGCCGACAAATTCACGCGTCGCATTATGTTGATCATCAATAACGGATGCCAGTTTGTCATCACGCGCGACCAGCGGTTTTTTATTTATTTTATCAAAAATAGGGCGTGCCTGTGCTTTAGCCTGTGTGACTTTCCAGTTGCCGTCATCATTATTCAGCACCATGTCCACGACACCCAGATGATCCCCCCACTGACCGGGCATCACTGCCGGAATGCCATTGACCGTACCCTCGGTTATATTCACGCCTTTAATATCCGCAAAATCTTTCCCGGGGAATACCCCGTGAGAATGCCCGAACATAATGGCATTAATCCCCGGGATTTCGCTGAGATAATAAACCGAATTTTCTGCCATTGCTTTATAGGGCTCCTGCGAGAAGCCCGAATGCGGAATAGCAACGATAATATCCGCACCTTCCGCTTTCATTTGCGGGACTAATTTTTTAGCTGTTTCGGTAATATCATTAACCTGTACTTTTCCTTCCAGGTTTGCTTTATCCCAGATAAGAATTTGCGGCGGTACAAACCCGATATAGCCTATTTTCAGCGTATGCTCTTTTCCGTCACGGTCTTTTACCGGCGTATCAACAATAATATAAGGCGTAAATACATTCTTACCGGTTTTTGCATCAATCACATTGGCATTTACATACGGAAAGTCTGCGCCACTAATGGCTTTTTTCAGATAATCCAATCCGAAATTAAATTCGTGGTTACCAAAGTTACCGACCGTATATCCCATGGTATTCATTAACTTATGAGCCGGATGCGCTTCACCCTTATTCAGCCCTTTATTTACCATGTAATCTGCCAGCGGACTGCCCTGAATTAAATCCCCGTTATCCACTAATACCGAGTTAATAACTTCATTTTTTGCCGCTTTAATCAGCCCGGCGGTGCGCACTAACCCGAACTGTTCTGTCGGCTTGTCTTTAAAATAATCAAAATCAATTAAATTACTATGAATATCAGAGGTTTCCATCACTCGTAAATCTACTGTCGCGGCATTTACTGTACCGCTGACAAACAGCGCTAATACCGAATATTTCAATGTATTCCTGACCATAACATCCTCTTTCGGTTAACTGAGATAGTTTTTATCTGTGCCCGCCCGTTATTTTATTTTCAGAACATAGTGTCTTTTCCTGACCAAAAAGTATAACAAAAACAAAATACTGAATGATGATGATTCTGTGAGGAAGGTCTGCTTTTTATGATACGAAATGCAACGCCCGCGCCATCCCTTGACATCCCTCACGGTTCCGCTTATTTCTGGATGATAATTAATCTAATAAGGCCGACTGCTATGACACACCTGCGCATCACACAAGGGATCTTCCGCACAGGACCCGATTCTTCACTTTCCGTTCCGTCACTATACCTGGAGCGTGGTCAGCACCATGCTTTTATCGGTGCTAACGGCAGCGGAAAATCGACATTTGCACAGGCGCTGACCCGGGAGCTTGTGCTGCTTTCCGGGGAAATGACGTCTGCGTTTATCCATCCCGTCCGCGTGGCATTTGATACATTACAGACACTTGTTGATGATGAATGGAACCGTAATAATACCGATCTTATCGATAATAATGAGGCTGATAACGGGCGCACAACCGCAGATATAATTCAGTTGCTGCACAAAGATGATACACGCTGCCTGGCGCTGGCATCACAGTTTGGTATAACTGATCGCCTCACACGGCGCTTTAAATATCTTTCCACCGGCGAAACCCGCAAAGTTCTGCTGTGTCAGGCGCTGATGTCTGAACCGGATCTGCTGGTGCTTGATGAGCCTTATGACGGGCTGGATGCCGGTTCACGCATAATGCTCAGTGACATGCTTGCCACACTTGCACAAACCGGGCTGACCATCATTCTTATTCTTAACCGGTTCAGCGATATTCCGGACTTTATTACCCGCGCCGGGTTACTCGCAAACAGTGAATTGTCTGAACCGCAGGCATTGTCTGATGTTTTACAATCCCAACTGAGTCACAGTGAACAAAATGAACATCTCACACTGCCGGAGCGGGATAACCAGGCGACAGAGCGGCTCTCATCTGATCTTGCACGGGTTATTCTGAATCACGGCACCGTCAGTTATAACGATAAGCCGATTCTGCGCGATTTGACCTGGCAGGTACTGCCCGCAGAGCACTGGCAGATTACCGGCGAAAACGGCGCTGGAAAATCCACCCTGCTCAGCCTCATCACCGGCGATCACCCGCAGGGATACAGCAATGACCTGACACTGTTTGGCCGCCGCCGCGGCAGTGGTGAAACCGTGTGGGATATCAAACAGCATATCGGTTATGTCAGTAATAGTGTTCATCTGGGCTACCGCGTCAGTATTAATGTGCGCAATACGATTATTTCCGGCTTCTTCGATTCCGTCGGCCTGTATCAGAAACCCTCTGACCGGCAGATAAAACTGGCGGATGACTGGCTCGTCCTGCTCGGACTGATGTCGGTGAGCGAAAGCCCGTTTCACAGCCTGTCGTGGGGACAACAGCGGCTGGTGCTGATAGCACGCGCGCTGGTAAAACATCCGGCCCTGCTGATCCTCGATGAGCCGTTACAGGGGCTGGATGCACTTAATCGTCTGCTGGTTCTGCGCTTTATCGATATCATGATAAGCCGTGGTGATACTCAACTGTTGTTTGTCAGTCATCACAGTGAAGATACCCCCGCCTGCATTAACCGGCGGCTGGCGTTTATACCTGAGAATAATCACTACCGTTATGAAATCAATGAGGTATAACTCACTCATCAAACGGATGCTTTATTTCTTACCTTAAAAAAACATCCGTTATTTTCTTTTTTTTAATCAATTAATTATTAAGAATAATCTTAACCGGTCACTATTCTGCCGCTTTTTTTGCTGGTGTCCGGCCTCTGACTCTTTTACCCTGATGGCCCTTTTTAATCTTCTGATGTCCGACGGATATTCATGACCTGGTTTTTACTCATTTTATCTCTGCTTTTATTACAATTTAACCGGACGCTGTCACTGGCTGCCCTGCTTGCCACCACGGTCAGTGCGCTGTTTACCGGGGTGATGGACTGGCGCGCATTAATGACGCTCTGGGGTATTATTGCCATTGCAATCATCTACCCGCGCACCCATCAGCATCCGTGGCTGCGCAGGGGTCTTGCATTACTGGTTACTGCTATCGCCGCCGGTCTTATATTTCACCTGTTTCCGGGATTTCATAATCTGCATTATCTGCAACCCACACAGGCAGGACCGCACAGTGCGCCGTTTTCTTTCTGGCTCAATGCCGATAAAGCCCTGGTTCCGTTTGTTCTTCTGATTATCATCCCGCAGCTGTTTGTGACCACACCACAGAAGCGGGTGACACGCTTGCACTGGATCCTGCTGGTACTCTCTGTTCCGGCACTTCTGCTGCTGGCAACGGCCCTGGGCGGATTAGGGTTTGAGCTGCATTTTCCGGACTGGCTGCCGGTTTTTATCGTGGCGAATCTCTTTTTGGTTTCACTGGCAGAAGAAGCACTGTTCCGTGGTGCGCTCCAGCAGGTGCTCTCCCGCCGGTTGCCGCCGTATGCCGCGCTGTTTATTGCTGCCGCTGTTTTCGGGCTGGTGCATATCGCCGGAGGGCCGCTGCTGGTCGTGTTTGCCGCACTTGCCGGGGTAATTTACGGACTCGCCTGGATGTGGAGCGGACGACTGTGGGTTGCAACACTGTTTCATTTCGGCCTGAACCTGTGCCATTTGCTGTTTTTTACCTACCCGTTCAGGATTGGCTGAAAAAACCGTTTTCCTCCGGCTATTATACTTTGCGCAAACATTTATAGCGGAATCGATTCAGTTATAGTATACAATAGAGAGAAAACAGGACGGAAAGGTTGCTGTCAGCGCACTGCCCACAAAATTACTGTGCGGAAAATTTGCCGAAAGGCGGTACAGACCAATATAATGGGCAACGTGTCAGATCCGCTTCAATTCTGAAACCCTCTATTTGAAACACGACAGGAGTTTACGCTATGGCAGTAACTAAACTGGTGCTTGTACGTCACGGTGAAAGTGAGTGGAACAAAGAGAACCGCTTTACCGGCTGGACGGATGTTGAGTTATCTGAAAAAGGCCGTGCAGAAGCACAGGAAGCCGGTCAGTTACTCAAAAAAGAAGGCTTCTCTTTTGATTTCGCCTATACCTCTGTACTGAAACGTGCGATTCACACCCTGTGGAATATTCTGGACCAGGTTAATCAGCAATGGCTGCCGGTTGAGAAAAGCTGGAAACTGAATGAACGCCATTACGGCGCATTGCAGGGTCTGGATAAAGCGGAAACTGCCGCCAAATATGGTGATGAGCAGGTGAAATTATGGCGTCGTGGTTTTGCTATCACCCCACCGGCACTGGAAAAAAGTGATGAACGCTTCCCGGGCCACGATCCGCGCTATGCAGCACTGGCTGAAAGCGAACTGCCTGCAACAGAAAGCCTCGCCATCACTATCGATCGCGTGATCCCTTACTGGACTGATATTATCAAACCACGTGTTGCATCAGGTGAAAAAGTCATCGTTGCCGCACACGGTAACTCCCTGCGTGCGCTGGTAAAATATCTGGATAACATGAGTGAAGATGAAATTCTGGAACTCAATATCCCGACTGCTGTACCGCTGGTGTATGAGTTTGATGAAAACATGAAACCTATCCGCCGCTACTACCTGGGTGACCAGGATGCGATTGCTGCTAAAGCTGCCGCAGTGGCTAATCAGGGTAAAGCGAAGTAAGTTTTCTCTTCTCTGAGATATAAAAAAACCCTGACACTTCAACTGTCAGGGTTTTTTGTATGCCGGATATATTATTTACGGCGGGCTTTTACCGCATCCGCAAGTTGTTTAAGCAGGATTTCAGTATCTTCCCAGCCGATGCAGGCATCGGTAACACTCTTGCCGTACACCAGCGGTGCATCACCTTCGAGATTCTGATTACCTTCTGTCAGATGGCTTTCCACCATCACGCCCATAATCGCTTTTTCGCCCCCGGCAATCTGCTGCGCCACATCTGTACTGACATTCATCTGGCGCTGATACTGCTTGCTGCTGTTTGCGTGGCTAAAATCAATCATAATGCGCGGAGCCAGACCGGCTTGTGCTAATCCGTCTTTTACAATACTGACATCTTCCGCGCTGTAGTTCGGTTTTTTACCGCCGCGCAGGATAATGTGACAGTCGCCGTTACCCGTGGTATTCACAATTGCCGAGTGACCCCATTTGGTGACGGAGAGGAAACAGTGTGGTGAACCGGCGGCATTGATAGCGTCAATCGCGACTTTAATGGTGCCGTCCGTCCCGTTTTTAAACCCGACCGGACAAGAGAGCCCGGACGCCAGCTCGCGGTGAACCTGTGATTCAGTGGTACGCGCGCCGATAGCGCCCCAGCTCATCAAATCTGCCAGGTATTGCGGGGTGATCATATCCAGGAACTCACCCGCTGCCGGCAATCCTTTGTCATTAATATCAAGCAGCAGTTTGCGCGCAATGCGCAGGCCGTCATTGATAGCAAAGGAGTGGTCAAGATGCGGATCGTTAATCAGCCCTTTCCAGCCGACTGTCGTGCGTGGTTTTTCAAAATAAACACGCATAACAATTTCCAGCTCACCTTTCAGTGAATTACGCAGCGTCAGCAGACGATCTGCATATTCAGCGGCCGCTTTCGGGTCGTGAATAGAGCACGGTCCGATAACAACCAACAGGCGGTCATCCCGCCCTTCCAGTATTTCATGAATCGCGTGACGGGTCTGGCGAACGGTTGCAGCGGCAGTCATCGTCGCGGGAAACGACTCCAGTAACGCCACTGGTGGTAATAATTCCCGAATTTCTTTTATTTTTACATCATCGTTCTGATAGTTCATAACCCGTCTCTTCCGCTGTCCTGTGTGTTTATTGTGGTAATTTTAATCTAACCGCTCGTCAACAAGCTGTAAACAATTAGCTGCGCAGGAAACGAAATTAATTTTTCGCCCCGAAAATATTCAGATTAACAGGACAAACCGTTATTAAACAGAACGAAAACAGCGGCTTTATCAGCCGCTGCGGGTGAAAGGGTTCTTTATGACGCTAACCTGGTTCTGATCCGTTGAATCATCGTGATCAGCAAAACAATAATCATACCGGCGATAAGACCGAATACTAAATTAACGACCGGCGGGGTCATAAAGTGAATAAATCCGCCAAATGCCGGGAGATCAGCCCCCGTCAGGGCAAGCTTTTCGATCCAGTTATAAATAACCGGAATGCCATGGGTTAAAATACCCCCGCCGACCATAAACATGGCTGCCGTTCCCACCACAGAGAGTGTTTTCATCAGATAAGGCGTGGAGCTTATCAGAAAATTGCCTGTTTTCTTCAGAACTGCCATGCTCTTTTTCTGTAAATAAAATCCCAGGTCATCCAGTTTGACAATACCCGCCACCAGACCATACACCCCGACCGTCATAATGACCGCGATCACCGAAAGCACCACAACCTGATTGATAAAAGCGGATGTCGCGACAATGCCTAATGTGATGGCTATAATTTCTGCTGATAACACAAAATCCGTGCGTATCGCGCCTTTAACTTTACGTTTTTCAAATTCAGCTAATTCTTCCGGCGTCTGTAGTGTTTCGGCTTCTGCTGCATCCTGATCCTCATCCGCAGGCGTGTGCAAAAACTTATGTGCCAGTTTTTCTGCACCTTCAAAACATAAAAAAGCACCGCCGACCATCAGCAACGGGGTTACCGCCCACGGAGCAAAGGCATTAATCAGCAGCGCCAGCGGTACCAGGATCAGTTTATTGAGAAAAGACCCTTTGGCAACCGCCCAGACCACCGGTATTTCGCGCTCTGCGCGCACGCCGGTGACCTGCTGGGCATTCAGTGCCAGATCATCACCCAGCACGCCGGACGTCTTTTTGGCGGCCATTTTGGTCATGACAGAAACATCATCTAAAACGGCTGCAATATCATCAAGTAATGCGAGTAAGCTTCCACCTGCCACAGAAATATCCTTTTATACCCTTATTCATTCAAACTGCAGGTGTGTTGGCTGCGCAAAGCCCGCCGCCTTCCTGCATCCTGAATGACGTTGGTATATAGCTAAGTAATGGGTATCTGATAATAACCAGATACCCATCATTATAATTATTAGTTATCAGTCTGAAAATAAATTCAGCGTTTTTTCGCCGCTTTGATCCACATTCTTGAACCATTCAGCGCCACACCCAGTAAAATGATGTATTCCAGTGACAAGGCATATACCCCCTGCAGGTAATAAATCACCACACTGATAATGTTAATCACCACCCACAGCAGCCAGTTTTCCACCAGTTTGCGGGTCATCAGGATCATTGCCGCCACAGAGAGCACGGTCATTGTCGCATCCCAGAACGGGAAAGCATCCGGCGGCAGTACCGGCATAGCAAGGTTCGCTCCCGCCATATTCAGCATGCTGACCATACTCTGTGCCAGCCGGGTAAACACAGGATCAATAAAGCGGGCAAGCAATAAGATAGCGACCAGGCACACCACCGCCAGCACACCGGTTTTCAGCGGCGACATCCAGCGGATTTTCAGTTCCGCTTCGGCGTTGTCATTACGCCGGCTCCAGGCATACCAGCCATAGACGTTGGCAGCAAAAAAGAAGATTTGTAACAGTAAGTTGGCATAGAGCTGGATCTGAAAGAAAATCACCGCAAATAATGTGACGTTAATCAGACCAAACAGGTAGTTGATTGTTTTTTCCAGACTTGCCAGCCAGATACACAGCAACCCGGCAACCGCACCAACCGCTTCAATCCATGATAATGCATACGCTTCGTCTTTACCGAGCGGGATCACCATGAGAATATTATTGATATCAAAAAATTCCATTCCGCCACCTTATCTTAGGTATTTACCCTGTTGTTTGCAGATTTTAAGCCCACACACGTTTAGTTTAGTGTGTGTTTTTCTGTCACTTCAATGATGAATATCTCATGATAACAAATTTCGTTTAATATAATAAACATAGTAACGTTTTTTTAACCTTATTACTCCCGTTACGTTTAATTATGACGTACTATCAGCCCGAATATTAATTATATAAATGAGATGCGCAATGGAATCAATTGAGCAAATTCTGAACAACATTATCTCTTTTGCCCTTTTGGATCCCCGTATTGATGCGGTTATTGTGACCGGTTCAATGGCCGGAACCAATCAGGCAGACCGTTTTTCTGATATTAATACCGAATTGATTGGCAGTAATTATCAGGAATTAATACAGGATGACCGTTGGTTATATCGGTTCGGAAATCCGTTGATCATACAAAAAACACACGATACGGCCCGCCCGGCATGTCAGGTGCTGTATGAAAAAGGCCGTAAAGTCGATTTTATCCTGGCCGGACGTGAACGCATTGCACAGATGGTATCTCACGGGCTGGATCCTGTTTATCAGCGGGGTTATGCCGTTTTGCTGGATAAAACCGGGATCACCGGTAAATTACCAAACCATGCTGATCCTGCGACGATCATCAGCGTGCCCGGTGAAGAAATCTTTATGGCAAACTGGCAAAATTTCTGGCTGGAAGCGCCTCAGGTGCCGGTTTACTATCTGCGTAATGATTTGTGGAGTGCCCGTCTGCGGAATGTGGCGATGAAACAAAAGCTGGTGATGCTGCTGGAGTGGCATGTGCTGCTCAGAGAGAGCGAAACGCCACGTGTTTGGTACAAAGGGGAGCATCTCAGCCGCTGGCTGCCACCGGGCCTTTACGGGCGTTTTATGGCAACTCTGGATAATCAGGATCGGATGCATGCCGCCCGGGCCTATATGGCGATGCTTACGCTCTATCGCGATGTCGCATTGCAGGTGATTAAAGCACACCGGTTTGAAATTGATATTACATTAGCGGATAAGGTTATTGCGCTGGTTGCTGACAGACTGAATGCAGATGATTTATTAGCGCCGGTCACTGAAAAATAACAGGAAGCTGAAAATGACCTCCGGTGTCATACCGGGGGAGGAAAAACAGTGGGGAATAACAATTCGATGGTGGGGCGTACAAGATTCGAACTTGTGACCAATTGATTAAAAGTCAACTGCTCTACCGACTGAGCTAACGCCCCATACTCTCTGTCCAACGGCACGGTATATTACTGATTTATCCGTCAGGTGCAATGATTATTTCAAAAAAACTTGTTCAAACGCTTACAATTCACTCACTTAGCCCCGTTTGAGACATATTTTCTCAGTGCGGGGCTATTTTATGAACAACGGTACTGCCTGCCCGGTTATAAACCAGACAATTTTTTCTCAGCCAGTTTCGCGCCGCTTGAACCGGGATATTTCGCGATAACCTGCTGATAGATGGCTTTTGCCTTCGCTTTATCCCCTTTCTCCTGCATGATCAATCCGACTTTATAGAAGGATTCACCTGCTTTCTGAGATTTCGGCCAGTTTTTTACCACAGAAGCAAAGTACGCCACAGCGTCATCTTTTTTGCCTTTGTTGTAATTCATCTGACCTAACCAATAATTGGCATTAGGAAGATAACTCGACTTTGGGTAGCTTTGAATAAAACTCTGAAATGCGCCGATTGCACCATCGTAATCTTTGGTGTTCATCGCCATATTCACCGCGGCATTATAGTCATCTTTCTCATTGCCCTTACTTGCAGCAGCATCAGGTGCAGAGGTATCCGCAGGTACAGCGGCAGACGCAGAATCACCACCTGCAGATGATCCGCTGTCTGTTGATGCACCATTCGATGTGCCGCCGGAAAGAGTATCCAGCTGTGAGAAAAGTTCGCGTTGGCGCTCCGTCAACTGATTCAGTAAATACTGACTTTCCTGGATTTGCCCGCGCAGTGTATCGATATCGCGCTGGTTATCCATGACTTGTTGCTGGAGTTGAGTTAATAGCTGACCATGCGCATTGGAAATACGCTCGAGCTGTACGAGGCGGTCATCAGTGGAGCCTGAGCCGATATTGATGATGGGTGCCTGAGCAATAGCGGCCCAGGGGGCCGCTACACCTATCAATAACGACAGACTCACCATCAGGCGTCTGAAGTTACTTTTCATGTATATCTCTTAGTATACCAGTACTGCGCGACGATTTTTCGCGTAGTCAGCTTCGGTGTGACCCAGAACTGCTGGTTTTTCTTTACCGTAAGAAACGATAGAGATTTGTTCACCGTTCACGCCTTTACCCTGCAGATACATCTTAGCAGCGTTAGCACGACGTTCGCCCAGTGCGATGTTGTATTCCGGAGTACCACGCTCATCCGCATGACCTTCAACAGTCACTTTGTAAGACGGGTTGTTACGCAGGAATGCAGCGTGTGCGTCCAGCAGCTGTTGGAATTCAGGAGAAATGTCGTATTTGTCGAAACCGAAGTATACGATATTGTTGTTCTGAAGTTCCTGAAGTTGCTGGCGAGCCAGATCTTCAGCTGACATACCAGTGTTTGCGCTATTGTCGACAGTGCCCGCATCAGCCTGGTCGTTTTTGTTAGAACTACATGCAGCGACGGCCAGAACAGGTAAAGCTATCATCAGCCCTTTAAGCACTTTGTTAAGTTGCATCTCTTTGATCCTTTTATAATTTGCCATACATATTTTAATGCATCACAGATACGGCGACCAGGCAGGGAATTTAACCTGTCCGTCAGTCGCCGGAAGACGCGCTTTGAAACGCCCGTCGGTCGAAACCAGCTGCAATATAGTTCCCATACCTTGCGAGGAGCTATAAATAACCATAGTGCCGTTTGGTGCGATACTTGGCGTTTCATCTAGGAACGTATCCGTTAAAATCTGGAAATTGTTCGCTACTAGATCTTGTTTGGCGATATGCTGTTTCCCGCCGCCTGAACTGACCATTACCAGGAAACTACCGTCAGAACTGACGTCGCCGTTCTGGTTCTGAGTCCCATCCCAAGTCAGACGTTCGGGGGCACCGCCATTAATATTGACCTTATAGATTTGCGGACGGCCAGCCTGGTCAGATGTAAAGGCTAACGTCTGGCTGTCCGGCATCCATGAAGGCTCAGTATTATTACTACGACCATCTGTTACCTGACGCATCTGGCCTGAGCCGAGATCCATCACATACAGATTCAGACTACCGGATTTCGATAACGCAAATGCCAGTTTAGAACCATCCGGTGAAAATGCCGGTGCACCATTGTGACGCGGGAATGAAGCAACCTGGCGAACATTTCCGCTGGACAGGTTCTGGATAACCAGTGCTGAGCTTCCGCTTTCAAAGGTAACATACGCAATTTTTTCACCATCCGGTGACCATGCCGGAGACATCAGAGGCTCCGGTGAACGGTGAACCGTGAACTGGTTGTAACCGTCATAGTCAGACACGCGCAGCTCATAACGATAGCCGCCGCCGTTCTTCACTACCACATATGCGATACGCGTGCGGAATGCGCCACGGATACCGGTTAATTTCTCAAAAACTTCATCACTGGCAGTATGAGCTGCATAGCGCAACCACTGCTTTGTTACTTTAAACTGGTTCTGAGCAAGCACACTGCCCGGCGCACCAGAGGTATCAACTAACTGGTAGCTCACCAGATAATTACCGTCAGCACCCGGCTGAACCTGACCGACAACAACGGCATCAATACCCAGTGCTGTCCAGGATTCCGGAACCACTTCTGACGCGGTTCCCGGTAACTGAGGCATACGGGCCGGGTCAATCGGATTAAATTTTCCGCTGTTACGTAAATCAGCCGCAACAATGGCACCAATCTCTTCAGGTGCACTACCGCCACCCGCCATCTGGAAAGGCACAACACCAATAGGACGCGCTGAATCAACACCCTGTGTTATCTCGATACGAACTTCAGCCTGAGCAACTGCCGCCCACAGCATCAGAAAACCGAGCATATATTTAACTGCCTGCTTCATTTTCTCTCCCTTGTTGCGCCAATGCCCGCGTGAAATAGGTATTTTAACAAACGTTCATAACCAAAACCAGATACCACAGTAAAAACTATAACCTGATATATCGGGTTACTCACGCTGTATTACAGCTTATTCAGGCTTAAAGTCCAGTTTGGTATTCTTAAACTGCTGCCAGACCGATTTACTCGGCGGAGCAGGAATACGTGCCTGTTTAGCAGCCGCGAGAGCTGCCTGACATAAACCGTCATCACCACCAACCGCATTTACACTGATAAGAGTCCCCTTATCAGTAATATTAATTTCCAGCGTACAGGTTTTACCGCGGTACATATCCGCATTATAGAACTTCGCCTGAATCGCTAACCGGACCTGTGCGATATAACCGTTCATATCACCATCCGAGTTTGTTCCGCTCTTCTTGCCACCACCCTGACCGGCAGCGGATGCGCCGCCGCTTTCTGTTCCCGGGGCGTTGGATGCCAGTCCGCCGAGGAGGTCATCCACTTCATTGGCCTGTTTTTTCGCTGCGGCCTTGGCTGCTTTTTCTTTAGCTGCTTTTTCTTTGGCGGCTTTTTCTGCTTTAGCGGCTTCAGCTTTAGCTGCTTCTGCTTTTGTGGCTTCTGCTTTAGCGGCCTTTTCCTGAGCTGCTTTTTCAGCTTTCGCCTTTTCTTCTTCTGCTGCTTGCTGTGCAGCTGCTTTTTCATCTGACTTTTTCTTCGCCAGCGCCTGCTCTTTTATCAGGTTTTCTTTTTCAGCCTGCGCTTTGGCGGCGGCTGCTTCTGCAATTTTTTGCTCTTCTTTCGCTTTTTTCAGTGCGTCCTGAGCCTGCTTTTGCTGTTCTTCAGCTTCTTTTTTCTGATCGTCAACTTTTTGCTCAGTTTTCAGACGTTCTTCTTCAATCGCTTTTAATCGTTCCTGCTCGCGCGCCTCTTTCTGGCGTAATTCTTCTTCCTGCTGCTTCTCTTTTTTCTCGCGCTGCGCCTGAGCCTGTTTTGCGTTTGCCTGTTGTTGTTGCTGCTGATTGAAATTTTCAACCATCGCGTTCGGATCAACCATAATAGCGTCAATCACCTGCCCGCCTTCACCGCCGCCCGTCAATCCCGATTTGGTAACAAATGATCCCCAAATCACCAGCGCAACCAGCAGAAGGTGCAACACAACAGATGTGATGACAGAACGATTTAATTTATCTTTACGCTCTTTCAGCTTTCTCACGCTTAATTCCCTAACACACTGAGTGAAAACAACGGCATAACAAACCTTACATCGGTTTCGTCATCAGACCTACAGATTTCACTCCGGCCTGTTTCAGAATATTCAGACCATTAATAATCTCTTCATAAGGCACATCTTTGGCACCGCCGACCAGGAAAATCGTTTTCGGATCTTCCGCCAGGCGTGCTTTTGCCTCCGCAATAATTTGTTCTTCCGGCAGTAATTCCAGGCGATCCTGTTTTACCACCAGGGTATATTGCCCTACTCCTGATACTTCCAGAATAATCGGTGGATTATCATTGGTCGATACCGCCTGAGAATCGGAGGCATCAGGGAGATCCACTTCCACACTTGAACTGATTATCGGCGCCGTTGCCATGAAGATAAGCAACAACACGAGTAACACGTCCAGTAAAGGAACAATGTTAATTTCAGATTTCAGCTCCCGCCTGCGTCTGCGTTGACGTGCCATAGTAATCTCCTGCCTTATTTCTTATCAGCAGATGCAAACGCCTGACGGTGTAAAATCCCCAGAAACTCTTCGCTGAAGTTATCGTAGTTCTGTTCTAATTTATTCACACGGTTATTCAGACGGTTGTAAGCCATTACCGCAGGGATTGCCGCAAACAAACCAATTGCGGTTGCAATCAGTGCTTCTGCAATACCCGGTGCCACCATCTGTAATGTTGCCTGTTTTACCGCACCTAATGCGATAAAGGCGTGCATAATTCCCCAGACTGTCCCGAACAGACCGATATACGGGCTGATGGAGCCGACAGTTCCCAGGAATGGAATATTATTTTCCAGGTTTTCCATTTCACGGTTCATCGAGATACGCATTGCACGCGCAGCACCGGTTTCAACCGCTTCCGGTGAGTGTACATTTGCCTGATGCAGGCGGGCGAACTCTTTAAAGCCGGAGTGGAAAATCTGTTCTGTGCCGCTTAATTCGTCACGACGCGCCTGGCTCTCTTTATACAGACGGGACAATTCGATACCTGACCAGAATTTGTCTTCAAACGCTTCCGCTTCACGCGTCGCGGCATTCAGGATTTTAGTCCGCTGAATAATAATCGCCCACGATGCAACAGAAAAGCCCAGCAATACCAGCATGATAAATTGCACGAGGTAACTTGCTTTCAGGAATAAATCCCAGATATTCATGTCAGTCACTGCTTAAACTCCGCGACAATAGACTCGGGAAGCGCTATCGGCTTCATTAAAGAAATATTCACGCAGGCGACAAGTACCTCTGCGCGACATAAAAGAGTTCCGTTTTTATGCATAAGTGTTTGCGTAAATGTCAGGGACGCGCGGCGAATCTCTGTAATCGCGCTCTGTACCTCTAACAGGTCGTCTAACCTTGCCGGATGATGATAATCGATAGTTAATCTGCGGACTACAAATCCAATCTGTTCTTCCAGCAGTCGCTGCTGGTGAAAGCCCCGTGCCCGTAACATTTCAGTTCTGGCCCGCTCAAAAAACGCAGCATACTGCCCGTGGTACACAACACCACCGGCATCAGTATCTTCGTAGTAAATCCGTATTGGCCAACTAAACATTGAATATCCCGCAACTAACTCTTATCAGCAGACTTGCCCTGCAAACTATACGTGAAGACCAAACGTATTGAAAATGCTTAGTACGTAAAGATAAGAAAAGCCCGTTTGTCCGCGCGCTAATCATACTCGCCTTTATGCAACACGCAAGCTCATTCAGAGGTTGCCGTGAAAAAATATTTTGTTACGAATTACAACACGTTAGCAGCGTTACTTTTGCCTTTCAGTGCTATCATTAAACACTTATTAAAAGACATTTATCCTCACTAATACGCAAAAATCCGGATAATTCCGGATTTTTATGCTACCGATTTATTTACCCGATATTCTAACTTATTGTAATATCTTAAATAAAATCCGTTTATCTTTATTTTATAAAAACGGTTTTTTTATCCTGTATTACGGGTCAAAATACCCGGAACTTACGCCGGTTATGATACCAGCGGTGTTTCGTGCAGATAATGCCACTGCCACATTTCGTCATTATTTTTAGTCAGGATCACCACAGAACGTCGTACGGTAGTCACCCCGGAGAAGTGCTGAGTTTCAAGATAACGCATAACGAGTGTATTTTCTGTCCGCCGGACACACTCATAATCTGACGTTTCTATCGGCGTACCCTGTTTTTGTCCCTGCATCCGGGTAAATACCGCCACCACGGTGTCATGATCAGCAACCGCCCCGCTAATCCCTGTCATAGAGAAATCACCGGTAAAATGCGTCAGTAAAGTGTGCAGTGCTGCTTTACCTTCCTCACCCGGTGTGGTGAAAACCTGATAAATCAGTTCGTGAACAATATTGATACTATTAACAGCCTGCTGAATGTCAGGATGGTTCATGAGATGTCTCCGTGGCAGAGTCTGCCGGTTTTAATGATGTGCGGTAGCGTACGCGGCATAAAAAAATAAGCGGGATAAGCCCGGCCACTGCCGCACACAGGAATGTCATTTTAAATGCGTTTTCCGGGATGATGATATTCAGGGTCTGATACAGCGTCATTAATAGTGCCGCACCGATGCTGAATACGATTTGCCGGTTAATATTCCAGATAACACTGGCTTTGGTCAGCTGTGCATCGCGAAAATCATACAGCGCCGTGGTCTGGGCGCAGTTAGCAGCTATCCCGCCGCCGGTTCCGGTAAGAAGATAGATAAGACCAATAAACCAGAGTGGTGTATTCACATCAGTCAGGGCAAACAGGGCTATCCCGCCGCTGTGCAATAACAGGCTGATGAAAAAGAGCCGCCCTGCGCCGGCTTTATTGTAAAGCGCTCCGCTGACCAGCATCGACACCAGCGCTCCCGCGGCATACAGCAGCATAAAGGCACCGGTGACGCCGGTTGTCAGGTTCAGAACCGTTGTCAGGTAAAAAATAGCCAGAATATTTACCCCGGTAAACACACCGGGCACCGCATAATAGACAGCGACAGATAACCACAACCGGGTATTTTTCAGCAGAGAAAGGTCAATAATCGCCTGCGGATCCCGTTGGTAATGGCGATAATAGAGCCGCGCACTCAGCAACATCAGTGCCGCAAGTGCCAGCGCACCACTGATATTGTGATACTCACCATAGAGTGACAGCGCAATCAGCAGCGATGCCAGCACAATACTGACCAGCAAAAGCCCTTTGAGATCCGGCGCCGGGCATGTGGCTGTTTTCGGCTCCTTTATCCAGCACCACGCCAGCAGCGCTGTAAGCAGTGCAAACGGCGCATTGACATAAAACACCGGACGCCAGCCGGCCACATCAACTATCAATCCGCCCAGCATCGGTGATAACGCCGGGGCAATCAGAGCGATCATCATAATAATAGTGGAAATTTTACTGCGCTCATGTCCCTGAAAATACTGAAACGTCAGGGACTGCCCGACAGGGATCAGCAATCCGCCTGCCACCCCCTGCAAAAACCGCCAGGTGATCAGAGATGAAAAAGAATCCGCCCCGCCCGCCAGTACAGCAGTGACTGCAAACAGCAGCATCGAGAAGGTCATCAGTTCGCGGATCCCGAAACGGTCAGCCAGCCAGCGGCTCAGCGGAATGATCAGGGTCAGCCCGAGAATATAGCTGTTCGCCACCCAGGTAACGGAAAGCGATGAAACCTGCAACGATTCCGCTATAGCCGGTAATGTAATGGCAGACATAAAAATGTTGATGCAATCAATAAAAAAGCCCAGTAAAAAAATCAGGGCGACGCGATAACGATAGGTCATAGTTTCCTCCGGTCAGCAGTGTAAAAGTTGTTGACCTGCGGCGTCTATGCGTCAATATAAACAATATTGTTTGATCAAATTAAACAAACTTATGCTGACATCTGTTGAAAAAATTAATACCTTTATATATGTAGTGGATACCGGGTCATTCACCCGTGCGGCAACCCGCCTGAATTTAAGCAAGTCGATGGTGAGCCTGCATATCAAGGCTCTGGAAACAGAGCTGAACACCACACTGCTACACCGGACAACGCGCCAGTTTACCCTGACGGAGTCCGGTCACGCGCTGTATCAGCAGTTCAGGCCGCTGTTACAACAGTTTGATAATGCGCTTGATGCCGTAATGGCGGGTACGACTCAGCCACAGGGCACCCTGCGTTTCAGTGCCACAGCCGAATTCGGCGGGCAATTTCTGCTGCCGCAGCTTCCGGCATTCCGGATGCAGTATCCGCTTATCCAGCTGGATTACCGGGTCGATCATACTCTGAGTGATTTGATTGCCCAGAAACTGGATGTGGTGCTCAGGCTCGGCACACTGAGCGACAGCGGGCTGCGTTACCGCAGGCTGGCTGATTTTCCGGTGTGCTATGTGGCAACACCGGACTTTATCGACCGCTATCAGGTAACGGATAACAGCGATCCCGCTTTACTACCGTTTATCGCCAACAGTAATTTGTTAAGTCAGAGCGCCTGGCGTCAGCATCTGCCGGCCCCGGACAATACCGCGTTTGTGTCCAATTCTATTCAGGCTATCCGCACCATGACACTGGCACATCAGGGATACAGCCTGCTGCCGGTCTGGTATATAAGAGAGCAATTGATGCAGGAAGAATTAGTGCCGGTCTTCAGACAGCGGGATATGCCGGATCAAAGCATCAATATGGTATTCCCGCCTGCAGCACATCTGCCACAGAAGGTGCGGGTATTTATCGACTATTTTGTCGGCTATTTCAGTGAGAATGCAGAACAGTTGCGCTATCCGTGAGACAGACAAAAAAAAAGCCGTTCAGATGAACGGCTTTTTTAATGAAAAACGACTTTATCAGATAAAAAAGTGATAAAGGCCGTAAGCCAGGATCACAATGGCGGGAATGGGATGAAAGATAATCTTCCAGACTGCGCGTTTCGGATGAAAAGCAGTGCCGAAAACTGCACCGCTGCATACGGCCCAGATCATCAGCAGCCCCTGCCAGATTTGCAGTGAACTGGTATTCGCCGCAAAACGCGACGGATCCCAAATCACACAAAATGCCAGCCCCAGCGCCATGATGAGGACAAGGGCCCGTAAGGGACCCTTATCCAGTAGTTGGTAAGATTTATCCAACATACGTCTTATTCGCCTGACGCGGCTTTGTCTTCGTGGTGCTCAATGGCCAGTGCTGCAATAATTGCGACACTACATGCCAGGAGCGTTCCGAGGATCCATGCAAAATACCACATATGCGTCTGCTCCTTAGTACAGTGAATGTTTGTTGTCTTCGATGAAGGATTTATCCAGGCGACCCGCCATCTTCACGTAACACCAGATGGTGTACAGAAGAACAGTTGGTACAAAGATAATCGCAACAACAGTCATTACCTGAAGGGTAAACAGGCTGGATGTTGCATCCCACATAGTCAGACTGACGTTCGGATCAATGCTTGAAGGCATGATGAACGGGAACATGGCTGTACCACAAGTCAGGATCACCCCGGCAATAGTCAGTGCAGAGAATACGAACGCAAATGCACCTTTATCCAGACGGGTGAACAGAACCACCAGCAGAGGAGAAACCAGACCGATAGCCGGCAGGATCCACAGGATTGGATGCGCTGTAAAGTTCGCCATCCATGCGCCCGCTTCCTGAACCACTTCTTTCGTTACCGGGTTGGAAGGACCGAAATGATCCAGGTCAGATACGACACGGAAACCATCGATACCGCCCCACATCAGCCACGCACCGGCCACTGCGAACAGAACAAATGTCAGCAATGCGGTAATAGTGGTTGCTTTGCGCACACGCAGGTGTAAATCACCGGTGGTACGCATCTGCAGGTAAGTTCCGCCGTGAGCCACAATCATCATCAGACTGATTAAGCCGGCTAACAGACCATACGGGTTCAGAAGACCGAAGAAGCTCCCTGCATAAGAGACCTGCAGATAAGAGTTAACTTCAACCGGCACACCCTGTAACAGGTTACCGAACGCCACACCGATGACTAATGACGGAACGAAACTGCCGATAAAGATACCCCAGTCCCACATACCGCGCCATTTTGGTGATTCCAGTTTTGAACGATAGTCAAAACCGACCGGACGGAAGAATAATGCCGCCAGGACCAGAATCATTGCGATATAAAAGCCGGAGAATGCAGCAGCATAGACCATCGGCCATGCAGCAAACAGTGCGCCACCTGCGGTGATCAACCATACCTGGTTGCCGTCCCAGTGCGGTGCTATCGCATTAATCATGATACGACGTTCCGTATCATCTCTGCCGATAACCCGCAACAGAACACCCACACCCATATCAAAACCATCAGTTACAGTGAAGCCAATCAGCAGCACGCCGATCAGTATCCACCATACAAACCGTAATATTTCATAATCAAACATAAGTGGGCTCCTGTTTACTTAGCGTCTTGCGCCGGTAACGTTTCAAAGTGATAACGGCCGGTTTTTAAGCTGCTTGGACCAAGACGTGCAAACTTAAACATCAGGAACATTTCAGCAATCAGGAATAATGTGTACAGACCGCAGATCAGCGCCATAGAGAACAGAATGTCTCCGGCTGCCAGATTCGACGTTGCGTATGCTGTTGGTAATACTTCACCCACAGCCCATGGCTGACGGCCATATTCAGCAACGAACCAGCCTGCTTCAACACCAATCCATGGTAACGGAAGGCTCAGCAGTGATGCACGCAGCAACCATTTGGATTTACCAACACGGTTACGCAGAACACTCAGGAACGACAGACCCAGCACGATAAGCATCAGACCACCTGCGGCAACCATAAGACGGAATGCCCAGAACAGTGGTGCAACGCGCGGAATAGAGTCTTTTGCCGCCTGTTTAATCTGCTCTTCTGATGCATTACTGACATCATCAGTGTAGCGCTTAAGCAGTAAACCATAACCGAGATCTTTTTTGCTCTGATTGAATGCATCACGCACAGCAGCATCAGTATTACCCTGACGCAGTTGCTGTAACAGATCATAAGCCGTCATACCATTACGGATACGGACTTCATGCTGCACCATCAGGTCACGCAGACCAATCACCGGTGTATCAATTGAGCGGGTCGAGATAATCCCCAGCATATACGGGATTTCAATAGAGAAACTGTTCTCCATTTTGTCCTGGTTAGGGAATGCGATCACGTTAAATGAAGCCGGAGGCGGCTGAGTATGCCATTCGCCTTCAATCGCCGCCAGCTTGGTTTTCTGCACGTCACCCATTTCATAACCGGACTCATCGCCCAGAACAATAACGGATAACACAGCAGCGATACCAAAGCTTGCCGCAATAGCGAAAGAACGTTTTGCAAAAGCAAAATCGCGGCCTTTCAGCATATACCAGGCACTGATAGACAGGACAAAAACAGCACCTGTACAGTAACCTGCGGCAACGGTGTGCACGAATTTAACCTGTGCAACCGGGTTGAGAACCAGCTCAGAGAAACTCAGCATTTCCATACGCATGGTTTCAAAGTTGAAATCAGATGCAATAGGGTTCTGCATCCAGCCGTTCGCAACCAAAATCCACAGCGCAGAGAAGTTAGAACCAATAGCCACTAACCAGGTTACCATCAGATGCTGTTTCTTACTGAGACGATCCCAGCCGAAGAAGAACAGACCAACAAATGTGGATTCGAGGAAGAATGCCATCAGACCTTCGATTGCCAGAGGCGCACCGAAGATATCACCAACATAGTGAGAGTAGTATGACCAGTTAGTCCCGAACTGGAACTCCATAGTCAGACCTGTAGCAACACCCAGGGCAAAGTTAATACCAAATAACTTACCCCAGAACTTTGTCATATCTTTATAGATTTGCTTACCGGACAGGACATACACCGTTTCCATGATCGCTAACATAAAGGACATACCTAACGTTAGCGGTACAAATAAAAAGTGATACATCGCTGTTAAGGCAAACTGTAATCTCGACAGTTCGACAATATCAAACATCTTGACTCCTTGCTCCTAGCAGGAAGACACCGACATGCGGCAACCCAAGCTTTCCTGAAGAAAGAAAGCAACATAACTACCAGCAATAAATGCCTCTAAATGCAATAACAAATTAGTAACAAAAAAAAACACCTAAATAGACACCCTAATAATAGTACGCTTATATTTGCACACAATAAACCGCTTTTGCGTGATTCAGATTGGAATTCTGATGATATATCAAATAATGCACATGGTAGTCGTTTTCGGCTATTTTGATCTGAACCAACTTAAACAAATTCCGAAAATAACACCAGTGCAATAGATTGATTTATGTCAATTTTCCAAGCCAATGTTAAACAATATCGTACATATATTGTTTGCGTTACTTTATTGTTAAAGTAATGTTCACGCAAATATAACCAAACTGAAAAATAACAATAATAAACGCACTTTTAATTAACGTTTTATTTTCATTAAAATTCCTGGTTAATTCCATTACCGGGGTAATTCAATAATAAATAAATTATCACTAAAACTGTTATTGCTCTTTTGTATTAAGATACTAATCCGTCCATTTAGGACGATAAAAACAAGTATAAATCAATATGATAAAAAACGCCCTTTTATACCTGAGACTGTTTGTGTTGTAAACGACACAACCGAGGTTCTGAGATAATTGAGAAAATGACTGAAAGTAACAAGAACAACCGAAGGGGATCAGGACAAGTCATAAAACGATTAAAAAAGTACCGACTCCCCTTCCCGGGGGGCAGATCAAAAAACAACCTGAACCTCTATTTCACGGTTCAGGTTGCAGTATAATAAATGGTCAGGTACGCAATTACTTATTAAGAATAGCTTTCACTGCCTCACCGATATCAGCCAGGCTGCGGACTGTTTTCACACCGGCAGCTTCGAGAGCGGCAAATTTTTCATCTGCAGTTCCCTTCCCGCCGGCAATAATCGCTCCGGCGTGCCCCATTCGTTTGCCTTTAGGTGCAGTTACGCCTGCGATATAAGCGACAACCGGTTTCGTGACGCTCTCTTTAATAAAGGCAGCAGCTTCCTCTTCCGCACTGCCGCCGATTTCACCGATCATCACAATAGCTTCTGTCTGCGGATCATTCTGGAACATGCGCAGGATATCAATAAAGTTAGATCCCGGAATCGGGTCGCCACCGATCCCCACACAGGTAGACTGCCCCAAACCGGCATCCGTCGTCTGTTTTACCGCTTCATACGTCAGTGTACCGGAACGGGACACTATGCCCACTTTGCCCGGCAGATGGATATGACCCGGCATAATCCCGATTTTGCACTGTCCCGGAGTAATAACACCCGGACAGTTCGGACCGATCATCCGGACACCCGCTTCATCCAGCTTCACTTTGACCGTCAGCATATCCAGGGTCGGGATCCCTTCGGTAATAGTAATAATCAGCTTAATACCGGCATCAATGGCTTCCAGAATGGAGTCTTTGCAAAAGGGTGCCGGTACATAAATAACCGATGCGGTCGCACCTGTGCTCTCTACCGCTTCACGTACAGTATTAAAGACCGGCAGGCCTAAATGAGTGGTGCCACCTTTACCCGGTGTCACACCACCGACCATTTTGGTGCCGTAGGCAATCGCCTGTTCAGAGTGGAAAGTCCCCTGGCTGCCTGTAAATCCCTGACAGATAACCTTGGTATTTTTATCGATTAAAATAGACATTATTTCGCTCCCACTGCTGCAACAACACGTTCCGCAGCATCCGTCAGGCTGGTTGCCGCAATAATATTCAATCCGCTTTTCGCCAGTTTTTCAGCGCCCAGCTCTGCATTATTACCTTCCAGACGCACAACAACCGGCACATTGACACCAACGTCTTCAACCGCGCCGATAATACCGTCTGCAATCAGGTCACAGCGGACGATTCCGCCGAAAATATTAACAAATACCGCTTTAACATTTTCATCGGACAAAATAATTTTAAAGGCTTCTGTAACGCGCTCTTTGGTCGCGCCGCCGCCGACATCCAGGAAGTTAGCCGGCTCGCCGCCGTGCAATTTAACAATATCCATGGTGCCCATTGCAAGACCTGCGCCATTCACCATACAGCCGATATTGCCGTCCAGCGCGACATAGTTCAGTTCCCACTGCGCAGCCTGTGCTTCACGGGCATCTTCCTGAGACGGATCATGCATTTCACGCAGTTCCGGCTGGCGGTACAGTGCGTTACCGTCAACGCCTAATTTACCATCAAGGCAGATAAGCTGCTCATCTGAGGTGATAACCAGCGGGTTTATCTCCGCCATCGCGAGATCCCGCTCCAGGAACAGCGTCGCTAATCCCATAAATACGTTAGTAAACTGGTTAACTAACTTTCCGGTTAAGCCCAGTTTAAATGCCAGCTCACGCCCCTGATACGGCATAGGACCTGTCAGCGGGTCAATCACCGCTTTATGGATAAGCTCAGGTGTTTCGTGAGCCACCGTTTCAATCTCAACGCCGCCTTCCGTTGACGCCATAAAGACCACACGACGCGAACTACGATCAACAACCGCGCCCAGATAGAGCTCTTTAGCGATATCTGTCGCACTTTCCACCAGTATCTGATGAACCGGCTGACCCAGCGCATCTGTCTGATAGGTTACAAGGCGCTTGCCTAGCCACAGCTCGGCAAATGCACGAATTTCTTCTTTGGTTTTTACCAGTTTCACGCCACCCGCTTTACCGCGGCCTCCGGCATGAACCTGACATTTGACGACCCACGGACCGCCGCCTATTTTTGATGCTGCTTCTTCTGCTTCACGGGGTGTGGAGCAGGCGTAGCCTGCCGGTGCAGGTAATCCATACCGCGTGAAAAGTTGTTTTGCCTGATACTCGTGTAAATTCATGATGTTCTATCCATTATTTTGTCTGATGAGAGCGGACTCTCTTATTGTTGTTGCCTGGATAGCGCCGGTTTCCCGGCGCAGGGACACAGATTCACTAATGCGAGTTCAGCCGGGCGGGTTTTAGCGCGATGCCGCCCGGATGAGTTAAAGCTCAAAAATAAAGAACACTACACGTCAAGCAGTAAACGGGTCGGGTCTTCTAACATCTCTTTAATAGTCACAAGGAACCCGACGGATTCCCGCCCGTCAATCAGACGATGGTCATAAGAAAGAGCCAGATACATCATCGGCAGGATAACCACCTGACCATCGACGGCCATCGGGCGATCTTTAATAGCATGCATCCCCAGAATCGCACTCTGCGGCGGGTTGATGATCGGCGTTGACATCAGTGAACCAAACACACCACCATTGGTGATGGTAAAGTTACCGCCGGTCAGATCTTCCACTGTCAGCTTACCGTTCTGACCTTTAACAGCCAGTTCTTTGATGCGTTTTTCAATCTCAGCCATGCTCAGCGCATCAGCATCACGCAATACCGGTGTAACCAGCCCGCGCGGTGTGGAGACCGCAATACTGATATCGAAATAGTTGTGATACACAACATCAGTGCCATCAATAGATGCGTTCACTTCCGGATAACGTTTCAGCGCTTCAACCACGGCTTTCACATAGAACGACATAAAGCCCAGGCGCACACCATGGCGTTTTTCAAACGATTCGCCGTACTGCTTGCGCAGATCCATCACCGGTTTCATGCTGAGTTCGTTAAAGGTTGTCAGCATTGCAGTACTGTTTTTCGCTTCCAGCAGACGCTCCGCCACACGCTTACGCAGACGCGTCATCGGCACACGTTTTTCACTGCGGTGTGACAATGCAGCCTGAGAAACCGGCTCAACAGCCGCGCTATCAACACCTTTCGGCTGTTGTGCCAGATGTTTTTCCACATCTTCGCGGGTCAGACGACCGCCGACACCACTGCCGGCAATATCGGCGGCATTCATGCCGTGCTCAGCAATCAGACGGCGGACAGCCGGGCTTAATGCATCATTTGATTCTTCATCCAGCCCGGCATTCTGACGCTGCGCCGGAGTGGACTGCACTTTTTCTTTCACTTCAGCCGGTAAGCCGGTGCTGTCGCCAAGACGGATACGCCCCAGCAACTGTTTAGACAGCACTGTCGCGCCTTCGTCTTCCAGCACGGCTTCCAGAATACCGGCATCAGAGGCGGGTACTTCCAGCACCACTTTGTCTGTTTCAATTTCCACCAGCACTTCATCACGTTCAACACGGTCACCCGGTTTTTTGTGCCACGTTGCAACAGTGGCATCGGCGACAGACTCGGGGAGCTCGGGAACCAGAATTTCTATGCTACTCATTTCTTATCCTTAGTTGATTCAACGTTCAGTGCATCATTCACCAGATCTTGTTGTTGCTGCTGGTGAACAGACGTATAGCCCACGGCCGGAGATGCCGAGGCCGGACGACCCGCGTAGCGCAGTGCTGCACCTGCCGGGATCGCCTCACGGAAATTATGCTGGCAGCAGTACCAGGCACCCTGATTCAGCGGCTCTTCCTGGCACCAGATGAAATTCTTCACATGCGCAAACGGCGCGAGAATTTCATGAATATCGTCATGCGGGAACGGATAGAGCTGCTCGATACGGATCAGCGCAACATCTGTCTGATTATTTTTCCGGCGCTGCTCTAATAAATCGTAATAGACTTTACCGGAACACAGCACCACTCGCTTAACATCCGCAGGATTGAGCTTATCGACTTCATTAATAACCGCTTCAAAGCGGCCTTCGGCTAACTCTTCCAGAGAAGAAACCGCCAGCGGATGACGTAACAGTGATTTCGGTGACATAACAATCAGCGGACGGCGCATACCGCGCAGTGCCTGACGGCGGAGCATGTGATAAACCTGCGCCGGTGTTGACGGAATGCACACCTGCATATTCTGCTCTGCACAAAGTTGCAGATAGCGTTCCAGGCGGGCACTGGAGTGCTCCGGTCCCTGACCTTCGTAGCCGTGCGGCAGTAACATCACCAGCCCGCACATTCTGCCCCACTTCTGTTCGCCGGAGCTGATGAACTGGTCAATAACAACCTGCGCCACGTTGGCAAAGTCACCGAACTGGGCTTCCCAGATAGTCAGACCACGCGGATCTGTTGTTGCATAGCCATATTCAAAGGCCAGAACCGCTTCTTCAGACAGAACCGAGTCCCAGACATTAAAGCGCCCCTGAGCATTATGAACATTCATTAACGGCACATAACAAGAGCCGTTGGCCTGATTATGGATGACCGCATGGCGATGGAAGAAGGTTCCGCGCCCGGCATCTTCACCGGACAGGCGGACAGGCACACCTTCATCTGCCAATGTGGCATACGCCAGAGTTTCAGCGCCGCCCCAGTCAAATAATTTTTTCCCTTCCGCCATCTCTGCGCGGTCAGTATAAATTTTCTCAACACGTGGGTGCATCTGCACTTCTTCCGGCACGGTACTGATACGACGGGCCAGATCCTGCAAACGTTTCAGTTCGACTTTATTGGCGTAATCGTCATTCCAGTCATGATTAAGGTACGGCTCCCACGTCAGAGACGCTTTACCGATTTCACGCCACTCTTCAACCACACAGTCTCCGCGATCCATAGCATCACGGTACATATTGACCATTTCAGTCACATCACCGGCGGTCACAATGCCTTCTTCAATCAGTCTGTCGCCGTAGATTTTACGCGGCGTCGGGTGCTGTTTGATTTTCTGGTACATCATCGGCTGGGTTGCACTCGGCTCATCCGCTTCGTTGTGCCCGTGACGACGGTAACAGACCAGATCAATCATGACATCGCGGTTAAAGGTATTACGGAAATCCAACGCCAGACGGGTAACAAATGCCACTGATTCCGGGTCATCCGCATTCACATGGAAAATCGGTGACTGCACCATTTTCATTACATCAGTACAGTATTCGGTGGAACGGGTATCTTTCGGGTTCGAGGTAGTGAAACCAATCTGGTTATTGATAACAATACGGACTGTTCCGCCCACTTCATAACCGCGCGCCTGTGACATATTCAGGGTTTCCTGAACAACCCCCTGACCAGACACCGCAGAGTCACCGTGAATGGTAATCGGCAGTACCATTTTACTCAGGCTTTGCGGGAGGCGGTCGCGACGGGCACGAACAGAACCGATAACCACCGGACTGACAATTTCAAGATGAGACGGGTTAAATGCCAGTGCCAGATGAACCTGTGCGCCTTCTGTGGCGAAATCAGAGGAGAAACCCTGATGATATTTCACGTCACCGGTGCCCAGATGGTCTTTGTGCTTACCGGCAAATTCATCAAACAGGTCTGCCGGTTTTTTACCGAACAGATTAATCAGCACGTTCAGGCGACCACGGTGCGCCATTCCCAGAACGACCTCACGGGTATCCTGTTTACCGGCATGGCGGATAAGATCTTTGAGCATAGGAATGAGGGAATCCCCGCCTTCCAGAGAGAAACGTTTTGCTCCCGGGAATTTTGCCCCGAGATAACGCTCCATCCCTTCAGCCGCGGTCAGATCTGACAGAAAACGCCGTTTTTCATCCGCACTGAACTGCTTGCTGACAACCACGGATTCCAGGCGCTGCTGGAGCCAGCGTTTCTCTTCGGTATTCGTGATATGCATGTATTCGACGCCGACAGCGCCGCAATAAATACGTTTTAATTCGTCGTACAGCTCACTCAGCTTCATGGTCTCACGACCAACAGCAAATGAACCGATATTAAAGGTTTCGTCAAAATCAGCTTTGGTCAGATTATGGAATGCAGGATCCAGATCCGGAACCGGCTCCTGTTTCCACAGACCGAGCGGATCGAGATCTGCATTCTGATGACCACGGAAACGGAATGCGTTAATAAGCTGGAGAACTTTAACTTGCTTGGAATCCATCGCCGGATCGCTGACGGAGGTATTATAGCGGGTTGAATCTTTCGCCAGACGACGGAAATAGTCGCGGGTTTGCGAGTGAGGTTGTTCTGTAACATCCGCTTTCGGCAGTGAATCGAAAATTACCCGCCAACTTTCATCGACGGAGGATGGATCTTTCAGATAGTCTTCATAGATGTCTTCTATGTAAGCCTGGTTTTCTCCAGCCAGAAAGCTGGAATCCAGCCAGTCCTTCAGTGCGCCGTTCTGCATTGTGATCCCTTAAGCTTAGAGCTTTATCCCCTTTATCTTCCGGGCTGCAATGTACCGGCTGCGCTGCATGTCCGGAAAACATATAACGATATGTTCTGCGGATTGTCTCGTCTGCCGCCTGCACCCTGAATGACGTTGGGTATAGTTTTCGCCGTGATAACTAATACCGCGATATAGTGCGGTGCGTAATGGATTCCCGGGTCGTGCGTGTGCATCTTCTGTTCTGAGTATCCCTGAGGAACCTTTAGCAACGGCTGGCCGTTGCTGAAAATCCCTGTGATGTCTATTACCATACTTACATTTGAATCAAAAAACTCACATCTTAATCACAATTAACTACATTTTTTTCCGCATCTAACACTTACTGCGATAGATTATACCTATTGTTACACGTTGGTAAAAGATGCCTGACAACAGGCATCTTATTATTATCAACCATTTATACCCTTATTCATTCAAACTGCAGGTTCGTTGGTTTCGCTCTGCCTGCATCTTGAATGACGTTGGGTATAAACAAAATAAAATTATGCACTGCGTTTAAGTAACATTGATTTAATATGCCCGATTGCTTTTGTCGGATTCAGTCCTTTCGGACAAACACTGACGCAATTCATGATGCCGTGACAGCGGAAAACACTGAACGCATCACTGATATCATCAAGACGGGATTCTGTCTCAGTATCACGGCTGTCAATCAGAAAACGGTACGCAGCTAATAAACCGGCAGGGCCGACAAATTTATCCGGATTCCACCAGAACGACGGGCAGGATGTTGAGCAGCAGGCACACAGAATGCATTCATACAGACCATCCAGCTTTTCACGCTGCACCGGTGACTGTAAGTGCTCACGCGCAGGCGGGTTTTTGCTGTCATTAATCAGATACGGACGAATTTTTTCATATTGTGCATAAAACTGCCCCATATCCACCACAAGGTCACGCACAACCGGCAGACCAGGCAGCGGGCGGATCACCACTTTTTTTGCCGCCTTTCATCAATACTGACAGTGGCGTGATACAAGCCAGACCGTTTTTGCCGTTCATGTTGATCCCGTCCGAACCACACACACCTTCACGGCAGGAACGGCGGAATGACAGAGTCGGGTCCTGCTCTTTCAACTGGATTAACGCATCCAGCACCATCATGTCGCGACCTTCTTCCACATCCAATTGATAATTCTGCATGTGAGGTGCGTTATCAACATCCGGGTTATAGCGATAAACTGAAAATTCAACATTCATAGTATTCTCTCCGCAATTGCCTTATCACCACACATCAGTAAGTCCGAATTTTCGGCGGGAACGGATCACGCAACTTAGGTTGCATATTCACCGCACGGCGTGTCATGGTTTCGGATTGCGGCAGATACAGGGAATGACACAGCCAGTTCGCATCATCGCGATCCGGATAGTCAAAACGGCTGTGCGCGCCACGGCTTTCAGTACGGAAATTTGCGGCCACCGCTGTGGAATAGGCTGTTTCCATCAGGTTATCCAGCTCCAGGCACTCAATACGCTGGGTATTGAATTCAGAGGAAGTATCATCCAGACGCGCATATTGCAGACGCTCTTTGATGGTCTTCAGCTCTTCCAGCCCTTTCGCCATAGCATCCCCTTCACGGAATACCGAGAAATTATTCTGCATGCATGATTGCAGTGCTTTGCGGATCTCAACAGGATCTTCACCGGAACGGGTATTGTTCCAGCGGTTCATGCGGGTCAGCGCTTCTTCCACATCTGACTCTGCGGCATCGCGCATAGCGCCCTGCTCCAGAATCGACTCTTTCAGATGCAGACCGGCAGAACGACCAAACACCACAAGATCAAGCAATGAGTTTCCGCCGAGGCGGTTTGCACCGTGAACAGAAACACAGGCAATTTCACCGACAGCAAACAGACCCGGAACCAGTACATCCTCACCCTGTTCATTGACTGTCAGCACCTGACCGGTAACCTTGGTCGGGATGCCGCCCATCATATAGTGACAGGTAGGAATGACCGGGATAGGCTCCTTCACCGGATCAACATGCGCAAATGTCCGTGACAGTTCGAGAATACCCGGCAGGCGGGATTCCAGAACATCTTTACCCAGATGGTCGAGTTTCAGTTTGGCGTGCGGACCCCACGGGCCATCACAACCACGGCCTTCGCGGATTTCGATCATAATGGAACGGGCGACAACATCACGGCCGGCAAGATCTTTGGCATTCGGCGCATAACGCTCCATAAAGCGTTCACCGTCTTTATTGAGCAGATACCCGCCCTCACCACGGCACCCTTCTGTGACCAGTACCCCGGCACCGGCAATCCCGGTCGGGTGGAACTGCCACATTTCCATATCCTGCAACGGCACCCCGGCGCGGACTGCCATACCAACACCATCACCGGTATTAATATGAGCATTGGTTGTGGACTGATAAATACGTCCTGCGCCACCGGTCGCCAGAATCGTCGCTTTCGCTTTGAAATAAACAACTTCACCGGTTTCAATACAGATAGCGGTCGTGCCCATAATGGCGCCATCCTGGTTTTTCACCAGATCAAGGGCATACCATTCGGAAAAAATAGTGGTGTGATTTTTCAGGTTCTGCTGATAAAGCGTGTGTAACAGTGCATGACCAGTACGGTCAGCGGCAGCCGCGGTACGCGCCGCCTGTTCACCGCCGAAATCACGGGATTGCCCGCCGAACGGACGCTGATAAATCGTGCCGTCATCCAGACGGGAGAACGGCAGCCCCATGTGCTCAAGTTCCAGAACCGCTTCCGGCCCGGTTTTACACATGTACTCGATAGCGTCCTGGTCGCCGATATAATCCGACCCTTTCACCGTGTCATACATGTGCCATTCCCAGTTATCAGGATGGGTATTTCCCAGCGCAACCGTAATACCGCCCTGGGCAGATACCGTATGAGAACGGGTCGGGAAAACTTTGGATAGCAACGCACAAGACAGGCCGGACTGCGAAATTTGCAGGGCTGCGCGCATACCTGCGCCACCCGCGCCGATTACAACGGCATCAAACTCTCTGACAGGTAAGCTCATTTATACACCCCACACGATGATTGAACCGTAAATGACATAGGATAATAGTGCAATAATAACAATGAATTGCAGTATTAATCGCAGGCTCAGGCACTTAACGTAATCCGTCAGTACCTGCCATAATCCGACCCACGCATGGGCAAGAATGGCTATCAGTGTCAGTGTAGTGAAAACCTGAGTGAATGAAGAGGCAAAAAAGCCGCGCCAGACTTCATAAGTAATATCAGCGGTAAACGCGACAAAACCGATGATGTAGAATACATAAAGCGTAATCACAATGGCGCTGGCACGCAGAATTAACCAATCCTGAATACCGCTGCGACCCAGCGTGGTTGCACTGTTTTTTGAATTTGTCACCATACCAGAACCCCCGCCAACACAGCTAAAATCACAGCCAGAACCATGGAAATCTTCGCGGATGAAATACCGGCAGCCAGTGTTTCATCAACAAAACCAAAATCCATTAACATGTGACGAATGCCCCCACAGATGTGGTAAGCCAGTGCGGTGAGAATGCCCCAGAGGATAAATTTCGCGAAAAAACCACTCATAATATCAGCGGCTTCTCTGAAACCTTCCGGTGATGACAGCGACAGCCCTAACAGCCACAGCAGAATCGCTACAGCAATGAAAGTGATGACGCCGGAGGCACGGTGTAAGATTGAAGCGATTGCAGTAATCGGAAAATGGATCGTCTGCAAGTCTAAATTGACAGGTCGTTGTTTTTTCACAATTTTGCCCACACAGCTTTTTATTATTTTTCCTTCCTCCGGACCGGGGCGGAAATCAGACAGCGCAGGGAAAGTACGAAAAACACTTAAGTAAAATACACATCCGTAATGTTTTACAAAAGTAATCATTCAGTTACGCTGGGTGCTCCTGCTTCGGGGTATTCCGGAGACCTTGGGGCAGTATATTGGCTTCACAATATGATTACAATTCCCATACAAAATGTTTGGTCAGATTTAGCCAGAACAGTGAATAAGATCACGGTTCACACAATAAAAACGTCCATTATTATTACTTGTGACATTCTGACAACAATTGACTTACATCTTGTGGTTAAATGTGAATATTAAAACGACGGGTACCGGCAAGAAAGACTTCCCGTAAGTGCAAACTTATGCAAAAGTGTTATCTGCAAAAATAACCCGGCATCTTGCCACACAACATTATTTTTATCGCAGCACAATGCTTCATTAACAATCTGATAACCAACAGCGCGCCGTACCGGATAACGTAACACCAGGTAGGGTATCCTCAGGACAGAGGCTGCTGTAATTATCGAAATGATTGTATGCCCAACGTCATTCAGTATGCAGGCAGGCTGACCGTAGCCAACGAACCTGCAGGTTGAATGAATAAGGGTATAAAATAAATAATAAATGCGCTAAGGAGACCTACATGTCTAATATAAAGGCGGAGCTGACAATCAACGGTATCAAGGTAACTGATCTCGATGTCCTGACTCCTACCCTCGGTCAGTCTGTGATCGATGTCAGGGCGCTGGGCAACCAGGGTTACTATACCTTTGATCCCGGCTTCACCTCCACCGCGTCATGTGAATCAAAAATTACATATATCGATGGTGATGAAGGTATCCTGTTACACCGCGGCTTCCCGATTGAAGAGCTGGCGATGAAATCTGATTACCTGGAAGTGTGCTATATCCTGCTGTACGGCGAAGCACCTGACCAGAAAGAGTATGAAACGTTTAAAGAGACGGTAAAACGTCACACCATGATCCATGAGCAAATCACCCGCTTATTTAACGGGTTCCGCCGTGACTCTCACCCGATGGCCGTTCTGTGCGGTGTTACCGGGGCGCTGGCGGCGTTTTACCATGACTCTCTGGATGTAAACAACCCGCGTCACCGTGAAATTGCCGCTTACCGCCTGCTGTCCAAAATGCCGACTGTTGCTGCAATGTGCTATAAATATTCAACCGGTCAGCCATTTGTTTATCCTAAGAATAATCTCTCCTACGCCGCTAATTTCCTGCGCATGATGTTTGCCACACCTTGTGAAGAGTATGTGGTCAATCCGGTGCTGGAACGCGCGATGGACAGAATTCTTATTCTGCACGCGGATCATGAACAAAATGCATCCACATCAACGGTACGGACCGCCGGTTCTTCCGGTGCCAACCCGTTTGCCTGTATCGCTGCCGGTATCGCATCCCTTTGGGGACCTGCACACGGCGGGGCAAACGAGGCCTGCCTGCGCATGCTGGAAGAGATCCAGACAGTGGAGCACATTCCTGCCTTTATTGAGCGTGCGAAAGATAAAAATGACTCTTTCCGCCTGATGGGCTTTGGTCACCGCGTGTATAAAAATCATGACCCGCGTGCCAAAGTAATGCGTGAAACCTGCCATGAAGTCCTCAACGAGCTGGGGCTGAATGACAGCCTGCTGGAAGTGGCGATGGAGCTTGAGCGTATCGCACTGAACGACCCGTACTTTATTGAGAAAAAACTTTACCCGAATGTGGATTTCTATTCAGGTATCATTCTGAAAGCACTGGGTATTCCGTCAAATATGTTCACGGTGATTTTTGCTATCGGACGCACCATCGGCTGGATTGCCCACTGGAGTGAGATGCACGACGACGGTATCAAGATCGCCCGTCCGCGTCAGCTCTATACCGGCTACACTGAGCGCCCGTTTGAGTCTAAAGTTAAAAACCGTCAATAATAGCAACAAGACAAAAATACCGCTGATAAAACCCTCTTTGGAGGGTTTTTTATTCATAATTCTCTTATTTCTATTCATTTACCCATATAATCGCCGGGCGTTTTCCCTGTCATTCCCCTGAAGAATGAAACAAACGCACTGTCACTGGTAAAGCCCAGTTCCTGAGCGATATAGCTGTAACGGTACTTTTTAGCCAATAGTTCAACAGATTTAATCAATCTCCACTGCTGACGCCACTGCTGATAACTAAGCCCGGTTTCGCGCCGGAAAATCCGTGTAATGGTTTTTTCACCCGCGCCACAGCGACCCGCCAGTTCATTCAGCGGCGGCGGTAATGTGTGTATATCCAGCCCGCTCAGCCGCCTGTCTGCCGGTAACGGCAACCGCATCGGCTCCCGTCCGGCAAGCGCCAGTTCATCAAGAAATACAGCCAGTAAATGACGCAAACGAGGCTGCGCCCAGTCACTGTCAAACGCCAGTTGTGCAAACAAGAACAGAATTTCCCGCAGTAACGGCGAAATATCCATAATTTCACAGGTTGCCGGTAATTGTGCGCTAAGCTGTGCATCCGGATAGAGTGAGCGGTAGCCCACCGCCTCAAACATCTGCACACGGTGCGGCATTGCCGGCGGGATCCACGCAACCCGTGTCGGTGGCAACACAGATAACGTATTCGTCAGCGTGATCCGGATAGCGCCCCGCTCCGTAAACAGAAATTGTCCCCGCTGATGCTGATGAAAACCGGAGTCATGCTGTGCCGCCATTTCAGCCGCGATGCCGACAAGCGGTGCTGCATGCAGATCAGCATTAAACGGGTCATGTTGTTTCAGCCACGCCATATTGTCCCTTTTGATGAATAAACTGTCCTTATTATTATAATAAGACATCTATCCTTTTGCTAATCTCTGCTCCGCTCATTTCAGTGACAACAAAAGGAAACCAAAATGACAATACAAAAACCGGCATTAGCCCTGATGGTTGCGCTGATGATGTTCCCGCAAATAGCAGAAACGATTTACAGCCCGGCACTGACGGATATTGCACAGGGCTTCAGCATCAGCGCGGCACAGGCGGGACAAACATTATCACTGTACTTCTTTGCCTTTGCCGCCGGTGTGGTCACCTGGGGGCGTTTATGTGATACCGCCGGACGCAGACGTACCATGCTGAGCGGATTAGTGCTCTATGCAGCAGCGTCGGTCGGCGCTGTCTTCACACAGGAGTTCAGTATATTGCTGATACTGCGGATGCTGTCCGCATTCGGCGCTGCGGTAGGCTCTGTCGGCACACAAACCATAATGCGCGACAGTTACCGGGGTGATGAACTGGCAAACGTATTTTCCGTTATGGGAATTGCGCTGGCCATCAGCCCGGCGCTGGGAATGTTCAGCGGTGCGGTACTCACCGGTTTTGCGGGTTATCAGGGGGTATTTTCCGGGCTGGCGTTACTGGCGCTCATCCTGCTGGCATGGACCGCTGTTACATTACCGGAAACCCGCCCGGCTCACGTTACACTGATTTCCCTGCAGGAAACGGCAGCCCGGATGCTGAGTGATCGGTTTATTCTGCGCAATGTGTTATTAATCGCTTTCCTGAATATCAGCCTGTTCAGCTATTACCAGTTAGCTCCGTTCTGTTTCAGCAAGCTGGGATTCACGCAGCAGGAATTCGGCTACAGCGGATTACTCATGGCGGCAGGTGTGGCCGTCGGCTCTGCCACTAACCGGATATTGCTCAAACGCGGATGGCACAGTCATTCTCTGATCCGCCTGGCGTCAGTCATTGGTATTATCAGTGCAGCCGCAGTCTGGCTGCTGCAAAATACTATCCTGTTTGTTCTGCCGGTGACCGGTGTTGTTACCGCTTACGGGATTGCGGTCCCGAATATCCTCGCAAATGTGTTACAGGATTACCGGGATCGTGCAGGCACCGCCGGTGCATTGCTGGGACTGATGTATTATCTGCTGATTGGCGCAGGCCTGGCACTTTCCGGGTTCATCCAGCACCTCGGATGGACGTTATTTCTTTGTGCCGCCGGGACACTGCTTTGTGCGCCACGCAAGGCTGTTCAGGTAACGCAGGCCGGGTAATACACAACAAAAAGCCGATCATCTGATCGGCTGAATATTACTGACTGAATAGTTACGCCGGATTCGGAATATCCACAAATATCACATCCAGCCCTTTTTCATTTTTCAGCCACTCACCGAGTGCGCGGATCCCGCCACGTTCCGTGGCATGATGTCCGGCGGCAAAGAAATGCAGCCCCATTTCACGGGCAATATGAATAGTCTGCTCCGAAACCTCACCGGTTACGAAACCATCCACACCTGCGTCTGCCGCCATCTGAATAAAGCTCTGACCACCGCCGGTGCACCATGCCAGCTTTTTAATCTGTGCCGGGGCATTATCCCCGCAATGCAGAATCTCACGACCTAACCCCTGCTGTAACCGCTGTGCCAGCGCTTCTCCGGTCACAGGTACAGAAAATTCACCGCAGGGAACTAATTGATCCAGTTGTCCCGTTACCGTTACGCCCATCAAATCAGCTAATTGCGCGTTATTACCGAGCACCGGATGCCCGTCCAGCGGCAGGTGGTAACCGTATAAATTGATATCATTACACAACAGTGTTTTGATCCGGCGCTGTTTCATACCACGGATAGCAACGGGTTCATTTTTCCAGAAATAGCCATGATGTACCAAAACAGTGTCTGCATTCAGCCGGACAGCTTCATCCAGCAGCGCCTGGCATGCGGTCACACCGGTAACAATGCGTTTTACCGTTTTCCGCCCTTCAACCTGTAACCCGTTAGGGGCATAATCCTGATACTCATGAACGGCGAGTTTTTCATTAATAATCTGTTCTAATTCAAGATGATTCATGCTTTTTATCCTGTCCTGACGAATAGGTTTACCATACCTGTCACAGAAAATAATAGCAATTTACAGATAAAAAAACGCCCCGCGATAATATCGCCGGGCGCCTCTTTGCTGCCGCCGGTTAATCTGCCGGTATCAGTGCTGCTGCCCGCTGTTCAGCGTCATGTCTGAACGGGCCAGCCAGACAGGCTTATTGCTCGTCTTGGACCACACACGATACAGATAACTCCAGAAGCGGGCGCGATCCCGGTAAAACAACATAAACGGGAACGCCAGGATACCTAAAGTGACTACACCGGTACGGCGCAAGAGAACCTTATGCAACGGATATGCTTGATATGTTGACATTGAGACTCCCCTTTTTACGGATTATCGCAACATGCGCTAATCCTGAATATGATCAGCTCTTATAATAACCTGTTTGCTTAAACTTTACCACTCATCCGACCACTACCAAGCGCAGTGATACGCACAAAATGCCACTTCCCTGTAATTATGTTGCGCTATTGTTATTTATTTATCATTTTATCAGCATTTCACTCTGAAGAAAGAAAACCTGACTTATCAGTTAATTCATTACAGACAAGGTAATTGATAATGATTATTAATAATACGAATTATTTATATCCGGGCATTATCTGCCGGATCCTGTCGTTTTGCGGACATAAAAAAACGCGGAGAGGTATGCCCGGCTCCGCGCTTTTCAACATCAGCAAGTAATCAGTCAGCTATCACCTGATTTACTATCTCAATCGCTTCTTTTTCAATCTGAGCCAGATGTTCCGGTCCGCGAAAACTTTCACAATAGATTTTATAGGCATCTTCTGTGCCGGACGGACGGGCCGCAAACCAGCCCTGCTCACTCATTACTTTCAGACCGCCGATAGATGCACCATTGCCGGGTGCGGTTGTCAGACGGGCGGTAATCGGATCACCGGCAAGAGTATCTGCTTTTACCATCTCAGGTGACAATTTTGATAAGCGTGATTTTTCATCATAACTGGCGGCAGCCTGAATACGGCTGTAACACGGGGAACCAAATTTTTCAGCCAGCTCATCATAGTGCTGCTGCGGGTTTTTACCGGTCACGGCAGTCAGTTCTGCGGCTAACAGACAGAGAATAATGCCGTCTTTATCCGTTGACCATGGTGTACCGTCAAAGCGCAGGAAAGATGCCCCCGCGCTTTCTTCGCCGCCAAATCCCAGCGTGCCGTTATATAAACCGTCAACAAACCATTTAAACCCGACCGGGACTTCGATCAGTTCGCGCTGCAAATCCGCCACAACGCGGTCGATCATCGCGCTGGATACCAGGGTTTTCCCGACATTCACTGAGGCAGGCCAGTCCGGACGGTGTTGAAACAGGTAATTGATCGCAACCGCCAGATAATGGTTCGGATTCATCAGCCCCTTGGGGGTCACAATGCCGTGGCGGTCGTAATCAGGGTCATTGGCGAATGCCAGTGAAAATTTATCCCGCATACTGAGCAGCCCGTCCATCGCCCATTTTGATGAGCAATCCATGCGGATCACGCCGTCATGATCCAGCGGCATAAAACGGAAGGTCTGATCAACCTGGTCATTGACCAGCTCAATATCAAGATCATAAAAATCGCGGATGCGCTTCCAATACTCAATACCGGCACCACCCAGCGGGTCAACGCCAATTTTAAGTTTCGCGTTACGGATAGCATCCATATTGACCACATCACTGAGAGAACAGACATACGGGTCTATCAGATTAACGGCACTGACCAGCGGGCTGCGTAATGCATCACTGACCGGCATCTGTTTTATCTGATCAAAATGTCCTGCCAGCAGATAATTAGCGCGTTTTTCTATTACCGAGGTGAGATCAGTATCAGCAGGACCACCGGTTGGCGGATTATATTTGATACCACCATCTTCAGGCGGATTGTGCGACGGGGTGATAACAATACCGTCGGCTTTATCCGCATGTGTGCGGTTGTAAGTCAGAATCGCATGAGAGACCGCCGGAGTCGGAGTGAAACCATTGTTTTCCTGAATGATTACACGGACACCATTTGCAGCCAGTACAGATAATACGGTCAGGAAAGCCGGTTCAGATAAGGCGTGAGTGTCTTTGCCCACATAACACGGACCGCAAACACCCTGCTGCTGCCGAATTTCAGCGATAGCCTGCGTCACCGCCAGGATATGCGCTTCATTAAAGCTGCAACGCCCGGCACTGCCACGGTGCCCCGAAGTACCAAACTTCACCTGCTGGGCCGTGATTGCCGCATCAGGTATAAAGGTATAATACTGAGATGTAAGCTGCGCCACATTGATTAAATCAGACTGTTGCGCAGGCTGACCAGCCCGCGGATGCGTGTGAGCCACTGTGTCATTCTCCCTGAATATGCCGTTACCGGCCGCTACTCATGCTTTTTACAAAAACAGGCGGATAAAATACCCCTTACAGGGTATTACAGACTTTCTCTACCGTATTTACCGGGAAGCCCATTCCCTGCATGATCTGCTCGATCATACTCTGTTTTCGTTGTGTATTTGTGTTAGTGATAACCCAGAACGGGGTACCCGGAATATGCCGTGGTTTGCTGGTTTTGCCGCTTGCCAGCAGTGTGTGCTCATCACCGGCAAAGTAAACGCGGGTGCGGCCATGCAGTTCATCCGTACTTTTCTGAAAGCTTAGCGGATCAATACTGTACAGCGCAGAGAGCACCAGCATAAAGCGATCGATTGTTTTCTTTTTTTCCGCGTAGCTGTCAGATAACAGCAATTCACGCACCGCACGAACAGGATCCTGAGGGGCGATTTTCACCGGACGGGATGCGGCAGCCGGCGTCTTATTGTCTGAGCCGTCAGCGGTGGCGCTGACTGGTGCGCTGCTGACATCCGGTGCCTGCGGCCCTAAATTCAGCATACGGCGTAAAATTACCGATGCACTTTCACCAATGTGCTGTGTATGGCCTGCAATATAACGATAAAGCTCTTCATCTACGTCGATTGTTTTCATTTCTACCCGGTTCTTTTATTCGTTAACGCGAAACGCTTCATTATAAGATAGAAAACCACAAAACAAAACAAGTAAAATTTCAATAACTTAAACTAAAAACATCCGGTTATATTCCTCCTCCTCATTTAAAAAAATAAATCAGTAAGTTATCGTTTTCAGACACTATTTTCCTGCAGATACATCTTCGCAACATCTTGGTTTCCCCGTACAGGCATGTCATCATACCGGGTATGTCTTGCTTTGCGGATCCGCTGTTATTATGAAATTACCTGCATTACTGCATTATGAAATGTTTACGCCTGAAATATCACAATCTGCCACTCCGGTTGTCCTGATCCACGGATTATTTGGTGATTTGCATAATCTGGGCGTCCTCGGGCGGGAGCTGCGCACCACACATACCGTCGTGCAGATTGATGTCCGTAACCATGGTGATTCACCGCGCGCACTCACAATGAGCTATGCTGAAATGGCGCAGGATGTACTTGATCTCATCACTTCACTGGCATTTGAAAAAGTCATTGTTATCGGGCATTCCATGGGTGGAAAAATAGCGATGGCGATGGCAGCACTGGCACCGGAAACAGTAAAAGCCCTTGTGGTGATTGATATGGCACCGGTCGCTTACGGAGTACGCCGTCATGATGAAATCATCGCAGCACTGGAAGATGTGACCGCAGCGGGTGTCACAACACGCCGGGCAGCCACATCGGTAATGGAACAGCGTATCAAAGAAGACGGTGTGATCCCGTTTTTGCTTAAATCTTTCAGTCAGGGAGAATGGAAATTCAACCTGCCGGTCATAAAAGCACAGTATGAATCTATAATCGGCTGGGAGCCGCTGCCCGCGCTGAATGTTCCGTTGCTGCTTATCCCGGGCGGAAAATCATCCTATGTTAAACCTGAGTACCGCGAAGCCATTATGCAGCAGTTTCCGCAGGCAACCGCGCATGTTATTGCCGGATGCGGACATTGGGTTCACGCCGAAAAACCGGATGCAGTACTGCGGGCCATCGGCCGGTTTCTGGAAAAAATCTGACCGCAGAAACAAAATCTCAGTGGCGGAAACTCACCAGCTGATTTTCCGCACCATTTTCCTGCCACCAGGAAACCAACAGCTTTACATGGTATTTCACTTCATGGCCCGGCAAATCAAAACAAAGATCCAGTAAAAAACAGCCGGATAAAATAAAGACCGTATACTGCAGCGGCCAACTGATCATTCCCAAAAACCGCAATACCCGGCTCTGCAGCACTGCTCTCCTGCGCTGAATACTATGTGATTCGTGCTGTCCGGTGATGCGTTCCATGCGCGTTTCCCTGCGGTTCGCCTGTTGAAAATACATACTAAGCAAAGACCGGCGACAAAAACACTCCGTTATCCTGAGCAGAAAACTCCTTTTTTCCTAATATATTCATCAGGATAATTATCCAGGCGGTTTCATTGATTCCATTATTCGTGCCTGTGTTGCTGTTTATCTCTGCAAGCCCCTTATGGCGGGATGTTAAGCAATCTGCCTGAAATCACAGAGAACAATGTGCTAAGCGGTAGCGATATACAGGGCGGCGGTGTATCATTGCGCGTTTATCATCGTTATCCGCCTTTTCGTAGTAAAATTATGGCCAAAGAACAAACAGATCGTACCACCCCGGATTTGTTCGCAGATGAACGCCGGCCCGGGCGACCGAAAACAAACCCGCTCTCCCGCGATGAGCAACTGCGTATCAACAAACGCAACCAGTTACGGCGCGATAAGGTCAACGGATTGCGCCGCGTTGAACTCAAACTGAGTGCAGATATCGTGGATGCCTTAAATGAGCGGGCGTATGAGGAAAATGTAACCCGGGGTGAGCTGATAGAACAGATTTTGCTCGAACACCTTCAACGTTTAAATCTGTGTACTAAGTTGTGAGACGACACACGGTTGTGAGACGACGTACCACACAAATTTGACAGACTTCAAATACTGTTTTCGTCAGAATGGTATTTACAAAGATGAAATAGTTATAATTTCTGCTTGTTGTCGCTGCGGCGTCCTTTTGCAGGCACAGAGATTTTCGATTAAGAGGCTAGTTATGGCAATCACAGGTATATTTTTCGGTAGTGACACCGGGAACACAGAAAATATCGCTAAAATGATCCAGAAATCACTCGGTGATGATGTTGCCGACGTCCGCGATGTTGCCAAGTGCAGCAAAGAGGACATTGAAGGCTATGATTTCTTACTGCTCGGTATCCCGACATGGTATTACGGTGAAGCACAGTGTGACTGGGATGATTTCTTCCCGACACTGGAAGAAATTGATTTTGAAGGGAAAATAGTTGGTATTTTCGGCTGTGGTGACCAGGAAGATTATGCTGAATACTTCTGTGATGCCATGGGCACTATCCGTGACATCATTGAACCGCGTGGTGCCGTGATTGTTGGCCACTGGCCGACTGAAGGCTATCATTTTGAAGAGTCGAAAGGTCTGGCAGATGACACGCATTTTATCGGACTGGCTATTGATGAAGATCGCCAGCCTGAACTGACCAACGAACGCGTTGCAAAGTGGGTTGAACAAATCCGTGAAGAGATGGGCCTCAACGAGATCCTCGCAATTTAAGTATTTCCCTTAAATTGCGAATGATAATCCGGCTTATTTATGTAATGATATTACAATCCGATCCGGTATCGGTCAGGCGAATCGCACCTGACACTAAATGATAGCCGGACATTGTGTTCAGCCGTTGAGCGCATTCACTGCGCATACGCTCACCCGCGACAATATAGGACTATAATCCGCATGACAGATAACAATAAAGCATTGAAAAATGCAGGACTGAAAGTCACACTTCCCCGCCTGAAAATTCTGGAAGTGTTGCAGGATCCGACGTGCCACCACGTCAGTGCGGAAGATCTCTATAAAAAACTGATTGATATCGGTGAAGAGATTGGACTGGCAACAGTCTACCGCGTACTCAATCAGTTTGACGACGCAGGTATTGTCACCCGCCACAATTTTGAAGGCGGAAAATCTGTTTTTGAACTGACTCAGCAACACCACCACGATCATCTGATCTGTCTGGATTGCGGAAAAGTCATTGAGTTTAGTGATGAATCTATTGAGTCACGCCAGAAAGATATCGCGCAGCGCCACGGTATCAAACTCACCAACCACAGCCTGTACCTGTATGGTCACTGTGCAGATGGTGACTGCCGTTCAGATGAAGGCATTCATAACGAGAAGTAATATCTCCGTTATATGCTGTTTCAGATATAAAAAAGCCGTTCATCTGAACGGCTTTTTTTATAATTCAATAATTATAATACGTTATCCGTATTATTTACTCTCAATTTTTGCCCAGGTATCGCGCAGACCTACTGTGCGGTTAAACACCGGACGATCTGCTGATGATAATTTAACATCGGCACAGAAATACCCTTCACGCTCAAACTGATACGGCTTCGCACTGTCAGCGCCTTTCAGTGATGGCTCAACAAAACCCTGACGAATAACTAATGATTCCGGATTCAGAACAGACAGGAAATCATCCTGTGCGCCCGGGTTTGCCACACTGAACAGACGGTCATATAACCGAATTTCCGCCGGTACAGCATGCTTCACGCTGACCCAGTGAATAACACCACGTACTTTGCGCCCGTCTGCCGGGTCTTTATTCAGCGTTTCCGGGTCGTAAGTACAGAAAATCGTTGTGATATTGCCTTCGCTGTCTTTTTCCACGCGCTCCGCTTTGATAATAAACGCATTACGCAGACGGACTTCTTTATTCAGTACCAGGCGCTTGTACTGTTTGTTTGCTTCTTCACGAAAATCAGCACGGTCTATCCAGATTTCACGGCTGAAAGGCACTTCACGGCTGCCCATCTCCGGGTTATTCGGATGATTAGGCATGGTTAATATAACATCGCCTTCCGCCATGTTTTCAATCACCAGTTTCACCGGATCAATCACTGCCATTGCGCGCGGTGCGCTGTCGTTCAGATCATCACGGATACAAGATTCCAGTGCCGCCATTTCGACATTGTTATCCTGCTTGGTGACACCGATACGACGACAGAATTCACGGATAGACGCAGCAGTATAACCACGGCGGCGCAGACCGGAAATAGTCAGCATGCGCGGGTCATCCCAGCCCTCAACAAATTTCTCTGTCACCAGCTGGTTCAGTTTACGTTTTGACATCACCGTGTATTCGAGATTCAGACGGGAAAACTCGTACTGACGCGGATGGCAGGCAATCGTAATGTTATCCAGAACCCAGTCATACAGACGGCGGTTGTCCTGGAATTCCAGTGTACAAAGTGAATGCGTGATCCCTTCCAGTGCATCAGAAATACAATGGGTGAAATCATACATCGGGTAAATGCACCATTTATCACCGGTCTGGTGATGTGTGGCAAATTTAATACGGTAAATAACTGGGTCGCGCATCACGATAAAGGAAGATGCCATATCAATTTTGGCACGCAGACAGGCTTTTCCTTCTTCAAAGCCGCCATCACGCATTTTTTCAAACAGCGCAAGGTTCTCTTCCGGGGTGCGGTCACGGTAAGGGCTGTTTTTACCCGGCTCTTTCAGTGAGCCACGGTATTCGCGGATTTGCTCTGCACTTAATTCACAAACGAATGCCAGACCTTTATTAATTAACTCAACGGCATAATCGTACAGTGAGTCAAAATAATCAGAGGAATAACAGACTTTTCCGCTCCACTGAAAACCGAGCCATTTGACATCATTTTCAATAGAATTAACGTACTCGACGTCTTCTTTTGCCGGGTTGGTGTCATCAAAACGCAGATTGCATTGCCCCTGATAGTCTTTCGCAATGCCGAAATTCAGGCAGATAGATTTTGCGTGACCAATATGCAGGTAACCATTCGGCTCAGGCGGAAAACGTGTGTGAACCGTGGAGTGTTTTCCGGTAGCCAGGTCTTCGTCAATAATCTGGCGGATAAAATTTGTCGGGCGGGCATCAGCCTCGTTCATTATCATAATCCTCAATGCAATATGCGCAGTAATAACTTGTTATCATCTAATATGCTGCGCTCATATACAACCACTTGATCACGTAAATATCAGCAGAACGGACAGCATCGTACAAAAAACGAATAAAAAAACGGGAAGCCGAAGCCTCCCGTTATTATCATAACTGCAATCACTTATTTCATGACATGATACAGCACAGACTCATTCGCTTTAACCAACCCTTTCGCCACTATTTCTACCGTATCGTAATCATCGATATTACTGATGATTACCGGGCTTATCATAGATTTGGCATGTTCATTCAGATACGCCAGATCCAGTTTCAGCACCGGGTCGCCGGCAGCAACCTGTGCGCCCTCTTCAACCAGGCGGGTAAAGCCGTTACCTTTCAGCATCACCGTATCAACACCGATGTGAACGATAATTTCTGCGCCCTCATCTGTTTCCAGACAAAATGCATGGTTAGTATCGAAAATTTTCACCACCGTACCGGCAGCCGGTGCCAGAACAAGCTCACTTTCCGGTTTAATCGCCAGACCATCACCGACCACACGCCCGGAAAATGCTTCATCCGGCACATCGGATAAGTCCACCACTTCACCGTCAAATGGCGCCACCAGGCTCAGAACAATTTTTCCGTTCCCTTTTGCAGACGCTTTACTTTCTGCCGGCGCAGCGAAGTGGCCTGAGCCGCAGGAACCGGGCCGTCTTTGAGTACATCACGCATCGCACTGGCGATAAGTTCTGCGCGTGTGCCGACAATGACCTGCACACTCTCTTTATTCAGGCGGATAACCCCTGAGGCACCAATCTGCTTCGCATACGCATCACTCACCAGTGCAGAATCTTTTACATTCAGACGCAGTCGGGTAATACAGGCGTCAATGCCGGTCAGGTTATCTGAACCGCCGATTGCCGCAATATACTGACGCGCTTCGCTGTGAATAGATTTTTTTCTCATCTTTCGCGCTTGCAGGCGTACTGACATTCTCACTGTAACCATCGATGGTATCGTTTGTGGCCATCGCCGCTTCACGCCCCGGGGTTAACAGGTTGAATTTTTTGATAACAAAACGGAAAACAACATAATAAAGTGCGAAGAAAACCAGTCCCTGCGCAATCAGCATATACCAGTTGGTCGCCAGCGGATTACGTGAAGAGAGCGCCATATCCACCAGCCCCGCACTGAAGCCGAAACCGGAAATCCACTGCATTGATGCCGCAATGAACAACGAAATACCGGTCAGGAATGCGTGGATGACATACAGCACCGGCGCCACAAACATAAAGGAGAATTCAATCGGCTCGGTAATACCGGTAAAGAATGCCGCAAATGCCCCCGCCAGCATGATACCGGCAACTTTTGCTTTATTTTCCGGTTTCGCGCAGTGATAAATCGCCAGCGCAGCGCCCGGAATACCAAACATCATGATCGGGAAGAATCCGGCCTGATAACGCCCGGTTATCCCGGCAATCGCGCTGCCCGAATCAATCGATTGCTGACCGCCCAGGAAGTTAGGGATATCGTTAATATCAGCCACATTGAACCAGAATACTGAGTTCAGCGCGTGATGCAGACCAACAGGAATTAACAGGCGGTTAAAGAAGCCGTAAATCCCCGCACCCCATGCGCCCAGGTCCTTAATGCTCTTACCGAATGATACCAGCGCATCATAAATAAGCGGCCAGACATACATCAGAATTGCAGAGACCAGGATCATCACGAAAGAGGCCAGAATCGGCACCAGACGACGTCCGCTGAAGAAGGAAAGTGCCATCGGCAGCTCAACACTGCTGTAACGGTTATACAGTTCAGCTGAAATAACACCGACCAGGATACCAACAAACTGATTGTTGATTTTACCGAATGCCGCCGGTACTTCCGCGGCAGGGATGCCCTGAATCATACCGACTGTTGCGGTAGAACACAGCGTTGTCACCACCATGAAGCTGACAAAACCGGTCAGTGCAGCCGCACCGTCTTTGTCTTTTGACATACCATAAGCGATACCGATAGCGAACAGCATCGACATATTATCGATGATAGCCGCACCGGACTTGATCAGGAAAGCGGCGACAACATTATCCGCACCCCAGCCCGTCGGGTCGATCCAGTATCCGACCCCCATCAGAATTGCCGCAGCCGGCAGTGTGGCAACCGGCACCATCAGTGCACGACCGATCCGCTGCAAATAATTCAATATACCCACTCACTCCCCCTTGCCGCCCTGTTGAGCGGCTTTTTGTTTTACAGCATTATTATTGCGGCCAATTATGATTGGCTCGCATTTATTTTATTACAGCTTATTTTACTGCCAACTATACGTATCAGTCTAAAAAGTTTATTTTGCATCGCAAATTAAATAGCTATGATTTGTGATTTAAGTCACCAATATTCGTTATCATATGGTTAAAATGCTGGCGATCACTCAAAACTTATTTTAAGATGAAAAATATCTTTTTATCCGGCGGTCTCAGTTTCCGTGACTAATAAATCACGGGTATTCATGCTATAGATAAAGCAGGAATTATCTTCCTGAGACAACAGATACCTGAATCCTATATACCCAACGTCATTCAAGATGCAGGAAGGCGGCAAGGGAAGATAGACGGGGAGCATAGATAAACTATGTGACCCGGCTATCTGAGTACCGCCAACGAACCTGCAGTTTGAATGAATAAGGGTATAAATTCTAATAAGGCAGAACTGATATGCGTTTAATCCCTCTTGCCCGCCCGCAGGATGTCGGTCAGTGGTCAGCGCAATATATTGCTGACAAAATTAATGCGTTTAAACCCACCGCAGAACGCCCGTTTGTTCTGGGCCTGCCGACAGGCGGAACGCCGCTGGCGACTTATAAGGCACTGATTGTACTGCACCAAACCGGTGTTGTCAGTTTCCGGCACGTCGTCACTTTTAATATGGATGAGTACATTGGTCTGCCGGAATCACATCCGCAGAGCTATCACTCATTTATGCATGAGAATTTCTTTAATCATATTGATATTCCGGCAGAAAACATCAATCTGCTCAATGGTAATGCACCGGATACCGACGCCGAATGTGCCCGCTATGAAGATAAAATAAAAGCATACGGCGGCGTGCAGCTCTTTATGGGCGGCGTGGGTAATGACGGACATATCGCCTTTAATGAACCGGGCTCTTCTCTCGCCTCACGCACCCGGGTCAAAACACTGACTCCGGAAACCCGTATCGCGAACTCCCGTTTCTTTGACAATGATATCAATAAAGTCCCGAAATACGCACTCACCGTGGGTGTCGGTACACTGATGGATGCGAAAGAGCTGCTGATCCTCGCAACCGGCCATAATAAAGCCATGGCGGTACAGCAGGCGGTTGAGGGCTCTGTCAACCATATGTGGACTATCACCTGCGTGCAGATCCATCCGAAAGCCATTGTGGTGTGCGATGAGCCCGCGACTCTGGAACTCAAAGTGAAAACGCTGAAATATTTCTGCCATCTTGAGTCTGACATTATTACGCAATTTTCTGAATAACTGATGCTGACTGCCCTTCCGGGGCAGTTTTCACGGAGGTCTTATGTACGCGTTAACCAATGCTGTTATTTACACCGGTCATGATCGTCTGGAAAACCACGCGGTTATTATTGACGGAGAGTTAATCCACCGGGTGTGTCCGGAAAATGAACTGCCGGCAGATATTGAGAAAAAAGATCTGGGCGGAGCCACCCTTTCCCCGGGCTTTATCGATTTACAGGTTAACGGCTGCGGCGGCGTACAATTTAATGATAACGAAGCGGATATCAGTGTCCGTACGCTTGAGATTATGCAGAAAGCCAATGAGCGCACCGGCTGCACCAGTTTCCTGCCGACGCTGATAACAAGTCCGGACGCATTGATGAAACTGAGCATCAGTACCATGCGTGAATACCTGAAAACCTATAAGAATCAGGCGCTCGGACTGCATCTCGAAGGCCCGTACATCAATCCGGTGAAAAAAGGGACTCATAACCCGGCCTATATCCGCAAGCCGGATGCCGCCATGATTGATTTTCTGTGTGAGAATGCTGATGTCATCACCAAACTCACCCTGGCACCTGAAATGGCAGACCCTGCGGTTATCCGCAAATTAACAGATGCCGGAATTGTCGTCTCATCCGGACACTCGAATGCGACCTATGAAGAGGCCCGCGCCGGATTTGAAAGTGGCATTACGCTGTCCACTCACCTGTTTAATGCCATGCCGTATATTTCCGGTCGCCAGCCCGGATTAATTGGTGCTATTTATGATACCAGCGAAATATACGCCGGAATTATAGCTGACGGATTGCATGTTTCCTGGCCGAATATCCGCAACAGCAAGGCACTCAAAGGCGATAAGCTGATATTAGTCACCGATGCAACCGCTCCGGCGGGTCTTGATCCGCAAACCAGCGGTCTGGATCATTTTATATTTGCAGACAAAACGATATATTATCGTGATGGTTTATGTGTTGACGAAAACGGCACATTAAGTGGTTCCTCATTAACCATGATCCGCGCAGTACAAAACTGTGTTCAGCACGTCGGAATCGCGCTGGATGAAACACTGCGCATGGCCACGCTCTATCCGGCACGGGCAATCGGTGTTGAGGACAGACTTGGAAGCATAAAAGCCGGCAATATTGCCAATCTGACCGCCTTTACCGCCGATTTTTCCATCTGCATGACAGTGGTTAACGGGAAAGAGGTCACAATATCGTGAGTAAAATACGCCGATGGGTAACGGAAATCCGCAGATAGGAAATATTGATTTAGTCAAGCAGCTCAACGGGGCGGTGGTGTATCGCCTGATAGACCAGCTCGGCCCCATTTCACGTATTCAGATTGCCGAGCACAGCCAGCTGGCACCGGCAAGTGTCACAAAAATTACCCGTCAGCTCCTGGAGCGCGGCCTGATAAAAGAGGTGGATCAACAGGCATCCACCGGCGGGCGCCGCGCCATCTCTATTATTTCAGAGCACCGCGCCTTTCAGACTATCGGCGTGCGTCTCGGGCGCTTTGATGCCACCATTGCCCTTTATGATCTCAGCGGACGTGCCATTGCTGAGCACAATACGGCACTGAATGTTATTTCTCAGGATGATGCCCAGGCGCAGCTCATCACGCTTATCGATACGTTTATTCAGACCCACCAGCGGCGTATCCGCGAACTGATTGCGATTGCGGTTATCATGCCCGGACTTGTCGATCCTGAACGCGGCATAGTCCGCTATATGCCGCATATTACGGTTGATGAATGGCCACTGACAGATAACCTGCATCAGCATTTTCAACTGCCCTGCTATGTCGGTCACGATATCCGCAGCCTGGCGCTGGCAGAACACTACTCCGGCGCGACACAGGACTGCGCTGACTCCCTGCTTGTGCGCATTCACCGCGGCACCGGTGCGGGGATCATTCTCAATCACCAGATCCTGCTGAACCGGCGCGGAAATTTAGGTGAAATAGGTCATATTCAGATTGATCCGCTGGGTGAGCGCTGTCACTGCGGCAATTTCGGCTGTCTGGAAACGGTGGCATCAAATGCGGCAATAGAAAACCGGGTCCGTCATCAGCTGGCGCAGGGCTTTAAAAGCGAACTGACACCGGAAACCTGTACCATTGATGCTATCTGCCTCGCCGCAAACCGCAACGATCCGCTGGCAACAGAAGTGATAAAACAGGTAGGGAATTCGCTGGGAAAAGCCATTGCCATCATGATTAACCTGTTTAACCCGCAAAAAGTGGTGATTGCCGGGGAAATTACCGCGGCAAGTGCGGTTTTACTGCCGGCACTGCAAAGCTGCATTAACACCCAGGTACTGAAAAATTTCCGTGAAGATCTGCCGGTGGTGATTTCACAATTACCGTCTAATTCAGCAATCGGGGCATTTGCTCTGATAAAACGGGCGATGTTATACGGCGAATTGCTTCAGCATATTCTGGAAAACAAACCACCTGCGACAGAGTGAATACAAGGTGCGTCAACCACGAAAAAATGCGTCAACTCTGTGATTTTATCCTGTTTTTTGTTCTCTTTCTCTGCAAAGTGATTATTATGCAGGCAAACAAACGGATTCCGTCAAAATATCTGCAAAAAGAAGTTGACGCTTTTGCCTGTAATCCGCATAATGCGCCCCGCAACGCCGATGAAGGTCACGCGAAAAAGATGGCTATGTAGCTCAGTTGGTTAGAGCACAACACTCATAATGTTGGGGTCACAGGTTCGAATCCCGTCATAGCCACCATCTTTTTGCGGGAGTGGCGAAATTGGTAGACGCACCAGATTTAGGTTCTGGCGCCGCAAGGTGTGCGAGTTCAAGTCTCGCCTTCCGCACCATTCTCGTGATGTTCGTTGTCGTTTTATTGTATTTCAGGTGGGGTATCGCCAAGCGGTAAGGCACCAGGTTTTGATCCTGGCATGCCCTGGTTCGAATCCAGGTACCCCAGCCATTTAATCTGAAAACGATGTCAGAAGTAAGAAGTACGGGATGGCTATGTAGCTCAGTTGGTTAGAGCACAACACTCATAATGTTGGGGTCACAGGTTCGAATCCCGTCATAGCCACCATTTTTTGGGGTATCGCCAAGCGGTAAGGCACTGGATTCTGATTCCAGCATTCCCAGGTTCGAATCCTGGTACCCCAGCCAAATTCTGAAAGCCCGTCTATGACGGGCTTTTTGCTTTTCTGAATCCGGAAATTTGTTTTATCTGTTTTCTGATGTACAACGCGCGACAGCAGGCAAAACAAACGAAAAGCATGTGCGCCATGGATGGCGCACCTGAGCGCACAGGGACGTGTTTACAGCGACTTTTCGTTTTTGCCTGCTGTCAGGCAATCCCCGGAGCAGAAGAAATTCTCCGGCTCCGCCTGAATCCGATACTCAAATCCCCAGCGCGTACTTCAGTGCTAATTTCTTCAGCGGAGTGGCCCGTTGTGCTACCGTCAGTGCCAGATTACGCAACGGCTGCAATCCCGGCAGCGTATTACTGAACGCCAGATAAAATGCATCCATCCCCGCCTGCATAAGCAGGTTATCCGGACGGCGGCGGCGCTCATAACGTTTCAGAACTTCTGTACTGCTCCAGTCCTCACAACATGTCCGCGCATTAATTAATACATCCAGCAACGCATCCACATCCCGGTATCCGAGGTTTACTCCCTGTCCGGCCAGCGGATTAATGGTATGTGCCGCATCACCAATCAGGGCAATACCATCCTGAACATAATGCGCTGCATGATGGCGCACCAGCGGAAACGAACCGGCAGCCAGAGGTGTAACCTCACCCAGCCGTGCCGGAAATGCTGTGCGGATCTCGTCCTGCAATTGTGCCATCGGCAACTTACTGAGCTGTCGGATGCGGGCGGGTGAGTCATACCAGACCAATGACGCATATGAATCAAACAACGGCAGAAACGCACGCGGGCCCGACGGGAAAAACTGCTGCCAGGTGAGATCCTGCTGCGCTGCGTGAGTATCAACCGAAATCAGCATACAGGACTGACGGTACTGCCAGCCACGGCTGCCGATGCCGGTCAGCGTTCTGACCTGTGAGCGCGCACCATCAGCACCAATTACCAGGCGGCTGCTCATCTGCTCCCCGCTGTCAAACGTCAGCAACCACTCTCTGCCCTGCTTTGTCATAGTCTGTAACTGCGCCGGACACAAGCAGGTGATGCGTTCATGTGCGGTGACTTTCTCCCACAGCGCCAGTTGCAGTATCCGGTTTTCCACCATATACCCAAGTTCGGGTAACCCGAGGCTCTCTGCGGTAAAGGTGACTTCAGATCCCGGCGTTTCATAGGTTTCCAGTGTCCGGTACGGTACACAGCGCATCGCGCGGATTGCATCCCACACGCCAAGTGCGGCTAATAATTCAACTGACGCCCTGCTGACAGCGGAAATCCGCACATCAGGCTGCGCCTGTGCATCAAAAGGCGCGGGAGCCTGCAACTCTGCAACTGTGACACGAAAACCGGCCTCAGCCAGCCCCAGGGCGCAAGCGGCACCAATCATACCCCCGCCGACGACGGTGACTTCAGAATGTGTTATCGGGTTATCCATGAGATACCTACTTTAATACGTTGATTTTTTGTTCAATTGCCGTAAATTCACCGGGAAAGATGAAGATCCGTGCTGCCGGGTCTGGTCACCGGTGTGTCAAATGAATACAATATCGACCATTGGTTCTGTCAAAACCTGATTGGATACGCACAATGCTTTTCAGTGTTGCGGGTATTATTTCACTGAAAACAGCGGATTGAGAAAATGTCGACGAGTAAAAAACTGTATATAAAAACCTGGGGCTGTCAGATGAATGAATATGATTCATCCAAAATGGCAGACCTGCTGGAAAGCACCCACGGCTACACTTTAACAGACAACTCTGATGAAGCCGATATTCTCCTGCTAAATACCTGCTCTATCCGGGAAAAAGCACAAGAGAAAGTCTTTCATCAGCTCGGTCGCTGGAAAAACCTGAAAGACAAGAATCCGGACATTATTATTTGTGTCGGCGGATGTGTTGCGTCACAGGAAGGGGATTTTATCCGCCGCCGCGCCCCTGCGGTTGATATTGTTTTCGGCCCGCAAACCCTGCACCGACTGCCGGAAATGATCAACAAACTCAGAGGCGATCGCAGCCCGATTGTTGATATCAGCTTTCCGGAAATCGAAAAATTCGACAATCTGCCGGAACCGCGTGCTGACGGCCCTTCTGCGTTTGTGTCTATCATGGAAGGCTGCAATAAATACTGCACATTCTGTGTGGTACCTTACACCCGTGGTGAGGAAGTAAGCCGTCCGTGTGATGATATTCTGTTTGAAATCGCGCAATTAGCCGCACAAGGCGTGCGCGAGGTTAACCTGCTGGGGCAAAACGTAAATGCCTACCGCGGACCGGCATTCGGTGGCGGAATTTGCAGCTTTGCCGAGCTTCTCCGCCTGGTTGCCGCTATTGACGGTATCGACCGTGTCCGCTTTACCACCAGCCATCCGATTGAATTTACAGATGATATTGTTGCTGTGTATGAAGATACACCGGAACTGGTCAGCTTCCTGCATCTGCCGGTACAAAGCGGATCAGACCGTATTCTGACTATGATGAAACGCGCCCATACCGCACTGGAATACAAAAGCATCATCCGTAAAGTGCGCAAAGCACGCCCGGATGTGCTTATCAGTTCTGATTTTATCGTCGGCTTCCCGGGCGAGACAGAAGATGATTTCCAGAAAACTATGCAACTGATTGCCGATATCAAATTTGATATCAGCTACAGCTTTGTTTACTCCGCACGTCCCGGAACACCGGCGGCAGATCTGCCGGATGATGTCAGCGAAGATGAGAAAAAACAGCGCCTGTACCTGTTACAACAGCGTATCACCCAACAGGCGATGAGCCACAGCCGTCAGATGCTGGGAACCGTTCAGCGTATCCTGGTGGAAGGTACGTCCCGCAAAAACGTGATGGAGTTATCCGGACGCACTGAAAGCAACCGCGTGGTCAACTTTGAGGGAACTCCTGAGATGATCGGCAAATTTGTGGACGTTGAAATTGATGACGTTTACACCAATTCACTGCGCGGAAAAATTATCCGGACGGAAGATCAGATGAACCTGCGTGTTCATGAAACACCGGCATCCGTTATCGCCCGTACCCGCAAAGAAGACGAACTGGGTGTGGGTACATATCAGCCAACCACACATTAATCATGATTACGGGCAATTATTCCTGCCCGTAATAAAAAACAGAGAGATTCAGTGACAGATACCTATACATCACCTTCACAGGTTGCCACACAGGAAATATTCCTTGAGCCCGCAGAAAATGCGCGCCTGCAAAGCCTGTGCGGACCGTTTGATGACAACATCAAACTTCTGGAGCGCCGCCTGGGCACCGAAATCAGCCGCCGCGACAACCGTTTCCGGCTGACCGGCAAACCACACTGTGTCAAAGCTGCTGCCGCTATTTTGCGTCAGCTCTATGTGGAAACCTCGCCGGTGCGCGGCGTTATCTGTGATATCGACCCGGAGCAGGTTCACCTGGCGGTCGCAGAAAGCCGTGTGCTTGAGCAGAACGACGAGCACGTTCCGGATTACGGCAAAGCCGTTAATATCAAAACCAAGCGTGGCGTGGTCAAACCCCGCACGCCGAATCAGGCGCAATATATCGCCCATATTCTGGATCATGATATTACCTTCGGTATCGGACCTGCCGGTACCGGGAAAACCTATCTGGCGGTTGCCGCCGCCGTAGATGCACTGGAGCGTCAGGAAGTGCGCCGCATCATGCTGACCCGCCCTGCTGTTGAAGCCGGTGAAAAGCTCGGGTTTTTGCCCGGCGATCTCAGCCAGAAAGTCGATCCTTACCTGCGCCCGCTTTATGACGCACTGTTTGAGATGCTCGGCTTTGAAAAAGTGGAAAAACTGATTGAGCGCAACGTGATTGAAGTGGCCCCGCTGGCCTATATGCGCGGACGCACACTGAACGATGCCTTTATTATTCTCGACGAGAGCCAGAACACCACCATCGAACAGATGAAAATGTTCCTGACCCGCATCGGCTTTAATTCCAAAGCGGTCATTACCGGGGATATTACCCAGATTGACCTGCCGAACGGCAATAAATCAGGACTGCGCCATGCGATTGAAGTGCTGGCAGATGTTCCGGAACTGAGCTTTAACTTCTTCCACAGCGAAGATGTGGTGCGTCACCCGATTGTGGCAAAAGTGGTTATTGCCTATGAAGCGTGGGAAGCCGCAGATCAGAAACGCAAACAGATACTGAAACAGCAGCGCGAAACTGAACGCGCGCAGGCGCAGCAGGAACAATCTCATGAGTAACCCGGTTTTGGATTTACAAATCGCCTGCGAAAATGCAGACGGAATGCCCGCTGAAGCCATGTTTCAGCGCTGGATTGATGCCGTGCTGCCGATGTTTCAGGCAGAAAGTGAAGTCACTATCCGTCTGGTGGATGAAGCAGAAAGTCATGAGCTGAATCTGACATATCGTGGTATGGATAAACCAACCAATGTGCTCTCTTTTCCGTTTGAAGCACCGCCGGAAATTGAACTGTCGCTGCTGGGTGATCTGATTATCTGCCGTCAGGTGGTTGAACGCGAAGCCGCCGAACAGGAGAAAACCGAAGAAGAGCATTGGGCGCACATGGTCATCCACGGTTGCCTGCATTTACTGGGTTATGACCACATCGAAGACGATGAAGCCGAAGAGATGGAAGGGCTGGAAACGGAAATCTTAAAAAAAATTAGGCTATTCTGACCCTTATATCACAGAAAAAGCATAGTCAGAGGTGCCGTTTATATGCTAAATATGACGGCAACTTTTATTGAACCGGGGAATTAAAAAAAACCGCCATGAGCGACGACCATCCATCGGGTAGCGATACACCGAACCAAAAGAAAGGCTTCTTTTCTCAGTTGCGTCAGCAACTGTTCCACGGCGAACCAAAAAGCCGTGAAGACCTCGTAGAGGTCATCCGTGATTCCGAACAAAACGCACTGATCGATCCCGATACCCGTGACATGCTCGAAGGGGTGATGGATATTTCAGATCAGCGGGTTCGCGATATCATGATCCCGCGCTCACAAATCGTGACTCTCAAACGCAATCAGACACTCGACGAGTGCCTGGATGTGATTATTGACTCCGCCCACTCCCGCTTTCCGGTAATAAGCGAAGACAAAGATCACATCGAAGGGCTGCTGATGGCGAAAGATTTACTGCCGTTTATGCGCAGTGATGCCGAAGAGTTCAGTATTGATAAAGTGCTGCGCCATGCTGTTGTTGTGCCTGAAAGTAAGCGGGTGGATCGCCTGCTCAAAGAGTTCCGTTCCCAGCGCTATCATATGGCGATTGTTATCGATGAATTCGGCGGGGTTTCCGGGCTTGTCACCATTGAAGACATTCTGGAGTTAATCGTCGGGGAAATTGAGGATGAGTATGATGACGAGGACGATGTGGATATCCGTCAGCTCAGTCTGCATTCCTACTCAGTCCGCGCCCTGACGCAGATAGAAGATTTTAACGACGCATTCGGTACACACTTCAGTGATGAAGAGGTGGATACTGTCGGCGGGCTGGTTATGCAGGCATTCGGTCATCTGCCGACACGCGGTGAAACGATAGAAATAGATAACTATATGTTCAAAGTTGCGATGGCGGACAGTCGTAAAATTATCCAGTTACATGTTAAGATTCCGGACGATGCTCCCATCCCGACTTTAGATGAAGATAATCTGACATGATGAAATCGTCTCATGGTTTACGCCAGTGGCCGCGTTTGCTGCTGGCGCTTGTTTTCGGGGCCGGCGGAACGCTGGCCTTTTCGCCATTTGATATCTGGTTCTTTGCGCTGACAGCGCTGACCGCCCTGCTGCTTTTAACCCTGAACCGGACGGCAAAACAAGCCTGTGCTATCGGCTTTGCATGGGGACTGGGTTTATTCGGCAGCGGTGTTAACTGGGTTTATGTCAGTATTGCTGATTTCGGCGGTATGCCGGAAGTGGTCAATCTGTTCCTGGTCGTGCTGCTCGCAGCCTATCTCTCGCTCTACCCGATGCTGTTTGCCGGCTTGCTGGTAAAATGCTTCCCTAATGCCACACTCTGGCGCCTGGTGATCGCAGCACCCGCTTTATGGCAACTGACTGAATTTTTACGCGGATGGGTGCTGAGCGGCTTTCCTTGGCTGCAATTCGGTTATACCCAGATTGACGGACCTATGCGGGCGCTTGCGCCGCTGCTCGGCGTCGATGCTATTACCTTCCTGCTGATGATGATAAGCGGCCTTGCCGCGCTCACTGTGGTCAAACGCCGTGTATGGCCTTTGATCCCGGCGCTGGTGCTGCTGTTTGCCCCGTGGCTGGCGAGACATTATCAGTGGTATCAGATGAATAATGACCCGACACAGGTCGCGCTGGTACAGGGTAATATCGCACAATCCCTGAAATGGGAATCCGGCATGCTGGATAAAACGCTGGGAATTTATCTCAAAGAGAGCCGCCCGTATTTCCGGCCTGACACGCTGATTATCTGGCCTGAATCCGCTATTCCGGATTTTGCTGCCAGTCAGACGGCGTTTCTGGAGCAGCTTAACGGGCTGCTGACGCTCAGTGGCGCTCACCTGATAACCGGTGTGGTGGATGCAACCCGCAAAGGAGACAGCACTGAGTATGATGTTTATAACAGCCTGATTGTGCTGGGCAATAACAGTGAATATCGCTATGGCGATAAAAACCGTTATTACAAACATCATCTGGTGCCGTTCGGGGAATATGTGCCGATGGAAGATTTACTGCGCCCGCTGGCGCCGTTCTTTAATCTGCCGATGTCCTCCTTCAGCCGGGGCGATTATGTCCAGCCGCCGCTGACTGCCGGAAAAATCACACTGACGGCGGAGATCTGCTACGAAATCATTCTTGGCGAGCAGGTACGCCAAAACATGACTGATAAAACCGGTGTCCTGCTGACCGTCTCCAATGACGCCTGGTTCGGACGTTCTTCCGGGCCGTGGCAGCATTTCCAGATGGCGCGTATGCGGGCACTGGAACTGGGGCGTCCGTTGTTACGGGCAACCAATAACGGCATTACAGCAGTGATCGCTCCGGATGGCTCAGTGACCGCGCAACTGCCGCAGTTCACGCAGGGCACACTGAGTGCAACCATCACATCGGCTTCCGGCTTCACACCTTACTACCGCATGGGCTCATGGCCGGTCTGGGGTGCAACTGCACTGTTCCTTGTGCTCGCTTTCGCCAAACGCCGCCGGACAAACGAACGACGTCTGAGCTTCCGCTGATACGTTTCTGATAAAAAAATCCCGCAGATGAGACATCACTGCGGGATTTTTTTATCACTGCTGATTTATTTTATAAAAATCGTCACCGGCAGATTAAAGCGGGCGGCAAGCTTGCGCATGTGATCCAGAGACAATACGCGGTCACCTTTAAGGATCCGGCTGACAAAAGAACGAGAGCCGATTTCATCAGGAAAATCGGTCGTATTAAGATGATATTGATCCATTAAGGTGCGCAGAACCGCAACTGAACTGTCACTTTCATGAAGTTTATCATTGAATTGGCGGAATTCCGGAGCATTGTCTTCATACTCATCAATTTTAGTACACAGTATATCAAGCAGCGAATTGTCAGGATCATGCTCAACAAGGTGCTCCACCAGCTTTACCGCATCTTCATAATCTTTTCGTGAGTGGCTGCCGCCAAGTAACGGGACAATATTGATTAAGTTATTTGCTGCCTGAATAGCATCAATGATAATCATTCTTTTGTTCTCCGGTAATACGCGACTAACTTGTCGTACTCTGCGTGAGCAGAAATGTGCTTAATAAATATTTTTTCGCGCTCAAAATCCGCAAAAAATATCATTCTCAGTGAGTTACCGCCAATATCAATCACCCACCATTTTTTTCTGTACTTCATTCGGTCAAGGCACGGAAATACCTTTTTCAGATCGTCCGGCGTACTATAAGAGCCTGCTTTAATGTTTTATAGATATCTGTTAACGCCTGAGCATGGTCAGGAAACCGGCTTGACGCAAGGACAAAAGGCTCTCTCGATATCACGTGCATCATTTATCTCTTATTTTTGTTTCCTGTTTGGCAACAGTATAGCAGCAAGGTTGAATGTTGCCAAACAGGAAATAAAAATCCCGCAGATGAAACATCACTGCGGGATTTTTTATTTAACAGCTAACACAAATTACAGATATTCTGCCCGCCACAGGCGGAGCAGTAAGCCTGGCTTGCTTGTCCAGCCGCTGGTATAACTGACCATCTCACCCTTATCATAAATCACAAAGGTCGGGGTGACATTCACGCCCCATTGCTGTGAGATTTTACCGTCAGGGTCATTTATCACAGGGAAATCATAGCCTTTTACCGCCATTCCCTTTGCCAGACGGCCATCATCACCCGAGCGGATAGCCACCGATACCACATTGTAACCGGACGCCGACAGCTCACTGACGGACGGCGATGTCAGTTTGCAGATCCCGCACCATGATGCCCAAAAATAGACCAGAAGCGGTTTTTCTGCACTCAGCTGTGCGATTGACACCTGAGTGCCGTCTGTCAGAGTCAGCGTCCCGATGGCCTGTAAGTCCGGGGTATCCGGCTTGCGCCAGTAATCCATCGCCTGTGACGCAATAAATAAAAGTACCGCCAGCAGGAGAAATTCCTTTCCCCATCTGCGCAGTAATTTCATTATTTAACCTTAGCCAGTTCTTCTTTAATGACCGCATCTAACTGCGCATCATCAACCGCGCCCGGCAGCATCACATCGCCAATCAGTGTCGCCGGTGTTCCCTGCACGCCGAGCTGCTCTGCCAGCATCATATTCATACGCATGGTATTCATGCTGTTTTCTGTGATTTTTACATCACTCACGTTGGCGGTTTTCATTGCTTTGTCGATATCATCCTGTGTCAGTGCGGTTTTTTTCTGCATAAAGCGATTATGCAACTGAACAAAGGCTTCCGGTTTGGTTTCCCAGACAGAGAGTGCTGCACGGCTTGAGTTCAGCGAGCTTTCACCTTTAAACGGCAGCAGTTTAAATACCACTGCAATATCCGGGTTATTTTTAACAGCAGCTTCTAACTGCGGATCAAAACGTTTGCAATACGGGCAGTTATAGTCAGTAAAAGAGACAATCGTCAGTTTTGGTGTTTTTGAGCCGATGCGCGGCGTGTATTTATCATTAAACAACGCGTCTGCATTCGCTTTTACCGCATCCTTAACTTGTGCGCTCTGCTTTTCATTCTGTTTTTGCTGTAATGCAGCAATCGCTTCTTCCAGAATTTCAGGATTTTTAACCAGCGTATCACGAACCAATTCACGCACCTGCGCTTCCTGGCCGGCTGTTAACGCCGCGGCGTTTGCTGTGGCGGTAAAAAAGAGCGAGCCGATAATTAAAGCTGCGAGTGTTTTTTTCATGGTTCAATTCCTTGTGACTGATTTAATAAGTGTAAGAGGGTTTCTCTGTCGAGTAATGGTGACAATATTTCGCCGCCGGGTAAAGCAGGACCATAAATCTGATTGAACGGTACAGCCAGATGTCCGCGTTTTTCCAGAAATGCCGTGATCTCCGGAGACGGTTTTGTCCAGTCACCGCGCAGTGCGACAACATCCGGTTTGCTCAATTCATTCTGAACATCTTCACGCAGTAATACATTGTATTTATTGGCTTTGCAGGTCACGCACCATTCGGCGGTGACATCCACAAACACCCGTTTTCCCTGAGCTCGCGCCGTCGTAATAGCTTCTTCGGTTAATGGCTGCCAGTCAACATTGTCTCTGACCAGGCTGTCCTGCGGCGTATCAGTGATATTGATACCCGCCCAGATCCCCCCGGTTACCAGCAGAGCCACCAGCGCCGCCGATCCCCGCTTCAGACCGGCACGGCGGAACGCCAGCAGGACTAACACCAGCAATACCACCGCCACTATCACGGCAGCCGTCAGTGTACCGATGTGCGGAATAAGCAGGCTTATCAGCCACAAAGTGGTGATAAACATCATGCCACCCAGCACCAGGCGCAACCCGTTCATCCAGCGGCCCGGTTTCGGCAGGGCTTTTGCGATCCCCGGAAACGCGGCGATCAGCAGCCACGGCAGGCTCATACCCAGCCCGAGAGCGGTGAAAATCAGCCACAACTGAGAATAAGGTGCGACCAGGGCAAATGCGACTGCCGTACCGAGGAAAGGCGCGGTGCAAGGTGTTGCCAGCAGTGTGGCAAACATGCCTTCCATAAAGTGCCCGCGCATGCCTTTTCCGCCGGCTGTTGCCAACTTCGTAGAGGCGTTACTGCTCAGGCTGATGGAGAACACGCCGAACAAATTGGCACTGAACAATAGCGTGACCAGCACCATAAAACCGAGGAACCACGGATTCTGGAACTGGATCCCCCAACCGACCGCACTTTGTGTCAGTCGCAGTACCGAAACCAGCCCCGCCAGGATCCAGAAGGACACCATAATTCCCGATGAGGAAACCAGAAATTGCGTACGGAGCACCCGGCTACCCCGGTTATCCGCATACAATACAGAGCTGAGTTTCATCGCCAGCACCGGTAACACGCATGGCATCACATTGAGGATCAGCCCGCCGAGCAGGGCAAACAACAGTAGCAGAGCAAAAGAGGTACCGCTGTCTGATACTGCACCCGGGGTATCAGTACCGGCGCCAATAGTTGTCGTCAGTGCCTGCGCGGTTGCACCGTCAGTAACCACGACAGACAGTGGCTGTCCGTTTAAATCCCCCGGGGCTTCTCCCCAGTCGTCCGTTACCTTCACAGATGCTGTCAGATTATCGCCGGACACCTTAAAGGAAGGCGCGCCAAATATGATATCTTCCGCTGCATCAAAGAAAAGCTGCGGTGACTGCCAGCCATCCGGGCGGTGCAGTGACATTGTCAGCGTGCCGCCGTTTATCCGGCTGCCTTCAATGGTGATATTACCTTCCGCCTTTGGTACCTGCTGCAGGGCAATATTATACTGCCGGTCAAAATCAGCCGGTGCAGGCTCTGTGGTATCAAGCGATACCGGATAATCTGTCAGAATACAGACATTACTGCATGTTGATAATGTCAGCGTCCCGTTAAGGTCTGACACAGGCTCAGCCGCCGTCACTTCCAGCGGAAACACCACACTGCCGCCATAGCCCTGGGTGGAAAGCCCGGCGACCTCAAAACGCTGCGGTGCAGGCCAGAACCACTGAGAACGGATATTTTCCGTCTGCCAGATCAGTTCAGGGGCAACGCCACCTTCACCGGGAGACTGCCAGTACGTCTTCCAGCCGGGTTGTAATTCAACCGCCAGCAGCAGACGCAATTTTCCGTCTTTCCATTGGTCTGATGTGACTTTCACCCGGGCATGAGTGTTTTGCGGCATATCTGTCCAGCCGGTATCAGCCGCATGCACGTTTGTTAACGTGAACAGAAACAGCACAAATGCTGTTAATACAGAACGCATAATTTTTTTATCTCCGAATAAGCGAAAAACCAACAATATGAATTGCCGGACGCTAAATCCTCAGGACACAAAAATGGAGATGCCTGCGCAGGCGCATAAGCGGGATGAGTTGCCGCCAGGAACGCGAACGGTAGCGTACAGGGGAAATATTCGCGGTAATGACGAAGAAAAGAAAGGCAAAAAAGAGAGGTTCTGCTGAGAACGGCGGTACCGTACTCAGGGACTTGGCACTGATATCACAGGTACTGCCGGATGAGACGTTTTCTGTCCCGGCGTCACTTATCAGCACTTGTGATATAACATCCGCAGACGGGCTCTGACTGACACGGGTTGCGCCAGACATCCGTTGTGTCACACACAACAAGATAAAGAATAATGTGAAAAACAGCAGCAGATAACCCTGCCTGCGTTGCTTCAGCATAGCCCGCTCCCTGATAGTTAGCGCTTATCTTACACAGCCTGCAATTTCAGACAACTTAATAACCATAACTTTACACATTTTACCGTAATCATCTCTCTTTCGCTCAGAGTTCCGGAAAATTGTCACATCAGCGGAATATCACGTCAAATCATTTATCCATATAAATAATAAACTGGCACGATAGTCAAACACACTACCAGATAAATAAAAAAACCGAAAACAACAGCATATAAGCCTGAAGATAGTGAAAATAACATAATTTAATACGAATGGTTATTTACATTGCAACTTGCATATCTTTATCAGACAGAGTGAGAGGGATATCCCGATTTAAAACAAATTCGCTTTCATTAATTAACAGTTGTGTTTTATTTTTAACAACACGGTCACATAAGCAGTACACATCGTTATACCTCTTCCCAAAAAAGGAGTTGTTTATGCGCAAGTTACTTTTGTCGGTACTTATCACCAGTGCCGCACTCGCCAGTGCCGCCGTTTCTGCCGAAGAGTTAACCGGCACACTAAAAAAAATCAATGATAACGGTGTCATTGTCGTCGGTCACCGGGAATCCTCCGTTCCCTTCTCTTATTATGATAATCAGCAAAATGTGGTCGGGTATTCTCAGGACTACTCCAATAATATTGTTGATGCGGTTAAGAAAACACTGAACAAACCGGATCTTCAGGTAAAACTGATCCCTATCACCTCACAAAACCGGATTCCGTTATTACAAAACGGTACGTTTGATTTTGAGTGCGGCTCTACCACCAACAACCTGGCCCGCCAGCAACAAGCCGCATTCTCCAACACTATTTTTGTCGTCGGTACCCGCCTGCTGACCGGTAAAGACTCCGGTATCAAAGATTTTGCCGATCTCGCCGGTAAAAACGTGGTGGTCACCTCCGGTACAACCTCTGAAATGCTGCTGAATAAGCTCAATGATGAGAAACAGATGAAAATGCGCATTATCAGCGCCAAAGATCACGGGGATGCTTTCCGTACCCTGGAGTCCGGCCGTGCTGTTGCGTTTATGATGGATGATGCTCTGCTCGCCGGTGAGCGTGCCAAAGCGAAAAAATCAGATAACTGGGTGATTGTCGGCACACCGCAGTCCGAAGAAGCTTACGGCTGTATGCTGCGTAAAGATGATCCGCAGTTCAAGGCACTGATCGACAAAACCGTCGCTGATGCCCAGACCTCAGGTAAAGCTGAAAAATCCTATACCCGCTGGTTCAATGAGCCGATCCCGCCTAAAAATCTTAACCTGAAATTTGAATTATCCAATGAAATGAAAGGGCTGTTCAAAGCACCGAACGATAAAGCCTTTGAATAATACGGCGTCCGCGCCGGATATGACGGGCTTGCCCCGTCCGGATTGCAGGATATAACCATACCCGACGTCATTCAGAATGCAGCCAACAAACCTGCGGTTTGAATGAATAAGGATATAAGACCGCTGCGCCCGCATGCCTTACTTGTTGCGGGCGCAGACAATAATACCGCTGTCCGCCGGATGTAAATCCATTGTCACCACAGACTATTTCTCTTGTACAGGGAGTTCGTTCTTTTAACGGGAGCCGCGCTATGTCAGCTAACTGGGATTGGGGGATTTTTTTTCAGCCCGCCCCCTTCGGCAATACCACCTACTTCGGCTGGATCCTGTCCGGTCTGAAAGTCACGGTAATGCTGTCAATTTGTGCCTGGATTATCGCCTTTCTGGTGGGATCTCTGTTCGGCATTCTGCGTACCGTACCGAACCGGTTTCTCTCTTCGCTCGGCACTGTTTATGTGGAAATTTTCCGTAATGTACCTCTGATCGTCCAGTTTTTTACCTGGTATCTGGTTATCCCGGAATTCCTGCCACCGGCTGTCCGTGACTGGTTTAAGATGGATCTCGATCCGAATATCCAGTTCTTTATTTCCTCAATGCTTTGTCTGGGGCTGTTTACCGCTGCCCGTATGACAGAACAGGTGCGCGCCGCTATTCAGTCACTGCCGCGCGGTCAGAAAGCTGCCGGTCTTGCGGTGGGACTAACACTGCCACAGACTTACCGCTATGTCCTGCTGCCGAATGCTTACCGCGTAATTATTCCGCCGATGACATCCGAAATGCTGAATCTGGTGAAAAACTCTGCTATCGCCTCCACAATCGGTCTGGTTGATATGGCAGCACAGGCAGGAAAATTACTCGATTACTCCGCCCGGGCGTATGAATCCTTTACCGCCATCACCCTCGCGTATGTCGGCATTAACATCATTATTATGGTCGCAATGCATTTACTGGAAAAACGGGTACGTCTGCCCGGGACGGGAGGTCACTGATGTACGAATTTGACTGGAGTTCCGTGATGCCGGGTATGCCGTTCCTGTTACAGGGGCTGGCTATCACCGCTAAAATAACCATCACCGCCATTGTTATCGGGATCCTCTGGGGAACCGTGCTGGCGATGATGCGTCTTTCCTCTGTAAAAGCCATCAGATGGATAGCCGCTCTCTATGTGAATGCCTTTCGTTCCGTGCCGCTGGTAATGGTGCTGCTGTGGTTTTATCTGATTGTGCCTAACTTAGTCCAAAATGTTCTTGGCATATCACCAAAAACAGATATCCGTCTGATCTCCGCTATGATAGCGTTCTCTTTGTTTGAAGCCGCCTATTATGCTGAAATTATCCGCGCGGGGATCCAAAGCGTCTCTAAAGGACAAACCTCCGCCTCACTGGCGCTGGGCATGACCAAAATGCAGACCATGCGTCTGGTTATTCTGCCCCAGGCATTCAGGGCCATGATCCCGCTGCTGCTGACCCAGGGCATTGTATTGTTCCAGGATACCTCTCTGGTGTATGTCCTCAGCCTGACGGATTTCTTCCGTACCGCCAGCAATATCGGCGAGCGCGACGGAACACAAATAGAGATGGTGCTGTTTGCCGGTGCTGTGTACTTTATTATCAGTTTTGCGGCGTCAATGCTGGTTAATTATCTCAAGAAAAGGACTGTGTCATGATCTCCCTGAAAAATGTATCCAAATGGTACGGTCAGTTCCGTGTCTTAACCGACTGCTCGACCGACGTCAAAAAAGGGGAAGTGGTTGTCGTGTGCGGTCCGTCCGGATCCGGCAAATCCACACTGATAAAAACGGTTAATGGTCTGGAGCCGGTTCAGGAAGGCGAAATCTTTGTCGACGGCACACAGGTTAATAATAAACGGACTAATCTGGCAAAACTGCGCTCAAAGGTAGGGATGGTCTTCCAGCACTTTGAGTTGTTCCCTCACCTCTCTATTATTGAAAACCTGACTCTGGCGCAGGTTAAAGTGCTGAACCGCGACAAAGCGGCGGCAAAAGAGAAAGCGCTGAAACTGCTGGAGCGCGTAGGGCTGAGCAGCCATGCGGATAAATTCCCGTCACAGCTCTCCGGCGGACAACAGCAGCGTGTGGCAATTGCCCGCGCACTCTGTATGGATCCCGTGGCGATGCTGTTTGATGAACCGACATCGGCTCTTGACCCTGAAATGATCAATGAAGTGCTGGATGTTATGGTCGAACTGGCTCATGAAGGAATGACGATGATGGTTGTCACCCACGAAATGGGATTTGCCCGTAAAGTGGCGGATCGCGTGATTTTTATGGATGAAGGCAAAATCGTCGAAGACAGTAAAAAAGAGGATTTCTTTGTCAATCCGAAATCGGATCGCGCCAAAGAGTTTCTCGCCAAAATCCTGCATTAATGTACATATACCCAACGTCATTCAAGTTGCAGGCAGGCGGTAAGTGAAACCAGACGGGGAGCATAGGTAAACTATGTGACCCGGCTGGTTTCACGCGGCCAACGAACCTGCGGTTTGAATGAATAAGGGTATAAATGTTCAGAACGGCCGGTTCAGTACCGGCCTTTTCCCCCTCTCACCGCACTTCCCCTGCTTTTTTCACCCCTTATCGAGCTTAACTGTTGTTCCCTCAGGGGCATATCGGCTATGCTAACGAGTCTGATATTAATAAAATCCTATATCCCGAGCTGAACGCTGCGGCATTATATGCAGCGCGTCCGGCAGTTACTCACCACAGGAATACCGGTGCCATGCAAGAACAATATCGTCCCGAAGACATAGAGCAACAAGTCCAGAGTCACTGGCAGGAAAAACAAACATTTAAAGTGACTGAAGATAACAGTAAAGAAAAATACTACTGTCTGTCTATGCTACCGTATCCTTCCGGACGACTACACATGGGCCACGTACGTAACTACACCCTGGGTGATGTGATGTCGCGCTACCAGCGGATGCTGGGGAAAAACGTATTACAACCAATCGGCTGGGATGCGTTTGGTCTTCCGGCTGAAGGTGCGGCGGTAAAAAATAATACCGCACCTGCTCCCTGGACTTACGCCAATATTGATTACATGAAAAACCAGTTAAAAAAACTGGGTTTTGCTTACGACTGGGATCGCGAAGTCACCACCTGTACGCCGGAATATTACCGCTGGGAACAGTGGTTCTTCACCAAACTGTTTGAAAAGGGAATGGCGTATAAAAAGACGTCTGCTGTCAACTGGTGCCCGCATGACCTGACAGTCCTTGCAAACGAACAGGTTATCGACGGCTGCTGCTGGCGCTGTGATACCCCGGTTGAGCGCAAAGAGATCCCGCAGTGGTTTATTAAAATCACCGCTTACGCGGAAGAACTGCTCAATGACCTCGATAAACTGGATGAGTGGCCGGAACAGGTCAAAACCATGCAGCGTAACTGGATTGGCCGCTCAGAAGGGGTGGAAATCACCTTTGATGTGGCTGACAGCGACGAAAAACTGAGTGTCTACACCACCCGTCCTGATACCTTTATGGGCGTGACTTACCTGGCTGTCGCCGCAGGTCACCCGCTGGCACAACAGGCTGCGCTGAATAACCCGGCCCTGAAAGATTTCATTGATGAATGCCGTAATACCAAAGTGGCTGAAGCTGAAATGGCCACGATGGAGAAAAAAGGCGTTGCAACCGGCATGTATGCTGTTCATCCGCTGTCCGGTGAAAAAGTACCTGTCTGGGTCGCCAACTTTGTTCTGATGGAATACGGTACGGGTGCGGTAATGGCGGTTCCTGCCCACGATCAGCGCGACTGGGAGTTTGCCCGTAAATACGATTTAACCCTGAAAGCGGTTATCCTCGATGATAACGGCAATGCACCTGATTTAAGTGCCGCTGCCATGACCGGTAAAAATGCCCTGTTTAATTCAGGCGAATTTGATGGTCTGGATAATACCGCCGGGTTCAATGCGGTTGCTGACAAACTGGTTGCCCTGGGTGCCGGTCAGCGCAAAGTAAACTACCGCCTGCGCGACTGGGGGGTTTCCCGTCAGCGTTACTGGGGCGCGCCAATCCCGATGGCAACACTGGAAGACGGAACGGTAGTCCCGGTTCCGGAAGACCAGCTCCCGGTTATTCTGCCGGAAGATGTGGTTATGGATGGCATTACCAGCCCGATTAAAGCTGATCCTGAGTGGGCAAAAACCACTATTAATGGTCAGCCGGCGCTGCGTGAAACCGATACCTTTGATACCTTTATGGAATCCTCCTGGTATTACGCCCGTTACTGCTGCCCGGATTACGACAAAGGTATGCTGGACCCGGCTGCGGCAAACTACTGGCTGCCGGTCGATCAGTATATCGGTGGTATTGAACACGCCATCATGCACCTGATGTATTTCCGCTTCTTCCACAAACTGATGCGCGATGCAGGTCTGGTTAATTCTGATGAACCGGCTAAGCGTCTGTTATGTCAGGGAATGGTACTGGCAGATTCATTCTACTATACCGATACCGATGGTCACCGTGTCTGGGTTTCTCCGGAAGATGCCATTCTTGAGCGTGATGATAAAAACCGGGTTATCAAAGCAACTGATAATGAAGGTCGTGAGCTGGTTTACACCGGTATGAGTAAAATGTCGAAATCGAAAAATAACGGCGTTGACCCTCAGATCATGGTCGAAAAATACGGTGCGGATACTGTCCGCCTGTTTATGATGTTTGCCGCACCACCGGAGCTGACACTGGAATGGCAGGAGTCCGGTGTGGAAGGCGCAAACCGCTTTATCCGCCGTGTCTGGCGCCTGGTGTTCGAGCACACGCAGAAAGGCAAAACCGGTACACTGGATCTGACCACGCTGACTGCAGAGCAGAAAGATCTGCGCCGCGCGCTGCATAAAACCATCGCCAAAGTCAGTGATGATGCAGGCCGCCGTCAACAGTTCAATACGGTTATCGCCGCGATTATGGAACTGATGAACAAATTGCTGCAGGCACCTCAGAAAACGGAGCAGGATCGCGCCCTGATGCAGGAAGCGCTGGATGCTATTATTCTGATGCTGTCCCCGATCATTCCGCACGCCGGTTTCACCCTGTGGAAAGCACTCGGTCATGAAACGGATGTGGATGATGCGCAGTGGCCGGTTGCCAGCGAAGACGCAATGATTGATGATACCAAACTGATTGTTATCCAGATCAACGGTAAAGTCCGCGGTCGTATCACTGTCGCTGCTGATGCGGTGCAGGATGCGGTATTAGCGCAGGCGTCGGAAGAGCAGAATGTCGTGAAATACCTCGAAGGTGTGAGTATTCGCAAAGTCATTTATGTCCCGGGTAAGTTACTGAACCTGGTTGTAGGTTAATTTAAGGAGATATCGTGCGACATCGCATTATGACGCTGTTGCTCGGGTTTGCGGTGCTGGTCACCGCAGGCTGCGGCTTCCAGCTGCGTGGTACCACGCAAATTCCGGCTGAATTACAGAAACTGCAAATCAGCACCGGTGATCCGTACGGCGCACAGACCCGTGCTATCCGCCAGCAATTACGGCTAAATAACGTGCAGATTATTGAGAGCGGTGACGCATCAATCCCTGTGCTGAAAATTGTCAGTTCTTCTGAAGGTTCGGAAGAAACCGTCTCTGTTTTCCAGGATGGTAAAGCCGCTGAAAAAGAACTGGTCTATTTCCTGAATGCCCAGGTCATTATGCCGAACGGCTCAGTGTATCCGCTGAGTGTTCGTGTAGAGCGTTCATTCTTTGATAACCCGCTGGAAGCACTGGCAAAAGATGCGGAAAAAGACATGGTGCGTGACGAAATGCGCGAGCAGGCCGCCGCCCGTCTTATCCGTAAACTTCTGGTTATTCAGCCATCTGAGCAGCAAAAGCAACATGAGAACGCTGAAGCTGCTGAGATTGTCACACCCAAGGCATGATAAAAGTTTCACCTGAGCAACTCATAACGCAGCTCCGTTCGGGGCTGCGTGAACGTTATCTCCTCTGGGGTAACGAACCCTTATTACTTCAGGAATCCCGGGATGCTATCCGCCATGCGGCGCAGGAGCAGGGATTTGATGAACACTACAGCTTCAGCATCGAGCAACATACTGACTGGGATGAAATTTTTTCTGTCTGCCGGTCACTCAGTCTGTTTGCCGGAAGGCAAACGCTGACACTGTATCTGCCGGAAAATGGCGCAAACGCCGCCATGGGCGAACAGCTTCTGAAACTCGCCGGGCTGCTGCACCCTGATTTGCTGCTTATCCTGCGCGGCTACAAACTGACCAAGGCACAGGAAAACAGCGCCTGGTTTAAAGCTATATCGCAGGATGCTGCCTATATTACCTGTATGACACCGGAACTGAGCCGCCTGCCGCAATGGGTAACCGCGCGGGCAGCACTGCTTGAGCTACAGCCGGATGAACAGGCCGTGCGCCTGCTCTGCTATTGTTATGAGGGAAACCTGCTGGCGCTCTCCCAGGCACTCTCGCGTCTGGCACTTATCTACCCGGACGGAAAACTGACACTGCCCCGCGTGGAATCAGCGGTCAATGATGCCGCGCATTTTACGCCGTATCACTGGACTGATGCTCTGCTGGCGGGAAAAAGTAAGCGTGCCTGCCATATCCTGCAACAATTACTGGCGGAAGACAGCGAACCTGTTATTTTGCTGCGCACTGTTCAGCGGGAAGTGATGCAGTTACTGACCTTACAGCGGGAAAGCCGCCACCAGCCGCTGCGTACTTTATTTGATAAGCACCGTGTCTGGCAGAACCGCAGGACACTGCTCAGTGACGCACTGGCACGGCTCTCAGCACAAACTTTGCAGGTTGCGATAACCCTGATAGCCCGTATTGAAATCCGCCTTAAACAGGACTACGGTCAGTCTGTTGGGGATGATTTCCTGACACTGACACTGCTTCTGAGTGGTAAAGCACAGACAGGACAACTCCTCTATGATGAACAACGCGGATAACAGTATTCTCGCGCTTTATGGCGGAACATTTGACCCGGTCCATCAGGCACATATCAATACCGTAAAAGCGATGGCTGCCGTTGCCGGGCTGGAGCAGGTTATTTTACTGCCGAACAATGTCCCGCCGCACCGCCCGCAGCCAAAGGCTGATGCACGTCAGCGTCTGATGATGGCAACACTGGCGGTACAGGGTGATCCGCTGTTCCGGGTGGACGATCGCGAGCTGCGCCGGGATGCACTTTCGTATACTGTCGAAACGCTGCGTCAGTACCGGGCTGAGATTGGCCCGCAACAGTCACTGGCATTTATCATCGGGCAGGATTCTTTACTCAGCATTGATACCTGGCATGAATGGGATAAGATTTTAACCTTATGTCATCTGCTGGTGTGCAAACGCCCGGGTTATTCACTGGATTTTCCGTCGGAAAGGCTGGCTGACTGGTTTGTGGAACATCTGATCACCACGCCGGAAAGCCTGCATCAGTCTCCGTGTGGCTATATTTTTCTGGCTGATACCCCGCTGTTTCCTATTTCAGCCACGAATATCCGTGAGCGGCTGAAAAATGGCGAGGATTGCCGTGATCAGCTCGCCCCCGCCGTTCAGAATTATATCCTTACCCAGGGGCTTTACCGCTGACTATATCAGCTTGCCTGTTTTGTTTTCGCAATCACAATTTCGCGGATACACACATCCTGCGGCTGGTTGTATGCAAATTCAATGCAGTCAGCTATTTTTTCCGGTGCCAGTCCTGACTGAATATCTTTTTTCCAGGTCTGGTAGTTCTGCTTAATTTCTTCATTTGTGGTGTGGCTTAATAATGGTGTTTCAACCACACCCGGTGCAATCGTAATTAAGCGGACATTGGCTGACGCCACTTCTTCACGGATATTTTCTGTAATGGCATGAACCGCAAATTTAGTTCCGCAATAAACTGAATGATTCGGGAATGTTTTTCTTCCGGCAATCGAGCTGATATTAATAATCGTGCCCTCTTCCCGTTGCACCATGTCATGCAATACAACGTTAATACCTGTCAGTACACCGGTAATATTAACATCCACCATTTGCTGCCATTCACTGAAATCCTGGTCATACGGATTATCCAGCAACATGACGCCCGCACAGTTAATTAATAAATCTGTTTTGCCATAAAGCCCTTCCGCTTCATGGATTGCTGCTTTCATTGCATTGAGATCGGTCACATCAACACGTTTGCACAGACTGTCGGGCAGATTAAAGCTCTCCAGAATTTGTTCACGGCGCGCCAATAATAATACCGGATGCCCGGCCTGACTCATGCGTTTTGCAACAGCTTCACCAATACCGGAACTTGCGCCTGTGATAACGACTAATTTTTTCATTGTATTTACCTTGTTTGTATATACCCAACGTCATTCAGAATGCAGGCAGGCGGGCTGAGTACCGCCAACGAACCTGCAATTTGAATGAATAAGGGTATAAATAAAATTTGCACAATTCTATTCCTTACGTTACACATAGCAAGTAGGCAGATTTATTTCACAAAGTTACCTCAAGGTAACCAATGGATAGCCAAATGAATAAAATTGAAGTAGTCAGCGAAATAGAAGTAACGCTCTCCGTTATCGGTGGGAAATATAAACCATTAATTTTAAATTTATTATCTGATAAAACCGTTCAGCGATTCGGTGAAATACGGACTTACATTGCCAATATTTCACAAAAAACTTTAACCAATCAATTACGTGAATTAGAAGCTGACGGATTGGTTACCCGGGAAATATTTGCCGAAGTACCGCCCCGCGTTGAATATACGATTACAGATAAAGGCCGCTCACTGATCCCCATTCTGATGCTGATGTGTGACTGGGGATATAATAATATGGGCGACCGTTACACTCTGCTCAGACCTGAGTGTGACTGACTGACCCATCTGCCGCCACAGGTTGTAACAACGCCTGATCACACAAGTAACGGACGTCGTGAAGCTGCGCATAATGCAAAAGCATCGCTTTTACTGCCTCCGGCGTATCCGTTCCCTGCCGGTAAGCCAGGATCATGTCGGTCATCTGCTGTTTTTCCTGCGTTGTCAGCAAACGCTTAAAATAGCCCTGCATGTGCATCAGTGCATTGGTCATATTGGCACGGGTCGCCGGCTGTGAAAATGCGCTCACTAATGCCTGTGTCCAGGTTTCAGCTGTGTCACACAGCGCTGCCGGTGACAAGGTTCCGGCCTGAGCCAGCAGACGCCCTGTTGTTTTATACAACGCAGGAGAATATGCCATCAGTGCATATTTATAGCGGCTGTGAAGACGGATAAGCACTGCGGCACGGACAGGCGGTTGCAACGCCCGCGCTTCATCGTCCGGCAGTGACCATTTGCCGCCGGGAACGTCCCCGTATGTCATTTGCTCCCTCCTGAGCCTGTAAAATATAATAATAGTACAGAAACGGATGATTTCTGTTTTTCTGTCAGCACCTTTACTCATATTTCTTTAATCTTTACTTCTTTGTATTCCCCCGGTTCGCTGGTATTCTTGCCGTGCCGGTGACAACATCCGGGCGAGCCTCGCAAAATCGTCCCGTGTAACGTAAAATAGTGACTATTCTCCGGCACACAGTAACCCCGTATGCAGTGCATTGTACTGCCGGTAACATTTCCGGGGGGCCGTTTTTGTTATCCATTTATCCAGAATAAGGTGAACCTTTTGCAAGGCACAGAATTACTTGAGTTTATTATAGACAAACTTGAAGACTCCAAAGCACAGGATATTATTACTATTGATGTCCGCGGCCAGTCCAGTGTCACAGATTACATGCTCATTTGCACCGGCACATCAAGCCGTCATCTGGCATCCGTGGCAGATAACCTGGTAACAGACTGCCGTCAGGCCGGTCTGATGCCACTCGGCGTGGAAGGTCAGGGTGTCTCTGACTGGATCGTCGTCGACCTCGGTGAAGTCATCGTGCATGTAATGCAGGAAGAGAGCCGCCGTATGTACGAATTAGAGAAGCTCTGGAGCTAAGTTTTGAAGTTACAGCTCATTGCCGTCGGTACTAAAATGCCCGATTGGGTCGAAACCGGATTTCAGGATTATCTTCATCGTTTTCCGAAAGATATGCCATTTGAATTAACCGAAGTCCCGGCAGGGAAACGGGGTAAGAATGCCGATATCAAACGGATACTTGAAAGAGAAGGTGAATTAATGCTGGCGGCAGTGGGTAAAGGCAACCGGATTGTCACCCTGGATATTCCCGGCGACCGCTGGGATACGCCACAGCTGGCGGGACAACTGGAGCGCTGGAAACAGGACGGGCGTAATATCAGCCTGCTTATCGGCGGGCCTGAAGGATTAGCGCCTGCCTGCAAAACTGCTGCGGAGCAGAGCTGGTCGCTCTCCCCGCTGACACTTCCTCACCCGCTCGTGCGTGTGCTGGTAGCAGAAAGTTTATACCGTGCATGGAGTATTACCGCTAACCATCCGTATCATAGGGAATAACACCGGTGCCCGGTTTTAATTCGCCAGACGGCGATAAGAAAAAACGCAAACAACGGATGGATTTCCGCGATTATTCTGCGGAATCAGCTCTGTTTATCCGCCGCGCCGTTGTGGTGTTTATCGGTATGATCGTTTTAACTGCCGTTCTGATTACTAATCTTTATAATTTACAGATAAACCGCCATGAAGATTATCAGACCCGGTCAAATGATAACCGGATAAAACTCGTGCCTATTCCGCCGAGCCGCGGCCTTATCTATGATCGCAAAGGCACACTGCTTGCCGTCAACCGCACTATTTACCAACTGGAAATTGTGCCGGAGAAAGTGACTGACCTGCCGGCAGTCCTGAATGAATTACGGGATATTGTCGATCTGACAGACGAAGATATCGCCAACTATGAAAAAGAGCGCAAACGCTCACGCCGCTTTACCTCTATTGCACTGAAAACCCCGCTGAACCAGATTGAGGTTGCACGGTTTTCGGTCAATCAGTACCGCTTTCCCGGGCTGGAAATCAAAGGTTATCAGCGCCGCTTTTATCCGTATGGTTCTGCACTGACGCATGTTATTGGTTATGTGGCAAAAATTAATGATAAAGATGTCGAACGTCTGGAAAAGGAAGGCATTTTTCCAAACTATGCTGCGACTCATGATATCGGCAAGCTGGGAATCGAACGCTATTATGAATCCGTGTTACACGGAAAAACCGGCTATGAAGAGGTGGAAGTCAACAGCCGCGGGCGGGTGATCCGTCAGTTGCATGAACAAGCACCGCAAGCCGGGAAAGATATCTATCTCACGGTTGATCTTGAGTTACAGATTTATATTGAAAAGCTGCTGACCACCAGCCGTGCTGCTGTGGTTGTCAGTGATCCGCGTAACGGTGAAATTCTCGCCCTGGTCTCTAATCCGAGCTATGACCCGAATCTGTTTGTGAACGGAATTTCCGGGCCGAATTACCGCGAGTTACTCGGTAACCCGGATCGCCCGCTTATCAACCGCACCACACAGGGCCTTTACCCGCCGGCGTCAACCGTCAAGCCGTTTATCTCTGTCGCGGCACTCAGTGAAAAAGTCATCACCCGTAATACAACTATCTTTGACCCCGGCTGGTGGCAGTTGCCCGGCTCGGAAAAGCGTTACCGCGACTGGAAACGCTATGGTCACGGCAATCTGAATGTGGTGAAAGCCATTGTAGAATCAGCGGATACATTTTTTTATCAGGTAGCGTATGACATGGGCATTGATCGCCTCTCAGCCTGGATGACCCGCTTTGGTTATGGTGAGTATTCCGGTATTGACCTGATGGAAGAGTACAACGGAGTGATGCCGACCCGTGAATGGAAAGAGCGCCGCTATAAGAAACGCTGGTATCAGGGCGATACCATTCCGGTCGGGATTGGACAGGGTTACTGGACATCCACCCCCATTCAGATGGCAAAAGCACTCAATATCCTGATTAATGACGGCGTGGTGAAAACGCCGCATCTGTTACTGGGCACCAAAGAAGGTAACGGCATGCTGCCGTATGAACAAAAAACCAGCCCTGCTATCGCTGATATTCATTCCGGGTACTGGGAACTGGCAAAATCAGGTATGTACGGTGTGGCTAATGCCCCGAACGGCACAGGGCGGAAATTTTTTGCCGGAACGCCGTATAAAGCCGCTGCAAAATCTGGGACCGCGCAGGTATTCAGTTATGAAACCTACAATGCCAGCAAACTTGCCGAGCGGCTTCGTGACCATAAACTGATGATAGCCTACGCGCCTTATGATAACCCGACGGTTGCCGTTACTATCATTCTGGAAAACGGCGGAGCCGGTCCTGCGGTGGGAACATTAATCCGCCAGATTCTGGATCACGTTCTGCTGGGGGATAACAATACTGACTTACCCGATGCGCCGCCTTCGCCGCCCGGCAGTGAAACTGAGTAATGCCCATGACTGAGAATCAACGCAAAGTATCTTTAATGACCCGCATGCACATCGACTTTCCGTTGTTTGTGCTGCTGATGATCCTGCTGGTCTACAGTGCCTTTGTCCTGTGGAGCGCCAGCGGTCTGGATCCGGAAATGATGGAGCGCCGCCTCGGACAGATTTTTACCGGTATTGTCGTCATGCTGATACTGGCGCAAATTCCGCCCCGCGTGTATGAAACCTGGGCGCCGCACCTGTATATCGTCTGTGTTGTCCTGCTGGTGTTTGTGGATGTTTTCGGGCAGATAAGTAAAGGCGCACAGCGCTGGCTGGATCTGGGGATTATCCGTTTTCAGCCGTCAGAGATTGCCAAAATTGCTGTTCCGCTGATGGTCGCACGGTTTATGAACCGTGACCAATGCCCGCCGACACTGAAAAATACCGCCATCGCCCTGCTGCTGGTGATTATCCCGACTTTACTGGTTGCCGCTCAGCCGGATCTGGGAACCTCGATTCTGGTTGCCGCGTCCGGGATTTTTGTGCTGTTTCTGGCGGGGATGAGCTGGCGGCTGATTGGTGTTGCGGTACTCCTGCTGGCGGCCTTTATTCCGCTGCTCTGGTTTTTCCTGATGCACGATTACCAGCGCGGGCGCGTGATGATGCTGCTGGATCCGGAAACTGATCCGCTCGGCGCGGGCTACCATATCATTCAGTCAAAAATCGCTATCGGCTCCGGCGGACTCGCCGGAAAAGGCTGGCTGCTGGGAACGCAATCTCAGTTGGAGTTCCTGCCGGAACGCCACACTGACTTTATTTTTGCCGTACTCGCAGAAGAGCTGGGGCTGATTGGTGTTATATTCCTGCTGGTTATTTATCTTCTGATTATTATGCGCGGGCTCGTTATTGCAGCCCGTGCACAGAACACCTTTGGCCGGGTTATGGTCGGCGGCCTGATGCTTATCTTTTTTGTGTATGTGTTTGTGAATATAGGCATGGTAAGCGGGATCCTGCCGGTGGTGGGCGTACCGCTGCCGATGATGAGTTACGGCGGTTCCGCCTTAATTGTATTAATGGCGGGATTTGGTATTGTCATGTCAATTCATACGCACCGTAAGATGTTATCAAAAAGCTTATAATGAGGTTTTTTATGCGTTTTCAATGGATTTCGGTCACTGTTATGGCCATATTGCTTGCGGGATGTCCGTCAACGCCCCCGCCGATTAAACACACAGCCCCCGCCGGTCCGGCAAAAGAAATTTTAGGCGCAGTACCGATGTTTGAACCACTGCACCCGGGAGCCAATGACGATTATGTCCGCAACGGGCAGCAATATCAGATTGTCCGTGATCCGGAAAACTTTACACAGCAAGGCTATGCGTGGATCTACGGTCAGGCGCAAAACGGGAATCCGACAGCCGGCGGCGAACGGGTTAACAGTGCGGAATTAACCGCATCACACCCGACACTCCCGATCCCAAGCTATGCCCGTGTGACCAATATGGCGAATAACCGGATGATGGTCGTACGCATTAATGATCGCGGACCGTACATGCCAGGCAAACAAGCGGGACTTTCACGCGCGGTCGCTGATCGCCTGAATCTGCTGCCGAATACCCGGATTAAAATTGATCCGATTATTGTTTCACAGGATGGCACTCTGAGCGGTCCCGGGACTGTCGGAACGGTTGTCGCCAAGCAGAGCTATGCCCTGCCGGGCCGTCCTGAGCTCGGAAAAACCAGTGCGATGGGAACACCTGTAATGGAAAGTGCGCCGGCACTACCGGCGAACAGTCGTCCGGTCATGCCGCAGCCACAGCCTGAATCAGCCCTGATACCTGCCGCCATACCTGCCTCCGCAGCGCAGGAAACAGCTGAGACACCGGCAACCACGTCTGATACCCCGTCCGCTCCTGTCACCGCGACACAGCCGGCAACTACCGCGCCTGCCGGCGCCACCGGTTACCGTATCCAGGTGGGAGCGGTGGGTGATGCTGAACGCGCGACACAGTGGCAAAAAGAACTCAGCGAAAAATTAGGGGTACCCGGCATGACAGAAGCCTTCGGTGATGTTTACCGGGTTCAGTTAGGGCCGTTCACCAGCCGCGAACGGGCAACAGAGATTCAGGGACGGTTACGTCAGCAACTGAATATGAATTCGTTTATCCTGGCGCCATAATCTGATTTTTATGCGCCCGGTGTTGTATAAAAACCAAGGGTATATACCCAACGTCATTCAAGATGCAGGAAGGCGGCAAGGGAAGACCGACGGGGAGCATACATTAGTATGTGACCCGGCTGGCTGAGTGCGGCCAACGAACCTGCAGTTTGAATGAATAAGGGTATAAAACTTACGTAAAATAACGCGCGTTCACAGCACTTTTGCTATGATAGCGTTTCTTTTCCACCGGCATCATCAATATTGTTTTAACACTCATGAAATACGCAACTACTTATTGTTACCGTGCCACCCGTCTGGCTGCTTTCGGCTTTGCACTGGCGCTTAGCGCCGCCGCTTCGGCCGCTGATATCCCGAACCAAAATACCGTCATACCCGCCGTACCGGATATTGAAGCAGAATCCTATATTCTGATGGATTACCATTCCGGCAAAATTCTTGCGCAAAAAAATGCCGATGTCCGCCGTGATCCTGCCAGTCTGACGAAAATGATGACCAGCTACGTCATCGGTCAGGCAATGCAGGCCGGGAAATTCACACCGCAAAGCATGGTGACTGTCGGGGAAAATGCCTGGGCGACCGGCAACCCTGTATTCCGTGGTTCTTCCCTGATGTTCCTAAAGCCCGGAGATCGCGTCAGCGTGGCGGATCTCACCCGTGGGATCAACCTGCAATCCGGTAATGATGCCTGTGTTGCAATGGCAGAATTTGTCTCCGGTGATCAGACTACATTTGTCAGCCAGATGAACAATTATGTCGCACAACTGGGACTGCAAAACACGCATTTTAAAACAGTTCACGGACTGGATGCGGAAGGCCAGTACAGTACCGCGCGGGATATGGCGCTGATCGGGCAGGCAATGATCCGTGATGTGCCGAATGAATACGCTATCTATAAAGAGCGTTCATTCACCTATAATAATATTACCCAGCAGAACCGTAATGACCTGCTCGGCGATAAAAGCCTGAATGCAGACGGAATAAAAACCGGGCACACCAGCGGCGCGGGCTACAACCTGGTCGCTTCTGCAACAGAAGGCGATATGCGCCTGATCTCTGTTGTTATGGGAACCAAATCCGCCTCTGCCCGTAACGCGGAAAGTAAAAAATTACTGACATGGGGATTCCGTTTCTTTGAAACCGTGAAACCGATGCAGAAAGATAACCCGCTGGCCTCTGAAATTGTCTGGTTCGGTGATACTGATAAAGTGCAGTTAGGTGTGGAAAATGATGTCTATCTCACCATTCCCCGTGGTCGTCTGAAAGATTTGAAAGCCGCATTTGTCCTGAATAACACGGAATTACATGCACCGCTGGCACAAAACCAGGTCGTCGGTACAATTAATTTCCAGCTGGATAACCAGATTATTGAAAGCCGTCCGCTGGTTGTGGCACAGGCCGTACCGGAAGGTAATTTCTTCAGCCGCCTGATAGACTATATCCGCCTGCTGTTTCACCGCTGGTTCGGCTGAGACTTGAAATCAGATGGATAACCCCCATATTTAGTTCATCTGAGATTTGCTTTATTAAGGAGCACCCATGAAAACCAATTTGAATGAACTGTTAGAGTTCCCCTGCTCATTTACTTACAAAGTGATGGGTGCTGCTGAACCTGAGTTACTGGAAGATGTTCTGGAAGTAATTCAGCGCCATGCGCCGGGTGATTACAGCCCGTCAGTCAAGCCGAGCAGCAAAGGAACGTATCATTCTGTTTCTGTCACAATTGACGCGACCCACATCGACCAGATTGAAAGTCTGTACGAAGAACTGGGCGCATTAGAACGCGTAAGAATGGTTCTGTAATAAGATGATTAAGACCGCCTGAACAAGCGGTCTTTTTTTTATGCTTCTGAACATTCCATACCCAACGTCATTCGAGATGCAGGAAGGCGGCAAGCTCCAATTGCCGGGGAGCATACATAAGTATGTGACGCGGCGGGTGGAGTGCGGCCAACGAACCTGCAGTTTGAATGAATAAGGGTATGTGCACATTGCTGGTGCGCTTTTGTAACGCGCGCTATACTGCGGGTTCGGCATACCGGATTGAAGATATGATTTTGCAAAATAACACCATCACATTACATCAGCTGGGTCTGCGCCCCTATTCTCCTGTCTCTGACGCCATGCATCAATTTACTGAACAACGCGACACACAAACCGGCAATGAAATCTGGCTGGTTGAACATGAACGCGTCTTCACACAGGGTCAGGCGGGCAAAGCAGAGCATGTTCTCGCTCCCGGTGATATCCCTGTTATTCAGTCAGACCGCGGCGGACAGGTGACCTATCATGGTCCGGGACAACAGGTTATGTATGTGATGATTGATCTGAAACGCGACAAAATCGGTGTGCGTGAGCTGGTGTCAGCGCTGGAAAATACCGTTGTTGAGACACTGAAACAGTGGAATATTGATGCTTATCCGCGCCCGGATGCCCCCGGCGTGTATGTAGGCGGTAACAAAATTTGCTCTCTCGGGCTGCGTATCCGCAACGGGCGCTCTTTTCACGGATTGGCGCTCAATATTAATATGGATCTTGAACCTTTTCACCGGATTAATCCCTGTGCTACGCCGGGCTGGCAATGACTCAAATGGCTGATTTTGTTCCCGGTATTACATTAGCAGATGTTCAGCCTGTACTGACCGCACAATTTTGCCGACAATTAGGATTCCAACTCGCAACAGAATAGTGTTATAATTTTTTAACATATTTAAAATATTTTTTAAAAGATTGATGATTCCGTTACATTCAGCAGGCACTCATCAATCATTATCCGATGAATCTAACCGGAAACAGCATAAACATGAGCAAACCTATTCAGATGGAGCGCGGCATTAAATATCGTGATGCCGATAAAATGGCGCTTATCCCGGTCAAAAACCTGGTATCAGAAACGACCGAGCGGCTGCGTAAGCCCGGATGGATGAAAATCAAACTTCCGGCAGATACCCATAAAATCAAGGGAATAAAAGATGCAATGCGCCGCAACGGCCTGCATTCTGTGTGCGAAGAAGCATCCTGCCCGAACTTAAGCGAATGTTTTAACCACGGCACCGCCACCTTTATGATCCTCGGTGCTATCTGTACCCGCCGCTGTCCGTTCTGTGATGTTGCCCACGGACGCCCGAATGCACCGGATGCCAATGAGCCGCAAAAACTGGGCCAGACCATTAAAGATATGGGACTGCGCTATGTGGTGATAACGTCTGTTGACCGTGATGACCTGCGTGACGGTGGTGCTCAGCACTTTGCTGACTGTATTACGGCTATCCGTGAACACAGCCCGGCCATTAAAATTGAAACCCTGGTGCCGGATTTCCGCGGACGCATGGATAAAGCTCTTGATATCCTGATCGCCACACCGCCGGATGTCTTTAACCACAATCTGGAAAACGTACCACGCGTTTACCGCCAGGTGCGCCCGGGTGCGAACTATGACTGGTCACTGCAACTGCTTGAGCGCTTTAAAGAAGCGCATCCTGAGATCCCGACCAAATCGGGACTGATGGTCGGTTTAGGTGAAACCAATGCAGAAATTCTGGATGTTATGCGTGATTTGCGCCGTCACGGTGTCACTATGCTGACCCTGGGGCAATATCTGCAACCGAGCCGCCATCATCTGCCGGTTCAGCGTTATGTCAGCCCGGAAGATTTCGACGAAATGAAAGCCGAAGCACTGGCAATGGGCTTTACCCATGCAGCCTGCGGCCCGTTTGTCCGCTCGTCTTATCATGCTGATTTACAGGCAAAAGGCGAAGAAGTTAAGTAATCAGACCGCTATACAGAGTCTGTACAGTTCTGTCTTTACAATACCGCTGTTTGAAAAAACGGCGGTTTTTTTTGTAACACCAGCGCCAACGCGGGTAACAGGCAAAATGAAAAGACGCTGTGAACACATCCTTGTGCGCTCGGATCGCGCCATCCATGGCGCTTACGCTTTTCCTTTCTCTGCCTGTCACCTGCGTTTTACCTGACCATCAAACTGATCAAATTTATTGTATTGTTCTTTTTTTATCCCGGGTCTATACCCAACGTCATTCAAGATGCGGACAACGAGCCTGCAGTTTGAATGAATAAGGGGATATGTCTTTTGTGCTCTACCCTGCCATTCATTATTCCCACCTGCTCTGATGCGGATTATCATGTGCGCTATAACACATTATTGATGAGTAAATTATGCAACGTGGTGGTGTTTTACTTCTGACTGCTCTCGCTCCGGCTGTCTGGGGCAGTACGTATCTGGTGACAACCGAGATGTTACCGGCGGGTTATCCGATGACCGTTGCGATGCTGCGTGCCTTACCTGCGGGATTATTACTGATGCTGTTTATCCGGCAACTACCTAAAGGAATATGGTGGGGGCGTATTTTAGTATTGGGTGCACTGAATTTTGCCGTATTCTGGTGGCTTCTGTTTGTCTCAGCGTATCGCCTGCCGGGTGGGGTGGCAGCAACAGTCGGTGCTGTTCAGCCACTGATCGTGCTATTACTTTCACGGATGGTGCTGGGAAATGTCCTCAAACCACTGGCGGTGATTGCGGCCTTGTGCGGGATAGGCGGGGTCGCGCTGCTGTTACTGACACCACAGGCAAAACCCGATACCTTAGGGATTATCGCAGGGCTTGCCGGGGCATTTTCAATGGCCGCCGGTACTGTTCTGAGCCGCCGCTGGCAGCCGGATGTTTCTCCCCTGACATTTACCACCTGGCAACTGACAGCAGGCGGGCTGCTGCTGCTGCCGGTTTCCCTGTTACTGGAACCGGCTCTGCCGCCGCTGACCATGCTGAATATTACCGGGCTGGTTTATCTGGGATTGATTGGTGCGGCACTGACGTATCTGCTCTGGTTTCGCGGGCTGGCCATTCTGGGGCCGAATTCGGTCGCGTCTCTTGGCTTTCTCAGCCCTCTGACGGCGGTATTACTGGGCTGGTTCATCCTGGATCAGCAACTGAGCCTGCTACAATGCACCGGTGTTCTGGTGGTTGTCGGCAGTGTATGGTTAAGCCAGGTGGCTAACCGCCGCTGATATACCCGTATTCATTCAAACTGCAGGTGCGTTGGCGGAACGAGGACAGCCGGGTCACATACTAATGTATGCTCCCGTCTGTCTTCAATTGCCGCCTTCCTGCAACTTGAATGACGTTGGGTATATATATAATTCAGGCATAAAAAAACCCGTTACCATGGTGAGTAACGGGTTTTCGTCACGGTAATGTCGAATTAAAATAACGGCTACGGTATAGCAAATTGCAAACTACAACTTAAATTGAGACAACGTTTGCGGCAGACGGGCCTTTGGCACCATCAACGATTTCAAATTCCACTTTCTGACCTTCAGCCAGTGTTTTGAAACCATCATTGAGGATCGCAGAGAAATGAACGAACACATCTTTGCTGCCGTCTTCCGGAGTGATAAAACCGAAACCTTTCGCTTCGTTAAACCACTTCACGTTACCTTTGCGCTTTGACATTCAAAAAAACCCTTTAAACAAGTGATTGTACTCATTAGTACCTGGTCAGTCTTCAGCAGACTGTATTGATCCTTACGGGTAATCTGTCCGGATATCCGAATTACCCGTCGGATAATGGTATTGTGTGAGATATTCCACTGACACGCCAGAGGATTTATCTTACTTATTTTAACTATATTCAACTATATAGCAGGAACATCTCATGCCCGGTTACATAATTCCTTCATGACGCAGCAGCCAGTGTTTGATATCCAGCCCGCCGCTGTACCCGCCCATTGAGCCGTCATGAGCAATAACCCGGTGACACGGAATAATCAGACAGATTGGATTACGTCCGTTAGCCATGCCGACTGCCCGGCAGTAGTTTGCCGATCCCAGTTTTAATGACAAATCTTTATACGACCATGTGACTGCAAACGGAATAGTCGACAATTGTGACCAGACGCGGGTTTGAAACTCCGTTCCGTGCGGATTCAGTTTCACGCTGAAATCCTGCCTTTTACCGGAAAAATATTCATCCAACTCTGTAATACACTGAACAATATACGGATTATCCGGATCAATCTGTTCTGTGGTGCTATCGCTGAATCCCAGTTCAGTAACACCCTGCAAATCTGCACTGATAGTGATATAACGACGGGGAAATCCGGTTGGTGCCTTAATATATGTTGTCGCCATTAGTTTGCCCTTTGTTCTGATTTTCTATAGATTTCTACAGAAGAACCTAATTCTGATAAAGAGACAAACATCATTTACGTTATTCATCTCACAACAGAGAAAATAACGAGGCAAATGATTTCATGCAAGTCAATTCACCGGAGAAAAATCCCCCGGTAGATTGTTATGTAAAATATGATGAGCAACGTCAGATGATTATTTGAGCCAGTCGGCAACCGCTTCATACGTGCCGCAAAAAAGTATCCGGTCTGCTTTTTTGCTCAGTTGATAGCGGTACATCGGGTCATAATATTCTGCCAGTAACGGACATAACCAGGAGAAATGCGCATCGGTCGCACCAGTGCGTAATTGTTCTGCCAGCGCAGTGTCCAGCAGTGCAGTAAGATCAGCAGCCCGCTGTGCACCAAGCCGTTTGCGGATAGCTGACAGCCCGTGATGCAGATACTCACTGTATGCCAGCCAGCCCTGCTCTTCACCGTATGCCGTGGTAAAATCCCGGTACATGCGATCAAAATACTCTTCTTTCAGCCTTTCCAGGCGCCGCTCAAGCGGATCGTCAACCACCACCAGAGATGCCTTCTCCATCTGCGCCCGCAGACAGTCCGGCAGACCATTGACACCGATAGCGCGGCCTTCATCTTCCAGAACCCAGCGCGTCCGCCCGGCTTCTTTTTTTACCATTGCGGCGGCGAGATGGTTCTCAAAGGTCGCCTGCGCAAACTGGGCTTCCAGGGTTCGTCCGAATGAAGAACCACGGTGATGGGCCAGCCCTTCCAGATCAATACCGTCTGCCAGTTCACCCACCAGCGTGGTTTTACCGTTACCGGTACAGCCGCCGATTAAGATAACCGGGCGCTGTACCAGCTCAGTTGTCAGTTGAATCACCGCTTGACGCAGGGCTTTATAACCGCCGGTAATCAGCGGGTATTCCATTCCCGATTCATGCAGCCATTGCTGCACAATATGAGAACGCTGACCGCCACGGGCACAACACAGGTAGCCTTGCGGATTACGGGTACAAGCGTCCTGCCAGTCCGCCAGACGGCGGGTACGGCTCTCACCGCTGACCAGGTGATAACCCAGCGCAAGTGCTTTTTCAGAGCCCTGCTGCTTATAACAGGTACCGACAGCCGCCCGCTCATCATCATTCATCAGCGGCAGATTAAGCGCACCGGGCATCGCGCCCTGGTTAAATTCCACCGGTGCACGGACATCGATCAACGGTACTTCAGCGGCAAGGAGAGTTCGGATTGTTTGGGGAGACGGGGATAATTCCATAATAAAAACTGTGATTTCAACTCAGATGTCGGTGAAAAGACCCGCCGGTAACAGCAGATCAACTTTTTTTTATTGTACGCCTGACAACAAAATTTGTCGCTGCGGATTTTAGCTCTGCCGCTGTATATACCCAACATCATTCAAGATGCAGGCAGGCGGCAAGTGAAGATAAACGGGGAGCATACATCAGTATGTGGCCCGGTTAGCTGAGCGTAGCCAACACACCTGCAGTTTGAATGAATAAGGGTATAGCAGACCGGGTGAATGATCATGATGTAACTCAGATACAGACATTTAATAATAATAATCATTCAAATTAGATAAACACTATATATAGTGTGGTTGATATATTCAATATCTACATATAGTATCTCAAATACAGTTGACCCACGATATCTGTGTATCACCCACAGATATAATCAAGAGACATTATCATGACAGTGATTATCTACAGCAAACCCGACTGCGTGCAATGCAACGCGACTTACCAGATGCTCGGACGCAAGAACATTCCGTTCAGTGTCATTGATATCACACAGGATGAGCAGGCGTATCAGCATGTCCGCTCCCTGGGTTATCAGCAGGTGCCGGTAGTGGTTGCCGGTCAGGAGAGCTGGGCCGGATTCCGTCCTGACAAACTCGCCGCGCTCGGCTGAGAAACCGGCAGGAGGCTTTATGACAACAACACAGGCGCTGATTTACTTCTCCACCCGCTCAGAAACCTGTCACCGCTTTGTCGGCAAGCTGGGAATACCAGCGACGCGGCTGCCGGAAGACGGCAGCCCGCTTTGCGCCACGCAGCCTTATGTGCTGCTGGTGCCGACCTACGGCGGTGGTCATCACAACGGCGCGGTGCCGCGTCCGGTGATCCGCTTTCTTAATCAGCCGGAGAACAGATCATTACTGCGCGGTGTCATTGCTGCCGGTAATACCAATTTCGGTGCCGCCTATGGTATTGCGGGCGATATTATTGCCGCCAAATGCGGTGTTCCTTTTTTATACCGTTTTGAATTGCTCGGCACACAACATGATGTCGGACGTGTCCGCGACGGCCTGCACCGCTTCTGGCAGCAACAGGCGCTGACACCCGCACTCAACTGACTTCTGAGACAGACTATGACGACTGAACACACGGATTACCACGCCCTGAATGCGATGCTCAACCTGTATGACGCACACGGCAACATACAGTTTGATAAAGATGTGACGGCGGCCCATCACTACTTTCGCAGCCATGTTAATCAGAACACCGTGTTTTTCCACAATCTGCGGGAAAAACTCGATTTTCTGGTTAACGAAAACTATTACGAAACACAGGTGCTTGAACAGTATGATTTCGGGTTTATCAAATCCCTGTTCAAACAGGCTTACAGCAAAAAATTCCGCTTTCAGACTTTCCTCGGTGCACTGAAATATTACACCGGGTATACCCTGAAAACCTTTGACGGGCAGCGTTATCTGGAGCGCTTTGAAGACCGCGTCTGTATGGTGGCACTGACTCTGGCACAAGGCGATACTGAATTGGCAGAGCATCTGCTGGAAGAAATTATCAGCGGGCGTTTCCAGCCTGCCACCCCTACGTTTCTCAACTGCGGCAAAAAACAGCGCGGAGAATTTGTTTCCTGCTTCCTGCTGCGGATTGAAGACAATATGGAGTCCATCGGGCGCAGTGTGAATTCGGCGCTGCAACTATCGAAACGCGGTGGTGGTGTGGCGTTTCTGCTGACCAATCTGCGTGAAACCGGTGCGCCGATTAAGCTGATTGAAAACCAGTCCAGCGGCGTGGTGCCGGTCATGAAGATGCTGGAAGATGCATTTTCCTATGCCAACCAACTGGGCGCGCGTCAGGGCGCGGGAGCAGTCTATCTTCATGCTCATCACCCGGATATCCTGACATTTCTGGACACCAAGCGGGAAAATGCAGATGAAAAAATCCGTATCAAAACATTATCCCTCGGCGTGGTTATCCCGGATATTACCTTTGAATTAGCCAAAAATAATGAGCCGATGTATCTTTTCTCGCCTTATGATGTGGCGCGGATTTACGGCAAACCCATGTCTGAGCTGAGTATCAGCGAACATTACGCGGATATGGTGAATAACAAAGCTATCCGCAAACGTAAAATTAATGCCCGCGAATTTTTCCGCATCCTCGCTGAAATCCAGTTCGAGTCCGGCTATCCCTATATTATGTTTGAAGATAATGTTAACCGGGCAAACCCCATCGCCGGTTACATTAATATGAGCAACCTGTGCTCAGAGATTTTGCAGGTCAACAGCGCCAGCGAATATGAGGACGACCTCAGCTACCGCCATACCGGGCGGGATATCAGCTGTAATCTCGGCTCCCTGAATATCGCAAACATGATGGATTCCCCGGATTTTGCCCGCTCCGTAGATATTGCAGTGCGCGGGCTGACTGCGGTCTCAGATATGAGCCACATCAGCAGTGTGCCGTCCATTGACCACGGCAATCAAGGCTCACACGCTATCGGGCTCGGGCAGATGAACCTGCACGGTTATCTGGCACGGGAGCGTATTCATTATGGTTCAGAAGAAGGTATTGATTTCACAAATATCTATTTTATGACCATTGCCTATTATGCACTGAAAGCCTCAAACCGGCTGGCGACCGAGCGCAGGCAGACATTCTTTAACTTTGCACAATCCACCTATGCAAGTGGTGAATACTTTACCAAATACATCACGCAGAAATGGGAACCGGTAACAGAAAAGGTGCGCGCCCTGTTTACCGATGCCGGGATAGCGCTTCCCTCACAGGCAGACTGGCAGCAATTAAAAGAAAACGTGATGCAGCACGGACTGTATAACCAGAATTTACAGGCGGTTGCGCCAACGGGATCTATCTCTTACATCAATCACGCAACCTCATCTATTCACCCGATTGTTGCCCGCATTGAGATCCGCAAAGAGGGTAAGCTCGGACGTGTTTATTATCCGGCCGCTTACATGACTAATGATAATCAGGAATATTATCGCGATGCGTACGAAATCGGCCCTGAAAAAATAATTGATACCTACGCCACCGCCACACAGCACGTCGATCAGGGGCTGTCTCTCACCCTCTTTTTCAGTGATGAGGCATCCACGCGGGACATTAACCGCGCACAAATTTACGCCTGGCGAAAAGGCATAAAAACGCTTTATTACGTGCGGCTGCGCCAGTCGGCACTGGAAGGCACGGAAGTTGCCGGTTGTGTCTCCTGCGCCGTATAAACAGATTAAAATCAGGATATTACCATGACAACATTAAGCCGCGTTTCTGCGATAAACTGGAACCGCATAGAAGATGACAAAGACCTGGAAGTGTGGAACCGCCTGACCAGCAACTTCTGGCTGCCGGAAAAAATTCCGCTGTCGAATGACATTCCGTCCTGGCAGACACTGACGCCGGATGAAAAACAACTGACCATCCGGGTATTCACCGGGCTGACGTTGCTGGATACCATTCAGAATACGGTCGGCGCACCGGCACTGATCCCGGATGCCCAGACCCCGCATGAAGAAGCGGTACTCTCCAATATCAGCTTTATGGAAGCGGTCCATGCCCGCTCTTACAGTTCGGTTTTTTCCACGCTCTGCTCCACACAGGAAATTGATGACGCCTACCGCTGGAGTGAAGAAGAACCCACATTGCAAAATAAAGCGGATATCATTCTCGGTTATTACCGCGACCCGCATCCGCTTAAAAAGAAAGTGGCCAGTGTCTTTCTGGAATCCTTCTTATTCTATTCCGGATTCTATTTGCCGATGTACTGGTCAAGCCGCGCGAGGCTGACAAATACCGCCGATCTGATCCGGCTGATTATCCGTGATGAAGCCGTGCATGGTTATTATATCGGATATAAATTTCAGCGGGCATTGCTTAATTATGATGAGCAAACCCGGCAGGAAATAAAAGAATTCACATTCAGTCTGTTATTGGATTTATATGAGAATGAAATTAATTACACCAGAAAATTATATGATGTTGTCGGCTTGTCTGAAGATGTGATTAAATTTTTGCATTACAATGCAAATAAATCCCTGATGAATTTAGGTTATGAAGCCTTATTTCCGGACAGTGTAACCGATGTCAGTCCGGCCATATTATCGGCATTATCACCGGATGCGAATGAGAACCACGATTTCTTCTCCGGCTCGGGGTCGTCTTATGTCATAGGAAAGGCCATTAACACGGAAGATGAAGACTGGGACTTTTAAATCAGTAATTTTTTCTAACCTGTAATGGCATTACCACCTATCTTATCAATGCACTGATATTTAAGATTATTTATATCAGTGCTTTTTTAGCTTAAAAAACAGCCTGAATAATCAATTTTTAGTACCACTAACATTGTTGATTACGATATTTTTACCGAGTTATTTTAAAACTTAACTGCAATATGTCCATCCGGACAGATAGTAACCAAACGTAATCATTAAATTATATTGAATCCGTGTGATTTTTTTACCTGTTTTTTCCTTCTCTTTTATATCCTGATAAAATCCGGTTATTATCCCCCAATTATTGTTTTCTTCCCGCTAACGGTACATCCGGTAAATAATGGTTAAAACAAAGAGCTGCTTAACGTTTATCGCTATTTATGCTGCCTTACCCACCACATCATTAATATATTAACAAAAAAGACAAATAACTAAATTCATACCATCCTCTGATGCAAATACCGGGAAGGATTTTGATTAATTCTCATAATCAAGGGGTTGTCAGCATTATCTCGTGTGTTAGGGTAAATAACGTTTTTTTTTCAGGGAAGAGAGCATATTCACGAATCTGACATCCACATTAATTCTGAATGGATATAATGCATGGCGATAAAACTCGAAGTTAAAAATCTTTATAAAATATTTGGTGAGCATCCTAAGCTTGCCTTTGAATTATTAAATCAGGGTCTGAGTAAAGATCAGATATTTGAAAAAACCGGTGCCACTATCGGGGTACAGGATGCAAATCTGGCCATTGAAGAAGGCGAAATATTCGTCATTATGGGACTGAGCGGTTCAGGGAAATCTACCTTAGTTCGTCTTCTCAATCGCCTGATTGAACCGACACGCGGCCAGGTGCTGATAGATGGCGAAGATATCGCGGTTATCTCAGACCAGGCACTGCGCGAAGTCCGGCGTAAAAAAATCAGTATGGTATTCCAGTCCTTTGCTCTGATGCCGCATATGTCGGTTATCGAAAATACCGCATTCGGCCTTGAACTTGCCGGAATGGACAAAGCCGAACGCCATACGCGGGCGCTCGATTCCCTGAAACAGGTCAATCTGGAGCAATGGGCAAATTCGTATCCGGATGAGCTTTCCGGCGGAATGCGTCAGCGTATCGGCCTTGCCCGCGCGCTGGCAAATGACCCGGATATTCTGCTGATGGATGAAGCCTTCTCCGCACTCGACCCGCTGATCCGCACAGAAATGCAGGATGAGTTACTCAGCCTCCAGGGTGATAAGCAGCGCACCATTGTCTTTATCTCCCATGATCTCGATGAAGCCATGCGTATCGGTGACCGTATCGCCATTATGCAGGGCGGGGTTGTCGTGCAAATCGGTACACCGGATGAAATTCTCAATAATCCGGCGAATGATTATGTCCGCACCTTCTTTCGCGGCGTGGATATCAGTCACGTATTCAGTGCCAAAGATATCGCCCGCCGCCGTGCCGATGCCCTGCTGCATGTGGCTCCCGGTTTCGGACCGCGCTCTGCGCTGAAAGTACTGAATGATGATGACCGTGAATACGGCTATCTGATTGAGCGTGGACAGAAATTTGCCGGCATTGTTTCTGTCGCCTCACTTGAAGCGGCGCTGAAAGCGAAAAAAACCATTACGGATGCCATCCTGAATGAACCGCAGGCAGTCGGTGCCGACACGCCGCTCAATGAGCTGCTGAGTGTTGTCGGGCAATCTTCCTGTGCGGTACCGGTTACCGGTGAAAACAACCGCTATATCGGCGTCATCTCGAAGGGGATGTTGCTTCAGGCTTTAGATAAGGAGACGCCGAATGAACCCGAATAATCAGACAGATACAGAGCAGGATCCGTGGGCTGATACCACAAATACCGGCAGCGCAGATGCCGACCCGTGGGGTGGAGATGTTCCGGACAGCGGCACAGACTGGCTTGATACCGGCGCTGCCGGTGACGCTGCGGGTCCCGCCTTTGACTGGGCACATCCGTTTGACCACACGCTTCTTCCGTTTGACAGTTGGGTAACCGATATCATCAACTGGGTTGTTCTGCACTTCCGCCCGGTATTTCAGGGGATCCGTGTTCCGATTGATTTTGTTCTCAGCAGCTTTGAGCAGGGTCTGACCGCCATACCGGCACCTATCGCTATTGTGATTTTTGCCCTGATAGCCTGGCAGATGAGCGGCAAAGGCCTCGGTATTACCAGCCTGATATCACTGACATTTATTGGTGCAATCGGGGCATGGTCTGAAGCAATGGTAACACTGTCTCTGGTACTGACCGCCCTGATGTTCTGTATTCTTATCGGGCTGCCGACAGGTATTGCACTGGCGCGCCATGAACGCGCGGCAAAAATAATCCGTCCGCTGCTTGATGCCATGCAGACCACTCCGGCCTTCGTTTATCTGGTGCCGATTGTCATGCTTTTTGGTATCGGTAATGTGCCGGGCGTTGTGGTGACTATTATCTTTGCATTGCCACCGGTTATCCGCCTGACCATTCTGGGGATAAAACAGGTGCCCGCTGATCTGATTGAAGCGGCTGAATCATTTGGTGCCAATCCGCGCCAGATGTTATTCAAAGTGCAGTTACCACTGGCGATGCCAACCATCATGGCAGGGATCAACCAGACACTGATGCTGGCGTTGTCGATGGTGGTTATCGCCTCGATGATAGCCGTCGGCGGTCTGGGACAGATGGTTCTGCGCGGTATTGGTCGTCTGGATATGGGGCTGGCCTCTGTCGGTGGTGCGGGAATTGTTATCCTTGCCATCATTCTTGACCGCCTGACCCAGTCGCTCGGGAAAGACTCCCGCGCCAAAGCCGGACGCCGCTGGTATCACACCGGCCCCGCCGGTCTTATCACCCGTCCGTTCCGCCGCACACCGTAATACACACCATGCCCGGGAGCCCGGCTCCCGGCAAATTATCACCCTGCTGCACATCACCCCGGTCTGCGGCAGGCACAACAAGAGGGAAAACGATGCGTAAGACAGCAATTATGGCAATCGCCTTATCGGCACTCATTGGTACTCAGGCGCTTGCAGATACTGCAAAGCCCGGCAAAGGGATCAAAGTGCTGCCTGTACAAAGCACCATTACTGAAGAGACATTTCAGACCCTTATCGTCAATAAAGCCCTGGAAGAGCTCGGTTACGATGTACAGCCGATTCAGGAAGTGGATTACAACGTCGCATATGCGTCTATCGCCAACGGCGATGCCACATTTATGGCTGTAAGCTGGGTACCGCTGCATAATTCACAGTACAAAGCCGCCGGTGGTGACGACAAATTCTACCGCAAAGGAGATTATGTCGTGAATGCCGCACAGGGCTATCTTATTGATAAGAAAACCGCTGAAAAATATAACATTACCAATATTGAGCAGTTGAAAGACCCTGAAATCGCCAAACTGTTTGATACCAACGGCAACGGCAAAGCTGACCTGACCGGCTGTAATCCGGGCTGGGGCTGCGAGGCCGCCATTAACAATCACCTGAAAGCATACAAACTGAATAATACGGTTGAACATAATCAGGGGAACTATGCCGCAATGATGGCTGATACCATCACGCGCTATAAAGAAGGCAAGCCTATCCTGTATTACACCTGGACCCCTTACTGGATAAGTGATGAGCTTAAACCGGGTCGTGATGTGGTCTGGTTACAGGTGCCGTTTTCCTCAATGCCGGACGGTGAAAAAATCGATACAAAATTACCCAATGGTAAAAATTACGGTTTCCCGCCAAGCACTATGCACATTGCTGCAAACAAAGCCTGGGCTGATAAAAACCCTGCGGCAGCTGAACTGTTTGCCATCATGAAACTGCCGGTTGCGGCGATCAATGCCCAGAACCTGCGTATGCATGACGGACAAAATTCACAGGCGGATATTGAGCGACATGCAAATGCCTGGATTAAAGCGAATCAGTCCACGTTTGACGGATGGATAAAGCTGGCGCGCCAGGCAGCTGAAAAGTAATCATTTTTTAGTTTTCATACACCACGGTCATGCATTGCATGGCCGTTTTTTTGCTCAATTAAATGTGATTTAACTCACAAAATTAATACTCCTTCCTGCCTGGTTTCTATATAGTAGCGCCCCGAATACCCTTATCACTGTAATCCGGACATAATGAAAAAAAAGACACCTGATGCCGTCCTGACCCCGGGACTTATCTGCCTGATGGCAGTTGCCACCGGTTTATTAGTGGCAAGCAATTACTATTCACAGCCGTTACTCGATACTATCGCCACACAATTCGGCGTCACTGCCGGTATGGCGGGCTTTATTGTCACCGCAGCACAGCTCAGTTATGCCGCCGGTCTGATGTTTATTGTTCCGCTCGGCGATAAATTTGAGCGCCGCAACCTGATTGTCACCCTGACACTGCTTTCAGCAATCGGGCTGCTTATCTCGGCACTGTCACAGACACTCTGGCAATTACTGCTGGGAACGGCACTCGCCGGAATGTTCTCTGTTGTGGCACAAGTGCTTATCCCGCTTGCCGCAACCCTGGCAAAACCGCAGCATCGCGGTAAAGCGTCGGCATTATTATGAGCGGATTGCTGCTCGGGATCCTTCTGGCACGCACAGTCGCCGGTGTTCTGGCAGAATTTGGCGGCTGGCGGACAATTTATTGGGTCGCATCCGGGCTGCTCGTCCTGCTGGCCCTGATCCTCTGGTTCCGTCTGCCGCAATACAAACAGGTGTCTTCCCTGAAATACAGACAGCTGCTGGTATCCATTGTTGTGCTATTTGTCCGCACACCGGTATTGCGGGTTCGTGCGGCGCTCGGGGCAATCGCGTTTGCGGCATTTGGTCTGCTCTGGACCTCTATGGCATTTCTGCTGTCATCTGACCCGTTTAATTACTCAGAAAGTACGATCGGCCTGTTCGGTCTGGCGGGTGCGGCAGGCGCACTGATGGCAGGACAGGCAGGACGCTTTGTGGATAAAGGCAAAGGCCGTCAGACCACCAGCGCGGGTCTGTTACTGCTTCTGCTCTCGTGGATCCCGATTGCCTTTGCCGGGTATTCGGTCGCGGCATTTATTGCCGGTGTGGTTATTCTTGATCTTGCCGTACAGGCAATTCATGTCACCAATCAGAGTACCCTCTACAGAATGATGCCGGAAGCGCGCAGCCGCCTGACCGCCGGTTATATGACCTGTTATTTTTTAGGCGGCGCACTCGGTTCACTACTGTCAGGCTATGCTTACAGTCACTACGGCTGGATGGGGGTCTGTTACAGCGGCGGTGCAGTCAGTGTGACAGGTCTGGTTGTCTGGCTCGCCGGAAAAAAACATGATATTGCTCAGATAACTGACACAGCATGCAGGCAACACACCGCCGACAACTCTTCCCTCTGAAAAAAACACCTTCGGGTGTTTTTTCCACTCAAAAATTGAACGAATATCGAATAATAACCTACCGCATATAGATTATCCCTTCATAAAAAGTTACAAATAACACAGTTAATCAAAGAAAATAATTTTCGACCACGTAAAATAGATACTACAGCGATAATCACTACCATAACGGCAATGTCAGCCATTACATCTTATTCAGTACGATAAAGTGCTAATAAAAATTGACGCCATTTATATCGCGGAAATTACGCATAATTGAGGTTAGTCACTCTGTAGCCACAATGTAAGTGATTTGCTAAAAAATACGTATTTTTTGTAACTGACATTCACAAAATTTATGAATCAGTTATCATTATCAAACGAAACATAGTGATATTAACCTGCTATAATTGTTAAATTAATCTTTTAGCTGACCATTCAGCCGGGTGATAGCTAAGTTATCGTACCAACAGAAACTAATAAGGTATCTCAATAATGGAAAGTTCATTTACACCGACAGAAGAGTTGCTCAACAGCCGTATAGCACAGCAGAAAAGCCTTGGCGCAGACTTACCGTATCAGGAAATTTTACTGACCCGGCTCTCCATGCACGTTCAGAGTAAATTATTAGAAAAACGTAACAGTATGCTGAAATCTCAGGGCATAAACGAAACGTTATTCATGGCGCTGATGATCCTTGATACTAAAGAATCACACAGCATTCAGCCATCCGAACTGAGTGCCGCACTCGGATCTTCCCGTACAAACGCAACCCGTATTGCTGATGAGCTGGAAAAAAATGGCTGGATTGAACGCAAAGAGAGCCACAATGACCGCCGTTGCCTGCACCTGCATCTGACGGAGAAAGGAACCGATTTTCTGCACAGCCTGCTGCCGCCTCAGCATGATGCATTGCGCCATATCTGGTCAGCTCTGGAAGAAGATGAGCAGAAAAGTCTGGAGAAACTGATGCGCAAGTTACTCATCCAGTTGGATAAGAACGATAACTAAATAACCTTTTATTGTTTAAGGTTAATGAATACGAGCTTTTCTCAACACGGATGTGCAAAAAATCCTTTCCTGTTGGCCCGGATCCTTTATTCTTCACAGGCTGACATTTCTGACATCAATTGATGTACCGCCATCAGGGCTTGCGGTTGTCGTATACAACAGTTACGACAACCGCAAGCCTGTTCCTGTTACCGGCTCAATTACCGGATCAGTTACCTGAAATGCCGTAAAAAACACCTTAAAAAAAGAAACATATCCGGAGAAAACTGATGAGTGTCAGTGAGGAAACTCAGGCTACACAACCCCTGGTCCGTAACAAAAAACGACAACGCCGTAATACCCTGATGTTACTGACGTTACTCTTTGTCCTGCTTGGTGCGGCGTATACCGCATATTGGTTTACCGTACTCCGTCATCACGAATCTACCGATAATGCGTATATCACCGGTAATCAGGTGATTGTTATGTCTCAGGTTTCCGGCAGCGTCACCACCGTGAGCGCCGATAATACAGACTATGTCACCGCAGGCTCCCTTCTGGTTCAGCTGGATAAGCGGGATGCAGAACTGGCGCTGGATAAAGCACAAATCGGCCTGGCAAACAGTGTCCGTCAAACCCGCCAGCAGATGGTTAACAGCCGTCAGCTGCAGGCCGGGATTGATGTTCGCCGCTCAGAACTTTCCCGCTTACAAAACGATCTGAAGCGCCGTGAAGTCCTCGGTGCGCAGAATGTAATAGGCAAGGAAGAGCTGCAACACGCCCGTGAATCCGTCGTCAGCGCCAAAGCACAGCTGGATGTCGCCACTGAACTGTTTAATGCCAACAAAGCCTTTATTCTGGACACACCGCTGAATGAACAACCGGCGGTAAAACAGGCAGCCACAGAAGTACGCAATGCCTGGCTGGCACTGGCGCGAACCGATATCCGCAGCCCGGTAGATGGCTATGTTTCCCGCCGCAGTGTGCAGGTCGGTGCGCAAATCAGCCCGTCCACCCCGCTGATGGCTGTTGTTCCGGCAAAAGGAATGTGGATTGATGCCAACTTTAAAGAAACACAGCTCAGTGCCATGCGTATCGGGCAACCGGTAAAAGTAATAACCGATTTCTATGGTGACGATGTTGTCTTTCACGGCACCGTCACCGGGCTGGATATGGGAACCGGCAGCGCCTTTTCACTGCTCCCCGCACAAAATGCCAGCGGTAACTGGATAAAAGTGGTTCAGCGTCTGCCGGTCCGTATTTCACTGGACCCGGCAGAACTGGAGCAATATCCGCTGCGTATCGGACTTTCCGGTGAAGTGACGGTCGACACACAAAATACGCAAGGCCCGGTACTGTCGAAAAATGTACGCACAACACCGGCGTATCATACCAATGCACTGAGCATTGATATGCAGCCTGCGGATCAGATGATCGCTGACATTATTAAACACAATGCCGGTCAGTAAGGAGTCAGGGCTATGCAACTGCCACTGAGCGGAGCAAAACTGGCCTGGATGACGATTGCCCTGTCGCTGGCAACCTTTATGCAGGTACTCGACTCCACCATTGCCAATGTGGCGATCCCGACCATTGCCGGCAACCTGGGTTCATCAAACTCACAGGGCACCTGGGTGATTACCTCTTTTGGTGTAGCAAACGCCATTTCCATTCCTGTCACCGGCTGGCTGGCAAAACGGTTCGGGGAAGTGCGGCTGTTTATGTGGTCGACTGCCCTGTTTGCCATTTCATCCTGGCTGTGCGGGATCTCCAACAGCTTAGGGATGCTGATTTTTTTCCGCGTGATCCAGGGGCTGGTGGCCGGTCCGCTGATCCCGCTGTCGCAAAGTCTGCTGCTGAATAACTATCCCCCGGCAAAACGCACGATGGCGCTGGCTCTCTGGTCAATGACCATTGTGGTCGCGCCTATCTGCGGACCTATTCTCGGTGGCTATATCAGTGACAACTATCACTGGGGCTGGATTTTCTTTATCAACGTGCCCTTTGGTATTGTGATAATGATGCTGACGTCAAAAACACTCAAAGGACGGGAAACAAAAACAGAGATCCGTCCGATTGATACCGTCGGACTGATTTTGCTGGTTCTCGGTATCGGCTGCCTGCAGATTATGCTCGACCAGGGCAAGGAGCTGGATTGGTTTAACTCCACAGAGATTATCGTCCTGACCGTTATTGCCGTTATCGCCATCACCTTCCTGATTGTCTGGGAGCTGACCGATGACCACCCGGTCGTGGATCTGTCACTGTTTAAGAGCCGGAATTTTACCATCGGCTGCCTCAGTCTGAGCCTTGCATACATGCTCTATTTCGGGACAATTGTCCTGTTACCGCAACTATTGCAGGGCGTATTCGGTTATACCGCGACCCAGGCCGGGCTGGCTTCGGCGCCAATCGGGATCCTGCCGTTGCTGATAACCCCGATTATCGGTAAATATGCCCATAAAATTGATTACCGGATCATTGTGACATTCAGCTTTATTATGTATACCGTCTGCTTCTACTGGCGGGCTTATACATTTGAGCCGGGGATGGATTTTGCTGCTGCGGCCTGGCCGCAATTTTTCCAGGGGCTGGCGATTGCCTGTTTCTTTATGCCGCTGACCACCATCACACTTTCCGGGCTGCCGCCGGAAAAAATGGCGTCCGCATCCAGCCTGTCAAACTTCCTGAGAACACTGGCCGGTGCTATCGGAACCTCGATAACCACCACTATGTGGACTCAGCGGGAATCCATGCATCACGCCAATTTTGCAGAGCATATCAACCCGTTTAACCCTGATTCACAGCAGATGTATCACACACTGGGTGAAATGGGGATGACGCAACAGCAATCGTCGGCGTATATCGCAAAAGTCATCACCGACCAGGGGCTGATCATATCGGCTAATGAAATCTTTTGGTTATCCGCCGGAGTATTCCTGGTACTGATGCTGCTGGTCTGGTTCGCCAGGCCGCCTTTCACCGCCGGTGGCGGCGGTGGCGGTGCGCATTAATAACATCTGGTTTAATTACACTTTATAAATAAGGCACTTCGGTGCCTTTTTTATTGTGCATAAAAAACCCGGCCATAGTGACCGGGCTGATAATCCGTAATATACCCTTATTCATTCAAACCGCAGGTTCGTTGGCCGCACTCCGATTGCCGCCTTCCTGCATCTTGAATGACGTTGGGTATATGACATTAACGGACTTTATTTTGCTGCCACCAGCGCGCCAGAATAATACCGGTCGCAACAGAGACGTTCAGGCTTTCCACATTGCCTGTGCCGCCGACAGACAGGCGCATATCGCCGCCTTCCCAGACTGAATCACTCAGACCGTCACTCTCTTCACCCAGAACCAGTACCATTTTTGCAGGCAGGTCGGCTTTCGCCAGATCCGTGCTGCCTTTATGACTGGAAGTGGTAATGATGGCGTATCCGTGCTTGCGGAACGTGTCCAGTGTGCCGGTTAAACCATCCGCATCAATCCCGACCAGATGCTCAGCACCGCCTTCAGCAGTACGGACAGCCGCACCGGACTCCAGCAGTGAAGGATCCTGTAAAATCACACCATTAACACCGAAATGCGCACAGCTGCGCATGATCCCGCCGAGATTATGCGGGTTAGCGACATTTTCCAGCGCCAGAACGCAATCCTGTTCACCCGCGGTTTGCAGATAGGTTTCTGCACTCACACCGCCACGTTTTTTAATCAGGAAGCAAACACCGCCATGGTGTTCAGTGCCGGATGCTTTCGCCAGTTCATCTTCTTCTACCACATGATAGGCTTTACGGTTTGCCGCCATCCATATCAGTGCATCGCGGAAACGCGGTGTAACAGATTGCTCAAACCAGGCACGGACAATGCGCTCAGGACGGCTGCGGAACATCGCCTGGCAGGCATTTTCACCGTAGATACGGGTCTCTTCCTGACGCTGGCGACGCAGCTGAGCCGGGTCTATCTGGCTTTTACCACTGATGCCGCCGTGATCCGGAACCAGTCCCTCTTCACCCTCTTTAGGCTGACGGGAAACCGTTTTCCACGGTGAGCGTTCATCTTCAGAATAGGCGCTCTGCCCTCTGCGATCACCACGATCATTGCGGTCGCCGCGATCATTACGGTCATTGCGATCATTACGCTGACCCCGGTTATTACGATCGCCGCGGTCAGATCCTCTGCCGCCACGCCCGTCAGATTTTTTCTGATTATCCGGTTTGTCCTCACTGCGGACATACATCACTTTAACTTTGCCGTTTTTACCACTATAAGAATCGTTCATGTGCTCTCTCCCACGCCATTCCGGGGGCGAAGATTACCCGATGTCAGCCGGACTTACCAGTTATCATAACCGGCCGCCCCCGCCGGAGGCGCTGAACTCAGGCACCTCCGCGAAAAATCATGCTATTGTGCAGCGATAACAGTACAATGCATACTGTTTTTTGTGAAGACCAGCCGATAAAGATGAAGACCAATTCAGTTCACCAGTTACGTCAGCGCCGCCTGATGCAATCCACCCGCCCGTTCCGCGCCCGGGGATGTCGTGTAACACGTTGTAATGATTGCCTGTTACCGGAAAAAAACTGTTTGTGTGACAGTATAAAAATACAGCCGGCACGCAGTCAGTTCTGTCTGCTGATGTATGATACCGAGCCGCTCAAACCCAGCAATACCGGAAAACTTATTGCCGATATATTGCCCGATACTCAGGCCTTTATGTGGTCACGAACCGAGCCTGATGAGGCGCTGCTGACACTTCTGCGTGACCCGTCCCGCCAGCCGTACCTGATTTTCCCGCAGGCGTATGCCACACCACCGCGCAAGGTATTCACCGGTGTGCCGGAAAATACCAGACCGCCGCTGTTTATTCTGCTCGATGGCACCTGGCCCGAGGCGCGCAAAATGTTCCGCAAAAGTCCGTATCTTAATGATATCCCGCTGTTGTCGATCAATGACATTGCGCAAAAAGATTATCTGCTGCGGGTCGCAGCGCGGGAAGATCAGCACTGTACTGCCGAAGTGGCGGCAGCCGCATTAATGATGGCGGGCGATAGTGCTGCCGGAAAACAGCTGCTGGATCACTTTATCTACTTCCGTTATCAGTATTTGAAGGGCAAGTCACATCTTCCGGTGGCACAAATTGCAGCACAGGAAGATTTTTTAGGCTAAATTAAAGCTCACGGGAACCTGACTGAGGGAAATACCATGAGCCAGCGCGGCCTTGAAGCATTACTCCGGCCTGAATCAATTGCCGTTATCGGCGCGTCTGAAAAACCTCACCGCGCCGGTTCCAGGATGATGAGTAACCTGCTGAAAGGTGGTTTTGCCGGCCCGATCATGCCGGTTACACCATCCCGCGGATCGGTTCAGGGCGTACTTGCGTATGCCTGTGTGTCTGATTTGCCTCTGGTGCCGGATCTGGCGGTTATCTGTACTCATCCCAAACGCAATATTGCCCTGCTCCATGATTTAGGCGCACTGGGGTGCAGTACCGTGATAATTCTCTCCGCTCCTGCCGCACAGACAGAAGAACTGAAACAGACCTGTCAGCATTATAATATCCGCCTGTTAGGGCCGAACAGCCTCGGTGTCCTCGCGCCATGGCAGGGACTGAATGCCAGTTTTTCACCCGTTCCGGTGCTGAAAGGAAAGCTGGCTTTTATCTCACAATCTGCCGCTGTATCAAACACTATTCTGGACTGGGCACAGCAGCGGGCTATCGGCTTTTCTTACTTTATTGCACTCGGGAGCAGTGCAGACATCGATATCGACGATATCCTTGATTTTCTGGCCCGTGACAGCAAAACCAGCGCTATCCTGCTTTATCTTGAACACATTCATGATGCCCGGCGCTTTATGTCTGCCGCCCGCAGTGCATCGCGCAATAAGCCGATACTGGTGGTTAAAAGCGGACGGACACAACGCGCGCAGTTGCTGACAGGTGAAATCCCGAGCCTCGATATTGCTTATGATGCCGCTATTCAGCGCGCAGGTCTGCTGCGGGTGCAGGATACCCACGAGATGTTTTCAGCCGTGGAAACACTCACCTTTATGAAGCCGCTGCGCGGCGAACGCCTGGCAATGATAAGTAACGGCGCCGCCCCTGCAGCCATGGCGCTTGATGAGTTATTCCGCCGTCAGGGGAAAATTGCCGAACTCAGTGATGAAACCCGTAGCGCGCTGACTGCTGTGCTGCCTGATGATTTCGTGATAAACAATCCGTTGGATCTGCGTGATGATGCCACGGTTGATCGCTACATCTCCTCGCTTAACGCCCTGCTTGACAGTCATGATCATGATGCTCTGCTGATCATCCACTCTCCGGCGGCAACCGCGCCGGGTCAGGAGACGGCAGCACGGATTATCAGTGCTATCCGTGAGCACCCGCGCAGCCGCTGGCTGACAATCTTCACTAACTGGTGCGGCGAATTTTCCTCACAAGATGCCCGCCGTCTGTTCAGTGAGGCCGGGATCCCGACCTACCGGACGCCGGAAGGTGCGGTAACCGCCTTTATGCACATGGTGGAGTTCCGCCGCAACCAGAAACAGTTAACAGAAACCCCGGCGCTCTCAGAAGGGCTGATGACCAACCGGCAACAGATACACCTCTGTATTGATAACGCCCTGCGCCAGCAGAAAACGGTACTGGACACTTATGAGGTGGAGCCGCTGCTGAAAGCCTGCGGACTGAATATTCTGCCGACCCGGATTGCCCGTTCACCGGAAGATGCCGTTACCGTTGCCGATACTCTCGGTTACCCTGTTGCGCTGAAACTGCGCTCGCCGGATATTGCGCATAAATCCGAAATTCAGGGCGTGATGCTCTACCTGCGCGATAAACAGGAAGTTGCCGTTTCAGCTGCCGCGATCATTAACCGTGTCACGCAAAATTTCCCTGATGCACAGATAGGCGGGCTGATTGTGCAATCCATGGCAAACCGTGCCGGCGCACAAGAGTTACGGGTCGCCGTTGTACAGGATGCCGTATTCGGTCCGGTGATCATGTTGGGTGATGCCAGCCGGGAGTGGAGTGATGAATCTCCTGCCGCCGCCGCACTGCCGCCGCTGAATATGGCACTGGCGCGCTATCTGGTTATTCAGGCAATCAAAACCCGCAAACTGGCAGGCGGAAGTTCACTCAGCCCGTTGGATATCACAGGGCTGAGCCGCGTTCTGGTTCAGGTTTCCAATCTGATTATTGATTGCCCGCAGATAACAGCGCTGGATCTTCATCCGTTACTGGCATCCGGTCCGGAATTTACCATTCTGGACGCCACCATGACCTTAGCACCCTTTGCCGGTGATGGTGAGCAGCGTCTGGCTATCCGCCCCTATCCGGCCCCGCTGGAAGAGACACTTAAATTAAAAGATGGTGCTGCGGTACTCGTCCGCCCTATTCTGCCGGAAGATGAACCTCTGCTGAAAGCCTTTATTGACCGGGTGACCAAAGAAGATCTTTATTATCGTTATTTCAGTGAAATCAGTGAGTTCACACATGATGATCTCGCTAAAATGACCCAGATCGATTATGACCGCGAGATGGCATTTGTCGCCATCAATACCGGCGGCGATATTATTGGTGTCACCCGCGCGATGTCTGACCCGGATAACAGGGAAGCGGAATTTGCTGTTCTGGTGCGCTCTGATCTGAAAGGGAATACGCTGGGATATCAGTTGATGCGTAAACTGCTCCGCTACACAAAAGCACGCGGGATCCTCCGCCTGACCGCCATCACCATGCCGGAAAACCGGAACATGATCCAACTGGCAAAAAAACTGGGATTTACTGTGGAAACGCAGTTTGAAGACGGAATAGTTAACCTGACCCTGCATCTGACATCCGAAAATACCTGAAATATATACCCGACATCATTCAGGATGCAGGCTTCTCTGCGCCAACAAACCTAAAGTTTTCATGGATAAGCGTATATACCCAACGTCATTCAAGATGCAGGCAGGCGGCAAGAGAAGGTAAACGGGGAGCATACATCAGTATGTGACCCGGTTAGCTGAGCGTAGCCAACGCACCTGCAGTTTGAATGAATAAGGGTATAAAGCCGGACAACGTGATGTGCGGCACAGACTTAGGTATCACTTAAGCGGAAAGTGAATTGCTGCGCACAATCAGACAAACTGATGTTATAATCTTCTGATCTTTCATCTTTTCATTACCGGCACGGCGCAGAGTATTTAGTAACCGCCGCCTATAACTAAAGAGATTATTCGCACTGTGATGTTGTCAAAATTCAAATCCGCGAAACACCAACAGCACCTTGCTCTACTGCCGAAGTTGCCACAGTCAGTGGCTGATGTTGAAACCCTGTTTCACACAAGCGACTTCAGAGGGCGTCTGTTAAAAGAAATCGCCGGTGCAAAGAAATCCATCTATATCCCTGCGTTATACGTCGAACATGATGATGCGGGCCGGGATTTTCTTGATGCACTTTATGCCGCCAAACAGGCTAATCCGGACTTAGATATTAAGGTGTTTGTTGACTGGCACCGCGCACAGCGCGGGCGTATTGGTGCGGCTGCAAATGCCACTAATGCCGACTGGTATCACTCACTGGCAAAAACACACCCTGACCTCCCGGTCCCGATTTTTGGTGTTCCGGTTAATACCCGCGAAGCCCTGGGTGTACTGCATCTGAAAGGCTTTATTATTGATGACACCGTGATTTACAGCGGTGCCAGTGTTAATGACGTTTATCTGTACCGTCATGATAAGTACCGCTATGACCGCTATCACTTCCTGCGCAACCCGGCGCTGGCGGCGACCATGAAGCAGTTTATAGATGAAACACTGCTCCCTGACGCAGCAGTACAAAAGCTGGATACTGAAACCCGTGTGCGGACACCGGAAATTAAAAATCAGATCCGTGAATTCCGTCTGGGACTGCGCCATGCCGCATACCGGCTGACCGCTCCTGCTGCCGGTGCGGAACAACTTGCTGTCACACCGCTGATTGGTCTGGGCAAGAAAAATATGCTCAATAACACCATTGAACATCTGATGTGTGCGACACAGGAAAAATTGGTTATCTGCACACCTTATTTTAATCTGCCGTCAACGCTGGTACGTATTATCAGCCGCCTGTTGCGCGACGGGAAACAGGTCGAAATTATTATCGGTGATAAAACGGCAAACGATTTCTATATCCCGCCGGAAGAGCCGTTTAAAATTATCGGCGGGCTGCCTTACCTGTATGAAATAAATCTGCGCCGCTTTATGCAGCGGTTACAACGGTTTGTTGACAGTCAGCAGCTGACTGTCCGCCTGTGGAAAGACAGCGATAATACTTATCACCTGAAAGGAATGTGGGTGGATAATAACTGGCAACTGATAACCGGAAACAACCTGAACCCGAGAGCCTGGGGATTAGATCTGGAAAATGCGATTTTGATTCATGATCCTAAACAGGAACTGAAATCTCAGCGTCAGGAAGAGCTAACTAATATCCGCACTAACACCATGGTTATCAACAATTTCCGTGATCTCGACAATATCAGTGACTATCCGGTTAAGATCAAAAAACTGTTACGGCGCCTGCGTCGCATCCGGTTGGATCGCCTGATCAGCCGAATTTTATAATATCGTCCAAATCCCGGCGCTGTCCGGGATTTTTTTTGCGGGTATTACAGGGATTTTATCATGCCGCTCAAACGTACTGTCCATACACTCCTCACAGCCGTGCTGTTACTCTCAGGCGGTTGCACCATGCATCTTGCAAATGACAGCTGGACCGGGCGGGATAAAGCGCAGCATTTTGCCTTTTCCGCGGCAGCTGCCATCGCCGGTAATGCTTATGGCGACCATCAGAATTGGTCACACCGGCAAAGTGCGCAATTCGGTATCGGATTCTCTGTGGCATTAGGCGCCGCAAAAGAATTTTATGACAGCCGCCCTGCCGGCACCGGCTGGAGTGTAAAAGATTTTGCATATGATGTTGCCGGCGCTGTGGCCGGTTACAGTTTGTACCAATCGCTGAAATAAAAATCTGATGCACGGGGATAGTTACTTAGCAGGGATACCCGGTCAATTACGAGAACATAATATTTTCATATTAACTTATTTTGTTACACATTAATATCCAATTACACATAAAAATTAAACATTAAAAAAACATATCCATATCGCTATTAAATATCAAAAATAAACAAATCACCCATCCAATATAAATAAAATAAGCCACTCTCATTTAAAAACAAAATAATAATGAGTAAATTATTTTCATTTCCAGTTAAAAATAAAACCTGCATCTATCATCATATTTGTATTAAATGAAAATATAATGTCTAGTTGCAAATACCTAAATTAAAAATAAAAAAGGAAAACTTTCATACCATTACCGGTGGACAATAGGAACTTACTTATTTAGAGAGTAGTAAATAATCCATAATCTCATGATAATAATAAATATTATATTTTCTTCCCTCTCTTTTAAACTTGATTCCGGATATAGGTCAAAATATGAAATTCAAACTATCACCAATTACCGTATTGGTCGTGAGTGCTCTTTCTGTATCTGCTTCTGTGGCAGCAACAAATATTGTTGTTGTCGGTAATAAAATTAATAGCGGAACAGGACCTGTTCAGACTGAATTCAGAGGTGATGAATACAGAAATAATACTGTTGAATATACCGGTTCAATAAAAAACAGCCCGACCACAACCACTTTCACCGGAAAAGAATCTGAAACAGAAAGTGGAAAATATATTACTTACGGAAAAGATAATTTAAATAATAATATCGCTATAGGTGTTAATTACGACTATAAATATTTTTACTCATCAGTCGACGTAAAAGGCCTGGCAATCACTGATTCAAGCGTCCGTATCAATGGCAAGGCTGATAATTTAGCTGTCAGCGGTGACTCTGTTGTCGTTATCACCGGAACGGATGCTTACGACCAATATCGCGGTGCAGACTACGAGAATCCGTCAAATCCTCAATCATCGTTACATCTGACCCGCCATGACTATGAAAATAACCGGAAAGACGTCGCTACAATCAGCACAGCAAACGGAACGTATAACGATGCATCCAAACAGTATCTTGATGGTTCTCACATCGGTGATGTAAAAACAAACAACACAAATGGTTCAGCGCTGACAATTCAGGGAACTGACGTTCAGGATACCCGTTTAGACCCGGCTGATCGCGGTGAATACCTGGTCTCAACCAATGATTCGTTTAACAACCAGGCCAAACAAATTGTTGGCGAAAAGTCACTTTCTCAGAGTGCCGGATTCAGCGGCGGAAGTGAGCAAATACTGAATGGAACAGAAAATCGCAAAGCCATCGCCCTGGATGCGACATTTGCCGGCAACGAAGCAACAAAACAGCGCGCGAAACAAACCATTGGTGACAACGGACTGGCGATTGACTCCACATTTGATTATGCAGAGCAACATATAAACAGCGGCGGTGTTGCCAAAGGCAATACATTCACCAATAAATCCGGCCAATATGTTGCCGGTACCGCAGAAAAAAATACATTAAGCGGTGGTTCAAACCAGTATATCAGCGGTACAGCAACGACCAATAACCTGACTGATTCAAATCAGCACATTGATATTAGCGGTAAAGCTGAAGATAACATCATCAAAAATGGCTATCAGAATGTCAAAGGAACCGCAGTTAATAATAACATCACCAATGGCAGCCAATTTGTCAGCGGTACAGCAACAACAAATACCATTAATAACAAAGACGGCAAACATGGCGTTCAGTTAATCAGTGGTACTGCCATGACCAACACACTGACCAATACGGATCAAAAAGTGACAAAAACCGGCATTGCCGGTATCAAAAACAACATCACTGATGGTAATCAATATGTTGATGGTTTTGCTGAAAATAACACAATTAATAACAGAGCCACTAAACGCGGTGAGCAGATAATCAGTGGTACAGCGAAAAATAACATACTGACCAATACGGATCAGACAGTGACAAAAACAGGCGTTGCCGATGTCAAAAATGACATCACTGATGGTAATCAGTATGTTGATGGTTTTGCTGAAAATAACACAATTAATAATACTGATGCCGCTAAACCGGGTAAGCAAATCATCAATGGCACTGCAACCACTAATATTCTGACCAATGTGAAGCAAGTCATCAAAAATGGCGGGATCGCGACAGATAATACCTTGTCAGGTAATTCACATTTAACCGTTGAAAATGGCGGTGAAGCTAAAAATAATACCCTGAATGACAGTATTGATATGATTGTTGAGGCTAACGGCAAAGCAACCGGTAAAACACAGTTTAACGGTAAAAATAACCTGGATCTGTACGCGGCAACAGTAAATGGTGCATATGTGGAAGATCTCGTGCTGAGCCAGACCAAAGGCAAAAGTACCATTGATATCTTTGAAGGTACAAAAGAGCATGATGCTGTGACAGTCGGCACCTTAAACGGGAAAGGCGGTGTTGCATTTGTACATGCTAAAAACCCTGCCGGTCACACTCAGATGAATATCGATACTCTCGGTAATAATGATCCGACTCAGTATGGCAATACCACCTTAGATTTCACCATGAACAGCAATATTCTCAATGGTAATTCTGATTATATTAATATGGATAATGCGTATGGTCAGCATTATGTCACCATCATAGAGCGGGATACCGGTAAAGAAGCGGTTCTGATGCGCCCTCAGTCCGCTGACTTTGCCTATGTAAATAACTCAGCCGGAAACAGTAATGCTGTTTTTGGCATGAAAGATGCTGATGGCAAAATTCTTGATCTGATGGATGCGGGTACTTATATTCATAATATTCAGACCCGTCAGGGTAACCACAATGACACCACATGGTCATTCACCGCAACAGATCGTCTGACACCAAGTGCGCGTGCAGTTCTTGCATTATCCGGCGCACCACAACTGATGTTTAATAATGAAGTTGATCATATGCGTGCCCGTCTGCAAATGCTGCGCACCAATGATGCTATTCAGAATAGTCTGTGGATGCAGGGTGTCGGCAGCAATACCAAGGTCGATAAAGATCAGATCCGATACAAACTCACTCATGCAGGGCTGGAACTCGGTGCAGATTACCAGTTAGCCTTAAACAGCGACAGCAAACTGGTGCTGGGCGGCTTTACCGGCTTTGATAAAGGGAATGTAAAAAATGATTGGGCCGGCACCAGTGATTTAGACAGCTATACTTTCGGTGCTTATACCACTTATATCAATACCAATGGCTGGTATGCTGACGGCTTACTGAAATATAACCATTTCGACAACAAGCTGCATACCACATCTACCAACGGCTATGACGTGAGCAGTGATAATTACTCCACCTCTGTCTGGGGAATGGCGCTGGAAACAGGCTATACCTTCAGCTTCAGTAACAAAGCATTTATCACACCATACGGCCAGTTAGCCTATAACACCATGGGCAGCAAAAATATCACCCTGAGCAATGAAATGGATGCCGAAATCAAAAATCAGCGTTCATTCACCAGTGAGTTAGGGGTTAACGTCGGTAAAGATTTTGCTTTCAATAACGGGCTGCAATTCTCCCCTTACCTGAAAGCGGCATGGAACCATCAGTATGAAAACGGCAATGAAGTAGAATTCAACCGCTTTAATACTATCGATATGGACTTATCCGGCAGCACAGGTAAATTCGGACTGGGCTTCAATGCACTGTATAACAACGTCAATCTGTATATGGAAGTACAACACATTGCCGGTGATGCGGTTTATTCACCAATTAATGGTCAGGTTGGTATCCGTTATAATTTCTGATAATAAATGATTATCTCTGAAAGCTGCCTTCCGGCAGCTTTTTTTTATGGGCAGAAAAAATATCTGCCTCTGGTGAGAATTTACATTTAAATACGCTGCACATGCTACCCTCCTGCTGAGAATGTCTTTTTACATCATTTTTGTTAAGGATCCGTATGAAATACCTTCGTACCGTTATTATCTCTGGTTTCATCGGCTTAGGTTTTACGTTTTCAGCCGCCTCTGTAGCCGGTGAAAAAACAACAAACCCGCTGGAACAATGCTATGAGTCTATTGGCGATGCCCCGAGGACAGAACTTGCCGGTTGCTTAACAGCAAAATTCAATACTGCAGACACTCAGTTGAAAAGTGTGGTGAAGCAGGAAAAAGATAAATTAGCATCATTGAAATCAGCAGGAAGTAAAAAAGCGATTAATTCACTGAATTCATCACAAACAGCCTTTACCACATTCCGTGATACAGAATGTCAGCGCCGGTATGATGCAGCTCTTGGTGGCAGTGGTGCCGGTGATTTCATGAAAGCGTGTCAGATTGAACTGACCGAATGGCGAATTCAGCAGCTTCAGATTGAATAAATCTTACATCGGGTGAACCGGATATAATTATTCGGTTCACCCTTATTATTTATTGTAACCGTTATCGTATACCCCTACTCCGGTTTATCTCAACACTCTCTGATTTAATCATCTCATTACAGAACATCCGAAATAAAATAAATATAATTAACCATTATGTGATATTTATTTCTGTTTCATAATTTTTAAACATACTCCAGATAAAATAAACATAACCTTTATATATCCAGCTAAGTGAATTTACTTTATGGTATATAATTAACTCATTATAAGTGTAGCCAGAAGTCTCTTTAGTGCTTTTTAAATTCTATCCACCTTTCTTGTATGGATTTATGGACAGCCATAAATATTGGAGAATACCGGTATGAAGAATTTTATTCTAAGACATAGTTTCCTTTCCGCATCTATCATTATTGGATTAGGTATATCAACTCAGACGCATGCTGGCGTCACTGGCATATTTGATGGATTTAATAATATGTTCAGCGGAATGGCACTTGAAGCAAATGGTATTGCCAGCGGCCATGAGCTGTGGGTCGTCAACGACGAACGAAGTGCAGTTGATGAAAATTACGGTTTATTTATCAGTGACAATGGCGGAATCAATCTGGGTGATAACGGTAACCGGGAAGATAAGATCCACTATAATAATATTTTCGCATTCGCATCAAACAACAGTGATACAGCCTCAGTTATATTAGGCTCAGGCAGTAGTACAGCCAGCCCTTATTTTAATGCGGACAGTGTCGGTGTTTATTCAAATCAGCATGGCATACAGGTTAATAACGGAAATCTCACACTAAAAAACAGTCATATTTCCGCACTGGAAAGCGCAATTGTAATAGATAATTCTGCCGGTGGTCAAAGTAAGGTCGACCTTTCCGATATCACTATCAAATATACCCCCGAAGATTTCGATTATATCTTAAAGGAATACGGTTATGATGCACCGCCTGCCGGAGGAACAGAAGGTCGTATTGGTCTTGATATTATCGGAAACAGCAGTGCCGATAAAACAAAACAAACAACTGTTACCGGAAAAAATATAACCATCGACAGCCGCTATCTTGCTTTAGTTATAGGTAAAGGCGCACAAGGTAATTTTGATAATTTAAATATCACCACAACAAAGACGGATCAGCCGACTATCGAAGCATCCGGTGAAAATACAACACTGACAATCTCAGACAGTACTATTAATTCGTCATCAACGGGTGTTGAAGCCATCGGTACCGGTGATTCCGCTAAACAATCCGCAAAAGTAGAACTTAATCATTCAGTGATTAACCGTAATAGCAGCCGGTTTGGTTTACTGGCACGCAAAGGCGGAATAATAGAAGCGAATGATGTCGATATCAATTTAAAAGGCGGACCCAACGGAACGACAGGGTTTAGCTCCAGCGCCGTTGCCGTTCGTGGAGATGGCTCACTTGCTGAACTTAATAATGTCAGAATTAATGATTTCCTTAATAATTCGCCATCCGGGATGATTGGTATTTATGCTGATGGTGGCGCAAAAATCAATGCAGATAATGTTAAATTAACCAGTAATTCAGCCGGGGGCGAAGGGATCAGGCTATATGAAGCAAACACTGTCGTTAATTTAAAAAATAGCCAGTTTGATGTGACTGGTGATAAAGCCTCTGCGGTTGGTATGTTATCAGGTACGCTAAATATTGATAATACCCTCATCAACGCCACTGATTACGTCATCAGTATCGGTAATGCTGAAAATGCTCCCGCGAATAATATCAATATTAAAAATTCAACCCTTGCCACCGATAATATGCTGCTGCGCGGAGGCCCGAATGTGGAAGTAAATTTCACCGCCGATAACAGCCAATTATCCGGACGGATACAATCACAAGGTGGATTTCCGGGCAGCGGTCATTCAAAGATTACACTGACAAATAATACAACCTGGTCATTCGGGGCACTTTCCGCTATGAACGAACTGCACCTCGATAACAGTCTGGTCAGGATGCTGAAACCTGTTAATGATACATTTAACCGGCTGGAAGTTGATTCACTTACCTCAAAAAACGGGGTGATTGAATTATGGACAGTCTTTGCCGGGGATGATTCAAAATCTGATCAGGTATTAGTCAATGAATCAGCTACTGGCCAGACAGGACTACGTTTCCGTAAAGCCGGTGGCGAAGGCGCATTAACAAAAAATGGGATCCTGATTGTTGATGCTGCCGACAACAGCGGTTTCGGCGGTCCGAAAGCAACAACCACAACAGATGCTTTCCATATCGATGGTGGCTCAGATGGCTATCGTCAGGGCTACGGTACTATTGTATCGGGTGCATATGAATACAAATTAACCCGCGGTGCCGATATAAGTAAAAATGAAAGCAATTGGTATCTGACTTCTCTCAAGAAGAAAGATGAAATTGTACCTCCGATTATCCCGCCGAAAGTCATACGTCCGCCGGAGATCAGCATGTACTTTGCCAACGCACAGGCAGCACGGGACATGCAACGCCATAAATGGCAGGACAGAGCAGGCTCCCGTATTAATGCCGATGATACTGATGGTTCACCGGCAGCCTGGGCGCGGATTGTTGCAGATACCAGTTCGTTTAAAGATGAATTCGGGGACAAACGTAAAACAAATACACAGGTGCTGCATTTAGGCAGTGATGTTTACCGCCACAACTTCAGCAATAACAGCCGCATCACATTAGGTGCGATGGCACTCATCGGGAAGGCTTCCAGTAAAATAACCGTAAGCTCACAGGATGCAAAAGGGAACGTCTCCACACGCAACGGAAACGGTGATGTAAACAGTTATAATATAGGAACGTATGCAACCTGGCAGCAATCACCGCAAAGTACGGCCGGTGCGTACGTCGATACCTGGTTACTTCAGGGATGGAACCGTAACGAAGTCAGCGGTAGCGGTCAGGACAAAGATAAATACAATTCCGGCAATCTCTCATTATCTATCGAAGCCGGTTACAGCCAGCCGATTTATGAAGCAGAAAATGTTCGCTGGACAGTGCAGCCGCAAGCTCAGGTTATCTGGTCTAAATCCTCGACCAGCGACTATACCCGTAACGCAAATAAGGACAAAGTGGTCTGGGATGATGAATCACAGTTTACTACCCGGATTGGTGCGCGTCTGGCCGGGGATATCAAAGCTGAATCCGGTGTGATATTCCGTCCATTCACAGAGCTTAATTATCTGCGCTACCCAGACAGCCAGACAATACAGTTTGGCGCTGATCGCGCTAAAGATAAAATGCCGAAATCGGCGGTCGGAATGAGCTTAGGTTTACAGGCAAATATGAATGATAATATTTTAATCCGCGCTGAAATTCAGGGCGAAAAAGGAAATATGGATTACAGTCATGTCGGTGGCCAGCTCGGGATCACCTATAAATGGTAATATGATTACATAATAATATGGCACCTCGGTGCCATATTTTTTATCTTCTCCGCTCAAACATGCAAAGACAGACATATATTTATCCGCATTAAAATACAATCCCCCAGACATTAATAACTGAATATTATGCTTATCCATTAATAAGTTATCTGTTTTTATATCTGTCATTACCCCGTAGATATTTAATTTACTGTCAGTGACATCAAACAGAAACCGTTGTTTTATTTATGGATAGTATCGGGATTTAATACATCAGGTAAGGAAGAGAATAACCGGGAGATATCAGGGATGTGGTGCTTTCTGACACGAATATTTAATTTACCGTCAGAGCCACAAAACAGAAACCGTTGTTTCATTCACGGAAATTTATTCATAAAAGTATCGGGATTTACTGCAACAAGTCAGGATGAGGATAACCGGGAAATATCAGGACGGGTGAAAAATAGTGATAGTGTTGTTTATTCAGGGGTTTTTATAACATTCAGGCGGAGTGTGGATTATTTTTTCGCCCAAACGCAAAAAAGCCACCCAACGGGTGGCTTCTCGGCTTAAATAATAACCTGGCGGTTCCCTACTCTCACATGGGGAGACCCCACACTACCATCGGCGCTACGGCGTTTCACTTCTGAGTTCGGCATGGGGTCAGGTGGGACCACCGCGCTAGTGCCGCCAGGCAAATTCTGTTATCCAAAACAAGCTGTTAATAACCGGTCTTCGCATTTCTGCTCATCACCCGTTATCTGAAAAATTGATTTCTTTAGTCTCTCAACTCAAAACACCTTCGGTGTTGTCAGGTTAAGCCTCTCGGTTCATTAGTACTGGTTAGCTCAATGCATCGCTGCACTTACACACCCAGCCTATCAACGTCTTAGTCTCAAA
>NZ_LZEX01000011.1 GCF_001676055.1 Morganella psychrotolerans | reverse complement strand
TAATGTATAAATTGCCCCCAAGAAATAGAATGATTCAGATGAATTAACATCAAAATGTTGTATGATTCCCCACCCCAAAAAATATAATGAGAGGTGCCAGATAAATAATGATTATTCCCCAATAGAATAAAAAATGTTGGCAGCTTATTATTCTTTTTTTAAAAGAATATATAATGTTAGTATAAAAAATGTGATATTTAAAAAATAAAATTCCATCATAAGTTAACTCGATTAATTTTTATAGTGGAGTTAAAATAAAAATACTTATAGACATCATTGATTATACCTAGATATTTTCGATCGAAGAAATCCTTCCCTGGGTATAATGCGATAACATCTAACTCTGGAAATACATTGGAAATTGTTACAAGTGCTGTTGAATACAACCCAATAACACTGGAGCAAGAAATCTCACCATCCTCTAGTGAAGATTCTAAATCTATTTTTGGAGTATATACGGATGTGAAACCTAATTTTATTAAATCAAGGTCAGTTAAAGCGACTTCAGCTCTGTGCTTGCAGTAAATAATCTCTGAAGATGTTTTGTTATATGTATTGTTATAAAGTACATTTTCCAGAACTGCTATGTAATTATTATAACTCATAATATTTTTATCTACTAAAGGTGAGCCAATAAATAAAATGGTATTGCTTTTTTTTAAGCGAGAATTTGGTAATGGTTTGTGATTGATTATATTTATACGATTACTACTAATATTAAATGTTGTAAATAATATTATATTGTTGTTTGTGTTTATTTTTTCTAATTTTCTTTTGACGTTTATTGTAGCTAAACCATCATCAATGAAAATAATATTTTTATTTTTATAAATAGAGAATAACCCCCGATGAAACATCCATTTACTTCTAAAATCACCTATTATAATGTTCTTATGTCTTAGTGTAAGATAGAGTGATAATATTTTTAGCCACAAGAGTGATAGTTTATTATTTATTTTTATAAATCTCATGGAATACTTCTTGTTATTATTAATAAGTATGTCAGACATTATTTTATTATTTTTATCATTATCATTTAGTCGTATCAAAAATAATATTTTCAGTAGACTATCACTTCTTTCTATGTAACTTATACTGTTTTTAATTTGAAGTGGGGATTCACACAATATAATATGATCAAATATCATTATTGATTCTTCTTTTCGAGAAATGAAAACCAAGGCATTGGGTATACTTTGTATGATACAAACCATGTAAGAATAAAACGTACAGCCATGGATATACAAAAAGAAACACTAGCACCTGTTAACTCATATTGAGGCACAAGTATTATTAAAAGTACAACATTGAGAAAACCAGAGAAAATAGTTACAAATGATAAGTATAGTGTTTTTTTAGCATAGAAAATATAATTGGTAATTACTAGGTATAGACCCTGAAAGGTTTGTCCAATACACAGTAAATTAACTACTTGTGCGGATTGAATGTATTTTTCACCGATGAAGAATATTAATAATGTTGGACTTATTAGATATGAAATAAGACCGACAACTATACAAAACATAAATAAAATATATGATATTTTTATTATTTTAGCTTTGTCTTTTTCAGTAATTGAAGACAATGTCTTAAATAAAAAAGGAGTAAATGCTTTATTCATAGCATCAAATATTAATAATAACCCCATGCTTACCTGAAAGGCCATCATGTAAATGCCCGCGGTAGATAAACCGAAATACTTACTAATATAAAAACGGTCTATTGAACTTAGTAAAAAGACACCAAATACATGAGGAAGAAGAGGTAAACCAAAAGATAAATTGTTTTTTATATACTTGTGTTTCTTATATAAGAAAGAAATTAAACTCTCACGGGATAATGAAATGAGACTTAATATTGAAAATAAAAAAGTTGATGCTAATATAGAGTAGACTCTACCATTCTCACCTAAATTAAATTCCAGAATAAGAATGATTGTTAATATAAAATTTACTAGGCTATTTCCTATTTGGTATATTGAGTATTTTAAGGCCTTGTTTTTTATCTGAAAGTAAGTGAGTCGGAATTGAATTATATATAAACCAAAAGAATTTAGTATGGCTAAAATTAACCAGTGTGTTGGGATATTGAAAAAATAGGTGAGGCTGTGGTTGAATATGAGTGAAAATATAAGTGTAAATATAGTGCTATATATTAATATAGAGAACCCTGAGTTGTTATATAGTATCTTCCTACGAAGAGAAACTTTTTCGAAATAATAACGACTTGCTGCACCAACAGTATTTAATCCAACAATCGCACCAAGCCCAGTTATTATTAATTGAAATATGGCAATTTTTCCATATGCTTCGGTGTTTAAATATTGACTAAAAAATGGAAGTAGAATAAATGGTATGAGAGCATTTAAAATGTTTGACGATAAATATATGCTCGATTGTTTGAAAAATGATGTTTTTAATAAGTGAGCCATAAAATAATAATCAGTATTCAGGTATGTTATTACACATAATAAAATTTGCAAACTGAAAATCGAATTTATTATCAATATCAACGGATGAATGAGATGACATTATGTAGGCAAATGATTTATCAGTATAGCAAATTTTCCCATCTTGAATAAATTGGTTTTTATTAAAAATATATATTGCACCATTTATTCTATAATGAACTTCAAGCTCTTGAGAACGTTTTAATGAATCCTCTTTTATAAAATGGCCCATTGATAAATTCGAGGGTAGGGAATTTGCCCATAACGGCGAATGTTCACATGGAGTAACAGAAACAACAGAGTAGGCATTCCTTTGTGTAAACATTTCTAATGCATCATCAATGTGATGAGCGGTTCTTAAAGGTGAGGTAGGTTGTAATAATAAAATAATATCAAAATTTTCTGCAAATTTTTTTTATAGTATAATTTAATACATCATCAGTAGATGTTTTATCGGTAGCTAGTTTTGATGGTCGGAGTTCAGGAATACGTATGTTTAACTTACTGGCTATCTCAGCTATATTTTCATCATCGGTACTGATAAATATATCATCAACATATTTACTTTGCTGTGCTGCTTCAATCGTCCAATGTATTAATGGCTTACCTGCCAAAGGTAGAATGTTTTTTTTGAGGAAGCCTTTTACTACCACCTCTAGCTGGTATTATAGCTATAGTTTTCAAATTATTAATCATAATTCTAAGCCTAGATTGAGTATATCCCTTTGGGCTTGGTTAAAATCATCCATACGACCAATATCTAACCAATATTCATGAATAGGGAACATTAAAATATTATCGTTTTTTTGAATATGCTGTTCGAGAAGTGTTGGCATATCAATATGATAGTTTTTAGGAACTGATTGAATAATATGTGGTGATATAACATAAATTCCAGCATTAACGAAAAAAATGCTGAACTGGTTTTTCAACCATACTGACAATTTTATTTCCATCACCATGTACTACACCATACGGTATCTGATAGTCATATTCTCGCACGCACATTGTGGCATCAGCATCATGGCTTAGATGGAATTCAAGAAGATTTTGATAATTTATATTTGTTAATATATCCCCATTGATGAGAATTAGAGGGAGATCGTTTTGTAGGTTCTCTGGCAGCAAACCTAATGCACCGCCAGTCCCTAAAGGGGTTTCTTCATGAATATAGGTTATATTAATACCCATTGATGAACCATTGCCAAAATAATTATTTATTATTTCAGGCATATAATGTGTGGATATATAGAAATTTATAAATCCAGCATTTATAAAACTGTTTATTACTGTTTCTAAAATTGGTTTACTTCCAATTTTCAACATTGGTTTAGGACATTTATCTGTTAATGGTCGTAATCTTGTACCAAAACCACCCGCCATAATAAATACGGGATTTTCATATGTTGAATTATTAGTTAATGCATCATGAATAGTTTCTAAACCAATTAGTTTTTTATTTTCTAAGATTGGAATACAAAGTAAACTATGTTTTTTCATTAATAGCACTAAGTGTTTTTTTTTCTGTATTGAATTGTGCAGTTATAGGGGTTGTATTCATTATGCTATCAACGCAAGAATCTAGACTAATACCATTTAAAATAGCTCTTCTTATATCTCCATCAGTGATGACACCTTTAAGTAAATTATTATTGTCAATAACCAGTACAACACGCATTGAACTTGTGTTGAGTGTTTCTAGTGCTTTTTTTATAGTTGCATCTTGGAACAAGATAGCTTTCTTCCAATGTTCAGTCATTTTTAACCAACTTACTTATCTGGTTTGTTTTATTAATCGTCACTGTTAATGCCTGAGTGTCTTTTATAATGGTTGCTCCTGCAGAAATAATACTGCCATACGAAAGTATAATATTCTGCAAAATGCAAGAGCTAGCTCCAATATATACATCATCTTCTGAATTGACATTCCCGCATAATGTTGCATGTGGGGCGATGTGATTATATCTACCTATATGGCAATCATGATCTATAATTGCACCTGTATTAATAATAGAGTGCTCACCTATTACTGTACCTGGTTGTATAATGGCTCCGGAAAATATTTGTACACCTTGCTGAATTTCTGCATAGTCAGAGACAATTGCATTATTTGAGATAATAGTTTCGAATTGATAATTTTTTGACAAATAGTCTTGGGCTAATTTTTTTTCTAGCAGATGAATATGGTGTCATACCAATTCCATTTACTAGCATCACCTCTTCAGTAGGGAAATATTGAATATCTTCATCATTAGTGTAATGTGGTATACCAGAAAAAATGCGTCGGTCATAAATATTATCTGGGCAGATAACAGCAAGTATTTTTCTCTTTTGAGACAGAAGTATATCAATCAGTACACTGGCATGACCTCCACCACCAATTATTATTAATGGTTTGTTATTCAAAGAGAATATCTCCGGGTAAATAATCACGATCAGCGAAACGGCTTATTATATCCCAATATCGATAAGGGGATATTCCGTTACCGGGCCTCTTAATAGCTATATTTATATCAGTAAATTGATCACCTGATTTTATCGCAGTTGCAGCAACTAAGCTTTTTCGTGCTACCAATTTATTCTTTATTTCAGAAATTGTTGGTGTTTTTACAGGACTACCGAGAGCAATCTCAACTTGGCGAATAGCATTAATCATTGATATTAATTCGGATGGATTTATTGATGCTTTATGATCCGGACCCTCCATTTTTTTATCAAGGGTAAAATGTTTCTCAATCAAAATAGCGCCACGGGCAACGGCTGCGATCGGGATTGTAATTCCTTCACTATGGTCAGAGTAGCCTACTGGTAAATTGAAGGCTGCACCAAGGGTATCCATTGCTCTGAGATTAATTTCGTCCATTGGAGCCGGATATTCAGTTGTACAATGTAAAATTGTAACTTTTTTGCTGAGCGCAGCCCTACCTTCTTCAGAGGCATATGCTTGCTGAAACGCTGCCAGAGAAGGCTGTATATATTGAGGTGATGTATAACCAAATGCAATAACGCCCAGAGCCATCTCTATTTCTGCCAGTGTTGCCATACCGGTGGAGACTATGAGATCTTTTCCACTACGAGCATGTTGTAATATTAGTGGTGCATTTGTCAGTTCACCGGAAGGTAATTTCAAACGCTTTAATTTCAGGTCATTAACTAAAAAATCCAAACTTTCAGAATCAAATGCAGTGGATAAAAACTCAATACCGAGAGTTTCACAGTGTTTTATTAATCGATGGTGGCTTTCATGAGAAAGTTCCAATCGGCTAAGCATAGCAAACTGAGATTCTTTTTTCTGTGTATTCGCTATTTGATAATCAGCCTGTTTCGCGTTTTCAGTTACTAAATTTTTGGCTTTAAATGTTTGAAATTTAACAATGTCTGCACCAGCTCGATGTGCAGCATTAATCAGCTCCATAGCTATCTCTTCATTACCATTATGATTTACACCGACTTCTGCAATAACTAGGGTCATTTTATTCTCAGTCTATTGTTTCAAAGATTAAGTCAAAGAAAGATTTATATGAAGTACTATCTATTGATTTGATCATATTAATTGCTTGAGAGCTGCTATTTCCCTGTCCATATGGGTTTATTATTTTTTCATTTTTCGTCATGTAACTGCGATCGATAGCACTATCTATAGCATTTTTAATTGAACTTAACTCGATGGGGGTATGTAAAACACTTTTTGCGGCCAAACGACCTTTTTGTCGTACTCCAATATTTATGGTTGGAATATCAAATGAAGGAACTTCAATAATTCCACTGGAAGAATTTCCAATTACGGCAACTGAATATTTTACTGCACTCAGATAACGCACTTGTCCGAGTGAGGGAATGGCAATAACTCGGGATGGGTGCGCTGCGGTATATTTTTCGATCATGGGGATAATTAGCCGTCCACCATCATCTGCGTTAGGATAGGTCAATATTACTTGGTATTCAGGATAAGCATCAAGGGCTTCAGTTAATATTTGAAAGCTTAGCTCTGGCGGTTCTTTACCTAATGTCACTGGATGGTAGGTTACCAGAAAATAAGGCTGCCGGAGATTAAACTTGAGTGACTCACCAAGTTCTGAAATGCTCATTAATGGTGTGCGTCTCAGATGTTCCAGCCCCATAGCCCCGATATTCTTTACTCTTGAGGGAGATTCTCCTAACTGAATAACACGCTGACGGTGTTCATCAGTTGAAGTTCCGTGCAAATAGCTTAATTTAGTTATTGCGTGCCTGATTGCATCATCGTAGGCACCTTCAGTAATTTCACCACCATGTAGATGCAGAATCGGAATTTTTAGTATCATTGCAGTCTGAGCTGCCGCTAAGGCTTCAAAGCGATCGCCTAAAATAACCAGAACATCTGGTTGCAGGCGAGAGAAAGAATCAGCGAACCCTAATACACCAAGCCCGATACTCTTTGCAGTACCTACGGAAGAATTTGAGGAAAGTAATATCTCTATTTTTTCATCAATATGAAATCCATCTTTTTCTATTTGCTTGTATGTTTCACCAAATTCTGGTGCAAAGTGCATTCCTGAAACGATCAGTTGAAGTGATAACTCAGGATCATTTTGTATATCTTTTAAGAGCCAATATAGTAATCCGTATTCTGCTCGTGTTCCGGTAAATACAGCAACTTTCTTAACTTTTATCAGGTTCATTTTGTTCTGACTTTAGATTGGAGTACTTGGTAAATTAATCAAATGTGCTTCGATGAACTCAGAGTAACTCAAATCTCCACGGAGAGAATTTTTAAACATAGGTAAGCGATGCATTAATTGCCAAACCGGTCTGGTCATAACACCGGCAGCATTACTTTGTTTTAAAAATTCGTCACGTTGTTTAGTATCATTACAAATTATAGCATTTAACCAATAGTTAGATTGAGCATAGTCTGGTTCTTTAACAAACTTACAATCCGTACTAGAAAAAAATATTTGATATTTTTCTGCTAATTTTCGTTTCTGCTCTAAAAAAATATCTAATACTTCTATCTGTGCGCACCCTAATGCGGCATTAATATTTGGCATGCGATAATTAAAGCCTGCTTCATCATGATAAAATTCATATGGATGTGGAACTTTAGCGGTAGTAGTTACATGTTTTGTATGCTGACCTGATTGTTCATCCGAGCATAAAATCATGCCACCGCCACCAGTTGTTATAATTTTATTTCCGTTAAAACTAAGTGCACCAAATTTACCAATAGTCCCTGTATGTTTATTTTTATAGAATGAGCCTAAACTTTCTGCAGCATCTTCAACTAACACAAGTTGCCATTTTTGACATATTGAAATTAACTCATCTAATTCTGCGGGGTGTCCAAAAGTATGCATTGGTACAATAGCTTTTATACGTTGTTTTGTTAATTTATGAAAACATCCCTGATCTGTTAGTACCGCATATTCCTGTAGATATTCTTCCGTTGCTTCAGGCGATAATCCAAGACTGACAGGTGAAATATCAACAAAAACTGGTTCGGCACCCATGTGATATAAGGCATTACATGTTGCTACGAATGTCAGGGCTTGAGTAATTACGAGGTCACCATGTCTTACCCCTGCCATATACATAGCAGCATGTAGAGCAGCAGTACCATTTACCGCAGCAACAGCCCGCGGGGTGCTTGTGAATTTTTCTATTTTTCTTTCAAAATCATCAACAAATTTACCGACACTTGAAACAAAGGTGCTATCAATCGTATCAGTGACATATTTCTTTTCATTACCATTGAATGTTGGTACATGTAATGGAATAAAGTCATTACTCTGATAAATATCTCGGATAAATTCTACCAATAACTGAGGTTTCATTTAAAACTCCTTACATTTTGCTATCAAGATATTTACCGGTTTCTTTATGACCAAAGTTTGGAATCATCATGTAAAACAATTCAACAATTTGTTCTTTATTCCATTTTCGATCAGTCTTCATTTTATTTATTTTTTCTTCAAAAAGATTTAAAAGATCTGAGTTATATAAAGGTTCATTTTTTATAACACCTAAATTTTCAAAACGGGACATATCCAATTTTTCGCTATCTGTGAAAAATTCTTCAAAATCTTTTTCACCAGTAGTATCACTTGGTGTAAATAAACATGGCCACATACCTTGTTCAGGTAGTGTGTTTGCCAGGTCGCGAGCTTCATCTTCTGTTTTACAAAAATAAGGAGTATATCCTTGTAATTTAAGGAATCTGACTGCAATCTCCACAAAAGTTATTAAATGCAATGCTTCGTTCAGCTTTGGGAAAAATATATCTCTGTTTTCTCCAAAAATACATGACATCAGACATAATTCACCAGATTCTTGTGGTGTAACGAAATAACGACGAATATCATTTGGTGCAACAATTGGTTGTTTTTTTTTGTAGGCGCTCACCAAAGCTTTGAGGCAGAGATCCATTGGAAAATGCAACATTTGCAAAACGGGCAGTAGAAATAGTCATTTCTTCACTTCTGCGCATCAAAAACATTTCCATAATACGTTTGGATGCTCCCATCATATTAACCGGATTCGCTGCTTTATCAGTCGATACACAAAAATATTTCTTAACACTATGGTCAATTGATTGCTGAATTGTTTTATCGGTATTAAAGATATTTACATCAATCATACGCATTAATGTAAATGGATCTTTTTCACTACGAACATGTTTTAGTGCGGATAAATTCAGGACATAATCATATTGTCCGTCTGATTCAATAAATGCATCATATTCAATAGAACCAATGTCAAGGGTGAAGGTTTGAAAATCACCATTAATATAACCATATGAACTTCGTATATCGCGAACCAATTCAACCATGTTATTTTCACTAATATCAATAACATGTAATTTTTGTGGTTTACGTTTGAATATTTCTTTTACTACAGCCTGACCAATAGAGCCGGCACCACCCAATACAAGAAAACGAGCTTGAGATACTATTTCTGATAGTTTTTCTTCATGTGCGAATATATCTTGGGTAAACAGTTCTCGGCTGCGGCCAATAAGTGAAAGAATATCTGACATTATTTATCCTGATTTATTTTGTGTGTGATTTCATATTTGTAATATATAGCTTATGTTGTTATTTATGCTTTTTAATTTACATTTTGGTATAACTTTAATATAGATTACACTATAAAATCTAATGGTACGAGATCGAGGGGGCAACAATATTGAACCATAGCTACCGCACTGGGTTACGGCTCCCAGAGTGCGCTATTGCGAGTTTATCTTACTGATATCATTGAATAATTTCGTCAGTAAGTGATGTGTTGTTCTGTAACGCACTGATTTACAGATAATTCTCATAAATGGTGTGGATTGAATCATCAGCAACATTTATATTTGCCGCAAAGGCTAGTCTTATTAGGCGTTCAGGTCAAGCATGATAGCACTCGTTCTTCTTTCATTAAACGCACGTTATCCGGTTTAAAGTAATAATATTTTTCATTAATATTGCTTTTTTTGTGATAGGAGATGAAAAAACGTTATTTTTATTTAAGACTATGGATTATTGCTTTTTCTAATCGGTACATGAGCATTCATAGTGGAAACGTTTTTATTGAATATTTACAGGATATTGTTACTCAGGAAAGCATCACCGGAACCGCTGTTCCGGTGATGCTGTTTTTTATTCAACCTTTTCTGATTGCTCTCAGCGTGGATGCAGTGGCAGCCAGATCTCCAGCCGCAGACCGCCGAGCGGGCTGTCATTGGCTATTACTTTGCCGTTGTGCTGGCTGATGGCGGTGCTGACTATCGCCAGTCCCAGTCCGGTTCCGCCGGATTCGCGGTCGCGGGCTTCGTCGGTGCGGTAGAATGGACGGAAGATATGTTCGCGATCTTCCGGGCTGACGCCCGGACCATCGTCATCCACCACAATGGTTATTCCCTGAGTATCCGCACTGAATGCGACCTGAATGCGCTGATTGGAGTAACGCAGTGCATTGCGGACGATATTTTCAAAAGCGCTGCCGAGTGCGGAAGGATTACAGTAAATGGTCCATGGCCCCGGCGGTGAGGTTATCTCCAGCGTTTTATGGCGTTGTTCTGCCTCAAACTTCGCATTATCGAGAATATCATCCCATAACTCATTGGCTTTAATGTTCTGGCGCAGCAGCTCGTTTTTGTGCTGACTGCGGGAGAGCACCAGCAAATCGTTTATCATGCCGTCCAGGCGCTGTGTTTCGGTTTCAATGCGCTGAAGCTCTTTGTTCTCACCGTGCCGGCGGCGCAGTAATGCGGTCGCGAGTTGCAGGCGGGTGAGCGGGGTGCGCAGCTCATGGGAAATATCGGATATCAGCCGTTGCTGTGCATTCACCATGCGTTCCAGCGCACTTATCATCTGGTTAAAGCTGTTGCCGGCAGCAAGAAATTCCTGCGGGCCGGATTCCAGTTCCGGATGCTGGCGCAGATTGCCTTTGGCAACATCATCTGCGGCGTTTTTCAGTTTACGTGCCGGTTTTGCCAGGCTCCAGGCGAGCCAGAGCAGTAATGGCGAGCTGATAAGCATGGTGGCGGCGAGTAACAGGAACGGGCGATCAATCAGGAAATTGATAAAATCAGACTGTGCGGTGTTTGCAGGGCGGATAAGGTAGAGCTGATAGCGGTCTTCGCCGTCACGGACTTCAAATGGCCCGAGAAGCTCAATGCGCCCGTAACGTTTCTTTTTCGGGTTGTCAGTGTTGTCTGACTGTCCCATAAAGTTGCGGATAACCTGGGAGTCATTACGGATAGGCCCGATGATGCGCCCCTCTGTGGTGACAATAATCAGGCGTTTGTCCGGCGGGGTCCATTTCACCAGTGCGCGGGTCAGCCGCCGCCACCAGAGCAGGTCATTCGCAGGATCCTGAGCGAGATCGGATTCAATATGCTGTTGCAGCATCATTCCCTGGCGGTACTCTGCCTCCTGAAGAGGCATGAGTTGCCGGGAATCGAGTTTTGGCACCATCAGCACCAGTAATAACACCAGAGCGAGGGTGAACCAGAAAATCGCGAAAATCCGCGCAGTCAGGCTGCTTATCATGTTGCGGATACCATCAGATAGCCGCGTCCGCGTAAGGTTTTAAACCACGGCAGCCCGTCGGTGCGCTCCGGTAGTTTACGGCGCAGGTTTGAGATGTGCATATCAATGGCGCGGTCAAACGGAGTCAGGCGTTTGCCCAGCACTTCCTGGCTGAGGTGTTCACGGCTGACAACCTGTCCCAGATGCTGTGCCAACAGATAAAGCAGAGTGAACTCGGTACCGGTCAGGTCGAGTACTTCATCAGCAAAGCTCGCTTCCTGGCGTCCCGGGTTGAGTTGCAGTTTATCAACCATCACAACAGATGAGTTGCTGCCGGTATCATTTTGTTGCTGTTCACTCCAGTTGGAGCGGCGCAGGATTGCGCGGATACGGGCGACCAGCTCCCGGTCGTTAAACGGTTTCGGCAGATAGTCATCTGCGCCCAGTTCCAACCCCAGAACGCGGTCTAAATCACTGCCGCGTGCCGTCAGCATAATCACCGGTGTCTGGAAATTCTGGCGTAACTCTTTCAGGGTTTCGATACCGTTTTTACGCGGCATCATAATATCGAGCAATAACAGATCTATGGAATCATCAATAAGGGTCAGAGCCTGCTCGCCGTCATGTGCAATGACAACGTTGAACCCTTCCATATCGAGTAACTCTTTTAACAGCGACGTTAATTCGCGGTCATCATCAACAAGCAGTATCTTATTCATTATTTACGTCCTCCACGAGCAAAATACGACAACAAACGTTTCTATTCCATGACTTTACGTTCTTTTACATGCTCTGACGCATGTTTGCAGCCGGGTGCGTATAGTTAATTCCAACGAGTCAGGTGACACAGGCTCAGAAGTTTAAGGAGTCGATATGGGTAAGATAGCAACAATCACTTTAGCGTCAATCTTTGTGATGCATACTGCGCCGGTTTTTGCGCAGAATACAGAAAGTGATAGCCGGGAAAACGCCGCCCAGTGTCACAGTCAGTATAAAGGTATAACGACATCAGGGGGAGATGGTTATACCTCTATGTTGACCGGCATCCGGTTAACGGAAGAACAACGGATGCAGTTGCGGGATTTGATGGAAAATTACCGCGACCAGTTACACAACGTTCGTAATCTTGCTGAAGATGATATCGCGCTTTATGAACTGGTGAAAGCCACACAGTTTGATGAGGCAGCAGTCAGGTCACAACTGGAAAAAGAGATGCGTAAGCGGTTGGATTATCAGGTTGAGATGATTCGGGTTCATCATCAGATGTACCAGTTACTCAACCCGGAGCAGAAATTGCAGCTTGATGCGACATTTGAGCCGGAAGGTATTCATGCTCAATCAGTACCCCCTGCCGTTACATCAGCGCAGAATACCGCGCAATGAATTTGTCGGAATGAATTTGTCAGAGTAGTGAAGTGTAGTGAGTCGTAGAGCAGTTAAGTAGCACCCAAGAAGTTTTTCCTTGCCATAGACACCATCCCTGTCTTTTGCGCCCCTCGATGAGGGGCTTTTTTTTTTGTCTGAATAAATCCAATAAAATCAATTTTATATGTTTTTTGGGCGGTGGTGGCTCGTATGTAATGTACCGAATGCGGACGGAGTGTGGACACTTTAACCGTTCGTTGAACCCCGAAATATTGCATTTTGGGGTTATTGGAGTTATTATGATTGTTATCAGAACACAACAGGTTACAATACCTCACCCCAAAAAAGATTTACCGGTTGGTACGGTAAAAAGTATCAGAAAACAAGCGGGAATTTAATCTGCTTTATCCGGGAGGCTCAATTATGTTTTATCCTATTGCTATTGAAGCTGGTGACGATAAGCACGCTTATGGTGTGATCATTCCTGATTTACCTGGTTGCTTCTCCGCAGGTGATACCCTGGACGAAGCTATCATTAATGCTAAAGACGCGATTACGGGTCACATCGAATTATTGGTTGAACTGGGTCAGGATATTCCTGCTGTTTCCATGGTCGAAATTCTGGCAAAGAATCCGGATTTTGCCGGTTATACCTGGGCTTTGGTTGATGTGGATTTAACCCGTTTGCTCGGAGGCTCTGAAAAAATTAATGTTACTTTGCCTAAATCGCTGATTGACCGGATTGACCGTTGTGTCGCCACTCATCCGGAGTTTAAAAGTCGTTCCGGCTTTTTGGCACAAGCCGCGCTTGAGCGTATAACGATAACGCGTTAATACATTACATGAAATAAAACTCTGCAAAGGCAGGGTTTTATTTCAAACAATACATAACCGCCTGCGAACTCAATTATCCCCTTATTTACACCGCACCATTTGTGAAATAAATGTTGTAATAACGCTAATTGTTTTTTGTTTTTCGGGTATCCTTAACGGATTATCGGAGTGACGTGTTTATCTGCTTTCCGGTGTCTCAAAATGACAAAAAAATACGCAAAAGCAGGTGCATCCGATAATGTCTTATTTTACTATAAGATTAGGTGAATCAATTCAGCTTTGTGTTATCACACGATACTATGATAATGAATTCCCGAAGCCCTGCCGGGGTGCGTGGTACTATGCCGGTGAGGTTTTTCAGATTAGCAACTATTGCATCTACAATCAGAGGTCATCATGAGCAAGAAGATCAAACGAATCGGTGTGCTGACAAGTGGTGGCGATGCGCCGGGTATGAATGCCGCTATCCGGGGTGTTGTCCGCGCCGCACTGTCAGAAGAGCTGGAAGTTATCGGTATTTATGACGGCTATCTCGGGCTGTATGAAAACCGGATGAAAAAGCTCGACCGTTTCAGTGTCTCTGATGTTATCAACCGTGGCGGAACATTTCTGGGTTCGGCGCGTTTTCCCGAATTTCGTGATGACAAAGTCCGCGAAACAGCCATTGAAAATATGCGCAAAAATGGTATCGATGCATTAGTCGTCATCGGCGGGGATGGTTCTTACCTCGGCGCTAAAAAACTGACAGAAGCTGGTTTTCCGTGCATCGGGCTGCCAGGTACTATTGATAATGACGTAGCGGGAACGGATTACACCATCGGCTATTTCACCGCACTGGAAACGGTTGTGGAAGCAATCGACCGCCTGCGTGATACCTCAACGTCCCACAAACGTATTTCTATTGTGGAAGTGATGGGACGCTATTGCGGTGACCTGACTCTTTCAGCTGCAATCGCCGGGGGGTGTGAATTTATTGTTCTGCCGTCGAATGAAGTGGAATACAGCCGCGATGAGCTGATCGCTGAAATTAAAGCGGGGATTGATAAAGGCAAGCGCCATGCGATTGTGGCAATCACCGAACACGTAACCGATGTGTATGAACTGGCCCGCCAGATTGAGGCAGAAACACATCACGAAACCCGCGCCACAGTTCTGGGGCATATCCAGCGCGGTGGTTCACCGGTCGCGTATGACAGAATTCTGGCGTCCCGTATGGGCGCATACTCTATTCAGTTGCTGCTGGAAGGTTACGGCGGGCGCTGTGTGGGTATTCAGAATGAGAAAATGGTTCATCACGATATTATTGATGCGGTGATGAATATGAAGCGGGTGTTCAAGAAAGATTGGTATGAGACTGCCAAGAAACTCTACTAAAATCCTCGTCATCCTTCAGCCTGTGGCTGTGTTGGCTGCGCTCAGCTAACCGGGTCACATACTTATGTATGCTCCCCGGCTATCCTCACTTTGCCGCCTTGCCACAAACTGAATGATTTAGAGGATTACTCTGATTAGAGGATTGTCCTGATAATTCTTCAGCCTGTGGCCGTGTTGGCTGCGCTCAGCTAACTGGGTCACATACTGATGTATGCTCCCCGGCTATCCTCACTTTGCCGCCTTGCCACAGACTGAATGATTTAGAGGATTACTCTGATAACAGGCTAAATAAAGAGCGGCACTGATCTTTTTCAGGTGAAATGGTTCGGAGTGATTTAGAGGATTGAGTGGCAACAGGCACAAAAAAAGCGGCGATTTCGCCGCTTTTTGCTTTCCGGAAGCCGGAAATTATCTTGCAGCTTTTGCTGCCGCTGCTGCTTTGACGATGACAGCAAAGGCATCGGCTTTCAGGGATGCGCCGCCGACTAATGCGCCGTCAATATCCGGTTGGGTGAACAGCTCTGCGGCGTTCTTGTCATTGACAGAACCGCCGTACTGGATAATAACCTGCTCTGCCACTTTCGCATCTTTCTTCGCGATGTGGCTGCGGATAAATTTATGTACCGCTTGTGCCTGTGCCGGAGTGGCTGATTTGCCGGTTCCGATAGCCCAGATTGGCTCATACGCAATAACCGCACCCATAAAGGCTTCTGCACCCTGAGTATTCAGTACCGCGTCAATCTGGCGTGCGCAGACTTCTTCTGTTTTGCCGGCTTCGTTTTCTGCATCAGACTCACCGATACACAGAACCGGGGTCAGACCCAGTTTTTTCAGAACAGCGAATTTCTCTGCGACTAACTCATCACTTTCACCGTGGTAAGTACGGCGCTCTGAGTGACCGACAATAACGTAATGTGCGCCGATATCTTTCAGCATCTCAGGGGATGTTTCGCCGGTGAATGCGCCGGAGAGATTCAGACCCGTGTCCTGTGCGCCGAGCACAATGGTGGATCCTGCCAGGACGTGTTTTGCCTGAGAGAGATAAAGAGCAGGTGGCGCGATCGCAATATCACATCCGGTGATACCGCAGACTTCCTTACGCAGAGCTGTTATCAGCTCATAAACCATTTTACTGCTGCCGTTCAGCTTCCAGTTACCCATAACTAAGGGATGTCGCATTGTATTTCCTCCAACAGGGATGAGTTTAATGACGTGAGCTTCATTACCATTGTCCGCGCAGAGCGGCGAACAGGCAAACAGGGGGACAGTATAGTAAAACCAGCGCGAAATAGCTTTGCTTTTCCGTCGTGGTTTACTGTCCGGCTTTACTATTAGATAGTGAAAGCTTAATCGGTTCAATAGCGAAAGTTACTCCCTTTTCACTATCAACTACCAGAAGATAGCGCAATGCGCCGAATTGCGAGGCATAGGTACCCGGCTGAAAGTCTGTTGCCAGCGCCCGGCTCAGTGCGGTATCAATATTATTATTGTTAAGTGTGGGTTCGAACTGAATAATCAAGGCCTTAATATAGGCGAGCATCCGCGTGCGGTTTGCTTTGCTTTGTGAGCTGTCAGCAGCAGGAAGCAGGGTCAGCTGCAGGCTCTTGATTTTTTCGCTGTCGCGTTCCAGTACCGCAGAGGAATAGATATACGGGCTTATCCGGGTGGCGGCGCGCAGATAGCTGGCGGTAATGTCGTTTGATGCCACGACTTTGTATTCGCGCAATGGCAGCGCCGGGTTGTTGCGGTTAAACTGTTCGCGCATTACGGGGATAGTTGTGTCGAATGTCGGCGCATCCGGTTGCAGCCAGAGCGTTTCCGGCGCACAGGGGATAGGAAGCAGTACAGTATCGACCGCAAAACCCGGTATACTGAACAGCAGTAAACTTCCCGGTATAAGGGCGGTCAGCGCGAGTTTTTTTGCGGCTTTCATAGCTTACTCCCGGTTGTCCGTCAGCGATATATACCCAACGTCATTCAGGATGCAGCCAACGAACCTGCAGGTTGAATGAATAAGGGCATAACCAGTGTACACGATTAGGAAAGAGAAATGACACTACAACAATGGGCATTTTCGTTTCACGGGCGGATCAGCCGCAAAGCATTTTGGGCGGGGATCGGACTGTGCGGTGCAGTGCTGTTTCTCCTGATGTCAGCACAGGGGCTGTTTCAGTTGCCTGTTGAAATTATTATGGTGCCGGTGGTGATTGTCCTGTATCCCGCGGCCGCCATTTTTACCAAACGTCTGCATGATCGCAATAAGCGCGGCGGCTGGTCATTATTGCTGCTGGTGGCATGGGGGCTGACCACGCCGGACTGGAGCATTGCCGGTGATTTTATGCAGTGGGCGCTGGGGCGTTTTCTGCCGGTCTTTATTGTGATGATGATGGTACTGGACTGCGGCGTGTTTAAAAGTGTGGATGAAGGCAACCGGTTCGGAGAAGAGACTGATTCGGTTGATAAAATCGATAACCGCTGATGTTATCTGTACGATGAATACTGATAGCGCCATCCGTGGCGCTTATGCATGATCTGGTTACCAGTATTGCTCGCTGGTAATATGCCCCGGCTTACGGCGCAGGTGTTTGCGCATTCCCCGCTCTGTTTTCAGCAGGTTTTGGGTATCTTTTACCATCTCCGGGTTACCGCACAGCATGACGTGGCTGTTTTCAGCCGTTAACGGCAGACCTGCCGCGGCTTCCAGCGCTCCGGAGGTAATCAGTGCCGGTACGCGCCCGTGCAGTGATCCTTCTGTCATTTCACGGCTGACAACCGTCACAATGCGCAGCTTGTCGCTGCCGGTTTTTTGTTGTAATTGCTGCATCAGCGGCAGATAACTCAGGTCGGCGGCATAACGCACGGCATGAACCAGTACAATATGGCGGAAGCGTTCCAAATCCTGACCGTATTGCAGAATAGATAAAAAAGGTCCGATAGCGGTACCGGTGGAGAGCATCCAGAGGGTGTCGCAGTCCGGCACTTCATCCAATACAAAAAAACCGGCAGCTTCATCAGTGATCAGAAGCTCATCCCCGGGTTGTAATGCAGCGAGGCGCGGGCTGAGTTTGCCGTCCCCGACACTGACCAGGTAAAATTCAAGGTCATCATTATCCGGCGCATTAACATAAGAATAGGCGCGCTGAATACGCTCGCCGTCAATTTCCAGACCCAGTTTGGCGAATTGTCCGGCAGTAAACGGGCGGATAGGTGCTTTAACGTGCAGGCTGAATAAAGTATCTGTCTGGTTGGTGATGCGGGTGACACGTCCTGTGATCCAGTTTGACATCCGTAACCTCCGTCAATTAACAGGTAAGTAGTATGCAAACCAGTGTAATAAGGCAACGGGGAAAAATGTATCGATTAAATGTGTTAGCTGATCCTATCGCATGAATACGATAAGGCAGAGCAAACTGTACAGCTAAGTTGCCGGAAACAGCAGAAAACAGGGCTGTTCCTGTCAAAAATAAATGTGTGAACTACCTCCCAAAATTTTTTAATTTTGCTATTTTATACAGCATCGTAAATATGAAGAATCTCAGCATCGCAATTATGGATGTTGTTCCTGTGTTGTTCCTGTGTTGTACCTGTGTTGTACCGGTATTAGCACCGGTATTGCACCGTCCCGGTGACAATTTAAAGACTGATAATAAAATGAGAAAACTGGAAAACTTTCATCTGCTGGTCATGCTGATTGCGTTGATTGCTGTCGGACAAATGACGCAGACTGTGTATGTGCCTGTGATAACGGATATTGCACTCGATTTCGGCGAGCCTGCGGGCGCCGTACAAAGTGTGATGGCGGCGTATTTGTTCACTTATGGTGCGTCACAGCTTATCTACGGGCCGATTTCCGACAAAGTCGGACGCCGGCCGGTGATCCTGACCGGGCTGGTTATCTATATTATCGCCACCACAGCCGCCCTTTTTTCACCGAACCTGACCATGCTGGTGGTCGCCAGCGGCTTACAAGGGCTGGGAACCGGGGTCGCCGGGGTGATGGCGCGCACCATGCCGCGTGATTTATATACCGGGATTTCATTGCGTTATGCCAACAGCCTGCTGAATATGGGGATTCTGGTCAGCCCGCTGATAGCCCCGATGCTCGGCGGTGCGCTTGCCGCATTCTTCGGCTGGCGTGCCTGTTATGCTTTCCTGCTGGTTCTGGGTCTGGCGGTGGGTTACAACATGTGGCACAAACTGCCGGAAACCCGTCCGGCAATGAAAGAAAAACCGAAAATGTGGGCGTCATTCCGCCTGTTACTGACTAACCGGACATTTGTTCCGTATCTGGTGATGTTAATTTGTGGTCTGGCGGGTGTTGCGGTGTTTGAAGCCTCCAGCGGCGTGCTGATGCGCGATGGTCTGGGGCTCGGCAGCATGGCGGTGAGTGTCCTGTTTATTTTGCCGATACCGGCGGCATTTTTTGGTGCCTGGTTTGCCGGGCGGGACAGTAAATCATTCAGTTTTCTGGTCTGGTGTGCGGTGATTTGCTGCCTGAGTGCCGGGGTGCTGATGTGGATCCCGGGGCTGCTGGGTATCATGAATGTCTGGACATTACTTATTCCGGCATCGGTATTCTTTTTTGGTGCCGGGATGTTGTTTCCGCTGGCAACCACCGCGGCAATGGAGCCATTCCCGTATCTGGCGGGAGCGGCGGGCGCGCTGGTGGGCGGCCTGCAAAATGTGGGGTCCGGTGTTATTACCTGGATTTCATCCCTGATGCCGCAGGGCGGGCAATCAAGTGTCGGGCTGCTGATGGTGATTACCGGGGTGGTCATGGTGCTGTGCTGGGCGCGGTGGCTCACCGGATGCAGCGTCAGGAACCAATGGCATCCTGATTATTGTTAAGCAGTGAAAAGCATAACGGGCACTATCATCAGTGCCCGTTATATTTTACGGCGGAAAAACTATTTTTATGGCTGAGACGCTATTGCTGTTTTTGCAAAAACTGCACGCCTTTATCCGGGAAGTCGGTAAATAGTCCTTCTGCACCGGCTTTGTTATAAATCACATCAAATAACTGATCGACGTTTTCCGCATACGGCGGCAGGGCATCAGCGCGGACAGTAAACGGGTGAATAGCCAGGTGGCTGTTGTGAGCATCCTGTGCCATCGGTGTCAGTGTGATATGACCGGCTTTGGAATCTTTATTGATAAGCATGTGATAATCAGGTCCGATTCCGTCCGCATACGCGGCGATTTTGCTCATTGCACCCGGCGCCATCATCCAGTCATAATTATAATTTACCCACTTACCGTCAGCGTTCTGCTCAAACGTTTCCTGCCAGTCCGTGTAGGCAATAAGCTGCACCAGTTTCAGATCCATTCCCATCTCCGGCAGCAGTTCCTGTTTAATCCGTTTCAGCTCATTCGGATCAAAACATTGCAGGTAAACCGGGGAATCTTTGGTTTGATAACCATAGTCTTTCAGCACTGACAGCACTTTACGGGTGATATCTTTACCTTCCTGACGATGGAACCACGGCGCTTTGATTTCAGGATAGATGCCGATATTTTTCCCGGTTGAATGATTCAGACCCTGAATAAACTCCAGCTCTTCCTGAAAAGAGTGAATACGAAAATCTGATTTTCCCATCGGGAAACGACCGGGGTAGTTTTGCACTTGTTTACCGTCTTTGATATCAAACCCTTCAGTGAATTTCAGGGATTTGATCTCCGCGAGGGTGAAATCGATAGCATAATAACGACCATCCGCCCGTGCTCTGTCCGGGAATCGCTGAGCCACATCGGTCACGCGATCCAGATAATGATCATGTAAAACGACCAGCTCGTCGTCTTTGGTCATCACCAGATCCTGCTCCAGATAATCCGCACCCTGAGCATAAGCCAGCGCTTTGGCAGGCAGTGTATGCTCCGGCAGATAACCGCTGGCACCCCGGTGAGCAATCACAATTTTACTGTCAGCCGCAAAAGCGGCGGTGCTGCAAAATACAGCGCCCGCAAGGGCGCTGATAAGACAAAACTGACGGGACAAATTCATAACGGTGTTCTCCTTAACAAGATGTATACCCAACGGATCCGTTATTATGCCTTTGCGTTGATGGCGTCTTCATGATGTTTTTTCTCACCGCGCATGACAACGAACAGTAAGACCACGGCGAGTACACTGCCGCCAATCATCACACCAAAACCACCATCCCAGCCGAAATAGTCGACAGTGAAGCCAACAATGGTACTGGCTGCGACGGAACCACCCAGGTAACCAAACAGACCGGTAAAGCCGGCGGCTGTCCCTGCTGCTTTTTTCGGTGCGAGTTCAAGCGCATGTAAGCCGATAAGCATAACCGGTCCGTAAATCAGGAAGCCGATGGTTATCATGCACGCGATATCAATGGATGGATTTCCCGGCGGGTTCAGCCAGAACACCACAGTGGCGATTGTCACCAGGGCCATAAAGAACATCCCGGTTGCACCACGGTTACCTTTGAAGACTTTATCTGACATCCAGCCGCAAAGCAGTGTCCCCGGGATCCCCGCCCATTCATACAGGAAATAAGCGACAGAATAGCCTTTGATATCAAAATGTTTAACTTCCTGTAAGTAGGTCGGTGACCAGTCGAGCACACCATAACGCAGGAGGTAAACAAACACGTTGGCGATAGCGATATACCACAATAATTTGTTCGGCAGAATATATTGCATGAAGATCTGTTTTGCGGTCAGCTCTTCTTCACTTTTTGCTGTGTAATCATCGGGATAATCATTTTTATATTCTTCAATCGGCGGCAGGCCACAGGACTGAGGTGTATCACGCATTAACGCGAACGCAAACAGCGCAACCAGGATGGCGGCGAAAGCCGGCATATAGAATGCGGATTTCCAATCACCAAACCAATACATTCCCAGCAGCATCAGCATTGGCGGCAAACCGCCACCGACGTTATGCGCGCAGTTCCAGACGGAGACAATACCGCCGCGCTCTTTCTGGGACCACCAGTGAACCATGGTGCGCCCGCACGGCGGCCAACCCATTCCCTGGAACCATCCGCAGATAAATAACAGCATAAACATCACCCAGATACTGGATGTTGCCCACGGCACAAACCCCATAATCAGCATAATGGCTGAAGCGAGAATAAGCCCGGTCGCGAGGAAATAGCGGGGGTTTGCGCGATCAGAAAAAGAACCCATAATAAATTTGGATATCCCGTAAGCGATTGAAATCGCAGACAGTGCTGTTCCCAGCTCACCCTTCGTAAATCCTTGTTCAATCAGGTTTGGCATCGCCAGCGCGAAGTTTTTCCGCACCAGATAATAGGCGGCGTAGCCAAAAAATATCCCTATAAAGATCTGCCAGCGCAAGCGGCGGTATGTCGGATCAATACGATCAGCACTGAGCCGCTTAATATGTGGCGCAGGTTTAAACAGGCTTAGCATGTGCGTCTCCTTCGCTAAGATTTTTATTAGTTTGTTATAACGGGATATCCCTGCATGGTGACCGGTTTTTCCGTTACTGATTTTCCTTTGCGGGCGAATAATATTCGTTTTTGTTCGTTATTACTGTGAATCATGGCACACAGTGTTACATATTGATTACACATAGTGATTTTTTGTGATCAATGATCGGTATTTATAGGTTTAATCTGTTTTTGTTGGCCTGATCGGGCTCTGGCGGGGTTTTGTTCTGTTGGTGATTATTTATTTCGCGCATTATTTATTTTGAACATTATTTGTTTCATTCATTATTTAGTAAATAAAAAAACCGCCGGTATAAACCGGCGGCAGAGTAAAGCGTAAAAAAATAATAAAGTGCAGAATTAACTGTGATCTTCCCAGTCCTGTGCGCGGACAACCGCTTTTTTCCAGCCACTGTAGCGGACATTCCGCTCAGTGGTTTCGATGCCGGGACGGAATACTTTTTCAATGGTGGATTTGGCTTTAATCTCTTCCAGATCCTGCCAGAAACCGACGGCTAACCCGGCAAGCAGGGCTGCACCCAGCGCCGTACTTTCACGGATAAGCGGGCGCTCAACAGGGGTGCCCAGAATGTCGGACTGGAACTGCATCAGGAAATTATTTGCGACAGCGCCGCCATCCACACGCAGCGCTTTCAGGCGGGTACCGGCATCTGCCTGCATCGCTTCCAGTACATCACGGGTCTGATACGCAATGGATTCCAGGGTCGCGCGGATCAGGTGATTACTGTTCACACCCCGTGTCAGGCCGAAAATCGCACCACGGGCATACGGATCCCAGTACGGCGCACCCAGCCCGGTAAATGCAGGGACAACATACACGCCGTTACTGTCTTTGACTTTAGTTGCAAAGTATTCGGAGTCAGTGGCATCTGCGATAATTTTAAGCTCATCACGCAGCCACTGAATGGATGCGCCGGCCACGAATACCGCACCTTCCAGCGCATAATTCACCTCACCGCGCGGGCCGCAGGCGATTGTTGTCAGCAGACCATGCTCAGACCGGACCGCTTCTGTGCCTGTGTTCATCAGCAGGAAGCAGCCGGTGCCGTAGGTATTTTTTGCCATGCCGGACTGCACACACATCTGGCCGAACAGCGCGGCCTGCTGGTCACCGGCCATACCGGAGATAGGAATACGTGTACCGCCTTTCCCGCCGATATTGGTTTTGCCGTAAATTTCAGATGAAGCTTTGACTTCCGGAAGCATAGTCCGCGGGATGCCGAACAGATCCAGGATAGTCTGATCCCACTCCAGAGTGCGGATATTATAGAGCATGGTACGTGAGGCGTTTGTGTGGTCAGTGACATGCACGCGCCCCTGCGTCATACGCCAGACCAGCCAGGTATCAACAGTACCGAACAGCAGTTCACCTTTTTCGGCTTTTTCGCGTGCGCCTTCGACATTATCGAGGATCCACTTTACTTTAGTGCCTGAGAAATAGGGGTCGATTACCAGTCCGGTATTTTTCCGGATATATTCGACCATCTCCTCATCCTGCTTCAGATGAGTACAGTAATCCGAGGTACGGCGGCATTGCCATACAATAGCGTTGTAAACCGGTTTGCCGGTCTCTTTTTCCCAGACAATGGTGGTTTCACGTTGGTTGGTGATACCGATAGTCGCGATTTCATCTGTGTGAACATCGGTTTTCGCCAGTACTTCTGTTAATACAGAGCTTTGTGTCGCCCAAATCTCCATCGGGTCATGCTCTACCCAGCCCGGTTTCGGGTAGATTTGAGTAAACTCACGTTGAGCTATTTCGATAATATTAGCGTCACGATCAAAAAGTACCGCCCGTGAACTGGTGGTTCCCTGATCCAGTGCGACGACATACTTTTTTTTCACGGGTGATTGTTTCTGTTGTCATATTAAAACCTATTTTATTTTTGAGTGAACAAACACGCGGTAATGTACCGTACGCGATTATTTTTCATCCTTGATTTCACACACTTCACAAGGCAGGTGGCGGCCGATCAGTTTGCGGTAACCAAACGCGCCGAGTAATCCGCCGACAACCGGAGCCAGCATAGGGACAAGGAAATACGGAATATCCCGCCCGCCGGTGAAGGCAATATCTCCCCAGCCGCCCAGGTAAGCCATCACTTTAGGACCAAAGTCACGTGCCGGGTTCAGGGCAAAGCCGGTCAGTGGTCCGAATGAACCGCCGATAACGGCAATCAGCAGACCAATCAGCAGCGGCGCAAGAGGACCGCGCGGTACACCGTTGCCGTCATCTGTCAGCGCGAGGATAAGGCAGACAAGGATAGCGGCGATCACCACTTCAATAAAGAAAGCCTGGCCGACACTGACAGGTGCTGCCGGATAGGTTGAGAATACCCCGGCGGTGAAGAGGCTTTCCTGTGTGCCACGGACAATATGATGTACCTGGTCATAATCAAGGAAGACATTGTAATACATGGCATAGACCAGTGCGGCGGCGGCAAATCCGCCGAGGAACTGCGCCACAATATAGGGCAGAACTTTGCGGCGCTCAAAGCAGGCAAACAGCCAGAGTGCCAGAGTAACGGCCGGGTTCAGGTGCGCTCCGGAGATACCGGCAGTCAGATAGACGGCAAGCGCGACACCCAGCCCCCAGATAATACTTACTTCCCATAATCCCAGTTGTGCTCCTGCAATGCGGGCAGCTGCCACGCAGCCTAAACCAAAGAATACCAGTAATGCGGTGCCCAAAAATTCGGAGAGACATTGTCCGAAGAGGGTAGGAGATTTCATTAGACTCATAGTATCAATCCTGATAATGCAGAGAAGGTGAAATAAGTGTGAATTATTAACAAATCATGTTCTTCGTGTATAAGACATATGTCTTAGTGTGAATTTATCGTTAATGAGCGGAAACGAGAAATAACGAAATCAAAATCTGCGTGTCTCGTCAACAAATTGAGCGATTTCGCTTATTATGTAACAAACAGACAACAAAAATCTGTGATAACAGCCGGATTTTATTCTGCGGAAGAATCAGGAATACACGGGATGTGACTGGACACATTGATAACACCTACTTACAATCAGTGCATCGCTTACATGGAGGACGCAAGATGTCATTTGAAGTATTTGAAAAGCTGGAAGCAAAAGTCCAGCAGGCAATCGACACCATCACATTGTTACAGATGGAAATCGACGAATTAAAAGAAACAAACACCAACCTGAACCGGGAAGTGCAGAATGCAACGGGCCAGCACGAAACGCTGGTACGTGAGAATGAGCAGCTGAAGCAGGAACTGAATGGCTGGCAGGAGCGTCTGCGGGCGTTGTTGGGTCGTATGGACGATGTCCAATAATTACGCGTCATCCTTCGCTCTGTAGCTGCGTTGGCTTTGTTCGGCTACCCCGGTCACATACTGATGTATGCTCCCGGGGATATCTTCACTTCGCCGCCTTGGTACAAAACGAATGATCTAGCGCAGTGTTTGGAAATGATTCAGGCGTGTTCTGAAAATTGATATCAGCTGCGTCAGAAATGCAAAAGGGCGGAATATCCGCCCTTTTTGATGTTTGTGTTCCGCAAATGTTAATTAATTTGCGGTAAGCTCATCTTCACCGTCTTCATCATCGCTTTCTTCATCATCTTCCGGCGAGTCCAGCGGGACGTCAGATAAGATAATCCCGGTGTTATCTGCATACAGATAATCGCCGGAGAAGAATGTCACGCCACCGAAATTGACGCGGATATCACTCTCACCGATGCCTTCAGTGACACATCCGGCAGGGATCGCGGCCATTGCCTGGATACCGATATCCAGTTCAGACAGGTCATCAACCTGGCGGACAGCACCATAGAGCACAATTCCTTCCCATCCGTTCTGTGCTGCGAGAAAAGCCAGCTCTGCATCAATCAATGCGCGACGGACAGAACCGCCTCCGTCGATAAGCAGGATGCGTCCTTCTCCGTTTTCTTCCAGGAGATCAAAGAGCAGTCCGTTATCTTCGAAACATTTAACGGTGGTAATTTGTCCCCCGAATGATGAACATCCCCCGAAGTTGGAAAACAGGGGTTCAACGACATTCACATTTTCCTGGTAAATGTCACAAAGCTCGGAGGTGTCGAAGGTATCATTTTTCATAGGATTTTATGTCTGGTTGCTGCCGGATAGGATCAGTATAGCCCCTTCCTGCTGCTGTTTGCAAAATCAACAGCGGGCCGCTTCCCGATCTGAATCAAGGAAGCGGCATATTTAGGCGTATTCTGTGTTTACAGACGCGACCACACCAGCCCGGCTGAGAATAATATATTCACCAGCAGTGCGGCTTTGACCATTTGCTCCAGTAACGGGCGCATGCCGACGGCACTCATATCACTCAGCACCCGTCTGATATGCATAAACAGAACCGGTGCAGAGAGCAGGAACAGCCAGCTGTGCCAGCCATGCATATACAGCAGTGTGAAGAGGATAAGACAGAGAAATGCACTAATAATCAGTGCAGTATGGTAATAGCGCGAGTTAAGCGGTCCCAGGCGGACAGCCAGGGTATTTTTACCGGCAATAATATCATTTTCGATATCACGCATATTATTAATATTCAGTACGGCAACGGATAACAGACCGCAGGCGGTTGCCGGCAGGATAGTCAGTGAACTGAAATGACCCGCCTGAAGGTAATAAGCACCGATGACACTCAGCCAGCCGAAGAAGATAAGTACTGAAATATCGCCCAGACCCAGATAGCCGTAGGGTTTTTTCCCGACGGTATAGGTGATTGCGGCGATAATCGCCGCCACACCCAGCCCCAGAAAACCGACAATATCTTCCGGTTTTTCACAGGCGACAATAATCAGCGCCAGTCCGGAAAGACAGGCGAGGGTGACGGTCAGGATCAGCGCTTTTTTCATCTGTGCGGCGGTGATAACGCCTTTTTGCATACCCCGCAGCGGTCCGAGGCGGGCTTCGGTATCACTGCCTTTTATCGCATCACCGTAATCATTGGCCAGATTCGAGAGAATTTGCAGAATACCGGTGGTGACAAGTGCCAGCAGTGCGACCGGAAATTTAAAATGACCGGTCCAGTATGCCAGCGCAGAGCCGGTAATAATGGCAATTACCCCGAGAGGTAATGTTTTGGGCCGCAGGCTTTCTAACCAGGCTTGAGTACGACTGACCGCAGGTGGGGGGGAGGCTGACATTGACGCTCACTTACTTTTTTCAGAATTTGATAATAACGACAAAAAATAACGGGAGATATACCCTAATGACGTTGGGTATAAATATCCCCCGTTATTGTCTTTTATTTCAGACCACCGGCGGGGCGGTCTGAATGACATTGAGTCTAATTATTATCGAATTACAGAATAAAGCGACTTAAATCTTCATCTGCAACCAGCTGATCCAGGTGATCTTTCACATATTCTGCATTGATCTCAATGGATTGCCCCTGTATTTCACTGGCATTGTAGGAAATATCTTCTATTAATCGTTCCAGCACCGTATGCAAACGACGGGCGCCGATATTTTCGGTGGTTTCATTCACCTGCCATGCAGACTCCGCAATTTTACGGATACCATCCGGTGTAAAGGAGATATTCACGCCTTCTGTTGCCATCAGGGCTTTGTACTGAACCGTCAGCGAGGCATTCGGTTCGGTCAGGATACGCTCAAAATCTTCTGTGGTTAATGCCTGTAACTCCACACGGATCGGCAGACGGCCCTGTAACTCAGGGATAAGGTCTGACGGGCTGGAGATCTGGAATGCACCGGAGGCAATAAACAGAATGTGATCGGTTCTTACCATGCCGTGCTTGGTGGAGACAGTACAACCTTCAACCAGCGGCAGCAGGTCGCGCTGAACACCTTCACGGGACACATCCGGACCGGAGGACTGACCGCCGCGCTTACAGATTTTATCGATTTCATCGACAAACACGATCCCGTGCTGTTCGACGGCTTCAATTGCCTGCTCTTTCAGCTCTTCCGGATTGACCAGTTTTGCGGCTTCTTCTTCGATAAGCAATTTGAAGGCTTCTTTGATCTTCATTTTGCGTGGTTTTTGTTTCTGACCGGCCAGGTTCTGGAACATGGATTGTAACTGATTCGTCATCTCTTCCATGCCGGGAGGTGCCATAATTTCAACACCCATTGAAGTGGCAGAGACTTCAATTTCAATCTCTTTGTCATCCAGCTGACCTTCACGCAGTTTCTTGCGGAATGCCTGACGGGCAGTTGATGGCTCCGCCGGGCTGTCGGTCTGGCCCCAGTTATTTTTTGCCGGCGGAATAAGCACATCCAGAATACGCTCTTCGGCCATTTCTTCGGCGCGGTAGCGGTTTTTCTCAATGGATTGCATACGCACCATTTTGATGGCGGAATCAGTCAGGTCACGGATAATGGAATCGACTTCCTTACCTACATAACCGACTTCAGTAAATTTAGTGGCTTCCACTTTAATAAACGGTGCATTCGCCAGTTTTGCCAGACGACGGGCAATTTCAGTTTTACCGACACCGGTCGGGCCTATCATCAGAATATTTTTCGGTGTTACTTCATGGCGCAGCTCGGCATCAAGCTGCATACGGCGCCAGCGGTTACGCAGTGCGATAGCAACGGCGCGTTTAGCTTTATCCTGCCCGATAATATGGTTATCAAGCTCACTGACGATTTCGCGTGGAGTCATTTCGGACATAAAATCGATCCTTATGATTTTGAAGATAATTCTTCAAAATTCTGATTATGGTTGGTGTAGATACAGATATCACCGGCGATAGTGAGAGCGCGCTCTGCGATTTCGCGGGCGCTCAAATCGGTGGTTTCCAGCATGGCGCGGGCAGCAGCCTGGGCGTACGGGCCGCCGGAACCAATAGCAATCAGATCATTTTCAGGCTGGATAACATCGCCCTGACCGGTGATGATCAGCGATGCTGTTTCATCTGCCACGGCCAGCAGCGCTTCTAATTTGCGCAGCATGCGGTCTGTCCGCCAGTCTTTTGCCAGCTCAACGGCCGCTTTTGTCAGGTGTCCCTGATGCATTTCAAGCTTGCGTTCAAATAGTTCAAAGAGTGTAAAGGCGTCTGCGGTGCCCCCGGCGAAACCGGCAATAACTTTGTCGTGATAGAGGCGGCGGACTTTACGGACATTACCTTTCATGACGGTATTACCCATTGTCGCCTGCCCATCACCACCAATTACGACCTGGCCATTACGGCGAACACTTACGATTGTTGTCATGAATCAGCCCCTGGTTGTGCTAAAAAAAGATGAGAAGACACCACCGGGCTCTGCCCGGAAGTGTTGAATTAACTTTAGATATGGGGGAGGGTTGAAGGTTTTCAACCCCCGGCGGAGCGAAGAATACAATTTGTTACACCGGCATCAGAAGCGCGGTTTTTGACAGATTGAGCAGCAGACTTATCATACGGCCCGAGCATTACCCGATACCAGCCCCCGCCTTGTGAGACCCGACTTTCAAGCCCTGAAAATGCAAGACTGGCGCGGACACTCTCCGCCTGCTCTGTTTCCCGGAATGACCCGCACTGGATTAACCAGCGTTCAGCTTCCGCTTTCGGTTTTTCCTGTACCGGCTGCGGTTTTGGTTTTTCTGCGACCGGCGGTGCGGTACGCGCAGTCTCTGTCTGCATCCGCAGCGGCTGATTCGGCTCAGTGATAATTACCCTGGAGCGCGGAACTTCGCCATTTGCAGGTACACCCTGTAGCTGAACCGGCGCCTGCTGCATATCGGATTGCATCTGCTCCAGTAACTGGCGCTGTTCCTGCGTCAGCTTAGCGCCGGGGTCTATCTGATTTACCGGCGGCTGTGTGCTGTTGTAATACTGCTCCGGAACGCCCGCTTCACGGTTTTCCAGCTCTTTAATATAGCGCCAGCGCTCTTCCGGAATCGGCGGAAGCCCGTTATTTGTGCTTTGCTGATGTGCCGCAGGCAATGCACCAGCCGCATCGGACGGATTTTTTTTGTTATGGACCAGATAAAAAAGACCGCCGACAAACAAGATAACCAGTGCCGCAGCAATAACTAACGTCGTAAAAGGCAGACCTTTAGCCTGACCTTTTTTCCGTGATTTACTTTTTTTACGCGGTGCTGAGCGACCACGTCCCACATAATCTCGTTGTGCCACTATTTCAATTCGCTAAATGAGTCGACTAAGGAAACGTAAGAAAACATATAATTCAGCGTTACATGTTACTGAATATGGCGGTTTTTGCCTAGCTTTTAGGCGTACAAGCACTTTCTCTGATGATTAAATCAGAATCCAGAAGCCGTGATCCCTTAGCAACGGTGCGCCCCTGCAACTGTTCCAGCAGCAATAAAAAAGATTGTCGGCCTATCTCATAGCGGGGTTGTGCAATGGTTGTCAGGGTCGGCGAGCAATATTGTGCCGCCGGTAAATCATCGAAACCCACCACAGAAAGATCCCGCGGGAGTGTCAGCCCCTGTTTTCTGGCAGCCCAGAGAACACCAATTGCCATAATATCATTGTGACAAAAAATAGCGGTGGGCGGTTCCGGCAGCGCCAGCAGTTGTGCGGCACAGGCGGCACCACTTTCGTGTGTAAAATCCCCGCGGACCAGGTATTCTTTGCGCACCGGCATTCCCATCCGGCGCATTGCCTGAATATACCCCTCGATACGGTACTGGCAGAGCGGTAAATCTTCAGGACCGGAAATACAGGCTATCCGCCCGTGTCCCAGTTGCTGCAAATAGTGAGTGGCATTAAACGCCGCCGTCAGGTTATCAATATTGACGGTCGGCAGTTCCAGTTCCGGTGCAAATTCATTTGCCATCACCATCGGCGGAAGATGGCGCTGTTCATCATGACGGTCAAACGGCACATTGGAGCCGAGTAACACCATGCCGTCTATCTGCTTGGTGACGATCAGGTTAAGGAATGTGTGTTCCGGTTTGTGCTGATAACGGCAGTCGCCAATCAGTACCAGATACCCGTGCTGCGCGGCAATTTCTTCAATTCCGACAATAATATCAGTAAAAAACGGGTCGCCGATATCCGGCACGATAACCAGAATGGTGCGGGAATCATTGCGCTTTAATCCCCGGGAGAGATTATTCGGATAGTAACCGACTTCCAGAACGGCATTTTCAACTTTCTGCCGGGTTTGCACCGACACTTTTTCCGGGTTCATCAGCGTCCGTGAAACTGTCGCGGTTGAGACGCCGGCAGCGTTAGCGACATCTTTCATGGTCGCGCCGGTATCATTGCGGCGTTCATCCATCGTTAGTTCCTTTATTTACCCTGTAAGTGAATTATCTGTGCGGTTTTTGTGATCGTTTTAATCCGCTGTTTCTGTCACATGCCTGTGAAAAACCGCCTGAGCTTCATAAGTAAAACGCAGGCGGCTTATTAATTGTTCTATACCCTTATTCATTCAAACTGCAGGTGCGTTGGCTACGTTCAGTTAGCCGGGTCACATACTGATGTATGCTCCCCGTCTATCTTCCCTTGCCGCCTTCCTGCATCTTGAATGACGTTGGGTATATATTCAGCGTTATTCTAAACCCTTTGTAAAACTAATCCGTTACCTGGTTTGCATAAAACTGTGAGATATCTCAATTTTTTCGATATTACACGCATTCCCGTCCGGTAAGTAAAGTATCAGCCATCAGTCGGATCCACATCAACATTCCAGCGGACTTTCCGGCTTTCGGGCAACTGCTGAATCTGCGGGATAGCCTGTGCGACAATTTTTTGTAACTGGCTGCGTGACGGGTGCTGTAACAGCAACTGCCAGCGGAAACGCCCGCCGCGCTTAGCCTGAATTGCCGGCAGTGGTCCCATCAGCCAGAAATGTTCATCCCGCAGAGGGTGTGATTCAAACAACTGACGAACGGTTTGCAGGAATGCGCCGGCGCGCTGGTTATTCTGATCTTCCGCGCGGATCATCACCTGGCTGGTATAAGGCGGCAGACAGACACTCTGGCGCTCATTCAGTGCCTGCACTGCAAACGCACCATAGCCTTTGTCCAGCAGAACCGTCAGCAGCGGGTGTTCCGGGTGGTGGGTCTGTAAAACCACTTCCCCGCGCTTTCCGGCACGACCTGCCCGTCCGGAAACCTGGGTGTATAACTGTGCAAAACGCTCGGCTGCACGGAAATCCCCGGAGAACAGCGCGCCATCCACATCCAGCAGTGCAACCAGCGTCACATCCGGAAAGTGGTGACCTTTTGCCAGCATCTGTGTGCCGATGAGGATCCGCGCACCGCCCTGATGAACCGCCGCCAGGTGCTGTTCAAGCTCACCTTTGCGGCTGGTGGTATCGCGATCCAGCCGGGTCACCGGAATATCCGGAAACAGCGGCGTGATGCCGTCTTCCAGTTGTTCGGTTCCCAGCCCGACCGGTACTAATTGTGTGGATCCGCATTTCGGACACTGTTTCGGCACCGGGCGCTGGCTGTCACACTGATGGCAGCGCAGCATGCGATGGTTCTGATGCAGTGTATAAAAGTGATCGCAGCGCGGGCATTCTGCTATCCAGCCGCACTCATGACACAGCAGCGTCGGCGAATAGCCACGGCGGTTGAGAAACAGAATGACCTGATTATCCGCCGCCAGATGATGACGGATCCGCTTTATCAGCGGCTGTGATAAGCCGGTTGTCAGCGGAAGACCTTTCAGATCAAGCAGATGCTGATCAGCCAGCTGTGCATTTCCCGCCCGTTGTGTCAGCGGCAGCAGACGGTATTTTTTTTGTCTGACATTACACAGTGTTTCCAGGGAAGGTGTGGCGGTTCCCATTACGATAGGAATATTATTTTTCTTGGCGCGGAATACGGCGAGGTCACGGGCATGATAGCGCCAGCCATCCTGTTGTTTGTAAGAGCCGTCATGCTCTTCATCAATAATAATAATGCCGAGGGAGGCAAACGGCGTGAACAGCGAGGAGCGGGTACCGATGACAATTGCGGTATCGCCCCGCTTTGCCCGCAGCCAGACCGCCAGGCGCTCGCTGTCATTCATGCCGGAATGGAGGATATCCACCGGTGCCTGAAAACGCGCGCGGAAGCGGGAAATGGTTTGCGGGGTCAGCCCGATTTCCGGCACAAGAACCAGCGCCTGATGACCTTCCGCCAGCACATTTTCCAGCACGCTCAAATAGACTTCTGTTTTACCGGAGCCGGTTACACCATCCAGCAGCCACGGTGAAAACTGATGCTGCTCCGCGCGGATAGCGCCGACTGCGGTTGCCTGTTCAGTATTGAGTTTCAGGCGCTCGCCGGTGACGGCAAAATCCGGCCGCCAGTCTTTTGCTTGCGGTTGTACATCATTGAGAGTGATCAGGGCTTTCTTTTTAAGTCCCTGTAACGCGCTGTCGCTTAATTCATATTCGCCGGTCTGATGGCGGTAAACCGGCTGGCGACGCAGGCAGGCCAGCGCCTGCTGCTGTTTCGGGGAACGTTTGAGAGTATGGATATCAATCTCTGTCCCTTCCGGGGTAACCTCCCAGCGCCACAGCGGTGTGAATGCAGCTTCTTTGCCCTGGCGCAGCAGGATAGGCATGGCGTGAAACAGCACTTCACCTAACGGATAGTGATAATACTGTGCTGCCCAGTTCAGCAGCGGCCATAAATCGCCCGGAAACAAGGTGTCGTCGTCCGGACACTCAGTGACCGCTTTGAGTTTCTCCGGGCTGAAGGTACTGCTCTCTGCCAGTTCCGCAACAATCCCGACTGCCTGCTTTTGTCTGCCGAACGGCACAATGACCCGCGCACCCGCCACGGGACGCGGCAGGTTATCAGGCAATAAATAATCAAACGTTTGTGTCAGAGGGACTGGCAAGATGACCCGGACGACTGTCATGATAATTTCCACAATAGGCAACAGGGCTGCGCGCGCAAAAGCACAACAGCCGGAAAAAGCGCAAAAGCGTCTGAATAATCACCGGATTTTAGCGCACCGCCCGGAAATTTCGACTGTTTTATCGGATGTATCACATTCAGAATACCACGAAAAGCCGCCGGATTTCATTGCATGGTTCCCGGATATTCTGTATGATCCGCCGCCTTTGGTAATTAAAATACCAGCGACAATCTATCATCAACACGACGTGTGGTGTCCGGCAACAATGACCGGATAGCGACGCGGCCTTAACTGAGGTTTTCCCATGAAAAAAGGTATTCACCCTAATTACGCAGAAGTCACTGCAACCTGTTCTTGCGGCAACGTAATGAAAGTTAACTCAACTGCAGGACACGACTTCAACCTGGACGTCTGTGGCGAATGTCACCCGTTCTACACCGGCAAACAGCGTGATGTTGCAAGCGGCGGCCGTGTTGATCGCTTTAACAAACGTTTCAGCGTACCTGCTGCGAAGAAATAATGATACAGCGCAGATTTGCGCGCTGAATCTGATAAAAAACGCCCTGAATGAAAATATTTCACAGGGCGTTTTTTTATGTCATTCTTTTAGTTGTTGTAACACGTAACACGCGGATAAAAATCAATATTCCCACGTATCCGGGTCAACCCCATGCTGGCGCATAATCTCTTTCGCCACTTCCGGGATTTCATCGCTGCGCTCTTTACGCAGGTCATCATCATCCGGCAGCGGTTGTCCGGTAAAAGCATGCAGGAACGCTTCACATAACAGTTCACTATTGGTGGCATGGCGCAGGTTATTCACCTGGCGGCGCGTACGCTCATCCGTTAAAATTTTCAGTACTTTCAACGGAATAGAAACTGTGATCTTCTTTACCTGCTCACTTTTTTTGCCATGCTCAGCATAAGGGCTGATATATTCGCCATTCCATTCAGCCATGAATTACCTTGCTATATTAGTCAGTTTAGGAGGAGCCGGGCACGGGATCGCACCAGACTGATAGCATTATTATCCCACTTGTATATCTAACCGTAAAGCAGGATGGATGTCCAGACATATTGACGTCTAAATAAGCTGAGGATATGCTGATATCTCATTCAGGTCATTGACCAGGTTATTGAGAGGAACAGCGGTATGACGCGCAAACCCGCCACTGCGGCAATACATAACGGACTTAATGAGGAGCACCAGTTTGGCTGTGTTGTGCCGCCGGTTTATCTCTCATCAACCTATAATTTTCCGGAATTTGGCCGCCCGCGTGAGCATGACTATTCGCGCCGTGGCAATCCCGGACGGGATATTACCGGGCGCACGCTGGCAGAGCTGGAAGGCGGTGCCGGGGCTGTCGTGACCAGCAGTGGTATGTCGGCGCTGCATCTGCTGTTTACGGTTTTTTTGTCACCGGGCGATGTGATCGTTGCACCTCATGACTGTTACGGCGGTACTTACCGGCTGCTGGACAGTTGTCAGCAGCGCGGGCATTTTTCTGTCCGTTTTACGGATATGAATGATGATGCCGCGCTTAGTGCTGCACTGGCGGAAAAACCAAAACTGGTATTGATTGAAACGCCGGGTAATCCGTTGCTGCGGATAACGGATATTGCAGCGGTCAGTGAAAAGGCACATCAGGCGGGTGCGCTGGTTGCGGCAGATAATACGTTTCTGAGCCCGGTGTTACAGCAGCCGCTGGCGCTGGGGGCGGATTTTGTTATTCACTCCTGCACAAAATATCTGAACGGGCATTCTGATGTGGTGGCGGGCGTGGTGATTGCGGCGTCAGAAGAGCATACCGAAACACTGAGCTGGTGGGCGAATAATATCGGCGTTACGCTGGGCGCGTTTGACAGTTATCTGCTGCTGCGCGGAATACGCACACTGGTTCCGCGTATCCGGTTGCAGGAGGAAAATGCCCGCGCCATTGTAGCCTGCCTGGCACAACAGCCTATGGTGAAAAAAATTTATTATCCGGGACTGGAGACACATCCCGGGCATGCACTGGCCGCAAAACAGCAGAAAGGATTCGGCGCAATGCTCAGTTTTGAAATTAATGGGGACATTGCGACGATTTCCCGCTTTTTATCTCACCTGTCTCTCTTTACACTAGCAGAGTCATTAGGTGGTGTGGAAACACTGATTTCTCATGCGGCGACCATGACACACGCAGGTATGCCGGAGCAGGCACGTAGGGCTGCGGGAATTTCAGATACATTATTACGTATTTCTGCGGGGATCGAGGACAGCGGTGATTTGACTGCGGCCCTGGAGCACGCATTTCAGTCAGTGACTAAGGGGTAAGGGTAACCATGAGTGCTTTGGCGATTGATGAGTCAGAAAAAGGGCGTCAGTTACATAAATTCGGCGGCAGCAGCCTGGCAGATGCAACATGCTATCTGCGCGTGGCGAATATTATGGCAAATTACAGCGAACCGGATGATTTGATGGTGGTGTCCGCAGCGGGCAGTACAACGAATCAGCTGATTAACTGGGTAAAACTGAGCCAGAGTGATCGCCTTGCTGCTCATCAGGCACAGGAAACCTTACACCGCTATCAGACCTCCCTTATCTGTGACTTGCTGCCTGAGATTCAGGCAAACGTACTGATATTTCAGTTTACGGATGATATTAACCGGCTGGCAGCACTGCTGGAAAATCCGCTGACAGATGCGGTTTATGCTGAAGTGGTCGGTCACGGCGAAGTCTGGTCAGCCCGGCTGATGGCGCAGGTACTGCAGGAGCAGGGCATGGCGGCACAATGGCTGGATGCGCGGACATTCCTTTGCGCAGAGCGCGCGGCACAGCCCGAAGTGGATGCGGCACAATCACAGCCGCTGCTGGCGGAACTGATGGCACGTCATCCGGGTAAGCGCCTCGTGGTGACCGGGTTTATCTCCCGTAACCGGCAGGGTGAAACAGTACTGCTCGGTCGTAACGGCAGTGACTATTCTGCAACTCAGGTTGGTGCGCTGGCGGGTGTGAAAAAAGTCACTATCTGGAGTGATGTGGCGGGGGTCTACAGCTCAGATCCGCGCAAAGTCAAAGATGCCTGTCTGCTGCCGCTGCTGCGCCTCGATGAAGCCAGTGAACTGGCGCGCCTTGCCGCCCCGGTGCTGCATACCCGTACCCTGCAGCCGGTCTCTGCCAGTGATATTGATCTCCAGTTGCGGTGCAGTTATCAGCCGGAGCAGGGCTCGACAAAAATTGAACGCGTGCTGGCCTCCGGAACCGGTGCGAAAATCGTGACAAATCATGATGATGTCTGTCTGATTGATATCCGTCTGCCCGTCGGGGAAAATGCAAAAGAGCGCTATAAAAGTATTGATCTGCTGCTTAAACGCAGCCAGATCCGCCCGCTGGCTGTCGGGTTACATAATGACGATAATCTTATTCAGCTTAGTTATACATCAGAAATTGCGGACAGCGCATTGCATGTGCTGGAGAGCGCAGGATTGCCCGGCACACTGACTTTACGTGACGGATTTGCGCTGGTGGCACTGGTTGGTGCGGGTGTGTGCAAAAATCTGCTCCATTACCACCGTTTTTATCAGCAGCTCACCGACCAGCCGGTGGAGTTTATCTGGCAGGCAGAAGACGGTATCAGCCTGGTGGCTATTCTGCGCACCCGCCAGACCGGGCATGTTATTCAGGGATTACATCAGAGCTTGTTCCGCGCAGAGAAACAGATTGGCCTGATGGTCTTTGGTAAAGGCAATATCGGCAGCCGCTGGCTGGAATTGTTTGCACGCGAGCAGCGTAATCTTTCCGCCCGCAGCGGGTTTGAATTTATCCTCGCAGGGGTTGCGGACAGCAGCCGGGCGCTGCTCAGCTATGACGGGCTGGATCCGAGCCGTGCGCTGGCATTCTTCAATGAAGAAGCCGAACCTTTTGCCGATGAAGAGTCGCTGTATCTGTGGATGCGCAATCATCCGTTTGATGATCTGGTGATTATTGATTTAACTGCAAGCCAGACACTGGCAGACAATTACGCCGATTTTGCAGCATACGGTTTTCATGTTATCAGTGCCAATAAAATAGCCGGAGCGGCAAAAACCCGGGAATACCGGCAGATCCGCGATGCATTCCGTAAAACCGGGCGTCACTGGCTGTATAACGCAACCGTCGGCGCGGGGTTGCCGATCAACCATTGCGTACGGGATCTGCATGAAAGCGGCGACAGTATTCTGGCGATCAGCGGGATCTTCTCCGGCACGCTTTCCTGGTTGTTCCTGCAATTTGACGGCTCAGTACCGTTTAGTGAATTGGTCGAACAGGCATGGCAGCAGGGTCTGACAGAGCCGGATCCGCGGATTGATTTATCCGGGCAGGATGTTATGCGCAAACTGATTATCCTGGCGCGTGAAGCAGGGTATGAAATTGAGCCGGAAGATGTCCGCGTGGAATCGCTTGTACCACCGGAGGCACGCAGCGGCAACACCGATCATTTCTTTGAAAATGTGACAGCAATGAATGAGCAAATGATCTGCCGTCTGGAAGCTGCCCGTGAAATGGATATGGTGCTGCGCTATGTGGCGCGCTTTGATGCAAACGGCAAAGCGCGGGTTGGTGTGGAAGCTGTGCGTCCGGATCATCCGTTGGCATCACTGTTGCCGGGAGATAATATTTTTGCGGTTGAAAGCCGCTGGTATCGTGATAACCCGCTGGTTATCCGCGGACCGGGTGCCGGGCGTGATGTTACCGCCGGTGCGATTCAGTCAGATTTAAACCGGCTGGCGCAGCTGCTGTGATGTATACAGGCCGGGTGTCATTCAGGATGCAGCTGACGAATTTGCAGTTTGAATGAATAAGGTGATAGTCCAAAAAAGAACAATAAAAGATAATTTGTTGCTATAACGGGAATTGTCTTATTAAAATTACTGTTTAGTCTTGATATAAATAGCACATGGTGATGTTTCAGAACGGACATATAATCGTCATGGATGATGGCCACGACAGGATGTTGTGGTAAATGGATATGCACCGGATGTGCTTTTTCTGACAGGATGTCAGCCTGAGGACAGAAACGAACCCGACGGGATACAATTAACGGAATTAATTGTATCCCGTTATTATTTTCAGCCCCGCCACCGCACAGACCAGCCTTCTGCTTACCCCCCGCTGAATTTTTTACCCGGATCCTGATTATTTATTTGTGTGCTGAATCGTTATTATTTTTGCCTTAATTCGCGATATCTGTCTGCCGGTTCAGTGTTTCCCTTTCATTATGCTGGTCAGACAGGGTTTTACCCGATATTGCGATGTCAGCCGGTGTTGCGGATTACATCTTCTGCGCAATTAAATCTGATAAAGTCCTTTCAATGCCGGTTTTTTTTGATATGAATATAGGGCAAGAGATAATTGCAAGGGAACGGCGTCACAAAATAAAAAATTAATCCGCCGTATAAAATCACGAAGATGTACAGGCTCGATAACTGCCGGATGAAGGTTCCTCAACCGGCAGTCATAGGATTCTGCCGTCAATAAGGGCCAGAGGTCGTATGAATCAACAATATTCTGCAATGCGCAGTAACGTCAGTATGCTCGGCAAGCTTCTCGGAGACACCATCAAAGAGGCGCAGGGTGAGGATATTCTGGAAAAAGTAGAATCCATCCGCAAGCTGTCCAAAGCATCACAGGCCGGTAATGAAATTCAGCGCCAGAAATTGCTGCTGACACTGCAAAATTTATCCAATGATGAACTGCTGCCGGTTGCCCGTGCATTCAACCAGTTCCTGAATTTAACCAACGTGGCTGAGCAGTATCACAGCATTTCGCCGCACGGCGAAGCCGCCAGTAACCCGGTGGCGCTGGCCTCGTTATTTGATCAATTGAAAGCAAAAAACTTCAGCAATGAAGAGATGCGCAAAGCGGTTGATTCGCTTTCCATCGAGCTGGTTCTGACCGCGCACCCGACTGAAATTGCCCGCCGCACATTGATTCATAAGCTGGTGGCGGTGAATACCTGCCTGGCTCAGCTGGATCATGATGATTTGGCGGATTATGAGCACGACCGCATTATGCGCCGCCTGCGTCAGCTGGTCGCCCAGGCCTGGCATACAGATGAAATCCGTAAAGATCGCCCGACGCCGATTGATGAAGCGAAATGGGGCTTTGCGGTTGTTGAAAACAGCCTGTGGGAAGGTGTACCGGCATTTCTGCGCGAGTTCAATGAGCAACTGGAAGCCTCACTGGATTATAACCTTGCCGTGGAAGCCGCCCCGATCCGCTTTACATCCTGGATGGGCGGTGACCGCGATGGTAACCCGAATGTGACAGCCGATATTACCCGTCATGTCCTGTTGCTGAGCCGCTGGAAAGCAGCCGATCTTTTTTATAATGATATTCAGGTGCTGGTGTCCGAACTTTCCATGAGTGAGTGCTCACCTGCATTGCGTGAGCGCGTGGGTGAGGATGCCGCAGAGCCGTACCGCGTGATAACCAAACAGTTACGCGCCCGCCTGAAAAGCACACTGGATTATCTGGAGCGCCGTCTGGCAGGGGAACTGGTTATTGAGCCGGATAACCTGATGACGGACAACGAAGATCTGTGGGAGCCGTTGTATCTGTGTTACCAGTCTCTTGTGCAGTGCGGCATGAAGATTATTGCTAACGGGCAATTACTGGATACACTGCGCCGGATCCGCTGTTTCGGGCTGCAACTGGTGCGTATTGATGTGCGCCAGGAAAGCACCCGCCATACAGAAGCACTTTCTGAACTGACACAATTTCTCGGACTGGGTGATTACGCAGCCTGGCCGGAAGCGGAAAAACAGGAATTTTTACTGCGCGAGCTGCAATCCAAACGTCCGCTTGTGCCGCTTAACTGGCAGTGCAGCAATGAAACCCGTGAAGTGTTTGATACCTGCCGCGTGATCGCCGAATCACCGGAAAATTCTGTGGCATCTTATGTTATCTCAATGGCGAAAGTGCCATCTGATGTACTGGCGGTCAAACTTCTGCTTAAAGAGTCAGGCTGCCCGGTCACATTACCGGTGGCGCCGCTGTTTGAGACGCTTGATGACCTGAATAATGCGGAAAGCGTGATAACCCGCCTGCTGAGCATCGATTGGTATCGTAACCTGATCAATAACCGGCAGATGGTGATGATCGGCTATTCGGATTCCGCCAAAGATGCGGGTGTTATGGCAGCGTCCTGGGCACAATACCGCGCACAGGATGCACTGATTAAAGTCTGCGACCGGGAAGGTGTGACACTCACCCTGTTCCACGGACGCGGGGGCACTATCGGACGCGGGGGCGCACCTGCACACGCAGCACTGCTTTCACAGCCGCCGGGAAGCCTGAAAGGCGGACTGCGTGTCACTGAGCAGGGCGAGATGATCCGCTTTAAATTTGGTTTGCCACAGGTCACTATCAGCAGCCTGGCGATGTATGCCAGTGCCAGCCTGGAAGCTAATCTTCTGCCGCCGCCGGAGCCAAAACCGGAATGGGCCGTGATTATGGAAAGGCTCTCAGAAGTATCTTGTGACATGTATCGTGACTATGTCCGCGAGCAGCCGGATTTTGTCCCGTACTTCCGTTCGGCAACACCGGAGCAGGAACTGGCTAAATTGCCGCTGGGTTCGCGTCCGGCAAAACGCCGTCCGACCGGCGGCGTGGAAACTCTCCGTGCTATTCCGTGGATTTTTGCCTGGTCGCAAAATCGTCTGATGCTGCCGGCCTGGCTGGGTGCGGGTGCTGCATTGCAGACAGCGGTGGATGAAGGTAATCAGCGCGTACTGGAAGAGATGTATCACCAGTGGCCGTTCTTTAAAACCCGGGTCGGGATGCTGGAAATGGTGTTTGCAAAAGTCGATTTATGGCTGGCGGAATATTATGACCAGCGCCTGGTGGAGCCACGTTTGTGGCCGTTGGGTCAAAAATTACGTCAGCAGTTATCGCAGGATATTAAGAGTGTCCTGACCATCTCCAAAGATGAGTGTCTGATGGCTGATCTGCCATGGATTGCCGAATCAATTGCACTGCGTAATGTTTATACGGATCCGCTGAATGTCCTTCAGGCAGAGCTTTTGCATCGTTCACGCGAATGTGAACAGTCCGATCCGCAGGTAGAACAGGCACTGATGGTCACTATCGCAGGTATTGCTGCCGGAATGCGAAATACCGGCTGATTACAGCCATATTTATACTATCTCCCCGAAAATGGTCGCAATTGCGGCCATTTTTTTATCCCGGAAAATTGGGTTGATATCTTAATTTGTCGTAGCTATCACATATAATATTAAAAAAAACATTATATAATAATGTATATTGTATTGGCCTATCTATAATAAGGATAAAAATTGATGTCTTACTACAAAGAAGTGATAAATGATATTTCCGGTAATATGCAGGAATTTGGTAAACAAGTTCCGGATGTGATGAAAGCGTTTTCTGCTCTTATCGGCAGCAGTACAGCAGACGGCGCATTAGATAAAAAAACCAAAGAGCTGATTGCTATCGGGATTGCGGTGGCAAACCGTTGTGATGGTTGCATTGGTTTTCATACCAAAACCCTGGTCGATCTGGGTATTACAGAGCAGGAACTGGCGGAAGCGCTGGGTGTTGCGGTTGCTATGGGCGGCGGGCCGTCAATGATGTATGCGGCGAATACCCTGAAAGCCTTTAAAGAATTTTCGTAATCAGGTCATTCTTCACTCTGTGTTTACCGGACGGGTTACATGCTGAGGCGTGCCACCCGTATTTTTCAGTCATAAGTAAATGGTGATTTATTAAAATACGGTGTCCGGTTCGTTCCTTATTATTAGCCTGATTTTTATTAAATGAGGAATGAAAAAATGCAATTAAGTGCAATAGCGCAGCAGCCGGCTCATGAAACACCGGTAAATCAGATTACAACGGACAACCGTCATTTTCTTCAGACAGTAGCGGATAAGTTTGTTTCTGTTGTGAACAGTTGTAAGACATTCTCCACAGGGTGCAGCACACAGAAAGACCATAATATAATGAAAGCGTGCGGCGCATTGTTGGCGAAAGCGCTGGTGAAACCGGAATACTACACATCAGGCTTTACAGGGAAATGCGCAGCAAAACTCGACATGGAACTGCCCGATAAGATCCTTGCCAGAAGTGAAACTGGTGTACCCGGCAGTGCATCTATTGGCAAATTGTCTGCTCTGAAAGCATCAGAGTACTCCGCACAGGAATTGTATGACATGCTAAGCAAGCAACTACATAAGCCGGACACATCACCAGAGATGCAGGGAAAAATACGGGCAGTACTGGAGATGGCAGAAAAGGGCTCAGGCAGTGAACATATCCGGCGGACAGAATACGCAGAGATAGTTGAACGCTATGCGGATAATATAAAAAAAAGACGTTATTTCCGGCATATTATTGGCACATGCGATTAATTGTGATCAAGGTGGTCCGTTATTATACAGGGCTGAAGTTAATCAACTGGAGTCTGTGCAAAACAATTCATAGAATAAGTATTGATACCGGTTGTTATTATTTAGCTGTCAAACTCCCGGCGAAATTCACCGGGAGCTTGGTTCTGTGCCGGGATATCAAAAACGCACACGGAAACCGACATCTGCACGCAGAGGAGTTTCTGTTTTGTTACCATTCAGGTAGTTGATTTCAGTATAGAATGCAGCCTGTGGTGTGATCTGTGCATCCAGACCTAAACCGTATTTACCGGTGCTGCCGGAGAAATCGTTACTGACTGTCTTGGTGCGGTTAATTGTCACATCATTCTCTTTTGTGAATTCATGGACAATTGCCAGGCGGGCATAGGGTTTCAGTACCGCACTGTTTACATCAAATGAGGTGCTGATCAATGTCCCCGCTTCACCCTGTAAACTGTCTGCGCTGTGAACATCTGCACGCATACCGTTATTCAGCTCATAATCTGCACTGCCGATGCGGGCATATTGCAGTTTGCCGTAAGGCTGCACAGTCAGTGCCGGAACAACTTCGTAGTTAAATCCGCTCTCAATTGTCGCGGTGAATGCGTTTTGGTGATAATCACCACGCGCAGAACTGCCGTTTTTCATCCGACCGTTGTTTTCATTATCCAGACGGTTACCTTTGAGCATTCCGTCGGCATAGAAACCATTGTCATGCAGATAAGTTGCATAGAGCCCGCCGTGGTAACTTTCAACTGTTCCGCTGCCATAGCTATCTGTGCTGACTTTTGTCCGGCTGAAACCGGTGAATACGCCGACAAGCACAGTGGAATCATCCAGGCGGAACGGTTTATCGACCCCGATTTGTACGCCATCGAGTTTGTTTTTAAATGAGGTGTTGAGTTTATCATTCAGGCGGGTGTCATCGTGCAGGTAGCGTGTCCATAATCCGTAGCCATGTTGCGGATTGCTGTAGTAATTCCCCAGACGCTGTTGCAGAGAAACTGATTCTGCCTGTAATACCTGGCGCGGTGCGGCAGCCATTGCCATAACACCTTTGGCGCTGTAGCTCAGAACCGGTGCGGTTGTACCGTTATCACCGTTGCCATTGCCGTTATCAGTCCCGGTATCCGTGTCTTTATCGCCTTTGCGTTTACCCTGTAAATACCAGTCAGTTTTTTCACCATCCTGTTTTTTCTTCAGAGCGTACTGATAAGTTCCTGCTTCAACAACACCATCATCATTGGTCAGACGGAATACCGCATCACCGCTGTTGACGTGAACGACATTCAGGCTGGTGATTTTTGTTGGTTCTTTGCCGGTATCTTCAACTTCAATTCCAAATTTTCCTGTGGCACTTTGGCTGATATTAATAAAGTCACCCCAACTGTCAGCCAGTTGAGTGGATATATAGAAATCCCCCTGCCCGGAAAGATTTTTAATTTCCAGTCGGTTTGCCTGTGCTGCCGGTTGGTAAGTTGTCATACCCAAACGTCCGCCTGCCATTTCCAGCTTATCAATAGTAGTTACAAAAGCAGGACCGGGAACTGACGGAGTCGGGGCAATATTGTTTTCAGGTTGACCACTCCAGTCACTCTGAATATCCAAATCGCCAATGAGTTTTGCATGTTCAATATAAATATTTGCCGGAGAGAGTGGATTATTTGTTGATACATCCATGCCGGTATTGTCATTGTTATCAATACCGACATCAGCCCCTTTTTCAATCAGCAGAAGGCCTTTGGATTGGCTGTTAAGACTGAGGTCAAGGCTTCCGCCGTTACGTACAGTTGTATCCCGTATTATTCCTGCGGATACAATCATTTCCCCGCCATTCAGAATGGTTGTTTTATTTGTTGTGCCCTTTTCATCAACCTCAAAACGACCGTCAGTATCAATGGTTGTATTTTCTGCATGACCGCCGTTATAAACCCGGATGGTGCCTTCATTTTTTACAACACCATTTTTAATGATACCCTTTTGTGATACGGACTGCGTCTTATCAAAAGATACTATTTCCCCTGTAACAGTTCCATTAGTTACTTCTTCAGTAAAATGTGCCGGTGCTGCCACTGCCCCGACAGAATACCCTGCCAATGCGGCTTCAATTAAACACACTAAAACTAATTTTTTCATATTGATTCTGACCTGCGGATGTTGTGCGGCGGAGTCCGTCACACTGAGAGAAAGTGAAATACGATAAATTTTCTTATGAAATGACTGCGTATTTTCAGCTTGTTTGGCAGGAAGGTGAATAGGTGGTTTTACGTAAATTCGCCTTGGGTGAGATAATCAGTAAGATGTGCTGTAGCGATGATGATACTCAGATATTTGAGTTGAGCGGGTGAAATAAAAATCAACTATACAAAATAATTTAACGATATCCGTGGTTACCCAATGATATCGCTATAATTATTTGTGATGCTAATGATTTTCTTATGCCACACAGGCTACAGCAGGGCGGACACCTAAAGTATGGCAGATTGCATAGGTCAGTTCCGCGCGGTTCAGAGTGTAAAAATGGAAATCTTTCACGCCTTCGCGGCTGAGAATTTTTACCATCTCCATGGCAACGGATGCGCCGACCAGCTTGCGGGACTCCGGGTCATCATCCAGCCCTTCAAACATGTTACCGAGCCAGCCCGGAATGCGTACGTTGGTCATACCGGCAAAACGCTGTAATTGTTTGAAATTGGATACCGGCAGGATCCCCGGAACAATTTCCACATCAATTCCTGCGGCAGCACAGCGGTCGCGAAAGCGCAGATAAGTGCTGACATCAAAGAAAAATTGCGTAATAGCGCGGTCTGCCCCGGCATCGATTTTCTTTTTGAGATTAATCAGATCTGCCTGCGCGCTGCGCGCTTCCGGATGCACTTCCGGGTAAGCAGCGACGGAAATATCAAAATCGGCGACTGATTTTAACAAACCGACCAGGTCAGCGGCATACATATCCGGTTTGCGGCTGTTATCCGGCAAATCACCGCGTAGTGCCACAATATGGCGGATGCCGTTATCCCAGTAGTCTTTTGCGATGGTTTTCAGTTCATCGCGGGTGGCATCAATACAGGTCAGATGCGGCACGGCAATCAGCCCGGTTTTTTCTTTGATCCCTTTGATCACGGAGTGTGTGCGGTCACGTTCGCCGGAATTTGCCCCGTAAGTCACAGAGACAAATTTAGGTTTCAGAACACTGAGGCGCTCAATTGACTGCCACAGTGTATTTTCCATTTCCGGTGTACCCGGGGGGAAAAACTCAAAAGATACTTCCACGCGGCCGGCTAATTCCGCCAGGTTTTGGTTCAGTGCCTCGTGCTGGTCAACGTGTAAAAAACTCATCTCTGCCCCCGCTGTCATCCGTCCGTGATGAATATCCCTTTATTTATTCAAACTGCAGGTTTGTTGGCTGCATCCTGAATGACGTTGGGTATATGTTCCGGCACGTGATTATTTGAATGTCTATACGTTTAGACGTCTGGATGTAGATTAAGGGATGGATCGGTTAAACGTCAACCATTAATTGACACAGTGCGGGTGAGGTTTTCGCAATAAGATGATGAAGAAAATTCATGATGGGATAAAGATGCGGACAGGCAATGCTGTCCGCAGAGAAGGTTACTCAGCCGTTTTCAGGCAGAAATGGGTAACGAGTTGGGTCAGCAGTTCGCGGGTTGGCTCAATAAAACGGGTATCGAGAAACTCATCAGGCTGATGCGCCTGCTCAATTGACCCGGGACCGAGCACCAGTGTCGGGCAGAGATCCTGAATAAACGGCGCTTCAGTACAATAATTCACTGTCTGCGCTTTCTCTCCGAGCAGGTTTTCAATCACCCCGACCATTTTGTGATCCGTCGGGCAGGCATAGCCCGGAATCGGCTCATGCAGTGCTTCAATCGCCAGACGTCCCGGCCAGCGCTGTTTGACCGGCTCCAGTGTTGCATTCAGCATCTCATCAATATCACTGAGCGTCATGCCCGGCAGCGGGCGGATATCCATATGTAATTCACAGCAGCCACAAATCCGGTTTGCTGCATCACCACCGTGAATATGACCAAAGTTCATGGTCGGATACGGAATAACAAAGGCCGGGTTATTAAATTTTTCTTTCAACTGATTACGAAGACCCATCAGATGCGTGATTGATTCATTCATCAGCTCAATGGCATTCACGCCACGATCCGGATCACTGGAGTGGCCTGACTGCCCGGTAATACGGATAGCATTGGAAAGGTGCCCTTTGTGTGCGCGAACCGGTTGCAGCGAGGTCGGCTCGCCGATAATAGCGAAAGACGGGCGGATAGCTGCATTCGCGGCAAAATAGCGCGCGCCGGCCATGGTTGTCTCTTCATCCGCGGTCGCGAGGATATACAAAGGATGCTGTAAATCACGCACGTTAATATTACGTACCGCATCAAGGATAAACGCGAAAAACCCTTTCATATCTGCGGTACCCAACCCGTAGAGCTTGTTGTCCTGCTCTGTCAGCGTGAAGGGATCTTTGCTCCAGCGCCCTTCATCAAACGGCACGGTATCGGTATGGCCGCACAGTAATAATCCGCCCTCACCGTCACCCATACTGGCTAACAGATTGAATTTCCCCCGGGTTTCCGGCACCGGCTGAACTTCAACATCAAATCCCAGGGTTTCAAACCAGGCGGCTAATAAATTAATAACCGTCCCGTTGCTTTGATCCGCCTCAGACTCTGTCGAACTGATGGAAGGTGCAGCAATCAGCTGACGATAAATCTCAATAAATGCAGGTAATTTAATATTCACTGTTGACAGCCTTTATCCATAATAGTATCAATATTCATGCAGTTTATGTGAATAAAAATACATTGTTTGTGTTTCAGGTACAAGGTGAAGATGACTTATGTTGAAAACACTGATTATCGGGGCCAGCGGATACACCGGCGCAGAGCTTGCCGCGTATATCCAACGCCACCCGCAGACGGAACTGACCGGCCTGATGGTTTCTGCCAACAGTACGGATGCCGGTAAATGTTTTTCGGATTTACATCCGCAGCTCAAAGGTCTGGTGGATTTACCCATTGAGCCGTTAACTGACCCGCAGGCGGCAGCACAAAAAGCCGATGTGGTTTTTCTGGCAACCGCACATGAAGTCAGTCATGACCTTGTGCCAATCTTCCTGGCTGCCGGATGCGTGGTATTTGATCTTTCAGGTGCTTACCGCGTTCAGCAGGATGATTTTTATCCACAATACTACGGATTTGAACACAAACATACCGCGTTATTAGCACAGGCGGTGTACGGTTTGGCGGAGTGGGCGGGTGACAAAATCCGTAAAGCACAACTGATTGCAGTACCGGGGTGTTATCCGACCGTTTCTCAGTTAGCCCTGAAACCATTACTGGAAAATGAATTGCTGGATCTGACTCAGTGGCCGGTAATTAACGCCACCAGCGGTGTCAGCGGAGCAGGACGGAAAGCGGCATTAGGCAGCAATTTCTGCGAAGTGAGCCTGCAACCTTATGGTTTATTTACACATCGTCATCAGCCGGAAATTGCCGCACACCTGGGCACTCAGGTGATTTTCACCCCGCATCTCGGCAACTTTAAGCGGGGAATTCTGGCGACCATCACCTGCAAACTGAAAAGCGGTGTAACGGCGGCACAGATAAGTGAGGCATTTCATCAGGCGTATGACGATAAACCGTTAGTGCGTCTGTATGACAAAGGTGTTCCGGCGCTGAAAGGTGTGGTCGGACAACCATTTTGTGATCTGGGCTTTGCTGTGCAGGGTGAGCATTTGATTGTGGTCGGTACGGAAGATAACCTGCTTAAAGGTGCCGCGGCACAAGCTGTTCAGTGCATGAATATTCGTTTTGGCTTTAATGAAACACTGTCTCTGCTGCCACAGTGAGCTGACAGAATTTATCAAACATTTATCTGACGGAAAATGAAAATGGAACCCTTAGTCATCAAGTTAGGCGGCGTGTTACTGGACAGCGAAGAAGCTCTCGGGCGTTTATTTACCGCACTGGCGGCATACCGCGCATCACATGACCGCGCACTTGTGATTGTACACGGCGGCGGCTGTGTGGTGGATGAACTGATGGCAAAATTACAGTTACCGGTGGTGAAAAAACAGGGACTGCGTGTTACCCCGGCGGATCAGATAGATATCATCTGCGGTGCGCTGGCGGGCACGGCAAACAAAACTCTGCTGGCGTGGGCAACCCGTTATCAGCTCAATGGCGTCGGGTTATGTCTCGGGGATGGTCAGAGTGTCAGTGTCACGCAACTCAATGATGAGCTCGGACATGTCGGGCTGGCGCAACCGGGCAATCCTGTTTTACTCAATACCCTGCTGGGCGGCGGTTTTTTGCCAATCATCAGCTCTATAGGTATCACAGATGACGGGCGGCTGATGAATGTAAATGCAGACCAGGCGGCGACCGCTATCGCCAAAACTCTCGGGGCGGATTTGGTACTGCTTTCTGATGTCAGCGGCATTCTTGATGGTAAAGGGCAGAAAATTAACGCGCTGGATGGTGAGCACGCACAGAAACTTATTGATGACGGCATTATCACGGACGGCATGATTGTCAAAGTGAATGCCGCGCTGGAAGCCGCAGAAACACTGGGGCGTCCGGTTGATATCGCCTCCTGGCGGCATGCAGACCAATTGCACCAATTATTCGATGGCGAAGCATCGGCACGCGGATCTCCGCGTAATCAGGATCATCCCGCTGCGGCGGATAACATATGTTGAAAGGACAAGGTAATGACACAGGCAAAGAAAACAGGCATTAAAAAAATCGTACTGGCTTATTCCGGCGGTCTGGATACATCAGCGATCATTCCGTGGCTGAAAGAGCATTACGATGACTGCGAAGTGGTGGCATTTGTCGCCAATATCGGTCAGAGCGCGGAAGATCTGGAAGGCGTGGAAGAAAAGGCGCTCGCTTCCGGTGCATCATCCTGCTATGTGGCGGATCTGCGTGAAGAATTTATCAAAGATTATGTTTATCCGGTGCTGAAAAGCGGCGCGCTGTATGAAGGTAAATATCTGCTGGGTACGTCTATGGCGCGTCCGATTATCGCCAAAGCCCAGGTAGAGCTTGCGCTGAAATTAGGTGCAGATGCGCTGGCACATGGTGCGACCGGTAAAGGTAATGATCAGGTGCGTTTTGAAGGCACTTATACCGCACTGGCTCCGCAACTGAAAGTGGTTGCACCATGGCGTGAGTGGGACTTGCGTTCCCGTGAAGCACTGCTGGATTATCTGAAAGTCCGTAATATCCCGACTACCGCATCACTGGAAAAAATCTACAGCCGTGATGAGAATGCCTGGCATATCTCCACCGAAGGCGGCGTGCTGGAAAGCCCGTGGAATGTCTCAAATAAAGATTGCTGGGTGTGGACGGTTGATGCACAGGATGCGCCGGATGAGCCTGAACTGGTGACTGTGACCATCAAAGCGGGCGAAGTGACCGGCGTGAACGGCAAAGCGTTGTCACCGTTTAACTGCCTGGATGCACTGAATACACTGGGTGCGAAACACGGCATCGGGCGTATCGATATTATCGAAAACCGTCTGGTGGGTATGAAATCCCGTGGTTGTTATGAAACCCCGGGGGGCACCATTATGATGGCAGCACTGCGCGGGCTGGAAGAAATTATCCTCGACCGTGACTGTTTCAAATGGCGTCAGCAGATTGGTCTGGAAATGTCTTATGTGGTGTATGACGGACGCTGGTTTGCGCCGCTGCGTCACTCTATTCAGGCGGCAGCGGATTCACTGGCGGCAGATGTCAGCGGCGAAGTGGTACTGAAACTGTATAAAGGTCAGGTCACGGCGATTCAGAAGCAATCGGCGAACAGTCTTTACTCAGAAGAGTTTGCGACATTCGGCGAAGATGAGGTTTACGATCACAGCCACGCGGGCGGCTTTATCCGTCTGTACTCGCTCTCCTCACGGATCCGTGCGCTGAAAGAACAGAAATAATCAGTAAAAACAGGGATTTTATGCACAGGGACGTGCAGGCAATATTTTGCTATCTATATAATTTATACCCGACGTCATTCAGGATGCAGGCAACGAACCTGCAGTTTGAATGAATAAGGGTATATCAAAAAATAAAAGGGAAAGAGTATGGCACTCTGGGGCGGACGTTTCAGTCAGGAAGCCGATCAACGGTTCAAACAATTCAACGACTCACTGAGATTCGATTATCGTCTGGCGGAGCAGGATATCACCGGCTCGGTCGCGTGGTCGAAAGCGCTGGTGACCGTCAATGTACTGACAGTACAGGAGCAGGCGGCGCTGGAGCAGGCACTGAATGAACTGCTGGCAGAAGTACAGGCAGATCCCCGAGCCATTCTCAGCAGTGATGCGGAAGACATCCACAGCTGGGTGGAAGGTAAACTTATCGGCAAAGTCGGTGATTTGGGGAAAAAACTCCATACCGGGCGCAGCCGTAATGACCAGGTCGCAACCGATTTAAAACTGTGGTGCAAAGCGGCCGTCGGACAGATTTTAGCGGCATTGCAGGAATTTCAGCAGGCGCTGGTACTGACCGCAGAGCAGAATCAGGATGCCGTAATGCCGGGCTACACGCATTTACAGCGTGCGCAGCCGGTTACGTTTGCACATTGGTGCCTGGCGTACAGCGAAATGCTGGTGCGGGATGAAAGCCGTGTGCGCGATGCACTGGCGCGGTTTGATTACAGCCCGCTCGGTTCCGGCGCACTGGCAGGAACGGCGTATGCGATTGACCGTGATCAGCTTGCGGACTGGCTGGGTTTTGCCGGTGCAACACGCAACAGTCTCGACAGCGTATCTGATCGCGACCATGTACTGGAATTACTAAGTGATGCCGCCATCAGTATGGTGCACCTTTCCCGTTTCGCGGAAGATATGATTTTCTTCAACAGCGGCGAAGCGGCATTTATTGAGCTGTCTGATCGCGTGACATCCGGCTCTTCCCTGATGCCACAGAAAAAGAACCCGGATGCCCTTGAGCTTATCCGTGGTAAATGCGGGCGGGTGCAGGGTGCGCTGAGCGGCATGATGATGACACTGAAAGGTCTGCCGCTGGCCTATAACAAAGATATGCAGGAAGACAAAGAAGGGCTGTTTGATGCACTCGACACCTGGCTGGACTGTCTGCATATGGCAGCATTAGTATTGGAAGATATTCAGGTAAAACGTCCGCGTTGCGAAGAAGCGGCCAAACAGGGCTATGCTAATTCCACTGAACTGGCTGATTACCTGGTGGCAAAAGGTATTCCGTTCCGTGAGGCGCACCATATTGTCGGTGAAGTAGTGGTTGGCGCGATAGCAAAAGGTCTGGCACTGGAAGAGATGCCACTCACTGATCTGCAAAAATACAGCCCGGTGATTGAGCTGGATGTGTATAACATTCTCTCACTGCAATCCTGCCTGGCAAAGCGCTGTGCAAAAGGCGGAGTATCACAGGCACAGGTTGCCGCTGCCGTCAGTGAGGCAAAAATCCGCACCGGATTAGTGTAATTTCTGCTTTTCTGCCCGAATCACATAATATGATGTGATTCGGGCATTTTTGTTTATGGCCATCGGCTTATTTTATACAGGTAACGCGAAGGCCAGATTTCAGCAGGCGATATATTCAGAAAATCTGCAATAATTTTCTCTCCCTTAGGCCAGCGCCGCGCCAGTGCATTACTCAGTGTTGATGCACTTAAACCGGCATTTCGTGATAACGCCGCCAGTGTTGTTCCTCTTTTTCGTATTGCTGCAATAATATCTGCGGGATGCCAATCTTGTTGTCTGTTCATATTTATTATTTTCTCAATTAATGAATTTAAATTTAATGTAATAAGAATTAAATATCATGATAATTAGTGATGTTAATATAGACATTAAAAGGATAGGTTAAATATTAAAAATTAAAATGCGGGTAAATTGAGTGTTTTAATTTTCATTTTACTATGATAAACATAAAGCCAGATGGTCGTGTGTTTACTTGCATAGGAAATAATATGGATATTAAAAGTGCTGCGCTTGAAAATGCGTGTGGTAATCTTGTGGATGATTTTTCAAAATATTTTGATTGGGATAATATCGGCATTAATTATACGGTGATTAATGTTAAAGATAAAACAAGTTCAATCCTATCCAGTGACTATGAATGGGTTTTAAAGTATTGGGGAGAAGATTTTGATTTATTATTAAATGAAAGGCTGAATATAGGGATTCAGTATTGGAATAATTACGCTGATAATTTTACTAATATACTGAAAAATGTAAAAAACAATGCATTTAAAGTTGATTTTTGTATGAAGTACGGCGATACGCTGGAATTGATGTCTATCAATGCGGGAGGGGTATTATCTGTCGCAGATATGATGGACGTATATAAATGGAAGCCGGTTATATCTGATTACGCCGGACGTATCTGGAAGAGAAATGAAGAATTAATATTACCGCTGCGACCTGAAATCAGACAGGGTTCTGATGAAATTAACACCGTAGAAAATAATCCTACAGACTTATTAGATGTTCATCAATATATGCGCTTCGGTAATATCCGTTTTACCCGTAAAGAAATTCTTACCATCCGGCTTTTACTATCCCATCGTAAAATAAAAGAAATCAGTGCTGTTCAGGGCTGTTCTGAAGCCTCAGAGCATAAACGTATTCAGCGTATAAAAGAAAAATTAGGCTGTCCTCATGCATCTTCCGGCGGTGTATTTAATGCACTGAAAGAAAATGGTATCACGCTGGCCTGTTTAGACACGTTAGTTAATTTACCGTAAAAGATTATCAATATAAAAAATAATGCAATAACAATACGGGCTGTCCGGTAGCCCGTATATAGCAAAATAAAGGAAGCAGGGAATGAAATGGAGATATCGGCTGGGAGCCGTGGCAGGGAATGCATTGGAATATTATGATATTGCAGTTTTTGCCGCTATTTCAGTTTACCTTAGTGCAGAGCTTGAGAAACAGGGTTATGAATCCGCAACAGAAATGGTTTGGGGAATATTTGCACTGCGTTTTCTGACTCGTCCTGTCGGTGGTTATATTATCGGGCGTTATGCGGATAAACGAGGAAAAAGATCAGCCTTAATACTCACCAGCCTGATTACAGGAACCGCAACACTATGTATGGCATTATTACCAATACATATATTGGGTGGGTATACCCCGGTGGCTATTTTAGTATTACAGATGGTGATTTCGTTCAGCTTCGCCGGAGAAAATCCGGCTCTGGTCACTTATCTGTTTAGTACAGCCAAAGAAAATGAACACTCACGGTTATCAGGGTTGATTGTCGGCAGTTCGGTACTCGGAGTTATTGTGTCACTTGGTTTGGTATTATCGCTGGAAAAAATACTGGATCCGGTTGTGATGCAGACATTTGGCTGGCGAATTCCGTTATTTCTCGGGGTGATTAACATTCTTATGAGTTTTTGGTTCCGTAGCCGGTTACCAACACTGGCGGTCAGTCCGGAATGGAAAAAACGGATAAATATTCGGCAGACGATAATTATATTTTTTATGACCGTTCCCGGTTCAGCGGTTTTTTACTCCTGTAATATGTCATCATCTCTGATGAAAACGCATATACAAGCTGAGGCACTGCAGGAGATTTATGGAATCTTATCGTCGGGTTTATATTTATTTTGTATGTTTATCTGTAGCTGGCTAACGGATAAATACAGCTCAGCTGAAAGAGTATTTAAAATAGGTGTATCCGGAGTTGTGCTTCTTTCCATTCCGCTCTATTTTTTACTGAGCAGCCAGTCTGTCTGGTTAGTTATTTTTGCTCAGCTGATTCTGACGATGAATGCATCTATGTTGTCATGCACTTTGTCATCAGTCAGCGCTTGTATTGTAAAAGGGCATACCACAACACTCAGTGTCGGATATAACGTATCATCAACCGTTATCGGCGGATTAACCCCGTTAATTATCGGTTACCTGGTAGGGTTTAATCTGACCTATGCCGGTGTATATATTGCAATATCCGGATTAACCGTCGTACTCTCGTATAAGTTAATGAGAACTAACAAGATAAAGAGATATACCACACAAACTGAATAGGTATTTTCTTATCCGTTGCCGGTACTGCGATTTAGACTCGACTAACAATTTAGTTGCGTTATGATGGATATCAATTGATTTTATCTATTAATCGCAGACGGAGATACAGGCATGAATATCCGGGATTTGGAATATCTGGTTGCACTTTCAGAGCATAATCACTTTCGCCGGGCGGCTGATGCATGTCACGTCAGCCAGCCGACCCTGAGCGGACAGATTAGAAAACTGGAAGATGAGCTGGGTGTGATGCTGCTGGAGCGAACCAGCCGCAAAGTCTTATTTACCCAGCAGGGTATGTTGCTGGTGGATCAGGCCCGGACCATTCTGCGTGAAGTGAAAATTCTGGAAGAAATGGCCTCACTTCAGGGCGAAAGCATGGCCGGTCCGCTGCATATCGGGCTGATCCCGACTATTGCACCGTATCTGCTGCCGCATATTATCCCTGAGCTGCACCGGCTCTGGCCGAAACTTGAAATGTATCTTCATGAAGCACAAACGCAACAGTTGCTGGCGCAACTCGACAGCGGAAAGCTCGATTGCGCGATACTGGCAAGAGTGAAAGAAACCGGCGCATTTATTGAAGAGCCGCTGTTTAATGAGCCGATGAAACTGGCGGTTTATGATGATCATCCGTGGGCGGCACGACAGGATGTGGAAATGCATGAGCTGGCGGGTGAAAAATTGCTGATGCTGGAAGACGGACACTGTCTGCGTGACCAGGCAATGGGGTTCTGTTTTCAGGCGGGTGCGAAAGAAGATACCCATTTCCGGGCAACCAGCATGGAAACGTTGCGCAATATGGTTGCGGCGGGCAGCGGGATCACTTTACTGCCGGATCTGGCTATTCCACCGGAGCATAAACGCGATGGCGTGTGTTATCTCTCCTGCTCTGAGCCGGAGCCTTTCCGTGAAGTGATTCTGGTTTATCGTCCCGGCTCGCCGCTGCGCAGCCGTTACAGCCAACTGGCAGAAGCGATCCGTGCAAAAATGTGTGCGTATTATCAGCAGGAACTGCCGGTTTAAAATAACCGGTTCAGTCCGTTAAGGGCGGCAACACGGTAAGCTTCCGCCATGGTCGGGTAATTAAAGGTGGTATTCACGAAATAATCGAGCGTATTACCTTCCCCTTTTTGTTCCATAATTGCCTGACCAATATGGATAATTTCTGCCGCCCGCTCGCCGAAGCAGTGAATGCCGAGGATCTGGCGGGTATCGCGGTGGAACAATATTTTCAGGCTGCCGACATCCAGACCGGCAATTTGTGCCCGCGCCAGATGTTTGAACTGCGCCCGGCCCACTTCATACGGAATTTTCATCGCAGTCAGTTGCTGCTCGGTTTTTCCGACAGAACTGATTTCCGGGATGGTGTAAATACCGGTCGGGATATCTTCAATCAGATGCAGCGGTGCATCGCCATCATGGGTGATAGCACGGGCAGCAATCCGCCCCTGATCATAAGCTGCAGAGGCAAGACTCGGGTAGCCGATCACATCCCCGACCGCATAAACCGCCGGATTACTGGTCTGATAGGTATCATTAACACTGATAAGCCCGCGGCTGTCGGCACTGATCCCGACATGCTCAAGCCCCAGACCATCCGTATTACCGGTTCGTCCGTTGGCATAGAGCAGACAGTCTGCTTTTACTTTTTTGCCGGAGCGGAAGTGAACAATCACACCGTCATCCGTGCCTTCAATCCGCTCATATTCTTCGTTCTGACGGATAACCACGCCATTGTTCCAGAAATGATAAGTCAGCGCGTCTGACATCTCCTGGTCAAGAAACGCCAGCAACCGGTCACGGGTATTGATTAAATCCACTTTTACACTCAGCCCGCGAAAAACAGAGGCGTATTCACAACCAATCACACCGGCACCATAAATAATGACATGGCGCGGTTCATGTGTCAGAGAGAGAATAGTGTCACTGTTATAGATACGGGGGTGACTGAAATCCACATCCGGCGGGCAGTAAGGTCTGGAGCCGGTGGCGATAATAGTGTGAGTTGCGCTGAGAATATCACAGCTGCCGTCCGCATAACGGACACGGATATCACCGGTGTCTGTAAATGCAGCTTCGCCATAGAACATGGTGCAGCCGTTGCGCTCATAAAAACCGCGGCGCATTCCGGTTTGCTGGGTTATCACGCGTCCGGCGTGTGCCAGAATGTCAGAAAAAGAGGATTTCAGAATCCGGGAGTTATCACTGTACAGCGGATTCTGGTTAAATTCGATAATACGGCTGACGGCATGGCGCAGCGCTTTGGAAGGAATGGTGCCCCAATGGGTGCAACCGCCGCCGACATTGTTGTAGCGTTCAACAACGGCAACGCGTTTTCCCTGTTTTACAAGCCCCATTGCCACACCTTCGCCGCCCGGACCGGAGCCGATGACAATTGCGTCAAACTGGTTCTGTTGCATATAAGAGATAACCTGTTTATACATAAGTTAATAACATCATCTTAACATCAGAAGATAAATCAGCCTACATTATGTAAGGTTGATGCATCACAGTTTGAAGAATTTTTTCATAAGAAATTGTGCCGCCATCAACTAATCATCACTGTAAATAACATTAAGTTTGCTATATTGATCTGTCTGAATTAATTGAGAGCCAAAATTCTGTGAGTAACGTGATTGGTGTAAGAGCAAAACAAAAAGAAAAAACCCGCCGGGCTCTGATTGAAGCGGCCTTCAGTCAGCTCAGCGCAGAACGCAGCTTCACCAGTCTGAGCTTACGCGAAGTCGCCCGTGAGGCCGGGATTGCACCGACCTCATTTTACCGCCATTTCAAAGATGTGGATGAACTTGGCCTGACGATGGTTGATGAAAGCGGGCTGATGCTGCGCCAACTGATGCGCCAGGCACGTCAGCGTATCGCAAAAGGCGGGAGTGTGATCCGGACATCAGTTGCGACATTTATGGAGTTTATCGGTAATAACCCCAACGCTTTCAGGTTACTATTGCGTGAGCGATCCGGCACATCTGCCGAGTTCCGTGCGGCGGTCGCACGGGAAATCCAGCATTTTATTGCTGAACTGGCAGACTATCTGGAACTGGAAAGCAAAATGCCGCGCCAGTTTACGGAACTACAGGCGGAGTCGATGGTAACCATCGTCTTCAGTGCCGGTGCGGAAGCACTGGATATTGATTTTGATAAGCGCGCGCATCTGGAAGTACGGCTGGTCTTACAACTGCGGATGATTGCCCGTGGTGCGTATTACTGGTATCGCCGCCAACAAGAGAAAACAGATGACACTGATGACAGCCTTTTAACTTAACACTACCAGGGAGAATGCTATGACGGAACAGTACCGCCGTGACAAAGGAACTTTATTGCTCGCGTTTATTGTCGGGCTTACCGTGCACGGTACATTTTCAGTTTTATTTAACTCATTAGTTCAGTTTTCGATTTTTCCGGTCATTGCACTTTGCCTGGCTGTGTATTGCTTCCATCAGCGCTACCTTAACCAGATGCTGCCTGAAGGCATGCCGAAATTGGTGACAGGTACGTTTTTCCTGGGGTTGTTCAGTTATAATGCGTTACTGCGGGTGGAGTATCCGGAAGCCGGATCAAACTATTTATCAGCCGTATTTATTGTGATTATCGCACTGTGGTTATACCGGTCGATGAAACTGCGCCGTGAAACCGGTCAGGATGAAGTAACGGAATAACCGTTTCTGATTGCTGCTGATAAAAGACAAAACAAAGAAAACAGAAAAGCCGATCATTTTATCTTGATCGGCTTTTTTAGTGTCAGAAGCAGGCTGTCAGGGACGGCAGGGAAACGGGAGAGTCCGGTGTGCCATTGATTCAGTAAACTGTCTGTTGTGGGAGGCAATAATCATCGGCAGATTCAGCCCGCGGAGAATACTTTCCAGCCGCTGAATATTTTTCTCATTCAGACCATTAGTCGGTTCATCCAGCAATAATATTGACGGCGACATGGCAAGCACGCCTGCCAGCGCGGTAAAGTTTTTCTCGCCCCCGGAAATCTCCGTCACCGCCCGGTCTTTCAGATGGATAATATCCAGCATTTCCAGGCAATCTATGGCGCGTTCCCGTGCTTCATCCTGTGTCATTCCCATATTCAGCGGGCCGAACATTACATCATCCAGTACGCCCGGACCAAATAGCTGGTCATCCGGATGCTGGAACAATAATCCCAGCGGACCGCGGATGTCTGTAAAATCATCTTCTGACTGACGGAGTTGGTCAAATACGGTGATTTCACCACTGAACGGAATAAAGCCGAGCAGGGTATGTAACAGTGTGGATTTTCCGCTGCCGATATCGCCGCACAGGAACAATCGTTCTCCGGCGTTCAGGTCAAAGTTCAGATCCTGAATTATCGGCGCAGTGTTGCGACGGACAACAAGGTTTCTGACCTGAACTAACGGGCTTTGGGGAGTCATTAACACACCTTTTTGTCGTGATTGAAGATGGACGCGCATAAAAACCACGGGCTTTCAGTGCCATTTCTGTGGTTTCCGCTTTATGCATAGCTTTGATAAGCAGCAGGGCGACTAACTGGGACAGCATCATAAATGTCCGTTTGTTCATCCCTTTTTTAAATCCCCGCGCTTTCATAGCGGTTTCAAGCTGTTGTTTGGTTTCACTGAAAATCGCAATATAGCGGATTGTCAGGATAAACAGTTTGATGAGCTTATCCGGCAGAGGATAGCGTTTTACCGCACAGGCCAGATCAATATCGGTCATGTTGGTCAGCATGGCGGAGACAAACAGCAAAATAGCATTCATCTTCAGGGTAATTTGTGTCGCCAGAAAAATGCCTGCCGGTGACTGTACAATTCCCTGACTCTCTATTTTCCACGGCAGCGTCAGCCAGATGAATAAAACAAAGATATTCAGCTTGATAACCGTCAGCAGCGAGTGACCTAACTGACGGCGGCGGCAGATAATAAACAACACAAAGGCAGCGGACAGACCGGCTGTCAGCCAGTCGGTCTGCCGGATACCACTGAGAAGAAATGCCCAGAGAACAGCAATAAGTAAACGCCGGTGCGGGGCAAGCCACTTATCCATAACTGTGCTGACCAGTTTGATTGACCGCCAGGGATGCCGGACGCATTTTTGCCAGTGCGAGCAGGATCCCGACACTTATCAGCGAGTCCGTCACAAAGATAGGCAGGTGCCCGATAAACAGCAGCCAGACCAGATCGATGTACGATTTTCCGCTGTCGAGTACCAGTGCCAGGGAGGTCAGACACACAGTTCCCAGTGTCCCGAGCATGCCCGCCATAATACCGAGGTAGATTAATCGCCCGCGGCTCAGACCCGGATGCATTGAGTTACGGAACAGATAATAGACCAGCAGCGCCGGAATCGAGATATTACACAGGTTTACACCGAGCACCGCGAAGCCGCCGAAGGAGAAAAACAGCACCTGCAGCGCCAGCGCGATAAGAAAAGCGGGAAATACCGCCCAGCCGAGAAACAGTCCTGCCAGCCCGTTTAAGATCAGATGCACACTACTGACCCCGATAGGCACATGAATAGTGCCGGCAACAAAGAACGCCGCACCGAACAAGGCCGCCAGAGACAAGCGCGACGTATCCAGCTGACGAACGCCGATGGCGACACCCGCCGCCGCAACCAGACCGGCACCGGCAAGAACAGGAAGATGTAATACGCCTTCTGATAAATGCATGTCAGTCCTCCTGTTATGCGGCTTTAGCGGCCTGTTTGGTGAGTTCACGGGCACGGAAGAAGGCAATCACACCAAAAATCCCCACAATATAACCAACGCCGCCTAAAATATTTTGCAGATAAATTTTATTTTTTAACTGATCAATATCCTGACGGATTTGAATATAACCGGAAGATGAATCACTACTGCTGTTGGTCGCTGAAATAACCGGAACGTCAGTTTCAACTTTATGACCTTCATCGCCTTCAACATATAAAACATATTCACCGGTAGCGGGTACTTCGATTTTAAAATAGCCTTTATCATCCGTTTTACCGGATATTTCATCATCCTGGTGACCTTTCAGATAGGTGCCGACATAAGTATCTTTTGCCGGTGACATATCTGAATAATAGGATTGCCCGCTGATCACATTACCTTCTAATTGTGCCACAACGTGCATGGAGTGAGCTTGTGCTGTTGTTGCCAACAGCACCCCGTTAATTAATAAGGCAATAAATAAGTAAATAGACTTCATAACGTTTAATTACTCTGCATCAAATGATAAGACATATTCTAATTGCTGGAATCCATATTCTTTGTTATCCGGTGTATCCAGTTTATATTCGGCATACACTTTGTTTGCGCCTTTTTCAGCTTTGAATTTTGCGAGGCCGTCTTTATTGGTTAATACACCCGGATCTTCTTCACTTTTGGCAATCTTCATGCCTTCCAGCGGCTGGCCATCTTTCAGCGCTTTGATTTCAAATTCCTGACCGGCAACCGGTTTGGTCATCGGCACCAGCTCGTAAGGTGTGTTGAAGGTCTTAGTGGCATTACTATCCCACTTAACAATGTTCTTACTGAATTTAATCGGATTTTTACTGAACTCAGCATCCGGTACTTCAATTTTATTTTTTTCAACAGTACGTCCGTTCTTTAATTTACTCCAGACGCCATTGTCATAGCCTAATAATATAATTGATGCATTTTCCGGCATGGCAAAGTACGCTTCACCATCTTTAAATGTAGTACTGATACTTTCTGTCTTGCCATCCTGCATAACAGCCTGAACAGGTTTTAATTTATTTTCAGGATATTTTTCAGTCGGGTTATGACCAAAGCGGACAACATATTCAGCGCCGTCAGATTTTTCAATCCAGATATTATGTGCACTTGCCTGAAAACTACTGAATAACAGAGCGGCTGAAATTAACGTGATTTTCTTCAGAGACATAAAAATACCTTTTGATTAAGTGGTGAGATTATTTGACCAGGAGTATAAGTCAGTAAAAATAAAAATAAGACCTAAAATTCAAAGGAATAATTAATATCTGGAATGGCTCACAGTAAATTGTTAAATATTTATATACCCAAATGGATTTCTTTAATTGGTTTAGGCCGGTTGTTAATATATTGCGGCAAGGTTATTTTTTGTATAGGAAATGTTGAAAAAACAGAGGGCATCCGTTGAATGAATATATAAAGAATTCAAATACACCTTTATGATGAAAATTACGCCGGTTAATACATTGCTTAGTGAATCACACTGAAAAAGAAAGAAAAAAACAGAGCTGACCAGATATCATCAGGGGATAGTTGAAATAAACTCATAAACTAAAAAAGTTCTTGATCATAAATCAAGAACTTTTCAGGAAGACTATTAACAAGTGATCAGCGCCGGATCAATAAAACGCCGCTTTCCATGTGATGAGTGTACGGAAATTGATCAAACAGGGCGAGGCGTTCAATTCTGTGGGTCTGGCTCAGTGTCTCCAGATTTTCACATAAGGTTTCCGGGTTACAGGAAATATAGAGAATACGGTCATAGCCCTGCACCAGTTTAACGGTTTCTTCATCCAGCCCGCTGCGTGGGGGATCGACAAAAATCGTATTGCACTCGTAGGATGTCAGGTCGATATCCGCAAGACGGTGAAATTCACGCGCGCCCTGCATTGCTTGTGTGAAATCTTCCGCAGACATCCGGATAATCTGCACATTATCAATATGGTTCGCTTCTATATTATATTGCGCTGCTGCAACAGATGGTTTGGCAATTTCAGTTGCCAGTACGCGGCGGAAGTTGCGCGCCAGTGCCAGAGAGAAATTACCGTTGCCGCAGTAAAGCTCCAGTAAATCCCCCTGTGAGCCTTGCGTGGCAGAGAGCGCCCACTCCAGCATATGAATATTTACCGCCGCATTCGGCTGTGTAAAGCTGTTTTCGACCTGGCGGTAAATCATCTCTTTACCAGCGACCGGCAGTACTTCATCCACATAATCATTATCCAGCATGATTTTGGTTTTTGACGCCCGGCCAATCAGCTGGATATCAAACCCCAGGGTCTGTAACTGTGCCCGCAGCGCTGTCGCGGCTGCCGTCCAGCTATCATCCAGTTTTTTGTGATAGAGCATGGAGACAATAATTTTATTGCTTCGCGTTGACAGATAATCAATCTGGAAAAGCTTGTGGCGCAGCAGATGTGTCTCTTTTATTAACGGCAGAATGGCCTGCATCATATTGTTGATAAGCAGGCTGGCTGTCGGAAAGGTATCAATGCGGATGCGCTGCTTGGTCTGCGGATCAAACATGATATGCCAGAGATCATCCTCTTCGTGCCAGATGCGGAATTCAGCCCGCATCCGGTAGTGAGAGACAGGGGAAGCAAACACGTCCACATCCGGTGCCTGAAAAGGGCTCATCATGTCTTGCAGACGGTTTGCCTTTTCTGAGAGTTGTTTTTCGTAGTTTTCAATGGGTAACGTGTTTTGCATGAATCAATCCCGGTTTGCTGATCACAAAAAATGTTAGCGTCTTAATAATTAAAGTGTTCTGTCCGACATTTCAGAAACCCTGCTATGGACAGTGTCAGAAGCGTGATCGTAGCATGATAACTCGGTTTCTTCATAAGAATGAAAAGGGAATCCGGTGAAATTCCGGAACTGGCGCGCAGCGGTAATGGTAATAGCAACGTAATGACACTGTCGTAAGACGGGAAGTGGTTGCGGGTAATAATACCCACCTGAGTCCGAAGACCTGCCGAAGATTTGTCGTCCGTGATGCTTACGCTACAAAGCTTACGGGTGGCATCCTCTTTATATGTATGTGGGTGCTTTGGAAATGAATATTACTTTACCTTGCGCGCTGTCCGCCACCGGACTGGCCGTTCTTTCTGCGTTATCTTTTTCTGTTTCAGCTAACACAATGATGATCAAATAATTGTTTCCGCAAACCGCTTCCAACAGCCGGTTTCCTCTGTATTAGCCCCTGTTACCGTTGTTACCCGCGAAGAAATTGACAAATGGCAGTCAAATTCCGTGGTGGATGTTCTACGCAGATTACCGGGCGTGGATGTGGCGCAGAGCGGGGGGATGGGGCAGAAGAGCTCTGTTTTTATCAGGGGAACGGATGCAAAACATCTTCTGGTATTAATAGATGGTGTCAGACTGAATAATGCCGGGATTGCCGGAGAACCTGATTTAGGACAGTTTCCGATAGCGCTGGTTCAGCGGGTGGAATATATCCGTGGTCCGCGTTCTGCAGTTTATGGCTCTGATGCCATCGGTGGTGTATTAAATATTATTACTCTCCGTGATGATATTGGCTCAAACGTTACTGCTGGTATTGGATCTCACGGTTATCAAAATTATACCGGGACAACCCAGCAACAGATTGGTGAGAATACGAGGGTTACAGCCGCCGGCTCTTATACCTATTCTAAAGGCTTTGATATCCGCAATGACTATGATGGTTATGTGACACCGAGTGGTCGTGATTATGGCTTTATGAATAAAACCTATTGGCTCGATGTGCACCATAAACTGGATGATCGTTTTGCTGTATATGGCAGAGCTTACGGATATGATAATCGCAGTAAATATTTCGCATTTAAATCAGAAAAAGGGTCAGCGCTTGCTGAAGCTGCGGGTGATCGCCGTGAGCTGGAGAACCGGACTTATGATGCGGGTGTGACTTTTAATCAGGATGATTATTCATCTCAATTAGTAATGAGCTATAGCCATGTTAAAGATTACAACTATGACAACCGCTACGGGCGTTATGGTGATGGTGCAACACTGGATAATTCAAAGCAGTATTCTGCTCAGTGGGGAAATAACTACCGTATCGGATACGGCAGTATTAATGCGGGTATTGACTATCAGAGACAGGATGTTGAACCCGGCACCGCGTTTACGGATGAAAGCAAATCAGTTTCAAATACCGGACTCTATTTTACCGGGCAACAGGAATTAGGTGACGTAATTCTTGAAGCAGCGGTTCGTTCAGATCATCATTCAGAATTAGATTGGCATACAACATGGCAGACCAGCGCTGGCTGGGAATTTGTTGATGGCTACCGCGTTACCGGCTCCTATGCCACTGGTTTTAAAGCCCCGACAATGGGACAACTTTATGCTTATAATTCAGCATGGAATCTAAAAGGTAATCCGGATTTAAAGCCGGAGGAAAGTAAGCAGTGGGAATTAGGCCTGGAGGGATTAACCGGTCCGTTATCATGGAAATTAAATGGCTATCACAATGATGTTGATAACATGATTGATTTCTATAGTGACCCAATTACATATGCAGGTACTTATTACAATATTAAGAATGCAAAAATAAAAGGTGTCGAATGGACGGGGGAACTTGATACCTGGATTTTCCATCATCAGATGACTTATCAATATCTGGATGCAAAAGATAAAGATACTGATAAACGTCTGGCTCGCCGCGCACAGCAGCAGGTGAAATATCAGCTTGACTGGATGGTGGCGGATGTTGATATGGGGCTGACGTATCAATATATAGGTAAACGTTATGATGATGCGGCAAATAAAACTAAACTGGGTGGTGTAAGTCTTTTTGATATCACTGCCGCATATCCGATCACTGACCATCTTACAATTCGTGGTAAAGTAGCTAACCTGCTTGATAAAGACTACGAGACGACGTATGGCTACCGAACCGCTGGCCGTGAATACTTCCTTACCGGAAGCTACAACTTCTGATCCGAAAACCCGCCCGACAGTGCTGCTGTTTGACTCCGGCATGGGCGGCTTATCTGTTTATCAGGAAGTAAGAAAATTACTTCCTGATCTCCACTATATATATGCATTCGATAATGAAGCCTTTCCTTACGGTGAAAAAACCGAAGCTTTTATTGTTGAACGTGTGACTAACATTGTACGACAGGTCGTAAAACAACATCCGCTGGCTGTCATTGTTATCGCCTGCAATACCGCAAGTACCATTACGCTGCCTGCGCTGCGGGCAATGTCGGACATCCCGGTTGTCGGCGTGGTTCCTGCCGTGAAACCGGCAGCAAAACTGACCCGCAATGGTGTGGTCGGGCTGCTGGCAACAAGAGCCACTGTTAAACGGGCGTATACGCGGGAGCTTATCGACCGCTTTGCCTCTGAATGTCAGGTAACATTATTAGGTTCTGCGGAACTGGTCGAGCTGGCGGAGCGCAAATTGTATGGTGATGCTGTTCCTGCTGATGTACTGGCGGAAATCCTGGCGCCCTGGCTTAAAATGAAAGAGCCGCCGGACACTATTGTTCTGGGATGTACTCATTTCCCGTTAATCGCGGAAGAATTGATAGCGGCGTTACCGGATGGTACCCGGCTGGTTGATTCCGGTTCGGCAATTGCCCGCCGCGTGCAGTGGTTAATTAATAATAATGAGAAGCCTCATCACTCTACAGCAGAAGAATGCATTGCTTATTGTTTGCGGAATGACGAGTCTGCACAGCAATTGTTGCCGGTTTTGCAGCAATTCGGGTTCGAATCGCTGAAAAAACTAACAATTACAGAGTGATTTGCTGCATTAAACAGCAGTCAGTATATTTTTATAAATTAGCCCTTGCGGTCAGACAGAAACTCCCTATAATGCGCCCTCACTGACACGGAACAACACGCTGACAAGCGCGCCGACAGTAGAGAAAAGCGAAAAAAGTTGAAAAACAACGCTTGACTCAAA
>NZ_LZEX01000010.1 GCF_001676055.1 Morganella psychrotolerans | reverse complement strand
CTCTACCAACTGAGCTATTCCCGCATCAAAAACGGCATACTACCTGACAACTTACAAAATTGGAGCGGGAAACGAGATTCGAACTCGCGACCCCGACCTTGGCAAGGTCGTGCTCTACCAACTGAGCTATTCCCGCATATTTTGCAATTTGCTCACACCGGTTCAGATTTAAAATCTATCTCGGTATGGGGAGCGCATTATACGAAAAATTCATTTTCTGGCAAGCCCTCCGGCACGAAAAAATGAATTTTTTTATTCAACCGCCGATAAAAACGGCAAAATTACGATGAAATACGCAAAACAGCAAACACCAGACGCTTACCGGACAAAAATCATACAGCCCGGAATCACCCAGCCGGGCTTACAACCGGATAAACGTATCACGGTAATAAGCGAGCTCAGCAATTGACTCGCGGATATCATCCAGAGCCTGGTGGGTATTTTTCTTGGTAAAGCCATCCAGCACCTCAGGTTTCCAGCGGCGGGCCAGCTCTTTCAACGTACTGACATCCAGATAGCGATAGTGAAAATACTGCTCCAGCAGCGGCATATAACGGAATAAAAAGCGACGATCCTGCCCTACACTGTTTCCGCAGATAGGCGAAATACCCTTTGGTATCCATTTTTCCAGAAATTCAATTGTTGCCTGCTCCGCCTGTGCATCAGAAAAACGGCTGTCACGTACACGCTTAACCAATCCACTGGCGTTATGAGTTCGCACATTCCATTCATCCATTAAAGCTAACTGCTCATCGGACTGATGCACCGCCAGAACCGGTCCCTCGGCCAGAATATTCAGGTTGGCATCCGTGACAATCGTGGCAATTTCGATAATCCGGTCGCGCTCAGGATCAAGCCCGGTCATTTCCAGATCAATCCAGATAAGGTTCTGTTCGCTATTCTGTTCACTAACAGTCATTTTATATCCTATAGTTTATCAATAGATCTGCGCCAACCGATTGAAGGATGACGCATAAAATTTATGGTGTATTATAGCGGTTTACCGGTCTGTCTGCGAGTCAGCACACAGGCCGCACCTTCAAATATAGTATACAGACAGACGAGGTTTCGTTGGCTAAACAAAAACTTTCCAAAGGTCAGGAACGGCGTGTTCAGGCGAATCAGCAACGGACACTGCGCCGGGAGCGGAAACCTGAACCTGATGACAGCCTGTTCGGTGACGCCCTGGAAGGGCTGGTTATCAGCCGGTTTGGTCAGCATGCCGATATTGAAGCGGCCGACGGCACGGTACAGCGCTGTAATATGCGCCGCACCATCAAATCCCTGGTGACCGGTGACCGTGTGCTTTGGCGCCCTGCGCTGAAAAATGCCGAAACCGGACGTGTAAACGGCATTGTTGAAGCCGTACACGATCGCCGGTCTGTGCTGACCCGTCCCGATTTTTATGACGGCATTAAACCTATTGCCGCAAATATTGATCAGATTGTCATTGTCTCCGCGATTTTACCGGAGCTGTCACTCAATATCATTGACCGTTACCTGGTTGCCTGCGAAAGGCTGGGTGTCGAGCCACTTATCGTCCTGAATAAAATTGATCTTCTGGATGACGAAAGCCGTGTCCGGGTCAATGAATTAATGAACATCTATCGTAATATCGGATACCGGGTTCTGGAAGTATCGGGTCACACCGGTGAAGGGATGGATGCGCTTGTTGCCGAACTGGCAGGCCGGATTTCTATTTTTGCCGGTCAGTCCGGCGTGGGTAAATCCAGCTTACTGAACACATTGCTGCCGGAAATGGATGACATTCTGGTTAATGATGTTTCTGATAACTCAGGGCTGGGACAACACACCACAACCGCCTCACGTCTGTATCATTTTCCGCATGGCGGGGATGTGATTGACTCTCCGGGCGTGCGTGAATTTGGTCTGTGGCATCTGACACCGGAACAGGTCACTCTCGGGTTTACCGAGTTTCGTGAATATCTGGGTCACTGTAAATTCCGCGACTGCAAACACGGGGACGACCCCGGCTGCGCTCTGCGGGATGCTGTGGAAAAGGGTAAAATCTGCAAAGAACGCTTTGAAAATTATCACCGGATCCTGGAAAGTATGGCCCAGGTTAAACCACGCCGTAACTTTACGATCGGTGAAGACTGACAAGCGCAATAAGCACAGGTACAATAGCCCCCTTTTGTTCAGATTTCGCCGGAAAAACCGGCTGACAGCAAACAATACCAGAGGTTGATGTGCTGGATACTCTTAAAATAAAATTACAATATTTATTGCCTAAACAGTGGCTTACTCAACTGGCGGGCCGTTTTGCCAATAAGAAACTTGGCTGGCTGACACAACTGGTTATCAAGGCATTCGCCAAAGCCTACAAAGTGGATATGAATGAAGCGAAAGAGAGCGCATTTATCGCTTACAGTACCTTCAACGAATTTTTTATCCGCACACTAAAAGAGGATGTCCGCCCGGTCGTAAAAGGCAGCGATACACTGGCACTGCCGGCTGACGGAACCATCAGCCAGCTCGGGCTTATCCGCGACGATCAGATTTTACAGGCAAAAAAACACAATTATTCGCTGGAAGCACTGTTGGCAGGTAACTGGCAGTTAGCTGACCTGTTCCGTAACGGGCAGTTTGCAACCACTTACTTATCACCGCGTGACTACCACCGTGTCCACATGCCGTGTGACGGACATCTGCGCGAAATGATCTATGTGCCGGGTGACCTGTTCTCTGTAAACCCGTTAACGGCGACAAATGTACCAAACCTGTTTGCCCGTAACGAGCGCCTGATTTGTGTGTTTGATACCGACTTCGGCCCGATGGTGCAAATCTTGGTCGGTGCAACCATTGTCGGCAGTATGGAAACCGTCTGGTGCGGTATGGTGACCCCGCCGCGTGAAGGCATTATCAAGCGCTGGACGTATCCGGCCAAAGACAGTGTCTGCGCGGTTAATCTGAAAAAAGGGGAAGAAATGGGGCGCTTTAAACTCGGCTCCACGGTCATCAACCTGTTTCCGGCAGATACTGTCACACTGAACAGCGCACTGGCAAACGGGGTCTCAACCCGTATGGGCGAACTGATGGCAACCCGCATCAGCGCCGACAATGAAACGCAGACGCCGGAAGAAACCGTCGCTGACTCACAACCGGACGCCACTGCGACCAACTGAGGACTCTCCCCTGTGCGCCTGATCATCTCATTTTTACTGGCGGTTTTTCTTCTCTCCCCGCTGACTGCGGCTTACGCGGCAACGGATATTGATGAACCACAGATACGCCGGGAATTAAAACGGATTGAAAGCAGTAAAGATCCGAAAGATATTGAGATGGCACAGGCGCTGCAGGCGACCCTTAACTGGCTGACTGACAGTAAAGCGGCTGACGCCAGAGCACAGAGCTACCAGGACACCATTGATAATTTTCCCCGGCTGGTCAGAGAGTTGCGCCAGCAACTGCTGGAAGAGAGTGATTCACCTGCCAAAATTCTGACCACGCGTCCCATCACCGAGCTTGAGCAGCAATCTATTCAGCTCAGCGGACAGTTACTGGAGCAGGGACGATTATTACAGCAGGAACAGGATAAAAACCGCGAAATCAGTGACTCCCTCACTGTTTTGCCGCAGCAGCAATCCGAAGCCCGCCGCCTGCTGAATGAAGCCGCCAGCCGCCAGCAAAGCTTAAATATCCCGCTGACACCGCTGGCAGAAGCGCAGGCAACGCTCGCACTGGCTGAAGTACAGGCACGTAAAGCCACCGTCAATGAACTCGAACTCGCACAACTTTCGGCCAATAACCGCCAGGAACTGACCCGCATCCGCCTTGAATTACTGCGCAAGCGCTATCAGCGCCTTGATCTTGAGCTTCAGCAACTGCGCAGCGTTCTCAATGGTAAACGCCAGCAGAAAGCAGAACTGGCGCTTGAGCGCACCGAACTGCTTGCAGAGCAGGCAGGCGATTTACCGCAATTTCTGATGTCGCAAATTGAAACCAACCGTGCACTCTCGCAGGATCTGAATAATCAGGCCGCACACATGAGTGAGATTGGTGATATGCAGCGCCAGGCGGCTAATGATATCCAGAAAGCGCGTCAGGTTCTCGGTACCATCCAGGAACAGGCACAGTGGCTCAACGGCTCCACCGCTCTCGGGGAAGCATTGCGGGCGCAACTGAGCCGTCTGCCGGAAATGCCGAAGCAGCAAAAGCTGGATAAAGACATTACAGACTTACGTGTCGAGCGCCTGAAATATGAAAATATGCTCGATGCACTTCCTGCTGAAACTGAAACCGATTCACCACTGATAGCCTCTTTTCCGCAAAATCAGGCTGAACTTTATCATCAGCTGATTCAGAGCCGCAAAGAGCTGCTCAATTCCCTGCTCTCCGGCTATGACACCGAAATTCTTGAACTGACAAAGCTTAAAGTCGCGACCAGTCAGCTCAGCGATGTGCTGATTGAAGTGCGTGACGCAACCCACCGTTATCTGTTCTGGGTCGCTGATGCCACGCCGGTTTACCTTAATTATCCGATTGAAGTACTGCAAAGTCTGAACAAACTGCTCTCGCTGGATACTCTGGCGCAACTGGGTGGTGCGTTCAAAACCATGTTCTCCTGGCAGAACAGGGAAATTTCACTGTATATCATCAGTACACTGCTGCTGGCGTTTGTCGGTCTGAACTACCGTCGTCACTATCAGGCATTTTTAGACCGCACCAGTCAGCGTATCGGGAAAGTGACCCTCGACAGATTCTCTATCACACTGCGCACACTGTTCTGGTCAGTACTGGTTTCACTACCGCTGCCGGTGCTCTGGTCTGCTATCGGCTACGGGTTACAGAACGCTTGGCAGTACCCGATTGCAAAAGCGATCGGTGACGGTGTAAGTGCAACCACCCCGGTTCTCTGGCTCTTTATGTTCTGTGCAACCTTTGCCCGTCCGAACGGCTTGTTTATCGCACAGTTCCGCTGGCCGGAAGTGCGGGTCAAACGGGTCATGCGCTTCTATCAGCTCTCTATTTTTGTCATTGTGCCGCTGATGATGGCGATGACAACATTTGAGCATTTCAATGAGCGCGAATTTGCACCAACCCTCGGACGTCTCTGCTTCCTGTTGCTATGTGTGGCACTGTTTGTCATCACCAGCAGCCTGCGCCGGGCGGAAGTTCCGCTTTATCTGGATCGCCACGGCAGTGGTGATAACGTCATCAGTAAAGGGATGTGGTGGCTGCTCCTGCTGGCTCCGGTTGCCGCGGCACTGGCAGCGCTTCTGGGTTATCTTGCAACCTCGCAGGCCCTGCTCGGACGCCTGGAAACCTCTGTCGCAATCTGGTTTATGTTGCTGGTTGTATACAATATTATCACCCGGTGGATGCTGCTTCAGCGCCGTCGTATCGCCTTTGAGCGCGCCAAACAGCGCCGTGCGGAAATTCTGGCACAGCGTGCCAAAAGTGATGATGACAGCAATGTAAACAGTAATGCCAACAGTGCCGAAGGTGTTATCGAAATTGAAGAGCCGGTGATTGACCTTGATACCATCAGTGCGCAGTCGGTCGGGTTAGTCCGCTCAATACTGACGATGATAGCGCTGGTCTCCTGTATTCTGCTGTGGTCAGAATTGCATACCGCCTTCTCCTTCCTGGAAAATATCCGGCTGTGGGATGTCACCAGCAGTATTAATGGCGTGGATACCCTCCAGCCGATCACACTCGGATCAATCTTTGTCGCCATACTGGTGATTATTATCACCACTCAGCTGGTGCGCAACCTGCCGGCACTGCTGGAGCTGGCTCTGTTACAGCATCTGGATCTGACACCCGGCACCGGTTATGCCATTACCACGCTGACCAAATACACCATCACCCTAATCGGCGGAATTGTTGGTTTCTCCCTGATCGGGATCGAATGGTCGAAAATGCAGTGGTTTGTGACGGCAATGGGGGTCGGGTTAGGCTTCGGGTTACAGGAGATCTTCGCGAATATCGTGTCCGGTCTGATGATCCTGTTTGAAAAACCGATCCGTATCGGTGATACCGTTACTATCCGTGACCTGACCGGCAGCATCACGCGGATCAACACCCGTGCCACCACCCTGACCGACTGGGACCGCAAAGAGATAATCGTGCCGAACAAAGCCTTTATCACCGAGCAGTTTATCAACTGGTCGCTCTCTGACACGGTGACCCGTATTGTACTGACTATTCCGGTGCCTGCTGATGCAAATCCGGAACAAGTGACCATTCTGCTTCTGGTGGCGGCGCAGGATTCTCCGATGATCCTCGACACTCCAAGCCCGGAAGCCTATCTGGTTGATTTACAACAGGGAATTCAGATATTTGAACTGCGTGCCTATGCTGCAGAAATGGGGCACCGCTTGCCGGCACGCCATGAGATCCATCAAAGCATTCTGCGCAGCTTCGCAGAAAACAACATTATTCTGCCGTTCCCGCCATTTGAAGCGCGTGTGGATATGGTGGGTAATATTCTGCGCAGCGGCACTAAAAATCTCTCCGGCCGTAATCCGATGAGAAAGTCTGGCGGGTTGTAATTTAACAAAAAAAGCCGGTAATCACCGGCTTTCTTTATCACTTATAAATAATGATCCACACCACCATGGTGAGAGCAGGTACCGCGCCCTGTCGATGTTGAATAAGAGCCGTCTCTGCACACAGCCTTTATATTAGGGTCATCCGGATCGTCTGTAATATACGCAAGCGAATTAAATGAAAAAACTAAACATATAAAAAATAGTATTTTTTTCATCTGATATTTCCTGACTACCACACATTAATAATACCGAATCACTCTTTATCATATTATTATTTTTATCAGACCAACCGCTATCTGCAGCTGATCTGTTTACTCAATGTACCTGAGTATTTTGTTAAATCTCACGACCATTATCACAAATAACGGTATGTACTGACCAAACAGTGAAGATTACGGATATTCCTGATTCAGCTTATCCAGCGCCATACCAATCTGTTGCTGCATCTGAAATGACTGCGCACTTAATTGCTTAAATTCATCGCCGGGATTTGTGAGATCAAAATCCGGTTTTTTGACCGCATCATACATTCTTTTTGTCAGCATAATATTACTGATAATTTGGGTACGGATATCCTGTACTTCTCCACTTTTGAACGTCAGCCCCATAATCTCACCTTCAATGGCAGATTGATTTTCAAAATTTTTAAGTAATATCTCTTTTACTTTTTCCGCGTCATTTTTCACCTTATTTATTTCAGCTAATAAACGACTGTTCTCACTGTTTGATTTATTAATTATCGCATTTAATAACGCTAAATCGGCCTTAATATCTTCAGCATTGGCGGAAGATAATTTCCCCGGCTTTACCTGCCAGTTTCCGGCCGGCACTGAAGCAGAAACAGATGCAGTATCTTTCGGTTTAGTATCTTCATTATCACAACCGGCAAGCAGCAGTAACATAATGCCCGATACTGCAAATGCAATTTTGCGTTTTTTATACATATACAGCCCTGATTATTTATTAAAATTCATAGAATTACAGCGTATATCATGTTCATGATTAACACTGAACATGTCCGCCGGTATCTGTTACTGTGATATTTAAAGTTAATTGTATCTCAATGATCCTGTTTATATATCAGAATACGTTATCCGATACTATAGGAATAAATAACGGTCTTTTTTTTTCTGTGAAGTAGATATACAGCCAGAAAGATGAAGTACATTCATCCAAAAACAGACAATTTACACATAATATTCGATATAATCGCCATATCTAATAGTCATTATCATTTACAGTGTGATAGCTCACTCAAAATAATGGGGGTTATATCCCCTTACTCCTTCAATTTGCAGATTTGTCAGCGGCGTGGTGCCTGCCGGGTCAGATAGTTTATTACCTTATAAAATAACCTCTTACCTTAAATTCATAAACTAACAATACCTCTGGTTTTTATTTTCTGTGCTAAATAGAGTTTTTTGCGATGCATTGCCCTTAAAAGAGAACTTTTTTCTATATCCCCCTATCCTTCAGTGTTCATAAAGCATTATTTTTTCTCTTACATATCCACTATGATAGTAGGTATAACAAAAAACCTGCTGATAACAAAAAATTGTTAAATAATAAGTTGTTTAAATCGCATTTATTTAAAAAAACATTGTCTACGATTTAAATATTAAGGGTGTTACTTATGGCGATAATATTGACCAATTCCGCACCTGAAAGGGCCGGAATGACGGATGAACAATGGCAGGCAGCAATTAAATTTGATGGCACCGATGCCGGCTGGGTAATAATGAGTATTGGTATGGCTATCGGCGCAGGAATTGTATTTTTGCCGGTTCAGGTTGGCTTGATGGGATTATGGGTTTTCCTGCTCTCTTCCGTTATTGGTTATCCGGCAATGTACCTGTTTCAGCGTTTGTTTATTAATACACTGGCAGAATCACCTGAGTGTAAAGACTATCCGAGTGTCATTACCGGTTATCTGGGCAAGAACTGGGGAATTTTATTAGGCGCACTTTACTTCATCATGCTGGTTATCTGGATGTTCGTTTATTCCACCGCCATCACAAATGACAGCGCATCATATTTTCAGACATTTGGTGTTACTGAGGGATTACTGTCTGACAGCCCCTGGTACGGACTGGTACTGATTTGTATTTTAGTCGCTATATCCTCCCGTGGCGAAAAATTATTATTTAAACTATCAAGCTTTATGGTGCTGACAAAACTCTTTGTTGTCGCAGCACTCGGTATTTCAATGATCGGAATGTGGCATCTGTATAATATTGGTGCGTTACCACCGACAGGACGCTTAATTAAAGAAGCTATCATTACACTGCCTTTCACACTGACATCTATTCTGTTTATTCAGACACTCAGTCCGATGGTGATATCATTTCGCAGCCAGAACGTTAACCGCGAAGTTGCACGTTACAAAGCACTGCGGGCAATGAATATCGCCTTTGCTATTCTGTTTTGTACCGTCTTTTTCTATGCCGTGTCATTTACCCTGGCAATGGGTCATGAAGAAGCCGTCAAAGCCTACGAGCAAAATATTTCTGCACTGGCGATCGCGGCTAAATTCTTTCCCGGCGGCTGGGTAACTGTAGTGAGTGTTATGCTGAATATTTTCGCTGTAATGACCGCTTTCTTCGGGGTTTACCTTGGCTTTCGTGAAGCGACACAAGGTATTGTGATGAATATTCTGCAACGTATGATGCCTGCTGATCGTATTAATGAAAATTGGGTGAAAAACGGTATTATGTTATTTGCAGTACTGCTCGCATGGGGAGCTATTATTCTCAATGCACCGGTATTACGCTTCACCTCAATATGCAGCCCGATTTTCGGTATGGTCGGTTGCCTTATTCCTGCGTATTTAGTCTATAAAGTCCCGATGCTACATAAATATAAAGGCACATCGCTTTACCTGATTATCTTTACCGGTATTCTGTTATGCGTGTCGCCATTCCTGGCATTCTCCTGATTACAGAATAAAAAACCGCTGAGGTATATCCTGCCTCAGCGGTTTTATTTGTATACCCTTATCCATTCAAACCGCAGGTTCGTTGGCCGCACTCAACCAGCCGGGTCACATACTAATGTATGCTCCCCGTCTGTTTTCCCTTGCCGCCTTCCTGCATCTTGAATGACGTTGGGTACAGATAAATTATGACTGCGGATATAAACGACGCAGATAATGTGCAACTGCATCATCGGCATTTGAGCCGATAACTTCCATCTCCGGCAGAATATCTTTCAGACGCTGATGTGCGCCGGCCATAATACAGCCCTTTCCTGCCATCTCCAGCATTTCCCGGTCATTCATACCGTCACCGAATGCAATACAGTCATCCAGCTTTTTACCCAGAGACTCTGCGACCTGCTGAAGTGCCTCACCTTTGGATACACCGCCTGCCATCACTTCCAGACAGCTGCGCAGAGAGAAACTGACATTTACCCGGTTGCCGAAACGCACGCGGATTTTAGCTTCCAGCGCCACAAGTTTTTCATGGTCGTCACAGGTGAAATAAACTTTACAGACCTGATCAACCGGAAAATCATGCCGGTCGAATAATTCGTACATAAACACGGATTCCTGAAAAAACTCTTTCTGTTCAGGGCTTTCGCGGTTGATAAACCAGTTATCACCGCGATAGTAGTTTGTCAGAAGATCCGGGTTATCAAACTCCATCAGGCACAGCTCGCGGACCACATCCGGGTCCACATCATGACTGAAAACCAGCTCGCCTTTCGTGTTATGAACACGCGCGCCGTTGGAGGTTATCATAAAGGCATCAATGCCGAGAGAATCACGGATCTGCGCCACATCAATATGATGGCGGCCTGTGGCAAAAATGAAATTAATGCCGCTATTGATAGTCAGGAGACGAAGCGTTTCCTTTGTATATGGGGTTAAACTGTGTGCAGGTGATAACAGTGTTCCGTCTAAATCCGAAGCAACTACATGATACATATTCAAGATTTCCTGGATTGGGTTAGTGTCGCTCAAAAAATTGGCAAATTGCATTGAGTGCAACTGCACGCAATGCATCCTCTTCAAACAGGATTTCGTGATATGCGCCCTCAAACGTCAGGGGCAATTGTTCTTCTTCCTTTCCTGTCCGGGCTTTCCGGCGATTTTCGCAGAAAGCCAGCAGCTCCCGATTGTCGACCACTTTATCTTCTGATGCCATCAGCACCATCAGCGGAGTGGTAATCTCTCCCGCCCGCGCAATTATCTGCTGTCCGACATCAATGCTCTCGCGTAGCCAGTGATACGTGGGTCCGCCGAGACGCAAAGCCGGATAGTCAGCATAACAACGCAGGTAACGCCGGTATCGCGGGTAACTGTGAGTCAGCACGTTGATTAAAAACGGCAACGGCTGCCACCTCCCGGTTGATACCGCATACTCATTGCGTTCCGAAGGCCGGTTGTCGGCCCGGTTCACAATCATATTTGCCAGCCACATCGGCATAGGTAATTTAATGCCGAACATCGGGGCACATAATACCGCGGCACGGAATGTATCCGGCTCGCGTAACAGATATCCGCTCAATATTGCACTGCCCATCGAGTGCGCCAGTGCATAACGGCGGGTATAGTGTTTTGTTGCCAGGGCGGTATTGGTAAACGCGGCAAAGTCATCAATATAGTCGGTGAAACGTTCGACATGACCTTTCTGCGGATCATCCAGCATCCGGTCAGAAAGCCCCTGCCCGCGGTGATCCATAATGAAGATATCAAAGCCCTGATGAAAAAAATCGAATAATACTTCCGGGTATTTAACGTAACTTTCGCCCCGGCCGGAGCTGATAACCAACACTTTAGTGTGTGCGGGACGGGTAAACTGCACATAACGGATAGTGATATCGTCCGCGCCCTGGAAAGTACGCTCATCCCGCTGGTTCCAGAAGTCGAGCAACGGGCCGTTCACAAAGGCAGAGTATTGCGCCTCGCGTTCCAGCCAGGCTGCTTTCAGGCTATCCGGTGACAGCATAGAGTACTCCTTTAGTCATCGGTCCCGGTAAGGTGCTCCCGGATCAGGGCCATAAACGCATTGCCGAATCGTTCCAGTTTCCGCTCTCCGACACCATTTATCAAGAGTAAATCATTTGCTCTGACAGGGCACTGCTCCGCCATCTCAATTAATGTGGCATCATTGAAGACCACAAACGGCGGAATATTATCTTCATCAGCAATGGATTTACGCAGCTTACGCAATTTAGCAAACAGCTTTTTATCATAATTGCCCCCGTAAGTACGCGCTGTCTGGCGGGGTTTTACATTCTGAATGCGCGGAACCGCCAGTTGCAGAGGCAATTCGCCCCGCAGAACCGGACGGGCGGATTCAGTTAATTGTAATGCAGAATAATTCGCGATGTTTTGCGTTATCAGTCCTAAATGTATCATCTGGCGCAGAACACTGACCCAGTGTTCCTGGCTTTTGTCTTTGCCTATTCCGTAAACAGAAAGCTTATCGTGTCCGTATTCGCGGATCCGCTGATTATTTGAGCCGCGTAGCACATCCACAATATACCCCAGCCCGAAGCGCTGTCCGACCCGGTAAATACAGGAAAGCGCCTGCTGTGCTTCAAGCAACCCGTCAAATTGTTTCGGCGGATCAAGGCAGATATCACAGTTACTGCAGGCCGTCTGGCGGTTTTCGCCGAAATAGTTCAGCAGCACCAGGCGGCGGCAGGTTTGCGCCTGCGCAAACGCGCCCATCGCATTCAGCTTATGCTGTTCGATATCTTTTTGCGGACCGGCCGGTTTTTCATCCAGACAGCGGCGCAGCATGCCATATCCGCAGGATCATAAAACAGAACCGCTTCGGCGCTGACGCCGTCACGCCCGGCACGACCGGTTTCCTGATAATAGGATTCAATATTGCGCGGGATATCAAAGTGCACCACAAACCGGACGTTGGATTTATTAATTCCCATGCCGAACGCAACCGTTGCAACAACAACCTGGATGTTATCTTTAAGAAAGGCATCCTGAACCGATTCGCGCTGTGAATTCTCAAGCCCGGCATGATACGCCGCAACACTCAGCCCGCGTTTTTGCAGGCGCGCGGCAACATCTTCGACTTTATTGCGACTGTTGCAGTAAATAATACCGCACTGACCTTTCTGGCCGCGGACAAACATCCAGAGCTGATCAAAAGGTTTGTATTTTTCCACCAGCGTGTAGCGGATATTCGGGCGGTCAAAGCTGCTGATGTGGATAAGCGGGTCATTGAGCCGCAGGCGCGCACTGATATCTGTGCGCGTGGTGTCATCTGCCGTGGCGGTCAGTGCAATAATCGGCAAATCCGGCAAATACTGGCGCAGTTCACCAATCGCACTGTATTCAGGGCGGAAATCATGCCCCCATTGTGAGATACAGTGTGCTTCATCCACTGCCAGCAGCAAAGGCTGCCAGCGCTGTAACTGCTGAAGAAAACTGCCCATCCGCAGGCGCTCCGGTGCCACATAGAGCATCCGGATGCGGTTATTATGACAGCCTTCGATAACCTGTTGCTGCTGCTGTGGTGTCTGCGCTGAGTTCAGGTATCCGGCTTCCACACCGAGCAGGCGCAGTTGATCGACCTGATCTTTCATCAGGGAGATCAGAGGGGAAATAACAACTGTCAGACCCGGCAACATCAGTGCGGGGATCTGATAACAGAGTGATTTTCCTCCGCCCGTCGGCATGACGACCAGACAGTCCCGTCCGGCGGTAATGGTCGCGATAATATCGGACTGACCGGCACGGAATTGCTGATAACCAAAGACCTGGCGCAGGATAGCGTCAGCATCAGGCAGGGTGTTGATAACTTCAGCGGTAGACACGCAGCTCCTCAGGTGAAGTAGAAATCCGGGCAATGCATTCTGCCGGTGAAAAGATGTTCCTATGCTAGCTCAGATTGGCATCAGATAACAGAGTATCCGCACATCCGGAACAGATATTCGATCTATACCCAACGTCATTCAAGATGCAGGAAGGCGGCAAAGGAAGATAGACGGGGAGCATAGATAAACTATGTGACCCGGCTAGCTGAGTGCAGCCAACGAACCTGCGGTTTGAATGAATAAGGGTATGTGCCTAATCTTTTTTCTGCGTCCCTGCTGGTGTATTTTTGTGATGCACGTTAAACTTTCACATCTTTTTAACGTCTCCTGACCGGTCAAATATCCGGCAGATGATCACGCTTTACTTATAATTAGTTACGTGATTAATTATATGATAACAATCTAATTTCAATATAAATGTAATCCCCCCAAAGGGCTGTTTTCTCTCTTTCTTATTCAGACTTGGACTATCATGAGCCAGCAACAGACAGTAAAAGGCGTCCTTTGTGCTCTCGGCGCTTACTTTATCTGGGGAATAGCCCCGGTTTATTTCAAAATGATCAAAGAAGTTCCTGCCGATGAGATCCTGACACACAGGATAATCTGGTCGTTCTTCTTTATGATCCTGCTTATCACGGTATCACGCCAGTGGCCGCGTATCCGCCAGATTATCCGCCAGCCGAAAAAGCTGCTGCTGCTCGCGGTTACCGCCTGTACCATTGCGTCGAACTGGCTGATTTATATCTGGGCGGTGAACCATGACCATATGCTGGAAGCCAGCCTGGGATACTTTATTAATCCGCTGGTTAACGTGCTGTTCGGGATGCTTTTCCTGGGCGAACGCTTCCGTCGTCTGCAATGGTTTGCGGTTTCTCTCGCCTGCACCGGCGTGCTTATCCAGCTCTGGCAGTTCGGCACTGTGCCGGTTATCGGACTGAGTCTGGCAATGACATTCGGCGTGTATGGTTTGCTGCGTAAAAAACTGGGTGTGGATGCACAAGGCGGCATGCTGATTGAAACCCTGTGGCTGCTGCCGGTTGCCTGTGTTTATCTGCTTTTCTTCGCTGACAGCGCCACCAGCAATATGCTGCTCAATCCGCTGACACTGAACCTGTTGTTGATTGCCGCCGGTATTATTACGACCGTGCCACTGTTGCTGTTTACGGAAGCGGCTAATCATCTGCGCCTCTCTACGCTGGGCTTTTTCCAGTATATCGGGCCGACACTGATGTTTGTTCTGGCGACAATGGTATACGGTGAGGCGATTTCAACGGAGCGGTTAATCACCTTTGCCTTTATCTGGGCGGGCCTGATTGTCTTCACACTGGATGCACTCTATACCCAGCGGCACCGCTACAAAAAAGCGTAATTTATCATGCCGCACTGATACCCGTGATTAGTGCGGCAGTCAGCGAGAAACGAAGGGAGGCCGGCTTATGGAATGGATACATCACCATCTGGCGATATTACACAGCCATCCTGCCTGGCTGTTATTAATCCTGTTTTTGATCGCGCTGAGTAAATCGACCATCATCCTGTCTTCCGTATTGCCGCCCGCATCGGTGATGCTGATGACGGTCGTCACACTGGCATTTCCTGTGGTTCCGGTTGTGATTATCTGGCTGGTTATCACCCTGGGTGCTACCGGCGGCTCACTGCTTTCATACTATCTCGGCAGAATTATTGTCACCCGTAACTATTTTCCCGGTCTGATGGCGAAATATCATGTTGCGCTCGGAAAAGCACAAAACCGATTACAAAACAGCGGATTGGTTATTTTATTTACATCGCGGTTTATTGCCGTACTGCGCTACCTGATCCCGATGGCGGCCGGACTACTGCGTTTTTCCCACACGCGGGTGCTGTTTACCTGCCTGCTCTCCGCCGGGGTCTGGACTGCCCTTTATATGCTGATTGCAAAGGGCATATCATTTACCTTCTTCTGATACCTTTTCAGACCTTTTCTGACGTCTGCTTACAGCCAGTTTTTGCGTTTGAAATAGAGATACGGCGCGAGTGCCGCCACAAACATAATCCCGATAGCCGCCGGATAGCCCATCGACCAGTCCAGTTCAGGCATAAATTTAAAGTTCATCCCGTAGCTGGAAGCAACCAAAGTCGGCGGCAGGAAGACCACTGAGACCACGGAGAAGATTTTGATGATGCGGCTTTGCTCAATATTCATAAAGCCCATCGCCGCCTGCATCAGGAAGTTTACCTTCTGAAAAAGTGATTCATTGTGCGGCAGCAGGGATTCAATATCGCGCAGAATTTCGCGTGCCTGCTCCAGCTGATTAACCGGCAGACGTGTGCGGCGGACTAAAAAGTTCAGTGCGCGCTGTGTATCCATCAGACACAAACGCACTTTCCAGCCGATATCTTCCTGCACAGCCAGATTAGACAGCGCCTTATCAAACGCATCATCCTGTTTGCCTTTCATAATGGCACGGCTGAGGGATTCCAGTTCACTGTAGATATTTTCAATCACATCTGCGAGCTGTTCGATTTTTGTTTCAAACAAATCCAGCAGAATTTCGTATCCGTTGCCGTCCAGCATGGTCTGCTTGCGGGCGCGCATACGGTAAAGACGAAACGCCGGCAGCTCACGTTCGCGCAAGGTATATAAACGCCCGTCGCGCAGGGTAAAAGCCACCGTGGAGTTTCCGGCGTGATCGTCCGCATCTTCGTAATAGAAAAAGGAGTGAACATGCAGACCGTCATCATCTTCGAAGAAACGGGCGGAGGCTTCGATATCATCCAGCTCCGGGCTGGTTGCCAGTTCCTGGTTTAACTGCGCCTGAATAAAGGCACGTTCGCTCTCTTCCGGTTCGGACACATCCACCCACAGCGCATCAGCAAGGGTATCACCCTCTTCTAAATCAAGACGGTGTAAACGCTTATTATCAACTCTAAATGCGCTCAGCATAGTGTGTGGCCTCCGGGAGCGTCGGGAAAAGAAAAAGTGTGCGCATGGTATGCGCAGATGAAAAAGGGTGTCAACCGCTTATTCGCGAATTGACACCGCTTCTCTGCGGGCTCTCAGGGTTTTACGAGTTTTGCATAGGAGGCGACCAGCCATTTGATCCCCTCGCCCTGAAACGCAATCTGCAGGCGGCAATGCTCGCCGCTGCCTTCCATATTGATGATGGTGCCTTCGCCGAATTTATCATGGCGGACACGTTGGCCGAGGGTATAACCACTGTCATTGCCCATGTTCGGTGTACCGAGCCGCTGATGATTCACCGGGCGGGAAACCGTGGCACGCAGGCGCACTTCTTCCACACATTCCGGCGGTAATTCACCGATAAACCGTGACGGACGGTGATACACTTCTTTGCCGTACAGACGACGGGTTTCCGCATACGTTAAGGTTAGTTTTTGCATGGCGCGGGTCACGCCGACATAGGCGAGACGCCGCTCTTCTTCCAGGCGTCCGCTCTCTTCCATCGACATCATACCCGGGAACATGCCCTCTTCGACACCGACGATAAAGACCTGCGGGAACTCCAGCCCTTTTGCCGAGTGCAGCGTCATCAGTTGTACCGCATCCTGATAAACATCGGCCTGGCTTTCGCCGGACTCCAGCGCGGCATGAGATAAAAATGCCTGAAGCGGCGTCAGCCCTTCGTCAGCATCCTGATAACTGAACTGATTGGTTGCCGTCACCAGCTCTTCTAAGTTTTCGATACGTGCCTGGGCTTTTTCGCCCTTTTCCTGCTCATAATGCGCACGCAGGCCGGAATCGCGGATCACCCGGTCAGTCTGTACATGCAGCGGCAGTTCGTCCGTTTCCTGTGCCAGCAGGTTAATCAGCTCAATAAAACGTCCCAGCGCCGATGCTGCACGACCTGCCAGCGCCCGCTCTTCCAGCAGGGCACCACAGCTGTCCCAGAGAGTAAGCTGCCGATCACGGGCAGTCTGGCGCACCACATCCAGTGTACGGTCACCGATACCACGGGTCGGCGTATTCACCACACGCTCAAAAGCCGCATCATCATGGCGGTTGGACATAAGACGCAGATACGCAAGGGCATCTTTGATTTCCTGGCGTTCAAAGAAGCGCTGACCGCCGTAAATGCGGTACGGCATTGCCGCCTGTAACAGCGCCTCTTCCTGCTGACGGGACTGGGCGTTGCTGCGGTATAAAATCGCACAATCAGCCAGTGCGCCGCCGTTTTCATGCCACTGTTTGATCCGGCTCACCACATAACGGGCTTCATCCAGATCATTAAATGCGCAGTAAAGCGAAATCAGCTCGCCATCTTCGCCCTCGGTCCAGAGATTTTTCCCCAGCCGGTCACTGTTGTGAGAAATCAGCGCATTAGCTGCTTTCAGGATATTATTGGTAGAGCGGTAATTCTGCTCCAGGCGAATAGTAGTCGCGCCCGGGAAATCTTTCAGGAAGTGCTGAATGTTCTCAACCTGCGCCCCGCGCCAGCCATAGATTGACTGATCATCATCCCCGACAATCATCACTTTGCCGGTGTCACCCGCCAGCATTCTTATCCAGGCATACTGAATGCTGTTGGTGTCCTGGAACTCATCCACCAGAATATTCGTAAAACGGTTGCGGTAGTGCTGTAAAATAGCCGGTTTATTCAGCCATAATTCATGGGCGCGCAGAAGTAATTCAGCAAAATCCACCAGCCCGGCACGATCACAGGCCTCCTGATAAGCCTGATAAACTTTCAGCCAGGTAGCTTCTATCGGATTACCATAGCTTTCAATATGTTGCGGGCGCAAACCTTCGTCTTTTTTCCCGTTGATGTACCAGGAGCCCTGTTTGGCAGGCCACTGTTTTTCATCAAGATTCATGGCTTTTATCAGGCGGCGGATCAGACGGATCTGGTCATCACTGTCGAGGATTTGGAAATCCTGAGGCAGCCCGGCGTCAAGATGGTGCGCCCGTAACAAACGGTGCGCCAGGCCGTGGAATGTGCCAATCCACATGCCACCTTCACTGGTGCCGACCAGCCCTTCAACACGGTGGCGCATCTCTGCCGCTGCCTTGTTGGTAAAGGTGACCGATATGATGGAAAAAGGAGAGGCATTCTCCACCGCCATCAGCCAGGCGATACGGTGAACCAGTACCCGGGTTTTTCCGGACCCGGCACCCGCCAGAATCAGCATGTTTGAGCGGGGTGCTGCCACCGCATCACGCTGTTTATCATTCAGGCCTTCAAGCAGATAAGAGACGTCCATAATTTCCATCAATGGTTGTTCGGCTGTCGCCGCAAGAGAAAGAGCGCCTCCCCGGCAGTTTTATGCCGGGGAGGACTGTTTTTTTATACAGATAAAATTATAACAGTCCGACTAAAGAATCCAACTGTGTAATTTCAATATGCGGTAAAAGGCGGGTTTCGGCATCATGATAAACATCGCGTCCGTCAAGATTTATCCAGCAGGTCTGCATTCCGCTGCGCAGTGCGCCTTCCACATCCGTATTCAGATTATCACCGACATGCAGGATATTCCCGGGCGGCAGCATCAGACGCTGTGCGGCAGTCTGATACATATCGCTGAAGGGTTTTGAGCGTCCGTCAGCACCGGCTCTGAGGATAAAGGTGAAATAATCAGCCAGACCGCACTTTTCCGGCTCCATGTTACCGTTGGTGATCGCCGCCAGCGGAATTTTTTCAGCCAGTAACGCGAGGGTGTCATGGGTGGATTGCGGTATATCAATACGGCTGCGCCACTGTGCGAAATGCGCCATAACAGCATTCGCACCGGTCTGTGCCAGTGCTGTGGTATAGCCGTAATGCAGAAAAAAGGAGCGCCAGGAGAGCATACGCCAGCGGCTGACATCATGATAAATGTCCGGATGCTGCCGGCGCACCCGGTTGCGGAAGACAGTAATATAATCCGCAGGTAACTCACTGAAACGCGGGTCATACTGACGGATAAATGCAATTACTGCCTCTTCCGTTTTATCCATCACCGGACGATTATCATACAGCGTATCGTCAAGATCAAAGGTCATGGCGCGGACAGGTAAAAGGGGGCGGTAAAAACGCATCAGGGTTTTCCTCGTTTGGCGCGCGGATGTGCAACATCATACACATTGGCAAGATGCTGAAAGTCCAGATGGGTATAGATTTGTGTGGTGGACAGATTCGCATGCCCCAGCAATTCCTGCACAGCGCGTAAATCACCGCTCGATTCCAGAATGTGTGTCGCAAATGAATGACGTAATTTATGCGGATTCAGGTGGCTGTTCAGCCCCTGATGCACACCCCAGTATTCAAAGCGTTTCTGCACATTACGCCCGGAAATCCGTTTGCCGCTTTTGGTGGAGATAAATATCGCCGGGGAGTCGGGATCATACAATTCACGCAGTTCCAGCCAGCGCTCCAGGCAACTGACCGCCATCCGCCCGAGCGGGACTTTGCGCTCTTTGCTGCCTTTCCCCAGCACACGGACCTCACCACCGGTTAAATCAATATCCCCGGTATTCAGCCCGACCAGCTCAGACAGACGCAATCCCGCGCCGTACATCACTTCCAGCATAGTGCGGTCACGCACCGTCAGCGGATCATTGCTTTCTATGTCCATCAGGCGGGTGATGTCATCGACATCCATATTTTTCGGCAGATGACGCCCCTGTTTCGGGGCGCTGACGGCTTTTGCCGGGTTAGCGGACATCTCACCGCAGCTGACCCGCCAGTCCAGAAATGAGCGCAGGGAAGAGAGACGCAGCGCCAGACTTGCCGGCTGCAAACCCGTACGGCGGCTTTTTGCCGCCAGCATCCGGACGGTTGCCGGTTCAAGCTGTGCCCAGTCTGTGATTTTGCTGCTGATCATCATCCCGGCAAGTGTCGTAAGCTGCCGCCGGTAGTTTGTGATAGTCACCGGACTTAACCGGCGCTCAACCCGCAGATATTGCAAAAACTGCTCCACGGGTACGAGTAATTGTTCTGTTGCTGTACCGGTCATGCCAGTTCTGCCCAGCGTTGCAGCAATTGCGGCAGAAAATACGCAACCTGATCCAGCATCGCTGTTCCCATACCGTTATGGTAATGCTCTTTATCACGGCTGACGAATACCACCACGCCGAGGTCATGTTGTCCGCCGAGCAGGGATACTGCTGCGGAGCCGACAAAAGCACTGTCCGGCAGCAATAACTGAATTTCCGGTGCCGTCAGACGGCCGAGAAAATGGTTGCGGTCGCCAAAGCGGGAAAGTCGCATCGTTTCAAAATGTGAGCGGGACAGTGTCAGTTCCTGATTACGGAATGGCGCACCCAGGCGCCAGCAATCCGAAAACAGGCGGATCCGCGCATGACTGAGTTTCAGGCTTTTTGCCCAGATATTCAGACGGTCGGAAAAATCATCAAGTGATGTGGCAGCAGAAAGAGAAGCCAGAAGTTTGAGAAGACGCGAGAACAGTTGTTCATTTTCCCCGGCCGCCATCATCAACTGAGCCAGGTCATCCGTCAGGGTATCAATCCGGTTACGCTGACGCCCCAGTTGCCATTCAACCAGAGAAACCGCCCCTTTTACCGGATGCGGGATAGTCATTTCGGCAATCTGTGAGGCGTTGCGGATAAAGAAATCCGGGTGTGCTTTCAGGTAAGCGAGAACGGCGGCATCATCCGGTTCACGCAGACGTTCAGCCTGCGTGGCAGCCGTATCCTGTAGACTGTCCATCGATATTCATCCTCTTTATGACATTTAAAGATGGATAACACCATCAAATACATGGGTGGCGGGACCGGTCATAAACAACGGTTTTCCCTCGCCTTCCCAACTGATAAACAGGCGACCGCCCGGCAGATCAACCCGGACATTGTCAGCCAGTAATCCCTGACGGATCCCGACAGCCACTGCCGCACAAGCACCGCTTCCGCAGGCCTGTGTTTCGCCCACACCGCGCTCATAAACCCGCAGACGCAGATGATCAGGCGCGAGTATCTGCATAAATCCGATATTCACCCGCTCCGGAAAACGCTCATGGCTTTCCAGCACAGGGCCTATCACATCCACTTCTGCTACCTCTGTATTTTCCACCTGGATAACACAGTGCGGATTGCCCATGGATACCACGCCGCATAAAACCGTGCGCTCTGCTGCGCGGATAATATAGGTTTTTTCTTCTTTCACCGCCCGGAACGGTACCAGTGCAGGATCGAACTCCGGTACGCCCATATTCACCCGGACATTATCATCATCCGTAAGACTGAGCACCATCCGCCCTGACTGTGTGCTGACCCGGATATCCCGTTTGTTCGTCAGCCCTTTCAGGCGGACAAACCGGGCGAAACAGCGCGCGCCGTTACCACACTGGGCAACTTCACTGCCGTCTGCATTAAAAATGCGGTAGTGAAAATCCAGTTCCGGATCATAAGGTGCTTCAACCACCAGCAGTTGATCAAAACCAACGCCGGTGTGCCGGTCTGCCAGACGGCAGATAAGCTCCGGTGAAAAATAGATATTCTGGGTGATGGCATCCACCACCATAAAATCATTGCCCAGACCGTGCATTTTGGTGAACTGCATGTTCAGATCCTGTGTATGCGTCAGTAACCGGGGACGTTATCCGGTGGCTGTCCGGTCACTGTTATTTCGTGCTGCCGGTTTCAGCCGCTTTATTCTTTTGTACAGCCTGCGGCGCATCGTTGTTATCCGCAGGCGCACTCTTCGCCGCGGCAGGCTCTGCCGGCGGGAAGTAAAGCGGGCCTTTCAGTCCGCAGCCGGACAAGGTCAGCAGCATCACAGCGGATGCCGCGCAGATCATTTTTTTCTTCATTTACAGTCATGCCTGTTAATCATCGGTCAATACCCTCTATAATCGCAGTTAGATGTCGAAAAGCAAATAGGAAATGACGATGAACGATACAGAATTTCACCAGACAGCCGATGTTCTGATGCAGGATATTGAAGATAAATTAGATAATTACGACGGCGATGCGGATATTGACTGCGAAACCAACGGCGGCGTAATGACTCTGAGCTTTGAAAATGGCTCAAAAATTATTATCAACCGGCAGGAAGCATTTCATCAGATCTGGCTGGCAGCCCGTAACGGCGGCTATCACTTTAGTCTGAAATCAGATAAATGGATTTGTGATCGCAGCGGCGGGGAGTTTTTCACCATGCTGTCAGAGGCGGTCAGCGAACAGAGCGGTGAAGCATTCAGCTTCTGACACCCGCAGACATTACAGACTGACGGCACAGGCTGATAGTACAAACCTGTGCCGCTGCACAAAAATCAGCCACGCTGCCCGGCGGCCTGATACTGCAGTGGCGCTATTTCAGTGTGAAAATCTGAATACAGGGTATCATCGCCGCGCTCTTCTGCCGCCAGGTGTGAAAACACATTGCCGTGAAAAGGTTTCACCTGTGTTTTTCCGTCGGTTTTCAGAATCTGATAAAACTGCGGCAGATTGAAATTGATAAAACTGGAGCCGTAAGTAAAACGGTCGTGGGAAGAGGAGTAAAAACGGCTGACATCCCGGACGAGCTCATCTTTACTGCCTTCACAACCTGAATAAATCTCCACGCGGTTTGATTCATCCAGCACGTAAATATTAAAGCCGTTATCATCACGGTTTTCAAAGAAAAATTGGATAATCCCCTCACTCGCATAACCATCCACCACATCCGGCAGATGCCCGGTTTCCGTACTGATTTTTACCGGAAACCCACGCAGTTTGTTATTGGAGATAGCCCCGTAAAATTCGACTGCATTTTCCAGTTTTTGTACTGAGACATTCAGGCGTTCAAAGAACAATCCCCATGTCTGACCGGCAAGACGCAATGCCTTAAAGCGGCCCGGATCCTGGCGGTTGGTGGTTAAGCGCAGCTCGATACATTCTGAAACCAGCTGCTGAATACGGGTACGGATAAGACCGCGCAGATGGCGGCTGTAGCAGAAAACATCCACACCTGACGGCGGTGCGGCATCCTGGTGCATCTTACCCAAAATCGTTTTGATTGCTTCCAGTACCGATTGCTCGCCGCTGAAATGCAGTGTCCGGACTTCATTCCATGAGTTGCGGTAAAGCAAATCAATACTCCCGACCAGGCACTTTTGCTCCTCGCCGAAACTGAATACATCCGGTTTGCTCATATCAAAATGAACAACCTGCTGCGCGAAATCATCCGTCGGATCCTGCTCCAGATTAACGATAATCGCCAGATGACGGATTTCACACGGGCTGTAAAGCGCACGCGGGGTCGGTGCCGGCAGGCTGATAGGGAAATTCTGTGAAACATCATGCACCAGTTCATGCAGTTTTTGTTCATCACAGTGAGATTCACCATTATGAATATACACACGGGTTTTATCTGTCAGCAGCCCGTTAAAGTAGGTCCATGACACGAGCTTATTCAGATAACGGTTATATTCAAGCGGCTGATGACCAATAATGGTATGAATGGTCGGCGCCTGATTATACAGATACCAGCCACTGCGGTTGGCACGTCCGTGAGGAACATAAATAAAGGTCAGATTCTCTTCTGACAGATCCGGCGAAATCTGCGGATTAACCAGGGTCACTTTCCCCGGCAGCGCTTCAAATGCCGCATACAGTTTACGGGTCAGAACGCCGATATCCTGCGGGCTGGCGCTGACACTCAGATTATTGCGCCGCGCAAAACGGATCAGGTTACGGTAACTTTGCATCATGGTGTCGAGCAACTCATTGTGCGCATCGCGCACCTGCTCGATCTTCCAGTCATTACGGCGATCAAGTACCGCCAGACGTTCCGGTGACCATCCCCACGCAGTAACCATTTCAGCCAGCACCTGGCAACGCCAGCCGCCGGAAGCACGTTCACTGACCCCCGCAGGCGGTTTTTCACAGATTTTCAGGTAAAAACAGCGGCGGATTAAATCGAGGCGGGTTTCATCATTGATGGCTTTCAGATAACGCGTGATGCGATCAAGCATCATACAGTAGGCATCAAGTCCGTAATGGACTATCTCGCCGGCATGAAGATGTCGTTTAAACTCTGTCGCCAGAAGCTGTCCGTTCGGATAATCCCACGAATACGCTTCCAGCAGTAAACTTTTGATAACGGCTTTGTACGGCGAATCAACACTTTTATACAACTGCCACAGACTGGCACCAAAGTACTCTTCTGCTGATAATTCACCCAATCCGCCCAGGTCCAGCCACTCATTCGGGGTTAATACACCCTGCGCATAAAGTGACAACACATATTCATCGTAATGATACTCTTCTTCTGCCGGCACCATAGTCCACAGCAGGCGCTTACCGGCCATCCGCACAGCAGTACGGTAAAACTCATCAAGCAGTAAAATGTGCTGGGTAGAGCCGCAGTCTTCGCCGTTCAGGCTGCCGCTGGCATTGTGGCGAAAGCGGTTTTCATCGATCAGAAAGAACGTAACATCAATCCCTTTACCCGCTGCCCACTCTTCAATCAGTGTGCATTTGCGCTGTAAATTCTGTTTTTCATCATTATCAAGCCAGGACTGATGGCAAACCCAGATATCCAGATCAGACGAATGGCTCTGACCGACAGAGGAGGTGCTGCCCATAGAGTAGATGCCGGTTATCGGCAGTTCGCCGTTGGCATTGCATGGCTTGCATTCACCATGTTGACGGGAAAAGTCGCTCATCCAGTCAGCCTGAAAATCGTCAGATGTCCAGAAACAGACGCCATGCGGCACACTGCCCTGCACATAGCCCGGCATATCAGGATGGTGATGGTGCAACAATACCGGCAACAAACCATACACTTCTTTAAACGCGCGACTCATCCCGATGGTCGCGCGCTCTGACCTGAGCTGATTTATTGCATCCAAACGCTGCTTGAGAGTTTCAATATAGAGATACAAAGGGTTCGCCTGATTTTATTTCATGTAACTGGAAATGACCTGATGCCCGGCTTTATGTGTAAATGAATACAGACTAATGATGAAGCTAAAAAATGATAAGAATTGGAATCAATGCTAAATTGCCGGAAACGTGATCAATCTAACACCTTCAGGGCAAAGGGTAAAGCATGAGACTAAAAAAGGCACGATTACCCAAAGTCATCAATCCTGATATAAATAGTTGTAAATACTCTATTTTCTATAAATATTATTATGATACACACAAATAGTGTAAGGAAATAATCCATAAATCTTGTACGACCACCGGGCTGTATTCTTTTTAACCAAAAAAGTAACATTACGTATCTGCGTATGTATATTTTACTTATTTTGATAATGCAATTAATTACTTATTTAAATTGAATCGATTTAATTAATTGCCGGGGTTACAAATTAATTTAATTATTTAAAATATATTTTAATCACCTCCTGACATACTCTTGCCACCGGATAATAATATTCGTCATTTTTCGGCCTTATCTGCCGGGCAGATCTCGTCACATAACTGGAAAAATAATCAGCAAAATGATAAAACAAGGGCAGTTTTTCTTATTTTTCCGGTTACCCTTCACATCAGAAATCCGGATAAAAAGACAAGGATCCCAGACAATTATCATGACCAATCAACTGCTGCGCATCGCTACCCGCCAAAGCCCGCTTGCTCTCTGGCAGGCCGAATTTGTTAAACAGGCACTGGAACAGCGCCATCCGGGGCTGCATGTCGAATTAGTTCCGATGGTGACCAAAGGTGACATTATTCTTGATACCCCGCTGGCAAAAGTGGGCGGTAAAGGTCTGTTTGTGAAAGAACTGGAGATGGCATTACTGGAAAACCGGGCTGATATTGCCGTGCATTCCATGAAAGATGTCCCGGTGGATTTCCCTGACGGACTGGGTTTAGTCACTATTTGTGAGCGGGAAGATCCGCGCGACGCATTTGTCTCCAATCAGTACGCATCTGTTGATGCACTACCTCCCGGCAGTATTGTCGGCACCTCCAGCCTGCGCCGTCAGTGTCAGTTACGGGAACGCCGCCCGGATCTGGTGATCCGCGACCTGCGCGGTAACGTAGGCACACGGCTGAGTAAACTGGATAACGGGGAATACGATGCCATTATCCTGGCGGCAGCCGGGCTGAAACGCCTGCAGCTCGACACCCGTATCCGCTGCGCATTATCACCGGAAGAGTCACTTCCGGCAGTCGGTCAGGGTGCGGTGGGTATTGAGTGCCGTCTGGATGATGAACACACCCGTTCTCTGCTGAGCGCACTCAATCATGATGCGACAGATATCTGTGTCCGCGCAGAACGTGCGATGAATACCCGTCTTGAAGGTGGCTGTCAGGTGCCAATCGGCAGTTATGCCGTCTGGCAGGGTGATAAAATCTGGCTGCGGGCACTGGTCGGCGCACCGGACGGCAGTGACGTTATCCGTGGTGAGCGGCTTTGTATGCCACAGGAGGCCGCCGCTGCCGGTGTGTCTCTGGCAGAAGAGCTGCTGGATAAAGGCGCACGGGCTATCCTGACTGAGGTTTATCAGGGGCATGCACCTGCATGACTATCCTGGTCACCCGCCCTTCCCCGGCGGGTGAAGCCCTGGTCAGCGCGCTGCGCGCGCGCGGGCAGAATGCCGTTTCTGTCCCGCTTATCCGGATACAGCCCGGCGGAGAACTGCCGCTGCTGACCACAAAAATGGCGGCACTTTCTCCCGGAGATGCCCTTTTTCTGCTGTCAAAGAATGCGGTTTATCACGCAAATAAACAGCTTATTCAACAGAATTACCTGTGGTCTGATAAGTTTTGCTATTATGGTATCGGGCAGTCAACCGCACGGTATTTTCAGACTCTGACCGGATTACCCGCCGCGTTTATGTCCGGCGGTGAAACCAGTGAGCATCTGCTGACCCGCCCGGATTTACAGACACTGACCGGGCGCCGTATCCTTTTACTGCGTGGTAACGGCGGCAGAGAGCATCTTGCGCAGACTCTGCGCGAACGCGGTGCTGACGTAAATTACTGCGAATGTTACCGCCGGGAGCCCGTTGAATATAATGGCGGAGAATGCGCCCTGCAGTGGCAAAAACAACAGGTTAATACCCTGGTGGTGACCAGCGGCGAAATGCTGCAACTGCTCAGGCAACTTATTCCGCCGGCACACATCAGTTGGTTATTTCAGTGCCGGATAGTCGTTGTCAGTGACAGACTGGCGACTGCCGCACACTCTCTGGGCTGGCAACATATTATTATTGCCCGCAGCGCAGACAATGAAGCCTTACTTCAGGCTCTACAATGAACAGACACGGGACGCCACTTATGACGGAACACGAAAAAAACACCGGATCTGCTGATACACCTGACACACAGGATACCGTATCAGCGGTGCAGGCGGATAAACAAACCGCTGCCGGAAAAAAATCCGCCGGAAAAAACGTCACTGAAAAAGCGGCGTCAGTTGAAAACAGCACGACCGCACAGCCGGAAGCACCAAAGCGCGGGCACACCCCGTCCGAACCCCCGGCCGCAGAAAAAAAACCACAGCCCGGTTTTCTGCGCAGTGCCGTTGCACTCGCCGTTATTTTACTGATCGGCGGCGGTGTATGGTATGCCTCGCAAGCCAATACACAAACGCTGTCACAACGACTGGAAGCTGAAAATGCACAGCTGAAATCACAGATGGCGCAGTTGCAGCAGGAACAAGTGCAAAACCATAAACAAATGCAGGAATTTATTTCACAGCAATCAGCACTCAGCGCACAGTATCAGCAACAGGACGCCGCACTGAAACATGAGCTGGATTTACTGCGCAGCCGTGTCAGCGCCTTGTCCAGTGCAGATGTAAAAAGCTGGCTGATAGCACAGGCGGATTTTCTGGTCAAAATGGCAGAACGCAAGCTATGGAATGAGCAGGATGTAATCACCGCCATGGTATTACTGAAAAATGCCGATGCCAGCCTGGCAGAAATGAACGATCCCGGTCTGCTGGATGTCCGGACAGCACTGCGCAATGATATTACTGCACTCTCAGCCGTCAGCCAGATCGATTTTGACGGCACTATTTTGCGCCTCAATCAACTGGCAAACCAGGTTGATAATCTGCGTATTGATGACGGCAGCCGTGACGGTGCGCCGATGGACAGCAGCGACAGCGAAGGTCTGACATCATCCGTTGCAGACTGGCGGACAAACCTGACCAAAAGCTGGCAGGGCTTTATGAGTGACTTTATTACTGTCCGCCGCCGTGACAGCAGTGCCGCACCTCTGCTGGCACCGAATCAGGATATTTATGTCCGTGAAAATATCCGCGCCCAGTTGCTGATTGCCGCTCAGGCCGTACCCCGTCACCAGGAAGAGAGCTACAAACAGGCTCTGGATTCAGTCTCCACCTGGGTTCGGGCATATTTTGCGGATAATGACCCTGAAAACACCGCATTCCTGAAGGAAATTGATGAATTAGCAGCACAACCTATTGCCATGAGCATACCGGACAGTCTGACCAGTCAGCCATTGCTGGATAAACTGGTACAGACCCGTATCCGCCGTTTGCTCAATGATGAAGCGCCACCTGCACCACCGGTTGCCGAACCACAGGCAGCCCCCGCAGAGCCGGCACCTGCTGAGCCGGAAGCCGCACCGAAACAGGAGGGATAACGAATGTTTAAACTCTTTATTCTGTTCCTTGTCCTGATCGCCGGGATCATTATCGGACCGCTGGTTGCCGGACATCAGGGCTATGTGCTGATCCAGACTGATGATTATGACATTGAAACCAGTGTCACCGGGCTCGTTATCTGCTTTCTCGGATTACAGGCCGCACTGATATTACTCGGCTGGTGCTGGCGTCGTCTGAGAACCAGTGGTTCCCGGACTCTGGGCTGGTTTGGCGGACATAAGCGCAACCGCGCCCGCACCCTGACCAATGAGGCGCTGCTTAAACTGGCAGAAGGCGATTTTCGTCAGGTGGAAAAATTACTCAGCCGCAGCGCCGATAATGCCGAACAACCGCTGGTCAACTATTTACTCGCCGCAGAAGCCGCACAACAGCGCAATGATAATATCCGAGCTAATCAGTATCTTGAGCGGGCAGCCGAATTGGCCGGAAATCACCAGTTACCCGTAGATATCACCCGCGCCCGTATTCTGCTGACCCGCAATGAAATTCCGGCAGCACGCACCGCAATTGATAACCTGCTGGATATTGCCCCGCGCCATCCGGAAGTACTGCGCCTGGCAGAGCAGGTTTATGCGCGCTCCGGCGCCTGGAAATCCCTGATTGCCATGCTGCCGGCCATGAAAAAATCCGGTGAGTTTACTGATGAGCAGGTTGAGCAGACAGAAACCCGTGCCTGGCTCGGTATGATGCAGCAGGTTGCCGATCAGGATGGCAGTGATGCACTGCGCCACTGGTGGAAAAATCTGAGCCGCCATCTGCGTCATAATCCGGATCTGGCGGTAGCCGCTGCACAGCACTTTATTGCCGGTGATGATATGAGTGATGCAGAAGCGGTGGTACTTGACGGGCTGAAACGACAGAAAGATGATCGCCTGCTGATACTGCTGCCGCGCATCCGGACAGAAAACCCGAAAGCTATCCGCAAAATACTGAACCAGCTACAAAAAGATGACAGTAAGCAGCCGTTACTCAACAGCACATTAGGACAGCTGGCAATGCAGGAAGGCCGGTGGGAAGATGCGGAGCAATATTTCAAATCTGCCCTGAATACCCGCAGGGATACACATGATGCAGCCTGGCTTGCCGATGTACTGGATAAACAAAAGAAATATGAAGAGTCAGCAATGATCCGCCGTAATGCACTGCTGGACACACTGACACTGCCGGATGAGAACAGTTAACTTTATGCTGATACATCATTAAAAGAGATTGACGGCTTCATATATTGATGGCAAAAATAAGACATAAAAAAACACCTATCGTGAAACGATAGGTGTATAAAAATACAATCAGGTCTACAGACGGGTGGTGCCTCACTCAACGTTACGTCCTGTTGTTGATGTAAAGATTTTGGGATCTTTTACATCGATAACCCGGACAATAGGCACCGAATCTAGCTCTGCATCATCTCCGGGTTTATGAAGCTTTCGCAATCATAAGGAATGAGATGAGCATCTACACTCAGAGTAATGCACAACCCGTGCCAACTATTACGCCTCCTTATTTTCCCACGGATCCCGTGGGTTTATTTTTTCTGCCCCGCTCTCCTGAGCTAAACCACCGGTGTAAACTCGTCCCCACTGTCTCTTTTTTGAGACGCTTTTTGATATCAATATTATTTTAATTATAAATCAATAGATTAAATGTCTCATATTCACGACATGCATTATGCCTATTGTCGCCAAAAACCTACAAACCACATAACATGTTGATTTTTAATATAAATATACAAACCATTACTTACGCAAAAAATATTCACCAACCCTTTCTTTTCCACAGGATTAGCAGGATTAGCAGGATTAGCAGGATTAGCAGGATTAGCAGGATTAGCAGGATTAGCAGGATTAGCAGGATTAGCAGGATTAGCAGGATTAGTTAAACAAAAGAGACAATGAGTGGAAAGCAATGATATGAAAAATAACAGAACGGCAGAAACGAAAAAGCCCCGCTATAAGCGGGGCTTTCTCTGAATATGGTCGGCGAGATAGGATTCGAACCTACGACCCACTGGTCCCAAACCAGTTGCGCTACCAAGCTGCGCTACTCGCCGAAAGTCTGACTTTTCATGATGATGGTGCGAAGAGGGGGACTTGAACCCCCACGTCCGTAAGAACACTAACACCTGAAGCTAGCGCGTCTACCAATTCCGCCATCCTCGCAGGTTCATCACTACAGTCAATGCTACATGTAAAATGGGGTGGCTAATGGGACTCGAACCCACGACGACTGGAATCACAATCCAGGGCTCTACCAACTGAGCTATAGCCACCATCACATCGTAACATTTTACTACAAACTACAACTACTTACAACAGCGAAATACTTAATCCGTAACTTATGCACACTTAATGGTGCGCCCGACAGGATTCGAACCTGAGACCTCTGCCTCCGGAGGGCAGCGCTCTATCCAGCTGAGCTACGGGCGCTTTACGCCGTTGCGGGAAAGAATAGTACGGATTTCTCTATAATCTGTCCAGTGCTTTTTTTCACAAATGTATCGTTTGCTCAGTCTTTATCCGTTTCGCTGAGAAAGAGAGCGTTTTTCCGTAAAAAGCCCCCTGAAATGCCCTGTTTACAGTTTATTTCCGTAATAATAACCAAGAAACTTCAGCAATTTAAATTGACGGCGAAAGCGGGTTGGCTGCGATAACAAGCGGTAAAGCCACTCCAGCCCCATATTCTGCCATACTTTAGGCGCACGCTTCACATGTCCGGTAAACACGTCGTAGGTGCCGCCTACGCCCATATAAAGGGCGTCCGGATGAACCTTACGGCAATCACGCATAAAGATTTCCTGTTTCGGCGATCCCATGGCGACAGTCACAATCTTTGCCCCGCTGTCACGGATGCGCTCAAACAGGGCATCACGCTGCTCCGGGGTAAAATATCCGTCCTGAGTACCGGCCAGGTTCACATTCCACTGTGCTTTCAGCTTAGCCTCTGTTTCCGCCAGAACGTCCGGTTTACCGCCGACCAGAAAGACCGGCGTGTTTTCCTGCCCGGCACGCGCTATCAGCGCTTCCCATAAATCAGCACCGGCAATACGGGAAACCACCGCCTGCGGGTATTTACGGCGTATCGCACGGACAATACTGATGCCGTCAGCGTACAGATACTCTGCATTGCTCAGCAGTGTATTCAGTGCCTCGTCCTGTTCTGCAGTCATCACTTTCTCGGCATTCATTGCCACCAGTGTTCCGCGTTTGATCTGCCCGTCCGCAAACAAATAATTCAGAAAGTGCGCCTGATCGCGGAATCCCCAAATCGGGTAATTACGGATACTGTATTGCGGGATTTGTTCCGTGCTGCCGGCATCAGCTGATAACGGTTCCATACTCATTCCTTACGATGAAAGACGGGTGCGTTTGCCCTGTGAAATCACATAATGACGGATGACCCCGGCCACTTCGAACAGCCAGTACAGTAATTTCGCCACCACAAGACAAAAACCAAAAATAAGACAGAAAAATACCACGCGGGAAACAAATGAATCCATTCCTTCGCGGGCCAGTACAATCATGTTAAATATCGCACCGAAACAAAATGCATGCAGGATAGCCGCTTTATAACGGTTCGTTTCCCGCTGTCCCTGAACATAGAGCCAGTCAAACCATTTAATAATTAATCCGACCACCACCGCACCAAGCGGAACAAACCAGAACCCGCCCATAACCACCAGAGAGCCTATCAGGGTCGGAGAAATCGCCAGCCCGGAATGGTTATTCAGTACTTCCCAGGTAAAATAGTTTGCCGCATTCAACACAGTATCCGGGCGGTCAGGCCACAGCCAAGCGGGGATAAAGACATAGAAATCACGGATAATCGGCGCCAGCCCCTGAAACTCAATTTTGTCGTAGTTATCCAGCAGCAAGCCGAGGTTTTCCCACGGCGAAAAAGTATCACGGGTCAGATAGAGGAAGGTATAAAAGGCTTCTGCGCCGCTGACATCCAGACTGTAGCGTTTGAGCGCCAGCCAGAACATACCCACCACACCGAACACACCGGCGCTGACCAGCATCCACAATGAGATCCAGCCGCGGACAATCCCGATAAACAGGAAAAGTGCAAACGCAATAATGATATTGGCGCGGGTTCCGCCGACAATCACGTAAGTCATAATCCCGAATGCCACTGTCGCTATCAGGAAGCCAATCCAGCGGTTAAAGGTCGGTTTCAGGAAGAACACCACCAGCATGGCGGGGATGAAGAAATAGAAAAAGCGCTTTAATGCCACGCCGGTGACCTGGCTTGAGAAAATCTGGCTGTAGGTTTTCAGCTTGAACAACAACAACCCGTTTTCCATAAAGAAAATCCCGGCGGTACCGATGGCAATCGCTGCCAGCAACATCCAGGTCAGGTTTGTTTCTGTTTTATTCATGCTGAATAACGGACGGCTGCCCGCTGATTCTGTTTTGCGCAGCCGGGTTTTATATGCCACATAATAAATAGCATAGAAACTGGTGGATGCCAGCAACGCCTGCAGCAACGAGGAAGCCGGCACCACCTGCACATCAAACTGAAAAACCAGCGTAAACGTAAACGGGAAGCCAAAATAGAATGTCAGCAGATAAAGCAGGGAAAAGAAGATATTAAAATTGAAACGAACCCGCCGGAACTCCCGGTAAGTCAGCAGCAGGATGAACGTCAGTGAGATAAACCAGACGGTAAACAGCCCGATAAAATCAAACTGGCTCATGCCTTTTTCTCCTGCGAAAGGGTCAGCGCACGCTCCCAGCCCTGAACAAAGTTCGGGCTGAAAAAGGCAATTTTCTCACGGTCGAGCGCAAACAGTTGCTCACGCGCCTGTGCAACAACAGCCGGAGTCAGGTCATCCCCGTAAAACAGAACCGGTACCTGTTGCTCTGTCATATCCTGCCAGAACGGGTTCTGGCGGCTGATAACAAACGGAATACCAAACTGGATCAGCAGACAAAGTGTGCCGATACCCTGCTGGCGGTTAAAGATAAAATAGCCGAGGTCGCACTGTCTCAGTTGATTGAGATAAACATCAAAGTCTATTTTATCTTTCAGAATGTCAACTTGTTGTGAAGAAAACAGTTTCTCTGCAAACTCTTCAACTTCGGCAATATAAGCACTGTTATTTTCCGGGTATCCCATCGGAATAATAATCTTTACCTTATCACCAAACTGCGCATGAATGCGTGTCAGCGCCTCTGTATGACGATTTGAGCGATCACCCGAGTTACCCAGCAGGATCATGACATTATCATCACTACGTGGCTCCGGTGGTGTTAACACAGTCAGAGACGGGTCCATGCGGGTCGGGAAATAGAGTAAATCTCCCGGCACCTGCGGGCGGAACTGTTCAAAGTAATTTAAATCCCCGCAGGTCCCGAAGACATGCCCGACACGCTTTTGAGCCAGGCGGCGCAGATGATAAAACAGTCTGAATTTAAGCTGGCGGGAATCTTCATATAAATCTGCCCCCCAGATGTGCCAGAAAAACTGATGGCGTTTAATTTTTCCGAACAGTAATCCCAGCCAGATCAGGGCATTAAACTGACCATGAAAGAAAAAGCGGCACTGCCGGTCACGTTTTGCTTTTACGGTGACTGCATTTGCCAGGCTTTTTTTATCCGGATAGATATCCAGTTCCAGGTTGGGATATTGCGCCAGAAGCTGTCCGGCGGTGGAAACGACCATAAATTCAGGCATTTCATCACGCGGCAGTGCAGGTGCCAGCACATCATTGAAGAAGCGCAGCACGGTTTGGTTATGGTGCGGGATATCAGATCCTAAAACGTGAATTAAAGTTATCATGCTCGCCTGCAATAGATCAGAAATACGCTACAACACAAAAGGAAGTAGATAATATAAGTCACCATATACGCCTGCGCCGCGCCGACAGCGCCATGTGCAGGGATAAGCCAGTATGCGGACAGCGTCAGTAACGCAAACTGCGTCACCTCAGTGAGGATATAAAACCGCAGTGCGGCTTTGGCAATGACCAGATATCCGAACACATACGCACCCACTTTCAGTACATCGCCGGCAAGCTGCCATGCGAACAGTTCCCGCATTCCGGTAAACTGGTCAGAAAACAGCAGCCAGATAGCAAAATCCCGCAGCAGCCAGACCATAAAACTCGCGACTGCCACAGCAGGTAATACAAATTTCAGTGATTTTATAATTTCGCGGCGGATCGCTGTTTTTTCCTGTAAACGCGCCAGTGTCGGCAGCAGGTAGACAGAAAATGATGCCGTAATAAACTGTAAATACGCATCTGAAATACTGGTGACGCCAACCCACATCCCTACCGCATCCCAGCTGTAGCGGTCCGCCAGCAGGTTTCGCATCAGGATATAAGCGACCGGCAGTGTTACCGCCGTCATCAGCGCCATCAGGGTAAATTTTCCCAGATGTGAGGCAATTGCGCGATCCCAGGCCGGTTTCAAATCTGACAGCGGGAAGCGTTTACGGCGCAGCATAATAATCAGCGCCGGAAAAATAATCAGCGCAGGCACCAGTGCAAGCCCCGCCAGTGCGCCGCCGTAACCCCACAGCCGCAGGCACAGATAATACGCCGCCACACCAATCAGGCTGCCTGCCACAATCGCAAGAGCATTGCCGCTGGCATCACGGTAACCTTTTAAAATAGCAAGGAAATAGTTAGCGTAACCAATTCCCATCTGAATAAAAGCCACCGCAACGATAACTTCACGATATGAATCGTGTCCGAACAGCAGCACACTGATTTGCGCGCTGAACAGCAGGAAAATAATCGCCAGCAGGGTCGAAAAAAGCAGAATAATAGTCGATGACGTGCCTAGTATTGCCCGGCGCTTATCAGCGTCCTCATGGTGCTCGGCAATATATTTTGTGACACCGTTAAAAATACCGGCACCGGACAGCACGCCGAGAACCGTAACCAACTGGCGGAAGTTCCCCGCCTGCCCGATACCGGACGGGCCGTAGGCCAGTGCCAGCAGTTTGACGACTAACAGCCCCGCCCCGATTTTGATCAGGGTGGAGCCGGCCGTCCAGATTGATGCTCTGGCTAAAGACATATTACGCGAAGAAATCCTTAATCAGACGGATCACAGTTTGCTGCTCGTCTTCTTTCATGTTGTAGAACATCGGCAGGCGCACCAGGCGATCACTTTCACGGGAGGTAAAGATATCCTCACCATGGAAACGCCCGAATTCCACCCCTGCCGGACAGCTGTGCAGCGGCACATAATGGAATACCGTCAATACATCATGGGACTTCATAAATTCATTAAATGCAGTGCGCTCTTCCACATCTTTCAGCTTGATGTAGAACATGTGTGCATTCTGCTCCATGCCTTCAGGTACTACCGGCAGTGCCAGTAATCCATCTTCCGCCAGCGGTGTCAGGGCATCGTAGTAAATCTGCCAGAATGCCAGGCGGCGCTCATTAATTTTTTCCGCTTCTTCCAGTTGCGCCCACAGATAAGCGGCCTGTAAGTCAGACATCAGATAGCTGGAGCCGATATCACGCCAGGTGTATTTATCCACCTGACCACGGAAGAACTGGCTGCGGTTGGTGCCTTTCTCACGGATAATTTCTGCACGCGGGATCATCGCAGGGTCATTAATCAGCGTTGCTCCGCCTTCACCACCGGAAGAATAGTTTTTGGTTTCATGGAAGCTGTAACAGCCGATATGACCAATTGACCCCAGCGCACGGCCTTTATAAGTCGACATCACGCCCTGTGCGGCATCTTCCACCACATACAGGTTATATTTCTTCGCCAGTGCCATGATGGTGTCCATTTCACAGGCCACGCCCGCATAATGTACCGGCACAATCGCTTTGGTTTTATCTGTGATTGCTGCTTCGATTTTGGTTTCATCAATATTCATGGTATCCGGGCGGATATCCACAAATACCACTGTCGCGCCACGCAGTACAAAGGCGTTCGAGGTTGATACAAAGGTGTAGCTCGGCATGATGATTTCATCACCCGGCTGAATATCCAGCAGAATAGCTGCCATTTCCAATGATGCAGTACAGGATGGTGTCAGCAGGACTTTAGCGCTGCCAAACCGTTTTTCCATCCATTCTTCACATTTTTTGGTGAACTGTCCGTCACCACACAACTTGCCGCTGGTCATGGCCTGCTGCATATACCCAACTTCAGTGCCGACTACAGGTGGTTTATTAAATGGAATCATTGCATCCTCGGTATAACCAATAGGCTGTACTGTCAATCGTACCGCCGCTTTTTGTATAAAGGCGCATTGCCGCAAGATTACTGAGCTGTGTTGCAACCCGTAATACACGGCAGTGATGTTCAGCACACCACTGTTGCGCCGCCGACATTAATTTCAGGCCAATTCCCTGACCCTGATTGCCCGGCAGTACCGCCAGCAGACCTATGCGGGCGCTCTGTTCGTCCGGTTTGCGCAGTGTGACAAATCCGGCTGTTTCATTCTTTTCATTACGAACCAGCAGGCAATCTTTATCAAACGTACCCAGTACCGCTTTTTCCGCCCAGGTCGCATAGAACCGGGCGCTGTCGTCCGGCTGATACCAGGGGGCACGAAAGCGGCTCTGTGCAAATACCTGTGCCGCCGCTGCTTTTATGACCGTGATATCATCACTGACGGCATAACACAGCGGTCCGTAAGACACTGCATTTTCTGTGCCAGCCTTCACGTTCAGCGCAAAATCCACTTCACTTTCTGCTAAGGAAAACCCCAGTGCGGATAAACCATCCAGCGCATTCAGGTCGCCGGTGGTAATTTTTGCCTGCACCAGATCATACGGCGCGAAATCTGCGACTGTCAGGGGAGCAGCATCCGGGGAAAGCGCCAGTTTTGCCGTTTTCAGGGCAAAAAAGTCACTTTCCCATGCGAGTAACTCAATACTGGCGCGGACGGACATGGAGTAAATTCTTCAGATACTGACCATAACCGGTTTTCGCCAGCTGACGGGCGGACTCAGCCACCTGTTCATCACTCAGCCAGCCGTTGCGCCATGCAATCTCTTCCAGGCAGGCAATTTTAAAGCCCTGGCGCTTCTCGACTGTCTGTACAAAGGTGCTGGCCTCGATCAGGCTGTCGTGTGTGCCGGTATCCAGCCACGCAAACCCGCGTCCCAGCAGCTCGACATTCAGTTCACCGCGCTCCAGATACATCTGGTTGATACTGGTGATTTCCAGTTCGCCGCGCTCCGAGGGTTTCACCTGTTTCGCGATATCAACCACCTGATTATCATAGAAATAAAGTCCGGTTACTGCCCAGTTGGATTTTGGCTGTGCCGGTTTCTCTTCAATAGAGAGCGCGCGGAATTCATCATCAAACTCCACCACACCAAAACGTTCCGGATCCATAACCTGATAGCCAAAGACAGTCGCGCCCTGTGTGCGGGCAGCAACAGTTTTCAGTTTCGGACTGAACGCGTGACCAAAGAAGATGTTATCACCCAGCACCAGGCTGCATGTGTCATCACCGATAAACTCTTCACCAATGATAAACGCCTGCGCCAGGCCATCCGGAGATGGCTGTTCCGCGTAGCTGAGCGAGATCCCGAACTGATCACCATTACCCAGCAGACGGCGGAACGACGGCAAATCTTCCGGTGTTGAAATAATCAGCACTTCGCGGATCCCCGCGAGCATCAGAACGGACAGCGGATAATAAATCATCGGCTTGTCGTAAATCGGCAGCAGCTGTTTCGACACACCACGGGTGATAGGATGCAACCGGGTACCGGAACCACCAGCCAGAATAATACCTTTCATATCAGCCTCTTACTTATCACTTTCCAGCCCGAGGCGCTGTCCGGCATAAGAGCCGTCCTGCACCCGGCGCCACCAGGTTTCATTATTCAGATACCATTCCACGGTTTTGCGGATCCCGGACTCAAAGGTTTCCTGCGGACGCCAGCCAAGGTCATGCTCAATTTTATCGGCATCAATCGCGTAGCGCAGGTCATGGCCCGGGCGATCAGTCACATAAGTGATTAAATCGCGGTACTGAGCAACACCGGCAGGCTTTTGAGGATACAGCTCTTCCAGTAGTGAACAGATGGTTTCGACAACCTGAATATTCTTGCGCTCATTATGACCGCCGATATTGTAGGTTTCGCCAACTTTTGCCTGTGTAACAACCGTATAGAGTGCGCGCGCATGGTCATCCACAAACAGCCAGTCGCGGATCTGTTCGCCTTTGCCGTAAACCGGCAGCGGTTTACCGGAAATCGCATTGAGGATCACCAGCGGGATCAGTTTTTCCGGAAAGTGATACGGTCCGTAATTATTTGAGCAGTTGGTAATAATGGTCGGCAAGCCGTAAGTCCGCAGCCAGGCGCGTACCAGATGGTCACTGGACGCTTTGGATGCGGAATACGGGCTGCTCGGTGCATACGGTGTGGTTTCCGTGAAAAAGCCGTCCGGCCCTTCCAGGTCGCCATACACTTCATCAGTGGAGATATGATGAAAACGGAAAGCGGATTTTTTCTCTGCATCCAGCGCCTGCCAGTAATGACGGACGGCCTCCAACAGTGTGTAAGTGCCCACAATGTTAGTTTCGATAAAATCAGCCGGACCATCAATGGAGCGGTCAACATGACTTTCGGCTGCCAGATGCATCACCGCATCAGGCTGATACTGAGCAAACACACGGTCAAGTGCCGCGCGATCACAAATATCAACCTGTTCAAAGGCATAGCGTGCATCATCAGCGACCGGCGCCAGGGACTCAAGGTTCCCGGCGTAGGTCAGTTTATCAACCACAACAACACTGTCAGCTGTATCACCGATAATATGACGAACAACAGCAGAGCCGATAAAACCGGCTCCGCCTGTCACTAAAATTCGTTTCAACGCCATACTCCTTTGGTGTCGATGATCCATTTCTGCGGGATCTGGCTGCCCGGAATATTTTTAAACGGTGTGTGATCAACGAGCAGCAAAATAATATCCGCGTCAGCAATCGCTTTATCGATTGATGTCAGCTCCGCCAGCCCTTTCAGCTTATTCGGCAGTTCGTGAACATTCGGTTCAACCGCCAGGGTTTTCCCTGCATGCCACTCAGCCACCATTTTAGTGACATGAACAGCCGGGCTTTCACGTAAATCATCAATGTTTGGTTTAAATGCCAGACCAAAGCAGGCAATGGTCACTTCACTTGCACGTTTGCCGGTTTCTGTCAGGCAATCAGCAACAGCGGCTTTCACCTGGTCGATAACCCACAGCGGTTTGCCGTCGTTAACCAGACGCGCGGTATGGATCAGACGCGCCTGTTTCGGGTTCTGCGCCACGATAAACCACGGGTCAACTGCGATACAGTGTCCGCCCACACCCGGACCCGGCTGTAAGATATTCACGCGCGGATGGCGGTTTGCCAGACTGATCAGCTCCCAGACGTTGATGCCCTGGTCGGCACAAATCAGTGATAATTCATTGGCAAATGCAATATTGACATCGCGGAAGCTGTTTTCAGTCAGTTTGCACATTTCAGCCGTACGCGCGTTAGTGATTACACACTCCCCTTCCAGGAAGATGTAATACAGTTCGCTGGCGCGTTTTGAGGATTTTGCTGTCATGCCGCCGACAACGCGGTCATTTTTAATCAGTTCAACCATTACCTGACCCGGCAGTACACGCTCAGGGCAATAGGCGATATCAATATCTGCATCTTCACCGGCCTGCTGAGGGAAAGTCAGATCCGGGCGGGCTGCCGCCAGCCATTCTGCCATCTGCTCAGTCGCACCGACCGGAGAGGTGGATTCCAGAATCACCAAATCCCCTTTTTTCAGTACCGGCGCAATAGATTCTGCCGCTGACTGAACAAAGATCAGATCAGGCTCATGATCCCCTTTAAACGGGGTCGGAACTGCAATCAGGAACGCATCCGCAGGCTGTGGTTTGGTAAAGGCCTTCAGGAAACCGCCTTCAACGGCCGTTTTCACGACTGCGCCTAAATCCGGCTCCACGATATGAATTTCACCACGATTAATGGTATCAACCGCATGCTGGTTCACATCCACACCAACACTTTTTTCTGACGGGAAGCAAATGCTGCCGCTGTTGGCAAACCGATGTAACCCAGACCGACAACAGAAATAGTTTCAAAACTCATAATGTCACCTGATTGTTTTTCAATGCTTCAAGAATACGCTGGCACGCTTTTCCGTCCCCGTACGGGTTATGTGAACGGCTCATCTCATGATAAGCCGCCGGATCGGTCAGCAATCGTGTTACTTCACGAACGATAGTGTCGGTTTTTGTGCCGACTAAACGAACAGTACCCGCGTCAATTGCTTCCGGACGCTCGGTGGTGTCACGCATCACCAGAACTGGTTTACCTAATGATGGTGCTTCTTCCTGGATACCACCGGAGTCGGTCAGGATCATATAAGCATGGTTCATAAGATACACAAAAGGAAGGTAATCCTGTGGGCTGATTAAAACAATATTGCTGATGTCATGCAGAATACGTTTTACCGGCTCACTCACATTCGGATTGAGGTGGACCGGGTACACAATCTGGACTTCAGGATGTGCGGTGGCGATTTCAGCCAGCGCATGACAAATCCGCTCAAAACCATCACCAAAACTTTCACGGCGGTGACCGGTCACAAGGATCATTTTTTTGCTGCTGTCGATAAACGGATACTTCGCATCCAGTTGATCCAGCAAATTTTTATCCTGCATGATACGGTCACGGACAGATAACAGCGCATCAATCACCGAGTTACCGGTGACAAAAATATGACTGCCGTTTATCCCCTCACGCAGTAAGTTTTCACGCGAGTTTTCAGTGGGCGCAAAATGATACATCGCCAGATGTCCGGCTATTTTCCGGTTGGCCTCTTCCGGCCATGGCGAGTAGAGATTTCCGGTACGCAGACCGGCTTCTACGTGTCCGACCGGGATGCGGTGATAGAACGCCGCCAGGCTGGTCGCCATAGTTGTTGCTGTGTCGCCGTGCACCAGAACGACATCAGGTTTAAAATCGGCAAAAACCGGTTTCAGCCCTTCAAGAATATGACAGGTGATATCGGTTAAATCCTGCCCCGGGCGCATAATATTGAGATCATAATCAGGTGTGATCTCAAAAAGGTGTAAGACCTGATCCAGCATTTCACGATGTTGCGCGGTGACACAGACTTTTGCTTCAAAAGCGTTATCTGCGGCCAGCGCATGTACCAGCGGAGCCATTTTGATGGCTTCAGGGCGGGTACCAAATACAGTCAATACTTTCACTGAGATTCTCTTTTATTTTATATGATATCCGGCATTAAGCCGGTGGCGGTTTCCCGCCTTAAAACTGGCCGGAACACAGGTTTCCGGCCGGTTATTTCTTCTGCAACTATCACAACTACGGACGACGACGGGCTAATGCCACACCGGCTCCCGCCAGCGCACCGATAAAGCCCCACATAATCATCATAAACGCACGGCGCGGACTGTCACGCTTGATTGGCTCATCCGGTGTACGCAGGTAGCGATATGCACGGAAATTGTCATCCAGTGTCGGACCGACATTCAGTGTCGCTAACATGGCGATATTTTGCTCATAGTCTTTATCAAAATCAGGCCCGGCGGCTTCCAGCGTTTCCAGGCGTGCCTGCAACATTGGTGTGCCTAATAAAAAGAGCTGTGATTTCGGCAGTTCATTAACAGGAACATCTGTCTGGCTGCGGCTGATACCCTGTTTTTGTGCAGTCATAAGTGCATTTTTCAGCAGACCGGTTTCACGCTGATAAAGTGATTCCGCCACCATTTTCTGACGCTTCACCAGTGCTTTCAGTGACTGAGTGCGGGTTGCCCACGCGCCTTTCAGTTCATCATTCAGGTTCAGAGCTGCACGGTTGCTGGCAAAATCAATATACTGGCGCAGCAATGTGGCTGACTCTTCCGCAGATTCCGCGGTTAATGTCAGCGTGTCATTAACCAGTTTTTTAGTATCATCACGCGGGATTAGCGTGATGTTATTAATCATCTCATCCAGTAGTGCGGCATCGGCTTTGGCATCATTTTCCATGCGGGATTTGTAATAATCCGTCTGTAACCAGAAATCACGGCGGGTATCATAAGAGGCCGCCTGAGTAATAAATTCCTGGTAAGCTTCATTCGGGATAGGCAGTAATGCTGCCGATTCCTGAGCCGCATTCAGATGGTTATCCAGATTGCGCATAAATTGCTGCTGCGAATAATATCCGCCTAAATTATTAACTGTCGGATAATCAGTGATCGCCGTCGAGTTCCATTTTTGCTGCATAAAGTAACTGGCACCCAGAGATACCAGCGCAAACACAACGGCAATACCGACTATCCATACCTTGCCGCGCCACAATGAAACAAACAGCGCGCGGATATCTAATTCCTGGTCATACTGCGTTTGTTGCGGGTCCGGATTATTTTCTGAACGCATATCAACACGAGCCTCTGTGGTTAAAAATTTAGTGTGTGGCCGATTTGCGACGCATACGGCGTCTGTGGCGTTTGATAAAACGGGCGACTTTCCAGGCGCGTTTAATGCAGTAGCCATACATAATAAAAGCAAGCAAGAACAGTGCCAACATCACCCATTCAGGGACAAAGCTGAGCACCTGTCCGGCAATACCAATTGCGGCTAATACTGCTGCCGCCAGGGTTATTACCACAAAAGATTCGCGGGACGTAAACCCGGAACGCATGATCAGATGATGAATATGCTGGCGATCCGGTGAGAACGGACTCATTCCTTTGCGCAGACGGCGGTACATGATTGCCACCATGTCCATCAGCGGAATAGCAATAATCCACAGTGCCGTAACCGCATTAATCGCATGCGGCTCCGCGCCCTGTGATGCGGATGTCAGTAACCAGATAATCGTAAAGCCGATCAATGTACTGCCCGCATCCCCCATAAAGACTTTAAAACGACGACCGAACAGCCCTAAGTTAAAGCAGATATATGGCAGGATCGCGACAATAAAGGTAAAGCACCAAAACGCCAGACCACTGTTACCGCTCAGCGCAAACAAAATGCCCAGTGCGCCGAAAGAGACACAGGAAAGCCCGCCGAGCAGCCCGTCAATACCATCCACCATATTGAACGCATTTACCGCGCCCCATACCGCGAACAGTGTCAGCACATAACTGAACGGACCGAGGGTCAGCTCCCATCCACCGAATGCATAACCCAGGCTGTCGAGCTTCAGGTTGGCAAACACCATCATCACGATAGCAACTGCAGCCTGAATACCGGCCCGCAGTTTCACACTGATATCAAACCGGTCATCCAGCGCACCCACAAAAACAAGCAGCGCCGCACAACCGAGGTAAATAAATTTATGTGCAATAAACTCATCACTGATGAGGAACGCAAAACAGACACTGATAAAGATAGAAATCCCGCCGACCAGCGGAACCAGCCCCTGATGTTTTTTGCGGTAATTGGGTTTATCCACCAAACCGATAGCAACACCGGCTTTACGGGCAACAAAGACCGTTACTGTAGCGAATACAAATATGATTAGGAGTTCAGTTAACATAGTGAGATTCACAACAACCCTTTTCAGCTATTTTTTATTATCCCTGCCGGCTGACAGCACCGCGCAGAACTTGCCATTTTCAGGCAAAATAATACATGCAAGAAACATACCACGCCCTATCAGGCAAGGGTTTCAAACATAACCGGTAAAAAAAAAACGCCACATTGCATGCGGCGTTAGTTATAAAGTGTCGTCGAAAAGCTACGAGCGTTTCATAAAGTCGAAGAAATCTTCGTTCGTCTTCGTCATCGCCAGCTTATTGATCAGGAATTCCATTGCATCAATCTCACCCATCGGATGGATAATTTTGCGCAGGATCCACATTTTCTGTAATTCATCCTGAGTCGTCAGCAGCTCTTCTTTACGTGTACCGGAGCGGTTGTAATCAATCGCAGGGAAAACACGTTTTTCAGCAATTTTACGGGACAGGTGTAATTCCATATTACCTGTTCCTTTAAATTCTTCGTAAATGACTTCATCCATCTTCGATCCGGTATCTACCAGTGCAGTCGCGATGATGGTCAGGCTTCCGCCCTCTTCCACATTACGTGCCGCACCAAAGAAACGCTTAGGACGATGTAAGGCATTCGCATCCACACCACCGGTTAATACTTTACCGGATGACGGTACAACGGTGTTGTACGCACGGGCCAGACGCGTAATGGAGTCGAGCAGGATAATAACGTCTTTTTTTATGCTCAACCAGACGTTTCGCTTTCTCGATAACCATTTCAGCAACCTGAACGTGACGGGCCGCAGGCTCATCAAACGTAGAGGCAATTACTTCGCCTTTTACCAGACGCTGCATCTCGGTCACTTCTTCCGGACGCTCATCAATCAGCAGTACCATCAGAACGCAATCAGGATAGTTGTGCGCGATATTTGCCGCAATATTTTGCAGCAACATGGTTTTACCGGCTTTCGGCGGTGCCACGATAAGACCACGCTGGCCACGGCCGATAGGCGCTGCCAGATCCAGAACACGGGCGGTTAAATCTTCTGTTGAACCATTACCGCGTTCCATACGCAGACGTCGGTTTGCGTGCAGCGGGGTTAAGTTTTCAAACAGGATTTTGTTACGGGCATTTTCAGGTTTATCAAAGTTAACTTCATTAACTTTTAATAACGCAAAGTAACGTTCACCTTCTTTCGGCGGACGGATTTTACCTGAAATGGTATCACCGGTGCGGAGGTTAAAACGACGGATTTGGCTTGGAGAAACATAGATATCATCAGGACCTGCGAGGTATGAACTGTCACCGGAGCGGAGGAATCCGAATCCATCCTGCAATATCTCCAGCACGCCATCACCGAAAATATCCTCTCCGCTCTTCGCATGTTGCTTGAGGATAGAGAAGATGATGTCCTGTTTTCTCATACGGGCCTGATTCTCAAGCCCCATGTTTTCGCCAAGGGTAATCAGGTCTGATACCGGCGTATTCTTTAATTCGGTAAGATTCATAATGGTGGGTTCTTTGACTCGGGGTGTATCTCGGATTATGAACGTGAATAATAAGGTAACGTCTGCGTTACCAGGTTAATTTGTTACAGAACCGATGTTCACGGTTAATACGACTGTTGTGTGTATTTCCGCGTAATCGCCTGCAAGACTGACTGTGCACACCGGGCGTAAGGCAAGATGTGATACACATCCTATTTTGAGAGAACAAATTGGGTGACATTCCCGCAAATTAGATTTATCTCCGAGGGATAACCGGATAATGTGACCGGTATATCGGATACCAAGATGTATCCGGAGATAACAGACTTTCAGACACTACAGAGTAGTCAGTATGTTATGCTGTCAGCAGAATTTAAACAATACCTGATTAGCTGGCGCTAACTTAACATGCTTCAGACGAGACGTCCAGCGGGTGAACACTGATAATTTGTTCACGCCCCCGGACGTCTTAATAATATGCACTAAAATGAACAATCAGATATTATTATCGATGAACGTTTTCAGTTGTGTCTTAGACACTGCACCAACCTGGGTCGCTTTCACGCTGCCATCTTTAAACAGCAGCAGCGTGGGAATGCCACGAATGCCGTATTGAGGCGCGGTCTGCGGGTTATCATCAATATTCAGTTTAGTGATGGTAATTTTCCCTGCATATTCTTCGGCGATTTCGTCTAGAATAGGGGCAATCATTTTACAAGGACCACACCATGCCGCCCAGAAGTCAACAAGTACAGGGCCGGTTGCTTTTAACACGAGTTGTTCAAAACTGGAATCAGTCAGGTGAATAATTTTATCGCTCATTGTTCAGCTCCAAGATTTATACAATACCCCATTAGTTTAACACTAACTAATGATAGGATTTGCCTATTTCAGCGGATAGGCTTCCGTAACGCAACATTAAACTGATATTCTATCTAAATATGAGCAAAACACATTTAACAGACAAGAAGTTTTCTGACTTCGCCTTGCATACAAAAGTAGTAGAAGCACTTGATTCAAAGGGCTTTTCTAATTGCACGCCTATTCAGGCGCTGACACTCCCCCTGACAATCAGCGGGCGTGATGTTGCAGGACAGGCACAAACAGGAACAGGGAAGACGCTGGCATTCTTAACGTCAACGTTTCATCATCTTCTTACAACTCCGGCACCGGAAGGCCGCAAAATTAATCAGCCGCGTGCGCTGATTATGGCACCGACCCGTGAACTCGCGGTTCAGATCCACTCTGATGCCGAACCGCTTTCACAAAGCACTGGACTGAAAACCGGGCTCGCTTACGGCGGCGATGGTTACGACAAACAAATCAAAGTGCTGGAAGAAGGCGTCGATGTGATTATCGGCACCACCGGCCGCTTAATTGATTTCGCCAAACAGGGCCGCCTTGACCTTAGTGCTATCCAGGTTGTGGTTCTTGATGAAGCCGATCGCATGTACGATCTTGGTTTTATCAAAGATATCCGCTGGCTGTTCCGCCAGATGCCGCCATGTGCTCAGCGCATGAACCTGCTGTTCTCCGCGACACTGTCTTACCGTGTCCGTGAACTGGCATTCGAACAAATGAACAGCCCTGAATATATTGAAATTGAACCGGAGCAGCGCACCGGGCATCTGATCAAAGAAGAGCTGTTCTATCCGTCCAATGAAGAAAAAATGCGTCTGTTACAGACGTTGCTGGAAGAAGAGTGGCCTGACCGCTGCATTATCTTCGCCAACACAAAACACCGTTGTGAAGATATCTGGGCTCATCTGGCTGCCGATGGTCATCGTGTCGGTCTGCTGACCGGTGATGTGGCACAGAAAAAACGTCTGCGTATCCTTGAGGATTTCACAAACGGTAACCTTGATATCCTGGTTGCAACTGATGTTGCGGCGCGTGGCTTGCATATCCCGCTGGTCACCCATGTCTTTAACTACGACCTGCCGGATGACTGTGAAGATTACGTACACCGCATCGGCCGTACCGGTCGTGCCGGGGAAAGTGGTCACTCTATCAGCTTAGCCTGTGAAGAGTATGCCCTGAATCTGCCGGGAATCGAAGAATACACCGGACACCCGATCCCGGTCAGTAAATACAACAGTGACGCACTGCTGACTGAACTGCCGGTACCGAAACGCCGTCGTCGTCCGCCGCGTACAAGCGGAGGTCAGAACCGCCGGAATATGCCGCGCCGTAACAGCAACGGACCGCGTCATAATAATAACCGGACCAAACACTGAAGGACGCCATGCTGAGATCGTCTTCGCTCTATGCTGCTATCGATTTAGGCTCCAACAGCTTTCACATGCTGGTGGTGCGGGAAGTCGCCGGCAGCATCCAGGTACTGTCCCGCGTGAAACGCAAAGTCCGTCTCGCAGCCGGGCTGGATAAAGATAACATTCTGTCACCGGCGGCTATGGCGCGGGGCTGGCAGTGCCTGCGTCTGTTTTCCGAACATTTACAGGATATTCCTGATTCTCAGATCCGTATTGTGGCAACCGCCACATTGCGTCTGGCAAAAAATGCCGGTGAATTCCTGGCAACAGCATCGGAGATCCTCGGACATCCGGTGACTGTTATCCGGGGCGAAGAAGAAGCCCGCCTGATTTATCAGGGCGTTGCTCACACTACCGGCGGGTCAGATAAACGCCTGGTAGTGGATATCGGCGGCGGCAGCACAGAACTTGTCACCGGCCACGGTGCAAAAACCACAGCACTGTTCAGCCTGGAAATGGGCTGTGTCACCTGGCTTGAGCGTTACTTCACAGACCGATCCCTTACCACCGACAATTTTGCCGGTGCTGAACAGGCCGCCCGTGACATTATACTGCCGGTAGCACCTGTGCTGCTGGAACAGGGCTGGCAGGTGTGTGTCGGAGCATCCGGCACCGTTCAGGCGCTTCAGGAAATCATGATAGCGCAGGGAATGAATGAACAAATTACCCTGGCAAAACTGCGCCAGCTCAAGCATAAAGCGATTGAATGCGGCAAACTGGAAGAGCTTGAGATTGAAGGGCTGACACTGGAGCGGGCGCTGGTGTTTCCGAGCGGCCTGGCTATCCTTATCGCCATTTTTGAAACCCTCGGAATTGACAGCATGACACTTGCGGGTGGTGCGCTGCGCGAAGGGCTGGTTTACGGTATGCTGGATCTGCCTGTTGAGCAGGATATCCGCACCCGGACACTCAAAAATGTTCAGGAACGCTTTCAGATAGATATCGCCCAGGGTGAACGGGTCCGGCAACTGACGGATCATTTCTTTCGCCAGGTCTCTTCTGCCTGGCAATTAGATATCCGCTGCCGGGAGCTTCTCAGCAGTGCCGCGCTCATCCACGAAATCGGGCTGAGTGTGGATTTCCGCAACGGACCTGAACATGCCGGGTATCTGGTCAGTAATCTGGATCTGCCGGGATTCACACCGGCACAGCGGCGCTTATTATCCGTACTGCTGCGTAATCAGAGCGGACCTGCGGATATCAACTCACTGAATCAACAAAATGCACTGACACCGCGTGAAGCGGGCTGCCTGTGCCGTCTGCTGCGTCTGGCGATTATTTTTGCCAGCCGCCGCCGCGATGACACTCTCCCGTCATTGCGTATCCGTGCTGCTGCTGAAGGATTGATACTGACATTACCCGCGGGCTGGCAGCAATCACACCCTCTGCGCGCCGAAGCACTTTCGCAGGAAATTCAGTGGCAAAGTTACGCACAATGGTCGCTGATGCTGGAAGAACAAGCCCCCTCAACTCATGGCTGAGAGTGGTCATACATTGAGTAGTGGATGCTATACCCAACGTCATTCAAGATGCAGGCAGGCGGCAAGTGAAGATAGACGGGGAGCATACATCAGTATGTGACCCAGCTAGCTGAGTGAAGCCAACGAACCTGCAGTTTGAATGAATAAGGGTATAAAGTCCTGGCTATCTGTTTTCTGACAGTACCAGGGCTTTAATTTTATGCGCTTTTTCAAAGTGATCCAATTTATGGGTCATAATCCACCATGTTGCGGCTTCCATAAGTAAATCAGGATCATCATTCTTATTCGCAAAAAAAGCATAGAATGAAAGACCTACATTTTCACCTTTCATGCGGATTTTATCATTACATACTGTTATTATTTTTTCTCTCAGTAATGCTCTCATCTGCTTTTCTCTGTTTTATTCTTTGTTTTATTCTTTGTTTTTTGCCAGCATGGCTCTGAGCCCGGCAACACCGCGCAAACCTGTCTGCTGTTTCTCTTCCGCTGTTTTCACTATCTTTTTACCATCATCCCAGCGCAAATCATCCTGCGGTAATTCGTCCAGAAAGCGGCTGTGTTCAGGGCGGATAAGTTCACCATACTGACGCCGCTCACGACACAGGGTAAAAAAGAGTGATTTCTGAGCCCGCGTGATCCCCACATACGCCAGACGCCGCTCTTCATCCACATTGTTTTCATCAATACTGGACTGATGCGGTAAAATACCCTCTTCCATCCCCACCAGGAAAACATGCGGAAACTCCAGCCCTTTAGACGCATGCAGCGTCATCAACTGAACCTGATCCAGCGCTTCATCTTCTTCGCCGCGCTCCATCATATCGCGCAGGGTAAACCGCGTGACAACCTGCGCCAGTGTCATCGGCTCGTTCAGGTCATCCCCTTCCAGCATTTCAGACATCCAGCTGAACAGCTGATCGACATTTTTCATCCGCATCTCAGCCGCTTTCGGGCTTGCCGAGGTTTCAAACAGCCAGCTCTGATAATCCAGCCCGTGCAGCAGGTCACGTACAGCAATCAGCGGCTCACGCTCAACTAATTTTTCCACATCCGCCAGCCAGCCGGTAAAATTTGTCAGCGCCGCCAGCCCCTGACCGGAAAGACTCTGCTCCAGTCCCAGGTCAAAACTGGCCTGATAAAGGCTTTTGTCACGCACATTCGCCCATTCACCCAGCTTCTGAATGGTTGCCGGACCAATTCCCCGGCGCGGGGTATTCACAATACGCATGAATGCGCTGTCATCTTCCCGGTTGGTCAGCACCCGCAGATAAGCGAGTAAATCTTTGATTTCAGGGCGGGAGAAAAATGACGTTCCGCCGGAGATCCGATACGGGATCCGGTTTTGCATCAACATTTTTTCAAAGATCCGAGACTGATGGTTACCGCGGTATAAAATGGCGTAATCTTTATAATCTGTCTTATTGATAAAATGATGGGCGATCAATTCCCCGACCACGCGCTCCGCTTCATGATCTTCATTATTCGCCACGATCACTTTTAACGGATCGCCATAACCAAGATTAGAAAACAACCGTTTTTCAAACACATGGGAGTTATTGGCGATCAAAATATTCGCGGCATTCAGAATGCAGCCAGAGGAGCGGTAATTTTGCTCCAGTTTGATCACTCGTAACTCAGGGAAATCCTCATTCAGCAAAACGAGGTTTTTGGGCTGCGCCCCGCGCCAGGAGTAAATCGACTGATCGTCATCCCCGACCACGGTGAAATACGCACGCTTGCCCACCAGTAATTTAACCAGCTGATATTGACTGGTGTTTGTATCCTGATACTCATCCACCAGCAGATAACGAATGCGCTGTTGCCAGCGTTCACGCGCTTCTTCATCGCGCGCAAAAAGCAGCGTCGGTTTGGTTATCAAATCATCAAAATCCAGAACATTACAGCTGCTTAAATGCAGTTCATAACGCCGGTAGCACTCCGCAAATGTATGGTCACGCTCTGATTTCGCCTGCCCTTTTGCCTGCTCAGGTGTCAGCAGGGCATTTTTCCAGTTTGAGATCTGACTGATCACCTGTTGCAGAAGCTCTTTATCTTCTTCCAGACTATCAAATGTCAGCTCTTTCAGTAATGCGAGCTGATCCTGATCGTCAAACAGGGAAAAATTGCGTTTCATGCCCAGCGCTTTGTATTCGCGCTTGATTATCTCCAGTCCCAGGGTATGGAATGTCGAGATCATCAGCCCCTTGGCTTCTTTGCGCCCGAGGGTTTGCGCCACACGCGCTTTCATTTCGCGCGCCGCTTTATTGGTAAAAGTGACCGCCGCTATCTGGCGCGGCTGATACCCCACATTGCGGATAAGATGGGCAATTTTATTGGTTATCACCCGGGTTTTGCCGGAGCCGGCACCCGCAAGCACAAGGCACGGCCCCTGAACAAATTCAACGGCCTGCTGCTGACCAGGATTTAATTTCATACGCGTTGTTAACCCGATAGATACTGAAACAGAGAGGGATTGTAGCAGAAAGGGGCAGCGGAAGTGTAATCCGGAAATACACGACAGAACACTTTATGGAAATACACCATTGTGTATAATTAAGTTATATTATTACATATACAAAATGATGTACCACTTTAAATTTTTAATAGTTACAGGAGTAACGTTTAATGTTTTTAGTTGAATTTTTAAAATCAGGTAGTCTGAACAGATTTCAATTTATTATATGTACTATTCTTTTAATTATTTTATATTTCACATTAAACACAATGATGAATGGAATCAGCTCTGCATGGGGACAATTATTAATATACGGCATAATATTATTATTTTCATTTTTTTTTATTTTCATTACTCGTCATAGCCCGCCTCAGGGAATGTAAATCAAAGCAACCAATAAAGCATGGATTCATTGTAACCACACCAATTTATACTGCATACATAGTATCTCTGTTTTTATTCTTTTCAAATACAGGATACGGAATTGCTATTTATATAGCATCTCAAATATCTGCATTAATCCTGTTTTTTTTCTTAGTATTAAAAAAATGAATGATGTTGTATCGATTATACCAGGCATCATTCAAGATGCAGACCTGCGGTAAAAGAAGACAAACAGGGAATATAGATAAACTATGTAGCCCGGTAAGATAAATATAACCAGTAATGTCTCGGTGCATGATGACACTGTCATAAAACTGAATATACCAGAGCATAAAAATCATCTTCAGTTAGATAAAATAATATTCATATTCAATTAATTATAACTCTTTCAGAGTATATCCCTGCCACCGAAACACCAATATTATGGAGAAAAATCAGGTTACTAAATAAGGAAAACTGAATGGCATCCAGAGATGATATCAGGAACTCCAGATTAATATATACACAGGATATTGGCTGGGTAGATCGCAATCACGCTATAGGCGGGGATGCACGAAGCCTGTGGGCACAGCTACTCACAGAAAACACAACACCCTATTTTAAAGATTACTTCCTGGTCAGTTACGATCAGTTTATGGGGAAATTTTTTATTAAGATGGGCATTACCTCCTGCTGGCTGGTAAAAAAAGGACTCCGGGAAGATGATAAAAAATCAATCGCACTTTCAATAATGTTTTATATTTCCACACTATTTGAAACCCACCAGGGGCGGTTCTTATTTTCCGGCCTACTGAGAAATGATAGTGGATTCAGCGGTGAAGATCTTATCTCTAACCTTCTGGGTTTTTATTCCGTCATTGAACCGCGGGATTACTGGTCACTGATTAAACCGGTGCCCGTTGAAACGGCCCTGCGGATCTGGGATCATTATGGTTCCGTCGGTAAATATAAAAACAGGGAACTGCGTCCCTGGATTTTTCCTGATCCGCAAGAATCACCCAATGCTGTACCCTATAAAAAAAATCTTCCTTATTATATGAATACCATTCAGCCTTTTAATTCCTACGAAAATGATATTGTTATAAAACTGAATGTGACCGACGGGTGGGCTGGTAACTGGGGCTTCAAAAAATGGAATCCATTTGCAGATAAATATGAAAACTAAATTAATATCACTAATTTTATCTATTACGATTTTGCTTTTTCTCTACTGTTTTTTATCACCAACCCAGTACTTTCCGGCAACAAACTACATAAAGTCGTTACTATTAGTCTCCGATTTTATCCGTAATGCACCTGATAAAGAGCAGGCAACCTATTACTATCATTTTTGGGGAGATCGCGGGCAAGAATCTTACTCTGCAATTTATTATTGTCAGGATAAAAATAAATTCAATGAACTGAAAACAAAACTTCATCAATATGCAAACTCACGACGTACATTAATTTCTATTGATGAGATCACATATAGAAATAAATATAATAAAAATAGATTTATTTCTATCCATGAGTCTACAAAAGATAAGCAGGAGTGTATGTCTTTATCTGAATACGAATATACTTACTATTAAAACTTAAAACGGATGCCGTCCGTTGATACTGTAACCGGACGTGCCCGCAGCACAATGTCGCCATGTAATGCTTTCATAACAGAGCGTAATACTCTCATGAGGTTGAACGTCGTTATGAGTCAGTGCATTCGGATAATGAGATGAAACATTCACAATCGCAGCGCTGGTTAATTTTACCGTATAATATTTTTCCTGAACTCCTGATATCGCAGTCCGGTAAAAATCCAGTTCGCAGGTTAATATTTCATTTTCTGAAATGCTGACACCCAACAATGGTGATGATTTATCAATAGGTTTACTGATAATTACCGGATGATGAACCGCATTTTGTTCAAGGAAAATATCATGGCTGAACGAATACACAAAAATCTGATCTTCATGTCCGTACTGATATTTATTTCCTATTGATTCCGGTGATGAGCATCCTCTTGAAATTAAGCCCTGCTTATTACCTTGCAGCCGTAAGTAAATTTTATTTGCCATAACATTCCTTTGTTTATAAATATCTGCTGGTTATTATCTGATATATACAATTTTAGGTCATAGTAATGACATCTGTGATAGTTACAATAACCCTCTTTGATTAAATTAAAAAACGGCACCCTAAGGCGCCGTCTATTCATTCATACAAATAATATTACGGTATACAATCAGCCACCGACAGCAATACGTTTCATGTCCGTCATATAACCGCGCAGCGTTTTACCCACGGTCTCAATCGGATGCTGACGGATAGCTTCATTAACATCACGCAGTTGCGCGTTATCAGTACCACTATCAGCCATCGTTTTACCCAGGTCACCCGGTTGCAGTGATGCCATAAACTCTTTTAGTAACGGCACAGCCGCAAAAGAGAACAGATAGTTACCGTATTCCGCGGTATCTGAGATAACCACGTTCATTTCATACAGGCGCTTGCGGGCAATAGTATTTGCGATCAGCGGCAGCTCATGCAGTGATTCATAATAAGCAGATTCTGCAATAATACCGGCATCAATCATGGTTTCAAACGCCAGTTCAACGCCGGCTTTAACCATCGCAATCATCACAACACCGTGATCGAAATATTCCTGCTCGCTGATTTTCACATCAGAATCCGGATAATTTTCAAATGCCGTTCTGCCGGTTTCTTCACGCCAGGTCAGCAGATTTTTATCATCGTTTTTCCAGTCAGCCATCATGGTTGCAGAGAAATGCCCGGAAATAATGTCATCCATATGTTTTTCAAACAGGGTTTTCATTTGCCCTTTCAGGATCTCAGATAACTGATATGCCCGGATTTTTGCCGGATTGGACAAACGGTCCATCATCAGTGTGATCCCGCCCTGCTTCAGTGCTTCAGTGATCGTTTCCCAGCCGTACTGGATTAATTTACCTGCATAGGCAGGATTAGTGCCTTCGGCAACCAGTTTGTCATAACACAGTAAAGAACCGGCCTGTAACATGCCGCACAGAATGGTCTGCTCGCCCATCAGGTCTGATTTCACTTCTGCCACAAATGAGGATTCCAGAACGCCCGCACGGTGTCCGCCGGTTGCTGCCGCCCAGGCTTTGGCAATCGCGCGCCCTTCACCTTTGGCATCATTTTCCGGGTGAACTGCGATCAGGGTCGGAACGCCAAAGCCGCGCTTGTACTCTTCACGGACTTCTGTTCCCGGACACTTAGGGGCGACCATCACAACCGTGATATCCGGACGAACCTTTTCGCCTACCTCAACAATATTAAATCCGTGTGAATAACCCAGTGCCGCGCCCGGTTTCATCAGCGGCTGAACTGCCTGAACCACTGCTGAGTGCTGTTTGTCCGGCGTCAGGTTAACAACCAGGTCCGCCTGCGGAACCAGCTCTTCATAAGTACCGACAGTAAACCCGTTTTCAGTGGCCCGCCGCCATGAGGCACGTTTTTCATCAATGGCTTCGCGGCGCAGGGCGTAGGTGATATCCAGCCCGGAATCGCGCATATTCAGCCCCTGGTTCAGACCCTGCGCGCCACAACCGATAATCACCACTTTTTTCCCTTTCAGGTATCCGGCTTCATCCGCAAATTCTTCGCGTGCCATAAAACGGCATTTGCCTAACTGCGCTAACTGCTGGCGCAAATTCAATGTATCAAAATAATTTGCCATGGTGACTCCGTATAATGTGTTTGCTCAGATTGCAGAATATGCAGCACTGATTTTGTTATTTGCCGGTGTGGTATACCCGCGTTACTTATAATGACTATATGTCATGATTTTCATTGCTTAAATTGATATATTAACAATATAGTGATGCATTTATTGCAACATACCCTTATTCATTCAAACTGCAGGTTCGTTGGCTGCACCTTGAATGACGTTGGGTATAAAATAATGACGTGAGATTGAAAGGAGGTCAGAATGGATATCCGGGAACTCAGACTGTTTTTACACCTGGCGGAAAGCTGCCACTTCGGCAAAACAGCCAATGCTATGCATGTCAGCCCGTCAACACTCTCCCGGCAGATTCAGCGCCTGGAAGACTCTCTCGGCCACCCGCTGTTTCTGCGCGACAACCGCACAGTGCAACTGACCGCCGCCGGTGAACAACTGAAACAATTTGCACGGGAAACAGTGCTGCAATACCAGCAACTGCAACATGCGCTTAATCATCAAAGTCCGTCACTGACCGGCGAATTACATCTGTTCTGTTCTGTAACCGCTGCATACAGCCATCTGCCGCAAGTTTTGGATCAATTCAGAGCCGCGCATCCGCAGGTTGAAATAAAACTCACCACCGGTGATGCCGCCGATGCCGTGGAAAAAGTACAGTCGCAGGAAGCTGATTTAGGTATCGCCGGGAAACCGGAAAAATTACCGGATAATATTAATTTTCATCAGATTGGCGAGATCCCGCTATCCCTTATCGCGCCTGCCCTGCCATGCCCGGTAAAACATCAGGTAACACAGGCAGAGCCGGACTGGGAGAATATTCCGTTTATTATTCCGGAGCATGGCCCGTCACGTAAACGGATTGATTTATGGTTTAAAACACAACGCATTCAGGAGCCGCAGATTTATGCCACCGTCTCCGGTCATGAAGCCATTGTGTCAATGGTAGCATTGGGTTGCGGCGTTGCGCTGATCCCGCATGTGGTGGTGGAAAACAGCCCGGATGCTATCCGCAACCGTATTTTGCAACTGGATAATATTTCAATGGTCGCCCCGTTTGAACTGGGCGTATGCGCCCTGAATAAGCGACTGCATGAGCCGCTTATCCGGGCTTTCTGGCAATTATTACCGCGCTGGTACTGACGTCTGCGGAGACAGAAAACGGACAAATGCCGCATTCCCTGTTTCATCCCGGTAGTCATAACCCAGCGCATTCAGATGCTGCTCAAACCGGGTATCATCCCCCGAAGCATCAAAGGCCACCAGCACACGACCATAATCAGTCCCGTGGCTCCGGTAATGGAAAAGGGTGATATTCCAATAGGTTCCGAGTGTTTCCAGAAATTTCAGCAGCGCACCGGGCGCTTCCGGAAATTCAAAACTGAACAAACGCTCCTGCAAAGGAGCCGCCGGACGCCCGCCCACCATATAGCGGACATGCAGCTTCGCCATCTCATCATCAGACAAATCGGTCGCCGCAAACCCCGCACTTTCCAGACCGGAAACTATCGCCTGTCGTGCGTCCGGCCCTTCATCCGCGCGAACACTGACGAATACTGATGCCTCTGCCGAGTCACTGTAGCGATAATTAAACTCTGTTACCACACGCGGACCCAACGCCTGACAAAAGCGCAGGAAACTGCCCTTTTCTTCGGGAATTGTCACCGCGAACACGCCTTCGCGCTGCTCGCCCAGTTCACACCGTTCAGACACATAGCGCAGCACATGAAAATTCACGTTAGCACCCGATAAAACATGCGCCAGATTTTCGCCCTGAATATTATGCTGCTGAATATATTTCTTCATCCCCGCCAGCGCGAGTGCCCCGGACGGCTCTGCAACTGCGCGGACATCATCAAATAAATCTTTCATTGCGGCACAGATAGCATCGCTGTCAACAGTGATGACATCATCCAGATACAGCTGACACAGGCGGAATGTCTCATCACCGATACGCTTAACCGCCACACCTTCCGCAAACAGCCCGACCTTCGCCAGTTCAACGGGATGTCCGGCCTCCAGCGCTGCTTTCAGACAGGCAGCTTCTTCGGCTTCCACACCGATCACCTTAATATCCGGCATCAGTTGTTTAATAAACACTGCCACACCGGCGGCAAGACCACCACCGCCCACCGGAACAAAGACTCTGTCCAGCCGTGCATTTTGCTGCAAAAGCTCCAGTGCTATCGTTGCCTGGCCGGCAATGACCTGCGGATGATCGAATGGCGGGATAAATGTCAGCCCGCGTGATGCGGCAAGTTCAATCGCATGAGCCTTTGCTTCATCAAAATTAGCGCCATGTAACACGACCTCACCACCGAATCCGCGGACCGCATCCACTTTGATATCCGCCGTGGCAAGCGGCATAACAATCAGTGCTTTCACTCCCGTTTTACTGGCTGAGAGCGCAACACCCTGCGCATGATTACCGGCAGAGGCAGTCACAACACCTTGTCGCTTTTGTTCATCCGTCAGCTCTGCGATCATGGCGTAAGCACCGCGCAGTTTAAAACTGTGAACCGGCTGCCGGTCTTCCCGTTTGACCTGAATGGTATTGCCCAGCCGTGCTGACAATTTCGGCATCATTTGCAGCGGCGTAACCTGCGCAACATCATAAACAGAGGCACTGAATGCCGCTCTCACATACTCCGCCCCGGTCGGCTGAGCAGGCAATGGTTGTTTTATGGTCATCCTTAACCCCCGAGTTTGCTTTTATCCCGTACCGCACCTTTATCAGCACTGGTTGCCAGCAGAGCATAAGCCCGCAGCGCATAAGACACCTGACGTTCACGGGATTTCGGTGACCAGGCTTTATCACCCCGCGCCTCTTCACCGACGCGGCGGGCAGCAAGCGTTTTTTCATCCACATTTAATGAAATCTGACGGGTCGGAATGTTGATGGCAATGATATCGCCGGTTTCCACCAGCCCGATAAGCCCGCCGTTTGCCGCTTCAGGAGAAACATGCCCGATGGATAACCCGGAGGTTCCGCCGGAAAAACGTCCGTCAGTAATCAGCGCACAGCTTTTCCCTAATCCCATCGATTTCAGGTAGGTTGTCGGATATAACATTTCCTGCATTCCCGGCCCGCCTTTCGGTCCTTCATAGCGGATAACAACCACATCACCGGCAACAACATGTCCGCCCAGAATGGCACTGACCGCATCATCCTGACTTTCATAGACTTTGGCAGGTCCGGTAAAAATCAAACTGTCTTCATCAACACCGGCTGTTTTGACGATACAGCCATTTTCAGCAATATTGCCGGAGAGCACAGCCAACCCGCCATCCTGACTATAAGCATGTGCTTTGCTGCGGATACAGCCATTTTCGCGGTCATCATCCAAGGACGGCCAGCGACAATTTTGTGAAAAGGCTTTTGTGGTACGGATCCCGGCAGGTCCCGCTGAGAACATTTTTTTCACTGCTTCATCTTTCGTCAGCGTGATGTCATACGTGTCCAGTAATTCCTGTAATGTCAGACCCAGAACATTGGTCACATCCCGGTTCAACAACCCAGCACGATCTAATTCCCCCAGGATCCCGATAACCCCCCCGGCACGATGAACATCTTCCATGTGATATTTCGGTGTACTCGGCGCAACTTTGCACAGATGCGGTACGATACGGGACAAGCGGTCAATATCTGCCATAGTGAAATCGATTTCACCTTCCTGTGCAGCTGCCAGCAGGTGAAGCACGGTGTTTGTCGAACCGCCCATCGCGATATCCAGCGTCATCGCGTTCTCAAACGCGGCTTTATTCGCGATATTGCGCGGTAAAAAGCAGGATTCATCCTGTTCATAATACCTTTTAGTGATCTCAACAATACGGCGACCCGCACTGAGAAAGAGATTTTCGCGATCCGCATGTGTTGCCAGCAGAGAACCGTTACCCGGCTGCGATAATCCCAGCGCTTCTGTCAGACAGTTCATTGAGTTTGCCGTAAACATCCCAGAGCAGGAGCCGCAGGTCGGACAGGCGGAGCGTTCGATTTGCTCACTGTCTGCATCAGACACATTCGGATTCGCGCCCTGGATCATGGCATCCACCAGATCCAGCTTAATGATTTGATCAGATAATTTGGTTTTTCCGGCTTCCATCGGTCCGCCGGACACAAAAATTACGGGGATATTCAGGCGCAATGACGCCATTACCATTCCGGGAGTGATTTTGTCGCAGTTGGAAATACAGACCATGGCATCCGCACAGTGTGCATTCACCATATATTCCACAGAATCGGCAATCAGCTCTCTTGACGGCAGTGAATACAGCATTCCGCCGTGTCCCATCGCGATCCCGTCATCCACAGCAATGGTATTAAATTCTTTGGCAACACCACCCGATGCTTCAATCTGTTCTGCAACCAGTTTGCCCAAATCACGCAGGTGAACATGGCCCGGTACAAATTGTGTGAATGAGTTAACCACCGCAATAATCGGCTTGCCAAAATCGGCGTCAGTCATTCCTGTCGCACGCCATAAGGCTCGTGCGCCTGCCATGTTACGACCGTGAGTCGTTGTCGCGGAACGGTATTTAGGCATTGTAATCTCCCGTGTTTGCAAAATCAGGCGGGGGAACGTCCCGCCCGTGGATCAGTATCCGTTTTGTTATTATGGATTTACCGGATCTAACCAGCCCCATTTGTCTTCTGTTTTACCTGTAAACAGCCCGAAGAACGCTTGCTGGATCTCTTTGGTCACAGGACCGCAACGCCCGATACCAACCTGAATACCATCCACGCTGCGCACCGGCGTTACTTCCGCCGCTGTACCGGTCATAAAGACTTCATCGGCAAGATAAAGCGATTCACGGGATAGCGTCTGTTCACGAATTTCATAACCCAGATCTTTTGCCAGGGTCAGAATGGCATCACGGGTAATTCCCGGCAGTGCAGATGAGGTAAACGGTGGCGTAAAGATAATATTGTTTTTCACTTCAAACAGGTTTTCTCCCGCACCTTCAGAGATATAGCCGTGTACATCCAGTGCGATACCTTCCTGGTAGCCGTGACGGCGGGCTTCACTGCCGACAAGCAGCGAGGAAAGATAGTTACCACCGGCTTTGGCAGCCGTCGGGATGGTATTTGGCGCAACGCGGTTCCAGGAGGACACCATGGCATCAATCCCTTCATCCAGCGCTTCCTCACCCAGGTAAGCGCCCCACGGGAATGCCGCAATAATGACATCTGTTTTATAGCCCTGCGGCGGATTCACGCCCATTCCGACATCACCGATAAACACCAGCGGGCGGATATAACCACTGCTCAGATTATTTTTGCGTAACGTTGCACGGCAGGCTTCCATCAATTCATCCACGGAATAATCCATTGGCATACGATAGATTTTTGCCGAATCATGCAAGCGCTGCATGTGTTCACGATGGCGGAAAACAACCGGTCCTTTGTGGGAATCGTAACAGCGGATCCCTTCAAAAACCGATGTACCATAGTGCATTGCGTGACACATAACGTGGACTTTTGCTTCAGCCCACGGAACCATCTCATCATTGAACCAAATAAAATCAGCTTTTTTTGTCATTGTTATTTTCCTTAGACAGCACGGCTAATGTGCTGATAATTTTCTCTTTTTTGTGTACAGATTTCGACATCCGCCACATCCGCTAACTTAACTAACTGCGTACAGAGTAAGGCCAGCGGTCGCAGGCTTGAAATTGTTAACTCAATGTTTACATTATCACCTTCAGAACCTTTCGCCAGATCCATTTTCATCGCGCAAATGTTAAAGCCACGATGACGCACAACGCGCAAAACACGCTCCAGGATTTCCGGGCAGGAACGCGCCTGAATAGCTAACTGATGCATCATCATAATGTGCTCTCCATCATTTGTTCGTTACCCGCACCCGGCGGCACTAATGGCCAGACATTGTCTTCTTCACGGATGGCAACATGCAATAAATACGGTCCCTGATGGTGTAACAGGGTGTGAATAGCGGCAGGCACATCTGATTTTTCAGTGACCAGGTGCCCGGGAATATCAAAAGATTGTGCAAGTGCAACAAAGTCCGGATTATCGTTCAGTACTGTCTCGCTGTAGCGTTTGTCAAAAAACAGCTCCTGCCACTGACGCACCATGCCGAGTCGCTGGTTATCCAGCAGTAAAATTTTAACCGGCAGCCGCTTGCGCTTGATGGTTGTCAGTTCCTGGACATTCATCATAAAAGAACCATCACCAGAGACACAAAGCACCGTTGCCTGCGGGCGGGCAATTTGCGCCCCTATAGCCGCCGGTAAGCCGAATCCCATAGTGCCTAATCCGCCTGAGGTTAAAAAATTCTCCGGCCGGGTAAACGACATATGCTGTGCCGTCCACATCTGATGCTGCCCGACATCCGTTGTCACCACACAATCCTCCGGTTTGGCGGCAGATACCTGTGATAGCAGCAGCGGGGCATAAATGGTTTCCCCCGGGTGAGTATAATCCGGGGCAAAAGCGGCTTTCAGCTCTCCGGCTCTGCGCTGCCAGGCTGAAATATCAAGTGGCTGCGACAACACAGGCAGGATCTGCTTTGCATCACAGGCAAATGACACATGCGTCCGGCGCAGCTTATCCAGCTCCGCAGGGTCGATATCCACATGGATAACCTTTGCACATGGCGCAAAGGCATCCAGTCTGCCGGTCACACGATCATCAAAACGCGCCCCGACAGCTATCAGTAAATCCGCTTCCTGAACTGCCAGATTTGCTGCTTTTGTTCCGTGCATCCCGAGCATACCGAGGTAATGCGGATAGTCCGGTGAAACCGCGCCCAGTCCTTTCAGCGTACTGACTGCCGGCATTCCCGTTTCAGTCAGAAATGCGCGTAACACATCCACAGCACCTGACATTCCCACACCACCCCCGGCATACAGAACCGGTTTTTTACTTTCCCGCATCAGTTGTAAAGCGCTGGAAATATCAGCCTGAGACAGAGGTTCTGCGGCATCCACCGACATGAAATACGGTGTAAATTCACCAATCTGCAATTGAATGTCTTTCGGGATATCAATGAGTACCGGCCCCGGGCGACCACTGGTGGCGATCGCAAAGGCCTCGGTAATAATTCGTGGTAAATCAGTAATTGATTCAACCAGAAAGCTGTGTTTTGTGCATGACAATGACAGCCCCAATACATCGATCTCCTGAAAAGCATCCGTACCAATCAGTGAAGAACCCACCTGGCCGGTGATGGCGACAACCGGGACTGAATCAAGCAGTGCATCAGCCAGTCCGGTAATCAGATTTGTCGCCCCCGGCCCCGATGTGGCGATACATACTCCTGTTTTCTGTCCTGCCCGTGCGTAGCCGATTGCCGCCATGACTGCTCCCTGTTCATGACGACAGAGTACATGCTCCACTCCTCCGTCATACAGCGCATCATAAACCGGCATGATCGCACCACCCGGGTAGCCGAACACGGTCTCAACGCCTTGTGTTCGTAGTGCCTGCACTAACCACTGTGCCCCGTTCATGTGTGACTCCTTAGTCCGTCATCGTTACTTTCAGTGAAAAATCATAAAATTAAGGTTAAAAAAAACCCCGCGCCTTTCGGTGCGGGGTTCTCGTCAGATCTGAGTGGTTGTCAGCCATTCTCTCGTCCACGTGCAGCCCCGCACGGTGGGATAATAATCACCACCACGCTCACGATAATTAGGCTGACAACGCGGACAATCTTATTCATATTGAAATTCTTCTGCCGTATCAATCTGGTTTTTGTATTTTAGAGTTATCATGTTATCGAATTATTGACAACGGCTATTTCTTATTTTTTTAACAACGAGAATAAATATTCATTAATTTCAATTGATTGCCATAACCACCAGCATTTACCACTATCAATTAACCACTGAGAGATACCTTGCGCTACAAAATACATCCTTAACAGAACAACACAGAAAGGTACATTTAGTTTCTCCGCACAATTTACTTTTCATACTGACGCCCCTCTTCCCCGACTGATATAAAAAGCGTGACAGATTTTTGTATCCACTGCTTTATGATTATCTTCTCACCACCCTATTTTTCGGCACAACACGCAAAACAGATAACCGAATTTGTAACACTCATAAAAAATATCGTGCTGTGCGGAAAAAATAACAAAACAGGGCCGGGTTTCAGGAAAAATCACACATCATAAAAGTTCCACAGATAACAACAGGTTGGAATGATGTCATTTGCCATTGTTTATACACGCGCCATGATAGGTACCGATGCCCCGCCCGTAACGGTAGAAGCACATATCAGTGCCGGACTGCCGGGATTAACACTCGTGGGATTACCGGAAACTGCTGTAAAAGAGTCGAGGGATCGCGTTCGCAGTGCACTAATCAATGGCGGATTTGAATTTCCGGCCAAACGCATTACGATCAATCTTGCCCCTGCTGACTTGCCCAAAGAAGGCGGACGTTATGACTTGCCCATTGCTATAGCCATTCTTGCAGCTTCAGAGCAAATCGATACAAAATTGACAGAAAATTATGAATTTTCAGGTGAATTAGGTCTTTCAGGTGAACTGCGTTTTTGCCGGGGAATACTGCCTGCTGTTTTGGCCGCACTGCAATCTGAAAGACGGGCGGTAGTATCAAAACAGCATTATGATGAACTAAGTATTTTACCATCGGGATCGGCACTGATGGCGGATAATTTACTGCAAATTGCCGGTTTTTTTCATCAGGATTCTATTCTGGAAGAAAATACACATCAGACAAATACAGCAGAAATAACAAGCAGTACAACCATCGACGACATCATCGGACAGGAACACGCAAAGCGGGTACTTGAAATTAGTGCCGCAGGCGGACACAATTTGCTGCTGCTCGGTCCGCCGGGAACAGGAAAAACCATGTTAGCCAGCCGAATCAGTACGTTACTTCCGCCATTAACCGCACAGGAGGCGCTGGACGTCGCAATAATCCGCAGCCTTACCCAAACCTCATCAGATAAGAATAAATGGCCCCTGCGCCCGTTCAGAGCGCCTCATCACAGCGCATCCACCGCAGCACTCATCGGTGGCGGAAGTATCCCGCTGCCGGGGGAAATATCTCTCGCTCATCACGGTATTTTGTTTCTGGATGAACTCCCTGAATTTCAGCGCCGCACACTCGATTCTCTGCGGGAACCACTTGAATCCGGTGAAATTGTCATTTCCAGAGCCAAAGCCAAAATTTGCTTTCCGGCACGTCTCCAGCTTATCGCAGCAATGAATCCCAGCCCGACAGGTCATTATCAGGGGATCCATAACCGCAGCGGCCCACAGCAGCTTTTACGCTACCTTTCCCGTATCTCCGGTCCGTTCCTGGATCGCTTTGATTTATCTATAGAGGTTCCGATGCTACCGCCCGGCACACTCAGCAGAACAGAAAAAAGTTTGCCTGTACATCAACAGGTAAAAGAACGGGTGCAGTTCGCACGGGAGCGGCAATACAGCCGTAACGGACAGGGAAAATTAAACGCCGGATTATCAGGTAAAGAAACTGACCTGCATTGTGCTCTGTCGCAACAGGATGCCCGGTTTCTTGAAGATGCCCTGATACAACTGAATTTATCAGTACGGGCCTGGCACCGAATCCTGCGTGTCAGCAGAACAATTGCCGATCTGCGGGAGGAAGGGAAGAACGTATCACGCCGGGATATACTGGAAGCACTGAGCTATCGTGTCATGGATAGATTTATTCACAAACTTCAGCAGGCACTGTCATAAAAAAGGAAAGGGGCACGAATGCCCCTTTTAACTTATTATTTCTGATGATATTAATCATCGGTGTCGGTATAGTCTTCCGACGGATCGACCTGGGGTTTACCACCGGACAGAGTATGGAAGCGTTTTGGTTTGCGGATGCATTCCAGGTACTTGATCCATACTTTTTCTGCTGCTGTCACCGGCAGGCGTTCACCACGGCACACAGAAACAAACAGTTTCTCTTCGTCCGTCCGGGGAGTACGTTTACCCATGTCCAGTTCGTTGAAAGCAAAACCATGGTGCTCAAGTAACTGAGCTTCTTTGATCGTAAAATGACCATGGCGTGAAAAACCACGAGGATAATGTTTATTATCAAAAAAACGATTAGTCGTGATAAAGCTTTCTTCCATCTGACACACTCCTAATTCTCTACTAACTTACTCTTTATGGCGCGGAGTATTAGATAGCATCAGGATTCTGTAAAACAAAATATTTAAATCATAACGACAAAAATTTCTGGAGATACTTGTGGATACTGAATTACTGAAAACCTTTTTGGAGGTCAGTAAAACCCGCCACTTCGGGCGGGCAGCCGAGTCCTTATACCTTACCCAATCAGCAGTAAGCTTTAGAATCAGGCAGTTAGAGACAAATCTCGGGGCGAGTCTTTTTACCCGTCACCGGAATAATATTCGTTTAACGGCAGCTGGTGAACGGTTAGTGCCTTATGCAGAATCACTTATTAACACCTGGCAACTTGCAAAGAAAGAGATTAATCATGCATTTGCACATAATGCGCTTTCAATCGGTGCAACGGCTTCGTTGTGGGAAGCGTACCTGACCCCATGGCTTGAGCGGGTATATCGTGAGCAGTCAGAACTTCACCTGGATGCCAGAATTGCCTCACGTCAGTCTCTGGTAAAGCAGTTACATGCACGTGAACTGGATTTACTTATTTCTACAGAACAACCTAAAATGGATGAGCTTAAAAGTGAGGTTATCGGAGAAATCACCCTTCAGTTGTTCAGCGTACATCCGCTTATCCCGGATAATTTACCGGGGCTGATTCAGCTCGAATGGAGTGCTGATTTCCATCAGTATGACAACCCTGAGCTCACCCGACATCAATTGCCTATCCTGACAACCACGTCGGCCAGCCAGGCTAAACAATTGCTGGCGGTAACGCCGTCCGTAGCCTGGTTGCCTGCACACTGGAAGAAAGATCACACTGAATTAAAACCAGTAAATAAGGACCTGATTACAAAACCACTGTACGCAATATGGCTGCAAAACAGCGATCAGCAAGGACTTATCCGCCAACTGATAACAATACCGGTTTAATACCGGTAATAGTTTATTTATGGATTTCAGGGAAAAATGAATTCAGAGGATTCAGAGGATTCAGAGGATTCAGAGGATTCAGAGGATTCAGAGGAATTTTAATCAGAGATCAAAGAGGAATAAGACTATAAAAACCTGTAAAAACAAACATTATTCCCGAATTTCAGGCAATAAAAAACCCAGTTCATAATAAACTGGGCTATTAATAATTAAAAATTTTTAGTTATTGCTTATCAAGTAAATGGCAGGGGCGGAGAGACTCGAACTCCCAACACCCGGTTTTGGAGACCGGTGCTCTACCAATTGAACTACGCCCCTAAAGCGTTGGCGGAACGGACGGGACTCGAACCCGCGACCCCCTGCGTGACAGGCAGGTATTCTAACCAACTGAACTACCGCTCCGCGTATCTCTGCGTGACTGATGCAACTCTGCATCCTCACTTAATGTAAAACCTGGCGGTTCCCTACTCTCACATGGGGAGACCCCACACTACCATCGGCGCTACGGCGTTTCACTTCTGAGTTCGGCATGGGGTCAGGTGGGACCACCGCGCTAGTGCCGCCAGGCAAATTCTGTTATCCAAAACAAGCTGTTTAATAACCGGTATGAATCTATTCATCCATCACCCGTTATCTGAAAAATTGATTTCTTTCTTAGTCGTCTCTCAACTCAAAACACCTTCGGTGTTGTCAGGTTAAGCCTCTCGGTTCATTAGTACTGGTTAGCTCAATGCATCGCTGCACTTACACACCCAGCCTATCAACGTCTTAGT
>NZ_LZEX01000009.1 GCF_001676055.1 Morganella psychrotolerans | reverse complement strand
TGCTGCTGTCAGCGACAAACACTATCGCTTCCGTGCGGCTGTTACCGTTGCGCATTTTCGCTTTCAGTAACCCTTTACCCGCTGATTTACTGATAATTTTAACCGTTGCGGTACCATCCGCACCGGTAATCACGGTCAGAGTCTGACCACTGTTACCCTCTGCATCAAAAATCGTTACGCCTTCGGCATTTTTCAACCCGGAGACGCTGAACGTTACGGCTTTATTAGCAAGCACGCCGCCGGTATCATTTTGTAACAAGGCCACTGCCGTAAACTGATCACTGTTATTGGCCAGTAATTCACGGTTTGGTGTGACGGTGAGTTTGGTAATGGTTTCTGTGGACGGAATAACATTGACCCACATTTCTGCGGTGTTGGACTGATTGCCTTCGTTGTCTGTCCCGACTGCCGTAACACGGTAGCCCTGCGGCGCGCCGTTACGGGTCATAAACACATATTCCGGCAGGGTAATATCCACGGTTGTCAGACCGGTCTGGCGGATCTCGCCACCATTTGCTTCCAGTTCAGGTGCGGACCAGCGGAGTGATTTCAGTCCGTATTTTGCTTTCAGAACGCTCGCGGTCACCGGCAGAGTTTGTGCCGCTTCACCTTTGAGTTCCGGCGGCAGCCCGATCCGCAGCAGTTCCTGCTTGCGGTACTGCATCACGATATTGTAATTACGATCAACGAAGTCGTAGCGGTTACCTGCCAGATTACGCATTAAATCAACATTTTCAGTATCAAGCTGCTGAGACAACGGCACACCAAAACGGTAGGAAAGCTCCATGCCGACTTTGCTGTCATTGGAATCACCGGCCGAGGTTTCGCCTTTGAAGGTAATTAACGGGAACGGGGTATAACTGACGCCGACCGTGGACACGGACGGGTTACTTTTCAGTTCACCGGAAGAGGTGGTGCGGGCGAGGCTGACGCCGTCACCAAAATACTGTTCATATTTTACAAAGGCACCTAACTGCGGATAATCCGGCAGATAGCCCTCAGCACGGACATCAAACCCGTTAGCCGGGCGTTCGTCATAATCACGCATCTCATTCAGCGTGGACTGATGCCAGTCTGTAATTCTGAAGTAGCCGTTTGCCGCAAGTTTCACATAGTCTGCCCACAGCTCACCGCCGACACCGACCCGCGAGTTGCTGCCGGTAATGTCATAATCATAGAAACTGTTCAGACCCCACATCCAGCCCTCTTCATACTGACGATAGCCCAGACCGAGGTTGGTGGTGGTCCGCTCATCATTGGCGCGGATACCGAATTGAGAGAACAATAAGCTGTTCGGATTATCAACCAGCGGGATCAGTAAATCCGCATCACCGGTTTTATTGCTGCCAAACTGAACCCGGGCATGGCCCACCTGGTTCAGCCAGTCGTTAACCTGCTGGTTAAGCAGGTTTTCACCGAGGCTGCGGACATAGCCGACAGAGGCGTTAACCGCATCATCTGACGACAGAATTTGTCCTGCCTGTGAGGCATTTCCCGCCCATTTTGATTCTGATGCTGCTGCGTCATCTTCAGGTGAAATATCCGGCAGACCCATGGTCGGCAGGGCGCTGAAAATATCATCTGTCCGCACGGTATTATCACGCGGAGCCGGTTTTGCCGGGTCCGGTAATGTGCTGACACTCATCGGAAATGTCATGCCATTCTGACCGGAAATAAAACCGGTGCCCGGATCAGCCGGCATAACGCCGAACTCGCTCCCGGCGGGCATCTGAACGGTAAAGTTGTTACCACCTGAGCTACCGGCAGGTTTTTCAGAAGGTACAGGGGATGTGTCCATTAATGCATTAAGTCCGTCAACTGTATTTGACATTATTAATTCGCTATCTTGTTCCATCGCATAAGCAATCGACGATGTAGCAACCGATATCGGAAAAAATAACTGTAAAAAGAGTAACAGATACGCTGTTACTCTTTTTGTCTTCGAGTAATACGATGCAAGTTGCATGAACACATCCCTATATAATGAAAATCAGAAAATAAAATTAAATGTCAGAAAGTGCTTTTATTTTATCTTTCACACCAATGAAACCTGCGTACTGAACTTTTGTACATAATGTATCCAGCTTCTTATTCAGCGTCATAGATAACACTTCACGCGAGTCTTTATCCATGATTTCTTTATTCACATTTAAGAATGTATAGTTCTGATTAATACGACCATAGCTTGATGAGAATTCATTAAACTCGCCCTGATTAACACCTTTCAGGAAATTAAATCCATCAACACAGGCGTTCTTTGTTGAGGCAATAACGATACCTTGCGAGGCTACTTGTTTATTTCCCACATACGCCTGTGCCGCGTTATTTCCTTCTACATTTGGTGTGGCAGAACGAGTTTGCTGTTTAGCTGGTGGGTTTTTAATTCCGGATGTGTTTTTCTTTACCGGTGAAGTAGAGCAAGCTGAAATAATCAGTGAAAGTCCGGCAATAACCAGCGCTTTTTTGTTAATCATCATTTTCATTCATTCCTATTTTATAAAAATTAACTCTTATTGAGAGAAAATACAGGTTAAATAAAACACCTGATGTATCTGAATGCTGTTAATACCGTAAAGAAATAACGTATTATTAGTCACCAGATAAACAGACAAGGGGGAGTCAGCTCAAAAGAACAGATAAAGAGGGAGGTCATTACGGATAGATATTCAGCATTATTTGTCATCAAATCCGTCTATATTTTCCTGTTCGGAAACAGCGTACTGATAGTATGTGCTGATAATGGAGAAAAGTTCGCTGATCTCACGCTCCGCCATTCCCAATGCCGCGCAGTATCTGAGCATGACATCAGGGCTAAGCACAGACAAACCGCGTTCATAGCGGGATATTTGCTGCTGACTGATATTGAGTTTCTCAGCCAGTTCCGAACCGGTTAACCCCTGACTTTTTCGCCTTCTTTTTAAGAAAAACCCCACTTCCTTCGAAAGAGATATAGTATTATCACACATAGTAAAACCTGTTCTACCTGAGGATGTTTAACTCCTTTTATGTTTATCCGGGAGATTTTAAAAATTAATAAAAAACAATCTCCGCCTGACTTTAACACCATAAAACTCAATAAAAAAACGATCCCTGTTTGTTATTCAATCCATTGCCTGAAAAAGCCAGCCACTGCTTTACCCTCAAGCAATAAACCCCAATCAAATACCAGTTAAATGAGTTCAATGTTGCTATTGTAATAAAAAATAAAAATCCAATAAGTAACACTGGAAAATATCCACTTTCCGATCGGGTAAAGAATAAATGAATCCGGTTAAGCCATGCAAATAATCATTCTTCTTTTGTTATTACATGAACAATTGGTAAAACCTATCGTGAAAAAATTAAAAAAAAAACGCTTATATGAAAATAACCATTTAAATTCATTCTATTATAAGGATAAAAAAACAATCGTGACATGTATTAACCCTATAACATAAACAGATATAACTCGTATAAAGGCTAAAACTGCATCATTTCGTTACATTTTATATCTAACTATTACTTAAGATAAATAAAAAAAACCAATATTCAATGTATAAGGAATATAATACAACTCGGATAAATTGTATTATATTTACAGAAGATAAATATAACGCGGATAACTTGTATTTTATTTTATGAATAAATAAAATCAGTAATACTGCGGCGGATTTTTTCTCTCAGCCAGCTGATTTTGGAATTATGATTATTACGCTTATGCCAGAGCATCAGGAAAGGGATCTCCAACTGCCGGTACAGTGACTCATCAAAGGGAAGCGGCAGGCAAACTAAATCCAGCTGAAACTGAGTGACATAATGCAGACAATAACCGGGCGCACAGGTAATAAGTGAATGTCCGGGATGCGCGGCCATCAGTAATGATTGTTCGAAAGAGGAATAAGAGAGCCTTATTTGCCGTGAGCGCCCTGTATCATGCAATACATCATCCAGTGCCCACGGGATACGGTTTCCGTATTCGGTACTGATGTGCGGGTATTTTACCAGGTTATCAATCGTCCAGTCTTCATTCAGAACAGGGTGATCACGCCGGATAAATGCCAGCGGTCGGTCCGTAAACAGAACATCAAAATTAACAATGTCAGGAATAGCACTGACTGTCTCTTTTGAGGTCGGGTAACTTTCACGTCCAAGCAGACCGATATCTGCCTCCCCCGCAATCACCGCACTGAGTGAGTTATAATCCCAGTCGCGGATACTGACAGCAGATTCAGGGTAGCTATCCAGGATAGAAACAGAAAGGTCATGCAGCATAAGCAGGTTGAGCGGCGCTTCCATCAGCAGACGGAACTGAATTCCTTTAGGTTTTTCGCTGTCACGGATCTCCGAGATATATTTCGCGGCATGCAAAAATTCCGGCAAAGAGCTTTCCAGGCGCAGCATCAATGGTGTCGGCATCAGCCCCTGCGGGCTGCGGATAAACAGCGGGTCATCAAACCAGGTGCGCAACTTTGTCAGCGCCTTACTGATGGCGGAGGGCGTTACCGCGAGTCTTGCCGCCGTCAGGCTGACACTGCGCTCCTCCAGCAGATACTGAAGGATGACAAGTAAATTCAAATCCAGTCGGTGCAGTGATTTATTCATTAAATACGCGGTTATTCCGGGCGGTCGGGATATCGTTTCAGTAATATCGCACCCGCCAGTGCCGTTGTCAGCAGAATAATAAACAGCATTGTCACTGACGGTACACCCGCCTGTGCCATAATCCAGATATACGCTGATGCAAAACTGAGCTGGGATATTGCCAGTACTGAGCTTGCCATCCCGGCGCGGGTGACAAACGGAGATAGTGCCTGGCTCATGACTATCCCGAACATCAGTGAAAACCCCGCTCCGCACAATCCGAAAACAACCAGCAGCAGCGCCATGTAATCCGCACCGCAGAGAAAAAGCCCCAGTAACAGCGCATTAAGCAGAAACAGCCCCAGCGCGGTATAAAGAACAGAGCGGCTGTTAAAAGCCGTAATAATTTTCGGCATGGAAAAAGAGATACTCATACTCACCACAGCCAGAAGCGCCATTGCCACAGAGAATTGCCCGGATGTAAATTGCATCTGTCCCATCAGGATAATCGGCGACACATTCACATAGGTCAGAATCACCCCCATTCCCAGGCAGGAAATCGCCAGGCGGGTCAGGAAAAAGGTATTGAGAAAGCTCTCTTTTGCTTCCTTTATACCGCAGCTGTTTTCATCTGTTTGCGGGGGCTTTTCCGGACGGGTTTCTTTAATAAAGAACAGACAGAAGATAATACTCACCAGCGCGTATGCAGCACAGACATAAAACATCACTGACCAGTGAAAATACAGGAGGATAATAAAACCGATAACCGGAGCCAGAACCGGCGCAATGCAGGTGATGCCATTCATCATTGACAGTACTTTTGCCCGCACCTGCCCGGAAAGCACATCACGCAGCAGCGCAAATGTCACCACATAACAAAACCCCGCGCCCACACCTTGCGCAAAGCGGGCGATAAGGAAGAAAGTGGTGGTTGTGGCAGAGCCTGCCGCCACAGAGGCCAGCGCAAAAATAACGGCACCGGTCAGTGCAACCGGTCTGCGCCCGATATGATCAGCACACCAGCCGGCAATCAGCATGGTGGACGCCATACCGGCAAGATATACAGAGAAAGCAATATGCAGCGCACTTTCTGCGGCATTCAAATCAGCCGCTATACGCGGGAGCCCGGTCAGGTGTAAATCCACACCCAGCGGGTACATCAGGACAATCCAAAAACTGAATATGACATATCTGCGCATCACACCAACCCTATCAATAAAATAGCCGGTGTGATTGTAATCAGCCGTTTCTGCTTTCCCTACTGACAAATAACGAAACTCCGTTTTCCATTCAGGAAAAAACATTTTCCGTTTTGTATATACCCGGATTATCTGTGATAAGCATCCCCACGCCCCAATCGGCAAAGTGTGCAACCAGTTCCGGGTAATTCGGTGTGTAACAGTAAACCTGATAACCGTATTTCTTCAGAAATTTTACCGTTTTTTCCTGTAAAAACAGCCAGTCACAGTGAACACTGAATGCATCAATTTCCTGTAACAATGTCAGCGGCTGTTCCGGGATTTTCTCCCAGAGCTGTCCGCGCCGGATAAGCGGCATCCGCTTATGCATGTGACGCAATGTGCGGGTATCAAAGCTTGAGAAAAGGATCTGCTCTGCGGGAAAATCACTCATTTCAATCACCGCAGCAGTCGCTTCACACAGGTCGGCAATCGCAGCATCACTGTCTGTCAGTTCTGTTTTCAGTTCCAGATTGAGGTGAGTGCCATTTTCTGCCGCCAGTTCCAGTAAATCCGTCAGCAGCGGAATTTTTTCCGCGCGGAATGCTTCACCAAACCACAAACCGGCATCCAGCGCCCGCAACTCGCGCAGTGTTAAGTCCGTCACTTTTCCGCTGCCGTTGGTGGTACGGTTCACCGTTTCATCATGAATAAGAACCGGCACACCATCAGAGCTGAGCTGAACATCTGTTTCAATCCACTGACAACCAAACTCAACCGCCTCCCGGAAAGAGGCCATGGTATTTTCCGGTGCACGGGAAGCGAAACCACGGTGCGCTGCAATAATCATATTTGTTCCTTTATCTATATGGCAGGAGGCTGACAATGACAAAACTATGTAACGACAATAATATGCTGACTTTCTTAATAACTCACTACCAAACCTTCCGCTTCATTTGTTCTGCTGCAACACCCACACCGCCGCTTCCACCCTCGACTTCACTTTCATTTTTTTCATCAGATTCTTTACATGCACTTTTACGGTGCTTTCGGTGATATCCAGCTTGCGGACGATCATTTTATTCGGCTGCCCCTGCGCTATCAGCCTGAGAATATCGCGCTCACGCGGTGTCAGACTGTTTATATCCGGCTCTCCTTCACTGCGCACTTCGCGCAATGCGCCTGCCAGCACTTCTGTCAGCGCCCGGGAAACCACCATTTTTCCGGCAGCGGCCTGCCTGAGAGCCACCAGCAACTCCTCCGGCTCCATGTCTTTGAGAAGATACCCGTCCGCGCCCCGGCGAAGCGCAGTTATCAAATCTTCGCGGTAGTTGGATACACTGAACACCACAATGCGCCCGGACAGCGATTTTTGCCGCAAAATATCCAGAGTTTCAAAGCCGTTCATTTCCGGCATATTCAGATCCAGCAGGATAAGATCAGGATCAAGCGCTTCCGCCAACGCAATTCCGTCCCGTCCGTTCCCTGCTTCCCCGGCAACCTTCAGTGACGGCTCCAGGCTTATCAGCTGTTTGACACCATTGCGCAGCATCGGATGATCATCAATCAGCAAAATAGTGGAAGGTGAAGAGACATCGCCCGGCTCATCCGGGTCACTCAATATTATTTCACCGGCAGAAAGGCGCGCCGCTGTATTATTGCTCATGTTTACCTTGCTCCTGAATCAACTTCATTTGTTTTTATAATTGTATTGCAGGGAAAACTGATCAGTACCTGCGTACCACCCTGCTCCCGGGGCGTTATCTGACAGGTTCCCTGCAATGTTGCTGCACGTTCCCGCATAATAGATAACCCGTAATGATTATTTTTTTCCGGATTTTCCGGGATCCCTTCCCCGTTATCTTCCACACGGATATAAATCATCTGTGCATCAGACCAGCACTGCACCTGCGCCCGGGACGCGTTTGCGTGCTGAAGAATATTACTTAATGCCTCGCGGACAATCTGCACCACATGAATAGTCTGATGTGCGGATACCTGCCGCCCTGAAAGCTGAAAATCAAATCCGATACTGAACCCTGTGCGCTGATTAAATTCTTCCAGTGTCGTTTGTAATGCCGCATATAATCCGGGTTCCGTCAGTTTCAGGCGGAATGTAGTCAGTAATTCACGCAACTGATGATACGCACCATTTACTTCCTGACGCATTTCGGTCAGTAACGTCTGACAATTTTCAGGGATCTGCGCTGAATGCATCTGTAAATAGCTTATCTGAATTTTCAGACAGGATAATGACTGCGCAATAGAATCGTGAAGTTCGCGGGCAATAACAGAGCGCTCATCCATCAAAATCAACTGTTGCTGCTGTTCATGCTGATACGCCAGTGCAAATGCGGAAATAATCTGTTTACTCAGCATTTGCATCATATTTTGCTGCTCACTGTCCAGCGCCTGCCCGGCCGGTAATAGCAGCGTCAATACCCCGTAACGGTTAATCGGCCCGCTCAGGTTCCATGTCAGTTGCTCCTGAACCTGCGCCGGGATATACCCGCCATCACCAATTTCGGTATAACGTGCGGGATTATTATCTTCAAAAATCCGCAGGCACAGCGGGCCACCCGGCACTAATTTATGCAATTCTTTCAAAATATCAGTAAGTTGTGTGGTGAGATCAGAAGTCTGATTCAGGCGCTGACTGGCGCTGTATAAAAACGCCAGCGTCTGATTTCTCTGCTGTAAATCCTGTGTTTTTACAGCGACCCGCTCTTCCAGCTCGCTGTAAAGAGCCGAAAGCTCTCCGGCGGTGCGGTTCAGAGCCTTGCCGATCATCGTGATTTCATCACGGTGGTCATAATCCGAAAAGCGCAGTTGAAAATCACCCTGCCCCATTGCATCAGCCTGCGCCATAAGACGCCGCCACGGATGCAAAATCCGGCGGCGGAAGTGGCGGACTGACAGCAAAAGCAGCATAAGCATCAGGACAATAAAGACCAGTTGTATCGCTGCCACCAGGCGGATGGTCGATTCTGTCTGCTGGTCAATCGCAGAAACCAGCCCGTCAATTTTCTTCACAAATTCAGTTACCTGAGTACGGGCTTCATCCGGTGAGTCAGCGGCTTCCAGCGCCGGGCGCAGTTTTTGCCGCCAGATTTGTTCGATCGTCAAAAATTGTTTATGAATAGTCGCCGCGCCGACGGCTTTCATTGCGGAAAGAATGGTTAAATCAGCTTCAAAATCATCCAGATAGCCCTGAGATTGTGCCGTCAGCGGAATTTCAGACAGGAAACGGTAGCTCTGCATCCGTAATGTGCCGGATTTATTAATCGCATGAGCACTTCCCTGCACACTTTCCGTTATCTGATTTGTCAGCCCCATACCGATCACGGCAAAAACAGTCAGTAACACCATGCAGCCGGTGATTTGAGTAAGAATTGATGTGTGCCTGAGCATGCTGACACTCCTGTGAAATAGACCGGCATATTTTCCCCGATTCTCCCGGGAAAATACCTACCACCAAAGTAGTAACCCTTAAAACCTTGAGGTATTAGCATTCATAAACCACACTATTTGTGGCGACATTAAACTATTGATTTAACATGCATTACAGAAAAAATTGTATTACCTCTAAAGTAGGATGACGGTTTTACGCTTAAAAATCAATCGGTTCACCCTTTGATTAAGATCAGTATCCGTTATCAGTAACCCACGTAAAAACGCCTTTAATTTCAGCATAATTTTGAGGTGTGTTATGGCTCAGACATCCAAAGGCAAGGCTCCGGCGGGCGTCATTACTGACTGGCGTCCGGAAGATGAAAAATTCTGGGCAGAAAGCGGTCACGCGGTTGCGTCGCGCAACCTGTGGATCTCCGTCCCCTGCCTGTTACTGGCATTCTGTGTGTGGATGTTGTTCAGCGCCGTTGCGGTCAATCTCCCGAAAGTCGGCTTTAATTTTACCACTGATCAACTCTTTATGCTGACGGCGCTGCCTTCTGTTTCCGGCGCACTGTTACGCGTTCCTTACTCCTTTGTTATTCCTGTTTTCGGCGGTCGCCGCTGGACAGCATTCAGTACGCTTATCCTGATTGTACCTTGTGTATGGCTCGGTTTTGCTGTGCAGAATACGTCAACGCCATATAGTGTATTTGTGATTATTGCGCTGCTGTGTGGCTTCGCCGGGGCAAATTTTGCCTCCAGTATGGGAAATATCAGCTTCTTCTTTCCGAAAGCCAAACAGGGCGGTGCGCTGGGTATCAATGGCGGTCTGGGTAATCTCGGCGTCAGTGTGATGCAGTTAGTTGCTCCTTTTATTGTCACTTTTGGTGTATTCAGTTTTATCGGCGGCAATGGTGTTACTCAGCCGGACGGTTCAGTGCTGTGGCTGCAAAATGCGGCGTGGATCTGGGTACCGTTTCTGCTGCTGTTTACCGTTGCAGCCTGGTCTGGCATGAATGACCTCTCCGCTAACAAAGCGTCACTCAGTGAGCAGTTACCGGTTCTGAAACGCAAACATTTGTGGATCCTGAGCTTTCTTTACCTCTCCACGTTTGGCTCGTTTATCGGGTTTTCCGCCGGATTTGCCATGCTGTCCAAAACCCAGTTCCCGGATATCGTTATTCTGAAATTTGCCTTTTTCGGTCCGTTGCTGGGTGCGCTGGCGCGTCCACTCGGCGGCTTTCTGTCCGATAAATTCGGCGGCATCCGCGTGACCTTTATCAATTTTATCGCGATGGCGACATTCACCTTCCTGCTGTTCTTCACCCTGCCGGGCGCAAATGATACCGGCTCTTTTGCCGCGTTCTTCGGCGTCTTTATGGTGCTGTTTTTCACCGCCGGTCTGGGCAGCGGCTCCACCTTCCAGATGATCGCGGTGGTGTTCCGCAAAATCACTACTGAGCGCGTTATGGCGCAAGGCGGAACAGAGAAAGAAGCCCAGCGTGAAGCCGTGACAGAGAGTGCCGCCGCACTCGGTTTTATCTCCTCAATCGGGGCTATCGGCGGATTTTTCATTCCGAATGCCTTCGGTATTTCGCTGAACCTGACAGGGTCTCCGGCGGGTGCCATGAAAGTGTTTGTTGTCTTTTATGTGGTCTGCATTCTGATCACATGGCTGGTTTACGGCCGTAAAAATAAATAACCCATTCTAATTATCAGAGCAATGTGAGCGCCCGGCGCTTATCGGGGGAACACCGAATGAGCAAGTTTTTAGACAGATTCCGTTATTTTAAGCAGCGCGGGGAAAACTTCTCCGGCGACCACGGACAAGAACTGAATGTTAACCGCGACTGGGAAGACAGTTACCGCAGCCGCTGGCAGCATGACAAGATTGTCCGTTCCACCCACGGCGTGAACTGTACCGGTTCATGCAGCTGGAAAATTTATGTGAAAAACGGGCTGGTGACGTGGGAAACGCAGCAGACTGACTACCCGCGCACCCGTCCTGACCTGCCGGATCATGAGCCGCGCGGCTGTCCGCGTGGTGCGAGCTACTCCTGGTATCTCTACAGCGCCAACCGCGTGAAATACCCGATGGTGCGCAAACGCCTGATCAAACTGTGGCGCGAAGCCAAAGCAGAGCATGCGGATCCGGTGGATGCGTGGGCATCCATCATTAATGATGAAAGCAAAGCCAAAAGCTACAAACAGGCACGCGGACGCGGTGGTTTTGTCCGTTCTGACTGGCAGGAAGTGAATGAAATGATTGCGGCGGCAAATATTACAACCGCTAAGCAATTTGGTCCTGACCGGATTATCGGCTTCTCGCCGATCCCTGCTATGTCGATGGTTTCCTATGCATCAGGTGCGCGCTATCTGTCGCTGATCGGCGGTGCCTGCCTGAGTTTCTACGACTGGTATTGCGACTTACCCCCTGCATCTCCGCAGACCTGGGGTGAGCAGACAGACGTTCCTGAATCCGCAGACTGGTATAACTCATCTTACCTTATCGCCTGGGGCTCTAACGTTCCGCAGACCAGAACGCCGGATGCACACTTCTTCACTGAAGTCCGCTATAAAGGCACCAAAACGGTCGCGATCACCCCTGATTATGCTGAGATCGCCAAACTGTGTGACCAGTGGCTGAACCCGAAACAAGGGACAGACAGTGCCATGGCGCTGGCAATGGGGCATGTGATCCTCAACGAATTCCACGCAAAACGTCAGACCGAATACTTCACAAATTACATCCGCACCTACACTGACTTACCGATGCTGGTAATGTTAGAGCCGCGCGCGGAAGGCGGATATGTTCCGGGCCGCATGTTACGGGCTTCAGACCTGGTTGATTCCCTCGGCGAGAAAGAGAATGCCGAATGGAAAACTATCGCGATTGATGAAACCAGCCAGCAACTCGTGGCACCTCAGGGCTCTATCGGCTTCCGCTGGGATAAATCCCGCAAATGGAATCTCGAGCCGCGCGATGGCAAAACCGGTGATGAAATCACCATGCAGCTGAGCCTGCTGGGAAAACACGATGAAGTCGCAGATGTCGCGTTCCCGTATTTCGGCGGCATCGAAAGCGAGTTTTTTGAAGGTGTGGCACTGGATGAAGTGCTGATGCATAAACTGCCGGTGAAAATTATCCGCCTGGCGGATGGCAGTGAAGCCCGCGTTGCCGCTATTTTTGATTTAACCCTCGCCAACTACGGCATCGACCGCGGTCTGAGTGATGTAAACTGCGCCACTGACTACAGTGAAATCAAAGCCTATACTCCTGCGTGGGCAGAAAAAGTAACCGGTGTCAGCCAGCACAATATCATCCGTATTGCCCGTGAATTTGCCGATAACGCAGAGAAAACACACGGTCGCTCAATGGTGATTGTCGGTGCCGGGATCAACCACTGGTATCACATGGATATGACCTACCGCGGCATCATCAATATGCTGGTGTTCTGTGGTTGTGTCGGTCAGAGCGGCGGCGGCTGGTCCCACTATGTGGGTCAGGAAAAACTGCGTCCGCAGACCGGCTGGCTGCCGCTGGCATTTGGCCTGGACTGGTCACGTCCGCCGCGTCATATGAACAGCACGTCTTTCTTCTACAACCACTCAAGCCAGTGGCGCTATGAAACTGTTCAGCCGCAGGAACTATTGTCCCCGCTGGCAGACAAATCCCGTTTCAGCGGCAGTCTGCTGGATCTCAATATCCGCGCTGAGCGCATGGGCTGGCTGCCGTCTGCACCTCAACTGAACGTCAACCCGCTGGAGATTGCCGCGCGTGCAAAAGACGCCGGACAAGATCCGCTGGCATACACTGTCGACAGTCTGAAAAACGGCAGCATCCGCTTTGCCGCAGAGCAGCCGGACAATCCGCAGAACTTCCCGCGTAACCTGTTTATCTGGCGCTCCAATCTGCTCGGATCCGCCGGGAAAGGCCATGAGTATCTGCTGAAATACCTGCTCGGAACGGAAAACGGTATTCTGGGTAAAGATCTCGGTCAGCAGGGTAAAGTCAAACCGGAAGAAGCCGAATGGGTGGATGACGCCCCGCAGGGCAAAGTAGATTTAGTCGTTACACTCGATTTCCGTATGTCCAGCACCTGTCTGTTCTCCGATATCGTGTTGCCGACGGCGACCTGGTATGAAAAAGACGATCTGAATACCTCCGATATGCATCCGTTTATTCATCCGCTGACAGCGGCTGTTGATCCTGCCTGGGAGTCCAAAACCGACTGGGAAATTTATAAAGGGATCGCCAAATCCTTCTCTGAACTCTGTCCGGGACATCTGGGCAAAGAGACCGATATTGTCACCCTGCCGATTCAGCATGACTCCGCCGCTGAAATGGCGCAGCCGTTTGATGTGAAGGACTGGAAAAAAGGCGAATGTGACCTGATCCCGGGTAAAACCGCACCGCACCTGATTGCTGTCGAGCGTGATTATCCGGAAACCTACGCCCGTTTTACCTCTCTCGGTCCTCTGCTTGATAAACTCGGTAACGGCGGGAAAGGCATCAACTGGAATACACAGGAAGAGATTGATTTCCTTAAAAAATTAAACCGCACCCGTACCAATGGTGCCGCAGACGGTCGTCCGTCAATTGAAACCGCGATTGATGCCGCTGAAGTGGTTCTCACCCTGGCACCTGAAACCAACGGGCACGTTGCCGTGAAAGCCTGGGATGCACTGGGTAAAATCACCGGACGCGACCATACTCATCTTGCTATCCATAAAGAAGATGAAAAAATCCGCTTCCGCGATATCGTGGCGCAGCCGCGTAAAATTATCTCCAGCCCTATCTGGTCCGGTCTGGAAGATGAACACGTTTCTTATAACGCCTGTTATACCAACGTCCATGAAATGATCCCGTGGCGTACCCTGAGCGGACGCCAGCAGTTGTATCAGGATCATGAATGGATGCGTGCTTTCGGCGAATCCCTGGTGGTGTACCGTCCGCCGGTTGATACCCGCGCAGCACAGCCGTTGCTGGGTGCGAAACCAAACGGTCATCCGGAAAAAGCACTTAACTTCCTGACACCGCACCAAAAATGGGGCATTCACTCCACTTACAGTGATAACCAGCTGATGCTGACACTTGGTCGCGGCGGTCCTGTGGTGTGGCTGAGTGAAGAAGACGCCCGCTCTCTGGGGATTGAAGATAATGACTGGGTGGAAGCCTTTAACAGCAACGGCGCACTGACTGCCCGCGCGATTGTCAGCCAGCGTATTCCTGACGGCATGATCTTTATGTACCACGCCCAGGAGCGTCAGATTAACCTGCCCGGCTCTGAAGTGACCGGTATGCGCGGCGGGATCCATAACTCCGTCACACGTGTCTGCCCGAAACCGACGCATATGATCGGCGGCTATGGTCATCTCGCGTACAGCTTTAACTATTACGGCACTGTCGGCTCCAACCGCGACGAGTTTGTTGTCGTGCGCAAAATGAAAAACGTGGACTGGCTCGATGGTGAGCAAGATGGCTACCAACAGACCCTGAGCGGGCAGGAGAAAGCGAAATGAAGATCCGTTCCCAAGTCGGCATGGTATTGAACCTGGATAAATGTATCGGTTGCCATACCTGCTCTGTCACCTGTAAAAACGTCTGGTCAAGCCGCGAAGGAGTTGAATACGCGTGGTTTAATAACGTCGAGACCAAACCCGGTCTGGGCTATCCCCATAACTGGGAAGATCAGGACAAATGGAAAGGCGGCTGGGTAAAAAATATCCGTGGCAAACTGGTTCCCCGCATGGGCGGCAAAGTCGGCGTGCTGGCAAAAATCTTTGCCAACCCGAATCAGCCTGAGCTGGATGACTATTACGAGCCGTTCACTTATGACTATGATCATCTGAAAAATGCACCGGAAGGTAATTTACCAACTGCGCGTCCGCGCTCTCTGATAACCGGCCAGCGCATGACAAAAATCGAAAATGGTCCGAACTGGGAAGATGATTTAGGCGGTGAATTCAGTCGCCGCAGTGCGGACAAAAATTTCGATAACATGCAAAAAGAGATGTACGGTCAGTTCGAACAGACTTTTATGATGTATCTGCCGCGTCTGTGTGAACACTGTCTGAATCCTGCCTGTGTCGCGACCTGCCCGAGCGGCGCAATTTATAAACGCGCCGAAGACGGGATAGTCCTTATCGATCAGGACAAGTGCCGTGGCTGGCGGATGTGCCTGACCGGTTGCCCGTACAAAAAAATCTACTTCAACTGGAAGAGCGGCAAATCGGAAAAATGTATTTTCTGCTACCCGCGCATTGAAGCCGGTCAGCCGACAGTCTGTTCGGAAACCTGTGTCGGACGGATCCGTTATCTCGGCGTACTGCTCTATGATGCTGACAGGATTGAAGAAGCAGCAAGTGCGGATAATGAAAAAGACCTGTATGAACGCCAGCTCGGGATCTTCCTCGACCCGAATGACCCGGACGTGATCCGTCAGGCGCAGGCCGACGGTATTCCGCTGAGTGTGATTGATGCCGCACAGAAATCGCCGGTCTATAAAATGGCAATGGAGTGGAGACTCGCTCTGCCGCTGCACCCGGAATACCGCACATTACCGATGGTCTGGTATGTGCCGCCTCTGTCACCGATTCAGTCTGTCAGTGATGCGGGTATGTTACCGCACAGCGGCGTACTGCCGGATGTGGAGAGCCTGCGCATTCCTGTGCAGTATCTCGCCAATCTGCTGACCGCCGGTGATACCGCGCCGGTGCTGCTTGCCCTGAAACGGATGCTGGCAATGCGTCATTACAAACGCGCTGAAACTGTGGATAAAACCCGCGATATCAGTGCGTTGGAAGAGGTCGGACTGACGGAAGCCCAGGCGCAGGAGATGTACCGCTACCTGGCTATCGCTAACTATGAAGATCGCTTTGTTATTCCGTCAAGCCACCGCGAACTCGCGCGGGAAGCCTTCCCTGAACGCAACGGCTGCGGATTCAGTTTTGGTGACGGTTGCCACGGCAGCGACACTAAATTTAATCTGTTTAACAGCCGACGTATCGATGCCATCGATATCACCCAAAAGACGCCTGAAGATGCGCCAATCTCAGAGAGGCATTCATCATGATCACACTGAAAATCATCGGATGCCTGCTGGATTATCCGAATGACGCGTTATGGGCACACCGCGATGAACTGATCACAGAGATTGAACAGGCGCACGAACTGCGCCTGACTCAGGCAGCCGCGCTGATGTATTTCACCGGTGAACTGACCGCCGAATCCCTGCTGGACAGCCAGGCGCGTTACAGTGAACTGTTTGATCGCGGCAGAGCCACGTCTCTGCTGCTGTTTGAACATGTTTACGGTGAATCACGCGATCGTGGTCAGGCGATGGTTTCCCTGCTGGATCAATATGAAGAAGCCGGGATCACCCTGAACAGCCGCGAATTGCCGGACTATCTGCCGGTTTATCTGGAATACCTCTCTGTCATGCCGCCGGAAAAAGCCATTCAGGGGCTGAAAGATATCGCGCCAATCCTGGCACTGCTCGGTGAGCGTCTGCGCCAGCGGGAGAGCCATTACCATGAGCTGTTTAAACTGCTTCTGGAACTGGCGGACAGCGAGCTGACACTTGAATCACTGAACCGTCAGGTCGCAGGTGAAGCCCGTGATGATACCCCGGCAGCACTGGATGCCGTATGGGAAGAAGAGCAGGTTACATTCCTGGCGGATAAAGGCTGTGACAACTCCGTGCTGACACAGCATCAGCGTCGTTTTTCACAGAGTGTCGCCCCTGATTATATTCAGGTCGGTGACGCCCCGGCGTCCCCTGCGGCGAAAGGAGTGAACCCATGAATTTCCTCAATACGTTTTTCTTTAATATTTTCCCGTACATTGCAGGGACTGTCTTTATCGTCGGCAGCTGGCTGCGCTATGACTATGGTCAGTACAGCTGGCGCGCGGGTTCCAGCCAGATGCTCAGTAAAAAAGGCATGCATCTGGCATCCAACCTGTTCCATTTCGGGATAATCGGGATCTTCTTCGGTCATTTCGTCGGAATGCTGACGCCGCACTGGATGTACGAACCCTTCATTACGGTGGGGCAAAAACAGATGCTGGCAATGGTCGCGGGCGGCACCTGTGGTGTGATGACGCTGGTGGGTGGTGGTCTGCTGCTCAAACGCCGTCTGACTAACCCACGCGTGCGTGCAACCTCTTCAACCGGCGATATCCTTATCCTGTCACTACTGGTGGTTCAGGTGATCCTGGGTCTGGCGACCATTCCGTTCTCCGCCCAACACACTGACGGCAGCGAAATGATGAAATTGGTCGGCTGGGCGCAGGCCGTAGTGACGTTTCAGGGGGATGCCGCCGCACACTTAGAGGGCGTTGCCTTTATCTTCCGGATGCACCTGGTGCTCGGTATGACCTTGTTTATTCTGTTCCCGTTCTGCCGTCTGGTGCACATCTGGAGTGCGCCGGTTGAATATATTACGCGCCGCTATCAGTTAGTGCGCAACCGCCATTAATGCAGTACCCATAAAACAACGACAGTCTCATCCTTTAAATGCACAGTTTCGGGTGGCGTATGCCACCCTTTTTTTTGCTCACAACCAAAATTCAACATTTACAACATCTCCGTGCAGATAAAAAAATTACTGCTAAATCAATTCAGTAAAAACACACCAGCAGAAACATACTGTTTTCCTCCGGTTGTGATGCTCATAATTACTATTTTTCACTGCTTTTTTGTTATTAAAATGATTTTGTAATCATTAAAAAATAGTTGAAATTAATGTTGACCGGCATCACAAAACTGGTAAGATACCTCCATCGAAGCGAAACACGCTTACTCAACTAAATTCAAACGCAGGAGTTCATTATGAAAATGATTAAATCTTTCTTTTCTCACCTGACCCATGCTGCTGCTATCATTGCTAAATACAGCAAAGCATTCTGATTATCAGACAGATTTAAAAAAGCGCCTTTAAGGCGCTTTTTTATTGCCCGCAATCCGGCATTCAACAAAAGTTGAAGAAAGCCCGGCTGACTCAGTAAACGATCCCCGCCACGCAGCGAAAACGCAGCCTCTCAACCAAAATTCAACATTTACAACATCTCCATGCAGATAAAAAATTACTGCTAAATCAATTCAGTAAAAACACATCAGCAGAAACATACTGTTTCTCTCTGGTTGCGATGCTCATTATTGCTATTTTTCACTGCTTTTTTGTTATTAAAATGATTTTGTAATCATTAAAAAATAGTTGAAATTAATGTTGACCGGCATCACAAAACTGGTAAGATACCTCCATCGAAGCGAAACACGCTTTACACCTAATTAAAACGCAGGAGTTCATTATGAAAAGCATCAAAACTTTCTTCTCAAATCTGACCCGTGCTGCTGCTATCATTGCTAAATACAGCAAAGCATTCTGAGTTACAGATTGACGAAAAAAGCGCCTCTAAGGCGCTTTTTTTATGTCTGCAATTTATACCTTTATTTAGTCAAACGGCAATTTCCCGTAATTTTTGTACCAGATAATCAATAAATACCATCATGTGTGGCGGCTGATAGCGCGAAGGCGGATAAAGCAGCCAGGCATCCCCGCTGTAACGTGTTTTAAATGTCCAGTCTGCCAGCACCTGAACCACCTCACCCTTTTCCAGTGATTTACGGGCAGTAAATACCGGAAGCCCGCCGATACCAAGGTGTGATTTCACACCATCGAGTCGCACCCCGCTGTGATTAGACGCATAACGCCCGTGTACATTCACAGACACCACTTTATTTCCCTGCTGAAAACGCCAGCGGGTATCTGTTGCTTCCTCGCTCAAAAATAAACAACTGTGATTTTTCAGCTCCTGCGGATGAGACGGCACTCCGTGCTCAGCAAGATATTGCGGTGTGGCGCATAAAATATGACTGACAGCAAATAGCCGCTTGCCGATAAGTCCCGGCGGCGGCTCATTGGTGATGCGGATAGCAAGATCGATCTCTTCATCAATCAAATCCATATAGCGATCTTCGAGGCGCAACATTACATTCACCCCGGGATTAGCATTAAGGAACTCATTGATAAGCGGATGCACCATAAAATACCCCAGTGCTTTCGGCGCACCCATACGCACCAGCCCGGAGGGCGTTTCACTGAACTGCCCGCTGGCATTCATCACTGCACCCGCAGAATTGACCAGCGCCTGACAATGCTGATAAACCGCTTTACCACTTTCATTCAAACGCAGCTTACGGGTTGTGCGCTGTAACAGGCGGGTATTGAGCGCACGTTCAAGACGGGAAACCGAGCGGCTGATAGCAGAAGGGGTTGCCCCCAGTTGCCGGGCGGCTTCAGAAAAGCTGCCGGTCTCAACCACTTTGGCAAATACTGCCATTTCTTCGAGTAATGCGAGGGTTTCACTTGTGATCACAGGGAATAAATCCTTTGCATTTTTGCCGTATTATCATATTACAGTGTCTGCAATACAATGGATAACAACCAAACAGAATAATCACGGGGCGCACATCATCATGACCGAAAAATGTTATCTGACCAGCACGGCCTTACAAGATACTGTCACTGTACTGGATTGCCATCCGGCAGAAGACGGGCATTATGCGGTAATCCTGGATAAAACCCTGTTTCATCCACAGGGCGGCGGGCAACCGGGTGATACCGGAACCATTGGTGATGCGAATGTTATTCAGACCGCTTTTATGCCTGAGGGAATTATTCATTACACTGATGCACCGGTTCCTGCCGGTGAAGCGGTGATTTGTGTGGATGCACAAAAGCGCCTGTTGCACTCACGGCTGCATACCGGCGGGCACCTATTGTCTCATGTGATGGAAACTCTCGGCTGGAAACCAACCAAAGGTCATCACTGGCCGGATGAAGGACGGATCCAATATATCCCGATAGGATCGCCGGTGATTATTGATTCAGAAGATGTCCGTCAGCGCTGTCAGCAATTGATCGACGCGGATCATAAATGTCACCATTATCAGGATGACGACGGACTGTTTCAGATCCGCTTTGCTGACTTTGAACCCTACTCCTGCGGCGGTACACATGTGCAGTCACTCGGGGAAATCGGCACAATTATTCTTAAATCACAAAAAACCAAAAAAGGCGTTCTGTCCATTCAATACGACGTCACCTGAGGTCATTATGAACCTGTTTAACTGGAATGAATTTCTGGGGCTCGCGCTCGTCCATTTTTTCATTGTTGTCTCGCCGGGGCCGGACTTCGCCGTCACGCTGCGCCAGAGCATTTACCATGGACGCAAAGCCGGACTGATGACCGCGCTGGGTATCGGCGCAGGTATTTCTGTGCATGTCATTTATACACTGATTGGCGTGACAGCCCTGATGCAGGCAACCCCCTGGCTGATGAATGTCGCGAAATACATTGGTGCGGCTTATCTTATCTGGCTCGGGATCCAGTTCCTGCGCAGTAAAGGATCACATGCAAACATCACACCGGATACTGCGGATTCAGGAACTGCACAAACTGCCGGAAAGGCATTTTGGATGGGTTTTCTGACCAATGCCACCAATCCGAAAGCGATGCTGTTTTTCCTGGCGATGTTCACCAGTCTGGTCAGCGTCTCAACACCGGTATCAATCAAACTGTTTTACGGTGTCTGGATGTGTGGCGTAAATGCCGCATGGTTTATGCTGGTTTCCCTGCTTTTTTCCCATCAGCGGATCCGCGAACGCTTCCTCGCCCACAGCAAACTGTTTGATAATATCATCGGTGTGGTGCTGCTGCTGTTTGCCGGGCGGCTCTTATTGATGGTGTGAGTATTGATGGTATAAATTCACATACGGCAGGGGAACGGATATATCCCCTGCTGCTTAACACTGCGATATTATTTTAAACGGGGAATATCAGGGTTATCTCTGACCAGGTTCTGATAGGTTGCGTTATCCATTTTTAAAAATGTGTATTTTTCGCCGGGTCTGGTCAGTCTGATCGCTAAGATTTCATTCCCGAGCATATACAACTGTGTGTTGTAATGCGTTTTTTCATTCAATTCTTCAATTTTCGGTGCTTTTCCGTTTATAACAGACTTGCGTTTAAACGAATTCATTGTGAATATTTTGTCTTTCTCATTAAATTCCCAGGTGTAATATTCACTGTATTCCGACTCTGGTTTTCCGTCTTTTTCATCGATTGAAAGATAATTTAACCCTGAATGGTTCGGAAGAAAAACCGCCAGATAAAGAAAATCCACAGGATCTTCATCGGATATCGCCCAGGCGCCATATAAGTCTTTAGTTTTAATTGTTTCCGCTATTGTCGCGCTTTCCACTTTCTGGTCATTCACCCCGTCCATTGGTGAAGAAAGCATACTACAGGAAACTATAAATAAGCATGATAATGCAATTAAACCATTTTTAATCAATGACATATTTCATCCTGTTTATTTTTTTATCCGTTGAGTGCTTTATTTATATCATCATCATTTTCACAATACGGTATGACAATATAATACTGCCGGCTTAACCTCCGGCGAATAGCATGCAAGGCACTGAAATGCTTATACTACAGACAGAAAATAAAAATATAAACATCCGTAAATGACCTTACCTTCCTTCGCTTGTGTCTTTTTTACAGGTAACACCCGGGTTGACGAGTGTCGCAAAATATCTTGATGCAACTTATCTTATTCGGACGGCTATTATTGATGATGCGAATTGAAGCCCGGCGTTACGCCCCGGGCAGAAAATCAAAATACAGCCGCCCGCCGATTGCCTCAGCATAACGAAGTAATGTCCCCAGTTGAGGATCGTACTCGCCTTTTTCCAGGCGTGAAATATTTTGCTTTTGAGTTGCCATCCTCGCTGCAACCTCGGTCTGCGATATTTTTTTGGCTTTGCGGGCAGCTTTCAATGTACTCAACAGTATTTTTCGTGCCGCTATTTCATCCAGAGCTTCCCTGACTGCATCGTCTTTAAGCAGTATCGCTTTCAACTCAGAAAACGGTACCAGGTCATAGTCATCATGATGGTTCATTTCAGCCTCCGTTTATACCCTTATTCATTCAAACTGCAGGTTCGTTGGCTACGCTCAGCTAGCCGGGTCACATACTGATGTATGCTCCCCGGCTATCTTCCTTTGCCGCCTGCCTGCATTTTGAATGACGTTGGGTATAACTTCTTTCATTCTTTCATTCTTTCTTCTGCTAATTCTGATAGCTGCGACATTACAGGCAGTTTTATGATTTCTTTTTGAGCGGACCTGATAACTGATAGTGTAAACATCTTTGATTCCAATGTTTTTTCTCAGTTTACACACACCCCAAAAAGTAATCAAATACGATTACTTTATAATATACCTCAACTTTATTCTAACAATCAATAAATTTGGTAATTAATGCTGCCTTTTGCAGTTATAGACAAATTCATCACCACGTTAATAGTTTGATATGGTAATGTTCATAGACGTTAATAAAATACTTGTCAGCTATATTTCTGTGAATTTGTGCCTTGTTGTACCGATGAGGCCATCCCGGCACTCATCCGTCACCCGGATAGAACGGAGAAGATAATGATTAAGTTGAAAGATATTGAACAAGCACTACGCCCGCAGCCATCCTACAAAATGCTGATTAACGGCCGCTGGACGCAAAGCAGTGATCACGCTCAAAGCCAGACATTTAACCCGGCAACCGGCGAGCTGTTAGCCGATTACCCCGCCGGTACTGCGGAAGATGTAAATACCGCGGTCGCCGGTGCCAAAAAAGCATTTGAAACCTGGCGTCACACTTCCCCCGCCGAACGCCAGCAACTGTTACTGAAAATCGCCGACCGCCTGGAAGCAGAGAAAGAGCGCTTCGCCACTCTGGAATCCCTTGATAACGGCAAGCCGTACAACGAAGCCATTTCTATTGACCTGCCTGCCGCGATTGACCATTTCCGCTACTTTGCCGGCGCTATCCGCGCTCACTCAGACCAGGCCGATGTGCTGGATGAAAACACGCTGAGTCTGGTGATCCGCGAACCGCTGGGTGTTATCGGCCAGATTATTCCGTGGAACTTCCCGCTGCTGATGGCAGCGTGGAAACTGGCTCCGGTGATTGCCGCCGGTGACACCGTGGTGATAAACCCCGCCAGTCTGACACCCATCACACTGCTGGAGCTGGGGCGCATCATGAATGATGTTCTGCCTGCCGGTGTGGTCAATATTGTTACCGGGCGCGGCTCGGTCGTGGGTCAGGCGATTCTCGACCATCCGGATGTGGATAAAGTCGCATTCACCGGCTCCACCAGCGTCGGCTATACTGTGGCAGAAGCAGCGGCGAAGAAACTGATCCCGGCAACACTGGAACTGGGCGGGAAATCCGCCAATATCGTGTTCCCGGATGCCAATATGGAAAAAGCGGTAAAATATGCCGCGATTGCTATCCTGATGAACCAGGGTCAGGCCTGTGAATCCGGCTCGCGCCTGTTCCTGCATAAAGATATCCATGACGAATTCCTGAAAAAACTCAAAGCCCGCTTTGAGTCAGTCAATGTCGGTGACCCGATGGCGAAAGAGACACAGATGGGCAGCCAGGTCAGTCAGGGACAACTGGACACCATCCTCGGCTATGTTGAACTGGCGAAAAAAGAGGGTGCCACTGTTCTTACCGGCGGCGAACGCCTGACCCATGACGGGCTGGATGCCGGTTTCTTTATGAAGCCGACAATCATCACCAATGTCACCAACCAGATGCGCGTTGCCCGCGAAGAAATTTTCGGACCGGTGCTGGTTGTTATCCCGTTCAGTAATGAAGACGAGGTTGTCGCGATGGCGAATGACTCTGAGTACGGGCTGGGTGGTGCGGTCTGGACACAGGATATCAACCGCGCATTACGCGTGGCAAAAGCGGTGAGAACCGGTCGTATGTGGGTGAATACCTATCATGAGTTACCGGCACATGCCCCTTTTGGTGGCTATAAAAACTCCGGTCTGGGGCGCGAAACCCATAAAATGATGCTGGATGCTTACACAGAAGTGAAAAATATCTATATCAGTACCAAAGAGTCATAAATAAACCGCCCGGTGACACAGACTGTTACCGGGCATTTTCTGTCTGTTCGTTACTTTTTATCTGTTGTTTCCGGGTTTTTCCCGATAGATCGCGCAATACTGTACAGTCGGCGCATGGTGTCCGGATCAGGCGTTTCCGCTACAACAATCACATAGCGCCGTTCTTTCAGATCATACCTGAAATAGGTACTTTCCGGCTTACCCCAGCGGTTGTAATAAATAGCCCCGTTCTCTTCCTGATGAATCACACCTTTTTGTTTTTTCAGCCATTCATCAAAACGAAGCCGGTACTTCGGAATTTTAACCAGATGAATAATACCTTCGGCGCCGCTGACAGGATCAGTAAAGCGGTAGATTTCTACATTTTGATCGTCACGATCAATCTGTATACCGCCAATATCGCGGACATAAGAGTCCGTTTCCTGCTTTTTCAGGCTCAGTGCCATCATTTCAGGCAGCGTGATAGTGATGTTTTCTGTCATTCTGACAGCATCACCGGGCACATCCGGGAAGCCTTCCTGCTTATAATAAAGCCGCTGAGTATCCAGATATGCTTCATAGGCGGATGCTCTGGCATCAGACACTGCTTTCAGTCCGGCCAGTTTTTCTGACGTATGATCAGCTTTGGACAGTGTCATATTAAGCGTGCAGTTGAAAAAGCCGCATGCACCTTCTTTTTCTGTGGTCAGATACACGATCTGTCCGCTGTCCGGCGTAGTCCATGTGGTTTTTATATTATTAAGATCAAACGTATTGCCGCTGATATCGCTGTCAAACCGGCTACCGCTGTTATCGACGGTGACTTTGGCCGGTTCAAAATAAAAATAGGTTGTCTCTTTCAGACCAACCATTGTTTCGCGGATAGCTGATTTTACATTTTGCTCCGGATCTCCGGCTGAGCTTTCATTATCTGCAGTGTTATCATATGTGACGGTAATATTATCAATCACATAATATCCATCCGGTGCCGGTGGCGGTGCTTCTTTACAACCCGCCAACAGTGCAATCGCAACAGATAAAAAAAACGCCCCTTTTCATGCAGTTTCCTTTCATTTTACTTATTACTTAATTCCCCGCGTGATCATAACGCAAAAAATTCCAAATGCTGACCGGAATTATCCTTATCTTCATCAACCCGTTTTACAAATGTGATACCGGGGACAATTCTGCGTTTTTTTAGGGCTTTGCACCCGCTTGCGGTATGATAATACGCCTGTTTTATTCTGTATCAGGGAACAAAATGATAGCGACACTCACAACACTGGCCACGGGTGCCGTTACCGGGCTGATTATCAGTACCACCGGCGTGGGCGGCGGGGTTATCGTGTTGCCCATCCTCGCGTATCTCTACGGAATGAATGCGCTGATGGCTGTTGCGACAGCCAATCTCCTTTCCATGCTGATGAAAATCACCTCATCCTGGCTGCATTACCGGCTCGGAAATATTCCGCTGAAACGCGCAATGATTGTTATCGGTATTATGCTGCCCGCAACATTTGGCGCGAGCCTGCTGGTAAGCTATCTCGCCTCTGTTCCTGCCTGGCAGACCACCGTTAATCAAACCATTAATCTGCTGGTGGTTGCCGCAATCCTCTTTTCTCTCTGGTTGTTTATCCGGCGGATGTTTTTTTGCCCGTCGCTGCCGCCTGCGGATGCTTCAGACCCGATATCCGTGCGCACACTGCTGCTGCCGGGGATTGCCGCCGGTGTTGTGCTGGGCGCAACGGGTGTCGGTGGCGGAATAGTGGTACTGCCGATGCTGCTGCGTTACGCAAAGATGGATATCAGGCAAGCTATCGGTACCTCCATTTTTGTCACAACACTGCTCTCCGGGTCCTCTGCCATTGCGTATATGCAGGACGGACACACTGATGTCACGCTGGCATTATGGCTGTTCGCCGGTTCACTGCTCAGTATGCCGCTGACCAAAATTCTGCTGATACGGATGCCGGATCGCGCATTTCAGTATGCAACCCTGGTGCTTATCCTGTGCAGTGCCGTGATGATGATCCTGAAACTGTTTTAAGCGACTGTAACGCCTGCCGCCTGTAATGCCGCCGCCAGACGGCGGATCCCGTCCTTAAGTTGTTCTGCCGGATACGCGGCAAAACCAAACAAAATCCCTTCCTGCGGGGCATCCGGGCGACAGTAACGCGACAGCGGCTGCATCCCCATGCCACAGGCGCGCCCTGTCTGTATGACAACCTGAGCCGGAACCCGGTTTTTCATCCGGCACATCAGATGAATACCTGAATCACTGGGCACAATATCAAATACCGCAGGCAGATAAAGATTAATTGCATCAGTGAGTGCATGCTGGCGCTCATAACAGGCTTTGCGGACGCGCCGGACATGACGCGCGTAATGACCTTCATTAATAAAGCGCGTCAGTGTCGCCTGCTCCAGATAGCCACACCCGGTATCAGCAAAATATTTTATCGCGGCAAATGCCGGGATCAGCGCTTTCGGCACCACCAGAAAACCGAGCCGGAACGCAGGATAGAGCATCTTGGAGAAGGTGCCCGCGTAGATCACCCGCTGATGTCTGTCCAGCCCCTGCAATGCCTGCAACGGACGATCCGCATAGCGGAATTCGCCGTTGTAATCATCTTCCAAAATCCAGACATGGTGTTTCGCCGCCCAGGACAATAGTGCCGCACGCCGGGACAAGCTCAGGGTTCCGCCTGCCGGAAACTGATGAGACGGCGCGGTAAAAACCAGCCTGGCATCCGGCCAGCGGCTCAGCCCGTCATAAATATCCATCCCCTCTTCATCCACCCGGACCGGGCGCACTGTCAGCCCCTGAGACACAAACGCCCCGCGCGCACCGTCATAGCCCGGATCATCCAGCCAGACTTCATCTCCCGGCTGTAGCAATGTCTGGACAGTGAGATTGATCGCCTGTTGTGTACCGCTCACAATCAGGATCTGATCTTCATCGCACTGCAAGCCTCTGGTTGCGCGGACATAATGACAAATTGCACGGCGCAGCGGCAGGTAACCATGCGGATCACTGTGTGTATGTAACGCGTGACGCGACTGACGCCAGACCCGCCCCAGCAACCGGCCCCAGACATCATGAGGAAAAAGATCAACACACCCGGTGCCGACCATAAATAACGAATCTGACGGCGCGCCGGAGGATGCCCGCAAGGACAGCAATTGATCCGCCAGCGGGCTGATATTCGCAATCACCGTCTGTGCCGCATCCTCTGCCGGAGATGAAACCGGCTGACTGATACTGTGATCCGGCAGATTATCGGCGACAAAGGTTCCCGATCCCCGCCGGGTGATGAGATAGCCCTCATCCTGCAAACGCTCAAATCCGGCAATAACAGAGTTCCGGGAAATCCCCATCATCTCTGCCAGCGCCCGCCCGGACGGAACTTTACTGCCCGCATGCAGGCGTCCGCTGAGAATAGCCTCGCGCAGGGCGTGATATACCTGGTCTTTGATTATTCCGTGACCGGTAAGTAATTCAGGAAACGCTGCTGCGCCAGATTTTTTCATTATTACCTGCCAAATCATTTGCCAAAAGTGGATCTGCTAAATATACAAAAAGTGTATCTTATAAAGAACCAAAATAACACGTACTCTTCACATCATGGAAAACGCGTTTTCTTCTGATTTTCACAATTTTGCGACACACCGGGTGCTGTCGCGTTAAGAATGATGAGGGAAAAACCATGAATAATACAACGACATCGTCAGCACCAATGCTGGCACAGGTAACTGTTTCACCTGCCACACAGAATGATTATGCGGGTTGGTTGCCGCACTGGCTGGCGTATCAGGAATTCTATAAAGTCAGCTTTCCCGAAGAAGTCACACTGACCACCTGGTCACGTTTCTTCGATGAAAATGAACCGATGTTCTGCGCCATTGCCCGCATGGACGGCAAAGTCGTGGGATTTGTTCATTATCTGTATCACCGCTCGTGCTGGGCAGAAAAAGAGTTCTGCTATCTGGAAGATTTATATGTGGATCCGACTGTACGTGGGCAGCATATCGGTAAGCAACTAATTGAATTTGTTCAGCAACAGGCGGTAGCCCGCCCGTGTGGACGCCTCTACTGGCATACCCACAAAGATAATACCCGCGGTCAGCGCCTGTATGACTGGGTTGCTAATAAATCCGGCGCTATTGAATATATTATGCCACTTAAATAACCGGTATTTATTGCAGATATGAAAAAGACCTTTGCGGGTCTTTTTTTTATATAATTTTTATGTATTACACTGAGTTATACTCTGCCTGGCCGTTTTCCGGTTACTTCTGCGGTTGTTTTTATATTGATAAAAAACGGTTTAAAACCGAATTTTTCATAGCGCTGCAATACATACCAGAGACGGAAAAACCGGTTGCCGCCATTAAAGCGTTTCATATCGCCGGTACTTAATCCGAAATGCCCCTGAAGCTGATAACTGAGCAGTGCGGTAAAATGACCATTCTTAATATTCAGCGATTCCAGGGTAATTTCAGTCGCCCAGGTATCATTGAGAATAACCGGTGTTTTTCTTTTTAAATCATGCCAGCGGCTGTATGCCGGTAACAATGTCTTATTCAGCCCTTCGCGGAATTTATTCTCAATATTCACATTGCTGCACAATTTACCTGCCTGCCAGTCGATATGCGCCGTCAGTGTTTTTCTGACAGAGGACAGCACAGGATTAAATACATCCCGGCTCAATATATTGTCACGCAATGAATAATCCAGCGCACGATCACGATACGGTTTACCGTCTGCACGCTGCATGTGGGAGATAAGTTTACTTAAAATTCCCCGGTAGCCACATGACCAGGAAAACTGAGAGGATAATTGCCGCATCTCATCAAACAGGATCCGGCTGCACGCTTTTGCGCCGAGGTTAAAAACCTGAGGTTTGTAATTCAGCCCCATAAAGGCAGGATGACAACCCGAATCAGCCTCGGGTTTTTGCATAGTCCAGGGATCCGCCAAAGCGGAAACATCGCAAAGCCGCAATTGGTCACGGAGTACAAGTATATCCAGATCACCACACCGCATATCGTCCGTATGGTAATCATCCCTGCGCCGCTGAGACTGATAAATTAATAAAGGTACTGAGATTATCGCCATTCTGTCCCTGAATGTTGTCTGCATCTTTCTTATGCAATGGTGACTTTATCACCAATAACAGGATAAATCTTTTCCGTCTGTCTGAAAGCGGGACGAAATCAACAGAAAGTGGGCAAACACAGAGAAAAGGCCCGTTTCCGGGCCTTGTCGGGGATTATCAGCTTTTAAAGGAACCGATAAATTTGAGGTACTCATCTTTTTTCATCAGCGGTGTGTATTCTGCTAACAGTGTTTCAGCACCGGCAGCATCATCAAACAGCAGATCGATAATGGTCATTGCCATCATCTGAGCCGGACGGATATAGGCCATATCATCATCAAAGACCACATAATCCTTCCCGTGCAGACCGCCGCGGATTGAACCAATCCACGGATGACTGACCGGCATGATGTGGGAGAGATCCCCGGTGTCGGTACTGCCGGTCATGTGCGCAGCAACCCAGACATTTTCATCACCAATCAAATCACCCGCATTTTGCTGTAACAAGTCATTCAGTATGGCGTTGTTATACAGCGGCAGATAGCCCGGTAAATCCTTCACTTCCACTTCGGCACCAACAGACATAGCACCTGCCACCAGCGCACGGGTAATGCGTTCGTTAGCATCAATCATGGCCGGCACGTTTGATGCGCGGACATAGCTTTCCATCCGTACATCACTTGGTGTGACGTTCACCAGATCACCGCCCTGGGTGATGATCGGGTGGAAGCGGATGTAATCTTTCTCCTGAAAGGTTTCACGCAAAGCATTGACGCCCATGATACCAATCATTGCCGCATTCAGAGCATTAATGCCAAGATGCGGAGCCGCCGCGGCGTGTGCCGGTTTACCTTTATAATTAATCAGTTTACCGACAAACCCGTTAGTGGTTGTGGAGATTTCAATAAAGCCATTCTCACGCTCAGGCTTAACGCTGGTTAAGTGGATTTGCATTGCCATATCCACATCGTCAAATTCGCCGAGAGAAATGAGCTCCGGTTTACCACCGATATAACTGATTTTTCCCTGCTCAATCAGTTTGTTGCGGTACGCAAGTTCCACATACTCTTCCGCAGGAACCGCGAAAGGTACAACGTCCCCCGCAAGATACGCCATCGCCCCGGAATCAACCAGTCCCATGGTGACAGCCATCATATTAGCTATCTGCGCATTGTGACCACAACAGTGCGCCGCACCGGTCTGATCGTCAGCATCGGGGTGTTCAGCACAAATAATGGCATCCAGCTCACCGATCACCGCAACACTTCGTTTACTGCCTTTTCCGCCTTTAAGGCGGGCTTTAACCCCGGTGAGTGCCAGCTGATTGCGGTAGCTTACGCCCAGAGAATCAAATGCGGCTTCAACTTTCTTCGCCGTTTTGGTCTCTTTATAACCGAGTTCAGGCTCTGCCCAGATATTCTCTGCCAGTTTCTTAATGTCACTCTTGCGGGCAGCAATTGCCTCACAGACTTTCGCTTTCAGTTGGTCTTTAGTCATTGTCATGCTGAATACTCCGCCTGATTAGATAACACCGCTCCATGTGAGCGTTAGTTGACCGATAAGTGCAGCAAATAAGAATGTCCCGGAGAACACTGCCAGCGATACCGGGATGATGCGCCAGGAGATCGCTTTGAACTTATCAATATCTTTACCCAGTGAAAGACCGGCAAAGGCCAGTACTGTCGTACTGATAACCGCAATGGAGACTTTACCGGTCATCGCGATCATTTCTTTGTCGTACGGGAACAGCGGTGAACACAGACCGGCGGCAATCAGGGAAACCCAGAAGATAACCGGCAGTTTGCCTAACGGCGGGATCATCGCAATCAGGTAAGCCACAAAGGACATTCCGCCCAGCAGACTCATCGCCAGCAAGGTATCACTGAAGATCTGCCCGAACTCACCACGTCCGGACATAGACCCGCCGACGGCATCACCAAGCGCGGTAAACAACACGACCAAAACCAGGATTACGGCAATTTCTGTCATCTTTTTCATGATTAATTATCCTTATTAGTATCCGCAGCCGCCGTTGCACGTTTTCCTTTAAATTTGTTGTACAGGTAAGACGCAAACGGTAAGGAGAAGAAGATATAGATGTACAGACCTAACACAGAGGACATCAGGTTTGCAGAAGATGAGAATGCCTGAATATCAGCAGCCTGATCAGGATAGAGTTCCAGCAGAGGTGCAACAGCCGCCGCCAGCATTGAACCACTTCCCACACCGGCGCCCATCGCCAGAGCAAGCGGGCTCATAATATCCAGACCGGCAATCACACTCGCGAGAACGCCCATCCAGACCGCACCATATAACGTACCGCAGATATACATCGCCATCACACCGCGGCCTTCCGGTGAACTTAATCCGTATTTGGCTTCGATAATGGCAATATTAGGTTCACGGCCGACAGAATAAGTCGCGCCGACTGCTTCACGTCCCATACCTAACATAATAGCCAGCGGCAGCCCCATCAGAATGGTGCCGATAAAGTGGCCGACTTCCTGTAAAATCAGCGCACCACCCGCCTGAATGATTTTCTCCCAGGATGCCCCGACCGATGTACTCAGCTTGGCAATCAGGATAACCAGCGCCACACTCATAATGGAAGCAGCGCGGGCCATGTTCTTTTCATTGAGGATTTTGAATTTCGGAAAACTGATAATACCACCCATCAGCATCGAATAAAGCATCGGAAAAATCATCACCAAACTGATCTTAATTTGCCCTATTGCTTCCGCGAGGAGAATGATAAATAAGCTGACCAAAAGCAACTTACTATCTTTTAATATATCCATAGTGTTACCTTTATAGTAATTGTTATTGAGAATTACTCGTGTGTATTTATATAAAACGTACCCTTTCCTTATTCATACTACCTGTGAGACTGTTTTCCTGACAATATTCCGAAAATTCCTCTTCCATGCCTTTTAGGAATGACGAAAATAAATAAATAAATATTTATTGATTAACTTTGATTTTCTCACTTATTTCGGGATAATAATTAATTAAAATAACGTTATTTTTCATGATGATATAAATTGATGTGTTTTTGTGAAAAATATTATTCGATAAGTGATGTTTGTTTTGGTTCAAATAATCATAAAAATAGTCAAATAAATCCATAATGTGAGCCTGACCCTGTTTTTTTAATTATCTCTCCATAAAGTCACATTATTAATGGTTTTATATAATCATGGAAATAGAACTTTACTGCTGGATTTATTCAGCAGAACCCTGCCATAGTATGGGGTTACACCTTATTACCAACGTTAGGTCAGAATATTAAACTGTTTACTGAAAGACAGACCGGATACCGACAGGATAAATAAATCAGATTCAGATCACATTATGATGTAAATATAGATGCAGCTCACAATATTGAGCATTCCTCCCTCCGGAAACATAAAATCAGACAAAAGGAGGCTATGTCAGTAGCGTGAGTCCCGGCGGATAGTATTTCAGATTATGGTTGTTCAACCCATAGTCCGGCAAAAAATGCCTTATTTATGTTAAAATAATGAGTTAATTTGTGTATTTTATGTTTCATTTGTGTACAATTGCTCTTCTCACCAAAAAATCGCTCCCACCAAAATAAAAAAAAAATACGCTGAGTCACATACAATAAAACACCATTGCTCATCCATTTTTGAGTTAATGCACACATCCGATAACACATAATATAAGTAAAAAAATTGTTAATGTTAATATTAATGGATTTTTATTATCACTGTGTTTTTCCTTAATATTTATGACAGAAGAATGACTATCACCTTATATTCCACCAACCAGTCATAAGAAAATCTGTATAGTATAATTGATGACACAAATTACTATCTTAAGTAATCAATTTCACTTATATCGGTAAGCATAAAAACCAGTCAATTAACTACATTATTATAGTTGGCCGGGCAATAAAAATAGTATTTAAATCTATTTACACGCATTTATTGCTAACAAAACCAGATTAAAAACCCAATATTGCAACTAAAATTAATTCAAAAATATTAAAAATTTCATGTTTGTTGATATGTATGCAATATGATAATAAGACGGATTAGTATTTATACCTTAATCATAAATTCACACCATGAACTAATTATGCTCATATCAATGATATAATTCTATTTATAATTACTCACTCAAAACTTAACATTGAATGTTAATGTAATATAGAAAAAACACATCTATCCGCACCAAATTGACACTCTATAAAACAAGTAACATAATATGTTTAAGCATTTGAAATTCATTACTCATATATTAATCACATTAATATCCACGGTATATTACCTGTCGTGGGACCTCTATTTCATTGCTTCTGTTATACATAAAAATAGTCTTTTTAGTTTGTTAACTACGACAAATACTCCGATAAAGGAAATAACATGAAAATCCAAAAAGTATTACTCTCAGTTGTTCTGGGGTCTTTATTTACTGTCGGCTTTGCTCAGGCTGAAGATGCTGTACCAGAAGTAAAAAGTGGTCTGGGTACAGTTCATTTTAAAGGTTACATTAATAATGTACCTTGCTCTATTGATAGTAAATTCCTGGACCAGACAGTTGATTTCGGTGAAATCAGCCGTAATGAATTAACTGCCGGTACTTACCGTACTGACAGTAAAAATTTCAGTATTGAACTGAAAAACTGTGACACCACAACATATAAAACAGCTCAAATTCAATTTACAGCGCCAACTATCGAACTGAAAGACGGTACTGCAACCTCTAAATATGTTGGTCTGGGTTCTATTCAAAATGCCGGTATCGCACTGACTGACAGCGGCGGTAAAGCAATTGAGCTGGGTTCACGTTTCCCTGCTGAAAAATATTCGCTTAACGGTGGTAAAGATCAGATAACTCCGCTGAATTTCGCAGCTTATGTGAAAGGTAATCAGTCTGCAGTTGCCGGTGAACAGGCAACAACAGGTCGTTTCGATACTCCGGTTAACTTCCAGATTTTCTATCAATAACAGGACTGTTACTGATTAAAAATTGAATACATGCAGTGGTTGCAAGGATTGCTTCAGTCACTGCATTAATAAATAAAACAATGGTGGCTCGCGTTATTTATGAAGCTCATGACTACAATAAAAATACTTGCTGCTTCAATCATTGTATCCTTTCAGATAAACAATGCATTTGCAGAAGAGGCGGTTAATTTCAATACCTCTTTTCTTGATGCAGAGAGCCAGGAAATAGATTTTTCTAAGTTTAGTCGTGCTCATTATGTTATGCCCGGCACTTACCCTTTAGCTATAAAATTAAACAACCATATTATTGACAGTGAAGAAAACATACTTTTCTACACGCCTGAAGATGATCAGGAAATAACACTTCCTTGTATTACGCCTGAATTATTCAAACAGCTTGCACTGAAAGAAGAGTGGAAGAATAAAGCAAACTGGCTGACTCAGGATAACTTACAGTGCCTGGATATCCGTGCTATTCCTGAGATGCAGACATCCGGGGATATTCCCGGAAATAAACTGAATATTAATATTCCCCAGGCCTATATGGAGTACAACGATCCGGCCTGGGATCCGCCTGCCCGCTGGGATGACGGTATTGCCGGTTTTATTTTTGACTATAATGCCACCGCAACCTACAGCAAATATCAAAAAGAGCAGGATCACGGAAAAAACGATAAGAAAGAGGTCGTCGGTTATGGTGATGTCGGCGTAAACCTCGGAGCCTGGCGTGTCCGTGCTGAGTGGCAGGGAACCGGAGGCGACCAGCCCGACAGTACAAAACGCTGGCAGTGGAACCAGGTATACGGCTATCGCGCTCTGCGTTCAATCAGTGCCCGCCTGATGATGGGGGAGCAATATCTTACCTCCGAACTGTTTGAAAGCTTCCGCTACCTTGGCCTGAGCCTGGAAACAGATGAAAATATGTTTCCGCCGCTTTTACGGGGATATGCGCCGGAAGTAGCCGGCGTTGCGCGAACCAATGCGACCGTTATTATCCGCCAGGGCGAACGTATCGTGTACCAGGAGCAGGTCAGTAAAGGACCTTTCCGTATCCGTGATATGAACTATATCGGTGATGGTATTCTGAATGTCACCATTAAAGAACAAGATGGCAGTGAACAGCATTTCACTATTGAAACATCCCGCCTGGCGACATTAACACGCCCCGGTCAGTTCCTGTTTAAACTGGCCGCCGGGAAACCGATGGCAGATAACCATAAAACGGAAGGTCCCGACTTTGGGGTCGGCAGTTTCTCCTGGGGGATGAACAACAACACCACATTATTCGGTGGTGTGCTGGCGGCGGCTGACTATCAGAATATATCAGCAGGGATCGGGCGTGATATCGCACCATTCGGGGTATTTTCCGTGAAAGTATCCTATTCACGGGCGCAGCTGGATAACCTTGCGGATAAACAAAATAAGAACGGCTCATCTTACAGTATTACGTATTCAAAAGAATTCGATGCCATCAACAGTCAGCTGACATTTGCCGGTTATCGCTTCTCCGAGCGCAATTACATGACAATGAACCAGTTTGTCGAACAACGCTACCGGGGTGATAATACCGACAACAATAAAGAGATGTATAACATCATCTTTAATAAGGTGTTTCCGTCTTTACGCATGAACGCCTATCTGAACTACAGCCATCAGACATTCTGGAATAAGCCAAGCATCAATAACTACAGTCTGACACTGTCACGCAGTTTTGACTGGGCGGATAAACGCAACCTCAGTGTCAGCATGTCAGCGTACCGGACAGAATCTGACAAATCCAAAGATAATGGTATTTACGCCAGTTTGTCTGTTCCGCTTGATGACCACAAAGGTATGGTCAGCTATAGCGGCAGCTATAATAAAAAAGCACACAGTAACAACATTAACTATTATACCGATATTGATAATGCCAGCAGCTATTCTCTTTCCGTCGGGGAAGGTGATAATCATGCTAATGTTGCCGGTTTTTACAGTAATGAAGGGGGGAATAACTACCTTTCACTGAGCGGTACTTATGTGCAGGATGATATTGTTACATTATCAGGTCAGTCGCGCGGTGGCATGACGCTGACTAAAGAGGGTGCGGCATTCCACCGCAACGGAAATACCATGGCACCGCGTATTCTTATCGATACCAATGGTGCGGCTGATATCTCTGTACGCGGTACCGGAAAAGCAGTGCATTCCAATCATTTCGGAAAAGCGGTTATCCCGACAGCAACTGCCTATTCGCGCAGTCAGTTATCTCTGGAACTTGATGAACTGCCGGACAATGCAGAAGCCCTGACATCCGTTCAGGCAGCAACATTGACATCCGGTGCTATCGGCTATCGTAAATTTAATATTGTAGAAGGCTATAAAATTATGAGTATTATTGCTATGAGTGATAATTCTCATCCGCCATTCGGTGCATCCGTTCTGAATGATAAAAATGTGGAGATCGGAATTATTGCGGATAATGGCGCGGCTTACCTGACAGGTATTCAACCGGGCCAAAATCTGAGTGTTGCCTGGAATGGAAAAACACAATGCTCGCTCCACATTCCGGCGACACTGGCTGATAATTTTAAATTTAATATGCTGTTGCCCTGCCTGAAATAATAAAGCGGCACAGACATTGTACATACCCGAATTGACAGATGACTCCGTAAGGAACGATACATGCAAAAAGTAACAACATTATTCTGTGCCGCACTGGCGACACTGGTTTTAACCCCACTGGCGGCCAATGCTGCAATCGCACTGGACAGAACCCGCGTAATTTATAATGAAGGTGATAAATCGGTACCGCTGACCGTGACAAATGAGCATCTCAGTAAGCCATACCTGGCTCAATCATGGATTGAAAACAGCGCAGGCCAGAAAATCACGTCTCCTGTCTTTGTCACCCCGCCGGTTCAGCGGATAGAAGCCAACAGCAAAAGTCAGATAAAGGTTCAGTTATCACCGGAAGCCGCGTCATTACCGGCTGATCGTGAGTCTGTATTTTACCTGAATATCCGTGAGATACCGCCGGCAGTTGAAAAAAGTAATGTTCTGCAAATTGCACTTCAGACCAAAATCAAACTGTTCTACCGCCCGAAAGCGATTCAGGTACAGGACAGAATGGAGACTATTGAGGGTGCTCAGGGTATCCGTATGACGCAGAACGGCGGGCAATATACCATTGATAATACAACCGCTTTCCATCTTTCAGTCACACGCATGGAAGCCAGCGGCGGGAAAGAAGTGAAATTCAGCCCGATAATGGTGGCGCCAAAATCCTCCGCAACATTCAGTGCCCCGGCGCTGGGTAATACGCCAACCGCTTACTATGTGAATGACTATGGTGATACCAAGCCGCTGAAATTCAGTTGTAACGGAAATACCTGTTCCGTACAGACTGAAAATAAATAACCAGCTAAGTAATAAAAGGAGGTTCGCCGGTGATCCAGTCATGTTTAACCCGCGCAGGATGCGCAGCACTTTTGTGCCTGCCGCTGACGGTATCCGGCGTGTCCTATACCTACCTTGATGTGTATGTAAGAGGCGAAATTAATTCTGCCCCCTGCAAAATTAATCAGGGAAAAAATATCCTGGTGGATTTTAAAGATGTCATTACCACTCACATAGAAAATGATAATTACAGTGAAAAACTGGATTACCGTATTGAATGTCAGGATAACCGCCCGCGCGGGATAAAAATGTACATAAGCGGTACGCCGTCTTCCCTTGATGCGCGCTTCCTTTCCACCAGCGTGGGTGACCTGGCTGTAAAATTTCAGGCTGATAACACACTCATGGAACTGGGTAAAAGTATAAATATTCAGTCTCAGGCACAGCCGGAGATCCGGGTTATTCTGGCAAAAAAATCCGGTGTCAAACTTCCGTCCGGGGATTTTAATGCAAATGCCACTATCCATATTGAGTATGAATAAGGAGCTGTCATGCGATTTTTTGTAACCACACTGCTCCTGATTTGTGCAGCAACCCCCGGTCATACTGCAAATGTTGTCCGAAGCGCTGTTGATATCCGGATCATCGGAAAGCTGGTACCGCCGCCGCCCTGCAAGGTCAATAACGATGAAGAGATACTGATTGATTTTCAGCGTATACAGATAAAATCTCTGGAAAAAGCAGATGCCCGCAGAGATGTGGATATCCCCTTTGTCTGTGAGCAGGAAGGCACTGATTTCAAATACTATCTGACCGTAGATGGCCCGCGCGCCCAGTTCAATAATAAGCTGATTAAAACCAACCAAAGCAACCTGGCATTTAATATTGAGTTAGCAGGAACAAAACTGGATTTAGGTAAAGCACAGTTGGTTAACAGCCGTCATCTGACACTGACAGTGGTATTGACAAAAAATCCGAACGGAGCGCTGTCGCCCGGCAACTTTAACGGAACCGGTACTGTGACTATGGAGTATTTCTGATGATATTTCGCCCGTCTGCACTCTGTACGTTGATAATGAGTACCGCGATCACTTTCTCCGCCGGTTTTATCCCTGCCGTCAATGCGGCAGATAATCTGCGGGTCACCGGCGAATTATATAATGACCCCTGTACATTATTACCTGAAAATAAAGAGTTACTGGTTGATTTCAGTGATGTTTCACTGCCTGACCTTTATGACGGAAATGAAGTCAGTAAATCATTTTCGCTGGTTTTATCTGAGTGTGATATCAGTGACATGAACCGTTTTAAAATTAAATTTACCGGCGCGACCGCAGCAGAGCTGAAAGAATATCTTGCGCTTGATGCTTCCAGTGATGCCGGCGGCTTTGCTATCGGTATCAAAACAGAATCGGCATCCGTTATCCCGCTGAATCAATTCTCTGATGCCATTAATATTGCCGGTAACGGCGAGAATAAAATCCGGTTTATCGCCTTTTTAAAAGTCGCCCCCAAAGCACTGGCCGATAAAACAATTAAGTACGGTGCATTTAATGCCACTGCGTTCCTGACTATCGACTACTTCTGAGGCCGGTATGAAAAATATTATCCGTTATCTGAGTGTACTGTCTGTACTTTTTTTATTCACCCTCTCCTCCGCACAGGCAGAAATTTACAGCTATATCACCCGGTCGGAAGGGAAACCTACAAATATTGATTACTTCTATACCATTGCAGCCTGGAGCCCGCCTGCGCGCGGTACACCAAACCCATGCCTTCAGGCCGGGCTTTCTAAAACCTGCTATGCCAATATTAACCATCGCCATACAAATGCCAATAAAGGCGGGATAACATCACGTAACGATAGTAATTTTAATAGTCGCTGTCAGGGAAACTTAGCTATTCTGCCGGATGCACGTGATGTCTATGACTATATTTATAACAACTGCTTTGGCGGATTACCTTACTCAAGCAATACAAACCATGTCGGCGATACTATCCGTAATGAATGTGTCACCCTTTTTCTGACCTCCAAATCCAAGGAAGGCGGAGGCTATATGTTCCCCGGTGCCATTTGTGGTGTCTCCCCTCCGCCCGGCGGGATATGCAGTTTTGATGTCGGCAACCCGAACATCTTCTTAGATCACGGCCGTATTCAGGACGATATGATTAATGGTAATGTCGCCTCGCAATACCTGACCATAAAATGCAGTAAAGATGCGGTTGTCCGGGTGTACTCTGTTTCTGATTCAGATAGCCGACTGAAACTCAAACAAAATCTGTATAGCCGGCTGACACTGAATAACTACCCGCTGAACGCATCGCATGGTGGCGTACCTATGTATGTCAGAGGTGATTACCCGACAGAAGCCGAACTGAAAAGTACACTGGAAACAACCGGAACCGTCGCTCCGGGGGCATTCAGTGGTATGATTTCGATTATCATGACTATCGACTGATACTCAGTTACACGCCGGCAGCACTCTCTGCCGGCGCTTTTCCTCCCGCCCGCCTTTTCGTGTAGAATAGCGCTACTTTTCACCACTACCGCTGAGCCGCCATGAAAAATGTAGATTATAAATCACTGAGATTGCTTGATCTTATTATCAAAGAGCAGGGATTTGAAAAAGCATCGGCAAAACTGTTTATTACCCAGTCTGCAGTCTCTCAGCGCGTGAAACAGCTGGAAAACCAGGTCGGCTCTTTGCTCCTGACACGAACAGTGCCGCCGAAACCAACAGAGCTGGGTCAGAAATTACTCGGACTTTTATATCATGTTGATTTAATTGAGCATGATGCATTCGATAATGAAAGCGGCAACCATGTAGTGACCATTCCCATTTCTATTAACGCCGACTCCCTGGCAACCTGGTTTCTGGGCGCAATAAAACCGATTCTGGATGACCGGGCAATCCGCCTGGATATAAAAGTGGATGATGAAAGCCGTACACTCGACTATCTGCTGAAAGGTGAAGCGGTCGGGGCGATCAGTATGCAGCCGCTGCCTGCGGTCGGCGGAACCTGTGATTATCTGGGCGCGATGGATTATATTTTTGTTTCAAGCCCGGCATTTGCAGAGAAACACTTTAAAAACGGTGTCACCAAAGAGGCATTGCTGCGTGCGCCGGTTATCTCGTTCAATCACTCATCTGATATGCACCATATTTTTCTTCAGGAATACTTCCGGTTAACCCCCGGCAGCCTGAACAGCCACATAGTGCCTTCATCAGAAGCCTATATTCAGCTGATATTACAAAACTCAGCCTGCTGTATGATTGCAGAACATCAGATTAAACATGAGCTTGAATCAGGCCGGATGGTTAATCTTGTCCCGGAACTGGTTCAGCAGAAACAACTTTACTGGCATCGTTATCAGCCGGAATCCGCCACATTACAGCGTATCTCACAGGCAATTATTGAAAATGCGAAAAATTACCTGACCCAGTCTCCGGTGACCGCCTGAATGGCGGTCATTATCAGAATAAACAATCAATTAAATAGCCTGACCCGCAGAGCCGAACAGACGCATCCGTTCTTCCACTCTCTCAGCAACCGGCTTTAATCCCTTCATAATCACTTTGCGCGGATCATTAATATCATGCGCACCCTGTTGGTCGAACTGCTCTTTTACTGCCAGGCACCAGGCATACATATTTTCAGTATTCACATTGATTTTTGCTGTACCCAGTGAAATAGCTCTCTTCATATCCTCATCACAAATTCCTGTACCGCCGTGTAATACCAGCGGAACACTCACCAATTGTGCGATATGCTGCATTTCAGCAAAACCCAGTTTTGCCTTACCTTTATACAGCCCGTGAGTCGAACCGAGCGCAGCGGCCAGGCAATCCACACCGGTTTCTTCCACCAGCGTCTGACACTCCTGCGGATCGGCATAAATCACATGGGAATTAATAATGCCATCCTCACTGCCCGCAATGGTTCCCAACTCGGCTTCAACCGAAACACCACGGCGGTGGGCATAGGTTACCAGACGTTTGGTGATTGCCAGGTTTTCAGCAAACGGCATGTGTGACCCGTCAAACATCACAGAACTGAACCCCGCCTTAATTGCTGCTTCACAGGCTTCATATGACTGGCCGTGATCCAGATGAAGTGCAACCGGGACATCAATTTCCAGATAGTCCATCGCGTTAACCACAATATCGTGAATACATTTCAGCCCGAGCATGTGTTTTATTGTCCCGCCGGAAACACCTAAAATAACCGGTGAACGTAATGTCTGAGCGACGTTTAATACCGCTCCCGTCCACTCCATATTATTAATATTAAACTGACCGACGGCATACTGATGTGCGAAAGCACGATTAAGCATATTCTGCATCGAAACTAGCATTGGTATTCCCCTTGTTGGCATATACCCGTATGACGTTGGGTATATAACTCAGAAATTAATCAAAATAATTTTTCAGGTTTCTTTCATATTTATTAACAGCATTATGGACATCAGCCAAATCAGGCATTGATTCGCGCACCCCTTTTTTCTCAATAGAAATAGCGGCAGATAAACTGGCAAATAAGATAATATTTTCTATATGCCAGTTATAATGAACACCATACGTAAAGGCACCGTGAAAAATATCACCGGCACCGGTGGTATCAATAGCATTGCAGACAAACGCCGGTGATATTGTCAGCATGCCATTTTGTAAATAAGCGCATCCTTTTTCTCCCAGGGTAATAAATGCCTGCCCACGTGCGAGCTTATTCAACTCAGTTAATGCTGTTTTTAACTGGTTGTCAGTTGTGAATTGATCAATTTCAATCAGATCACGGGCAAAATTCTCACTGGCAACCAGGTAATCTGTATATTTAGCCAGATTTAAATTACTTTCTCTCAGTGATCCCGCATCCATCACAATACGGGCTTGCGGTAGCCGCTGAATAATATATTCGCTTAACTCAGGTTCATGACCATCAATTAATATTGTGGTCACTTCCCCTTTATCCTTTTGTGTCAGTTTATTAATTAACTCATCAATTTTATGCTTTTCTTCAAATGTCATGCGGGGTGGTAATGGTAATTTCCGCGTGATAATTGTCCGTGATCCATTTAATTGATTTACTAATACTGATGCAAGCGGAGTGACCATTTCATCATTAAAAATGACATAATCCGTATTTACCCCCACATCATGAAACTCATTAATAATTTTCTGACCATAAATGTCGTTATTGAGGTGTCCGGTATAATAAATATCCTCTCCCCACAACCCTAATAACCAGGCGGCATTTGCACACGGGCCGCCTCCGCTTTCAATAAAATCCCCGGAAAAATTTTTGGTATTCTCTTGCGGCCAGTGATTAATAAAAAAGAACTGGTCGAAGCAGGATAAACCGACAGAAATTACTGCCATGATAACTCCTTAAAACATTTCGTCAGCATATATCCTTATTCATTCAAACCGCAGGTTCGTTGGCCGCACTCAACCAGCCGGGTCACATACTGATGTATGCTCCCCATCTGTTTTCCCTTGCCGCCTGCCTGCATCTTGAATGACGTTGGGTATATATTTATTTATGTGCACGGTCTTTTTCGATTAACTCTTCATAACTGAGAGTATCACCAACCACTTTGACCGATTTAAAGGCAAACGGGATTAATAACGCCAGCAGTAAAACAAAGCAAATCAGGTAAATTGCAATTTGTCCGAAGTGCGTAAATGCCTCTCCGATAACAATACCCCAGACGGCGAAGTCAAAGTCTGCGAATGTACTATTTTCAAAACCGAGATTACCCAGTGCCGGTAATAACATTGCCGGTAAGAATGCGAGGAAAATACCACCGATGAAGGATGCAATAATACAGCCTTTTTTCCCGCCCAGTTTGTCAGCGAAAACACCGGATGTACCACCACAGAAGAAATGCGGCACCATGCCCGGGATAATCAGCGCCATACCCAGCCCGCCGAGCATCAGCATGCCCACAAGCCCGCCGATAAAGGAGCTGATAAAACCAATAACCACAGCCGTCGGGCTGAAGGTAAAGAAGACCGCACAGTCAACCGCCGGAATAGAATTCGGGATTAATTTTTGGCTGATACCCTGGAATGCCGGCACCAAATCACCAAGAATTAAGCGGACACCGCTGTAGACAATCGCCACCCCGACCGCAAATTGCAGACCGGTAATAATGGAGAAGATAACCATGTTTTGTTCAGTGATGGTGCTGATATAGCCCGAACCTGCCACAATGCTGCACACCAGATAGATAACGACCATAACAATACCGGTAGTGACTGTGGTATCACGCAGGAAGCCCCATTTTTCTGAGATTTCAGTATCGGCAAATGAGTCTTCCGCTTTACCGACTTTGCCCGCAATCCACGCCGACAGGTAATAGCCGAGTGACCCGAAGTGCCCCATAGCAATGCCGCCGTCCTCTGTCACGCGTTTGGTATAACGCTGCCCGATAGCCGGAGAGATAGCTGACCATGACCCCAGCAGGAAACCACCGATAAGCACCATTTCCCAGCCTTTAAAACTTGCCGCCTGTAATACCGCAGAAAATAAACAGGCTAAAAAGAAAGAGTGGTGACCGGTTAAAAAGATATATTTATATTTGGTCAGTCGTGCAATTGCGAGGTTAAAAATAAAACCGAGCAATAAAATACTCATAGTTTCCACACCCAGTATTTTCTGGGCAACAGAAACTATTGCTTCATTATTCGGAATAACACCACGGATATTAAATCCGGCTTCAATAATACCACCAAGCGGATTCAGGTTTGCCACAATAACACCGGCACCCGCACTTAACATTAAATAACCCAGAATAGGTTTTAATGTCCCGGTTAATAATTTATTGACCGGTGATCGTAATGCCAGCAATCCCACCAGGGAAATAATACCCATGAGAAAAGCCGGCTGACTGAATATCTCAGTCAGGAATGAGAGAATATAAGTCATATTTTAATTCCTGTAAAAGAAATGAATATACCCGATATCATTCAGGATGCAGGTAAAAGGCGGGCTGAGTACCGCCAGTGAAGAGCCTGCAACCTGAAGAAATAAAGGGGTATCAGGACTGACTCAGTTTAAGTAAAGCCTCTTTAATATCTTCTGCAATTTTTGCTTTATGAACATAACTGCGGATCACCGCAACCTGACAGTGAGCAGGAAATTGCGAGGCCAGTTCTTTAATTGTGACATATAAATCTGCTCTTTCGCCAACGGCATTAGCAAAATCAACAGATGCAACATCGGCTTTAATCCCCATCTCCTCACAAATCTTTTTTACATTATTAGCTGCCATTAATGAACTGCCGATACCATTGCCACATACGGTTCTTATTTTAATCATACTGTCCTCTCTATCGACGCCCGGATGAAATGTAAAATCTGTTCTTCATTATTCTCTTTTACAAATTCAGTAATATTATTTTCAATAAGGCAGGCTACTGTCTGAATCAGATGAATATGGGTATCCGGGTCCGTTGCAGTAATCGCAATAATGACATTAACCGGATCAAATTCTTCATGATGAAACACCAGCGGCGTTCCTGTTACCACAACAGAAAATGCGGTTTTTAACGCACCTTTTTCCGGTCTGGCGTGTGGCATCGCAACACCGGTATCCAGAACAATAACCGGACCAAATTCATGATAAACGCGGATCATCTCCTCAATATAATCATGGTTACAGGCTCCGGCCTGATATAACAACCCTCCGGCGTAACGAATGCCCTCCTCCGGGGAGGTAAAATGCTGATTCAGGGATAACAGCTCACTGTCGAAATAAATCTCCAAAACCGTGCTCCTGATGTGAATTTTCTTATTTTTAAAGATGGCCTAAATATGTGTAAATAAGTAGCGATGCAGATCACATTCCCGTTTTAAAAATGTGATAGTGATCTCGTTTGCCTGAAATAGCGCTTTATCGTTTAAAGCAAAATATAATGTAATAAATTCATTGTGTTATTTTTTTCAGTGATTTCGTTTGTTTTTACTTTTATGCCGGAATATGTGGCGTGACTCATATTTACGCTTATAAAAATGAGTTATTCATCACGTTTATATAGCTACTGAATGATGAGATTGAGAGGAGGATCAAATCAGAGGACAGAATTGCCGGAATATTAACCGGTGAAGAAAAATAACAAAAAAATAAGGACAACCGGATAGGTTGTCCTTATGCATAATATACCTTGATGAAGGAACAAATTACTGCGCGGTCACCCAAAATGTCCCGGCACCACTGATTGCCGTAAACCGCTGATGAAATGAGATCATTTCGGCCTGCGGATTCAGATCACTGAATGCCTGCGGATGGAAAAATGCCGCAAGTGCCTCCGCAGCAAAGATGTTCAGCGGGCTGTTATAAAAATTATGGTAAACCGCCATCACCCGCTGTGATTTTACTGCTTCCAGTGACGCAAGACCCTGCCGGTTCATCAGCGCGTTCATCTCTTTGCGCGCCGGCTCAGACGGTGCGCCATAGCCGAGGCTCACCGCTTCTGAACGCCGGTTATATTGTTTCCAGTCAGCACCGGTCAGCACATAAAACTGCGGGTTGAGATGCAGGATATTCTCAACGCTGCTTTCCGCGCCGTTTGCCGGTATTGAGCCGCTGACCAGGTTGTTTCCGCCCGCCAGTGCCGCTAACTCACCGAAACCGGTGCGCCCGTACAGCTTGCAGCACTCATTACCGAATAACCCGGCGTTGCTTTCAATCAATACAGAGGCGGCCTGCTCCGGCAGCCGTTTGCGTAACGCGGCCAGTTTCAGCTGATAATATTCCGTGAATGCATCAGCCCTGTCCTGTGTGTCAAATAACTCCCCGAGGATCTGAATACTCTTCGGCGTGTTTTCTGTCATATCACTGCGAAAATCAATAAAAATCACAGGGATCCCGGCGGCTTCCAGTTGCGGCAGCAGATTTGAGCTTTTCATCAGCCCGTAGGACGATTTATGCATCAGCACCGCATCCGGCGAGAGTGCCAGCAGATTTTCCACCACAAATGTACCGTCTTTACTCTTAGGCAGAACCGGTAAACGTGCCAGTTCCGGCATCACATCCAGATACGCGGCTTCCAGATCCGGCGCATAATGCGCCAGCGTATCACTCCATCCGCTGAGAGAAGAGAGGTGATTCTTTCCGGCGGCAATATCCACCGCCAGAATATCGCGGGCATCCGCCAGAAACAGCCGTTTTACCGGTGTATTAACTGCGACAGGGCGGCCCTGCAGATCGGTAATGATCCGGGTCTGAGCCTGTGCTGCTACGCTCAGGACCAGGGTTACAACCAACAACAATATACGCATAGAAAGAGTCTCAGAATGTTACCTGATAATTAAGTGCAAATGTCCGGCCACGCCCTTTGTAGCTGTAAAGCTCCGGAGCGCCGTATGCCGGGCTGTAGAGGATCGGTGCGCGTTGTCCCCAGACCGTGGTGTAATCTTTATCCAGCAGATTTTCGACAGCAAAGCTGACTTTACCGACCGGTAACAGATAACTGCCAAGGAAATCAACGGTGTTATACCCATCCAGTTTTTGTCCGTCCGCATCCGTCAGGTTGAATGACTGCTGGCTTTGCAGACGCAATGTCCAGTCATCCGGCTCCCATCCGACATAGGCGGTTACTTTTGACGGGCTGGCGAATTTTACACTCCATTTCTGCCATTGTTCACCCGACTTTGTCTCAGATTTGATCAGATTGAAGTTTGAGCCCACCCGCCAGTCAGTATCCGCAATAAAATAATCCACCGCACCTTCCACACCATAAATCCGGCGTTTGTCGTCTTTCAGGAAGATAGTCATGTCTTTCTTATTGATATCATAGCTGCTGTCAGACAGTGAATAATAGGCCGCTAACTGACTTTGCAGACTGTCACCGGTATAACGCCAGCCCAGTTCAAATGAGTTAACTTTAATGCCTTTAACCCGCGTATCATTAATATTCACACTATTGAGCAGCGGATAATGTCCGTTAACTGAACTGCCATACGTACCGGTGCCATAAAACTTGGCAATATCCGGAATTTCAAAGCCTTGTGAGAAATTAAACCAGGTTTGCTGTGTATCGGTGATATTCACCAGAACACCGGCATTAAATAACAGGTTGTTGTAATCCGTTTCTCCGCCCGCAATTGCATCCGCAGAAGTGGCTTTTCCTTCCGCGATCAATTGCTGCTGCTGATAGCCGACAAAATCATCCACTTTGTTTTTAGTGTACTGATAACGCATACCGCCGCTCAGCGTCACCCACGGATTAATGTCATAGCTGCTTTGCAGGAAAGCCGCCATATTCGTTGTGGTATAACCCGGATAGCGCCCGGTGTTATACGCCGAATCCAGCGTCAGCCCGTTACTCTCTTTTGCTTTTTCCAGATTGAAAAACTTCTGATTAGCACTGAATTTTTCATGCTCGGCATCTGCGCCATAAGTCAGTGTCAGATTATCGAGAGGCTTACTATTAAAGGTGATTTTGCTGCCGTAAAAATCAGTTTTCTGCTCCGATGCACTAATGCTGCTCACCACATAATCCGGTTTTTTACCGCCGAGCGCCGGGAAAGGATAAAACGTCTGTGTTTCGTCGCGGTAATAAACCTGTGCGACCAAATCCTGTCCGAGCACATCCTGATTACTGTATTGCAGATTCACCAGATGACGTTTGGTGCCGGGAACCCGGTCTGAATCCAGCTTATCACTGTTACGGGCGGCTCCTTTGCCGAGCACAGCAGAGAAATCTTTGCCAAGGTCAATCCCGTGTTTACCGTCTGATTCACTGTTGTAATATTGCGCCATCAGCTCCAGTTTCTGGTTTTCATCAATGTTCAGTGTCCCGGAGCCCATCACATCCAGACGGTCAGAATACTGAAGTCCGGTCTGTGTGTTATCAATCAGCACTTCATTGCCTTTGCCGTCATACCAGCCGCCATAGCGCTGATACGCAACCGACATCCGTCCGGTCACCTGTTCATTTCCGCCACTGACGGCTGCCGCCACATTTTCATCATGATCAGAACCATTATGAAAACCACTTTTGCCGCCAATCTGCACTTCAACCTGCTTTTCTGCCTGCCCTTTTTTAGTCACGATATTGATCAGGCCGCCGCTGCTGCCGCCGCCATACAGAGAGGTTGCGCCGGAGATCACTTCAATATGATTGATATTGAACGGATCAATAGAATCGAGCTGGCGGCTGTCACTGCGTGATGAATTCAGCCGAACACCGTCCACCATCACAATCATTGAGCGCCCGCGCATATTCATGCCGTAATTCGTCCGCCCCTGCCCGCTGACACTCATCCCCGGGATCAGTTGCGCCAGAATATCTTTCAGCTCTTTGCCGCCTTCCGCCTGTTGTGCAATATCCGCATTATCAATAACCCAGGTGGTCTGTGCCATTTCTGCAACCGTCCGGTAACCCCGCGTGGCAGATACCACAATCGGCTCATCAGCATCCGGTGATTGTGCCGCCAGCAGCGGAGGAGGCGTGAGAACAGTCAGGCAGGGCGTGAGCAGCCAAAACGAACGAATACGCATGTCATAATTCCTGTGAGAATAAGTGAGGATCAATAAGGCATCATTTGGATGGTAAATAATATTGACTGAGAATGATTATCACAAGAAGAAATATTCTCTCTAATGATTTATCTGCTGTATTTATGCAAAGTGTATTATTGTGCAGTTGGGTATCCCGGATCCCTGCGGCCTATCCCGCCTGAGCACAGGCGCGTAATCATCATAAAATAAGGAGACCCCCATGCGGGCGGCGGACTATCTGAGACTCACACTGTTGGCGGCAATCTGGGGCGCCAGTTTTCTTTTTATGCGGGTGGCAGCACCGCAGTTAGGTGCCGTCAATACGGCATTTCTGCGCGTGTTTTTCGGCTGTGCCGGTCTTGCCGTGATCCTGCTGGTCATGCGCCGGGCACTCCGGTTTGACGGAAAACTTAAATCGATATTATTGCTGGGCGTAATTAACTCAGGTATTCCTTTCTTTATGTATTGCCTGGCGGCGCAATGGCTGCCCGCCGGTTACTCAGCGATCCTCAATGCCACCACACCGCTGATGGGCGCATTAATTGGTTTTGCTTTCTTTTCAGAAACCCTGACTCTGCGAAAATGGTTGGGTGTGTTACTGGGTTTGATTGGCATAGTCGTCATCACCACGGTAGGTGAAAGTCAGGCCTCTGCCTATTTACTGTGGGGGGTTCTCGCGTGTCTGACTGCAACTGCCTGTTACGGATTCGCCGGTTTCCTGACACGCCGCTGGATAAATGACAAAGGCGGGCTGGATGCCAAACTGGTCGCATTCGGCAGTCAGTTGGGGGCCACACTTTTCCTTCTGCCGTTTTTTGGTTTTTCCGTCACAACCGGACCGGATATTAATTGGGCGCAGCCGATGGTCTGGGGCAGTGTCATTGCCGTCGGACTGCTGTGTACCGCGATTGCGTATATTCTCTATTTCCGGTTGATTGCCGACATTGGTCCGATGCGCTCACTAACTGTGACATTTATGATCCCGCCATTCGGTATCCTGTGGGGATATCTGGTGCTTGATGAAACACTCAGTCCGAATTTTTTCTTCGGCGCATTAATTGTCAGTGCTGCCGTCTGGCTGCTGGTCAGTCAGGGGAAAAAACAAAAAACCGCTGACAATGCAGCGGCGGTAAAATAAATCGGGTGCCGGCTTTCCGCCGGCATCCGTCTCTTATTTTTTATCGGCCTACCAGTCCCGTTCCGTGATCAATTCCTCCGGATCGGCGTCTTCAAAACCATAGGCACAGGCAATAATATAAAAAGAATTACCAATAGACTCACGGGCAACGGTTTCAATCTCGCTTCCCGCCTCACCAAATGCCTCCTGTAAATCATTAAATTCTTCTGTTGCCCGCTCAGTCAGTACATACAGTGCCGCCAAATCCGCCGGCGGGTTACTTTCCAGGGTTTCGCACAAACGCAGCAAAATATCCTCCCCCCGCTTTACCAGGTGATCCGGAAAGTAGCTGTCGTTGTACATATCATGTAAGAGTTTGGCATTCAGAATAGCTGGGTTAGTTACGGGCATTGCGGTGTCCTTGTTATCAGCTGAGTTCGAAATAATAGATATCCGAATGATATTTAGCAGAAAAACCGCCCGCAGGGAATGCTGTTTTTGCCCGGATAGTGGCATACAGTTAATTAATACGTATATACACCTAATCTCAATTTGTTTAAAACTCGACGGGTAAATTTAATTACTTAAAAAACAAGAAATTACGAATGGATCAGTATTGTACTCATTTTTAGATTTTACTTGGCATCAAAATAACAAAAAAAACTCTGCACTAATGATTATTATTAATAAAAAAACAACCTGATGAAACTATATTGAGCACATTATCAGTTTATTATACCGCAATAACCGATATAACAAGAGAGATAATAATGCACTTAAGTAAAAAAACGTAAAAAAACACCTCAATAAGTAAAATATTAACTTGATAAGCGCAATTAGTAGATTATACTACTCGCAACACAATTAATTTCCCTCATGAATTAAACATTAAATATTTAAGAAAAATAAAATAAATACATCTTTTTGTATAGCAATATACTATATTTTTGATAAATATCATTTTTTATAAAAATATTATTTTTTAATATAAACGCATGTAATTAACATAGAATTAAAACTTGTATAGATAGTCTTAATTTGATTATTAATAAATTTAAATAAACCGAAAAAACAATTAGTTACCAGTACATCCTGATGAATAACACCTTTGCTTTTCTCCATTGAATATTAATTTAATGAGATAAGAAACTTAAATTATTTTTATGAATATATTTAGTGATATTACAGCCTCTACATTCGTGTCATTTAAAATGATAATGCACTGCTACATAATTAAATCAATGTTACATATATGTAATACATAAAATTATAATTCTGTCTGTAATGAAGTAAAAGTAGCAAAAGAGAGAAGTAATTAACACTAACTAACCGATATTTTATTTAACCTAATTCCGCCTCAAAAGGATACATCATGAAATTTTCAAAATTAGTATTAATCACTGCTTTCACTGCATCTGTTGCTTCATTCGGTGTCCTGGCAGAAAACACCGGTACCATTAAATTTACCGGAAACGTTGTTGATTCTCCTTGTAACATTGCGAACAAATCACTGAACCAGGAAATTACCTTTGGTCAGTTATCCCGTAAATCATTAGAAGCAGGTAACAGTGCTGAAGTGGGTTTCGATATTGAACTGACTAATTGTGATTTAAACACAACTGGTACAGGTTCAACTCCGGGGGCACCTGTTGCAATTAAAACCATGGAGCTGACTTTTACCGGTCAGAACTACACGGATGGAACTAATACGTTGTTAGCAACCTCTACAGGTAACACCAACAACCTGGGTATTGCCATTGATGGCTTCAAATTTGAAGAAGCAAAAAGCATAATATCCCAAATGGTTAATAAGAAAGGTGATAATACACTGTCATTCAAAGCTCTGGCAAAAGCAGTTACTGCTAACCAGGCTGTAGCAGAAGGTCAGTTCAGTGCTATTACTAACTTCCGTATCAGCTATCAATAATCTGTAGTTCGCTTTGAAAAAACCGCCGGTATACTACTGGCGGACTTTAATATAAATAGCAGGAGAATAGTTGTGAGCATCTATCAACGTTCAATCTGCTATGTGACAATGATGATAACACTGGGATGTGTGTCTTCTGCCGGCTATGCAAAAAATACGGAGGATACATTCAGGCAAAAGACAGGAACTACCCGCCTGACCGGGAGTGTTATTTCATCTCCCTGCACAATTGTGATGAAAAACCGGTATCAGTCTGTCAATATTACTCCGTTAACATTGTCACTGCTTTCTGAATCCGTAAACCGGGATAAATATCGCCAACCATTTGAAATTGAGTTACAAGGTTGTAGCAGCCGTTTTTCTTCTGTTGATAGTAAAACGTGGATAATCCGCTTCGACGGAATCAGGGCTGAGAATACAGACTCATTTGAGTTGCAAGGCCCGTCACGGGGACTGGGTGTATCCCTTCATGATAACGCTATGAAGCTACTGACACCCGGAACGAACTACCCGTTACATAATAATATGCTGCTAACGGATAAGTCAGGTAACTCGCTTTTTTTGCGTTATTTTCTTAAGCCAGAACTGACCGGGCTACCGATACAAGCCGGAAGTTATCAGGGCTTAATCCGATTCTCTATTGATTATAAATAATAAAATGGGAATCAATACCGGGTGATCATTTCCGGAACTATGACTCCAGCCGTATTCGGGTGGTAAAGGAATTATGTCCAGACGCATCAATTCAAAATATCACATTTCATTGGCATTCAGCTTGTTCTCAGGAGCCGTCTATGCGTCTGAATTCAATACTGATATCCTGGATGCAGAGGACCTTCAGAATGTGGATCTCAGTCAATTTTCTGTTGCCGGTTATGTTCCGCCCGGTGATTATATTCTGACATTATTTACTAACGGGCAGCGCATGGGTGCTCCGCGTGATGTCACCGTTTATCCGCAGAAAGCAGCATCTGAGGGCTCTTCTGTTTGTATTCCTGCCGATACATCAGACTTGTTAGGCCTGACTCCTGAATCAAAAGAAAAAATCACACTTTCTCATGATGGAAAATGCCTGGATTTCTCTGCACTCAGCGGTGTACAAACAAAAGTAGATCTTCCGACACTCTCCTTAAAACTAAATATCCCGCAGGCATGGCTCGAGTACAGCGATCCGGACTGGACCCCTCCGGCACTCTGGGAAGAGGGTATAAACGGTGCATTTATTGATTATAACCTCAACGCCAATGTGACAAGCCAATCAGACGGACTAAAGCAAACCTATGCATCTGCAAACGGTATTGCCGGTGTTAACCTGGGTGTCTGGCGGTTACGCGGAGACTACAGCGCTAATTATCAGAAAAATAGCGGTAATCAATTTAGCCGGGAAGACAGTAATTTTGATTTTAGTCGGTTATATGCATTCACATCATTAAAAACCATCGCATCCATCCTGACGGTCGGCGAAAATTACTTCTATTCTGATGTCTTCGATGCCTGGCAATACACCGGTATCTCGCTGGAAAGTGATGACAGAATGCTCCCGCCAAAGCTGGTCGGATACGCACCTGAAATTATTGGTGTCGCAAATACCAACGCAACCGTTACTGTCCGCAGTCAGGATCGCGTGATTACAGAAACCTCTGTTCCGCCCGGACCATTTCGTATCCAGACTCTGGATAGCGGGATCCGTGGCGTGCTGGATGTCACTGTCCGCGAAGAAAATGGTGAAGAAAGAAAATTCAGTATTAACACTGCGTCACTGCCTTACCTGACCCGCCCGGGTCGCCTTATTTATAAATTAGCGGCAGGTAAAACACGTTATAACGCACATGATTTAGCGGGCAGCCCGGTTGCTGCAGGTGAACTCTCTTATGGTCTGACTAATGCCTGGTCACTGTACGGTGGTGCTCAAATCAGTAAAGATTATCAATCTGCTGCGATAGGTATTGGTCGTGATTTATTTGCCTTTGGTGCATTATCTGTAGATATCACCCAGTCTATCGCCCGCCAATCTGAAAAATCGTTACAGGGTCGTTCATACCGGGTAAATTATTCAAAATCCTTTGAGAATATCCGCACAGATATTACCTTTGCCGGCTATCGCTTTGCTGACCGGGACTACCGCAGTCTGACACAATTTATGGACAGTGAGCGTATCAGCGACATCGGTCGCGCCCAAAAAGAAAATTACCAGGTTTATCTGAACAAACATTTTGATGATTTTAATATTTCAGTTAATTATCAATACAGTACCTATTGGACGGATAAACCACAGACCCAATATGGTATCTACGCCAGTACCAATTTTAACATTCCGGCACTGTCACAACAGAATGTGAACCTGTCGCTTTCCGCCTCACGGACAGAGCGCCAGAACGGCTATAAAGATGATGCTGTTAACGTATATCTCTCCATTCCGTTGTACTCCGGACACAGCCTGACATTCTCCGAGTATGCCAACCGATCAAACGGCAGAACGCAATACAGCCATAATGTTGGTTACAGCGGATATGATGATCAGAGCAGCTATAATCTGAATACCGGTTATACCCATGGTCAGGACCGGGATAGCCAGTCAAACTTCAGCGGTTATTACTCCCGCAACTTATCACAGGCGGTATTATCTGCTAATGCCAGTTATGTGCCGGGGCAATATCACAGCTATGGTGGTTCTGTCAGTGGAGGGATGACGGCAACACTGCATGGTGTGGCATTACACCGTAATGCTAACGGCGATACCCGTCTGATGATTGAAACACCTAATGCCGATGGTGTACCACTGGAAAATGGTATCACCAAAACAAACTATTTCGGGCTTGCAGTACTTCCGGATATCAGCAGTTATCGTAAATCCACAGCATCGATCAATACCAGCCAACTGCCGGACAACATGGAAACACTGGAAACGACTACGGATATCACCCTGACAAAAGGCGCTATAGGTTATCGCCGTATGCAGGTAATGATAGGTGAAAAACTGTTTGCAGTGCTGTCACTGGCCGACGGTAGTAAACCACCGCTTGGTGCCAGTGTACGTAATGCCGATAACCGTGAATTGGGGATCGTGGGTGAAAATGGCGTAACATGGATTGTCGGCGTATCTCCAAAAGAAATATTATCTGTTCACTGGAGTGATAAAAAACAATGTGAGGTAACATTGCCGGAGGATATGAGTTTATCCACCGGAATGCTATTGCTGCCATGCTCCGGTTAAATTGGTACAGAGGTCATGATGCCCCTGTTTGCACACAGACATTATATTTAATGTGTTTTTATGAGGTATGTTATGTTGAATTTTTATCTGCGTAAGAGTGTATTAACGGCACTTATATCAGTTGCCACACTGGCGTCAACCACTGCGTACAGTGCCGTCACGCTGGATCGGACACGGGTTATTTTTCCCGGTACTGAAAAATCAGTCAACATTACAATTACTAACGATAACCCGTCAGAGGCCTATTTGGCTCAGACATGGATTGAAGATATGCAGGGACATAAATTAACTCAGGGTGCAATTATTGCCACACCTCCGCTGCAACGGATGGAGCCGAAAACAAATGCGCTTATCCGCCTGAGTACCACTCCGCTGCTCAATTCGTTACCTCAGGACAAAGAATCCGTTTTTTATTTTAACGTACGTGAGATTCCGCCACGTGCCACTGACAGCAATACATTACAAATTGCCCTACAATCACGGGTTAAATTATTCTACCGTCCTGCTGCTATTGTGCCGGAAGCTGAAACCAAATGGGCACAAAAAATCACCCTGACTAAAACAGCCACCGGATACCGTTTAAATAACGTAACACCATTCCACCTGACCGTAATAGGTATTGGTAATGACAAAAAATTATCAGAAAGCAGTCAGTTTTCAACGATCATGATTGCGCCGAAATCTACTCAGGATATAGCGTCCGCTATGCTCAGTACACCTCATATAACCTATATCAATGACTACGGCGGCAAACCGACAATTGAGTTCAGCTGTAAAGGAGATACCTGCACGGCAACCGGTGAGAAATAACTCTGAACCTGATGTCAGAACAGCAGAATGAGCAAAGAGGCAACAGTAATGAAATCCAACACATTATGGGGGATCATGGTCATCATAGGCTTATCGGCCTGGCATAATGACACTGCGGCCGCCTCTGTTACCCTGAAACTTAGTGCCATACCAGAAATCGTGACCGATGATGTCCTCCGGGGAGATATCATTGTTAATGCAGCTATCTTTAACGCTCCCTGTAATTTACAAATTAAAGACGCGGCATGGCCGCTACTAACCGGATGTGGTGCAGGTTCTGACTTTCGCAATATGAACTTGCAACATGTTATGGCAGATAACCCCGTATCTGTCCGTTTCTATGATGCAAAATATAAACAATACTCCGATTGGCACTCTGTACGACTGGGGAATGGTGACAACATTTTGAAACAAAACGGAAAAATAAAGCATAATACTTCATCACGAGTGGAGATCCGCTATGAATAAATGTTTATATACCGCAGGGCTGATCTCTCTGTTTTCCGGTTTATTTTCTCCATCCGCATTCAGTGCCGGAGAATTGGTTATTGAATTTAGCGGTGAATTACTGAGTACAGCATGCAAAGTATCTCAGGAATCCGTCAATAAAGAAATTAAGTTAGAAAACCTGCATTGGCGGACAATTAATGAGCAAGGCACCAGTTACGCTACGCCTTTTTTTATCGCTATTGATAAATGCAGCACAACTGATCTACAAAAAAGTATCAAACTTACCTGGAAAAACACTCAAGTCATTGATATCGGAAATGAAAAAGTATTTCCCACACAGGGAAGCAGTGGTGTTTATCTTGGGATCCGTGACAAAGATAATAACCCGGTAAGTTGGAATAAACCCATGAAAGTGGGAACCGTATCTGAAATTGAAAATCAGCAACGACTGAATTTTGGTGTGATTGTTCATAAACCCCCGACCGGTGACGCCAGCATCGGTGATTTCACAGGCACAGTTACCTTTGCTGTGGAGTATGAATAATGAATATTATCAGAATAATAAAAAACCTCATTCTGTTATCCATATTATGGATATCAAACAGCTATGCTGATGTAGTGATTAATGTCACTGCTGAAATGATGGCACCCGCCTGTGATATCCGCAGTAACAATAACAGTACACCATTAAACATTAGTTTTGGTTCACAAAATATTGATGTGGTTAATAAATCCACAGTATTCCGGGAGTTTCCATTATATCTGTCAAACTGTGATTTCAGAAAAAACATGGCTATTGTTTTGACACCAAATACCGGAAAATCAATTGATTACAATGGAAAGCCTGTACTGGAAACCAGTATCAGCAACCTGGGCATTAATTTTAATGATATCACCGGAGGCACAGTTAAATCGCTGGAAGTTGGTCAGTCAAAACGTATTACACCAGAAAAAGTTAATGATACCGAATATCGAATTGATTTACAGGCAGATTTAGTCAGCACCATCCCCCCGGAAAAATTGGCCCCGGGAAAATTCACCGCCTCAATGACAGTACAGATTGTTTATGATTAACAGGAGTTTCCGTGATGTCATTAATAAAGCCACATACCCGAAAAAATACACACGACCAGACGGCAATCCGCAAATGTATTCTTCGCTTACTGCCCGCTGCTGTGCTGATCACGGGAATTACCAATACATCATCACGTGCAGATTACATTCCCTATATTGTTAATCCGGCAGATGGCTATCTTGTCCGTCTGAACAGTAATACAACACTGTCTGAGATCCCTATAAAAGGAACAGACGGTATAAATTATTACCAGATAGGCCCAACAATAACCCTTGGAGCAGGCAGCAGTAACCTGAGTATAACAGGGCAGGTAAAATGTCTGGGAAAAGTTTATTCAGCTCTCGGCCCCAACCAGGGAACATATGGGCCACCCGACGGCGCACACCATAACTTTGCAATGAACGGCTCATTACAACGCACTATAATATCCGGGACGATGGTGGGTTATTATGTTACTAAGAATTTAGTCATCGGAATTGACTATTCTATTAGTACTTACTGGAGTAAAAAAAGTATCTATACCTGCTCAGGAACAAACTCCTCCAGACCAGAAATAGTCAGCGCATCTGCATTTAATGAGGTATTACCATTTAAACTGTCATTTTTTCTGGTCAATAAACCGGTTGATAGCCAGCTCTATATTCCACAAACGGATCTGGGCGGGCTGCAGGTTTATTTTTCATCACGGGGGTCTGGCTATGGTCCGGTAATCGATGCCTCATCTCCTGCCATAATGTCACAAACAACTATACCATTGCGGTTAGCACCCTCTGTGATTAATATCCCGTCATCGTGTAAAACCAGTACATCAACGGGAACCGGCGGGCAATTAGAGATTCGCCATGGCACACTCAACAGCCTGAATTATGACAATACAGTAAAAGAAAAAATAACCTACTCTTGTAATTTCTCAGCACTGACAAAGGTCCGGCTTCGTCTTGATTATACGCCGGATTCTGACCCGCAAAAACGGCTGCCGATGATAAATACATCAGATAAAACAAAGGTTATCTATAGCGATTTAAATATAACAGATGAGAGTACCGGTCAGTCAGGGAAAGAGCTAAACATCAATATCCGGGATTCAAAAACAGTCACTATCAACAGTCACCTGAAAGGAACAAACTCAGAAGCAGGCCATTACCAGGGATCAGCCTGGCTAATTGCCACCTATGACTGATACTTTTTGTAGCTAACCACCGTCTCAGGTTTCCCGGAGCCCCGGGCAGTGCTATAGTGCCCGGATAAAACCGGCGCACTGCCCGGCGGCTGTTTACCGAACCGGAGATAACATTGAAAAAACACCCTGAGGACGCCCCTTTCCGGCAGTCACCAAAAGATGAATGCACATTCACCTTTATTGACCTGTTTGCCGGTATCGGCGGGATCCGCCTTCCCTTTCAGAAACAGGGCGGACGCTGTGTTTTCACCTCAGAATGGGATAAATTTGCCCAGCGCACTTATCTTGCCAATTTCGGTGATCTCCCCAACGGCGATATTACGCAGATAGCCGCAAAAGATATTCCGGATCATGATGTACTGCTCGGTGGCTTTCCCTGCCAGGCATTCTCTCAGGCGGGCTTTCGCCAGGGATTTAATGATACGCGCGGAACCATGTTCTTTGAAATTCAGCGCATTATGACAGAAAAGAAACCAAAGGCCTTTCTGCTCGAAAATGTAAAGCAACTACGCGGACATGATGGCGGGCGCACATTACAAACCATTCTCGACATCCTGCGCGGCACACATGAACAAGCCGTCCCGGATCATCTTCCGCTGAGTGAAGAAGCCCGCACAGCGCTGTCAGAAAAACTCAATTATTGGGTAGATTTCCGGGTACTGCGTGCCGCAGACTTTGGTATTCCGCAAAACCGGGAACGTATTTTTATTGTTGGTTTTGATCGCAACCAATTCCCTGATGCTGATTTCGACACCTTATTTTCCTGGCCTGAACCAAGCTATGCCCCTACCCGGCTCGGCAATATTCTGCAAAGCAGGAAAGCCCTGGCAGACGATGCACTGCAATATAAAAAAGATCGCTTTACCATCTCGGATAAATTATGGGAAGGTCATCAGAAACGGAAAAGAGAACATAAAGAGCGGGGTAACGGGTTCGGTTATTGCTTATTTAATGAAGAGAGTGAATATACCAATACACTCAGCGCCCGTTATTATAAAGACGGCTCAGAAATTCTGATTGATCAGTCTCACATGGGCAAAAATCCACGGAAGCTGACACCCCGGGAATGTGCTGACCTTCAGGGATTTCCGTCTGATTATATTACCAATGCTGTTTCACAAGGGCAGATATATAAACAGTTTGGTAACTCTGTCTGTATGACAGTCGTCGATGCTATTGCAGAAAAATTAATCTCTGCACTAAAATCTGCCGGTTCTTCTCGCCCGAAAAAATAAAAACAGCATCGGTATATAACTCTGTATATTTTATACAGAGTTATATCTGCATGCAAAAAAGACACTACATTTATAATCAATAAATATGTTTGAAATATGAAAGTAAAAAAAACGTGTTTATTGATATATTTCCGCCCGTTTTTAATAGAAACAAATCAAAAATAACATAATAAAATGGATATTAATTATGAAATTAATTAAATGCAGCACGCTTATTGGATTACTCGTATCATCTTGTTATACCGGAAATACTCTTGCTGATTCACCGTATGACATCACACACACACCCCCTGTTTTTAGTACTCCTGCAGTTCAATATCATTCATTTTCAGATAGCTATCACGACTATAAATCTGTTATTTCAGGTGTATCAGCCACATCTCAGGGCGACTATACTGTTGCTGTCGGTAACAATGCAAAATCTGAAAAGCACCATACTGTCAGCCTTGGTGCTTACTCAAGAGCAGCCGGAGAAGACTCTGTTGCACTCGGGTATGGTGCATATACAGGTCGTTCACGAACAGTTTCTATCGGGAACAACTATGTCAAAAAACAATTAATAAATGTGGCTGCAGGCACTGAAGATAATGATGCCGTTAATGTTCTGCAATTAAATCAAAAAGCAGAGAATATTCAGGACAATATTAACATTTCAAAAAATGATGCTATAAATACAAGTACACACTATACAAATAATAAAATCAATGAATCGACGAATAAACATGATCAACAATTTAAAAAAATAAAAACACAGCTTACTAAAAATGAACAGCGTATCGATACTTTTGAAAAACGTGTAAATGCAGGTCTTGCCGGTGTAACCGCTATATCATCAATCCCTTATGTTACTGCAAATAATTTTTCGTTCGGGATAGGGGTCGGTAATTACAAAAATGGAAATGCCATCGCCGCAGGTGCGCAATATAAACCATTTGAGAATACAAATATCCGTATCAATACCTCCCTCGATAACGATAATAACTCGGTTGTTGGTGCAGGTCTTGCCATCGGCTGGTAATTAGTAGTGACCGCGCAGAGGGATACCTCTGCGTTATATTACAGATAGTTACCCCATTGTATTTATCTTCATGCTCCTCCTCCTGATTTTTCGGTTTATACCCTTATTCATTAGAACTGCAGGTTTGTTGGCGGCATGAATGACGTTGGGTATATAATGAGAGTATCTTGTCATTATACTGAACAGACTTTCAGCCGGAATATCGGATTATGGATGTGCATAATAAAGAAACCCGCTCCCGGAATATGCAGGCAATTAAAAACCGGGATACAGGACCGGAACTCCACATCCGAAAATTATTGCATAACAATGGCTTTCGTTTTCGCTTGTGCCCTGCCAACCTGCCCGGGAAACCCGATATCTGGATGGCAAAATACCGTACAGCTATATTTATCCACGGCTGTTTCTGGCATATGCATGATTGTGATAAATTCCGCCTTCCCACTACACGAACAGAATTCTGGCAAAAAAAACTGTCTGAAAATAAAGCGCGTGATGAAAAAAATATCCGTGAATTACACCAAACCGGGATCCGCACATTAATTATCCACGAGTGTGCACTGACCGGAAAAACCAGGCTAAACGACCAAGTTTTGCTCACATTAATAAAAACCTGGCTGCTAAGCGGTGTTATGTGCGGTGAAATAACAGACGAAGGGCTGGTTATCAATCCCTGATAATCATCCGGTACTATAATAGATGCATCACTGTTATGATGCCCTCATACAACCGCGTCACAAACAACAACCGGCTGATACATTCATGACCCGAACTCAACGCCTGCTCACGTTATTACAAATCCTGAAAGAAAATCGCTACCCGGTGACTGCAGAGTCCCTTGCCTCACAATTACAAATCAGTGTGCGATCCATCTACCGGGATATTGAATCATTACGTTGTCAGGGTGCAGAAATTACCGGGGAAGCAGGTATCGGTTATCAGTTGAAATCAGGCTTGTTATTGCCGCCGCTGATATTTGATGTCAATGAGCTGGAAGCGCTGGTCCTTGGTTTGCGCTGGGTACAAAATAATGCAGATGATGAACTGAAAGCCTCGGCAAAACGTGCCGCAAATAAAATTAACTCTGTTGTTGAAAATGAATCTCAGGTGATATTCAGTCAGAGCACCTTATTTGCTCTCTCCACACAACTTACTCAGGTTGATAATCAAATCGCCAAAGAATTACGCCGCAGCCTGCGGGAAGAACTGAAAGCACAAATTGATTATCAGGATGAAAAAAAACAATTAAGCAGCCGGGTTATCTGGCCGGTTGCTGTCGGATATATGAAAGACGTTCAGGTGCTCGCCGCCTGGTGTGAATTACGGCAAAATTACCGGCATTTCCGTCTGGACAGGATCCAAACGTATACTGTTTTGCCGGATAAATTACCTTACCCCAAACATTATTTACTCGAACGCTGGCGTAAAGATATTCTGTGTATACCCAACGCCACTTAAAATTCAGGCAGGCAGCCAACAAACCTGCAGCCTGAATGAATAAGGGTATAATCACTCCTGACAGTTTCTGACACCCCCCTGCTCTATGATGATAACTCAACATAAAAACAGGAAATCATCATGAGCGGACTTACCCTTTATACCAATGCCATGTCACGCGGGAATACCGTGGATTTATTTTTTAAAATCTTAGCCGTTCCTTATCAGCGTATTGAACTCGGTTATGGTGCGGATATGCATACCCCTGAATATCTCGCCATTAACCCTATGGGCAAAGTTCCCGCTCTGGTTGATGGCGATAACATCATCACCGAAACTGCCGCAATTTGCATGTATCTTGCTGATAAATTTATTGAAAAGGGTTTCGCTCCTGCAATTGATTCACCTGCACGGGCATCTTATTACCGTTGGTTTTTATTTACAGCCGGACCGGTTGAAGCTGCATTCACTGCCCATGAAATGGGTCTGAAACTGAATGAAGAACAACAAATCATGTCAGGGTTCGGATCATTTGAACGGGTGATGGCTTGCCTGGAAAAAGGATTAACAGACGCCAAACCGTATTTATGCGGTAACATATTAACCGCAGTTGATGTCTATATCGGTTCTTTCCTGTTTTTTCTGGCAAAACATAATTTAATTGAAATATCGCCGGTTATTGCCCGCTACATAGAAAGCCTGACATTAAACCCGGAATTCGCCTCCGTCATCTCTGCAAAATAAATCCTATTTCCGGGAATCTGGCTCCGGCATACCGCTAATGACAGATAAAAAATACAATTTTATCTGTCATTTCCTGCTTTATTTTATTCTCCCCCGGCAGTACGATTACCTATCCGTCCCCGGAAAATAAAGGCAATATGATGATCAAATACATACTAAAAATAACACTGGTCTCTGCGTTATTTTTTATGTCTTCCGTGAGTACAGCACAAACCATCACTGCCTGGGGTGACACTCTCTCTGATGCAGAAGCCAATATTGCCAAACAGGCCGAAAAAACCGGAGCAACATATAAAATTACCAGCGCCAGAGTCGGTTGGGTAACTTATGTCACTGCAACATTGATAAAACAAAAAGACACTCCGGATACTGCTCCTGTGAAAAATAAAAAAAATAAGGTTAATCAACCGGCTGAAACTTTACCAATGTCAGGGAAAATGTCGCCTACAGATTAAAAATTAGCTCAGTTCAAGAGTATTCTCCTTATAAAAAAATGCATCATTCACACCTATATATTTATAATCAACAGTGAACATATAATGTGCAGTCCGATATTTACCGGCAACCGTAAATATTAAATCATGGATAGTCATTGTACTTAATAAAGGAATAAAAAAATGAGAGAATTAAACCAAGTTGAAATGGAAGCAACAAATGGTGGTTTTGGTTTATTAGCATTCCCGGCCGCATTAGGGCTGATGCTTTCTATCCCGGCAATCCCGCTGGGCGCAGTAGCAGCACCATTCACTGGCGGCCTGGGCTTTATCGGCATGGCAGCAGGAATTGTCGGAACCGCACTCTCCGGCGCAGCAATGATTGCAAGTATCGCACTGCCGATTCTGTAATTATACTGACTGTCGCAGGAGTACTCCTGCGACTTTCCTTAAAACAAATATCTATTATGCAAAGAATAAAAAATCTCATGCTTTTTTCTGATAAAAAACAAAAAAATATTTTACTCTGATTATTCTTCATCTGTGATCGAGCTATGTGCTTAAATAAGACAAAGCTAATATCGAAAACGGGATATTTCTACATTAAACCCTAATGAGACAACAAAGTCTGTAAACCTTTAACGAAACATAAAGTTAGATGCTAACTCTTATAAATTTAGTTCTGATTATGCGGTTAGCAATAAACTTCATATACTTATTTATGCCTACTCAAAATAATCCATATCCGGCTTCGGTAGTTTAATAATTTTCGAGCTAACACCAATTTCATTATCCATCATCAGGTTAACTAAGCGGTTACCATCAATAAGAACCAGTCCTTCAACCGATTTAGCGAACTCAATCGCATGAGCGGTATAGCCGGATGTAGTAATAAAAATACCGCGTTTGGCTTTTTGTCCGGCAAGGGCACCATAGAATGCTTGTAAATCAGGGCGCCCGACGGTACCTTGCCAGCGTTTTGCCTGTACATAAATTCGTTCTAATCCAAGTTTATCTAACGATATGATCCCATCAATTCCGCCATCACCGGTACCACCAACACGTTGTAAATCATCACGATGGCTGCCATAACCTAATTTATGCAGTACATCTAATACAATGAATTCAAAACGGACAGGGGATACCTGAAGTAAATTTGTGAGCAAATCAAGAGCGACAGATTCACGGATTTCTTTCAGTGCATCATTCAGGCGATCATCCGGGCTGCGAACCAGCCGGGGATTGTCAGCATCTGTTTGTGTATCTCCATCCGGCATTACTGTATCAGGGCTGGTTTTGAGTTTTACATTCATAAAGCCAAAAGCCAGGTGAGCAACTTGTTCTTTAGTCAGCGGAAACGGGTTATTTTTTATCCATTCGAAACCAGCCTGCACGGTTTTTATAGACTAACTGACCGCTTGAAATGAGTTCAGAACGCTGATTGTCATCTAACCCCAGCGCTTCGGCAGCCCCTTCATGGGCATATTTGGCGGCAATACCTTCCGGATGATACTTTAAAAAACGTAATACTGGTTCAATAAATTTATCGTAGGTCGGAACCGCCATGGAAATCCTCTATAGGAGATGCTCAACATGAATTTCTATACTATGTCACCTAACTTTATGGATGTTAAGCCAAATTTCAAGGCACGGAATAATTATCTACCCGCCCTTAAACAGACTTTCAGGCTCCGCACCGTTCCCGGGTCTTGTAGCGTTTCGATGGTTTTACTGACCAGCCACACGATATTTTAGAAAGAGTAGACAGGCCGAGGATTGAAAAGTGGTAATAAGCCCTATAAACCGCGATTTCAGGCACAAAAAACCACCTCACGATAGCTTGATTTTACTTAAGATTGCGAAGGCCGGACTCGCATTCTATAGACAATGCATTGTTTTTATTTAATATAAAATTTTAGATTAATTTTTGTATACTTAAATGCATGCTCATTAAACTTTAATGGCTACCCGTATCAAAAACCTTAACTCTGATATGGGCTGATTTAACGATAACGCTGTTGGATAGGAGTAAAGAATTTATCCCAAAGGTACTCCGCCATACCTTCGTTTGTAAGTAACTCACTCCTCCCAGCTCCGCTCATTGAACTATAGAAACCTAGAGTTTGCTCATTATCGCCAATACTCAAACTATCATTAAAACTATTTAGGGTTACACGGTAATCCCCCCGAAAAACCAGAGTGTTCATAAGTGGAATTTTCTCGTAACATGAATCGGGGAGATTTATATGAAAAAATCACGTTTTACCGACAGTCAGATTATCGCGATCCTGAAACAGGCTGAAGCCGGAACACCGGTTCCCGAGCTTTGTCGTGAGCACGGTATGAGCAGCGCGAGCTTTTATAAATGGCGTTCACGTTTCGGCGGAATGGATGCCTCCATGGTCGCCCGTCTTAAAGAACTTGAGGATGAAAACCGGCGACTGAAAAAAATGTATGCTGAAGAACGGCTTAAATCCGAAATTATTCAGGAAGCCATGCAAAAAAAGTGGTAACCATGCCACAGCGTCGTCTGTTGGCTCAGAATGCCGTGGCGGTCAGAGGTATCAGTATCCGTCTGGCCTGTGAAACATTCTGTATCAGCAACAGTGGTTACCGTTATCAGTCAAAACTTAGCGATGAAAATCAACTCATTGCCGATTTACTGACAGAACAAACGACAAAAAATAACCAGTGGGGATTTGGTTTATGCTTTTTATTTCTGCGGAATGTAAAAGGCTTCCGCTGGAACCATAAACGCGTCTACCGTATTTATTGTGAACTGAAACTGAATTTACGGATTAAGCCCAAAATCCGGATTATCCGGTTGCCACCGGCTCCGCTGACAGTGCCGGAAATGATTAATCAGACCTGGTCAATGGATTTTATGCATGACCAGTTGAGTGACGGCAGAACATTCCGGACATTCAATGTTATTGACGATTTTAACCGTGAAGCACTGGCCATTGACGTAGATTTTTCATTACCGTCTGCACGGGTTATCCGTTCGCTGGAACAGATTATTGAATGACGCGGAAAACCGGATTGTATCCGTTGTGATAACGGCCCGGAATATCTTAGCCATCAGTTGCAGGAATGGGCAATAAACAGAAAGATAACACTGTTGTATATTCAGCCCGGAAAACCACAACAGAATGCGTATATTGAACGCTTTAACCGGACAATGCGTTATGATTGGCTGAACCAGACTATTTTCAGCCACATTAGTGAAGTACAGGAAGTCGCGACCAATTGGTTATGGCATTATAATCATGAGCGACCACACATGGGTCTCGGGGGTATTACGCCGATACAAAGGCGGACTGAGTTAACCACATTCTACTGAAAACCTCTGTTTAAAATGGGGGGATTACCCAGCGTCTGAGCGCCGTATCACCGATACCCAGAGCACGGCAGGCTTCCGTCACGGAGTAACCCTGATCAACAACCAGACTGGCTGCTTCATGCTTAAATTCAGGAGAAAAAGAACGTCGTTTTTTGGTCATGAAACACCTCTTGTTAAGATGGTAATCTTACCACCTAAAATGGTGTCCGGAATAATTAGACCACTATATGCTCATGCTAATCGTGGGGAGAAAAGGGGTATGGCTTGGAAAAAAAATAGGTAATAATATAAAACCATTAAGCGAAAAAATATAATAATAAACAATATGGTTTATGTATAATTAGGTAATAATTGTTTTTTAATTTATAAGAAAATCACCAACGCCTAGGGATGGTGATTTCATAAAAGACCTAAAATACATATGTTTATATTTTATTAAGCAATCTAATCAATGCCCTACCTAACGCAGCAGCCATATTTACAGGAACAGCATTACCTATCTGCTTATACACTGCACCTAGAGAGCCCTTAAATTCCCAATCATCAGGAAAGGTTTGAATTCTCGCATATTCACGAACCTGAAGAGGTCTAGTTTCAATAGGGTGGCAACGCTCCGTCTGTTTTTGTGCTGGAGAAGTTGTCAAAGTTAAACTCGGTTCATCTAATGACAAACGCCTTGCCATGCCTGTTTTTCCTCCACCTAAAAAATAACTACCTTGCATATATTCTCTTTGTAAGTCATCACTTAAATCTCTCCAATACCCGCCAGGAGGAACATGACTCATAATCCATTTTTTTCTTTCTGGGTAAGCTTGACCAAGAGAAGGAGGAACATTAGATGGATATAACTCTCCAGCAAAAAAAGCATCTCTCAGAGTAAAAATTTTTTTTATATGGTGAAGGCCATTCAAAAAGAGCCTCGTCAAATAAATCTTTCCTAATTCCGATTAAAATTAGCCTTTCTCTTTTCTGTGGTACTTTATAAAAAAGTGCCTTTAAAACTTTAGGTTCAATTAATTTGTACCCTAAATCATCAATTATTTTTTTTATTGTTTCTAGGGTTCTACCTTCATCATGACTTATTAAACCTCTCACATTTTCAGCCATAAATACTTTAGGGCGTAATGTTTTTACCGCTCGAGCAAATTCAAAAAACAATGTCCCTCTTGTATCTTCGAAACCTAATTTTTTACCTGCATAAGAAAATGCTTGGCATGGAAACCCGCCGGTTAATACATCAATCTTTTCATAGATTTTAGTAAAATCAATGGTAGATATATCACCCTGTACAACATTCCAATTAGGCCTATTATGCTTTAATGTATAGCAAGCTGACTTATCTAATTCGTTGAGGAAAACACTATGAAAGCCTGCTTGTTCTAAGCCAATAGCCAATCCGCCCCCACCTGCAAATAATTCAACCAGGTTGTATTGACGATTCGGTTTAGTTTTTAATTCGTCATCCCATTTACTTTCATCTAAAAGTTGAACCTCAGGAAAATGTTTAACCTGAGAATGATGAATAAAAAGTCGATTATCAATAGATTCAGGTTTAATTATACCTCTTGACACCCAACTTTCGATAGTTCTCTTGGATTCTGATAAAATATCTGCTAATACTTCTAAAGTGAAATATTCGTTAGCACAGGAATTAATTAGTTGATTTTTTTTGGACATCACTCATCTGACGCTTCCAATTTAATTGATTAACACTGTCCTATTATACAGTAGTATGGCGTTAATGTTGAGTAAACTTCTATATATTATGAGATTGATTAGCATGGTGAAATTATGAGCAGCAAAGAGGTTATCCTAGCAAAGGTCAAGGAATGGTTCTCAGAATCAATTGCAAAAAATCATATCAAAAACACAGAAAAATTAGTAAACCCTAATGAATTTAACATTAATCCGTTTTTAGCCGTTTATCTAGCTAAGTACCTTACAGGAAATGCATCCCCTGAAAGCATAGCAAAAGCATTAGTATTACCACGCGTACTAAGCACCTCAATTACAACATCATTTGGTACTCATATGCAGAGTTTCTTAAGTATCATTAAAGAAACATATGGTAGTACAACTGCTGGTGTTGATATTGAATTTACAGATCGTATCGATGGTAATAAAAAGTATTGTCAGCTAAAAGCTGGGCCAAATACCATAAATAAAGATGACGTTGAATCTATAGCGGGTCACTTTACAGGCGTTAGGAACTTAGCTAGAACCAATAATATCAGAATACATCGAGACGATATGATCGTTGGTGTTCTCTATGGTGATCGTAGTGAGTTAAGTTCACACTATAAAAGGATTACTTCTCAATATGAATATCCCGTCATCATAGGGCAAGATTTTTGGCTGAGATTGACTGGAGATGAAGATTTTTATGCCGACTTAATTAAAGCTATTACCTCTGTAGCTATTGAAGCAGATTATAGTCAGGAACTGAATAGAGTAATAACTGAGTTAGCTAATACAGATAAGATTCAACAACTTTCATCACTATAGTTGAATTAGTTCAGACTAGTTATCACATTAAAGACCCAACTGCCCAGTCAGACAATGACCGCGCAAAAATAGCTGAAGTACCTTACTGTGTAAAGGAGATGTCCACTTCCCCTTATCTTAAACAGTCCTGATTAGAGTTTTCCAGTTGCTTCCGGTAAATCTCAGGCGGAAGATTATTCAGGCTTTCATGTGTCCGGTTCCGGTTGTAATCCTGCATCCAGAACCAGGCCATTTCTTTTACCTGACTCAGTGATTCAAATAAATACGTATTTAAAAACTCACGACGGAATGATCCGTTAAAATGCTCAATAAACCCGTTCTGCTGCGGTTTTCCCGGTTGAATATAATTCAGTGCCACTCCGTTTTCTGTACAAAACTGAACCAGTTTATCCGATATAAATTCTGGTCCGTTGTCCACCCGGATATATTC
>NZ_LZEX01000008.1 GCF_001676055.1 Morganella psychrotolerans | reverse complement strand
TCTACTGTCGGCGCGCTTGTCAGCGTGTTGTTCCGTGTCAGTGAGGGCGCATTATAGGGAGTTTCTGTCTGACCGCAAGGGCTAATTTCAATTTTTTTTCTGTTTGCAGAAAAATCACCCGATCCGGTTGCATTTCGGGCAAAAATACCAGATTCCGGTTTAAATATGAGCAAACTCAGTTGCAAAGGCTTCAACCTGCTCCCAGTCTGTATACTCGATCTCTTTCGTGGTATCCGTTTCCCCTTTTGTCATCTTCATTATAAGACGGATCATTACGCGATCCAGCCAGCGATAGCGGGGGTACAGCAACGCACCGGCAAATACAGCACTGACCGTCGGCTTCCAGGGTGTAGCTTCCAGGAACTTGCGTACATAAAGGTTTGTCTGTGGTGTCCGCTTTTCAGGTTTACGTGCTGTCAGGTTTACGCCGAAGAATGCTGTTTTCATCTGATTCATTTGTGCAGCATGCAAATTCGCAAACCGGTTCAGAGCACGATTAAAATGCCCGTAACGGATAGATGCGCCAACCAGTATCTTTTCATAGGGTGCCAGATTCAGTGCATGTCCTTCCTGTAAGGAACGGACATCGCACTGCATTCCGGCCTTACGCAGATGTAAGGCAATCTGTGTGACGATTTTTTTAGTTTGTCCGTCATGACTGGAGTAAAGCAACAAATACGACATGAAAAAACTCCGTTAATCACGCCAGAAGGTTGGCGTCAGCAAAACAAGTAAGGTAAAGACTTCCAGACGACCAAACAACATTGTCACCACGAGGATCCACTTCCCGGCAGGATTCAGTGTTGTGAAGTTTTCACCCAATGTGCCAAGACCCGGCCCGAGATTATTCAGCGTAGTCGCAATAGCCGAGAATGCAGAGAATTCATCGACACCTGTTGCGATAAGCAACAGCATGCTGACAACAAAAACCAGTGCATAGGCTGAAAAGAACCCCCAGACAGCTTCAATAATCCGTTCCGGTAACGCCCTTCTGCCAAGCTTAATAGTATAAACGGCATTCGGATGAACCAGGCGCTTCAGTTCACGCGCCCCCTGCAGGAACAAGAGCATAATACGGATAACCTTCAGTCCCCCGCCGGTTGATCCTGCGCATCCCCCGACAAAAGCCGCACACAGAAGTAACATCGGTAAAAACAGCGGCCATTTATAGAAGCTGTCTGTTGAGAACCCGGCAGTCGTCGCCATGGAGACTACCTGGAAGAAAGCCTGGTTGAGGGTTTGCCCCTCCGTAGCATAAACACCGAATCGCCATAAAACCAATGCGCAGATCACGACCAGAACAAACTGAATCGAGATAAACATCCGGAACTCAAGATCCCGCCAATAAACACCCAGGCTTCGCCCGGTCAGTACTGCAAAGTGCAGACCATAGTTACAACCTGAGATCAGCAAGAAAATAGCAATAATCGTATTAATTGCAGGACTGTTAAAATACCCGATACTGGCATCATGCGTTGAAAAACCGCCAATTGCGATAGTGGAAAAACTGTGTGATATCGCATCAAAGACATCCATGCCTGCAAACCACAGCGCAATGGCACAAACGATGGTCAGGAAAACATAGATAAGCCAGAGTGTTTTCGCCGTTTCAGCAATTCTCGGCCGCATTTTGTTATCTTTCAGCGGGCCGGGCATTTCTGCACGGTACAACTGCATTCCCCCGACACCTAAAAGCGGCAAAATAGCCACAGCCAGGACAATGATCCCCATCCCGCCAAGCCATTGCAGCATCTGGCGATAAAACAAAATTGCCTTGGGTAACGTATCCAGCCCGACCAGCGTGGTTGCGCCCGTTGTGGTCAATCCTGAAAATGATTCAAAAAACGCATCTGTCACCGAAAGATTGGGGCGTTCTGAAAATATAAACGGCAGTGCCCCGACACTCCCCAGCACCGTCCAGAAGAGAACAACAATCAGAAAGCCTTCTTTCTGTTTTAATTCACTTTTATTATTCCGCGTCGGGATCCAAAGCAGTAACCCGATAATGAGTGCAGTGAGAAACGTCTGGCTAAACGCTTTACCGGCACCATCTTTATAAATTAGCGCCACGATCCCGGGAATGATCATGGTGACAGAGAACATAATGACAAGTAACCCGACAATACGGGTTATGGCACGAAAATGCATGCAGCAGTGTCCTTAGAAATCAATTTCCGGGAATGTCATCAAGACATGTCAGTTCGAGCATTCCCCGGCTCAGGTCACGTAATTTATCACCAACCTCACTCAGTAAGGTAGCGGGAATCGATATCCGTAACGTCACATCCGCACCGAAATCACTGTTAATAACGGTGCCTTCCACCTGGCGGACCAGCAGCTCGATCTGATTAATAAAGCTGTAATCACAGGTTACTTCGCATAATACTTGCGGGACTTTTATCTTTGTTATCAATAATTTTAATGATTGCTGAACACCATTCCCGTATGCACGAACCAGTCCGCCTGTACCCAATTTAATTCCGCCGAAATAACGGACAACCACAGCTGTAATTTCGCCGATTTCACTACCGAGTAACTGAGCAATAATGGGCTTTCCTGCTGTTCCGGTTGGTTCTCCGTCATCCGAAAAGCCCAATTTTTGTGAGTCATCCGGGCGCCCTGCAACAAATGCCCAGCAATGGTGCCGGGCATCAGGGTACTCATCTTTCACAGATTGAATAAATTGCTTCGCATCATCCACCCCGTCCGTATGCTGCAACAGGGTGATAAAACGACTCTTTTTTATTTCTTCAGTAAACATGACCGGCTCAGCCGGGATAAGATACGATTTCATTACAACAGATTCAGATCCCGCGTCATATTCTCCACACTATTGTTATGGATAATAATATTATCTTCAATACGGATCCCGCCGTATGGCTTAAACATGTCAATACGCTTCCAGTCAAAGTGCTGACTGAATGCACCTTCCCGCCATGGTGCCAGTAACGATTCAATAAAATAGAGTCCGGGTTCGATCGTTAATACCATGCGGGGCTCGAGGACACGCGTACAACGCAGGAAAGGATACATTTGTGGTGCTGCCAGGTGTTCACCCTGATCATTTTGCATAAATCCGGCGGCATCATGGACCTGTAAACCAAGCGGATGACCTAAACCATGAGGTAAAAATGGCGTTGTTACACCTTCACTGACCATAGCCTCTTCAGACATTCCGTTAATAATCTTATGTTTTTTCAGTAATTTTGCGATTCGGTGATGCATCTGAACATGGTAGTCCGTATAGCGAACCCCTGCTTTAATATTACCGATAAGCCCCTGCTGCTCATTATTAAGGTCATGAACCAACTGTGCAAATTCACTATCCGGCTTAGCCGCATAAGTACGGGTCAAATCCGCTGCATAACCATGATATTCCGCACCGGCATCAATTAAAAAACTGCGACGCTCACGCGGGGGACTTTTATTCAGTTTGGTGTAATGTAAAACAGCGGCATTTTCATTGATAGCAACAATATTATCGTAAGGAACATCAGTATCACGATGCCCGGTTGCCATCAGATACGCCATATTGATATCAAATTCACTCAGATCGGATAAAAATGCTTCGTGTGCGGCCAGATGACCGTTCACTGCCATTTTTTGTGCTTCCCGCATACAAGCCAGTTCATAATCCGTCTTGTATGAACGGTGGAATGCAAAATAATCCAGTACCGCTTTCGGGTTAATATTGTTGTCATTGATACCCAGCGATGCCGCACGCTCGATATTTGGTCCGATATACGCCGTATGAGTTTTATTTAGCGATGCCAGGTGTTCTGCGATATCTCCGGCATTCTTCAGATGAATGATCTCTACATCATTTGTCCAGAATGATGATGGTAATGCTTCAACACTGTGCCAATAGTCAACAGGTGAATAAAACCATACTTTCGGTTTGTTCACGCCATCCGTCCACAGCCAGCAATGAGGGACATCCGTTACCGGCACCCATGCTTTAAAATGTACATTACTTTTAAAAGGATAATCACGATCATCAAGAAATATTCTCAGAGGTTCACCGGAATGAATCAGTAACGAATCCAGTTTCTCACGCGCGAGAATATCCCGCGTACGTTGTAACAGAGTTGCGATGTGCTCACGGTAAAGAGATGCTGGTTTTTCCATGGGAAATGACCTTTTTTCATTATGATAGTGATAAAAGCTTAGCATGATCTCCGTGATCATGGATATGCCGACTATGACATGCCTTGTCAGAGCGTCAATCACTTAGCCCGGATCTTCGGCATATCACGAAAAATTATTGTTCTGTTTCGGTCTGATAAAACATTTAGCGTGATCTTTAGCGCAAAAAATCATCATTTAATTTGCTTTTATTAACAAAAAAATCACAATTGCCTTAGCTGGTCATACCACATGTTATTTTCATTCTTCACCGGTAATGAAGCTGATTAAGGAGAATCGTATGCTCTGTCACAGTGAATCGATTAAGATTAGTTGGGAAAAAGAGGGAATTGCAAAACTTGTTTTTGATGCGCAGGATGCGATAAATAAGCTGGATACCCGTACGATTGCTTCATTAAATGAAGCCGTTACCTGTCTTGAAAAAACAGAACATCTGAAAGGGCTTATCATCACCTCATCAAAAGAAAGCTTTATTCTCGGTGCTGATATCACTGAGTTTATTGCGCTGTTTGATGCACCGGAAGAACAGCTTGCCACCTGGCTGAATTTTGCAAATCAGTTATTTAACCGCCTGGAAGACCTCCCCGTACCGACCGTTTCCGCACTACGGAAATTTACACTTGGCGGAGGATGTGAATGCGCACTGACCACCGATTACCGCCTGGCAACAGAGAATTTATGTATTGGTCTTCCGGAAACCAAACTCGGCATAATGCCCGGTTTCGGAGGATCTGTCCGTCTGCCACGGCTGATTGGTTGTGATAATGCACTGGAACTCATTACGCAGGGAAAAACAGTTACCGCTCCTGAAGCACTGAAACTCGGACTGATTGACGGCATTGTTCCTGATACTGAACTAATAAGCAGCGCACTGATGCTACTGGAACAGGCAATTTCCGGTTCTCAGGACTGGCGCGCCCGGCGCCGGCAAAAAATATCGCCGTTACAGCTCAGTCCGGCGGAACTGCAAATGAGTTTTATCCCGGCAAAAGGTCTGGTCCGGCAGAAAGCCGGAAAACATTACCCGGCACCGATGGCGGCCGTAAATGCTATTGAAGCAGGCGCAGAGATGCCCCGTGATGAGGCACTTATCTGTGAAGCCGCACATTTTATTCCGCTGACAAAAACAGTAAGTGCGCGTGCTCTGGTTTCTCTTTTTCTGAATGAGCAATATGTAAAAGGGATCACCCGCAGTCTGATAACCCAGCATGATGCACCAAAACAGGCCGCCGTTATTGGTGCGGGGATCATGGGAGGAGGCATCGCTTATCAGTCAGCCTGTAACGGTATTCCCGTAATATTAAAAGATATTCAGCCGGCAGCCCTTCAGGCAGGAATTGATGAAGCAACAAAACTGCTGGAAAAACAGTGTCAGCAAGGAAAACTGACATTACCGCAAGCCGCGATGATACGGGCGGCTATCCGTCCGGTTCTGCAATATGACGGAATGGATGAATGCGATATTGTTGTTGAGGCCGTCATTGAAAATATATCCGTCAAACAGCAGGTACTTGCTGACGTTGAGCAGCAGGTCAGTACCGGTTGTATTCTTACGTCAAATACATCCTCTATTCCGATAAACAAACTGGCTCAGGTACTGAAACGTCCGGAAAATTTCTGCGGTATGCACTTTTTTAACCCGGTGCCGAAAATGCCACTGGTCGAAGTTATCCGCGGAGAAAAAACATCAGACAGTACCATTGCAGCCGTTGTTCACTACGCCCATAAAATGGGAAAAACACCGGTTGTTGTCGGTGATTGCCCCGGTTTTTTTATTAACCGTGTACTCTTCCCGTATCTGAATGCGTTTTCCCGGCTGGTGTCTGACGGTGCTGATATTCAGGTGGTTGACCGGGTTATGGAGCAGGAATTCGGCTGGCCGATGGGACCGGCACTGCTGCTGGATGTTGTCGGGCTGGATACGGCAAGCCACGCACAGCAAGTTATGGCTGAAGGCTATCCGGATCGGATGGCAGTATCATCACCGGATGTTATCAGTCTGCTCGCAGACCTGAAGCGACTCGGGCAGAAGAACCGTATCGGGTTTTACCACCACACTGCTGACGCTAAAGGGCGGTTGCAAAAGCAGCCGGATGAACAGCTTGACTCTATACTCACCCCTCTCGGGCGCACTCCCCGTACGTTTTCAGCAGACGATATTATTGACCGTCTGATGATCCCGATGGTGAATGAAGTCGTCCGCTGCTATGAAGAAGGTATTATCAACAGTCCGGCAGAAGCGGATTTAGCGCTGGTTTACGGGCTGGGATTCCCGCCGTTCCGCGGCGGTGCTTTTCGTTACCTTGATGACACCGGTACACGGGCATTTTGTGAAAAAGCCGATCGCTTCAGTGCACTCGGGCCGCTTTATGCTGTACCTGACAGTCTGCTGGCTCATGCTGTCGGTAATACATCCTATTATCCGCAGCCGGGTAGTAACCCGATTGAGAAACAGTGAGGTTTATATGGAAAAAGTCATGATTGTTGATGGTCTCCGCACCTCAATGGGACGTTCAAAAAGCGGTATTTTCCGGCATGTACGGGCAGAGAATCTCTCCGCAGAGGTGATGAATGCAATCATAAAACGCAATAATATCAATGCTGAAGACATTGATGATATTATCTGGGGCTGTGTACAGCAAACCGGGGAGCAAGGTTTTAATGTTGCCCGTAATGCCGCGTTACTGACAGATATTCCGCAACATGTTCCTGCAGTAACCGTCAACCGGCTGTGTGGCTCGTCCATGCAGGCACTGCATGATGCCGCCCGGCTGATTCAGACCGGGGACGGCCGGTTAGTATTAGCCGGGGGCGTGGAACACATGGGGCATATCCCGATGACACAGGGTATCGATTATAATCCCGCCTCAGCAATTCATACGGCTAAAGCCTCAGGCATTATGGGACTGACAGCCGAAGTTCTGGCACGGCAATTCTCGATAAGCCGCCCGGCGCAGGATGAGTTTGCACTACGCTCACATCAGCGGGCCGCACAAGCTTTCAGAGAACAGAAATTTTCCCGTGAAATTCATCCGGTATCCGGACACAACCCGGCGGGCATACCAGTCACTGCCCTGCGGGATGAAACTGTCCGGGAAAACAGTAATCTTGCCGAACTCGCCGCTCTGCGCCCGGTATTTGATCCGGTAAACGGCAGCGTGACCGCCGGTAATTCATCAGCAATTTCTGATGGTGCATCTGTTATGCTGCTGGCTGGTGAGCACTACGCGCGGGAACAGGGATTAACACCCCGTGCAGTCGTCAGATCAATGAGCGTTGTCGGTTGTGAACCGGCGCTGATGGGATATGGTCCGGTTCCGGCGACACTCCTTGCGCTGAAAAAAGCCGGACTGACACTCAATGATATTGCTGTCATTGAGCTGAATGAAGCCTTTTCCGCACAAGCACTTGCCTGTCTGGAAGGACTCGGGTTAGCAGAAAATTATGATGACAGAGTTAATCTTCACGGCGGCGCTATTGCACTTGGGCATCCGCTTGGTTGCTCCGGTACGCGGATCATCACCTCACTGCTGACTGTGATGGAACAACAGGATGCTCAGTTCGGCCTGGCAACCATGTGCATCGGCTTTGGTCAGGGAATAGCAACAGTCATTGAACGGCTCCCCGGCTGACAAACATGCCGGAAAACAAAAACGACCCGCCACGGTACAGTGTGGTGAGTCGTTAACAGTCTGAAATGCAGTCATTTCTCCGGCGGTTACTACCGTATTTCCGCTGCCGGAGATTTTTAAATAAACTCGAAAGCATCACCAAACAAGCGGTTAACATCAGCAGCCCGCTCCTGACAAAAACGCTCACGGGCAATTTTTGCCATTTCAAAACGACCGGCAATATAGATATCTTTTCCTGCAAGTGACCCGAAATCATCAAGTACGGCACTGAGTACGGTACCGGTTCTTCCCCGCCACGATTCATCAGGCTGTTCAACAACCGGGATAATTTTCAGGTTAGGGTGTGTCTCTGCCAGAGACTGAAGTTCGCCGAGATCATAAAGATAGACATGTTCTCTTGCACCCCAGTAAAACGTAATATCACGCGCAGGATTTTCCTCCAGAGCCGCCAGCAAAACTGAGCGGGTATAAGAGAAACCTGTTCCGCCGGCTACCAGCAGCATCGGTGCCCGGCTATTTTCACGAAACCATGCTTTTCCGTGAGGTAAATCGATAGTTACCTGACGGTTATCCAGGATCCTGTCCATTACCGCCATGGCATAAAGATTAAATTCGGATGCGCCAATGTGAAGCTCAATTTCTTTTTGCGATGACGGTGCTGATGCCATAGAAAACGGGCGCTTATCCCGTTCATCCATTACCACCAGTAAATACTGACCGGCTTTAAATGAATAATCACCATCAGGTAACAATTTTATGCGGTATACCGTATCCGTTATAGATTCAACAGAGGTAACTTTGCAGTTTAGCGTTGCCATGTGCTCCCTCAATTATTGAGAATATTCAATTCATCCCATAAGGCGTCAACCCGTTGTCTGACTTCGTCGGTCATCACAATCGGTTTTCCCCACTCACGCGAACTTTCGCCGGGCCATTTATTTGTGGCATCCAGCCCCATTTTTGAGCCCAGCCCTGATACCGGCGAGGCAAAATCAAGGTAATCAATCGGAGTGTTTTCTATCATGACCGTATCACGTGCCGGATCCATCCGAGTCGTGATCGCCCAGATTACATCATTCCAGTCACGCGCGTTAATATCATCATCGCAGACTATAACAAACTTAGTGTACATAAATTGCCGTAAATACGACCAAACTCCCATCATTACCCGCTTAGCGTGACCCGCATACTGTTTTTTCATGGTCACAACGGCCAGACGATAAGAACACCCTTCCGGCGGCAGATAGAAATCCACAATTTCAGGGAACTGTTTTTGTAAAATAGGCACCAGAACTTCGTTAAGAGCCACACCTAATGTTGCCGGTTCATCCGGCGGACGACCTGTATAGGTCGAGTGATAGATAGGTGAATTCCGCTGTGTAATATGTGTGACAGTAAAGACCGGAAAATCATCAACTTCATTATAGTAACCAGTGTGATCACCATAAGGCCCTTCCGGCGCCATTTCACCCGGCTCAATATAGCCTTCAAGAATGATTTCCGCACCCGCCGGGACTTCCAGATCATTGGAAATACATTTGACCACTTCTGATTTATTACCACGCAATAAACCGGCGAATGCATACTCAGATAATGTATCCGGAACCGGTGTGACCGCACCAAGGATGGTCGCAGGGTCTGCGCCTAATGCCACCGCAACCGGAAAACGCTCACCCGGATGTGCCTGACACCATTCCTGAAAATCCAGTGCGCCGCCACGATGAGATAACCAGCGCATAATCAGTTTATTTTTACCCAGCACCTGCTGGCGGTAAATACCGAGATTCTGCCGCTCTTTAAATGGTCCGCGGGTAACTGTCAGCCCCCAGGTAATCAGCGGTGCAGCGTCATCCGGCCAGCAATGCATAACCGGTATTTTCGTCAGATCAACATCATCCCCGGTAAATACATTCTCCTGGCAGGGCGCTGAACTCAGGCGTTTGGTCGGCATATTCAGTACCTGCTTAAACTTCGGCAGCTTGTCGATCAAATCCCGGAAACCTTTCGGCGGTTCAGGCTCTTTCAGAAATGCCAGCAATTTCCCGACATCACGCAGTGAATTGATATCCTCCTGCCCCATTCCCATCGCAACGCGCTTCGTCGTTCCGAACAAATTGCAGAGCACCGGCATTGAATACCCTTTCGGATTTTCAAACAGCAAAGCAGGCCCACCCGCACGCAGTGTACGATCCGCAATTTCTGTCATTTCGAGGTAAGGATCGACTTCTGTCCGGATCCGCTTCAGCTCGCCTTGTTTTTCAAGAATGGAGAGAAAATCTCTCAGGTCCCGATATTTCATTGTGTTATCAGCCTGTCCGCAGAAGAATGGGTTTCTATTATAGGAATCCCCCACACTGTTACAAGCATGCGGATTACAAACACGTAAATGGCACCCATTCAGTCAGTGCTTTTGTATCAAATTGTTCAGGGAACGTTTTGTTGTGCTGAAAGATTTTAAACCCTTCATTTTTACCACTGAAATAATGTAATTCATTATCACAAATGTGTAGACCACTGCCTTCACGCAAAGCCACAACAATCTCTTGCGGATTGACCGCACAAAATTCAGCAATACGCTCATCACGCGTTTCACCCATATGCCCGCTGATAGCCGCATCAATGTAGTGAGGATTAATCTGTACCGGAAAAAGTCCCAGAGACGGCATAATCACACTGTTACGTACCGGCATGTCATTTGTGGTTCTGATACTCGGCGTGGCGACATTGCACCCTGCACTCCAGCCGATATACGGAATATTTCGCTCACGAACTGCACGCTGAATCGGCACGACCAACCCGTTTTCATGCAGCATCTGATTCAGCAGCCAGGTATTTCCGCCACTGACCAGAATACATTCTGCATTTTCTATCGCCTGAACAGCGGAATCAAAATGTTCGATACAGGTGACATCAATTCCCAGCGCATCGGACAATTCACGGGCGCGCTGGTCATGATCGCCGCGGATAACCGCATACGCTATTAATACCGCCGAACGGATCCCGCGGGTATCAATCATCTTTTTGATTCGCTCCTGCGCATAACTGAGCCACTGAGGATTACCGGAAAGTTTGCCATTGCTGAGTAAAAAAACGTTCATCAACATTACCTTTATTGTTTTGAATTTATAAATCGCGTTGTATTTTGCATACTCATTAAACGACGCTATTTTACGGTAAAAAGTTATTCATGCATGAGTAAAAACCGTATTCATTTATCTTAAAGCATCATTTATTGCATAAATAGCAAAACAAATTTGTTATCATCTTAGCTATATATGTACACCATCTGTGTTAGGTATGACAATGAAGGATTGGTATTTATTATACTGCAAACGCGGTCAGCTTCCGCGGGCAATGGAGCATTTGCAGCGGCAACAGGTGGAATGTCTGACCCCTATGGCCAATATAGAAAAAGTAGTCAGAGGTAAGAGGATCATAGTAAATGAACCATTATTTCCGAATTATCTTTTTATTTCTTTTGAACCGGAAATTATTCATACAACAACAATTAACTCAACGCGCGGTGTTAATCACTTTATCCGTTTCGGTACATTACCGGCGGTTGTTCCCGCTTCATTAATTAGTGAACTAAAACTTGCTGAGTGCATCAATATATCCGAACAGGATGTACCACAGCAGGGCGATATTGTTGAGATAACTGAAGGTATGTTCAGAGGGTTGGAGGCTATTTATCAGGAGCCGGACGGCGAAACCCGTTCTGTTCTTTTACTGACGCTGATAAGTAAAGAGCTGACAAAAAAAGTGGATAACACCAGCTTTGTGAAGAAAATCTGATTTTCCTGTCACTGCGGGCAGAAACAAAAAACCACCATAATGAATGGTGGTTTTTTGTTTCACATCGCTGTTTTAGTTACTCTTCAGCTTCTTCATCCTGTGATGCTGCTTTATTTCTCGGCGCGTAGAAACGGGCAAAGAAAACACCAACCTCAAACAGAAGATACATCGGAATCGCCAGCAATGTCTGCGAAAACACATCAGGTGGCGTCAGAAGCATTCCGACAACAAATGCACCAACCAGGATATAAGGACGCTTCTGTTTTAATGATGCAACTGTTGTGGCACCACTCCAGCACAGCAAAATAATCGCAATCGGCACTTCAAAAGAGATCCCGAATGCCATAAAGAGTGCCATGACGAAACTCAGATAGTTATTAATATCTGTCGCAATGACCACATCGGCAGGTGCCGTGGATGTAAAAAATCCGAATGCCAGCGGGAAAACGACAAAGTAAGCAAACGCCATTCCCATGTAAAATAAAACCGTACTGAAAAACAGTAACGGCATTAACAACCGGCGTTCATGCCGGTACAGTGCCGGGGCAATAAAAGCCCAGACCTGATACAAGATATACGGCGCTGAGATAAAAATAGAGACCATAATGGTCAGTTTTATCGGCGCGAGGAACGGGGATGCAACATCCGTTGCAATCATGTTCGAGCCTTGCGGCAATTTACTCACCAACGGCGATGATACCAGCTGATAGATATCATTTGAGAAATACGCCAGCGCAACAAAAACAACAAAGACCGCAATCAGAGCGTTGAGAATGCGCTTGCGTAATTCAATTAAATGAGTGATCAGCGGTTGCGTTTCTTCAACAGCCATAACATGCTTTTACCGTAATCATTTAATGTTTCCGTGAATCTGACGCCGTAGGTACAGATAACGGGGTATGTTCCGTTTCATTTACCACCGACACCGGAGAAACCGGTACTTCTGCATCAGGGATCGTCGACTGTGTCACCGGAGCCGTACTATCCGCAGACGGTTTGCCGGCAGAAGGCAATGGTGCTGAATTAATCGCAGAAAGATCGAGTTCCCTGTCAGCCAGTGCTTCCGGATCAAGCTGTTTTTTCAGAGAATCCACCGGCTCCTGATAAGAACGGCGCAGTGAATCGGCAGCCCCTTTCAGCTCATCCATAGATGCCTTCAATTCAGGTGAAATAATGGTACCGGCCTGCTCTTCCATCTTCTTCAGATTATCCTGCAATTCCTGAAGTTTCAGTTCCTGAGTCAGCTCATTCTGCACATTGGCAGCCATTGAGCGTAAAACACGAACCCAGCCGGCGACTGTTTTCACAGCAACCGGGAGACGTTCCGGCCCCAGAACAACAAGCCCGATGACCATTACTAAAATCAGTTCACCAAAACCGATGTCAAACACGGGTTATACCTGCTCTTTGTTTTTATTCTCAGACTGTTCAGACGAGTCAGTTTTCTTTTCAGCAATATTTTTTTGTTCAAAATCAGCGTCTTTACTGGCCGTCGTACTTTCTGCTTTGTTCTGATCTTCATCACCAATAGCTTTTTTAAAGCCCTTGATTGAAGCCCCTAAATCAGAACCCAGTGAACGAAGCTTGTTCGTTCCGAACAGGAGAACAACAATTACAGCAATAATTAACAATTGCCAAATATTAATACCAGCCATTAGTTTTACCTCAATTTGATATGGACCTACTATCTTCATTATATACAACGACAGGCATATACGGAAATACGCAACACCTGTTGAAACTTTGTTTTAACTCAATCTTTACTTCATTTTACCTGATTGCCACCATCCTGTTACCCAGCTCACAGCACCGAAGGACATCAGAATCCAGGGTGCGCGCGGAGCGCCGGCAAGATAAAACAGGCTTGCACAGATAAATAAGGTTGCGCCGACACCCAGAGCAAAATTGACTTTCCGTTGTGTCGCCTGCTGCTGTTTCATCTGCTCAGTCAGCCGCTCAACACCAGACAACAAACGGCGCTGCTGCCTGAGACTGTCATACACCAATTCAGGTAACTCCGGAAGTTTTTCAGCCCAGAAAGGCGCTTTCTCTTTTATCCCGCGGATCACCGCTTTTATACCAATCTGACTTTTCAGCCATGATTCCAGGAAGGGTTTTGCTGTTTTCCACAAGTCCAGCTGCGGATAAAGCTGTCGTCCCAGACCTTCGACATACAGCAGTGTTTTCTGCAATAAAACCAGCTGCGGCTGTACTTCCATATTAAACCGGCGCGCTGTATTAAACAGGTTCAGCAAAACATGTCCGAATGAGATCTCCGCCAGCGGTTTTTCAAAAATAGGTTCACAGACAGTACGGATGGCAAATTCAAAATCTTCAACATTCGTATCCGGCGGAACCCAACCGGAATCGACATGTAATTCCGCCACTTTCCGGTAATCCCGGTTAAAAAAAGCGATAAAATTTTCGGCCAGATAACGCTTATCTTCTTTATTCAGTGAGCCGACAATGCCACAGTCGATGCCGATATACTGCGGATCGTCCGGATGCTCCCGGCTGACAAAAATATTACCCGGATGCATATCCGCATGGAAAAAACTGTCACGGAATACCTGGGTAAAAAAGACCTGTACGCCACGTTCGGCTAACAGCTTCATATTCGTTCCCTGCGCATTCAGTGCTGTAATATCAGAGACAGGGATCCCGTAGATCCGTTCCATCACCAGCACATTTTCACGGCAGAGATCCGGATACACTTCCGGAATATACAACATCGGGCTGTTTTCAAAGTTGCGCCGCAACTGAATCGCATTTGCCGCTTCACGTTGCAGATTCAGTTCATCCAACAGCGTTTTTTCGTATTCACGTACCACTTCTTTCGGGCGCAGACGCCGGCCATCCGGTAACAGCGGGATCATCCCCGCCAGGCGGTACATCAGATGAATATCTGCCTGTATAACCGGCAGAATATCAGGGCGGATCACTTTAAGGACAACTGCCTGCCCGTTTTCTTTCAGAACCGCAGTATGAACCTGAGCGATAGACGCAGATGCCAGCGGAGTGATATCAAAATCATCAAACCAGGTTTCAACCGGCCCCTCCATCGCATCTTCAATTGTTTTCTTTGCCAGTGCACCATCAAAAGAGGATACACGATCCTGCAACTGAGCAAGTTGGTCAGCAATGGCAGGCGGAAACAGATCCCGGCGGGTGGAGAGCATCTGCCCGAATTTAATCCAGACCGGTCCCAGCTCCTGTAATGCAAGACGAAGACGTTCACCTAATGCTTTGTCTTTATGCTTATTCGGCATCCAGAAAAGTGAGCGACGCCAGAGGCGGATAGCCCAGCTCAGCCGGTTTTTCGGGATGAGTTCATCCAGACCGTAAGCAAGGAGAGTACGGATAATAAAATAAAGGCGTTTAATCTCACTCGGTCTCATGCCCGGTTCCTGCTCTCTTTTCCAGACGGGAAAGACGCACATCAAGTTCTGCGGCGGCTTGTGCCGCTGAGGACACTTCATCACAGAAATGAGCGGCTTCCGGTGCCGATGGTGCTAATGCCCATTCGCGGGTCACCGCACCTGACAGATAATCTTTCTGACGGCAAACTGCGCTGCGGATAAATTGTCCGCCTTTCACGGCAATCTGTGTCAGTGTTTGTGCTGCAACATCACCAAGATACGGCGCAAGATAATGAGCGGGATCCCACTCAGCCATATCCAGCAGTGCTGAAAAGTGCTGAATAACCTGCATATCTCCGTCAATAGTGATATCACCACTACGGATCAGCGCTGAAAGCTGTTGTTTATCTCTCAGCTTCAGAAGGGTCATAAACCGGGTTTGCAGCACACAGTCAGCCGAATCTTCCCAACGGGAGATAACATCCAGCTGTTTTTCACTGAAAATCAGTGTGAATTGCATTTCCGGCTCAGCCAGACAGAGAGCCAGAGTTTTCCCGGTCAGGCGGACGCGGGCCGGCTTCAGAACAGCTTCACGGTAAAGAAGCTGATTCAGTACGGTTTCCAGAAAGCCGGCAATGACAGGATAAAGCGCGTGCGGACTGACGGAAGACGGTGCGTTTTCAGCAAACGGATCAGTCATATCAGAATTTGAACCCTTTATGCAGTGCGACAATACCGCCGGTCATATTGGTATAGGATACCTGTTCAAAACCGGCATTTTCCATCATTCCCTTCAGGGTACCCTGATCCGGGTGCATGCGGATAGATTCAGCCAGGTAACGATAGCTTTCGGCATCATTGACAACCGCCTGCCCGATACGTGGAAGAATATGGAATGAGTAAGCGTCGTATACTTTGCTCAACGGCTCAATAACCGGTTTGGAAAATTCCAGGACCAGCAGACGTCCGCCCGGTTTTAATACGCGGAACATGGAACGCAGAGCTTTGTCTTTATCCGTAACATTGCGCAGCCCGAACGAGATGATAATGCAATTGAAGTAATCATCCGGGAACGGCAGTTCTTCTGCATTGGCCTGAACATAACTGACGTTACCGATAATCCCGTTATTACGCAGTTTTTCGCGGCCCATTTTCAGCATGGAATCATTGATATCCGCGAGAACAACCTGCCCGGTTTCACCGACCATACGGGAGAATTTTGCTGTAAAATCACCGGTTCCCCCGGCTAAATCAAGCACCCGCTGACCACGGCGCACACCACTGGCGTCAATAGTAAAACGCTTCCAGATACGATGGATGCCAAAAGACATCAGGTCATTCATCAGGTCATATTTTGCAGCAACAGAATGAAAGACGTTTGCCACCATACCTTCTTTTTCGCTCTTGTTAACAGTGCGAAAACCAAAATCGATTTTATCCCGGGATTGCTCTTCCATTCTTTATATTGCCTGTTTTGCCTGTGCACACGGTTTAATAATCGCAAAAGTGTATCAGCCTTTACCGCAAAACCCTATGCGCATTGTGTTGTTATGAGAAATTAGCCGGATCCCCGGAGGACGTATACTGCTGTGTTTCCTGCTCTTCACTCAGCCGGGATTTTTTTACCAGATTTTCATCCAGCGGGCGTTTTACTTCCACACCCAGTTCACGGAAACCTTCTGCCTGTAACAACAGATTTCCCCTGCCGGTGGTCAGTTTTTTCATCGCGTCGTGATAAGTGCCCTGTGCTTTATCCAGCGCGCTGCCGATGCCTTCCATCTCTTCAACAAACAGCCGGAGCTTGTCATATAACCGGGCAGCACGCTGTGCTATCGCCTGACTGTTTTCATGCTGATGTTCATAGCGCCAGAGATTGGATATTGTCCGCAATGCCACCAGCAGTGTCGACGGGCTGACTAACATAATATTACTTCTCAGCGCATCATCCAACAGGGTACTCTCCTGCCCGACAGCCGCCAGAAACGCGGGTTCGACCGGGATAAACATCAGTACATAATCCAGTGAATTTATCCCGTTTAAATCCTGGTACGCTTTATGACTCAGCCCGCGGATATGCTGGCGGACAGAGTTAATATGCTCAGTCAGTGCGGCCCTGCGGGCATCTTGCGTATCACTGTTAAAATAGCGCTCGTAAGCCACCAGCGAGACTTTCGCATCCACAATAACCTGTTTATTCTGCGGCAGATAAATCACCACATCCGGCTGATAACGGTTTTGCTGCTCACTTTTCAGATTTACCTGGGTGGCAAATTCATGACCTTCGCGCAGACCGGAGGCTTCAAGGATACGGGCGAGAATAGTTTCCCCCCAGTTTCCCTGCATTTTATTGTCCCCTTTCAGGGCATTGGTGAGATTCACCGCTTCCTGTGCCATATGCAGATTCAGCTGTTGCAGGCGCTGGATTTCATGAGTCAGCGTATGCCGTTCACGGCTTTCCTGGCTGTAGCTCTCCTGTACCTGACGATTGAAATTATCCAGCTGTTCACGAAAAGGGTGTAAAAGCAAAGAGAGGCTCTGCCGGTTCAGTTCATCTGTCCGGCGGCCGTTTTGTTCAAAAATACGGGCGGCAAGGTTTTCAAACTGGGTATTCAGGCGTTGTTCACTGTTCAGCAGCAGGCGCTGTTTTTCTTCCGCCGCCAGACGGCTCTCTTCCAGACGGGTGCTCAGTTCACGGATTTCAGCTTCCTGTTGCGCACTGATATTGCGGGCATTCTGTAATGCCTGTTCACTTTGTTCGTGCGAATTCTGCCAGTACGCCGCCTGACGCCGGGTTTCTTCCAGTACCGCAAGCTGTCCGGTATTCTCATTCAGCGTGCGGTTTTTTTCTGCCAGCCGCTGTTGCAAACTGAACCAGACAATACCGCCGCCCAGCAGAACACCACTTAAAATTCCGATAAAACCATAGAGCCACTGAATATCCACGATGGCTGTCTCCTCTGCGTATGTCTTACGCCGCTTACGGTAAAATACCACTGTACAGATGTCCACTATCTTTTATCGGACGGACTATTTTTTCGGCGCGTCACGCAAAAACAGATGTAAACCGGTGAAACGGAAAATTACTCTCCCATCAGTTTTGCTATCCAGTGCAGCCCGAACGCGCCGGGGGCTAATAATCCGAACGCCCAGACCATGGCAGAAAGCAGGTTGGCTATCTGAAAATAGCGCTGCGGCATAGCGCAGATCCCCGCTACCAGCGGGATAACGGCACGCAGAGGACCAAAAAACCGGCCGACGAATACGCCCCATATTCCCCATTTCTCAAAGAACTGATGCCCTCTGACCAGAGTTTGCGGGGAGCGGGAAATCGGCCACATTTTACGGACACCGTCTTTATAATAGTAACCGACGTAATAGGAGATCCAATCGCCGAAAAACGCACCGGAGGCCGCCATCAGCCAGACAGACCAGAAACTCAGCCCGCCTTCACCAATCAGCGCGCCGACCCCCAGAAGGATCACGGTTGCCGGAAACAGCAGGGAGAGAAACGCAAGAGATTCACCGAACGCCAGCACAAAAATGACCGGTAATGCCCAATATTCATGCTCACGGACAAACGCGGTCACAATAGTAATAATGTCAGTCAGTGTCAGAAAAACCCCCTTTCCAGCGGATATTATTCGAGGAAATGATTGCGGATTTTATCACGGACTGCCGTCGTCAGACCTATATCCTTCGCCAGCCAGATATCAATGCTGCCATAATGCGAATGAATGCTTTTGAGTGCCGTATTCAGGAAGTCAGTCTGAACTGAGTACACATAGGCGAATTTTTCCACCACATCGTCCGGCATAGTTTTCGCGTGTTCAGACAGCAGCTCATCGCGATACGGCGCCAGAGTGTCATTGGTCAGCAGATAATCTTCCATCACCATGTCAGTATCTGCACCCAGCGCAAACAGTACCAGCGCAGAGCCGACACCGGTTCTGTCTTTACCGACTGCACAGTGCTGCACAATACCGCCTTTTTCCGGCTGGCACAGCATGTTGCCGAGAGTATGGTAAGCAGGATTGTTCAGCGGCAGCAGCTCATACAGGCGCAGCATAAAGGCTTTCGGATCAAATTCGGTCAGTGCATCGTCACCGAGCTTTTCGAGGTTAGCATCCACCTCTTTTGACATCGGATTTGCCGGGGCGTTAGTGTACAACGCGCCATTCCACAGGCGATCCGGTTTATCAGTGATTTCGCCGCGATCCCGGTAATCCAGGATCTGAAACAGGTTTTGTTCCGTCAGGCGGGTTAAATCATTGTCACTCAGGCGATCCAGGGCACCGGCGCGATATAAAAGTCCCGGTTTAATTTTGCTGCCGTCCGGCAGAACTTTGCCCCCCAAATCACGGAAATTGATCCCGCCGTCAAGCGGCAGTACCGACGGATGTAGTGTTTGTCTGGTCATTAATCCCTCTTTATACCCTTATTCATTCAAACCGCAGGTTCGTTGCCTGCATCCTGAATGACGTTGGCTATATCATTATTATCAGTGTGATCAGAGCAATTACTTTATCAGATTTGCATTATGAAAGATGAATAAAAAACCGCAGCCCCGGAAAGACCGGAGATGCGGCAGATTGACTGAAAGCAGGCTGATTAAATAAGATGGCGGGCGGCGGCTACCACGATATCCAGGGTGTTTGCTTCGGTTTTCTTCATCCGCGCTTCATCAGGAATTTCCTGCTGAGTACGATTGACGATAACCCCTGCGACCATCCCGGCGCGCAGCCCCTGGCTGGCACACATGGTCAGCAGTGTGGCTGATTCCATTTCAAAATTCATCACGCCCATTTCCTGCCATTCTTGCATCGAGCCTTTGAAACGGCGGGTGACACGACCACTGAAGGTGTCATAACGCTCCTGGCCCGGATAGAAAGTATCAGAAGAGGCGGTTACACCGATATGTACGGTTGCTTTTGCGGCTTTCGCGGCATTAACCAGCGCAGTGGTACATTCAAAGTCTGCCACAGCCGGGAATTCCATCGGTGCAAAATGCAGGCTCGCGCCATCAAGGCGTACAGCAGCTGTCGTGACCAGGACATCACCGACATTAATATTTTCCTGAATCGCCCCGGTGGTGCCGATACGCAGGAAGGTGCGGATCCCCAGTTGCGCCAGTTCTTCCACTGCAATAGAGGTAGAAGGACCGCCGATACCGGTTGAGCAGACAATCACAGCTTTACCGTCAATTTCACCGCGCCATGAGGTAAATTCACGCAGGGATGCGAGGTGAACCGGCTTGTCCATCAGACGGGCAATTTTTTCAACCCGGTTAGGATCGCCCGGCACGATAGCCAGTGTTGCACCTTGTAAGTCACCTTTGGTCAAACCTAAATGAAACACATCAGCCATCCTGAACTCCTTATCGAAAAAATGATTATTAAAGACACTGTAGCGTGCTGTCGCATGTAATTTAGTGATTATTATCACCACTTTGAAATTCAAAAATGAATCAATTACATGAAAACGTGATATTCATCACTAAATTACAGTGTATAACCTATCATTAAGTATAGTCCGGATTTGCCCGCAGGCGGCGCGCCGCTTCCACCATGTTTGCCAGGGCTTTGCGGGTTTCATCCCAGCCACGGGTTTTCAGACCACAGTCCGGGTTTACCCACAGGCGCTCAACGGCAATTTTATCCGCCGCTTTGCGCAGCAATGCTTCTATCCATTCCACTTCCGGGACATTCGGTGAATGAATGTCATAAACACCCGGCCCAATCTCATTCGGATAGTCAAAGTCTTCAAATACTTCCAGCAATTCCATATCCGAGCGTGATGTTTCGATAGTGATCACATCCGCATCCAGTGCTGCAATTGAGTCCATAATGTCATTGAATTCGCAGTAACACATGTGGGTGTGGATCTGAGTGTCATTATCCGCGACCGAGGCATTCAGACGGAATGCATCCACCGCCCATGTCAGATAATCCGCCCATTCTGCGCGGCGCAGCGGCAAACCTTCGCGCAGTGCCGGTTCGTCGATCTGAATAATACCGATCCCCGCTTTCTGCAAATCATCCACTTCATCACGCAGTGCCAGCGCAATCTGTTTGGCGATAGTTTCACGGCTGATATCTTCACGCGGGAACGACCAGCACAGAATAGTAATCGGCCCGGTTAACATGCCTTTTACCGGTTTGTCGGTAAGGGATTGTGCATAAGTCGCCCACCCGACAGTGATCGGCTCCGGACGGCTGATATCGCCAATAATCACCGGAGGTTTCACACAACGGGAGCCGTAACTCTGCACCCAGCCGTTTTGGGTAAAAACGTAGCCGTCGAGATGCTCACCGAAGTATTCCACCATGTCATTGCGTTCTGCTTCGCCGTGTACCAGCACATCCAGCCCGAGCCGTTCCTGCTCATTAATTGCCTGCTTAATATGTTCTGAGATATTAGTGCGGTAGAACGCTTTATCAATATTACCTTTTTTGAAATTCAGCCGCAGCCCGCGAATTTCGGTAGTTTGCGGGAAAGAGCCGATGGTGGTTGTCGGCCACAGTGGCAGGTTAAAACGACTGCGCTGGGCTTTTGCCCGCACGTCATACGGCGCATCACGCTCACTGTCGCGGGCGGTGATGGCAGCCAGACGCGCAGCCACATCTGCATTATGCACTCGTTTTGAGTGACGCCGCGCGGTGATTGGTGCGCTGTAGGTATCCAGTGCGGCAATATCGTCCGGCGACCCGCTGTTGACCGCCCGGGTCAGCAGAGCCAGCTCCTCACATTTTTGCTGTGCGAATGCAAACCAGCTTTTTACTTCTTCATCTAATTTTGTTTCTTCGCGCAGGTCAATCGGGCTGTGCAGCAGAGAACACGAGGTTCCGATCCACAGATTGCGCTTGCCGGCTACCGCCTGCACTGAATCATATTTGGCACGGAGATCGGTACGCCATACATTGCGTCCGTTGATAAGACCCAGGGAGAGCAGCCAGTCTGCCGGCAACGCATTATGGATTGCCTGAATATCATCATTGCCCGCAATAAAATCGACATGCAGACCCTGCACCGGCAGTTCGCGGATCAGCGGTAAGTGATGACTCACACTGTCAAAATAGGTGGTCAGCAGTAACTTACTGTGTCCCTGTAATGCATCGTATGCCGTGCGGTAAGCATCCTGCCACTCTTTTGGCAAATCCAACACCAGCGCGGGCTCATCAATCTGAACCCATTCAATGCCGCGCTCAGCCAGTTTTGCCAGCACCGATTTATAGGCGGCTAACAGTGACGGCAGTAATGATAAGCGGTCAAATGATGCGCCTTTCACTTTCCCCAACCACAGATAGGTTACCGGTCCGAGCAGTACCGGCTTGATATTAAAGCCCTGCGCCAGTGCTTCGTCCACTTCGTCAAACAGTTGCTGCCAACTGACACTGAAGGTTTGTCCGCGCTGAAATTCCGGCACAATATAGTGATAATTGGTGTTAAACCATTTGGTCATTTCAGATGCGGCAGCCGGTTCGCCGGTCGGCGCACGACCACGGGCGATACGGAACAGGGTATCAAGGTCAATCTGACCATCCGCACTTGCATGACGCGGCGGCACATTGCCGAACAGCAGGCTGGTGCCCAGCACATGGTCATACCATGCGAAATCACCCACAGGCAATAATTCAATCCCTGCCTCTTCTTGCTGCTGCCAGTGACGCAGACGCAGTTCCTTCCCGGTTTCGTGTAATTCGTCCTGTGAAATGTGCCCTGCCCAATAACTCTCAAGTGCTTTTTTCAGCTCTCTTTTCAAACCGATACGCGGAAAACCCAGTGTGTGATTATGTGTTGTCATAAAAAATCTCCGTCATTTAGCCATCCAGATGTTTACACATCCATAATCAGCGGGTACTGTATAAGAAACAAGCGCAGATTCTTCATTGCTAACCTGAAGGTTTCTCATGATAGAAATAAAACACTTAAAAACGATTCAGGCTCTGAATCAGTCCGGCTCACTGGCGGGTGCGGCAAATGCGCTGCATCAGACACAATCCGCCCTTTCTCATCAGTTCAGTGAACTGGAACACCGGCTGGGCTTCCGGATCTTTATCCGCAAAACACAGCCGCTGCAATTTACGCCGCAGGGACAGGTACTGTTACAACTTGCCGGGCAGATACTGCCGCTGGTTAAAGATGCTATCCGGGAGTGCAATGAACCGGGGCTGAGCGCGCTGCGGGTCGCGATTGAGTGCCACAGTTGTATTCAGTGGCTGACACCGGCGCTGGCTAATTTCCGCGAAAACTGGCCGCAGATTAATGTGGATTTCACCTCAGGAGTCAGTTTTGATCCGCAGCCGGAACTGCTCAAACGGGAGCTGGATGTAGTGCTCACTTCTGATATTGATGAGCAGCACAACGGCAAACTGACCTACACACCGCTGTTTGATTATGAGGTGAAGCTGGTGGTCGCACCGGAGCACCCGCTGGCACAGCGCCTGATTATCCAGCCGCAGGATCTGGGAAGTGACACGCTGCTGATATACCCGGTACAGCGCCAGCGCTTTGATATCTGGCGGCGCTTCCTGCAACCGGCGGGTGTGTCTCCGCAGGTGAAAACAGTGGATAACACCCTGTTGCTGATTCAGATGGTTGCCGCACGGATGGGGATCGCCGCACTGCCGCACTGGGCGGTAGAGAATTTTGAAAAACAGGGGCTGGTGGTGACAAAAACCTTAGGGGACGGATTATGGAGCCGGCTGTATGCCGCAAACCGCAGCGGAGAACAGCGCCAACCGGCTATTGAGTCATTTATTCGTTGTGCGCGTCAGCACGCGGTGGACAATCTGCCTTTTGTAAAGACGGCTTCAGTATCCATACCCGGTGTACCCACAGCGATGCAACAATCAGGCTTGCACCTATGCTGAATGTGAGCCAGTCCGGATGCTGCTGCCAGATGGCAAAGTTAACCAACAGACCCGCCGGAACCATCATGTTATTCATGATAGCGAGTGTTCCGGCGTCAACCTGAGTGGCACCGTAGTTCCACATAAAGTAACCGATACCGGATGCGCCGATCCCCAGCCACAGCAGAACGCCCCACTGTAACTGTGTTGACGGCATTTTGGCAAAATTACCAAACAGCAGCCAGCCCGCCAGCGCCACCACACACGCGCCGAGATAGAACCACGAAAACGCCGTACGCTGCACCAGCGGATGAACTTCCATCAATCGTTTATACCCCACCTGCCCGATAGCAAAGAAAATATTTGCCAGCTGAACCAGGATCAGTCCTTTCCAGAATGAGTCACTCAGATGGTCATAGCGGATAACCGCCGCACCAATCACCGCCAGCAGTGAACTGAAGACATACCCCCAACGCAGCCCGCGCCGCTCAAGCAGATCGTAAATCAGCGTCACATAGAGCGGAGTCAGTACCGTGAACAGCAGAAATTCAGCAACTGTCAGATAGTTATAGGCATGAAAAACAAACAGATACATAATGCCGAGCTGACATGCACCCACTGCCATATAGAGCAGAATGACTTTCGGGGCAATACCGCGCCAGCGCAAAAACGGCAGGAAAATCACTGCCGCCAGCGAGACACGGACTAATACAGAGAACCAGCTGTCAACCTGACCGGCGAGGTATTCGCCAATCAGGCTGAATGATGCGGCCCATAAAATAGTGGTAATAATCAGTAGCGGCATCGGTTATGTTTCTTTCTCAACAAGCAGGGCTTCCAGTAAATCCAGATCATGCAACAGCAATTGCAGTGTTTCATTACTGATATTACGGGTCGCACGCTGATGATACAGTTCCCCGCGCTCGGCACGCAGCGCGGTCAGACGGAAGCGCCGCTCCAGGTCTTCCACTTTCAGGTTATATTCCATTTCATCATCATTGGCGGTACGCCGCCGCAGATGACCGGCAACCCTCGATGCCACCTCACTGATAGCTTCCGCATCCAGCGCTTCATCAGAACTGGCAGACAAACGCTCTTCCATTTTGCCGATACTGACAATCGCGACTTCGGCCATTGCAGCTCTTGCTGCGCGGATTTCATTGGCATCAGCGGCTTTATCACCGACATGAACACCTTTGAGCAGGAACGGCAGCGACACCACGCCCATAAACAGTGACAACAAAATGACACCGGCAGCGATAAAGATCATCTGATAACGCGCCGGGAATGGTGTGCCGTCAGGCAGAAACAGCGGAATAGAGAGCACACCGGCAAGGGTTATCGCCCCGCGCACACCGGCAAATGATGCCAGCCACAGCTCACGGGTGGTGTAGTGACTGAAATCCAGCGGCTTGCGTTTTAAGGTCAGGCGGCTGACAGTTTTCATCATCCATAACCAGCAGAAACGCAGCACCAGCAGAGCAAAATAGATAACAAAAACGGCGGTAAACAGCATCCAGACTTCAACTGTCGGGTCAAGTTCCGCTTCAATAACAGATACCTGCCAGATCCCGGGCAGTTGCAGCCCGAGCATGATAAAGACCAGTCCGTTAAAGACAAATTCCAGCATGCCCCAGACATTATCTGCCCGCAGACGCATCGCCAGCGGGGCATTGCGGATAACACCCGATTTACTGATGGTCATCCCGGCGGCAACCGCGGCAAGGATCCCGGAGAAACCGATGTGCTCTGCAATCAGATAAGAGGCGAACGGCAGCAGTAACATAAAGACGATTTGTGTAGCAGGGTCATCCCCGCTCCAGCGGCTCATCAGGCGCAGGGATTTACTGTACAACCAGGTAACAGCGATCCCCGCCAGTAACCCGCCAATCGCGACTTTAAAGAATTCAATCGTGACCCCGGTGACAGTAAACACCATGGTGCCCATGACGATTGCCACGGCAAATTTCAGTGCAACCAGACCGGAGGCATCATTCATCAACGCCTCACCTTCCAGGATCCCCATCATCTGTTTCGGAATACGTCCTTTTCCGACAATAGAAGAGAGCGCCACCGCATCTGTCGGTGACAAAACTGCCGCCAGTGCAAAGGCAGGTATCAGCTCGATTCCCGGCATCAACCAGTAAATCAGATAGCCAATCCCGATAACCGTCACCAGCACCAGGAACAGCACAAGAATGGAGATTTCCCGCCCTTTTTGCATAAATTCCCGGGTCGGGGTTTTCCAGCCGTCAACAAACAGTAAAGGCGGGATCAGCAGAACAAGGAACAGTTCAGGGTCAAAGGTGACATGCAGCCCAAACTGCGGGAAGGCAAGCAACGCCCCCATTGCTATCTGAATGATAGGTAACGGAATGCGATACGGGATCATTTTGGTGAGAACACCTGACACCGACACCATCAAAATCAAAATAAGAATCGTAAAGAATATTTCCATATTGCCCTTACTGAACTTAGGGCAATGTGCCCGCTGACCAAAAAAGAAAGATACCTATTAATAACGACACAAAAAGCCGTAATACGATGCCAAAGGAGAAAAATATTACCGTCTTCTGTCACTATCATACAAAAAAAACAGCGACGAATGCGTTATCCGTCGCTGCTATTTTATCTTCTCATGCCATCAGGGCGGGCAATTAATTAACATTTTAAGATAAATCGTACAAATACAGTGTATCGTCACCACCAGCCAGCCTTCAGTGGCGGCTTATCACTCAGATTGCCCAGCCACCAGCATAAAATGCTACTAACGCAATCGCGATCAGGACAGTGCCGACATTCAGCTTGCGCCATTCCCCGCCGACAATGCGACCGATCACTAATGATGCAAAGCCCAGCATGATCCCGGTCACAATGTTTCCGGTCAGCACAATAAAGACCGCACACAGTAATCCGGACATTGCGCCGACAAAATCACCGAAATCCAGTTTGCTGACATTGCTTAACATCAGCAGACCCACATACATCAGTGCCGGTGCGGTTGCATACGCAGGTACCAAGTAAGAGAGTGGCGAGAGGAACAGGATCAGCAGGAACATGACGCCGACCACAGTCGCCGTAAGCCCGGTACGGCCACCGGCTGCAGCACCGGCTGCTGATTCAATATACACCGCCGCAGGTGCGGCACCGACCATCCCTGCCAGAATGCTGCTGACGGAGTCGGTCGTCAGTGCGCGTCCGCCGCTGATAATCTGATTGTCTTTATCCAGCAGGTTCGCCTGACCGGCAACCGCACGGATTGTCCCGGTGGCATCAAATACCGCTGTCATGACCAGCGCCAGCACGGTCGGCAGAACAACCGGCTGCAAAGCACCTTTAATATCCATACTGAAGAAAAGAGACAGTCCGTCATCCCCGAGAGAAGGAAGCTTAAAGAAGCCCTGATATTTAACTGACGGATCAAAAATCAGTCCGATAACAGAAATAGCGATAATCACCAGCAATACTGCGCCCGGCACTTTCAGTTTTTCCAGACCAAAAATAACCGCCAGACCCGCCAGCGCCATAATGACCGGGAATGAAGTGAAATCACCCAGAACAACCGGCATGCCGGCAAACGGGTTTTTGATGACTAAATTAATGTTGGTTGCCGCGATCAGCAGCAGGAACAGACCAATACCGATCCCCGTGCCGTGAGCAATTCCCAGCGGAATATTACGCAGGATCCAGGTGCGGATACCGGTCACGGAAATCAGGGTAAACAATACCCCCATCAGGAAAACCGCGCCGAGAACAACCGGAATAGAAATATTCTGTCCGATAACCATACTGAATGCAGTAAATGCAGTCAGGGAAATAGCGCAGCCGATAGCCATCGGCAAATTAGCCCATAAGCCCATCAGCAGAGAGCCTAATCCCGCGACCAGACAGGTGGCGATAAAAACAGCCGTATGCGGGAAACCGGCCTGGCCTAACATCCCCGGTACAACAATAACGGAGTAAACCATTGCCAGAAACGTGGTCATCCCGGCTAATACTTCCCGGCGGACAGTGGTGCCGCGCTCGGTTAATTTAAAGAAACTGTCTAATTTGCACCCACTCTGTGGCTGTGTCGCGGACATGTAATCACCTGTGTTAATGAATTCGTTTCACATCGGCGTAAACGATTGCGTTTTACTGAAAACTGATATCTACCGGATAAAAACAGACCGGACAGACAGGACGCAAACGTTTGGCTTTTAACTGACAAAAAGATGTGATTTTTGAAGCAAACGATTATCTTAGGAAAAATCGCCATAATCAAGGCTCAAAACGGGAATTTTTTCACATAACACCACCCCGCAGGGTACTATCCTGTTTTTCAGTCACTGACAGCAGGTTTAATAATGAAACTGAGCACGCCATTCTTACCCGCTTTTTTACTGTTTGCAGGATTGAACGCAGCACAGGCGGCGATCACCCCGCTCGGCCCGGATACCTGTCGGGCCCTGAGTGCGCTCAGTATTATTGCACCGGACAACCCGGTGCCTTGTGAACGTCTGGTCAATGTGGATGTGCAATTTATTAATTTTCAGGGCGAAACACAGACCGGAACCATCACTGTACTTGATGTGGCAGCTCCCGAAACACAGGCGCTGTTTGCCGATTTGTACCGGAACAAATTCCCGCTGCACAGGGTACAGCCTATTGATGTCTTCGGCGGAGATGACGAGGCATCTATGGCGGCAAATAATACCTCTGCGTTTAACGGACGCCGCCAGGTCAATCAGAAAGCCTGGTCAAAACACGCTTACGGCGTGGCTATTGATATCAATCCGCAGCAAAATCCTTACCGCTTCCGGGACAAGAACGGAAAAATCACCCTCAGCCCGCCGGGATCAGCAGGTGCGCTGAATAACAGAGAAAATATAAGCAAAGGCAGGATTGAAGCTGTTTTACCGCTGATTTTCAGTCACGGTTTTCTGCGCTGGGGCGGTGAATGGAAAAACCCGGTGGATTATCAGCACGCTGAGATTGGCAGTTTTACCTTTATTAATCATCTTATTGCACAACCTCTGCCCACTGCACAAGCTGAATATGCCGCTTATGCCGCCCGTTACCGCGACTGTTTCAGTAAAAGCCGGGTAACGGATGAACTGCAACGCGCCCGGCAATGTGCTAAAAAAAAATCTGCGCTGAACATCAGCGCACCAGATTACTGATAAGCAGAGTCAGCCCCGCCAGCAGGATCACGATATTCAGGAAGCGGAAGAACGCCTCTTTCGGGATGCGCATGGTAATGTGACGTCCCAGCACAATACCGGCAATCATCGCAGGCAGAAACATCAGAGCCGTAATCGCAATTTCACTGTTCCAATAGATCCCCATGATCAGGAAAATAATCACGCGGGTTAATGTACTGAAGCCAATCAGTGTCGTCTGCGTGATACGAAAGCGGTTTTTGTCCTCGATCCTTCCGGCGAAATAGATGGCATATACAAAGCCACCCGCACCAAATAATGCACTTAATATCCCCCCGCCAATCCCGAACGGAACAATATATTTCTGAGGATAATGCCGCGCACTCTTCTTAATAAAGAGAGAATACAGGGCATACAGCACAATAAACCCGCCGAGGAACACCGCCAGCATATCGGGGTGTGTTTTCAGCAATATCGCCGCACCAATCAGACTGCCGCCTATCATCAGCGGCACCATCCATTTCAGTTCACTGAAATCCGCTTTGCGCCCGTCGCGGGTGACATTAATCACAGCCGCGCCCAAATCCATCAAAGCCAGCATCGGCACAATATGAGAGACCGGGATAAAAAAAGCCAGAACAGGGCTTGCTATCAGCGCCGAGCCGAACCCGACCATACCGAAAACCCAATAACCAAAAAAGAGTGTGATAAAACAGATCAGAAAATCTGCCCAGGGCAGGGTGTAGATCATGGTGAGAGTCCGTTTACTGACATACATTTAATTATTGACCATACCGGATTATTTCATCTGATAAAATCACTATCACATTTTATCCGGACAATCGCGGCTTACCGTCGTATAACAAGTATGCAATACTAACGGGATATTCCCGCTGACTTCATTGGTATCCACTCAATTATGCATAAAACCAGTGCCCATATCGGCCAGAAAGTGAAACTGCTGCGCCAGGCGCGTAACCTGTCGCTTAATGACCTTTCAAAACTCTCCGGCATCTCGAAAGCCGCATTATCCAAACTGGAATCCGGTGATTCCAATCCGCGCATCGATACCCTGGAAGCCATCGCCGTGGCTCTGCGTTTTCCGCTGGGTGATTTGTTTACCGCAAGTAATGAAGGCTATCCCCGCTATGAACAAAACAAAACGTTCAAGGGGGAGTATGCAGAAGATTTTAAATTCCGTGTCGGAATGGGGAATATTTCTGAGATCTGGCACCTGAAAATGATCCGCGGTGCGATTATTAACAGCCCGGCGCACAGCACCGGCACTCACGAACACATCCTCATCCATCAGGGTACACTGATGATGCGCTTTAATGACGATCTGACTGTCCTGCTGGAACCGGGGGATTTCTATGCCTTTTCCTGTGACATTCCCCACTCTTATATCTGCATGGAAGGGGAACTGAGCGGCACGCTGATTATGTCCTATTCACATATCGGACAAACCTCGCCGTAGTAATATCCTATACCCGACGTCATTCAGGATTTGATTGATTTCAGCCCCGGGGCCGGGCTGATAACGGGCAAAACGAAAAGCCGCTGTAAATACATCCATGCGCGCCTGCTTTTCGTTCCTCTGCCCGGTCTTATCACTCTACGGAATATATTTGCTTAGTTGCTCGAAAATACTGATATCTTCGTTGTACTTCACACCCTGTACATCTTCCAGTTTTTCCACCTGACTGACCATCTGGCTCAGACGATCATCAGATTTCACCAACAGCCAGATATGGCTTTCATCCTGTCCCGGCAGAGGCAGACAGAGAATTCCGTCCACGTTGAATGCTCTGCGGGCAAAGAGTCCGCAAATGTGAGTCATAACGCCGGGATGGTTGCGTACAACCAGTTCCAGCGCAATTGGCTGATTATTTTTTTCCATGATTTTATTCTCCGTCATCAGGCACTGACCATATCGATATTTGCATCACCGGGCAATACCATCGGCCACACTTTTTCACAGACATCGATTAATGCGTGGATCAGACACGGGCCGGGGCGGGAAATCGCCGCCTGCAATGCCGCAATCGGGTCACTCTCTTTGTTCAGATCACAGGTCTGCAACCCGAATCCTTTCGCTATCGTAATAAAATCAGTTTGATACGGATAGGCAGATGCAACAATATGCTCATTAAACATCAACGTCTGCTGCTGGTGAACCATTCCCAGCGCCTGGTTGTTCATCAGAATAATTTTGATATCCAGATTATGCTCTGCGGCAGTCGCCAGCTCCTGAATATTCATCATAATGCTGCCATCCCCGGTAAAGCAGATAATTTTACGGGAAGGCTCTGCCAGTGCAGCACCAATAGCGGCCGGTAATCCGAAGCCCATCGTACCCAGCCCGCCGGAGGTTAACCACTGACGCGGACGGCATAACGGATATGCCTGTGCCACCCACATCTGATGCTGCCCCACATCTGTAGTAATAATGGCATCATTATCAACCGCACCGGCAACCGCCGCGATCAGTCCGAAATGCGATAACGGATCCTCATGATTTACCTGAATTAACGGAAACGCCTGTTTGACCTGTGCAATATGATCGTTCCACTCCTGACGCGGATTGACCTCAATCTGTGGCAACAGCATTGCCAGCACCTGTCCGGCATCTGCATTCACCGAGAGATCAGGTTGTTTGATCTTGCTTATTTCAGCCCGATCAATATCCACATGAATAATTTTGGCATCCGGACAAAACTGCTCTGCCTTGCCGATAGCGCGATCATCAAAACGCGCGCCGATCACAATCAGTAAATCGGATTCCTGCAAAATCATATTAGTATAACGCGCGCCGTGCATTCCCAGCATACCGAGATACAACGGATGCTGCTGCGGGATGGTTCCCAGGCCCATCAGAGTCATGGTGACCGGCAACCCGGCACGCTCTGCAAAACTCTGAATCATCTGCTGAGATTGTGATGCCACAATACCGCCGCCGATGTAGAGGATCGGGCGTTTCGCCTGATTAATCATCGCCGCTGCTTCAGAGACTTTTTCAGCATCAAACAACGGCAGCGGATCTTTTGGCATAATTGGCGGCAATTCATCAATTTCAATGATAGCTGACTGAACATCTTTCGGTACGTCAACCCACACCGGTCCCGGACGACCTGATTCCGCAATCCGGAAAGCATCGGCAATAATTGCCGGTAAATCCTGTACATTACGAACCAGATAGTTGTGCTTGGTGATAGGGATGGACATACCGTAAGTGTCCACTTCCTGGAACGCATCAGTGCCTATCATCGGAGAAGAAACCTGTGCTGTGATGCAGACCAGCGGAACAGAATCCAGCTTGGCATCGGCAATCGCCGTCATCAGGTTTGTCGCACCCGGCCCGCTGGAAGAGATACATACCGCCGCTTTGCCGGTCGTCCTGGCAATTCCCTGTGCGATAAATCCGGCGCCCTGCTCATGGCGCGCCAGGATATGCCGGATACGGCTTTTCCCCAGTGCATCATACAATGGCAGCGCCGCTCCCCCGGGGATACCAGACACGGTCGTGATGCCGTGTTGTTCTAACATGCGGATAATTAATTCCGCACCCGTCATCCGGGTTTTAGCCTGAGTGTCTTGCGAAGCTCCCATAACATCATCCTTCTCTTACAACCGGTTCAGTTTCGCGGAGCCTGATATAAAAAAACCCCGCTCGGTTTACGCCGGCGGGGTTAGTGATCTTCTTGCTGATCCCAGCCCGTTACGGCGCGTTGCCGACCACCACCACTACCACACGCACGACGACAACCGCGTCTGATAGCGCGGTTGTTAGTAGTACATTTTGTGGACGGATGAATGGTTTCACGGGGTATCTCTCAACAGTAATTGTGTATGAATAAATATCGTTGTGTATCTTAAAAAAACATAAGATCGCAAGCGGCACAAGCCTTTTCTGATTTATTTTGTAATCCGGTGCTAAATCGTGATGGATATCACGTTAAAATCACTACCGATAAATAACAAAATAATTAATTTATTGATTTATAAGACAATAACAAAAAAACACCTATTCATGAAAAGATGAAAATAGCATCAACAATACAAAAAAGCAGAGATAAAAAAGGATATTTAATCGGTTATCCGGAATAAAAATGGCGTATTTATTAAAATTGCAGAATGATCGGTTAGTATGGGGGAAGGAAAACCAATACCTGATCACAAAACCATCTTTAGTGACTAAAAAATTATATTTTATTACTTTTGCTGTTCAGTAAGCTAAAAACCGGCATTTACTCATCCGGTGAGCGGGGTAACTTAACCATTATTTTATTGTAATATTTTTGTTGCATTTGGCGTATTAAATTACATTGACGTTACAAATTACGTCTTAAAGGCTCGTTTTTAGTGATTGGCGTCACATAATTAGCGTGTAGCGATTGCCACCTTCCGCTATTCCCGATAAAACGGAATCCGACACATGATATTTTAAACCTCTTATCATATTTTAATAATAAACAGATACTATAATGCATAATTACCCAATGATTACATTGGGTTTTCTTTATATTAAAAATAAAAAAATACCTATTATGATTAAAAACAGGGCTGACAGGATAAAAATAGTAGTTCCGCTATAAAAAATAAAATAATCTGCCCGTTAACCCGGGCTCCTCATGTATTCATCCAACGGCATGAGATATTACCCCTTAATTTATCACCCGATAAGTAAGGGGTATTCTTTTAACAATCAAAAGTTTTAGCAATCAAAAGTTTTGGCTGTCCAAAAAAACAGAACGAAGCGGGCACACCACGATGACATATGTTCAGATTGTCCTGATATGCCGGCGGCAAAACACTTGTTATATTTTATTCACCCACAAAAACCACCTACGTGATATCACGCAGAAAAACCAGACTAAAACTGGTTTCATTAATTCTGAAAAATAGCCTGTTTCATATTGAAATTCATGTGTAACGCATCAGATGATGAAATTCCCGCAGAAAAATACAAAGAACCTACATTAAGACTAATCATTATTTATCTGCTTATATAAAGGAATATATTCATTACTCATTCAGAACAAGGAGCGTTGTCATGTTAAAAGTTTATGTTTGGTTACCGACAAAGAAATCAGCGGGTCATACCTCTGTTTCATTCCGCAGTAATTATGTCAGTATCCGCACCACAGAAGGTGCCGGTGTCAGCGATGTCAATATTAAGGCCAGCCATCAGGGCTCGTTTATCGGCGCACTGAAAGATGATATCACCGCTGAAGGCGGCCGCCAGCCGCAGGTTATTACCATCAACGAAATCAATACTGAAAAACTCGCATTCTTTATCGCGAATATCAGTAACCATATCCCGCAATATCAGTTCTCACGTTATAACAACGCACACGTTGTCGCTGATTGCTTAACCGTTGCATGTAATTCAGGCTCCGGTGCCGCAGGCCAGTATTCAAAAACAGCCGGTGGCGCACTGGGTAAAGGCGTCTGGACATCAACAGATGTTCTGCGTTATGCAACAGAGCTGTCTCTGAAGGCATAATGTAATTTTCCTGCGGGCAGGATAGCGTATTAATTAATAAAAACACCCCGTGAATATTATGTATTCCGGGGTGTTTTTTATCACTTATATTTAAAGACAATATAATGAAATATATTATTTATATAAAAAAATACCCTGCATAAGCAGGGCATTTTTAATAACTCCGAATCAGAACGGAATATCGTCATCGAAATCCATTGGTGGTTCATTGCTCTGTGGTGCAGCCGGTTGCTGCTGAGCCTGCTGGCGCGGAGCACTGCCGCCGCCGCTGAACTGCTGGGATTGCTGCGGCTGCTGTGGTTGTCCCCAGCTTCCGCCCTGCGATGCATTGTCACCGCCGCCACTGTTACGTCCGCCCAGCATTTGCATGCTGCCGCCGATATTGACCACAACTTCTGTCGTATAACGTTCCTGGCCGCTCTGATCCTGCCATTTACGGGTCTGGAGTGAACCTTCGATATAAACCTGTGAGCCTTTTTTCAGATATTCGCCGGCGATCTCTGCCAGTTTGCCGAAAATCACCACACGGTGCCATTCGGTTTTTTCTTTCATCTCATTGGTTTGTTTATCACGCCATGATTCTGATGTCGCCAGTGTGATGTTAGTAACCGCACCGCCGTTAGGCATGTAACGCACTTCCGGATCCTGACCCAGGTTCCCGATAAGAATGACTTTGTTGACGCCTCTGCTGGCCATGAAATGCTCCCGATGAAATTGTTTAGAACGTATAAGGATCTAGTCTAACACGTCTGAGTGATATTTTTGAAACGCTAATCCCCTGCCACGATCCGCTTTTCAGATTTGCGACTCCTCTCTGAAATTCACCGCACAAATTGCAATCATCTGACAGGAAAATTCTGCTGAGATTATACACAGATTTCTTCCGGTACTGGATATCCATTCAGTGAATTCTATGCAATAATGTCAGGCTGAATTAATTAGCCGCTATCTGAAACTCCCGGGAAATGGTACATGGATAATATCGATATACGGGGCGCCCGCACCCACAATCTGAAAAACATCAACCTTATTATTCCGCGTGATAAACTGATTGTTATCACGGGGTTATCAGGCTCCGGGAAGTCATCCCTGGCCTTTGATACCTTATATGCCGAGGGGCAGCGCCGCTATGTGGAGTCACTCTCCGCTTATGCACGTCAGTTTTTATCACTGATGGAAAAACCGGATGTCGATCACATCGAGGGGTTATCTCCTGCGATTTCTATTGAGCAGAAATCCACATCCCATAACCCGCGTTCCACCGTGGGAACAATTACTGAAATTCATGACTATCTGCGCCTGCTGTTTGCCCGCGTGGGTGAGCCGCGCTGTCCGGATCATGGTGTTCCGCTGGCGGCACAGACTGTCAGTCAGATGGTTGATAATGTTCTGAAATTACCGGAAGGTCAGCGCCTGATGCTACTGGCGCCGGTGATTAAAGATCGTAAAGGCGAACACACCAAACTGCTCGACAGCCTTGCGGCGCAGGGATATATCCGCGCACGGATCGACGGGGAGATTTGCGATCTGTCTGATCCGCCAACACTTGAGCTTCAGATCAAACATACGATTGAAGTGGTGGTAGATCGCTTTAAAGTCCGTGATGACCTGGCACAGCGCCTGGCAGAATCATTTGAAACCGCGCTGATGCTCTCCGGCGGCACTGCTGTGATCGCTGACATGGAAGATAAAACCGCAGAAGAACTGGTGTTCTCAGCAAACTTTGCCTGCCCGGTATGTGGTTACAGCATGAGTGAGCTGGAGCCGCGCCTGTTCTCCTTTAACAACCCGGCCGGTGCCTGCCCGACCTGTGACGGCCTGGGTGTTCAGCAGTTTTTTGACCCTGAACGCGTGGTACAGAACCCGAATTTATCCCTTGGCGGCGGTGCTATCCGTGGCTGGGATCGCCGTAATTTTTATTATTATCAGATGCTGATGTCCCTGGCTTCTCATTATAAGTTTGATATTGAATCGCCTTATTCTGAGCTGCCCGCCAAAGTACAGAAAGCGATCCTGAATGGTTCAGGTCGTGAATCAATTGAATTCAAATATTCAAATGACCGGGGTGATGTCACTGTTCGCCATCATCCGTTTGAAGGTGTGCTGCACAATATGGAGCGCCGTTATAAAGAGACGGAATCCATGGCGGTACGCGAAGAACTGGCAAAATATATCAGCAACCGTCCGTGTATTTCCTGCGGCGGGACACGCCTGAAAAAAGAAGCGCGCTTTGTGTTTGTCGAAGACACCACACTGCCGCAGATTTCTGATTTCAGTATCGGGCATTCACTGGAGTTCTTTAATAACCTGAAATTCAGCGGACAGCGCGAGAAAATCGCCGAAAAAATCCTGAAAGAGATTCAGGATCGCCTGAAATTTCTGGTGAATGTCGGGCTGAATTATCTGACGCTTTCCCGCTCAGCCGAAACCCTGTCAGGCGGTGAAGCGCAGCGTATCCGTCTCGCAAGTCAGATTGGTGCGGGCCTGGTCGGCGTCATGTATGTGCTGGATGAGCCGTCGATCGGGCTGCATCAGCGCGATAATGATCGCCTGCTGGAAACCCTGGTGCATTTACGTGACCTCGGTAATACCGTGATTGTTGTTGAGCATGATGAAGATGCTATCCGCGCCGCTGATCATATTATTGATATCGGACCGGGTGCCGGTATTCACGGCGGGGAAGTTGTCGCGCAGGGTTCGCTGGACGATATCATCAATACGCCGGAATCGCTGACCGGTAAGTTTCTCAGCGGCGAGCGCCGGATTGAGATCCCGGAAAAACGCAATGCGGCAAACCCGGAAAAAATGCTGACCATCACCGGTGCATGCGGGAACAACCTGAAAGACGTGACTCTGAATCTGCCGGTCGGGCTGTTCACCTGCATTACCGGGGTTTCCGGCTCAGGTAAATCGACGCTGATTAATGACACCCTGTTCCCGATCGCACAAACTCAGTTGAATGGCGCAACAACCGTTACCCCCGCTCCATTTAAATCGGTGGAAGGTCTGGAGCATTTCGATAAAGTGATCGATATCGACCAGAGCCCTATCGGGCGTACACCACGCTCGAACCCGGCGACCTATACCGGTATTTTCACCCCGATCCGCGAACTGTTTTCCGGTGTTCCGGAATCCCGTTCACGCGGTTACACCCCGGGACGGTTCAGTTTTAACGTCAAAGGCGGGCGCTGTGAAGCCTGCCAGGGTGACGGCGTACTGAAAGTGGAAATGCACTTCCTGCCGGATGTGTATGTGCCATGCGATCAGTGCAAAGGTAAGCGCTATAACCGCGAAACGCTGGAAGTGAAATACAAAGGCAAAAGTATTCACGAAGTGCTGGATATGACCATTGAAGAAGCCCGTGAATTCTTTGATGCGGTTCCGGCGCTGGCGCGTAAATTACAGACACTGATGGATGTGGGATTATCCTATATCCGCCTGGGTCAGTCCGCGACCACGCTGTCAGGCGGTGAAGCACAGCGCGTGAAACTGGCGCGTGAGTTATCCAAACGCGGCACAGGTCAGACTCTGTATATCCTTGATGAGCCGACAACCGGGCTACACTTTGCCGATATTCAGCAATTACTGACCGTACTTCATCAGTTGCGTGACCAGGGCAACAGTATTGTGGTTATTGAACATAACCTCGATGTAATCAAAACAGCAGACTGGATTGTGGACTTAGGTCCGGAAGGCGGCAGCGGCGGCGGCGAGATCCTGATTGCCGGTACTCCGGAAGAGGTTGCAGAGTGTGAGCGCTCACATACAGCCCGCTTCCTGAAAACCATCCTGGAAAGAGGCTATTAATCTTTCGATGTTCTGAACATACCGCAGCCTGTCTGCGGTATTTTTTTTGTCCGCACTCTTTGTTGATTGAATTTTGAGCACCCGGTGGTAATCTTTAAAGATACGCAACACGACTCAGTACCGGACAGTACCGGAGGTAATAATGGCAAGCGGCTGGGCAAATGATTCCGCAGTACAGGAACAAATTGATGCCACACTGGATGATGCCGTTGCACGGGTGCGCAGCCAGTTAACACACGGGGAAAGTGCGCTGTTTTGTGAAGAGTGCGGTGACCCGATCCCGCCCGCGAGGCGGCAGGCAATCCCGGGTGTGCAGTTATGTGTGACCTGTCAGACGGAGTCTGATAAAAAGCAGGCGTCATACAGCGGATATAACCGCCGTGGCAGCAAAGACAGCCAGTTACGCTGAAAATGCGCGGAACAGCAAACCCTGTCAATAATTCCGCGCATAACTGTTTTTTGTACAGGATTAACGGCTGACCGCCGCAAATGCCTGTGCGATCACATCCACATTATGACGATTCACCCCCGCCATACAGACGCGGCCGGAGCCGACCAGGTAAACGCCGTGTTGCTCCTTCAGAGCGGTCACCTGCGCCTGACTGAACCCGGTGTAACTGAACATGCCACGCTGATGCAGAAGATGATCAAAATTTTTCTCCGGCAGTGTCCCTTTCAGGGTTTCCACCAGCACAGTGCGCATATCGGCTATCCGGCGGCGCATGGTGTCCACTTCGGTTAACCACTCCGCTTTCAGTGCTGCATCATTCAGCACTTCAGATACCAGTTTTGCACCATAAGACGGCGCACTGGAGTAGACACGACGGACACCGGCTTTCAGTTGTCCCAGCACACACTCCGCTTCCTGCTGTGTCGGGCAGATAACAGACAGTCCGCCGACGCGCTCGCCATACAGGGAGAAGATTTTCGAAAAGGAGTTACTGATAAAACACGGGATACCGGCTGCCGCCATAGCACGGATAGCATAAGCATCTTCTTCAATTCCTGCCCCGAAGCCCTGATAGGCAATGTCCAGGAAGGGGATCAGCCCGCGTTTTTTCACGACACTTGTGACTTTATCCCACTGTTCAGGCGTCAGGTCAGTGCCGGTCGGGTTATGGCAGCACGGATGCAGTAAAATGATGCTTTTTTCCGGCAATGTTTCAAACGTTGCCAGCATTTCATCAAATTTAACGCCTTTGGTCTGCTGATCGAAATACGGATAATAATGGGTTTTAAATCCGGCACCGGCAAAGATCGCCTGATGGTTTTCCCATGTCGGATCACTGAGCCAGACATCGGATCCCGGAAAATAACGATGCAGAAAATCAGCGCCGATCTTCAGTGCGCCGGATCCACCGAGGGTTTGGATCGTAACGACCCGCCCTTCGCGGATAAGCGGGGTTTCATCGCCGAGAAGCAAAGTCTGAATGGCGCTGCGATAAGACGCCAGTCCTTCCATCGGCAGATAAAGAGACGCACCGCTGTCCTGTGCGATATAGCGCTGTTTCGCCTGTGCAATACTGTTGAGTTGAGGAGTCACCCCGGATTCATCGTAATAAAGACCAATACTGAGATTGACCTTATCTTTCCGGGGATCCTGTTTAAAATGCTCGACGAGCGTTAAGATCGGGTCGCCGCCGTAGGCGTCTACATGTTCAAACACAAGCGATACTCCTGATAGTTATTTTTCTCACTTCAGACCATATCGCGTCGTATTTTATTCGTCCAGATATTCCATCGCCACGCGCGATGTCAGCTTGGTGATAAGCTCATAAGCGCTGATACCACTGACATCTGCGATATGCTCAACCGGCAGGGAATCGCCCCACAAAATCACTTCATCACCGGCTTTATCACTGCAATCCGGACCTAAGTCGATAGTAATCATGTCCATGGAAACCCGTCCGGCGATCGGGACATTGCGTCCGTTAATCACCACCGGCGTACCCGATGGCGCGCTGCGCGGATAGCCGTCACCGTAACCGACCGCGATCACACCGAGGCAGGTATCGCGTTCACTGACCCAGGTGCCACCATAACCTACCGGTTCGCCCGCTTTGTGTTTGCGCACCGCAATCAGGCGGGATTTCAGTGTCATCACCGGTTTCAGTCCGTATTCTGATGCATCGGTACCGGTTTTCGGGGAAACACCGTAAAGAATGATCCCGGGACGTACCCAGTCAAGATGCGCCTGCGGCCAATACAGTATTCCGCCTGAAGCAGAAATCGATTTTTCGCCCGGTTTGCCGTCGGCAAAAGCCATAAAGCGGGCAATCTGTGCTTCTGTCGGCTGAGGATCGTCTTCATCCGCCCGGCTGAAGTGGCTGATGAGATTCACCGGCTGCTTCACATTTTTACACTGACAAAGGCGCTGATAAAATGCCTCTGCTTCTTCAGGACGCACCCCCAGGCGGTGCATCCCGGTATCTATTTTCATCCAGACTTTTACCGGGTCTGATAATTCTGCCTGCTCCAGCGCCTGCAACTGCTCTTCAAAGTGAACCGCGACTTCCAGACGGCTCGCCACAATAACCGGTAAATCTGATGCATCGAAAAAACCTTCCAGCAAAATGATAGGTTTTACAATGCCCCCCGCGCGTAATGCATGTGCTTCACTTAACCGCGCCACGGCAAATGCATCAGCATCAGTGAGTTCACGGGCAATTTCGACTAATCCGTGACCATACGCATTTGCTTTGACCACAGCAACATGGCGGCTGTCAGGTGCAAGCGCCCGGATCTGCTGCCAGTTGTGGCGCAACGCACCACGGTCAATGACGGCTGTTGCCGCTTTCATAGGGGTTCCTTGGTTATGTGTGTTTGCTGTAGGTTTTATTGTCCGGGGTAATAATCCGCCTGCACTGAATTCAGGTGGATTATTCATCGTCATAACTCGGTCCGGCATAGTTATCAAAACGCGACCATTGCCCGTTAAATGCCAGGCGGACTGTCCCGATAGGACCATTACGCTGCTTACCGATGATAATTTCAGCAACGCCTTTCAGATCACTGTTTTCGTTATAAACCTCATCACGATAGATAAACATAATAAGGTCAGCATCCTGCTCGATAGAACCTGATTCACGTAAGTCTGAGTTCACCGGGCGCTTTTCTGCGCGCTGCTCCAGGCTACGGTTTAACTGGGAGAGCGCAACCACCGGCACCTGTAACTCTTTTGCCAGTGCTTTCAGGGAGCGGGAGATTTCTGCAATTTCCAGGGTCCGGTTATCGGACAAAGACGGCACACGCATCAGTTGCAGGTAGTCGATCATAATCATACTCAATCCGCCGTGCTCACGGTAAACCCGCCGGGCGCGGGAGCGCACATCGGTCGGCGTCAGGCCGGAAGAGTCATCAATATACATATTGCGCTTTTCAAGCAGAATACCCATGGTGCTGGAGATCCGCGCCCAATCCTCATCATCAAGCTGTCCGGTACGGATCCGGGTCTGGTCAACGCGGGAAAGAGAAGCGAGCATACGCATCATGATCTGGTTGCCGGGCATCTCAAGGCTGAAAATCAGCACCGGTTTGTCTTCTGTCATCGCCGCATTTTCACATAAGTTCATGGCGAACGTTGTTTTCCCCATGGACGGACGCGCTGCAACAATAATTAAATCAGAGGATTGCAAACCAGCGGTTTTTTTATCCAGATCATGATAGCCGGAAGAAACGCCGGTCACACCGTCATGCGGCTGCTGATACAGCTTTTCAATTTTTTCGACCGTCTCTTCGAGAATAGCGTCGATCCCTTTCGGCCCTTCATTTTTATTGGCACGATTTTCAGCGATCTGGAACACGCGGGATTCCGCCAGATCGAGCAGATCTTCACTTGAACGCCCCTGCGGATCATATCCGGCGTCGGCTATCTCATTCGCGACTGAAATCATATCGCGGATAACCGCACGTTCGCGGACGATATCTGCATAAGCGTTGATATTCGCCGCACTTGGCGTATTTTTTGATAACTCTGCCAGATAGGCAAAACCACCGACATTATCCAGCTCGCCGCTCGTATCCAGTGCTTCAGACAACGTGATTAAGTCAATCGGACGGCTCTGCTCCAGCAGGCGCTGCATCTGGCTGAAAATAGTCCGGTGCGGGCGGCTGAAAAAGTCCTCGCTGGTCACACGCTCAGAGACATTATCCCAACGTTCGTTATCCAGCATCAGTCCGCCGAGAACAGACTGCTCAGCCTCCAGGGAATGCGGCGGTAATTTCAGCCTTCCATCTGATGGTCGCGGGGTTTGTCGTTCTTGGTGTCCTTGGGATATCTGGCCATGAAACTCTCTTACTTATCGATACGTCAGTCGGGGAGAATAGTCTGGTCCCGGAAGGGGGACGCAATGGGCTAGTATAGCCCTCATTTACCGCCGATTGCACGAAGCTTGAGTAATTTTCAGTGACATGCAATTATGCCAAATACAATAAATCATCTGATTATCTCTTCTGCTTACTGTTTCCGCGGGATCCCGCAGTCAACCTGCATGTAATCCGCATGTAAGTAGTCAGTTTCTTTTCCGAATGAGGTTCCCTTCATGGCTAAACGTATTGAATTTGATGCTCCCGGCAGCGCTGATGTACTGGTATACCGCGATTTCACCCCGGCAGATCCGGCGCCTGGTGAGGTTCAGGTAGAGAATAAAGCGATCGGCGTGAATTATATTGATACCTACTTTCGCAGCGGGCTATATCCGGCACCGGTTTCACCATCGGGCGTTGGTTCAGAGGCCGCAGGTGTGGTGGTAAAAATTGGTGCCGGTGTTAAGCACATTAAAGTGGGGGATCGCGTGGTATACGGGCAATCTCCGCTGGGTGCATACAGTGAAATTCATAATGTACCGGAAGAAAAACTGGCTGTTCTGCCTGACGGGATAAGCTTTGAAACGGCTGCCGCCTGCTTTATGAAAGGCATGACCGCCTTTTATCTGCTGCGCAAAACCTATGAAGTAAAAGCCGGGGAAATTTTCCTGTTCCATGCCGCCGCCGGTGGCGTGGGACAAATTGCCTGTCAGTGGGCAAAAGCACTGGGCGCGAAAATGATCGGTACGGTCGGCTCTGAGGAAAAAGCGCAGAAAGCAAAAGCCGCCGGTGCATGGGAAACCATTAATTATAATAAAGAAGATATAACTGAGCGCGTGCTGGCACTGACTAACGGCGAAAAAGTGAGTGTCGTCTATGACTCTGTCGGGAAAGATACCTGGCTGCCCTCTCTCGACTGCCTGAAACGTCGCGGCCTGATGGTCAGCTACGGTAATGCATCCGGCCCGGTAACAGGCGTAGATCTGGGCATTTTAAATAAAAAAGGCTCACTGTATGTGACCCGCCCTTCTGTCTTTGGTTATATCACTAACCGTGAAGAATTAAATGAAGCCAGCAAAGCCATTTTTGACCTGATCCTGAGCGGCAAACTGACGATTTCCATTCCGGTGGATCAGGTTTATCCGCTGAAAGACGCAAAACTAGCCCATCAGCGCCTGGAAAGCCGCGCAACAACCGGTTCCAGTATTTTAATTCCTTAAAATATATATTATTTCATAATTAATAAGCGCTCGTTATTTAACAAGCGCTTATTTATATATAACCAATAACCATACTAAATCTATATCGTTATTTTCATTGACTGCTCACTCACGGGTATTTATCCTTTGTTCTCCGGAGACAATAATAAAAGGAATTAGCATGAGTAATAATGAAATTAAATATCTTATTGATTTTATTTATAAAGATGGACACATTACCAATACTGAGTTTCAGATGATCCGTGATGAAGCTGACAAAAAATTTGATTCCCTTCTTGAACAATATGGAAAAAATAATAGTCTTTCTGCTTTTCAAAAATCGGCTGACGTTACAGTACAGTTAATGCAGGAAAGTTTTTTTATTATGAAGAAAAAAACAGAAGCAGCAGAAACAGCAGAAAAGAAAGAAGAAATTAAAGATGCATTCAATGCACAAATAAATTATATGGTTGCTTGTTATAATCGTTTCTTTGATTCACTGTAATTGATCTAAATGAACTCTCCGGTCGGAGAGTTCATTCATAATTTATATTATTCTTCATTACCCTTTCGGGTAACAAATGCCAGCGCAGCTTCAATGACTTTCACATCCGCTCCCGCTTTATGTGCATTTTCGCTCAGATGACGCCGCCACTGACGCGCGCCCGGGATCCCCTGGAAAATACCCAGCATATGACGAGTGACATGCCCCAGATACGTTCCCTTAGCCAGTTCTTCTTCAATATACGGATACATGGATTCAATCGCGGCAATGGTATCCGTGACCGGCAACGCGTTATCAAATAACGCATTATCCACCTGTGCCAGAATCGACGGATTCTGATACGCTTCGCGTCCGACCATTACCCCATCCATATATTGCAGATGTATTTTTGCTTCTTCCAACGTTTTGACACCGCCGTTCAGTGCCATTATCAGATTCGGAAAATCTTTTTTCAGCTGATAAACCCGCGGATAGTCCAGTGGCGGAATTTCGCGGTTCTCTTTCGGGCTGAGTCCGGAGAGCCAGGCTTTGCGGGCATGGATAATAAACATCTCACATCCCCCGCGATTTGCTACTGTGCCGACAAAATCACAGAGAAATTCATAGCTGTCCTGATCGTCGATACCAATCCGGGTTTTTACTGTTACCGGGATATCTGCCACATCGCGCATCGCGGCAACACAATCTGCAACCAGTGCAGCATTTCCCATCAGACAGGCACCAAACATACCATTTTGCACACGATCAGAAGGACAACCCACATTGAGATTGATTTCATCATATCCGCGCGCCTGTGCCAGCTTCGCGCATTCAGCGAGTGCCATCGGGTCACTGCCGCCCAATTGCAGGGCTACCGGATGTTCAGCCTCGTTATACGCCAGATAGTCACCTTTACCGAACAAGATTGCCCCGGTCGTCACCATTTCTGTATATAAAAGGGCATGGCGGCTGAGTTTGCGGTGGAAATACCGGCAATGACGGTCAGTCCAGTCCAGCATCGGTGCCACGGAAAAGCGGTTAAGGTTCTTATAGCCGCTGACGGCGCGTGGTTGCTGGTTTTCTGTGGTTTTTTCTGTTGGCGTATTTTGGTGCATATTTGGTCTTTTTAGTGTGTTTTTGCTTTATCGGCACCCCTGTCAGCACCCCAAAGAGCAGGGATATAAATCAGGAAGCACATAACTGATGAGTGATTGTATCACAGAGCATGAGCTGTACACTGATCCGCAATCAGAACCGGATGCACAGCATATCCAGATATAATACGTCACTCTGAGCAGCAGCGCAGGCGCGGATATTAACCCGGATAATAAGCGTGATGAATTTATCGAGCATATCAATTATATCGGCGCATATTCTTTCGATATCCGGGTTATTATTATTCTCTGCTCTCTTTTTTCATCTGTTGTTCATTCTTACTGACCCGGTATGCATTCCACGCCAGCAATCCGCCACACAGCATAACAATTGCCAGCGCTGGTTTTGGCGGTAACGGCGCTGCTATTGCGAGGAGAGCGAAAAGCGCACCACCTGCCATCTGAATAAATCCGACTAACGCCGAAGCAACACCCGCTGTATCTGAATAAGGTTCCAGTGCATAACTGGTTGCCGGGCCCATAATAAACGCCAGCCCGGAACATGAAATAACCACAGGTAACATATACACCAGCCAATGGCGCTGAATATCAGCCGGCATCAACAATAAACTGATTACCAGCGCGGCACAGCCTGCAATCATCATTCCGCCACCGGTAAACAGGCAAACAGGACGACCGGCTTTTTGGATAATACGGTTAGCTATCATACTGACAGCCATGATCCAGAATCCGTTAAAACCAAAAACAACCGAAAATAGCAGCGGACTAAGCCCGGCGTCGCCCATTAATACTGTTGGTGCCAGAGAGACATACGTTAAAGCCATTCCCATTGTGCCGGCATTTACTAATGAAAATATTAAAAAACGCTTGTTGCCTAAAATTGAAATCATAATTTTAAGCGGTTTTTCTTTTGCTCCATTTTTATTTTCAGGTCTGGTTTCGGGAAGATATCTGACTATAAGAACCAAAATCACTACTGCATATAATGTCAGGAACCCAAAAGGTGCCCTCCACCCAAAATATTCGGCTAATATTCCGCCCAATAACGGAGCTAATGCGGGAACAATATTTAATGTTCCGTTTAAAAAACCAAAAGCGCGGGCTGCTTCATTGCCGTTAAAACAATCACGGACACTGCTGAATGCAACGACAGATGTACAACAAACAGCAAGCCCCTGTAATAAACGGGAAATAATAAACATTGCCGGTGTCACCGAAAATACGGCAGTCAGAGAGCCGGATATATACAAAATAATACCGATAACAGCCATCGGCCTGCGTCCGAACCGGTCAACAAGATACCCGGTTACCAACTGTCCAAGGCCTAATACAAGAATAAATAAGGATATTGTTGACTGGATCAATGACTCGCTGCTGCCCAATCCTTTTGCAATCGCGGGGATAGTCGGCAGGTACAGATCGATACCTAATGGTCCGAGCAAAACCATGACAAGTAATAAAGGTAATAGATTTCGCATATAATGAATAATTCGCTAATTCTTTGACAAACCTGAAGAATACACTAAACACTGCTTTTTTCAACAGTTTCACTTTTCCTGCGTTATTACCAAAACCTCGTGAATACAATATCATTACATATAAATATCATCTGACTTTTATTTCACTTACTTTAATTAGATATTATAATCACCACAAAATAACACATTCATGATGTGCAAATAAAATAATAACAAATAAAACCCGGATCATAAAATAGAACAAACTATCTATATTGCGTTAATATAGCTCTGTCGTTATCAATGGAATCCATCATATGTTGATTCTGATAAATTAAAATATAATGAAATTATTTTTATACTTTATGGAAACTTTTATATTATTTGTTCTGCTGTCAGCGCCGACATACCCGTAATGGATTTAACAAATGTACCTATAGGCTGTGATGTATCCCACATTTGTTCCTCAGTACATCAGCTGTGAGCGCACAATCCGTTACAGTAGTTTAATCGCCCATTATGTACACATATTTAGCATCAATATCTTTATATTAAGTATAATCCCGAGTAAATATCAGAATATTCCCCTTACCCGTCATTCATGTAAGATGTTAAAACCCATGGATGATCCATAACAATATGAAATAGTTGAGGTTACCGTGTTCATACTTAGTCACGCCCGTGAAGATGTATATATTTTGTTGTTTTTTTGTATATATTACATATTAAAATGGTATCGATTATACTTTTTAAAGACCCCCTTTGAGGAAACAAATTCGTCAAGTTAAATTTCAATATTATTAATGACAACCGTTTATCTAAAATAATTTATGACAACATATGATAAATATGAGTTGGCGATGTTTATTGGCAAAAAAATAAAGTGTCAGCGTATTTCCCGATGCCTGACAGGAAGAGAACTGTCAATGAAAATTAATATCTCACAGCAACAGCTATCCCGATATGAAACGGGAGCGAGTTTAATTCCGCTTGATAAGCTATTAATGCTCGCTGACGTCCTGAATATTAATGTTAATTATTTTTTTGATGATACCCGTTGTGATGATGAATAGGCTTTAATTTGATAAACATTAATATGTAATTAACCAGAATGACAGATGATAATGAGTAATAAAACAGATAATAACCTGAACACCAGCATCGGCGAAATGTACAAAATGGTCGGCGGACAGATTCGCAAGATACGTAAACTCACCGGTATCACCTCAACCGAACTGGCCGGGATGATTGGCGTATCACAACAGCAAATATCCCGCTATGAAAATGGCAGTACCAAAATTTCATTGGATATTATTCTGAGGATCTCCCGGGTATTAAATACCTCGCCCTACTATTTTATTGACGATGGTCTGCTCTTTTTTATCCACCATCACCTGCCGGAGGAAAATACGCTTCTGCACGACGCAGATACCATACTGCCCGTGACAATAATATAATCATCCCCGGATACCTGCTGCAATAACACCGCTCAGTGTAATTGCAGCCTTTAATTATGCCGGCAGTGTCGTGACATCAATCCACTTTGCATCAGTCAGTTCCGCCAGACGGGCAGGAGCAAGCCGTACTGCTGAATTAGCCGATCCCGCTGCCGGTAAAATAACCTCATGCTGTTTAAGAGAATGATCCGCATAGATCTCAAGCGGTACAGGTAACCCGAAAGGACACACTCCGCCTACCGGATGCCCGGTAAAGAGAACGACATCATCAGCAGTCAGCATTTTAGCTTTACAGCCAAACTGTGTTTTAAATTTTTTATTATCCAGGCGGGCATCTCCTGCCATAACCACCAGGATAGCGCTCTCATCCGTCAGTTTAAATGAGAGCGTTTTACAAATTTGCCCGGGAGTCACACCATGAACCTCTGCGGCCTGTACCACTGTTGCGGTAGGCGGTGCTGTTTCAATGATCGTTATCTCCGGGGCGTGTGTGTTAAGCCAGATACGGACAGCGTCAATACTCATTCAGGAACTCCGTTTAATTATTATTTGTTTTATTGTGTCTGCCCCTGAAAGCTCAACATAATTTGCCCTGAATTGGCAGCAGTTTTTTCGACAAAATAGTACCGGTTCCGGTTATTCTGCCGCAATTCATGCTAGAGTGAGTTGTTTATCTATTTATTGGTTAACGGAAGGCAATGTCATGCAACCTGTTGATATAACATCTTTATTAAAAAAAAGCAGAAGCGCTGTGCCAGTCACGCAGTGTGCGCATGACCTCTCAGCGTAAAGCTATTTTACAGCTGATTGCCGGGCAGTACGGCGCCATCAGTGCGTATGAACTACTGGATTTACTACGGGAAACAGAGCCGCAGGCAAAACCGCCGACTATCTACCGGGGATTGGAATTCCTGCTGGAACAAGGATTTATCCACAAAATTGAATCCACAAACAGCTTTGTTATGTGCCCGCACTTTGATAAACCCAGCCACACCTCTGTGTTATTTATCTGTGATCGCTGTAATAGTGTTACTGAGCGGGATGGCGAACAGATTGATTCACAAATTAATCTGCTGGCAGATGCCGCACAATTTCATATCCGCCATAGTGTGATCGAAGCGCATGGCTATTGCCGGCCTTGCTATGATATTGAATCCTGTACACACAGAGATAAATGCCTGCACGACCACGAAGAGCCGCATAAACGCGGGCGCTGAATAACAAAAAACCACAGAATCCGTCTCCGGCGCACTGTGGTTTTTTAAGCGATTTACGTATTAACTCATTTCGATCGCTGAATCAGTTCCAGTCACTGTTACGGATAACCCCGACAGCCAGACCTTCAACAATAAAACTTTGTTCCCGCAAATCGACAACAATCGGGCTGAACTCCGTATTTTCAGCGTGAAGCTCAATTTTATTACCTACTTTCTTAAACCGCTTAACGGTAACTTCATCTTCAATGCGGGCAACCACCACCTGACCGTTATGCACGTCCTGGGTTTTATGCACTGCGAGCAAATCACCATCCATGATACCGATATCTTTCATCGACATGCCATTCACCCGCAGCAGAAAATCTGCGCTGGGTTTAAAGAGTGACGGGTCAACCTGATAATAGCTTTCGATATGTTCCTGCGCTAATAAAGGCTCACCTGCGGCCACACGACCAATCAGAGGTAAACCTGCATCGTCTTCTTCTTCCATAAGCAGACGGATCCCCCGGGACGCTCCCGAGATAATTTCAATTACGCCTTTACGCGCCAGTGCTTTCAGATGCTCTTCCGCCGCATTCGGAGAGCGAAAACCCAGGCGGGCCGCAATCTCTGCACGCGTTGGTGGCATGCCCGTCTGCGCAATATGGTCACGTACCAGGTCATATACCTGTTGTTGCCGTGCCGTCAGTGCTTTCATTCCGCCCCCTGTTTGTTTATACAGTCAAGCTGTGAGTATATACAGGTATTTCAGGATTGGGAACCACAACATGAGGGAAATACGCACACAACTGCATGTTTCATAAAAAATAGTCTGTCACAGGCGCTGAAAATAGCCGATAAACAGCATAATCCAGATAAACAGCCCGAGTAATGACGTAACAAGCACCGCAGCCGATCCCATATCTTTCGCCCGCCCGGAAAGCACGTGGTACTCTGTACCGATTCGGTCCACAACCGCTTCAATCGCACTGTTAAGCAGCTCAATCACCACCACCAGCACCACAGACCCGACCAGTAAAATCCGCTCAATAGCAGAAAAGGATAATGAAAACGCAATAATCACTGCAAGAACAAGTGCCAGCAACTCCTGGCGGATAGCCGCTTCATGCTGCCATCCGGCTTTCAGTCCTTTCCAGGAATAGCCTGCTGCTTTAATTACACGTATAAAACCGGTATTTTTCTTCATTTTGGTCACTGTTTATTCATTGATTATCTGAAAATTTGCCGCTGATTTTTCACTGCGTTATTATTGGTGTAACACAGACCCGGCTTCGCCTTTCTGGTATGCTGAGCGCGAATTATCAACAAGAGGCTTCATACATTTATGTCACTCTGGCGTAAAATATACTATAACGCATTGAGTTTACCATTGAAATTATTGGTAAAAAGCAAGCCGATCCCGACGGATCCGGTCAACGAACTGGGGCTGGATACACAACATCCGACACTCTATGTTCTCCCTTATCATTCCAAGGCTGACTTACTCACGCTGCGCCGCCAATGCCTCGCACAAGGTCTGCCTGATCCGCTGGAAGATAATACCATTGGTAATACCACATTACCGGGGTATGTCTTTATCGACGACGGCCCGCGGGTATTCCGTTATTACGCCCTGAATCCGCGTAAGGATTCGGTCAATATTTTCCATGCGTATCTGGATTTGCACCGCAATAATCCTGCGCTGGATATTCAGATGCTGCCGGTTTCTGTGATGTTCGGCCGCTCTCCCGGGCGCGAAGGGCACAACGGCGTACCACACCTGAGGTTATTAAACGGTATTCAGAAATTTTTCGCCATTATCTGGCTCGGACGCGACAGCTTTGTACGCTTTTCTCAGCCGGTCTCCATGGGTGCGATGGCATCTGAGCACGGCACTGACACTATTATTGCTAATAAACTGGCCCGTGTCGCCCGTATTCACTTTTCACGCCAGCGCATGGCGGCAATCGGTCCGAAACTGCCGGTTCGTCAGGAATTATTTAATAAACTGCTGAAATCCAAAGTGATTGAAAAAGCAGTTGAAGATGAAGCAAAGACTAAAAAAATCACCCCTGAAAAAGCCCGGCAAAATGCAGTATCAATGATGAATGAAGTGGCGGCAAACTTCACTTACGATGCACTGCGTGTTGCAGACCGGGTGTTACGCTGGACATGGAACCGCCTGTATCAGGGGCTGAATGTTCATAATGCCGAGCGGGTACGCCAGCTGGCGCAGGATGGTCATGAGATAGTGTATGTTCCGTGCCACCGCAGCCACATGGACTATCTGCTGCTCTCTTATGTGCTTTATCATCAGGGACTGGTGCCGCCGCATATTGCCGCGGGGATTAACCTCAATTTCTGGCCCGCCGGTCCGATTTTCCGCCGTCTCGGGGCATTCTTTATCCGCCGTAGCTTCAAAGGTAATAAACTCTACTCCACGGTTTTCCGCGAGTATCTGAGTGAATTATTCTCACGCGGTTATTCGATTGAGTACTTTGTCGAAGGCGGACGCTCACGGACAGGCCGTCTGCTTGAACCGAAAACCGGTACGCTTTCTATGACTCTCCAGGCGATGCTGCGCGGTGACTCCCGTCCTATCACCCTGGTGCCGGTGTATATCGGCTATGAGCATGTGATGGAAGTGGGGACTTACGCAAAAGAGCTGCGGGGTGCCACCAAGCAGAAAGAAGGTTTTATGCAGATGGTGCGCGGACTGCGCAAATTGCGTAATCTCGGTCAGGGCTATGTTAACTTCGGCCAGCCGATTCCGCTGTCCCAGTATCTGACCCGCCGGGTACCGGACTGGCGTGAAGCGATTGATCCTGTCGAACCACAGCGCCCGTCCTGGCTGACACCGACAGCAACTGAGCTGGCAGGCAATATTATGGTTAACATCAATAATGCTGCTGCCGCAAATGCTATCAATCTGTGTACAACAGCCCTGCTCGCATCACGTCAGCGTTCACTGACCCGTGAGCAACTGCTTGAACAGCTTGACTGTTACCTGCAACTGCTGCGCAATGTACCTTACTCACCGGACAGCACCACGCCGGATAAAACAGCAGAAGCACTGCTGGAACACGCATTACAGATGAATAAGTTTGAGGTTGAAAAAGACAGCCTCGGCGATATTATCGTCCTCCCGCGTGAAACTGCCGTTCTGATGACATATTACCGGAACAACATTCTGCATATGCTGGTACTGCCGTCGCTTATCGCCAGTATTCTGATCCATCACCGCCGTATCAGCATTGATACAATCCGTGAACATGTCGGCATGATCTATCCGCTGCTGAAAGCAGAATTATTTATGCGTTACAGCCGGGAAGAGTTACCGGATATTCTCGATACCATTATTGATGAGCTATGCCGTCAGAAGCTAATCTGTCGTAAAGACGATAATGTGCTGGTGATCAACCCGGCACGTATCCGTCCGTTACAACTGCTGGCCGCCGGGGTGCGTGAAACACTGCAGCGTTATGCAATCACACTGTCACTGCTGAATGCCACACCGGAAATCAGCCGCTCAACACTGGAAAGAGAGAGCCGGACGCTGGCACAGCGCCTGTCTGTTCTGCACGGGATCAATGCACCTGAATTCTTCGATAAAGCGGTGTTTGCCACTCTGGTCAGCACACTGCGCGAAGAAGGTTATATCAATGACAGCGATGATATCATTGAGGCCAATGCACAGGCATTCTACAACGTGCTGGCTGAACTGATGTCGCCGGAAGTACGTCTGACCATTGAGAGTGTCAGTCTGGAAGCGGAGCAAGACGAAACCGCACCACAAGAGACTGATGTAACACTGCCGGCAGATAATACGGATGATAATCAAGATAAAACAACTCAGATCTGATCAATTCTGAGAACAAAAAAAGGTGATTGGGTTTCCCCAATCACCTTTTTTATTGCTTGTCAGACCAAATTTAGTGGCCTCCGCGCATCCGGAAGCCAGCGATAATGCGGGTAAGACTTTCAAGCGCAAATTAGTAACTCAATTTATTATTTGAATATACTTATTATTTTCTTATTTTCATAATGGTAACAATTGAATAAGGCTATATATAAGATGTTTGTCAGCTAAATCCCCTTGGAAACAATAAACCATTACCGCATGAAAAATATGATTTTTTACTTCACATTGTAACTGACCGCCAATTTAACCTTCATTAAATGAAATTAACTATTGATTAACAAAAATAAACAATTTATTGTTTCAGAATATTTATCCCGGAGAAATTTAAATATTAAAAGGAATACAATGTCAGACATAATTTATTTGACGCTAAAGGGACGTAATCAGGGGTTAATTTCGGCGGGCTGTTCGAGCTACAACTCAATTGGCAATAGATATCAGGATGGGCATACCGATGAAATACTGGTGTATTCTACAAACTACGATATAAACCGACAGCAGAACATCTCCCATGCACCTTTCGTATTAACAAAAGCAGATGATAAATCAACACCACTCTTACTAACCGCCATATCTGGTAATGAAATTTTAGACTGTAAGTTCAAATTTCATCGTATTGATAAGAACGGAGGACTGCAGCACTATAAAACTATCAAGTTGGGTAAAGCATCAATTATCAGAATTGCAAATGAGCATCCAAACTCACAATTGAATAATGAGTTGCAACCATTCGAAATGGTATCATTACGATATGAAAGTATTACAATAAATCATATTACAGCAAGCACATCAGGTTACAGCATTAGCCATACAGCAGGTAAATAATGGTTAGGCCTATTATCGATGTTCATCAAAATAGTTACGACGTACCGGTAATCGTAGTATCAAATCCACTCTATACTGCAATGATTGCAGATCCTGTAAATATTTACGTTATGGTAGATAATGATTATTCAGGGCACGTTGGATTAGTTATTGGTGATAGGGAACAAGCCTTACTATATGACCCTTCCGGTGGTTATATTGGATGCGGAGAGAAGTGCCTCACAAACGAGGTAGCGCATCGTGGTTCAGCAGAGTTTATGCCATATCCTGATTTTGATTGGGATACTTACCTTTCCTATCATCGCTGGAGTAGCGACGATATTGTCGTAATTCAATTCACTATACCTGGCGAACATGCAGAGCGGCTCAGGAATATCATTCTTAATAATGACTATTCATATTACTTTCATTGTGCAACAAATGTTGCCCGGGTGCTGAGAGAGAGTGGAGGCATATTTGAAAATTTAGAGGATGGCTTCAGGGCTCCCTGGGGTGTAAAAAAAGAGTTGTTAGGTATGAAACCACCAGCGGTTCTATTCCCAAATGCCAAATAAAAAGAGCACCATATATATCAATGGATTATCAGTGATAATTGGTACTATTACATATTTAATCGTAGTAGTTCATCAGTCATTTTTTCGGGTCTATGGTTATTATGGGGACATGTATGAGGCGGTGTCTGACTATTATAACGGGATGGGCTTGTTTTATTTGCTTTATTCTATCATTTTGATTTGCTTACTACGAGTTCAGATAACAAAGTTGTCCCCTTGCAAATGGGGGGCTCTGTATATTATTTTCCCGACGTTGATACCAATGATAGCCTGGCATTTCTATACGTGCCTGAAGCAATCAATTTACCAAAAATCATGCTTTGATATGTCATTGTATGACTTTCTGATAAGGGTATTAATCTCATTTATAGGCTCTTATTCCTATGTTTTTGTTATGTTCTCCGTTGCCTCTTTCACATTGCTTGTGGCAATAAAAAAATTGGTTTTGAAGTGCGAAAATAAGAAATAAACGTACTTACTATATTATTACATCCCTGAAAAATTAATCCGGAACTCCCCCTGTAGTGGTCTGTAGTGGTCTGTAGTGGTCTGTAGTGGTCTGTAGTGGTCAGCTGAAACCAGCCACCGTTTTAGTTGGCCACTACAGGATTCTGACCGAACAGATGGTTACGCTCTTCATTCATCATGACGCTGAGCTCTGTATATCAGAGCCTGCATGGTACAGTGAAAGGCTTCACACCAGCGAATACCAAAGCGCTTATCCGGATTTACAAATAACTGACCAGCATGCCGAGAAACAAAATAAACCCGACATAGTTATTATTCATAAATGCCTGGAAACACGGGTCGCGTTCGCGATCAGCCATCAGTCTCTGCTGATAGACAAATAACGCACCTGCCAGCAGCAGCGACCAGTAAAAAATCCCCGAGAGATTAATCATTACGCCAATCAATAGCAGCATTAAAATCATCACCAGTTGTAATACCCCGATGATCATTTTATCAAAGCGCCCGAACAGAATTGCTGTCGATTTCACGCCGATTTTTATATCGTCGTTGCGATCCACCATTGCATACTGAGTATCATAAATCAGCGACCAGACAATATTGACAGCAAACAGCAGCCAGCATACTGCCGGCAGGGATTCACTGACCGCGGCAAACGCCATCGGGATCGACCAGCCGAATGCCGCGCCCAATACCACCTGTGGCAGGTGGCTGACCCGTTTGACAAACGGATACACCCAGGCCAGTGCCAGCCCTGCAACAGAAAGCCAGATTGTCATGGTATTGAGTGTCAGCACCAACCCGAATGAAACCAGCACCAGAACCGCAAATAAAATCTTGGCTTCTTTTTCCGTAACATCGCCACTCGGCAACGGTCGTTTCTTTGTCCGTTCCACTGCACCGTCAAATTTCCGGTCAGCAAAATCATTAATCACACAACCGGCAGCACGCATACTGAATACGCCAATCGTAAAAATAAGCAGGATCCGCCAGTCAGGAATACCTTTGGCAGCAATCCACAGGGCCCAGTACGTCGGCCAGAGCAATAAAAGGGCGCCGATAGGTTTATCTATCCGCATCAGGCGGCTGTATGCCTGCCATTTGCGATGCACCATGCTTTGTTCCACGTTAATCTTCTCCATGATGTTCGCTTACAGAATATGCCGGGGACGCCGGCAAAAAGATTTCAGTCAGTAACAGTGGCTTACCGGCAAGCCGCAGGCGCGAACAGCGCGCCCAGTTATGTTCTGACCGGCCGAAGCGGATATAATCCCGGGTCAGGCAACCACTGGTGAATAAATAGCGCCCGAGAGGTACATTGCCCATCTCCAATAATTGCCGCTCTTCACCCGTCAGTGTCTCTTCCGGTACGACTGTCCTGCCGGTCAGCCAGGCCACCCCGTCGCCGTACAACACCACTTCCCGTAACCAGTAACGCACACTGTCGGGCAGATTCATCTGCTCTTCTTCCGTCAGCGCATCGCGGGAAATATATTTTTCACAATACGGCGCTGCTGTCACTTCTGTGCAGTGCTGTTCAAAACGCCGGGTCATCGATCCTAATTCGACCAGCCAATCCAGTACTATTGCGGGGATCGTATCCGCATTATCAAGCCAGTGGATAGGCGGTACAGGTATTATTTTTGTTTCCACTCATGAAACTCCGTGGTGTCGATCCGCCTTCTGTTCCCGTATTTGCAGATGAAATTACGTGTTTTGGTCATACAAACCATTATTTATCCGGTGAACAGGAAGCACGATAAGTGTCCGGATATACTGTAACAAAATCAGGGGTAAAATGAGTGCGTTGATGAAAATATTTTGTCATAAATAAAGCCGCGCTGCACAACGGCAGAGCGGCTTTATTCAAAAATTGATATACCCGGGATACCAGTTACAGAAAAACTCAGTTCTGACGCCAGTCTTTGAACCGGTTAATTAATCCGTTCGTTGAGCCATCATGGCTCTCCACCGGCGAGCTGTCCGCCAATTCAGGCAGAATGCGGTTTGCCAGCTGTTTACCCAGTTCAACGCCCCATTGGTCGAACGAGTAAATATTCATGATCGTACCCTGAACAAAAATCTTGTGCTCATACATGGCGATAAGTGCACCCAGACTGAATGGCGTAATCGATTTCAGCAAAATAGAGTTTGTCGGGCGGTTGCCTTCAAACACTTTAAAGGGCGCGACATAATCCATGTCAGCCGGGTTTTTGCCTTGTGCGGCAAACTCAGCATCCACCTGCTCACGGGTTTTACCGAATGCCAGTGCCTGCGTCTGAGCGAAGAAATTCGACAGTAATTTGTTGTGATGATCCCCCAGCGGATTATGGCTCTGTGCCGGTGCAATAAAATCACACGGAATAAGCTTGGTTCCCTGATGGATCAACTGATAAAACGCATGCTGGCCGTTAGTTCCGGGCTCTCCCCAGATAACCGGCCCGGTCTGCTGTGTCACAACATTTCCGTTGCGATCAACTGATTTGCCGTTGGACTCCATATTACCCTGCTGGAAATACGCGGCAAACCGGTGCATGTACTGGTCATACGGCAGAATCGCTTCTGTCTCTGAACCAAAGAAATTGTTATACCACAGACCAATCAGTGCCAGCAGTACGGGAATATTTTGCGAAAATTCTGTCTGTGTGAAATGCGTATCCATGGCATACGCGCCATCCAGCAATGCCGTAAAATTGTCATAACCGACAGACAGCACAATGGACAGGCCAATCGCTGACCATAAAGAATAACGCCCGCCGACCCAGTCCCAGAACTCAAACATATTGTCGGTATCAATGCCGAATTTTGCGACTTCTGCCGCATTTGTGGAGAGCGCCACAAAGTGTTTTGCGACCTCCGATTCATCTTTCGCTTTTGCCAGGAACCAGTCACGCGCCGAATGGGCATTTGTCATGGTTTCCTGTGTGGTAAAGGTTTTCGAGGCAATAAGAAACAGTGTGGTTTCCGGATTCAGTGTTTTCAGGGTTTCCGCAATGTGTGTACCGTCAACATTGGAGACAAAATGCATACCCAGATGATTTTTATACGGTTTCAGGGCTTCTGTTACCATATACGGACCCAGATCTGAACCGCCGATACCGATATTAACCACATCGGTAATCGCTTTTCCGGTGTAACCTTTCCAGCTGCCGCCGATGATCCGCTCACTGAACAGACGCATTTTTTCAAGCACGGCCCGCACCTGTGGCATCACATCCTGCCCGTCTGTCATGACCGGTGTATTATCCCGGTGGCGCAATGCGGTATGTAATACGGCACGGTTTTCTGTCCGGTTAATATTCTCACCGGAAAACATGCTGCGGATTGCCCCGCGCACATCACACTCTTCAGCCAGTGAAAGCAGTTTATCCAATGTTTCCTGCGTGATGCGGTTTTTCGAGTAATCCACCAGCATCTCTTCACCAAATGCAGCTGAAAAACGGCTGAACCGGTTATCATCCTGCGCAAACAAATCACGCATATGCACAGATTTTATTTCGCTGTAATGCTGTTCAAGCGCCTTCCAGGCCGCAGTATCGACGGGGTTAATATTTTTCATTGCAGCTCTCTTCTCATTGAAAAACTGAATCGTGTCAACAAAGTGTACTCTGTCCTGACGATAAAGGTGTCATACGTCTGTCATTCCGTGATATTGCTCAAAAAACGGAGTTAAATCCTGTGCTGAACTGACTATCGCAAAAAACGATAATTCAGCCGCCATTATGAAAGATATTGATTATCCGCTAATCAATATTGACTCATTCAGACAATACAGATAATTCTATCAGTGTAACACAGCTCACATTTTTCATTTTACGGGATAAGGAATTCATTATGGCGTCGGCATCTTCCTCACCTGCTACGCAGGTAATCGCAAAATTCGGTGGCACGAGCGTGGCAAATTATGAAGCCATGTGCAAAAGTGCCGGGGTTATTCTGCAAAGCCCGGGTGTGGCGCTGGTTGTTTTATCAGCCTCCGCAGGTATCACAAATGCACTCATCGAATTAGCACAGGGATGCTCCCGCACACAACGTGAAAAATACCTGAAACAGATAAGCGATGTGCAATACTCTATTTTGTCGCAACTCCCTGAAAATGAGGCTCTGCAAACAGAGATTGCCCGCCTGCTGAGTAATATTGCAACCTTATCTGATGCGGCGGCACTGGCAACATCCAGCGCACTGGTAGATGAAATTGTCAGCCACGGCGAAATAATGTCGACACTGCTGTTTACTGACGTGCTCCGTGAACAAGGCGCGCCGGCACAATGGTTTGATGTCAGGGATGTCATGCAGACGGATGATTGCTTCGGACGCGCTGAGCCGGATACCGCCGTGCTCCGGACACGATGTGATCAGATACTTGCGCCTCTGCTGGCAGACGGCGTGGTTATCACACAGGGATTTATCGGACGGGAGAGCCGGGATCGTACCACCACACTCGGACGCGGCGGCAGCGATTATACCGCAGCACTTCTGGCAGAGGCGCTGGGATGTCAGCGGGTCGATATCTGGACTGATGTACCGGGAATTTATACCACCGACCCGCGCATTGTACCGGATGCCTATCCTATTGATCATATTACCTTTGATGAAGCTGCAGAAATGGCAAACTTCGGTGCGAAAATTCTGCACCCGGCCACATTGCTTCCGGCCGTGCGCAGCGGGATCCCGGTGTTTGTCGGCTCCAGTAAAGAGAGCAGCGCAGGCGGCACACTGGTATGTGACAATGATCCGAATCCGCCGCTGTTCCGCGCACTGACATTACGCCGCCAGCAAACCCTGCTGACACTGCACAGCCTGAAAATGCTTCATGCACGCGGATTTCTGGCAGAGATTTTTACCCTTCTCTCACGCCACAATATTTCAGTCGATGTTATTACGACCTCTGAAGTCAGTATTGCGTTAACACTGGATACGGTCGGATCCACTCACACAAACGGTGCATTACTGAGTGAAGAGTTAACCGCAGAATTATCATCACTGTGCCGCATTGAAGTTGAGCAAAATCTGGCATTGGTCGCGGTAATTGGTAATGAACTGACGCGGGCACACGGATTAGGAAAAACGATTTTCAGTGCGCTGGAGCCGTTTAATATCCGGATGATAAGCTACGGAGCAAGCGGACATAATATGTGTCTGCTGGTTCCGGGTAATGATGCGGAAAATATTATCCGTGCCCTGCACCGTGACTTGTTCCGAAAATCAGATCAGTAATTTGCAGATAGCAGAAAAACAAAAAAAAACGCCTGACGATATTAACGCCAGGCGATTAATTCACACGAAGAGAGATCAATCAATACAGAACAAAAGTGACATATTGCCGATACATAACATATCGCTTGCTGTCCCTGTCATCACGATATTGATAGCTCCAAAATATGAAGAAGAGTAAGACGATCACGGAAGGAAACATAAAAGATAGTGAACTGTTCCTCGCTATCAATCATATCCCTCACCAGAAATTATAAGGAAAGAAGAGCATCTTTCCATCAATTAAAATCATATTTTTGCAGAACAATATAAAGATATTTAATATATCAATAGCAAAGTGATTTATACCAACTAAGACAAGGCGCTATGAATAATCACTTGCCTTATTATTAATTTAATTTACTTGTTCAGTATGGCAATAATACCGTCATTTCATCCGGACCGCAGAAAAAACAGGCACAGGCTGCGTCAGCAGACCTTATATCCGCCATGCTTCGCGGCAAATTTATTAAACCCGCGCCAGCCTTTCAGTGCCTGCTCCAGGGTTTTATGTGAAATGTGGCACAGTGACGCAATATTTTTAACCACTTCGTTATGATCATCCAGTAAATGCTCATTGAGCATGTCCACGATCAACAGGCACTCCTGCGGAACTATCCGCCAGGCATCTTGTGTGGCAAATTTATGCACAGGAATACACCCGTCTTTCGGGCTGCGTAAACTCAGCAGTGCAATTTCATCTTCCCGCGCCTGCTTAAATGCAGCGATTTCATCCGGCGACGGAATGGGCTCAACAATCTGCTGTTTAAAAAGAAAATGATAAACTTCCGATGCACGGGCAGGAGTCAGTTCGCTTTTCAGCCAGATACGGTTAAAACAGTCATCATCCAGCAGATCGTCCGTATCCAGAACATCCGTTATCTGCATAATGTTCAGCGCAGCATTCAGGACATTTTCATCCAGTTCATAATAGTGAGGCTGGTCCGGTTTAGGCAGCGTATAGGCCGGCAGGCACCCGGCGGGTAGAGCATCCTGAATATAGAAGCGGTACATTATTTCATCACTCCCGTTATGATTGAATATGATGTGCCCGACCGCGGCAGATAGTTGCCATAGTACGGCATAATTCCTTGTTTATAAATGGGGATGAAAAAGACAATGACAAGGTCCGGAGTATCACATCAGGTGATCATTTCCGGCAGATAATAAGGAAAATGAAAACAGATCCGCTACAAAAGGATACCGGCCGGTTATCCTGAGTAATATCACATCACTGTTCAGTGGCAGGTTTCACTGCAACCGGAAGGGTCAGTTCACAATTTTCAGGGATGAAGACTCGTATCTTAAATTCTGTTTGTTCACCAAATGGTTCTCCTTTTTTAAAACATACAGTACTAATGCCTTCCTCATGTCCGTTTACCGGATGACACATTTTCGGACACACAAGAACCCGCATCTTACTGATGCATATACTATCCTCGACATCACGGGAGACATGCATGAAAAGCAGTGGACACGATATATCAATTTCAGCCCGGCAACTGCCGGTAAATACACCGCTAATTATCAGGGCCGAAAAAATCACCAGCCGGTAATGCAAAGACGATTTCATATTATATTATCTCCTTTTGTGCTGATAGCAGAGCAACTGAATGTTGCACTGTCCACTATACGCAGGGCATCTCCGGGCCGTTAACGCAAACCCGGACAGGAGACTGATAAGGCTTATATATCAGGAAAATCGGCAGAAAAAAGCCCCTTACGGGGCGGTGATATTAATCTTCAGGGTCATAGCCCAGGTTCGGTGACAGCCAGCGTTCAAGTTCTTTAACCGGCATATTTTTGCGTGCGGCATAATCTTCAATCTGATCTTTCTGAATCTGTGCGACAGCAAAATATTTACTTTGCGGATGGCTGAAATACCAGCCGGAAACTGACGCGCCCGGCCACATAGCATAAGACTCTGTCAGACGCATACCGGTACGGGACTCAACATCCAGTAAATCCCAGATTTTACTTTTTTCCGTATGCTCAGGACATGCCGGATAACCCGGCGCCGGACGGATCCCCTGATAATTTTCACGGATCATGGCGTCGTTATCCAGGTCTTCATCCGGACTGTAACCCCAGATTGTTTTGCGCACCTGCTCATGCAGATATTCAGCGAATGCTTCCGCCAGGCGATCTGAGAGTGCTTTTACCATGATTTTATTGTAATCATCATGAGCGGCTTCAAACCCGGCGGCTAATTGATCTTCCTCAAGCCCGCCGGTCACCGCAAAAGCACCGAGGTAATCAGGTGTGCCCGCAGGTGCGACAAAATCCGCCAGACAGGCATTCGGGAAGTTATCTTTCTTTTGTGTCTGTTGGCGCAGATGACAACTGTACAGCAGGATTTCCTCACGCAATTCATCCCGGTACACCGCAATATCATCGCCAATGCGGTTTGCCGGGAAGATCCCGACAACGCCGCGCGGAGTCAGTGTGCCGGAGCGGTCCAGCTCATCCAGCATCGCATTTGCATCCTGAAATAAACGCGTTGCTTCTTCCCCGACCACGTCATCTTCCATTATACGCGGGTATTTTCCGGCGAGTGACCAGGTCATAAAGAACGGCGTCCAGTCAATATAGCGGCGCAAAACAGAGATCGGCGCGCTGACTGATTTTACCCCGGCAAATTGCGGACGCGGCGGCGTATAGTTGCTCCAATCAACCGCCACTGCATTTTCCCGCGCCTGTGCCAGTGTCACCGGAGCCGAACGCGGCTGACGGCGGGCATACTGATCGCGGACCACTTCATACTCTCTGCGGGTGCGGGCAACAAATTCATCCCGCTGTTTATCTGACAGTAACGCTGCCACCACACCCACAGTGCGCGAGGCGTTCTGGACATAAGTTACGGCACCGCTGTAATTAGGTTCAATCTTTACGGCAGTGTGTGCTTTGGATGTCGTCGCCCCGCCAATCAGTAACGGAAGAGTAAAGCCCTGACGCTCCATCTCCTTCGCCACATGCACCATTTCATCAAGAGACGGAGTGATAAGCCCGGACAAGCCGATAATATCGACTTTCTCTTCAATTGCCGTGCGCAGGATGGTTTCGCACGGCACCATAACGCCGAGATCAATAATTTCATAGTTATTGCACTGCAGCACCACGCCGACGATATTTTTGCCGATGTCATGAACATCGCCTTTCACGGTTGCCAGCAGAACCTTACCGGCACTGCTGCCACTGGTTTTTGATGCCTTAATATATGGCTCAAGATAAGCAACCGCCTGTTTCATCACCCTGGCTGATTTCACCACCTGCGGCAGAAACATTTTACCTTCACTGAACAGGTCACCGACAACATTCATACCGTTCATCAGAGGACCTTCTATCACTTCCACCGGGGTTGCGGCACGCTGACGGCTCTCTTCGGTATCCTCAATAATAAATTCGGTGATCCCTTTTACCAGCGCATATTCCAGCCGTTTTTCCACTTCCCATCCGCGCCATTCCGCCAGTTGCGGTGCAATTTCATCCCCTTTGCTGTCACGGAATTCCTCTGCCAGCGCCAGCAGACGTTCTGTTGCCTCATCATTGCGGTTCAGAACAACATCTTCGACGGCATCACGCAGTGCGGGCGGTAAATCATCATAAATCGCCAGTTGCCCGGCATTGACGATCCCCATGTCCATTCCATTGCGGATGGCGTAATAGAGGAATACGGCGTGGATAGCTTCACGCACCGGGTCGTTGCCGCGAAAAGAGAAAGAGACATTCGATACCCCGCCGGAAATCATGGCATGGGGTAATGTAGCTTTGATCTCCTTACAGGCTTCAATAAAATCAACCGCATAGTTATTGTGCTCAGAGATCCCCGTTGCCACTGCAAAAATATTCGGGTCAAAAATAATATCTTCCGGCGGAAAACCGACCTTCTCTGTCAGGATGCGGTAGGCGCGCTGACAAATTTCCACTTTGCGCTGACGGGTATCCGCCTGCCCGGTTTCATCAAATGCCATCACAATCACAGCGGCGCCATAGCGCAGCACTTTTTTGGCATGATCAATAAAAACGGCTTCCCCCTCTTTAAGAGAGATAGAATTCACAATACCTTTGCCCTGGACGCATTTCAGTCCCGCCTCAATCACCTCCCATTTAGAGGAGTCAATCATAACCGGCACACGGGCAATATCCGGCTCACCGGACACCATATTGAGAAAGCGCACCATCGCCGCCTGCGAATCCAGCATGCCCTCATCCATATTGATATCAATAATCTGTGCGCCGTTTTCCACCTGGCTGCGCGCAACAGCCAGCGCTTCCTGATAGTCCCCTGCCTTAATCAGCCGTTTGAAACGGGCAGAGCCGGTAATGTTTGTCCGCTCGCCCACATTCACAAACAGTGAGTTTTTATCAATTGTCAGCGGTTCAAGACCCGCCAGGCGGCAGGCAACAGGGCGTTCCGGCAGAACACGCGGCGCGATATCCGCAACGGCCTGCGCAATCGCACGGATATGTTCAGGCGTTGTTCCGCAACAACCGCCGACAATATTCAGCAGCCCGGACTGCGCCCACTCGCGGATATACTCCGCCATGTTTGCCGCATCCAGGTCGTACCCGCCGAACGCATTCGGCAGACCGGCATTGGGGTGCGTACTGACACAACACTCCGCTATCCGTGAAAGTTCCGCAACATACTGGCGCAGTTCTGCCGGACCCAGGGCGCAGTTAAGCCCGAAAGAGAGCGGGCGTATATGGCGCATGGAGTTATAAAACGCTTCGGTTGTCTGTCCGGTCAGTGTCCGCCCTGACGCATCCGTAATGGTGCCGGAAAGCATTACCGGCAGTTTGATACCCAGCGCTTCAAATTCAGTTTCTACCGCATAAATTGCCGCTTTGGCATTGAGTGTATCGAAAATAGTTTCGATCATAATGATGTCAGCACCGCCACGAACTAATGCCCGCACAGAGCTGCGATAGGCATCAACCAGTGCATCATAGGAAACATTGCGGTAAGCGGGATCATTCACATCAGGGGAAATAGAAGCGGTTCTGTTGGTCGGCCCCAGGATACCCGCAACATAGCGGGGTTTCTCCGGCGTTTTTCGCGTCCATTCGTCGGCGCACTCACGCGCCAGTTTTGCCGCCGCTTCATTGATTTCATCAGACAGAGATTCCATCTGATAGTCCGCCATTGAAATAACAGTGGAATTAAAACTATTAGTTTCAATGATATCGGCACCGGCCTCAAGGTAGGCAAGATGGATTTCACGGATAATATCCGGCTGAGTGAGGGATAAAAGATCATTATTGCCTTTCAGATCCACAGGCCAGTCAGCGAAACGTTCTCCCCGGTAACCAGCTTCATTCAGTGCATAACGCTGGATCATTGTCCCCATGGCACCATCCAGAATAAGGATCCGCCTGGTGAGTGTTTCTTTTAATTCGCTGAATTTATTATCCATGTTCTGACTCCACTCCGTATTACCCTGATTTAAACAGACGTCTGAACGTCTATAATAACACAGCTTTTACTGAGGATATCAAAGACCAACCTGAGCGTTTTTCATGTTGATGCCTGCAACAAACCCGCACAACCGGATTTTCCCGGTTATTCGATCTGCACCGGAAGCTTTCTCGTTTCAGCTAAAATTTGAGGTCGATCATATTTCCCGGTATGAATTGCGCCGAACAGTTGCAAGTACCCGTTGGTCTGTGTAAATGTTACCGGTAACACGCATATTAATGATACTGCCGACGTTGAAACACTGCGGCAGATACCCAGCCGGGAGCCAATACCATGACACATTCTGCTTATCCGCCGGTTCATCAGCGCCTTTCAGATATCACCGCCCGTATTACTGAGCGTTCGCGCTTATCCCGCGCCCGTTATCTGAAAAAAATCAGCACCGCGCGCAGTAAAACAGTTCACCGTGCTCAGTTAGCCTGCGGAAATCTGGCTCATGGTTTTGCCGCCTGCCAGCCGGAAGAGAAACAACAGCTGCGCAATATGGCACATAACGATATCGCAATTATCACCGCCTATAATGATATGTTGTCCGCACATAAACCGTATGAACAGTATCCGGAACAAATCAGAGCAGCACTGCACCGTGCCGGAGCAATTGGTCAGGTGGCAGGTGGCGTTCCGGCAATGTGTGATGGTGTTACTCAGGGTCAGGATGGTATGGAGTTGTCGCTGCTGAGCCGCGATGTGATTGCCATGTCAGCCGCTATCGGTTTATCCCATAATATGTTTGATGGCGCACTGTACTTAGGGATCTGCGATAAAATTGTTCCGGGAATGATGATGGCAGCGCTCTCTTTCGGGCATCTGCCGTCTGTTTTTATTCCTGCCGGTCCTATGACCAGCGGTCTGCCGAATAAAGAAAAAGTACGGGTGCGCCAGTTATTTGCTGAAGGAAAAGCTGATCGCCGGGCTCTGCTTGATGCAGAAGCGGCGTCTTATCATTCAGCCGGAACCTGTACCTTTTATGGCACCGCCAATTCTAACCAGATGATGATGGAAATCATGGGGCTGCATCTGCCGGGGTCGTCCTTTATCCAGCCTGATTCACCGCTGCGTAGTGCACTGACTGATGCCGCAACGCAGCAGGTTGTCCGCTTTACGGAAAACAGCGGTAATTATCTGCCGGTTGGTCAGTTGGTGGATGAGAAAGTAATTATAAACGGCATTGTTGGTCTGCTGGCAACCGGCGGGTCTACCAATCTGACCATGCATCTGGTCGCAATCGCTGCCGCTGCCGGTATTATCATTAACTGGGACGATTTTTCTGAGCTGTCAGATATTGTGCCGCTGCTCAGTCGCATCTATCCGAATGGCCCCGCTGATATTAATCAATTCCATGCCGCCGGCGGATTACAACTGATTATCCGCGAATTACTCAGTCTGGGTCTGCTGCATGAAGATGTCCATACTGTCGCAGGATTTGGTTTATCCCGCTATACACAGGAGCCGTGGCTGGATAACGGGGAACTGAGATGGCGCGAAGGCGCGATCAATTCCCCGGATAACAGTGTTATCGCGCAGGGACGCACCCCGTTTTCGTCTCATGGCGGCACCAAGGTACTGAACGGAAACCTGGGGCGCGCCGTGATGAAAACGTCCGCTGTACCGTCGGCTAATCAGGTAATTGAAGCACCCGCCATGGTTTTTAACAGCCAGCATGACATCGTTCCCGCCTTTGAAGCCGGGCTGCTGAATAAGGATTGTGTTGTGGTGGTTCGTTTCCAGGGCCCGCAGGCAAACGGAATGCCGGAACTGCATAAACTGATGCCGCCACTGGGTGTATTGATGGATAAAGGCTATAACGTGGCACTTGTTACTGACGGGCGCTTATCCGGTGCATCAGGCAAAGTACCTTCTGCTATCCATGTGACACCTGAAGCCTGTACCGGCGGGTTGTTGGCAAAAATCCGTGAAGGTGACCTTGTCCGGGTCAACGGACAGACCGGCGAACTGACATTGCTTGTTGATGAGACTATTTTAGCCGCCCGTGACGCAGAGCAGCCAGATCTCAGTGCTGAACACGAAGGAACCGGCCGTGAATTATTCCGCGCATTGCGCACACAACTGTCCGGTGCGGAAGAAGGTGCCTGCTGTATCCGTTTCTGAGCCTTTTTTAGATTTGATGATAAAAGTGAGAGTAACAATGAATAACTGGAAAATAAGTGCAAACTCAATCTTAACCGCAGGACCCGTTGTGCCTGTTATTGTGATCGATGAACTGCACCAGGCTGTGCCGCTGGCCCGCGCGCTGATCGCAGGAGGCGTGCGTGTTCTTGAAGTAACATTACGCACCAGCTGTGCCATTGATGCAATACGCGCTATCGCACAGGAAGTGCCGGAAGCGATTGTCGGCGCTGGTACTGTGACTAATCCGGAACAATTAAAAGCGGTTACCGCAGCAGGTGCGCAGTTTGCTATCAGCCCGGGCCTGACGGATGCCCTGCTGCAAGCGGCTGTGAACGGACCGATTCCGCTGATCCCGGGCATTTCAACAGTATCAGAGTTAATGACCGGCATGAGTTACGGGCTGGATAACTTTAAATTTTTCCCGGCAGAGGCTAACGGCGGTGTCAGCGCCCTGAAAGCAATAGCGGGTCCATTTTCGCATATCCGGTTCTGCCCGACAGGCGGGATCAGTCTGAGTAACTATCGTGATTATCTCGCACTCAGCAGTGTGCTGTGTGTCGGCGGCTCCTGGCTGGTGCCTGCGGATGCTATCCGTGATGGTGACTATGCGCGTATTACAACTCTGGCTGCACAAGCCGTTGCCGGTGCAACAGCCTGATTATTCAACTCATCTGTTTTTTGCCACCGCAATGGTGGCATTTTCAGTTTAATCACTGGTCGGGTTCATGGTACTCAGATCAAATGGCGTTATCTGATAAACGCAATAATTCAGCCAGTTAGAGTAGAGAAGATGCCCGTGTCCGCGCCAGCTGGAGACGGGTGTTTGCTGCGGGTCGTCCCCCGGAAAATAATTTACCGGCAACTCCGGTGCTAACCCGGCATCCGTATCCCGCCAATATTCATTCGCTAATGTATCGGCATCATATTCTGCATGTCCGGTAACATAGACCTGTCGCTTATCTTTACTGGCAAATAAATACGCACCAGCCTCTTCTGAGGCCGCAAGAATATCAAGATCGGTATAATCACGGATCATTGATTCCGGAAAATCGGCATTACGGGAGTGCGGAGCAAAAAATTGCCCGTCAAACCCGCGGGTCAGCAACGCATGCGGCATCAGAGTGGTGTGACGGTATACGCCTGAGAGTTTTTCGCTCAATGTCTGTTTAGGAATATTGTATAAGGCATTCAGTCCCGCCTGCACAGCCCAGCAAACAAAAAGTGTTGATGTAACATGCGTTTGTGACCAACGAATTATTTCATCAAGCTCCGGCCAGTAATTAACATCATTAAAATCAACCAATCCGAGTGGTGCGCCAGTGATAACTAATCCGTCAAAATTCTGTTCCCTGATCTCCTCAAAATCACAATAAAAGGCATCCAAATGCGCTTTTGGTGTATTTTTGGATTCGTGATGACTGATACGGAGTAGTTGAATATCCACCTGAAGCGGCGTGTTTGACAGTAACCGCAGAAATTGCAGCTCTGTTTCTATTTTTTTCGGCATCAGATTTAAAAACAAGACTTTCAGCGGCCGGATATCCTGAAACTGCGCCCGCGAAGACGTCATTACAAAGATATTTTCATCACGAAGATCAGTCACTGCGGGAAGTTCATCAGGAATACGGATTGGCATGGCGGGTCATTCTCCTTGTTATTTTGGACATCCGGACATCTAAAAATAACGAAAAACCGTTATAATGTCGAGAGCAAAACCTCAAGGTGAATTTATTTCATACAAAACAAAAAACCCCGATAGTTTCCTATCGGGGTTAATGTTTGTTGGCGGAACGGACGGGACTCGAACCCGCGACCCCCTGCGTGACAGGCAGGTATTCTAACCAACTGAACTACCGCTCCGCGTATCTCTGCGTGACTGATGCAATTGTGCATCCTCACTTAATGTAAAACCTGGCGGTTCCCTACTCTCACATGGGGAGACCCCACACTACCATCGGCGCTACGGCGTTTCACTTCTGAGTTCGGCATGGGGTCAGGTGGGACCACCGCGCTAGTGCCGCCAGGCAAATTCTGT
>NZ_LZEX01000007.1 GCF_001676055.1 Morganella psychrotolerans | reverse complement strand
ATCATATCGCGTCGATTTTTAGTGATAAATCCCTCTTCCCTGAATTCGCAGAACCGGCAGAAAAAACCGATCCGCTGAAAAATCACAGCTGGTTATTTGAAGACACGGACAGTGATGACACTGATCTGCCGCCATTAGGGGCATTCTCAGAACCGGCGGTAAAACAAGATGAAATGACAGAACAACCGCAGGCCGCACTGAAAGAAACCGTTGCAGAACCGGTTGAAGACACAGTAACGGGATCCGCCGACAAACCGGCGCAACCGGTAACGGCTGTGCTCAGTGATATATTCAGTTTTTCCGGCACACCGGTCGTGCCGCAAAGCGAGCCGGTAAACTTTCCGGTAATAGCAGAAGCTGCACAACGTGAGCGTCCTGCCGATGCAATGACAATGCCGGTTGAAGACCATACAGAAGAAACCGCAGAAGAGACCGCCGAAGATAGCGCAGCAAAAGTTGCCGATCATATCGCGTCGATTTTTAGTGATAAATCCCTCTTCCCTGAATTCGCAGAACCCGCAGAAAAAACCGATCCGCTGAAAAACCACAGCTGGTTATTTGAAGACACGGACAGTGATGACACTGATCTGCCGCCATTGGGCGTATTCTCAGAACCAGCGGTAAAACAAGATGACATTACAGAACAACCGCAGGCCGCACTGAATGAAACCGTTGCAGAACCGGTTGAAGACACAGTAACGGGATCCGCCGATAAACCAGCGCAACCGGTAACGGCTGTGCTCAGTGATATCTTCAGTTTTTCCGGCACACCAGTCGTGCCGCAGAGCGAACCTGTGAATTCCACTGTAATAGCGGAAGCGGTACAACGTGAGCGTCCTGCCGATGTAATGACAATGCCGGTTGAAGACCATACAGAAGAGACCGCAGAAGAGACCGCCGAAGATAGCGCAGCAAAAGTTGCCGATCACATCGCGTCGATTTTTAGTGATAAATCCCTCTTCCCTGAATTCGCAGAACCGGCAGAAAAAACCGATCCGCTGAAAAATCACAGCTGGTTATTTGAAGACACGGACAGTGATGACACTGATCTGCCGCCATTGGGGGCATTCTCAGAACCGGCGGTAAAACAAGATGAAATGACTGAACAACCGCAGGCCGCACTGAATGAAACCGTTGCAGAACCGGTTGAAGACACAGTAACGGGATCCGCCGACAAACCAGCGCAACCGGTAACGGCTGTGCTCAGTGATATCTTCAGTTTTTCCGGCTCGCCGGTCGTGCCGCAAAACGAACCTGTGAATTCCACTGTAATAGCGGAAGCGGTACAAAGTGAATCCCCGTCAGAGCAGGAAATAACGCCGTACAATGCCTCTGTCGGGGCTGTCACACTACCGGCGGAAGACAATACAGAAAATCACGTCGCTGACCATATGACCTCGGTATTCTCTGATAAATCCCTCTTCCCTGAGTTATCAGAACCGACAGAAAAACCCGGTCAGCTGAAAAATCATAGCTGGCTATTTGACGACCTTGATACTGATGACTCAGATACCCCCGCTATCGGCGATCTCCCTGCAGGCGGATCACAAACGACACAGGATACATTGCGCAGCGGTGCATGGTTATTTGATGACGCCGATACCGGCGCAGATTCACAGAACAAACCATCATCAGATTTCCCCGCAACGCCGGTACAACCAGAGCCGACCGCAACCATACTGTTCAATAGCCTGCCACCGGCAACCAAACAACAGGACAATAACCTGCCAACAGAGAACTGGTTGTTTGCAGATGATACAGACGCCGCCGATCCTAAACCCTGGGGGCTGGCTGCATTACTCGCAGCAGGAAAAACATCCGGTAAAAACACAAATAACCCCGCAACAACACCTACCGGCCCTGTCTTTAAAGATGTAACAAAGGACAGAAAACCGGCTACTGAACCAGAAAAGGAAAAGGAACCGGGTCCGGAACATATCAGTCTCCCGCCTGCGGATCCTGCTGATATCATGACGGCCCATAGTGACACACAGGCCGATCCCCTGATGCCACCGGCACCAGCCCGCCCGACAATCAGGGTAGAAGTCGCACGTGCCCGTCAGAATGAACCATTTAACTCTCCGGTCACAGCAACGCTGCATGACGGCAGACACGTCAGTGTCCTTGGTATTTATTTTCAAAGCAGCATCGGACTGAATTTTAATGAAAAAACCAGTACACTGTATGGAAAACCTACCGAAAGTGGTGAGTTTTCATTACGGGTTGTCTGGGAACTGACACCAAAGCGTCGTTTCTCCACCGATGTAACCTTTATTGTCAGCCCGGATCCTCACAGCCCTCCGCCTCTTCCGGAAATTTATGCCTCACCGGCTGAATAAATAACAAAAACGTCCTTGTCGTTGTCAATAACAAGGACGTTTTGTTTTTACCGGCTGTATTAACACATATACCCAACGTCATTCAAGATGCAGGAAGGCGGCAAGGGAAAACAGACGGGGAGCATACATTAGTATGTGACCCGGCTGGTTGAGTGTAGCCAACGAACCTGCAGTTTGAATGAATAAGGGTATATAACCTGATGAGAATGAGCTGCCTGCATGGCAGTAAATAACCTCTCTATCATAATTATTTCTAAGCTGCCTGAGTGGCAGTAAACATCATCAGAAATGCGGCACAGTCGCAACAGCAGAAAGCACAGCACGCTTATGGCTCAGTCCGTAGCAGGTAAATTCCCCCTGTTGCGGCGAACTGAAAAACAACCGGCGGATAAATAACGGAAACGGACAATGTGATTTCTGTCCTGAGTTTGATTCTGTCCGGATAAACGGCAGCGACGCACGGGCACAGGGCATGGATTTTTCCAGTTCGGCCAGGCATGTTGCCAATGATTGCCCGGTGTGTACTGCCCGTCGTTCCGCTTTGGACCGCATATCCTTGTAAATACGTAACCGCCCTTTTACATGCTCACGGATATAACTGACCGGTATATTCTGCTCCGGTACAGGTAATACAGGGCTGATTGCAATATAACCCGATATCCCTGTTAATCGTCCTGCAATATTCAGTTTTATCAATTCATCATATTTTATTGCCAGCAACCTCAACCGGAACCCCGGCGAGGGCTCCAGGCTGCTGTAATCAGGAAATGCCACAGCAATGGCACTGCTGTTTTCCGCTATTTTATTATCCGCCAGCGCAATATGTATCCGCTGCCAGACTTTTTGCCGGATAAATACCGGAGAGACGGTCGCCTCAGGTAATATAGTGATAGTCTGATAATAATTCATATGCTGTTTTATTTATCCCCCTCACCAAATACCCCACCGCGGATCAATACCGCAACGACATAATGCTCCTCATTTTCCTGTAATAATTCCCCGTACACCCACTTATAAAAAAGAGTATAGAAATCCTGTCCGGAACCGGGCGGACGAAAAACCATCCCCAGGTGAGTCACCGCGCCAAACGGCTCGACGGCAATTGCGCCGGCACTGTTCAGCGGATCAGAATACGCGGGATACCAGGTATCGACAGAACGCAGTGCATTGCCAATTTTTGTGAATGCATCGCCGCTGTTCCGTCAATATGATAAAGCACCTTACTTTTCGTTCCTTTTCCTTTATTCAGTATCAGCTCACCACTCGGATACACCGTCTGTCCTTTTCCCGACTGAACACGGGCTGAAATTTCAAGCAACAATGCGCCTTTATCACCGCTGAGCGCTTGTGCTATTTTTTCACCCAGCGTACTGATATCAGCATCCCGCTGGTTAAAATCACGGATACTGTATGTGTAAGCATCAAAAAGCCACTGCTGCTCCCGCCCTTTATTGAGGACACTAACCGTCACTTCAATATGTTCAGCGCCCACCCGGTTACGCCACAGAAAACGGGCATTCGCAATATTGAGTGCATAGCGGCGCCCCTGCTCCCTGCACTTTTCCCTCGCCAGATAGCCCGCTGCCACTTTTTCATAGCGCTGCCTGAAAACAGCATTGTTACACGCCGAGGGATACTGAAGCCCGCCGATCACTTTCAGGGTAAACCGAAATAGCAGAGTATCCTGCTCCGGCCCCAGCGCACAGGTGTCCACGGTTTGTAAATTGGGTTTCCCCATATATTTATCAGCCCCCGGTAACCGGCTTTCTGAGTTTTTTTTCTGCCGGAACGACAAGGTTCCCCGAACTGATTTTTCCTGTAATTTCAGCGGAGTAACTGAATCTGCCCTTTGCTGGCTTGTGCCATAAAAAATACCATCAGACGGCACCAGCTTTTTTTCAAATGATAAAACGGAGACAACATCCCTGTGTTCATTCATCGCTGTTCTCCCTGACCAGAAAAACAAGAACTGACCTGTTGACACAGATAAAGATTCTTTTCTTTTTGATAAGAATATTCCCACCACATATCAGCAGGATGGCGTAATTTATCAACCCTCCTGAACTCACCCAGTGTCACAACACTCTCGGCAAAGCGATGAGGGGCGTCCTCTGCCCGCTGATTTTCCGCATTTCCCGGTGGAGAAATACCATGAAAACCAGTTACAACAGGGATTATCCACCCCGGCGCTTTACGCCGGCTGTGCCACTGATACTTTTTTTTTCCTTTGCCATTTTTCTCTCCGATATACTCACGGGTGACCGCGATATAATTGAGCAATGCATCCATTGCATCGTCCCCGCGATTCATCGCATCCGACATCAGGTCACGGCGCTCAAGTAACGCGTAACCGGGCATCATTTTGCGCAGCAGGCGATTATTGTCCCGGCCATTGTCCGGTAATATACCGATAACCGGAACTGATGCAGACAAAATATCACCGCCGGCTATTTTCATGGTCAGTAATAAATCATAAACAATGTTCTGTAACTGAACCTTATCTATATTTTTATTATCATAAGAAATAAATAAGGACACATTCAGGTTGCACCGGGCTTCTTCAATAAATGAAGCCATTCTGCCATTTCTATTTAATGGTTTTCCTTTTCCGATAATACAATAGGTTATATCTTCGGGAGATTTATAAATCTGTAAATTACAACTGTGGCAGATAACACCCGTGTAACTCAACCGGATAAAAGGAAACCCGATATCGGACAGTTTTCTCTCCAGTGCATGTACAAATCCCATCCAGGCGGTTACTGCCGGAAAACCAACAGTGAATGGCCCGGATAACGCATTTGCATTATGAACACGAATATGACGTAATAAAATATAATCAGCAGGCACTATTTTGTATCTCCTGACATTTAAATCCGGGAGGAACGGATAATAACAGACAGGCTTTACCTGCATTGTCATTATTAAGTACGGAAATATTCTGAGGCTTACTTCCACCAAACCGGATAACAGTGATGCTATAAATAGTCCGGAATGATTCAGTATTTCGTTCGTTATTTTGATGTTTGTTCTTTTCTGTCTTATTTCCCGCTGACCACAGGATAAATTCGATACGTCTGCGCAACTCAAATAACAGACCAGAGGGAGTCAAAACAGAAAGTAAATGGTAATTATCTCCGGCTGTATTATCAAAAACAGGAAAATAAACCTGTTTTATTTTTGAACTGGTAATTGCTTGTTTTCTTTCGGTAATCACCCGCAAAAAATCGTTGCGCAATACATGGTAATCTCCGTGACTGAGAAGTGATTTTGCCAACGGACTTTCTTCATCGATATGAGTCAACAATGTGCGGTTATCCTGCATTTTCAGCATCAAAAACCTGTATATATCCAGCGCAGCGGCATTACCCAACGCATCAGGCTCTGTCTGTATATTACCGGAACGAAGAAAACCGTCATTCTCTTGTTTTGCCTGCGCAATAACAGCGGTAACCTTGTTATTACCGGCAATACCCATGCTGTTTTGGCGCGCCGAAGGATGTGTAAATGTGCACGGATGAGTTGAAAGAGATATCTGACCGGCACGTACTGCCGCACGCGGTAACCACTGAGCCAAAGAAAAAAGGACTTCTCCGTATTGCCTTAATGCATCAATATCTGCTTGATTTGTTACCCCCCTGAGTTTTCTTTCCAGCCACCCTGTTTTACGTTCTGTAAGAAATGCCGTAATTGCCGGATCTGTCATAATACATCCTTTATTATTACACTCAGTCATTCCGTTGTATGAGTCAGTTTTTAATACAAACCATGTAATACGCAGATGCTATTTAATTGTCTATAAACCGGAGAGATTTCACGCTGCTATAATGTTTTTTTTGCGATCTGAATAGCACTTTGATACCACATAAATGGTAAAGAGGCAGGAGATTGTAAATAAAAAATCGCTGCATAGTGATATATCATTATGCAGCGACATTATTGATTATATTATTTCTTAGCAGGCTTATTTTTATCCAGCCAATCCTGCATTTGTTTTATTTCCGGCCCCTGAGAATCTATAATCTGCTGAGCCAACTTTCTCATTTGTGCATCAGAACCGTATTTTAATTCTATTTTTGCCATCTCAACGGCACCTTTATGATGTGCAATCATTCCTTCAGTAAACGCAATATCCGCATTTTGTTCAGAAAGTGTTTTTGCCATGTCGTCATGCATACGCATCATTGAGTCACCCAATTCTTTTTGTACCGGCGTGCTGACTGCATGCATATCGCCACTCAATACGATTGGGTTTGATGCTACCGCACCAAATGTAATAAAACCGGAGAGAAGTGCAGTAATAAGAAGTGTCTTTTTCATCATTAATTCCTTTGTATTTAATATCTGGTTGATGGAATTAACTATAAACGTTGACCTAAGGTAAGGGTCAATATGACAGGAGCTAACTTTACCTTATTTACACTAAATCAAATTATCTCCACAATGTCTGAACAATGTCTGAATAACGATAAATAATGATTTTTTATTTCAGGAAATATCCATCAGGTGATAAGATTAATGCCGGAACTAAAAATATAATAAAAATAATCGCATAGCCAATAACGGCTCCAAGCCGGCTCTTCATTCCTACCAAAGAAGGCTTTATCACTCCGACAACTGAAGCAATCAATGCTAATACGGCAATCACCATTAAACCATCTTCCATACATTCCTCCGTTTATTTTTATTACAGGTATTTCTGCGTATAACATATAACCCTGTCAGCCGCTCAAAGTAAAGTTCTAAAAAATCATAACATTCTGGTTAAATTGCAAGAAGATGATGAGTAAATCAACATGATTGTATCTGTGAAACAAAACAGGGCTGAACACCTATAAAAACTATCCGGTGTTCAGCTAAAAAATCAATTATTCTTCAGTTTCACCGGCAGGCACGTTTTTTTGTCACTCTTTTTGATTTCTCTTCTGTCTGCTCTGTTTGCATAGCCTGCGCCAGCTGTTGTTCAAAATGATTTTTTTCATCCAGCCATCTTAATACATATTTGGTGCTATGCTGTGTAATAAAGCCGCAGTTATCACACGTTAACCGGTAATAATAATTATTTTTACTGTCTACGGGGATCCCCGGAGTGTGATAAAAAAAGGTAACAAATGTGTGTGGTTCTCTGTTATCGAGGCGATCCTGCGCTGTGGTATAATTGGTTTCATCAATAACCTGTCTTCCATTATGCCCGCACATCTGACACGTTGTTTTAATCTTTTTCTCATTCAGATAACGTAAAAACTGTTGTCCCGAAATAGTTTTTAACCGCTCCACAAATTCATGAATCTGAACATTCTGTGACGATACATTATCCATAAAATACCTCTGACCTTATATTTCCATATATTTAAATTAAATTCCGACCAGTAATCATACACTAATACGTTGTATTATTCTTTTCTTAAATAGCGCGCATAACATTTTCATTCTATTAGTTATATCTTTTAGTATCGATAGTTAACAGTAGATAACTCTGGTTTATTTACTATGTCGCCCTGACTCCGATACAATAAGATCAGGTAATTATATCTTTATGAACACGTTACACCTGCACTGTTTATGTACAATATCGACAATAATTTGTTTACTGTCAGTCGTAGTCGCCGCCTGCCTGCTTCATCCTTACCAGATAATATTTTAGCTTAAACAGCAATAATATTTTCAATATTTTATAGCGCAATGAAAAACAAACGACAAACCATAAAGATATATATTTCGTTGATTTACAACCACTATGTCCGATAACATAATAACACGGAGAACTGAAGAACCGTGACCTATTAAGAATGCGCCTATCCGGTAAGGTATACGTGTTTGTACTCTCGTCAGAAAGAAAAAATCCGCTAATATATCCACTATTACACCGGAGAAAGTCATTTAATGAATACCGAAAAAGAAAAATCAACAGAACTGCATAATGAAATGCTTAAGCTAATTTCTGCTTTATCAGATGCTAAAACACTTGATGATGTAAAAGTGGTATACACCCATTTACTGCGTAACGGGATTGCATGCAGAGATAATGCACTGTTACTTGTTCAGACACTTAATTCATTTGAAGAAAAAGCAATCACCTTTGAGTTAAAAGTACGCTATCACAATGAATTTAATACCAATGAAGCGCATTACGAACCTCTTATACTGAGATCCGGTACTTTAGTTTATGTCAGTAAAGAAAAATCGGATGAAACGACAAATGAGCACTATTTCTGCCCTTGCTGTTATTCAAAACGACAAATTGCCCCCTTATCTCACATGCTTGCGACTAAATACTCACCGGAGCGATTTATTTGCGGAAATTGCGGGAATACATTGATTATTTAGCATGAAACTACCTGGGGCCTCCTTCCGCACAGAGAGAGTATCAATAAACACCATCATTATCTGTCCACATTTATTGCCGTTATTCTAAATAATAACGGACGTGGCACATTGATGTAAAAGGTAAAAAAGCCCGATTTAACGGGCTTGTATTTACCGGACAACAAGTACTGAAATATTTGCGTAATGAATCAGGGCAGATGCTGTTGAACCAAGGAGACGACTTTTCAGTGTCGGATTTTTTGACCCGATAATGATAAGGTCAGCTTTGATTTTTTCTGCATTTTCAATAATTGCTTCTGCAGGGCTGCCGAGCAGCACACCGGTGGAAATTTGATTTTTCGGCACATCAAACTTATCAGTAATTGTTTCAAGTTTCTCTAATAAAAGTTTAATGCGCTGGTCTTCAGATTTTGCATTATCTGTCATAACAGGGAATGTCAGCCCATAATCAAAAAGCTGCTCTGACGGTAAAATCACAGTAACAAAATGGAATTGAACATTTTTGTCCCTGGCATAATCATTTACTTCAGAAATTACATTTGGTGATAATGCACCTGTATTCAGGTCAATCGGGATAAGTATCGTCTTGTGCATAACCGCTCCTTTATATCAGATTGATTAATTTACCTGCCTAAAACTGAAACTTAACTTCATTAAATCTTAAAATAAGATATAAACAAGGTTTTTTATCCAAAAAATAGATAACGAACCACATATTTTATTTGAGATGCTCTGCTCAATGCCTGTCGGCCCCGGAAAAATTGATTAACGTGCTGCACACGGCACATCACGCCGTGAACCGGACACAGACCCCGTCAGTAACCGTTTCTTTAAATTGCGGGCAATTACAATAGTTAGTCACGCTATTTCAATAATCACCAATAAATTGATTAAACTTACAAGTTTATTTCACTCTTGCATGTGGTCGTTTTTTCATCTATCTTATTGGTATACGGAGGGATGACGATGTTTGAGATTGAGATCCACGAGGATGCACTACAGGAATTACAGGTGTTACCTGCCCCGTTGCGGGCTAAAATGACCCGACAGATTGATAAGCTCGCTGCACACGGCACATCACTCCGGGAACCGGATACAAAGCCCATCAGGGACGGTTTCTTTGAATTGCGGGCGAAAGCCGGTGATATTGGGCGTGCGATCTATGTGTATCAAAAGGGAAAGCGGATTTTTGTCCTGAAAATCTTTGCCAAAAGTACCGCGAGACTCCCTTCATCCATGTTAACTGCCGCTGCACGACGGTTAGAGGAGATGCTGAACGATGAGTAAAAAATCCATTCCGTGGGCACAGGCCCGCGAAGACATTTTATCCGACCCGGAAGTTAACGCGATTTATGAAGCAGAGCTGCGGGCGGAACGAATCAGAGAACAGTTGCTGTCATGGCGCTGTTCTGCCGGGCTGACCAGCTCACAGGTTGCTGCACGTCTGGGGATCACACCTGCGGCGGTATCACGGACAGAGCGTAATGCCGAAAAAGCAACGGTCGAGACATTAGCCCGCTATGCTGCTGCGTGTGGCGTAAAAAATCCGAAAATAATGTTGTAAGGATCGCTGAAATGAACGCGGGCAGACGGTGGTTGAAAGCACCGGATCTTACTGCGTCTAATGCACTTTATCTGTACCGGACATTGATTGACATCATTCTCAGGATCGCTGAGTCTGAGGGTATCCAAGTGTTGGCTTTCCGGGCATACAGTGAGGGGTTGCGCCGTATGTACAATAAACCTGTAAGACGGTATGCCGGGAGCCTGAAAGCACACATAGAAGGAGCTTGTCATGTTATACGAACGGAAAACTGAGATGAACGCTAAAATTGACTACGATGCTATCAAGGCACAGAAGAATGAAATGCTTCAGCGTTTCCTGCTGGCTAAGAAAAAAGCCGAGCAGTCCGGTCAGATTGTAGCTAAGCCCATCTGATTGATTTATTAAAGAAAGAGGCTCCTTCGTGAAATACCCCCATAAAGTTGGACTCTTTTAGTTAAGCGGCTTGTAAGGCCTGATTCCGATATTCAACCGGAGTCAGGCCTTTTAATTTATCCTGGATCCACCTGCGTGCTGTAATTAATCTTAGTGATTCCCTGCCCCTTAACTCAGGTATCAGCAGTATCTATGTTTTACACCAATCAAGAGGTTCGGGATATACACGGGATGGATTTAACAGCCGGTGGCAAAAAGCAAAAGAGGCAGCAACGGAAAAGTTTCCGCACTTAAATTTCAACTTCACATTTCACGATTTGAAAGCAAAAGGGATCTCAGATCTGGATGGTTCGTTGTCAGAAAAACAGATGATTTCCGGTCATAAAAATATCACTCAGACAGCCAGATATGACAGAAAAATTAGTGTTGTTCCGGTGGTCGGAGGGCAAGAAACAGATAAAAACGAGCAGAATAATAGCGAAAGTTAATAGCGAAACAAAAGCGAAGTGTGATTTCAGGCACAAAAAAGCCACCGCTAGGGTGGCTCTCTTTTAACTCTAACCCGTTGATATTCAACTGAGTTTTATATGGTGCCCAGAGCGGGACTTGAACCCGCACAGCCTTACAGCCGAGGGATTTTAAATTCATTGCTTATGTTAGTGATTTCAAGACGTTATCTGTTATTTTCAACATATAATTAATAATAACACTCTATATAAAACAATCGGTTACAAGGGGTAAGGATATAATATAATGAAGATTATCAACGAAATATCACAAGTTACTTCTATTCCCCTAGCTGGTAAATCGTTGACACTCACACGCCATATAGATAACAGCATACCGGTGAACATGGTATGATACAGAAAAACATAGGGCTTAATAAGAGATATAAATCAACAATGGCAATTAGATATAGATCGGATATTGATGGATTAAGGGCTATAGCTGTTTTTCTTGTCTTTGCATACCACCTTAAAATCTCCATATTTAGCGGTGGATTTGTCGGTGTTGATGTATTCTTTGTCATTTCAGGGTATTTAATAACTGGAATTATATTAAAATCCATATCAGAAAACAAATTTAGCATAACATCTTTTTTTTAATCGAAGAATAAAGAGAATAATACCATCTGTTTTTATTGTTGCAACAACTACCGTAATCGTTGCGTATTTCTTTCTGCTACCTGATGATTTCAATAACTTAATTGAAAGTTATTTTTACACTGCAATTTATTCAGCAAACTTATTTTTCTATTCGATAACATCAAGTTATTTTTCAGCATCATCAGATGAATTACCATTGTTACATATGTGGTCATTATCAGTAGAGGAACAATATTATTTTATATGGCCATTGATACTATTTTTGTTAGCGAAGTTTATAAAAAACAAATCATTTGAAATAGTCGCGATCGCCGTGACAATTTTATCATTCTTACTTTCACATATTGTGTCCATAAATGATCAGTCATTTTCCTATTATATGCTACCAACAAGGTCTGGAGGAATCTTACTTGGATCAATGTTAGCAATATTGCAAGCAAATCATGAAAAAATACGATACTACAATTCAAAATATATAGTTTTAATCGGTTTAACCATAATTATAGCATCATCTACTTATATAAATGACACTGATATTTTCCCTGGTTTTTGGTCATTAATACCATCTATTGGGGCATGCTTAGTCTTATTAGGTGGTTCAGGATATAATAATAATTTTTTTTTCTAAGGCTCTGGGCGTGAAGCCTATTGCAAAATTAGGTTTACTATCATTTAGTATATACTTATGGCACTGGCCTATCATTGCCATAATAAATTATTTAAATATAGAGCTGACATCATGGGTTATTATTTTAATTCTATTAACAACAGTTATATTGTCCTACCTTAGTTTTAATTTATTAGAAAACCCCATAAGAAGATCAAGCTTTGATTTTAAAAGGTCATTTTTCATCTTTAACTTTACATTTATATTAACCGGGGTTTTTTTATATTTCGCATCTCAATTAACAAATGGATTTTTATATCGATTCACCGGTAATGAACTTAATGATGATATCGTTGCCAATAGGGTCAATGTAGCTTATGCAGACCTAGATACTGGTTGGTGCCATGCTAGCAGTATGAAAGAAAAAAATATAAAATATACAGAGCGATTATCAAATTGTTTTATCGGTGATAAGAAGTCTAAAAAAAATAGCTCTCTTTATTGGTGACTCTACAGCTGGCCACTATGGTCCATTTGTAGATAAATTAGCAAAAGATGCCGGCATTAAAGTCAGGCAATTAAGTACATCCTCATGTTATCCATCTATCACAATTAAAAAAGATGGAGAAAATCCTGATGTCTGTCTAAATTTCAGAAAAATAATAAAAGATACTGTGGAAAAAAATAAATATGATATTGTTATCCTATCAAACAGATGGGTGCGTGATTCCAAAGAGTCATCATATAAAACCAAGTATCCAGAAGAGATGATTTCATTTTTTTCAAATCACGCTAAATCTGTATTTATTATGGGGCAGCTCCCTGAGTTTAAATTAAACTCTGCAAAATGCATCATAAGAAAAACATGTTCTATATCATCTAAGTTTGAATTATCTGATGATGTAGATGAGGCAATGAATAAAATAAAAAAAAATTGCTCAATCTAAAAAAAAATGTAATGGTTATAGACCCATCTTATCTGTTAAAGGTTAACGATGAATACACTCCATTCGCAATGGGGTATCCAATGTATCATGACACCGGACATTTAAGCATCAAAGGAATGGAGTGGTTAGTAAACAAATACCTAAAAGAAAATAGAAATGATTTAAAATAGATATAACAAATCTCTATCAAATAGAAAGATTCTTGGGATTAACTGGCCAGATGATATCGGAGGCGGTCGATACATCTACCGCTTCCAGTTCATCCAGATAATCCAGCCAGGCGTTTAACAGCGCCTTTTCATCTTCTTTGATACGACCGAGAGCGAGTTTTGTTTGCAGTATCTGGGTTTCCGTCTGGACTTTGGCAATCAGATATTGCTTTTTCTGCTCTGCCATTTCAACAAGTTGCTCATGTGTTGGCGGAGGCTCAGGCATCCACACCGGATTGCCTTTTTCGTCAGCGCCAACAATAAAGCCAAATTTCTGCATGAATCCAGCTCTTTCATCATCACTGATATCTGTACCAGTTTCAGGCCAGTTACCTGCCTTTAAATATTCTTCTTTTAACTCATGTGAGTAAAAAACACACTTAACAGGATCGAAACGATACATATTAATACCCCATTGCCACGATATAGGCTTTAGATGCGCCAGTGTTTGAGCTGACATTTACAAGTGTGACACTTGAATTACTTACAGACTGCCACGCTATCGCACCATACCCGTTCGCAACTGACCGAAGAGATGTCGATAGCGACAGAAGTGAAGTAGGGAATTGGGTCGGAAAGTTGAAGGTCTGACCGGCCGTTCCTGTCGTTGTATCAACTAACATCCACTGCGTAATTAACCCCGTAGTCTTATCCTTAATCCACCCGCTGGGTGCAATTAATGCCGTGCTTTGATCGTCAGTGGTCAAATTCCTTTTACCATTGGTGAATGACGCACCATCAGATAATGAGAAAGTAACGCTACCCCTGCTACTTCTGAGCACCAGGGGGCTGGCAGGATCATTACTTGGCGTACCGAGATAGCCAATAACAGTGCCGTCGCTATCTTTCAATTCATATCGTACTGACGCTCCTTCGGTCTTAGCTGTAATAACAACAGCCGCGCCATCACGATTTACGGTAACGACACCGTCAACTGTTCCCCCTGTTTTATCAAGTTTTGTATTGCCGAGCTTTGTCACACCATCCTGACTCATCACATCTGTTTTCGACGTACCGGTCGTCTGCTTCAGCCCACTTTTAGCCGCCTCTCCCAAACCAAGGTTTTCAATAAACTTCGTCTTGTCCTGGATATCTGCGCCGTTCTGGTCTTTGGAGAGCTTACCGTCTGCGACATTCGACGGGGCTTTTTTACCCAGCGCCTCTGTTACTGCTTTTTGACTCATGACATCATCTGCAGAGTCGCCTGTTGTCTGAACTGTTTTCGGTACTGCCGGCATCTCACCTTTAAATGCCTCTTTCATGGCAGAGACCAGGCGGTTTTTTACCGCGGGCGCGTCACCGTCATCCAGTAAGTCTTTTTTGTCAGTATCGACAATGAACTGCGCCAATACAGAAGCCATCACCGACGCCTGACGCCAGACTTTATTCAGCTCTTTTGATTTAGCCACACCACTGGTGAACCCGTTGTGTCGGGCTGCCAGATTTTCATATTCCGGAGCAGCGAGCACATTTGCCCCTTCGGCTGTACCGAAAGGTAAAAATTCATTCTTAGCCATAAGACCTCTTACAATTCGACTGCGAACCCGCCGTTATCAAAACCGGCGATATAGTCATTGGAGATATCGAAACCAAAGATTGGTGATTTCGGTACAGAGTTGATGTAATACTGATTAACGCGAACACCCTCCGGCTTCACGCCGAGATAGCCCTGTTTAATAATTGATTTGGTCACTTCATCGACAACCGATCCGGTTATGAATACATCCATCGTCATATTCATGTTATCGATAAAAAATATCCGGGTGTCTTTACCCGGCAGCAGGGAGCGATAGATTTCCACCAGAGATTCGGATGTTCCGTCCCAGTGGTTGGCTTTTATCTTCACCCGAATGATCGTCCGGTACGTCTCATCATCCAGCTCGGTAAATCCGCTGTCAGCGTCAAATTCCCGCTTCCACATTCCCTCATCAAAGCCGATACTCTCTGCATCCGGTGAGAAATACACGCCGGTTATCGGTGTGCTGACGTACCGTGAAATCCCCACCCATTCCCCGACAACATCGAGCTGAACGCCAATTGCGTCATCAAGTGAAAAGTATTTATTCAGATCCAGAGAAAAGCGGGTTATTTCTGACAGTGATTTGGTGATGAGGTTAATGTGACTGACGAATTTATCTGCGGGCCGGTGCTGTGACGTGATAAGACTTAAATAGTCTCTCATGCTGTCACTATCTCCACATTGTCAGTGCCGCACGTTGCGAACTGGTGATATTTCAGCAAAATGTTATTTTCAGCAACATTACCTGCAGACAAACCAATTTCCAGCCGGGAGATATAAAATGTCCCGCCCTCCGGATCCGCCTGTAAGTTTGCCGGGGAAAATAATTTAGTCCTGTAGATATCGGTACCAATATCCAAATCATTGAGGTAACCCATGACTGCTTTACGGATTTTGTCCCCCACCAGCGTGGTGTATCCCTCAAATGCCTCAATGGTGATCCTGACAAAGACCGGCACACTTTCCGGACGACTGAAACGGACCGGCAATGTAACACCGAACGTATTGGTTACATTCACCTCCACATTACCGAACGTGCCGGTACCGGGTGTTTTTTTCAGGGCGATCACTTCTGCGATACTTTTTGCATCCCCACCGTCAACAATCAGGGCGATTGAGTGTGAGGGGATCCCGTGCACACCGGTTGCCGCTGTGTCGTTCTCAAATGCGGTCAGCCGGGCGACACCTGTAAGCTGACTGACAGAACCAATCACACCATCCAATACAGTACGGGACGGCAGAGCAACAGATTTACGGCGGCGTATACGCAAATTACCGTCTGCTTCCACACTGCGCCCTGCGGTAGCTGTTGCTGTATTCGTGACCGACTGCCACCCGCGTGTCGGGGTACCTATCTGATTTACCTCTCCCGGCAGCGCAATAATCGCCCCGGGCTTCTGACATACTGCAGTGACGGTGATATTTCCGTGCGTCCCGATCACAACCGAATCCGGCAACGACCAGGTATTACCGGCGGTATCACGAACCATCCCGTTTATGATGACGGTTCCGACCTGACCGGTGACCACGACATCCACGGCAGAATTTGACTGTGCGTTGCGGGTCAGTCCGTTAATTGCCACGTTATTAGATAATGCCTGCCCTGTGGATGTGGACGGGCTGAATGAGTTATAGGCCGTTATAGCCGCGTTGTTCGCATCCTGAATCGCCAACGCATAAATAGCCAGCATCTGCCCGTCTTTACTGTCCGGCTCAATGTAAACATCACTACCGTAAATTTGCAGGAACAATTCTTTCAGCCGGCTGAGTATCGTCGGGTAATCTGGCGCATTGATCCCCTGTTCGGTGATTACCGGCGCAAGCCCGACCGTGTCGATATTTAACATTATCCCTCACTTACAATGCGGGTTTCGCCGTACAGTGTGTTAATGGTGGCCGTGATAGTGACTTTCCGGACTGAGGTGTTTAAATCCAGCCCGAACGCGGTTATTCCGGTAACGCCCGGTGTGCTGCTGATCCGTTCTTTGACTGCCAGCGCATACCCCTGAGCAGGATTTTTACCCAGCCCTTTTTGTGCATGCGGAGTCCCTTCCCGATCATCAAGAAACCATTCTTCAAGCCAGAGCTGCAAGCGGCTTCTGACCGCCATAGCGACCGTCTCCGGTGTGTTTTCGCTAAACTGGTTCAGACCAAAGGTGTAATCGCCGTTATCCTCTTTCCGGTACTTCAATTGACACCTCCTGAATCATCATCCCCGCTACGGACGCCGGAATGAGTATGACCATCACTGATATCTTTTCCGTTCGAGAACAACCCGCCCACAAACTGCACCGTTCCTGTAATAACAGCGGCAACCCCTTTTTTCGCAGAGCCTGCCATACCGTTGAGGAAGGTCAGTAATCCGTTCACCACGACCTGGTCTGAGAACTCAGATTTAGGTGCTACTACCTCAAAACCACCCGGAGCAACAATTTTTATCTTCTGATCAGCGGGTGATAACTGAAAATAGGTACTGCCGTCATCACTGCGCAACTGTACTGCTGACGTGCTGATATTGCTGATTTTGGTCGCTTGTGACTGCGGGCCGACAAAGGCAAACCCGTCAGATAAATTATGCTTGCGCGGATCTACCGCCTCCTGCACACCGCCGGACTGCCACCAGTAATCAATGCAGCGGTCAGCAAAAACCACCAGGCATTCATCACCCTGAGCAATCGGGAATGTCAGGGTAGCGCCACCACCGCGCGGGAAAACAACCGGCACATCCACCAGCAAGGGCAGCGGTACTGTTTTTTCTGTGCCGTCCTCAGTAACCCGCCACTTAATAGCCGGTTGCACTTCTACCGTCACAGCGTCCGGATCAAAGGACTGAATAATGCACGGCAGCGCTACAAACAGACCGGACATAATGTTTTCTTTCAGCAATAAAAAAGGCGCCTCAGGGCGCCCTACACGTTCATCATTTGAAATCATGGTTCTACCGCCATTGCCTGCAACGCAGACTGATTTAACAGTGTTTCACCGGTACGTGCGATACAGATCAGTTGCTGGTACCAGGAGTTTCCCCGCGTATCACCGAAGTAACTCACATTGATAACCTTATAATCCCCGTCAATATCCAGCGGTGACGGTTGCTCAACAGAACCTTCATGGCTGCCGGTCATACCGATTTCTTTATTCGACAGCCCGGCTAGATTGATACCCGCGTTATCCAGATGGATTAGCGTACCCGGTTTGATATCGGGGTTAATCATGCACATCACATTGATCCCGCCCCCGATGGTTTGTTCCGGCGTACCGATAAGGCCGGAATCGTAATGCAGGATGATTTCATTGATATAATTATCTTTCGGAACCACCTCAATGCTGTTTCCCGAATAGCGCCAGTCCGCTTTATTCTGCTTTGCAAAGGAGGTCATTTCGTCCCGGTGCATGCCGAACAACACTTTGCCGCGCGGGGCAATGGTTTTATCCTGCTCTCCGCGCAGCCCGACAAAAATTCCGTACTTTCCGATGTCTTTCATCAGGGCTTTATCAACAATATCCTGCGTGTAACCTGAGGCTATTGTCTGAGACACTACCGCCTCGTTATACGCCTGATCACCTTCCGCTGACTGGATAACCACATAGGTATCTGTCGCATTCTCACGCCCCGAATAGGTGTACTGAATTTGCCCGGAAAAGATCTGGCTGCTGTTATCTTTATAGCCCGCCACGATCACAATCTGTTTAAATTCATATTGGCGAAGTTTGTTTTCTGTCTCTTTGTTCAGGTTGAACACTTTCACTATCGCGGTAGCCGGATACGCCGTATTCGGACGGGTAATATTAAATGTCACCCGCAGTTCTGACAGGTCGATCCCGTCACCCTGCTCATCCGCTACAATAATCTGACATTCACGGAGCCAGTTTTTCGACATGACGCCCCCTTGTTTATTGCTGCTGCGACTGCAGGTGATACAGTTTATTTGCCCGTCCGAAGTCGCGGTGAGATAATTCGCCGTCTGTTTCATCACAAACAAAAAACAATGGCCCGCTAAACCCCATATACCGGTACGGCTCCAGAATATCCACGCCACTGACAAGGGGGATTCCCGTCAGGATCATCTCACCTGTCCGGCTCATTATGTCAACAACCCACCCGCAAAATTCCCGGTATACCAGCCGCATACGGTAATATTTCCCGCTGAGCCGGATATCAAACTGCTGGTTTTTAGCGGATACAGGTATCTCAACAATATTCATCATTTTCAATTTCCCGATGGATTAAACAACGTACTCAGGCTCCCGCCGATACTGCTCAATATGCTTTCATTCACCGGCTTTGGTGTAACGGTCCCCTTGTCCTCCGTACCACCTGTTGCTTCCGGTATTTTCTGATTCTCCAGCGGGGCTACCTGTTTGCTTTTCGTCTCAACAATGATCACCTGACGGAGCGTCAGAACCGCCATCAGTACATTTTCACTGGTGCCGTCTGTCGTCACCTCAATTGCCCGGATCAGCATATTTTTGTAATCACGCTTGCCGGTAATGACATCAAACGGCTGTCTGGTGGCTTTCAGGTCAAGCAGTTGCTGATAAATCTCACGGGGGCTGCTGCCGAGTTTCAGCCCCGTTGAGATATCAAACATGGTGGACGTATCGAATCCGTCGAGCAGGGACCCGCCGCCGGAAAAGCCGATTTCCATCGTTACTTCTGCCGGACGGTCAAACGTGTGGTCACTGACGGTGAAACCCTCACCGCCGGGAACCTGTACCGGGTGCTCGGTAATTTCTGAGCTGTCCGAGTGCTTTTCCGAGATAACCACGCTGGGGACGATCATCTCTATTTTTCGTGATCCCTGAGAAAACAGGGTTGATAAAATATCCATCAGTCCACCTTCGATTCAAGATTACGCACCAGTATCTGGTTATTACGCCCGACCGTGTCACCGGTAAGCCGTGCCACTTCCTGCGGGTCTGAAACACCGGTAATACTGATATTGGTGACCGGACTGAATGCTACTCCGCTGGTGTTTCGCCAGTCGTTTTTCACTAACTGTTGTGGCAGGAATGAGGTCTTTTTCTTCATGTCATTAAAGCCCGCAACAGCCGTTTCCATTATCCCGCCGCCGGTATTGATGCCACCGCCGCGTTGAGTTGCGGTCGGATCCGGTGCACCAGTAATAGCGGCCGTCACCAGTTCTTTCGGGTACGGGAACTGACCTGAGTTTTCCACCACAGACATAGCGCGAATAAGCGCATACATGACTTCGGTATCATTGAGATCGAGTTTGTCATTGATACCGATCCCCATTTCATCAGAAACACGCTTTGCGTATGCAACCGGGTCATTTTTACCGTGTCCTTTCGGCGCCCATAACTGAACAATATCCCGGATAGTCTGCAGTTTTTTACGCCCGGCGGCATCCGAGGTGCCGTTAAAATACATCATCAGCTGACGGGCATTACCGCGCAGTCCTTCATACGCCGTGTTATACACTGCAAATGCGCCTTTTGATTCTTTCCGGGCGCCACGCTGTTTTGCAAAATTCATATTCAGCGGGTTGTTATTTCGTACTCCGCGATCAGCACCTTCCATACCGGAGTAATCTGCGCCGCCATTTGAGCCGAAGCCTAATTTTTGCAGCGCGGCATCAACCGTGCCGTTGCGCATAAACGTACCAATCTGACTGGCGAACGGGATCGGAAGAACACCCCCTGCCTGCTCAAGCACAATACCGGCTTTCGTGGTCAGGCTGTCGGTTGCCTGGTATTCCTTAACGGCTTTTTTCAGCTCTGTGATATGCCCCACCAGTTCACCGGTCATTTCCCCCATTTTACCGAAGTCCATCTGGTCCAGTAGTTTCTGATGGTAGTACAGTAAACCGACCATTCCTGCGATAATCAGCCCCGGCCATCCGGCAAGTAACGCCAGCGACGCCCCCACACGAGTGACACTTGCGAGGATACTGAACAGCCATTTTCCGCCCAGGAACAAAGCAAATCCCCAGAAGATAGTTTCCCATCCGCCGACTGATTTTATGATGTCCTGAAGGTATCCCCAGACATCGCTGAATGTCTTTTTGACTGACTCAATGGTGCCTTCCCACTGTGACCAGTCGATAGCGGATTTCCCGCCCTCTTTCCACGTTTCGTAATCATCCCAGAGCAGGAATAACGCGGCCAGCGCGGCAATCATCAGCCCCACAGGAGAGGTCAGAAAGCCTTTATTCAGCGCCCACCAGGCAACCAAAATCAGACCAAATGTTTTTATCAGCCCTTTACTGCTGCCCTCCAGTCTGTCCCACCAGCCGACAAGGTCACGAATACCCTTTACCGCCCGGTAAACCATGTGCCCGAGTATGTCCGACAGTCTTAATATGGCATTGCAGACGGCGAGGATGATTTTTTCGATCATCGGAAAGTTATCAAGAAGCAGTTTGGTAAACCGCGCAATGCTGGGAGTCAGCACCCGTGCCAGTTCACCGCCGATTTTGTCTTTACCGATCCCCATTGCCGCCGTCAGTTTTGAAAACTGCGTGGTAAACGCATTCCCCTGCTTTGCTGCCGTGTCCGGGTCAAACCCGATGGCTTTCATCATCATGGCGTATTCGGATGAATAACCATGAATGCCACGGCGCATCGCCATCAGCGTATTTTCATCAATCCCGAGCATATTCGCGAACTGATTCGCCCGGTACATCGGCATTTTTGCCAGCCGGTCGCCCAGCAGAGCAACCAATGACGCGGTATCACGCAGATTGCCGTTAGCGTCCCGCGTCTGGATCCCCATGTTTTTCAGGAATCCTTCACCACCCGGATTATTGCGCAGAAAAGAAGCCAGCCGTTCGACTGACTGACTGAACCCGTTAACATCCCCGCCAGCCTGTTTGACGGCATACCCCATCGACCGGAGATTATTTGCGGTTGCACCGGTACGCTGAGACTGCCAGTACAGTTTATCCAGACCATTCGCTATCTGTGCCGTAAATCCGACAATAGCAGCAGCGGCACCTTCAACCGCCGCACCGGCTTTTAACGCCTTTGATGTGACCGCACCGAGTACGGCTGAAAACTTTTTAGATCCGGATTCATCAACATCAAAGCCGAGCGAGACCAGAAAGTCTCTGAGTGTTTCAGCGTTGCTCATTTTTGTACCTTTCTATCGTGGCTTCGTTTTCGGCTTCAACATCGAGATAGTCATTCATCAGGGCGATATCGGCGAGTGCCAGCGTACCGTCAAGCAGTGATTCATACCGGCACATCCCCTTACCAACAGGCCGCATCAGGTAATAGCGGCCTCCGGGTAATGTCTCCAGTTCAATGCTGCTTGTCAGACCGGCTTGTCTGTCGCGGGTAGTTCGGGAAAAAAACTGCCGAGGGAGTCCTTAATCACGTAACCGACAATCTGGAACAGGTCGATACCGTTGATATCGTCATACATCAGCGTGCCGCCGGAATAAATTTGTGACCATGTATCACCAGATTTACGGCTGACCACGTTCAGACAGATACTGTTGATCTCTTCACGTTCTTTTTTACCCAGGGCACGAACTGCAGATGTGAGTACCGGAAGAATATCCGGCAGTATTTCAGCGAGCTTTTCTTTTCCCAGGTCAGCCCATTCACCTTTCAGTAAAGGCGCCACTGCCCCGAATGCCGGCACCAGTGCAAACGCCAGATCCTGTTGTGAAAAAGCATTCAGTTTCCCGGTGCGGTAGGTATTACCTTTAATTGTAAATTCCATCAGAACGTCCCCAGCAGAGTGTCAGTTTTACCGCAGTCAAAGACCCACGATACGGTGTTCCCTGTTTTGGCGTTCTGCCAGTCAGGGATGCGCTTAAATGCCACTGAGCGGCATACGGTAACGTCATTGCTGACCTTGTTACGGATAGTGATAACATTGTTTCCCCACGTTGCTGAGGATGCAGACTGCAGGTTGTACATCATGCTCAGTTTGGCGTTGGTCGGGCTGGTTTTCAGTAACACCACGGTGACTGTACCGCCCTTTCCGGCATGAAGGGAGTGCATAACCTCGCCATCCGCGCCGATAGTCATGGTGTTTTTATCTTCCACCATTGATGTGGTGATCCCCTCTTCGGAGACTCCTGCACCATAGCCAAGCTCAAACAGGCCGCCCACCCCGACGATAGAGGCGGATACATCCATAAAAGAATATGTAGACATGGTTCACCTTACCGGTTCACGTTAATGATAATGTCGCTGTAGTGGATTGCTCCGGCGAGTTTAATGGCACACTGGATAACCGGAGCCTTACGGGCTTCACGGTCTGATTGTGCCTGTGTGGACACCGGCGGTGCATAGACATAACTGCCTTTTGTCAGCATATCGCCGGTGCTCAGCGCCCCGAACGGGTCACCGCCCCAGATACCCGGTCCCACCAACCCGTTTGTTATCGCCTGGTCGAGAGATTGTTCTACGTTGGTGAGCAGTGATGTCACACCTTCATCGGTTTGCGGGATTTTGGTTGTCCGGGTATACAGCAGGTTAAACAGGTTGTTCTGCACGTAGTTCTGCAACCAGTCCAGACCGTGGCGTTCATCAATGAAGTCACCGTTAGCCATCACTCCTTCCTGAATGATCGCTGTGTCGTTGTTGTACTTCACAAACACGTTGCCGCTTTTGGTGTTAACCGCCGCTGCCTGCGAGATTTTCAGGGTTTCCGCCGTAACGGTCGGCTCTTGTTTGAATTTCAGGGTGATCGTGGTGTTGTTGCCGTTAAAGTTAACGGTAAACATACGACCGAACAGTGAAGCTGCTGCATACGGTTTGCCTGAGGTGTACTGCCAGAATGTGCGGGAATAGTTACCGGCTTTCAGCTTTGAACCGATATCGGTATCAACATCTGCATCCAGTACCGTGGTTTTCATCACGGTGTGCCCATAAATACGGGACAGGGATTCTGATTCGATAAAATCAGCCACCGCCAGTACATCTTCATCTTTCAGGCTGTCGTCAGCGATAACCAGACCGTACCAGCCACCGGAGATATCAGCCATGACTGCCACGGCTTCCGGTGCGGTTTCTGCTGCCTGTGGTGCGACAATCAGACCACCGGCATTTTCATCCAGTTTCATCAGCCCGCCGAGGTATGACCCTTCCGCTGCCGTTGCCGGATAACCGATTTCCCCGGCTTTCGTCAGTGTGATAGTGAAGCGTTCACCGGTCCACACCACCCGCGCATCAGTCAGCTTTTCAGCCACACGTTCAGCCACGCCGTTCAGATTGGTTTCTGCCGTCAGATCCACGCCGGTCACTTTGACCACCTTACCGGCAATACTGATATCGAAAGAGCCGTCGGCAATCGTACTGAAGTTACCGGTCGCCTGCTCTGATTTAGTCAGAATGGCACCGCGCAATGTGGCTGTCGTGGCTGTTTTGTTCCACTTCCCGACAAAGCAATCCACCGGGCGCGGTGATTGTGAGTAATAGAGCTGAGCCGCTTTGTATTCCGGTGAGTTCATGCCGAAGTCAGCCAGAATCTCATCGGCGGTTTTGTACTGCCGGATGCGTTCGTGTGCATCAATCACGTCACCCGCACCGAGGATCAGCAGGGACCCGAAGTTGCGGGACTGTGCAGCACGCGCAGCCATATTCACCGTCACATTGACGATGTTGGAAACAGGTAATCCCTGCATAGATTATTCTCCGAAAAATGTTACAGAGGCGTCGGTGAGTGTTTTGATGCCGTATTCGCGGACGACTTTACGGCGCAGTGTCACGGTGATGTCGTAACGTCTTACCCACTGGTTATTGATGAATTCCGGTGCCGGACGTATCCGGCTGTGTTCAGTGAATGTCAGGCAGGTGCGGGACAGTTCATCATTATTCTGACTGACCATCATTCCGTCTCGGAACTGTGCAGCGAAGTGCTGACCCCTGCGCCCGTAAAAGCAGCACAGAATTTCAATCCGCTCATGGGTCCACTGTTCATTGTGCAGCTCACCCGCCTGTACTGCCGCCGGGCTGTGCTCGTCCTGAAAATCCATAATTCCGAACCCGCACCAGTCAGTACCGGCTTCCGGTATTTTTGGTTGCACTTCCGTGAACCGGGGTAATACCATTTTTGGCGGCAACCCGGATACTGCCCGTATCCACCGGCTGATCTGACGCTCTAATTCCTCGTCATAATCTGCGGGCTTTCCGGCAGGTGTCAGGTATCCGGGATGATTGCTGTCATTACTCAACGGGCTGTCCTCCGTTAAAATCCACCAGCTCACAGTGAGCCTGAATGAATCCGGCGCCGTAGGCCGTGTACGGGTCAACAAACGTTACACGGTACCGTCGCCCCTGATACGTCACCACATCCGCATCATAGTCTTCATTACCCTGGGTCAGGCGGAAACACGTCACAATGAGGATAGCCCCGCCGATGGCTTGCCCTGCCTCCATTCGTCTGGCTTCCAGTGAGCGATCAACCGTGACAACACCGGAAAAGCGGATATCCTCACCCGAATGACTACCGGGTGAATTTGAACTGAATCCGTCATCATCCCTGTCCTGTTTGTTCCGGCGGCACACCAGAGAGGTATCCGCAAAATCGGGATCTGACAGAATGTCACTGACATCGAGTAACGGCATTATTCCCCCTTATTTCTCACCACATAGGTGATCGAACGCAACAGGCTCCCTGTGTCATATAACGGCTTAATGTCCTGCCCGTTGATCAACCGCTTTGCTTTGGTCTTATCTGACAATGGCGCCAGACGGTCGCCATCACCGATCACCTTTTTAGCTCCGTTGGCGGCAACCATTCCTGCCCGTTCCATTTCACGCTGCGCCGCCTCAAATTGACCGGATAATGCAAAGTCAGCAGCGGCTTTCAGATGGTCAGTGGTAACATCCTGCGTGTCTTCTATCCCCATATCGAGAAACGGACGCGGCGGTAGTGTTACTTCTGCGCCACCGATACTGACCGTGCCGCCGGTCGAATGGAGATACCCGAGTTCAGCGTTATTCAGAAATTCACCATCATCACGCTGTGCCTTGTCTGACGGGATACCCACCAGCACATCCAGCCCGGACAGGCGCTTTAGTGCTTTACTGAGCGCCCCCAGATTATCTTGTGTGATCCGGACGCCGCTCATAACAACTGTCTCCCGCCGGCACCGAACATCGACCACCAGTAATAAAACTCCCGCCCGTATCCGGTGTTATTCCAGAATCCGGCATCAGGATTGACCACGCCGGATGTGTCATAGCTGACAGAGACTTTATCCACTGACTTTGACGACACCACGCCACCGCCTGATGTATTCACACTGCCGCTGGCCGCTGCGCCTGCTGCGACCTTTCCGCGCAGCTCTGCGTAATGCGCTGTGAATAATTCAGAGAGGTAAATGAATTGATCGCCGTGTTTGTCCTGGTCTAATACGGTGTCAGCAAGACTGAGGTAAAAGGTGATAGTGGTGTCAGGGTAAACAGCGGTGTTGGCAAACTCAGGGAAATCCGAGCGGAACTTATCAACCGTTGGCAGAAGACTGTTTTTTGCCATCACCTGCCCCTTGTTTTTTATCCGGATTCTGTTTGGCCAGCGCCGCTTTCAGTTCAGCCAGCTCGGCATTCAGATCGTTAATTGTGCTGTCTTTCTCCGTCAGCGCGGCTTTCAGTTCAGTCAGCTCGGTTTCCAGCACCCCGACTTTTACTGTCATATCGCGGCTGTCTTTTTCTTTCTGAATGTCCGACTCATCAAGCGGCTTTGCATAGGCAGAAAACGCCCAGTGCCCGGTGATGTGGACGGGAAACTCCGTGCTGTCGTGAATGCCTGCCGTTAATTCAAACCGGGTGCCGTCAGTAAAACTGAGCGTTGCACCATTTGAAACGAGATATTTCATGTGGTTACTCCGTGAAAGGCGGGTTTCCCCGCCACATTAGGCGGCAGGGATATCCAGATAGGAAATGGTGTTGGAGTACGGCGTTTCCACCTGACCCAGCTTGCCGTAGTACACAGTCAGCTGCTGCATGCCGCGATATTCCAGCGGGGTATTCAGTAACGGCACCATCGGGAAGCGGACGTATTTTTCATCCTGCGTGTAGGCAACAATACGGTGTGCGCCACCTGCCCCGCGTTTTGACGCGAATTTCATGGAGACAATTTCCAGCGGCTCACCATTTTCCTGGAATGCAATGGTGTTGATTTTCACGTACTCCAGTACGGAAATGTTACCGGCGGAAGACACCTTTTTGCTTGCCAGCAGACCGAACAATTCAGGCGCCAGACCGATTTTACCCGGGCATACCGCATAACCGGAACGTACCCATCCGTCAGTCAGTACCAGGTTAATGTCCTGTACAATCACATCCGGATCCGTTGTTGCGGTCCATGCTGCTGCCGCTGCCACAGGAATAACGCCCGGGAGATTGAGCAGACCCGGCACACCGAGTTCCGTATCACCGATATAGACCTGCTCATCGGTATCCATGTTCCACTTGAGCTTCATCCCTTCGTATTTCTGGGTATCGACCGGACGCCCGACCTGCTGAGCTGATGCCAGTTCCAGTACCGTCCAGCCCACTTCCTGCGCCCACGGTGTTAAGTTATTACGGGTCGGGTCGATACTCATGTCGATCCCCGGGATAGCCGTCCCCTTTTTACCCATCCAGTTTTTACCGTTAGGGTTCGCGCCACCGACACTGGAAAAATCCGTGTTCGTGAAGGATGACACTTCATCAGCGATAGAAATATCACTGCGCATCGGCATGTCACGCGTCCACTTGATGGACGTCAGAGGCAGGTTCATGGTCTGATCCATGCGCTCCAGTTCGCCGATTAAAAAGATACCGGCGGAATCAATTGTTGCTCTGTCAACTGTAAACATTCCGTTTTCCTCAGATGTTGTAAGCGATTTCAATACGGCCGTCAGCTTCACCCGGTCCGGTAATTTCGGCTCCCGGTAACTGAGGGGTGTTTTCTGGTGTGGCATCTGCGGTCATCACAAATGAGCCGACAGGGCTTTTCTCTGTGCCACCAGCCACACGGATGTAAACCGGTGCGCCTTTCTTCGCGGTGGTTGCATTGCCCGCCGTCACAGTGACGCAGATATAGCCACGTTTCAGGTTATCTGCCACCTGATTAGCTTCAACGCCAAGGTGTGCCAAATCATTCAGAGACGTGATCGGATACGGGCGGATCAGAATGCCTTTTACCTTATCGATGGTGTCGCCATCTTCCAGCGGGACAAACTTATCCGCTGCGTACTTGCCCGCCAGACCGTAACCGTTGAATGGTTTTTTATTATCAAGCGTAACCGGCTCAACGGTTGCGTCGCGGGGACGGGTAATGCTCCCGTTAATGCCAATCGGCATACGGGTTAAATATGCTGTTCCTGCCATGTGATAGTTACCTTATTTGCGATTTTTCCAGTGTTCGGCGTACATCTTGTTTAGTTCTGCCGGAGACATATGCTTTGTATTCATTGCGCCATCAGTGGTAGCAATACCCTGATTCTGGGGGGCAATGTGATTTTTTGCTCTGTTCAGTGCCGCTGCAGCCGTAAATACCGCATCAACTGTTGCTTTGGGGGCTTTACTGAAATCACTGACACCAAATGCTTTCAGGCTGTCACCGGTACGCATGGCATGAGTCAGAGCCTGACGTTTCAGTCCTTTATCACCCGTTGGCTTAAACCCCGGGCAGATAATTTCAGCGGCAGAAATAATGTCGCGGCGGTACGCGGCATCACCTGTTACTTTTTTATCTTCTTCGGCATCTTCATCACCGGTCTGGGTGCTGTCATCAGGGATTGAATCAGCCGTCTTACCCTCCAGTTTATCCAGACGGGCAAGGATAGCTTTCGCCCACTCCGGCGCACCGTCATCACCGGTTTTGTTTTCAGTCACGGCGGTGACGTTATCTGCAGTCGTCCGGTTCTCCGCAGGGAGCGCGGTAGCCTGTGACGGAACGTTGATGTTGATAGTGTGTCCGGGAACTGAGTTCAGCCCGTCAGACGGCATATCCGGTGCTTCATCAATGAGCTGCTGTAACGCGGCTTCATCTTTGGTTTTAATCGCGTTAAGCGCTTTTTTAAGCCATGACATAGCAGGCTTCTCCTTTCTCTTTGTGATTGGGGCTGAATCCCCGATAGAACAACGAATGCCCGCCCGGCCTTTTTCAAGTCCGACTGCCAGGTGGTTACCTGTAATTTGATACTGTTTACCTTTGCCGGGAGATATCTGTTGATACAGTGCGTCATAGCCACAGCTGACCTCAGTCAGACCCTGCGTAATGGCGTCTATAGCTTCCTGACGCTTCACCAACACATCTGCAATCAGCAGGTCTGATTTATCGCCGGTACCGCGCCGGACATTCTGTATGTGTCCGTGAGCCAGTTCTGAATAGTTGGACGGGTTAACGAAAACGATATTTCCACCAGCGTCCTCCGGATGCCCCAGAGTGACCGCCACACCTTCAAAGCTCGCGATAGTCTCTTCGGAAAAGACCTCATCCTCTGTGCGGTACACGGTGACCGTACCGCTGGCATCAGGCTCCAGATCAATCTCTTCGGGCAGATATACCTGAGTGCCTGTCCGCGCAATCGGGACGTCTTTACACAACAGAGTGCCATCCGGCTGTTGATAACGGGTTTCCCCCAGCCGGGTGGTAAAGTAATATTTCATGTGGTTACCTGCTGAATTGCGGGCAATAAAAAAGGCCGCTGTTGCGACCCGTTATGTTCTTGCTGCCGGTACATGGACATCCTGCCAACATTTGCAGTTGGGGAGGCATCCGGCATGCCCTGTCAGTCCATCCAGTGTCGGCGGATTGTGCCAGTACACGAACTTATCCCGCATCTTTTTGTGTGACGGACGGGTTCCGGATCCTTCAATGCGCCACCAGTATCCTTCCGAGCCGATGGATAATGCCCGCGCCTGAGTGAGCGCACCGGTAGCGCGTCCAATCTCAGTGCGGGCTATCATCCGGGCGCGGCCTGCTGCCACATTCCCCGACTCCATGATCATCTGGTACAGTGCGTCCGGTCGCTCTCCGCTGATAACAGCCTGTATGGCTCTGTCCTGAATGTCCTTAACCCGCTCAGCCGCTTCCAGAGGCAGGGATTTCATCAGTTGGATCTGCCGGTATACGATATCCTGAGTCACCTGACCTACCGGGGTATTGCCGATAACATCACGCAGCCCCTCAGATATTTTTTCCGATACCGATTTCCATTGCCCCCACTCTTCACGCTCCACCTGCAAAAACATCTTATTGGCGGTCAGTGCCGACCAGTCATCCAGTACCCCGGAATACTCGTTAAGCATCCGGATAACTGTTTTTGAACTGGCATCAGAACCATCGTATGAGCCAGTGACGATTTTGCTTATCTGGTTTGCTATCGCCTGTAGGCTTTTCTGATACTGAATTTCCGAGCGACGGCGCAGGGCCGGTCTCAAATTCATCCGTCTCCCACTCGGCTTTCGCATCCTCAATATCCTTGTCTGTTATCGACCCGCCGATACCGGTGACATCAGCGATATTCCGCAGGTCGTTCATTGCAGCGTGGATCGGCATTATTCCCCGCTCCACCAGCGTGCTCAGTGCTGTGGCAACATTACCCGCCATTGTTGACCGGTCAGTGTCTGACATTTCCCACAGCTTGTTAAACACGAATGTGAAATCATCAGGCAACGGCTTACCGAACAACGAGCGCCAAGAGATATCCATCAGGCGCCGGATATGGCGGCGCAGTTTACGCTCCTGTGACGAGTTAACCCGGCTGTAATAGTTTTCCAGATCCCCGTCACCGGTACTGAATCCGGACGGTGACTGACCAAACAGGCGCACCAGCGGAATACCTGTCGCACCGGACACCTGTTCAGCAAAGCGGAGAATGACGTCAGCAATGCCTGAGAAGGAATAGCTGTGAGTGGCAAACTCATCTTTGGAATCCATCAAGGTCATCCCTTCTATGGTCTGAAATTCCCGAATCATATCCAGATGCTTCATCAGCCCTTTTTCCAGATCTCCGCCAGTTGCCAGCACCTGTCTCAGTCCATCAATACTATAGGTTCGCAGGTGAGCTTTATGAATTAACTGTGTTGTACCAACAGTGGCAGTATCGAATGCCTGAATGCGCTCAAAAATACGTTCAACGACAGACATCCCCCACCCGTTCTCTGTCAGAGACTGTTGATACGGAAGACTGTCACCGTCCATACGAATCAGCCGAGAATGGTGGATATTCCATTTCTCAAGCCCGTGCTGATTGGTAATAACGCGGTAATATTTGGGCTTACCGTAATCTGGTCCGTATTCTGTCACCGGGTCGCTGTAGCTTGGTTCTAACTGCCAGCGGTCAAGTGCGATAACGCCTTTGAACTGCCCTTCTTTGATAGTTTCAATATTCAGTGTCGTCGAGAAGTCCTGACCATCAATCATGATAACCAGCACCGCGCCGCCATAAAGCCGCGACCATTTGATAACATCATTCAGTCCGTCCCAGATTGCTGCCTCATCCCAGAAGTCTTCCAGACGGCCCTTATAGCCGGGCGGAAGTTTTGAGCTGATACTGACGCCTTTACGTGTCATATCATCAGCAATAGCATCTACTGCAGCACCGACCAGAAATGATGACCGGTAGGCAAATTCCAGCGTGGTTCTGTCGCGGGTTATGTACCCGGGGACGTACACGCCGCCTGACTGAATATTGGGCGTTGATGTCCCCATTTTTGCCGTGATGTTATTATACCCGTCACCGGTTCTAACGGGCTGTTTTGCGCCGTTACGGCGTTTTTTACGGGACATTTAATCCTCACGATAATTTATTAAAAAGAAGGGCTGTTTAACATAATGGGTGTTACCCGAATAAGCGGATCAAGGTTGATGCAAAAATAAGAGTGAACAGCATAAAAGAAGCAGATTAATACCGCTGTTCCGCACTGTATTTTTGTTGTTTAATTGTTACGAAAATCTTGATTTTAATCTCAGGGACATTAATGGATGAAGTGCCTGTTTTTGACAGTTTCAGCGTTTACCCAAAGAGGCCCATACACCAAGATCACCCTGACTGGTTATGTAACCATCCAATCCGTATCTGACGGCATCCCAACAGTGATTGTGTTTATCTTCAACCACCGGGAGTATATCCCCACTCATCCGGTCAACCTTGTACGAATAGAGTCGCGCCTCTTCAAGCATGTGCTTACAGCGAGGATGAATAACAATCTGTTCAAATCCCTTCAGGTAAGTTATCCCGTCTTCAACACTACCCGGCCATTTTGATGCGGAATCAATATTAAATCCCTGCCGAGACAAATAACTGATAGTTTCAGGTCGGCTGTTATCGCCGTGGATGGGCCATTTACGGGATTCCGGTATGCCTAGGTATTTTTTGTCGTCTCCGTCTTTCCATAATGGTATCTGTTCCGCTGTTGCCCCGTCTTTTCCCGCGTAAAACTTCCACAAGTCATCCAGTTCAACACCGACACCATATGACTCATACTCAATGTACAGAGTCCGCCCGATAATAAAACTTCGGATCAATGTGCTGGGGTCGTTGGCAAAACCGAAGTCAGCGCCGAAGAAAAGCCGGTCTGCCTGTTTCCACAGATCATCAGAAAACATTTCCTCGCGGTACTTCCCGGAGAAGATTACTGCCTCACTGATAGCCCGTGGCATTCCCAGCCAGATGTGTTCATACGCCTCATAGTCAACGCGCTTGCAGTACTCCATTTCATGCCGGAGTACATCTGGGAAAAAGATATTATCCCCGTAATTCACACAGAGTATGATTACCCCACCATCCGGAGGATCTGCCTCATGGCGTTTCATCAATTTGTATGTGGGGTCTTCTTCTTCGCGGGGATTATACGATACCCACACCTCTGATTTATTCGCACGAACTGTCGGGCCAAGAATATCCCAGCTATCCTGTGAAACTGTCTGTGCTTCTTCAACCCAACAAATTCGGATGCCATGCATCGACTTAATGCTGTTTATGTTGTTGCGCAGACCTTTGAATGTAAAACGGGTGCCATTAAGCCCCTCAATCTCATTATTCTTCACCTTGTAGAAGTGAGACAGTCCGAGGTTGTATATCTCCGATTCAAGTAACGCTAATACAGAATCGTTAATGGAATTCTGAAATTCACGAGCGCACAGGATCGTCATTGACTCATTAGCGCCCAACAATACCAGAGCTCTGGCAATCTCAACTGATTTGCCGCCGCCTCGCCCCCCGTACATCCAACGCCAGCGAACATCACCCACCGGCTTGTCATAAAGAACACCGGGAGCCCAATCGCTGCTGAATGAATACAGGACGCCACCAATTATTGTTGGGCTATCGCCTTTCCCGTGCGCAGTTTTTCCATGTGCGCATCCCATGCTTCGGGCGGACATGTTGACGGTGTAACAATGCAGACTTTGCCGTAGCTTAATCCGACCAGATCTACATTGACCTCCGTCTTATTGGTGCTCATATCTATCCCGGTAAGTTGCGCAGCATTTTTTACGTTAGGCGCAACCTGCCCGAATTTTTTTATCCGTAAGCGCATCCTTTGCGGCTTTGAAAGATAAGTCAGCCAGATCTTTGGCATTGAACGAGACCAACAGCGCAGCTTCCTGCCTCAGCTCCCTGATGCGCTGACGAACATCAGGTCGTTTTAATAAAATTGGAGCCTGTGTGTCTGCCCTGCTAGGCGAGTAGCCAGCGCAAATGGCAGCCTCTTTTTGGGGCATTCCCTGCGCAATGTTCTGCGCAAAAGTTTCATGCTGCGGTTTTAATATACCCGCGCTTTCCGTCGCATCTTCCTGCACATTATTCGCATCGGCATTTTGTGTACCAGCTGATATAGGTTGCTTCTTCTCAATTTTGCGAATATTTCCATTCGCAGCTTTATTCGCATTAACTTTCTGCGAATTCGCAATCTTAATATAACGCTTTGCGGTCGAGTAATTTAACCCTTGCTCTTCACACCACTCTTTCGGGGATATTCCTGATTTAGCATGTTCGGTGAGGAACCGCTGCTGTAGCATCCCCCAATCCGGTTTAGCCATCTTGTTTATCTCCTTAACCAATTAAAAAGCCCACTCAGTGAGCAGGCTTTGTGATGGGTTATGCATTAATCGTTTTCTGGAATATCTTTGCGATAGTTTTTATCTGCCTGACATTTCCACGCCCTGTGACAGACATACGGCGTACCTGTCCAATACATTCTGCCGTCGCATGAAGATTGCCATTACTCACAGTGACAATAGATACTTCACCGATTCTTTCTGCTTCAATGCCATATTGCTTCATTTCATCACCTGCAGTTGTTGTTCAATTTCCCTTACTGCCCGCTTATCGTGGTTGCAGTTTTCCGTTTCGCTCTGCATCCGCTTTTCTGATATCCATCAACTGCCCGTTTGCTATATCCAGCGCTTTCAATAATGGCTCAATCCACTCAGCTGCCTGGCAATATGTCAGTCGGCGGGTGGTAGTGGAGCCAACACCGGCTGTGTCAGTGATGCCGGGATCGGCACGCATTGCTGATTCGCGGATGGCGTAGGTGTGACTGAGCAGCCCGTCAGCAACAGACTGAGGAACATAAAGATTACAGTTAGATTCTTTACGGATGATGGTGCGGTATTCAATCTGCTTCTCCTGTGATTTGGCTTCTGCCTGAATGTTCCGGCTGGCGTTCGCCGCGGCAACGCGGTCAAAGATATCGAAGCTGGTGTAGGCGTTATCAATCACCTTTTGCTTGTCAGCAATCATATTGTCTTTGTGCTGCCCTTCTGATTGTTCGGCTGACAGCAGGCTGAACAACCATAACCCGAAGAACACCACAGCCCACAGCCAGCCATTGAGTAAAGCGGGAATAATCTTTTTCATGACCGGGTTATTTTTCCTTTGCCGATTTCAACCAGAATCAGATCCAAAAGTAACCCACCAGCCTGATTCGCCAGTTCTCTCATCTTTTTATTGTGTGCCGGTTTAACCCATTTCCATTCATTCAGACCTTTGCCAAACTTACTGGCGATAGCTTCATCCCGTTTATAATCGGCGCATGCCTCATTAAGTTGTTCCATTACGCTGACCTTGCGGGAATTAACAGCCGCGCCTTTTGACCAGTAGTCATGAAGAGCAGAAAAACATTCCTCCTGATAAGAAATAAGCTTATTGCGAATCGACGCTTTCACCTTATTCGGGTTAATACTGAACAACCAGCCGTTGAGTTTACGGAGGGGCATGCAGAGCATTTCCTGCAACCCGCCAGCGGAAGGTATGGTCATATGACCACAGCTGAATTTATCTTTTTGTGACATAAGTTTACGGTGCTGAGATTTCCAGTCGAGGCCAATAGCCTCAACAATGGGTTTCATGGCCACAAGCTCAGTACTGCCATCCTGAATGGTAGTTAGTGTGTCACCCTTAAACATAATTTCTGCGATTGCAGGATATTGCATAACGTTTACCTCAACTATGAAATGAACCTTTGCCGAAACGGAACGACAGCCCACCGAGGCTCGCCAGCACTACTGGCGCTCCCAAAGGCTCATTCCATAGGTTTAGATTCGGTGGTGTAATATGCGCTTTCGGTGCGCGGTGAAATTCGGATGTAAAAAAGGCCCCGCAATTGCGAAGCCTGTTAATCGGATGAAAGCTTAAAATCAAGCCGTCCTGATTAATCCCCTTGATTTTAAGGAGATTACGAAACGGGATGACTACTTAATTCTGAGGAGTCACCGGAACCGAAGCCTCCTGATTGTTTTCTTAGACAGGTATTTCGATATGAGGCGCGTCAATGAAGCGGGTTTCAATCGGCAGTGACGGGTCGTTCTTCCAGTTGATACCGAAGCGCAGCTTTATATTCAATTCATCAGCAGCCTGTTTAACCGCTTTCAGCAGGGGCTTGAATTCGTCAATCTGCCATTTGGTGTTGACCGGGATAATATCGACCGCGTGGCCGGTAAGGTGGCGGCTTTTCATGGTCTGTGATTTCTTCTCATTGACCAGTTGCTTTTGCCGTGCCTCGGTTCGTAATCCCTCAATCACAATGAAATCGACCGGTGTGATTTCCAGCGTCCGGCGGATAACTTTCACCAGGTCAGGATTGACACCTTTCAGGTTATCTTCACTGCGCTTACTGAATATGAAGCTACTCATTATCAATTTTCCTTTTTATCCGTTTCTCAAGCGCCTTAATGAACTCAGCACCCGACCATCCCGCCAGACCTGCAATGCCACCGGATAACTCCGGAACCCACGCGTAATAGCTCGCAGCAAGGAAGACCAGTGCACCGGCGAAAACAGAGACGACCATCTGAAGAAAGAAAATGCCCCAGCTAATGACTTCACCATTCAGGGCTTTATAGGCACAACTGGCAGCGGTGCCGAGTAAAGTCATGATGACTATCAGCAGACTACTGAACCAGCCGTAGTTGTTTGGGTCGTTAGGCATCTTTTTCATGGCTCACCCCCTGACGGAGGAATTTAGTTAAATGGGAAACGCCGCAACCGGTTTATACGTTCCAAACAGATTAATGTGAGGTGGTTACGGCATTATTCGGGTAAGCCCACCAGCGGCGGGCACACAATAAAAAAGGCCACGCAATGCGTAGCCCTGAGATAAATGCCAGTTAAGCGACTGGCAGCGCTAATCCCTGTCTGATATTGTTAAATCGCCAAAAATAACCACCCAAACAAGGAATAACAATATGAATTATGAAGATCCCAGATCTTGTATTTTCTCATTTATTGAAGGACTCCCGACAACAATCAGGTCAACCGAACTAATCACACTGTTACTATTAATAAAACCTGATTTCACCATTACCGGCAACGAAGATGAAAATGACTTTTTGAATGATACCGCTGGTCTGCTCGAACGAACAGGTTATGCCGGGCTAGGCATGATTATTTTTTTTAAAACACTCATTAGCCGCAACATGAATAATGCGATGTTTAAGTTAGACAAGGCAGAATTTGGACTAAAAATGCTGAGACAAAAAAATCCGGAATTATCGAACCGGCTTTTAGTACAAAAGCCACTTCAACGCAAACATTATGAGTCCGCCATTAAAAAATGGAATGCTCTCTTAGCTGGCCCGCTATGTGACGCCAATATTGAATATCTTTCAAATAACCCGAGTATGACACTAACGACGATACAGTTAAGAAATCACGAGTAACGCTGTTCATTTCAGCGTGATAACAGGAATAACGAAATGTAGCCTTGACGCTCTGGACATTTTTATACTCAGAATTTTCATGATGAAAATGTAAGTGACGCATTTTTAAACCCTCAACCGCTTTTTCGAGGGCTTTTAACGCACTGAGAGTTGAGTGCGCACTCACTTCGATTGTGAACGTCTTTGGTCGCTCTTCATCTATACCAGCAAACAATGAGTGCAGATGTTGCCCTGAACGATCCATGCTACCTCCAGAAACGAAAAAACCCAGCGCATTGGCTGGGTTAGTTGGTAAAGTTACAAAATCGGCAACTTACATTGGAATAGTGGCTCACTGGTTCAAAAAAGTCAACATGTTTTTGCTATTTCGCTTCACGATCTTTTCTTTTTCTCTGCTTTTAAACGCATCTGTCAGCGGTTGGTATAATAAATACTCAACCGCTTTTAGTATTTCATCCACTTCTCTCCGGCATGTAGATATTGACGGTACTTTCTTTGCCGGCAGTCCACCTTTTCGTGCGACGATGTCCCGAAGTCTGTACTTTCCATGCTGCGCCCGGGCTATTGCTCTGTCTGATGCACAATAAACATAACGACTGAGCAGCATGTCAAAGGCTTCCGTATCGAGATGGTAAATTAGTTTGACCACCTCATTAATTAGCAGACCGTCATCATCACTACAAACAGGGCGACCCGGATAATCCCTGCGTTCAACAGTAGCCATAAACTGAGCTATCATACTGCCTTGTCGTTTTTCTAATCGCCCGCTATAAACCCAGGCACCGAACAATGATAACCAATTTTGTAACCATGCCTCACGTTCTTTGTCGAGTTTCAGCCCATCAGAGATACCTTTCATACCCGACATGTGCGCAGCTCCTTCACTTCCTGTTTTACTTGTTCCAGCAATAAAATTTCGCTGCCGTGGATCTGCTGCCATGTTGCCGGTGCTGCATGAAATCCGGTTTCATAACATGCCCGGTGATGTCGGGGACACAGCGGGAGCACTGAATAATGATCTGCGCGTTGCCCTGCCCCCTGACCGGAACGGAGATGATGGATTTCCGCCGGTGTTGGTCCATACCCCATGTTCAGGCAACATATACAGCCGAGCGCGGCCACATCTGACAGCCACTGCTGTTCTGCTTTGGTCTTTGATTTGGTCATTGGTCTTGCCTCTCAGGTAAAATCTAATAACTGTGCAGCCGCGTTTTCAGCAGCCTGTTGCGTGGGAAATTTGCGGTACAGAATGAAGTTCCACAGCACATCGAGTGTGGATTTATAGAGTTCGCCAAACTGTAGATCGTCCATTTTGGCAAAGCTGATTGATTTAGCGACGCGCCGCAGGCTGCCGTCAGGCATTTCGTAGGTGTCATACTGACCGGATTGTTCAATAGCCCAGGAGCGGAAAGCATCGAAGGATTTTGTTGCGGTGATGTTCTGAGCGCGTTTTTGCGCCACATCATTGAGATAGTCATCAGCTGCTGATTGCAGAACGTCAGCATTGTCCGTGTAATACGCCAGGTATTTTACATACCCGCGAACCAGTTCTTTTTCTTCAGGCGAAATGGTGCCGCCGACCGGTTCCCAGTATTCATAACCGAGGTTCAGGAGAGCAAAATATTTACGGTGGAATCGTGGGTTGCGTGCCTTTTTAAAATCAGCAGAGAGCACATCGCCGCACTTAACTTTTGAATGCAGGTAATCCCTTGCTGCCGGTGTCGCAGGCGCAAGAGTATCGTTGGGGAGTTTGATAAAGCTATGCTGTGCCATGGTTTTCTCCGGTGGCACAGCGGGTATTCAGGATGCTGGTTGTTCAGGCCAGCTCCTGAATAATACATTGATATGACAAATATTACTAACTATAAGCGCAACTTTAAATCATGCCACCCGAGAGTATTCCAGCATGCAGAATCACCACTTAAACAACACTCTGCCACCGGTAGTTTTTCACCACATTTCTGACAGGTTTTCCTTCCTAGCTGTTCTATCTCTGATTGTAGCGACCGGTCATCAATTCTGATTAACGAGGTCAGGTACTCATTCTGCTCGTAGGGATCCCGACCTGGTCGCCGTAATGCACAATTACGCTGCAGCATTTCCAGTTCCTGTTCATCCACCAGTAACTCAAGTTTGACGAGGCCTGTTTTCTTTTGCCGCGCCCTCTGCGCGGCTTTACGTTCTGTCGGGGACTTAGCCATTGAAATACACTCCATTCGATTTTCTCAGTTCCCGCTGAACCGCTGTAAATTCGGATATCAGTCGGTTCTGCTTTTCAGTAAACTGATACTCAGCTATATCAGTGCGATCCATTGTACGGGGAGTCAGGGGTTTACTTTTCCTCTCCGCCGGTCTGTTCCAGGGGGCTGTTTTCTTTTCGTATGCCTGGGTTACCTCCATGGCGCATGGTAGTATTTCAAATGCACACCGTAATTTTCCGTGCCATTTCGTGACCTTCACGGCACCCGTTTTAAGCAGTGCGCTGATTACAGCTTGTACCTGATTACGGTCAGCGTTGTATTTTTCCCTGATATACTCACGGGTTATCTCCGTGCCAACTGGTATCTCTGCTGCAATTTTGGTATAAAGCATCATTACGCTGCCTCCCCTGATACTCCGGCCTCTTTCACTGCATGTCCTATACGTGCTGCTGCAGTGACAAGGTGATCAGGGTCCATCTCAATACCAATAAACCGAAACCCTTCTGCTATCGCAGCCTTTCCGGTACTACCTGACCCCATAAATGGGTCAAGTACCGTGCCACCTGCGGGAGTGACCAGTCGGCAGAGGTAGCGCATTAAATCCACAGGCTTAACGGTCGGATGCGTATTTTTCGCGCCACTGGTACGCCCGGCACCGGCTCTCGGGTTATTAATTCCGGCGCTTCCCTCGGTACGGCCACCTGTCATTTCAGACGCTGACGCAGTAACGAAGCGATCCATTCCTTCGTCCCGATCCGTTTTACTGACTTTTGCACAATAAAAGAATCTTGCAGCGGAAGTTTCGGACTCAATGCGTGGCATAGGTGTTTTCTTTATATTTTTTAGTGCGCCGTAAACCTTGTTACCGTTATCGCTACCATCACTTTTAGCCTTTCCCTGCTGCCCCTTTGCATCCGGAAATGCAGAAAGAACCTCATCACTACCATCATGGATCACATTTGCAGGCCAGCGCCCTTCGCTGTTCTGTGTCCATTCAGCGCCTGGCGGCGTATCGCCATCCCGAACGTGAGAAAGCAGACCACCGGAACCACCAGCAAGCATCTCCTCAGTAGGCACGCGGCACGGGTCGATATTCAAAATTCCGGTTCCGTATTCATTAACATTTTCGAGAATAGTTGCACTAAATGGCTTACGAGCCATGACAATAGGTTCGTGTGCTGGTTTTAATGCCGTTCCCTTACCTTTGTGTTCACCATCAAGATTTTTCGATTTGGGAAACCCACTGCCGTAAATCCACATAATCTGATCCCGAATCTCAAAACCGGCATCTTCAATATTTACGACCAAGCGGTGATATGTCCGGCTTCCACCAAATGCCAGTAGATGCCCGCCCGGCTTTAACACCCGCAAACATTCAGCCCACTGTTCGACGGTTGGTACCGCGTAATCCCATTTGTTCGACATGAACCCGATGCCATACGGAGGATCCGTTACGATTGCATCCACTGAGTTATCCGGAAGGTTTTTTAAGGCGTGCTCACAGCGGCCGCCGATCAGTTGGTAGCTCATGGGAATCTCCGTGCTTTCAGGCTTATCGTTGGTTTGGATGGTTTCGGGTGAGTTGGTTATCTCCTGCACCGGCAGTGCGGCAAGAATACGTTCCCCAATCCAGCGCATTACCGGTACCGCCATGCTGTTACCAATAGCGCGATAACGCGGACCATCCGGACAATCAGCAGCATCTTTACCGCGCCAGCTGATTCGGGTGTGAAAATCCTGAAATCCCTGCAAGCGTTCACATTCAACCGGAGTCAGACGGCGGACGATATTTTTTGTTGATACCGCATGAACATCAGTTTTTGTCAGTGTGTAAGAGACGCCTGATTCATCGAACCCGTTTCCGTTACCACCATTTTCAGGGGACCGGCCGATAATATTCCCGGCTACAGCAATCGCAGGAGGCTGTCCACCGTTCTGGTTACTGTTGCTGCTGTTACCAGCCTTCAGCGTCGGGGAAATATTCTCAGCTGCATCCGCGCCGTGATCTTTACTGCTGAATGCGATACAGGCGTTTTCCTGTCCGTGATTACGTCCAAGAGTATGGGCTAGTTCATGATTCACGTCCGGATCCTGGGTACCGTGTACCGCGAAAGTATCGGTATCAAAATCTAAACGGGCGCCATGTGCTGTACAGGTAGTGGCAACCTTGATTGCACCGGAGGTATTACCGCCACCAAATGCGATCAGGTGTCCTGCTTGTGCCTGGTTATCGTCTGCGCCTGTTGCTCCAACGCCATTTTTAGTAAGGGCGGCAACTGTCTGTTCCGCTTCTCCGCGCGCCGGAGAATCCCCGTACAGGCTGTCGGACTCAAATAGTATTTCTGCGGGACAGATGTCTTTTCTAGCACTTGCGATAACGAAGACACGACGGCGGCGTTGGGGCACTCCGAGATATTGAGCATCGAAGATCCGCCACGCGACAGCTCTTTTCGGTCCAGACACATAACCAGCGTTTGACCATCTTTCCCCTGTCGGTTTGAGTTCTTCACTTTCTCCGGCAAGTCCTGCAAGAAAACAACCAAAGGCATTGTCTTTACTGCTGAGGACGCCGGGGACGTTTTCCCAGACGATGATTGCTGGCTGTTCGCCGTTTTGTTCTCTGATTTCATCAATACTGTCCGCCAATTCAACATACGAAAGGGTTAATTGCCCGCGCTCGTCACTCAGACCACCACGCAGACCGGCAACGCTGAACGCCTGGCACGGAGTTCCGCCAACCAGCAGATCGGGAGTTGTAACTGTTCCGGAATGAATCGCAGCCGCAATTTTTGTCATATCACCGAGGTTATTTACCTGCGGCCAGTGTGCTGCCAGTACCGCTGACGGGAACGGCTCAATCTCACTGAACCAGGCGGGGATCATCCCGATAGGTTCCCAGGCGACCGAGGCGGCTTCAATGCCGGAACATACAGATCCGTAAGTAAGCTGTTTCATACCTTCATCACCCCCTGCCAATAATTCAGTCGTTCCCGGAAAAACGATTGCTGATCTACAGGTGTTTTTTCGATAGCCACCAGCACCGCTGTTCTGTGAATCTTCTGCATTCTGAGCTGCTTCACCATCCGGCTTGCGACTAAATCAAGTTGCTCTTTTTCCTGATATTCCACGGGCCATAACGCACGGTTATGTGGTAGCCCTGCAGGTAAATAATCTGATTGTGCTGACATGATTATTCCCCCTGTTTCTTTGGTTCAGGTGCAGTCTGATGCGGGGCTTTTCTTCGGGCGCGGCGGGCAGCGTGAAGCCGGTCTAAGTGACAATTGGTGTAATCACAACCGTCATCCGGCTTGCGGGGATAGTTATCACGCACGAGCGATTCGTACGTAACAGGGTCTTTGATTATCATGGTCTTTGCCTCTTTTGGTCTTAAAGTGCTTTTTCAGTGTAACTGTGTCTTTTAGGCGCTTCTGCCCGTACCCTTGTATAAAACCCGCTGTCTGATTTCTTTCAGCATCTCAATCCCTTTTTCACGATAACTACCGTCTTTATCGAGCACCTCTGACACGGAAGCCGGGCGACTCCTGTTCCGGTTTTCAATCTGAGCCACAACCAGAGGGATCTGCTGACCGCCGTGTATGCGTTTCAACCAGTATTGCAATACCTTTTTGACCCCATTCCTTACCTCACTCCTTGTCTGGTTGTACTCTCTCATCCGACGGCGTGCCTCGGGGATAATCTGGTACATGATCGCGGATTTCCACGGGAATACCTCAGCTGACGGATAAAACCCCCTGTTCGCACAATAACGGTCAAATTCACGCATCACTTCATCCTCTGTAGGCAATCCGGACGTCTCCTGAATACCCTCTCTGCACCATGCGACAAACTTTCCACAACCCGGAATAAAATCACTGTTCTGCCTCCTGGCAAGACGCAGACCGGCATTAATTTGTTCGCGGGTATGAATTCCCCCTTCCAACATAGCCAGAACCCACTGGCGGCGTATTTCGTCAAACTCAGCCTGCGTGCGCACAGCGGCCCTGAATCCGGGAAATATCACACACAACTGCGTAAACAAATCGTTGAACTGACCGGAAATGAAATTTTTTAGTTGTTCACGGGCTCCCTGTTCCGGTGACACCACAGAAGAGGCCGGAAATCCTTTTGCCTGAATGGTTTTCAAGTGCGCGTCAATGCTGACCGGTTTCATGGTAATACCCCCGCACTGACCAGATCATTCTCGATGCCGTCAATCCAGTCCGTGTTGCTGAAATCCAGATTTTCACGACCAGCGGTACCGTGCTGCCGGTCTGACGGCAGAACAGAAAATTTCAGACTGAGTTTATCCCACTGCTCTCTGAGTTTTCCCGGGCTCAGGATGTTCCGACACCAGAACGCATCTCTGTTTACCCGTCCGAACATTTCGCAAATCTGACGGTGTGTGCGTCCATCCTGTCCGCACATCAGGCGGATCTCGTTTGCCCATTGTGTCCATGAAGGTTCTTTAGGCCGCGAAACCTCACCATCAGACTCCGCAGCCTGTTCGTACAAAGTCAGTATCCGCTGCCAAATCCACTGTGCGCATAGCAAGTCCTCAGCGGTACCCCACTGCCGTTTTCCGGCACTAAACACAGCAGCTTCCGGATGACGTGCAATAAAATCACTGTCGGGTGATACCTTGTGGTCGTCCGGCGGCGTAGCATCCGGACAAGAAGATCTTTTATCTGACGGATCTGTTTTTAATGACGGATCGGGGTCAACCATTGGGGGGTTAATCGCACCTGTTTTTTCAATATTTGCCCCACCAATATTTGACCCCTCAATATTTGACCCCTCAAAAATTGGGGGGGTGCTTTTGGGTGGGGTCATTTTGCGGTAGTGCTTTCTGGCTGCGCAGGATGCCAACTCCAGTTTTTCAACATTGATTCGATATACGTTACTCAGATTCCGATTTCCGGATTTACGTTCCTGCTTTGTTAACCAGTTATCGCGCTCCAGTTCCTTTATCGCCGCAGTGACCGTGTTTATGCTTTTGGCACCTATCTGACGGCGAATTGTTTCCACTGCAGGCCAGCTTATACCCTCATCACTAGCAAAATCAGCCAGTCGGGCCATAACCGCAACCCGGGATAAACTCAGTCCGGCAAAGGCACATCCTTCCCAGACCAAACCATGTAATTTACTGCTCACACTGCACCCCCTGCGTCTCAGCAGCATCACGAGGTTTATTCTGATTCAGTGCCCGCTCATGCCACTCATTAAACGCCGCAGATCGCCTTTCATCGAATATAGGGCGTATGGTTTCGATATCTGCAGGGATGCCGTTATGCATAAACCCATTGCGGTAGGTAATTTGTTCTGTCGTGTTCAGCATTGGTCTTGCCTCTCTCATGCGCTGGTCATGCGCATCGCATTTAATGCGGTTACTGCTTTTGATATGCGTTGTGACATGTCACGACTACCCAGAAGGGTTTCACACATCGCAGCAGCGAATTCTTTGATTGCCTGTGATGCCAGATAGTTAACCGAATCATCACCGTTCACCCGGGCCAGCCGGTCAGCGGGTAATGCAATTTCTATTGCCGGGATCAGTTCACTGAATTTTCTGTCGGATGCCGGTGACGTACCGCGCAACCACCTGAAAATCTGCTGCCTGTTGTTGTTAATGGCTTTCCAGTCTGCGTTCCCGGTTTTATCTTCTATCTGGTGTAAACGGTTCTGCCCGTTGTCGTGAGTGATTAAAAAAAGCGCACGACTAATTTCAATAGCGACATGCTCCTGCCCTTTTTCAGTCGCCCAAGCCTCAATTTCATCCTTGATAATTTTATTGTTATTCATCACTTTGCGTCTCCTGTCGCTAAATTGATTATGAATAATCAGTTTTATTTTTTACTAACCGCTAATATTCAGATCTGGCCAAATTTGAGCCCAGTCATCTGGTCTTAATTCTCTGCGAGTGACAGCACCACCAGTTTCTTTTTCTATCGCAGGGCATCTAGCCGGAGGAACAGGAACACGACCAGAGGCCATCTGTGAAAGATATGAACTGGATACCCCAAGATTCTCAGCTAATTTTTTTGCTCCGCCACGTTCAAGAGCAGAAATGTATTGTTTTAATTCCATGGTTTCTCCTTTGATTAATTCAAATGAGTTTAATGAATACTAAACATAAGTCAAGTATTTGCTTGTTTATGAAATACTAATCAAAATCATGCTATGAACATAAAAAAATATTCGGCAGAAACGCCTAAAAGAGTGGTTTACTGACAGAACTCTTCCTGAGAAAGAGAAGAGCTATTTATCTCAACTTATCAATGGGAAAGCATCTTTTGGAGAAAAAGCAGCCAGGAGATTAGAGCGTGATTATCATATGCCGGATGGCTTTTTGGATGTCGATAACTTCGGCGCTATTGAAGAAAAACCAGATATTTCACAGCTAACGCAGAGGCAGAAGATACTCATTGAGTTATTTGATGGGCTTCCGGATAGTGAGGCTGATGAGCTTTTAAAAGCTCTTGAAGAGAAAAAAACGGCATTATGACCAGCTTTTAGAAGAGCTGTTACATAAGCGCAATCAAAAACAAGCGTAGTTTTATTAATCAATTTATTAAAAGCAAGAAAGAGAGATGAGCCTCTTTCTTGCTTTTGTTACGTCTCGAACTTTAACGTTTAAACAATTCGATTAATCGCATTGTTGCGACAATGAATTCCATGACAATGATAAAACTCGACAGAATAGAATCCATCCGGTGCTCCTAAAAAGGAGCGCGATTATCAGTACATTACCCTTACGCTTCCTATCTGTACCTGATTAATCTAACTGTTAAGGTTAAACTACGCGCTCGGGTTTGGGTACCATCCGGCATCACTCGTATGGCTAGGGTACATGCAGTCAAGAGAGGCAAGACCAATGATTTTCTTTACATCTTTTGCCTGACACCCCGAGCGGAATGTCCTTAACATTATTTATTATTAAGTAATTACTAAGCAAAATCAAACGTTTTCATATGAAATGTTTACTTGCATATTTTAATTTTTTCCGATAAATATAAATCGTTAAGGTTAAATTACGCATTAAATTCTTTCTAGGTGACCATCAATCATCCTCGACGAAAGATTCAAACCACAAGCCGACAGTAATGTCGGCTTTTTTTGTGCCAATGATTCTATAACTCAACTTTATTGTTTACTAAATGCTTGACTATCGGTTTACTAATTACTAAACTTCAATTCATCAAAACCCCACAGCGGGTATTCAGGATCAACGTTCACAGTTTTATGCCAGCACCAGGAAACAAGTAACGCCACGAAGATGGCAGAAGATACATGCCGACCAAAGCGGGAAACCGAGGCAAGAGTAGCACCAGACCTGACACCTCGGAAAGACGGGGAACTTAAAGCAAGACCTGACAGCCCGGAAAGACGGGCACCAAATTACAGACGTAAAAAAACCCACCGAAGTGGGTTCGTTTACCCCGACAACCGACCAAAGTTACCGGGAAACCTGAGCGGCGACCAAACCGCTCAAGAGGCAAGACCAATGACGAATCACTGATCACCACCATTTTAAAGGAGTTGCTATGAAAGCACAACCTGACACCATCAACGTAACGCTTTATATCCACGCGAAAAAACAGTTCGACGGCAGTATCCAGTATGTTGCATACAGTTCATCCTTTTCTCCGGAGTATGATATGGGGCTTGTTGTGGCGGAACACACCATTGAACTACCCGTTCCCGCAATAACGAAAGCTGAGCTTAACCAAGCAGAAATCGAAAGCTTACGCACAGCGCAGAATAAAATCCTCGCTGACGCAGAAATTAAAACCCGGGCTATTGAAGACCAGATCCAGGCGCTGTTATGCCTGGAAGGCACGGTTATTTCTAAAGACGACGAACAAATCCCCTACTGACCAGAGGCAAGACCTATGACCAATTTTATCTGCGCATTTAATCCGACTGCAGCAGCACTTAGTGACGGCGCTGTAACGGTAGTTATTACTATCACCGCACCGTCTGTAAAAATGGCTAAAGCCATGTCGGCAGTGATGCTTGAAGAATCTTATCCGGAGAATACAGACAAGTTTGATATTGAATGCCCGGTGATCTGTGAAGCCCGTGACGGAGAACCGGCACCGGTCGGTGACACTTTCGATGAAACCTTTGCAAAGGAATACGAGTTCAACGGTGCTGCCTGGCAAAAGCGTGAAGAGGAAATGGTTGTATTTGAAAAAACAGCTCCAGTTGTCCGTATTGCCGCAATCATGCTGTATGGCAGAACACAGTTCACCCGAAGTGAATACAGCGCTGCCCTCACATTTGTGCATGACAGCAAAGAGCAACCAAAAATTCGTAATATTGCAAAAGGTATAGCGGCTGTCCGCACTGTCTCACTACTGAATGAGCAGGATTTAGAAGCCCTGGTCAATACGGTTTTAACGGATGCCGTTGACGACATCACACCAGAAGAGGCGCAAGAACAGGCTGAACTATTCCTGTTCCCGCCGGAAGCCACCACCGGACAATTGCCTATTCAGGCTCACAAGCAACGCAATTTTGACCACAGCTATGCAACGATGGATCAGGAAGTTGCTCTCTCTCTTCTACCGAATGACTTTGATCCATGGGAAATACAGCCAAGTAAATTAACTGCAGCCAAAAAACTGATCGCTGATGAAGATGAAAACTGGCGGCGCTGGTCTACTGAATTCCGCGTTATCAATAATGCACTACTGATACCGCGTGACACCATCTTTGCCGTGGTTCGTGAAGGTAAAGAACATCCTGAGTTGATGAGTGATGCGACCGCCCGCAAACAGTTTGTGGCTGACCGTATTGGTGGAATACTGACAAACAATAGCAATACTCAGGAACACGGCAGCTCAGGTGCTGATATCACGGAAGAGACACCGGAACCGACACACTCCCCTGAACCGGAAAAACAGAAACGTTCACGCAGTAAGAAGGCTGAAAAGGTAGTGACTAAACCCGCACCTGAAGAAGCAGCCAATGATGAACTTACTGTTACAGTGCAAACTCCCGACCAGTTTATACCGGCAACACCAATAACAGCCGCTGATGATTTCCGGAACCGTGCAGAGATTATCGATGAAGTGCTGGCCGATACAGACAACCTGAATATCTGGAAACGGGTTCAGCGCACAGATCCGCGCTTTACCAAACCACTGGAAGGTGCCGGTTTCCTGGGGACCAGTATTAACAGTAACTACATGATCATGCGTGCTACCGAAATCTTTGGCCCTATCGGTGAAGGTTGGAGCTATGAAGTTATTGAGGAAAAACTAATTGATGGGAATCCACTCACAGAACGGGTATTTGATGATAACCATAAACAAGTTGGTGTTCGTTATCTCCGGGATGGCGATGGTTCACTGAAGTATGAAGAAAATCATTCCATCAAAATTAAATTTTGGTACATGACCAAAAGCGGAAAAAAAGCAGAGTTTGAAAGCTATGGTGCGACACCATACAAATATATCACCAAGAACGGACTTAAATCGGATCCGGAAGTTATCAAAAAATCCCTGACTGATGCAATTAAAAAAGCCCTGTCTATGCTCGGTTTCAGCTCTGATGTGTTTATGGGTATGCATGATAACCCTGAATATCTCATCAAAAATAAACTGGAATTCGAAATTAAAGCGGCCAGTGAAAATGCAGAAGACAGCGTTCGTATACGCGCTGAACTGGATGAAAAATTCACCCGTAATACAGAAACGATGCGGACTGCTGTATCACAAAATGAATTAAGAGGTATTACATCCACGCTCTCGCGTGAAATGTCCGTACACATCAAAGATGCTACAGCCCGGGGAGATAAAGAATACGCAAACTATCTGTCCGGCCGTCTGCGCCGCCTGACTGAAATTGAAAAAGAGTGTTTAACCAAACTGACTGAAAAACAAGAGGCAGACCAATGAAAACGACCGCAATAGCATTAGCAGCAGATTATGACAAACTGCAACGGCTGGTAGAGACAGGCGAATTCACCGCAGAAGATATCGCTGACACACTGGAGGGTATAGAGGGGGTTATCGGTGACAAACTGGATGCTGCCATGAACCATGTCCGCAATCTGGAGGGACAGGCAAACACCCTCGGTGAAGAGTCCAAACGCCTTGCAGAGCGTAAAAAATCATTCGAACGTCAGGGCAAGGAACTGAGAAGATACGTCCTTACCTTTCTGTTAGCCGCCGGCATGGACAATTTGAAAACGGTGAAAAATACGTTTACTGCAGCAAAAGGACGGCCATCTGTTGTCATTGATGATGAAACAAAAATTCCTGATTCTTTTGTTGACGCGCAGATCATTGTTTCGCCAGATAAAAAGGCTATCAAAGAGGCGCTGGAGAATGGCGTTGAAGTACCCGGCGCACATATCGAAATTGGTGAACGTTCATTGATGGTTCGTTGATTACCGCGGTGCCCGGCAATCGGGCACTTTCTTTAGTGTGTGACATGTCACGACGAGGCAAGACCTATGCTAAAACACCAACACTATAAAGACCGACCGGTAAAACTAACCTTCCCTGATGGCAGTCACGGATATATCCGGACAGATCGGCGCTGTGATGTGTATTACGACCTGCCGCCACAGGTGAAAATTGATGCCCGCAGCGAGCCACAGCAGAAGGATGATATCAAATGATATTCGGATTGTTCGCTCTGATTTGTTCTGCTCTCAGTTGCCAATATGAGCCCTACGGCTACGTTTACCCAGATGAACAAAACTGCCTGATGGATAAAGAAGCTCTGACAATGAAAGGCATTCTGTCTGAGTGCTATCCGATTGATGAAGTTATCTCAGCAGATTTTGATTAAGCATAATCAGTTTTATTTCGCCACGGTGATTACCATGATGCCAATACCTTTACCGGAGCAACATCATGGAACCGTGGCAACCTGGGAAACAATTACTAACCGACTTCGATATTAAATTAGGCCGTCTGGCTGCGAGTGTAAAAAACAGACCATGCACACCTGCAGATATTAAACGCTCATGTGACACAACCGACCTGCTTATTTTATTGATGATGAGGCAAGACCAGAATGAAGACCGAGACTGACTTTATTACACCAGAGGAAATGATAGAACTGACCGGCTATCAATTTCCGTCCAAGCAATGCGAGGTGCTGGAACGCGCCGGGATCTTTTTTATCAAACGTCCGGACGGGCGCCCAAAAACCACCTGGGCACATTTTAATAGTCCACTGGCTAAACGGCCGGCATCATCAGTATCAGAAGAACCTGACTTCGGTGCGATGTAATGGCAAGAACACGTAAAGACCCAGAAGATAATCATTTACCTAAGCGGGTATACAAAGGCCGTTCAGCCTATGAATTTAAACATCCTGACGGTCGCACCATTCGCTTGTGTTCATTGAACAGCGATAAATCTGTTATTTGGTCACATTATGAAAAGCTAATAAATGAAGATAAGTGTACGGAAACATACGCCTCACTTGTTGATGAGTTTTTCAAATCGATTGATTTTATGGATCTGTCAGGTGAGACACAGAAGGACTATACAAAATACTCACGCAAAGTATTACCTGTCTTCGGGAAAATGAAACCAGACAACATAAAACCTGAGCATGTCAGAAAATATATGGATAAACGGGGACTCAATAGCCGCACCCAGGCTAACAGGGAAAAAACATTTATGTCCCGGGTATTCAGATGGGGATATGAAAGAGGAAAAGTAAAAAGCAACCCATGTCAGGGCGTTAAACAATTTAAAGAAGTGGCAAGAGATCGCTACATTACGGACCGTGAATATAATGCGCTGTACCAATCAGCGCCGACAATTGTTCAGGTCGCGATGGAATTAGCTTATCTTTGCTGCGCTCGTCAACATGACGTTTTAACTCTGACAAAAGAGCAGTTACTGGATGAGGGTATTTATATCAGGCAGGGAAAAACAGGAAAAAAACAAATCAAAGCGTGGTCAGTGCGGCTGAGAAAGGCGATCAAATTAGCAGAGCAATTACCGCTTAATGTAACCATCCCGAGCCTTTATATCCTCCATCAAAAAAATGCCTGTAAATATAGCCGTGATGGTTTTAACAGCAGATGGCAGGCAGCCAGAGAAACTGCGGTAGCAAACAATCCTGATATTTCATTTGATTTTACTTTTCATGATTTGAAAGCAAAAGGGATATCAGATCTCGATGGAACACTGCAGGATAAACAAAAAATATCCGGGCACAAAACCATCACTCAAACTGCAAGATATGACAGGAAAATTCAGGTTGTTCCGGTGGTAGGTAATCAAAAATGATGAATATTCATTCAACATATGAAATTTATATTCTGAACGGATATTCTGAAAGTATTCTGAAGTGTGATTTCAGGCACAAAAAAGCCACCCGTTGGGTGGCTCTCTTTTAACTCTAACCCGTTGATATTCAACTGAGTTTTATATGGTGCCCAGAGCGGGACTTGAACCCGCACAGCCTTACAGCCGAGGGATTTTAAATCCCTTGTGTCTACCGATTTCACCATCTGGGCTAATTTGGAGGCGCGTCCCGGAGTCGAACCGAGGTACGCGGATTTGCAATCCGCTGCATGGCCACTCTGCCAACGCGCCATATTGTCAATTTAATCATCAGGATTAAATTGGAGCGGGAAACGAGATTCGAACTCGCGACCCCGACCTTGGCAAGGTCGTGCTCTACCAACTGAGCTATTCCCGCCTATCTGAACTAACTGATTTACTTGTTTGTTTTCACAAACCGCAGCGCCGTTCGATGCGTTGCATTCTACTGATTTAAGCCCGTGAGTCAACCGCTTAATTCGCGAAAAATGATCGTTCGCTGTTTTTTACACCACATCGATCACGCTTCGCTCAGATCCGCCCATGCTGCACGCAAATATTGAAACATAGACCAGAACGTCAGGATCATTGCAATGTAGAAAAGGACGAAAGAAGCCATTTCTATCACATCATTTGGCCGCCAGATCAGCCCTAATAATGCTGCCATCTGTGCGGTTGTTTTCACCTTACCCATCCAGGAAACCGCAACACTGTTTCGTTTTCCCAGTTCAGCCATCCATTCACGTAATGAAGAGATAATAATCTCACGTGCAATCATAGTAATGGCAGGCAGTGTAATCCACCAGACAGCGTAATACTCAGTCACCAGCACCAGAGCGGTCGCCACCATAACTTTATCTGCGACAGGGTCGAGGAAAGCACCGAAACGGGTTGTTTGTTTTAAACGGCGGGCAAGAAAACCATCAAACCAGTCTGTCATTGCGGCAAAAACGAAAATACCCGCACTCATGACAGGCGCCCAACTGAACGGCAGATAAAAGGCGAGCACAAAGAACGGTATCAGTATGACACGAAACAGAGTCAGCCATGTGGGGATATTTAATCGCATAACGGAGCCATTATTTTATAAGTCAGATGAAATAAGCCGTTTGCGCATCTGCCGGTAAATTTTGCTTTGCCGCCCCGGTAACTCAGGGGCGTTGCGTGATTTTCAGGTTCTGCGCAGTCCTACCGGATAAAAGTATACTACCACACTTAAATATAACTCACCGCTGTTATTGAAAAAATTCTCTTTATGCACTCACAGATAAATCTGATTTCACTGCTTGAGAGCATGGTAAATTTTTTCCGCTAATGCGTACGAAATTGTTGGTACTTTTGCTATCTCATCAATGCTGGCATTACGCAGAGGCTGTAATCCGCCCATGTATTTAAGCAGCATTTGCCGGCGTTTAGGTCCGATGCCTTCAATCGATTCCAGGGCACTGGTGTTTTTGACTTTAGCCCGCTGGCGGCGGTGTCCTGTGATAGCATGATTGTGGGATTCATCACGGATGTGCTGGATAACATGCAGCGCCGGTGAGTCCGGTGGCAGCGACATGCCCTCTCCGCCGGCAATAAAAAACAGTGTTTCCAGCCCGGCCTTGCGATCACTCCCCTTTGCAACCCCGATAAGCTTTGGTTTTTGCTTATCCCAGTCAACATCCAGGCTGTCAAAGACCTCAATAGCTTTACCCAGTTGCCCTTTCCCGCCATCGATAAAAATAATATCCGGGATTTTCTCACCATCAATATGTTTACCGTAGCGGCGGGCAAGAACCTGGTCCATTGCGGCATAGTCATCCCCTGGCGTAATGCCGGTGATATTATAGCGCCGGTATTCTGATTTGACCGGTCCGTTATTGTCAAACACCACACAGGATGCAACAGTCTGATCTCCCATCGTGTGGCTGATATCAAAACATTCCATACGATTGATTTTTTCCAGCCCCACCACCTCAGATAATGCACTCATCCGCGTTGCAATCGTAGATTGCTGCGCCCGTTTTGTCATCAGGGCTGTCACTGCATTTGTATGAGCCAGTTTCAGATAACGGGCGCGATCGCCACGAGGTTTGGGCTGGATGAGGATCCGCCGTCCGGCAAACTGAGACAGCGTTTCTTCAATAATATTTTTTTCCGGTAACGGGAAGTCCAGCAGAATATCATCCGGCAATGAGCGATTTTCACTGCCCTGCAAATAAAATTGCCCGATAAAGGTCTGTACAATTTCATCCGGCTCAGTACCCGCAGGCACTTTCGGGAAATAGCTCCGACTCCCCTGCACGCGTCCGTTACGGATAAAAAGAACATGAATGCAAGCAAGTCCTGAGTCAAAATACACACCCACGACATCAAGATCGTCTCCGGTGCCGGTGACAAATTGTTTTTCTGTCACTGCGCGCACAGCCTGAATCTGATCCCGCAGGCGGGCGGCATCTTCAAAATTGAGAGCCTGACTCGCCAGCTCCATTTTCTCCACCAGCTCCGTCAGTACCTGCTGATCTTTCCCTTCGAGAAATAATCTGACCAGATTCACTTCACGGCTGTAATCCTCATCACTTACCAGCCCTTTCACACAAGGTCCCAGACAACGTCCAATCTGATATTGCAGACACGGCCGGGAGCGGTTGCGGTAAACACTGTCTTCACACTGGCGGACAGGGAAAAGTTTTTGCATCAGCGCCAGGGTTTCACGCACCGCATACGCATTCGGGAAAGGCCCGAAATACTCCCCTTTGGCATGTTTCGCTCCGCGGTGGATAGCCAGCCGCGGATGTTTGTCGTTACTGCTCAAAAAGATATAGGGATAGGATTTATCGTCCCGCAGCAACACGTTGTAACGTGGCTGATATTTCTTGATGTAGGTGTGTTCCAGCAGTAACGCTTCCGTTTCCGTGTGCGTTACTGTGACATCAATCTGTGCAATGTGTTTAACCAGTTGTTCCGTTTTTTTGCCGGAAACCTGAGTCCGGAAATAGCTGGAAAGTCGTTTTTTCAGATCTTTGGCTTTTCCGACATAAATCACTGTTTCATCAATATCATACATCCGGTAAACACCGGGCTGACTGGTCACAGTTTTTAAAAATGCTTTCGCATCAAATTCAGTAACAACCGGTTTTTCCATGCGGGATACGGGCTCTCTACTCTCTGCTTACAGCGGGAATGTGGTCGTTGTGCCCGCCGCTGTCAGCGGATACGGGCGGCACAACACTATCAATATGGATCAATCCGTAACGGAGTGCCAGATGGGTTAGTTTAATATCCCCATCAATATTTAGCTTACTAAATATTCTATATCTATAACTGTTCACCGTCTTGCTGCTGAGACACATTTTATCGGCAATTTGTGTGACTTTGATACCCTGCGAGATCATCACCATGACCTGGCGTTCCTGATGGCTGAGCTTATCCAGCGGATTGCTGTCATGTGCATGCAACCGGGTATCCAGAATAGTTTGCTGTGCGATGTCTGAGTCAACATAACGCTGACCACGGCTGATTATCCGGATTGCATGCAGTAAATCCATCCGATCACTGCTCTGATAGAGATAGCCGGCAGCCCCGCTACTCATCACTTTATACGGTGAAATCAGGGCATGTTCGTCGGTCAGGATAATAACTTTTGTTTCAGAAGCATAGCGGCTGATTTTCCGGGCTGCATCCAGCCCGCTCATGGACGGAAATCCGATATCAAGCAGTACAATGTCCGCATGATGATCCCGGCACCAGCGTACAGCACCGGTACTGTCTTTTACCTCCCCGACGATTTTCATCCCTGTTGTTGCCGAAATAATGGCACCAACGCCGGCGCGGTAAAACTCATTGATGTTTGCTACCAATACTGAAATCACACAGAGCTCCTTTCTGAATTTTCAATAAATTTACCGGAAATTATACAAGCCCGGGTTAAACCGTTATTTAATAATAACGAAATAAACCCGATAACAGCATGAATAACAAGAAAATATTTTGAAAAAAAAGATAGATTTCTGTGATACTTCAGAAGAAATCAGTAATAGCGGGTACAACGCCGCTATCTGCCGGTGGTCCGCTTTATTTTGTCACCATCCCCGGCGTACACCGGGGGGTGATTAATTTATTGATAAAGGTAATACCATGATCAGAAAAGACAATTTTATGGCATATCAGGACGAAAGCGATCAATCGTGACCAATTGTTCAAACGGCAGCTTGCCAATACGCGGATACGCATCACCTGCCGATTTACCAATTGCAATCATCAGACAGATTTCGTAGTTTTCCGGCAGATCAATAACTTCAGCAACGGCGTTAAAATCAAAGCCGTCCATAGGACAACTGTCATAGCCTTGTGCTTTCGCCAGAAGCATCAGTGTCTGCGCAAAAATACCGGCACTACGCATAATTTCATCACGCTGAGTTTCCGGTTTATTGCGATAGTAACTGTCAACCGCATTTACCATAAAGTCACGTACCAGCGGGTCTGCGTCATGCCAGATTTCCCGGGTACGGGAACTCCAGGCTGCCATATCGCCGCATAACACGATAAGCATGGACGCATCCGTCATCTGTGGTTGATCCCAACCCACTTTACGAATATTCCGGCGCTGTGCGGGGTCTTCCACCAGCAACGGACGCCAGTGCTGTAAGTTAAACGCGCTCGGTGCTGTTTCCATTGCCAGGCTCAGCAGGGCTTTTTTTTTCATTCAGCGGGATAACAAAGTCAGGATCAAACTTTTTAGTCGCACGACGTTGGCGCACAGCATCAATGACATTCATATATGTTCCTGTTTTAAACATTCAGTATCTGGATAATTTACCCACACCATAGCATGAATCCATCACATTTTTTATGGTCGTTGATCTGCCTGGTCACCTGTTTTACACACACTCATCCTCTCCCTGTTAGCTGACAAACCAAGTGCCACAGTAGCCCGGCGGGTGAATATAAAAAAAGCCCGCGCTGAGCGCGGGCTTGTCGGTACTTTATTTGTATTTCAATGAATAATCAGAGAACTACAGAATCAGTTTAAATACGATGTTACCGATAGTCAGCAGACCGATTACTGTAACGAAAACGTTAGAGATCTGACCTTTGTATTTTTTCAGTGCCGGTACACGGGCAACTGCATACATTGGCAGTAAGCACAGCAGTGATGCAATGATTGGTGCGCCCATTGCTTCAATCAGGTCAAGAATGTTCGGGTTCAGGTACGCGATGAACCAGGTTGAACCCATGATGAAGACCATGGAGATCAGGTTCAGTTTACCAATGCTTACTTTGGTTTTGTCGCCTTTGTAAGCAAATTTCAGTAACAGACCGTTCATCCCTTCCAGGGTACCCAGATAGTGACCGAAGAAAGATTTGAAGATAGCAACTAACGCGATGATTGGTGCAGCCCAGACCAGGATTGTAGCCAGAGTACCGTTCTCGCCGCCGACGTTATTGAAGTGATACGCCAGGTAAGTCAGAACAGGCACGTTCATTTCTTTTGCTTCAGCCATGTTAGCCGGAGACAGCGCGAACAGGCAGCTGAATGCGAAGAACATAACCACACCCACCATCAGCATACCGGCACGGGAGATGATTTTATTAACTTTTTGCTCTGTGAAATCTTTACCACACGCCGCTTCGTACTCTTCACGTTTTGATACAACGAAAGAAGAAACGATTGGTGAGAAGTTAAAGGAGAACACCATGATGGAAATACCCAGCCATACAGTTACCAGGATACCGCTGTGACCGAACAGTTCGAAGCTGTCAGCACTAACGTTATCAAATACAGCAGTGTTCCAGTATGGGATCAGGGCCAGAGATAACAGCACCAGGCTGGCAATGAACGGGAATACCAGGTAGCTCATTACGCGGACCATCAGATCTTTACCGAAGTAAATAATGATAGCCATCGCTAACAGCAGAACCAGAGAAACCACACCACGGTTCAGCGCCGGTAAACCAAGCTGCTGTTCCCAGAATGCCATAAAGGTATTCGTAATGGTTACGCCGTAGATCCACAGCAGCGGACAAATTGCAAAGAAGTACAGGAATGTGATGATAACACCACCGCCTTTACCAAAATGCTCTTCAACTGTTTCTGTGATATCGCCTGACGGGTTGCTGCCGGATAAACATAAACGGGCTAATGCACGGTGGCATAAAAACGCGATTGGGTATGCCAGGACCAGCATGATCAGAATTGGGATCAGACCACCGTAACCTGCACGAATAGGGAAGAATAGTACCCCTGCACCGATAGCAGTTCCGAACAGACCTAGTGTCCAGGTCGTATCCGTCTTACGCCAGCTTTTATACTCAGCCGGAATCTGGGTTTTGTCAGTACTCATGTTGCTTTTCCTTTTAAAAGACAATGCAAATATTATTTTTCGTGGGTACCAATAATTTCAGATATACGAGTCAGGTCAATGTTCCCGCCGGAAATGAGACTGACTGTCTTCTTATGCTCAATATATTTTTTGAGTTTTCCGCTCAGAATCGCAGCAGACGCCAGTGCACCGGCACCTTCTGTCACGACTTTATTACGTTGGATTAACGCAACCATACTTTCACGGATTTCTTCTTCTGTTACCAGAATGATGTCTGTTACCAGCTCTTTCACGATTTCATACGTGATACTGCCCGGTGTAGACACATCACAACCATCGGCAACTGTGCCGTTGACGCGATGAGTCGTGATACTACCAGCACGGTATGATGCTTCCATACCATGAACGTTTTCAGATTGGACACCGATCACATTAATTGTTGGATTGATGGATTTAAGAGCAATCGCAATACCCGCAATCAGACCACCGCCGCCAATCGGAACGATGACGTTATCAACATCATAGAGGTCTTCCAGAATTTCCAGACCGATAGTCCCTGCCCCTGCAATGACTTTTGCGTCATCATAAGGCGGGATAAAGATACGGCCTTCTGCTTCAATGATTTCTCTCGCTTTGCCGATAGTATCGTTGAAGTTATTACCGTGCAGAACAACTTCAGCCGAATAGTCTGATGTCGCAGCGATTTTAGATTTAGGTGCACCGGTAGGCATAACAACTTTACCGTTGATTCCTAACAGGGCACAGGATAATGAAACGCCCTGCGCGTGGTTACCTGCTGAACAGGCAACAATGCCCTGTGCTCTTTCTTCTGGTGTCAGCGAACTTAATTTGTTAAATGCACCACGGAGTTTGAACGACCCTGTACGCTGCATGTTCTCAAATTTTAAGTGGATTGTGCCGTTGCACTTCTCACTTAAATAGTTTGACTTAGGCATCCCAGTTTTATAAACATGCCCTCTGATGGTTTTCTGAGCATCGATGATATCTTTAATGGTTACTGGAAGATCATATGTAATCATGACAAACCTCGTCCTATCTTTTTATATATATATTAGAATTGAGACTAACTATACCGATAAATTTAAAAACAACTGTATTTCAAATCATATTTTTAAAATATTCCCGAAAAACTTTCTCAACGTGTGATCCAATCCAAACTTCTTCCTGTTTTCTGTCTTTTTTAATGTTTTATATTTCATTTCAAGTTAAATGAAAATGACTTAATGTTATTTTTTTGTTAATTATAGGGCTATAAATTAACCATTGGTTATGTTTTTTGATTCATTGCTTATTTTTTTCACTTTATGCTGCAAAAATGCTACCAAATCATGACCGCATTGATACTTAGAATAGTTGTAAACCGTAAAAAGAGGGGTGTTTCCGACAAAAATTAATCTTACCAAGTACCCATCTCACAGTTAATTATCCTGATAATTTTAACAATACTGAAAATTAGATGTGATATACATCACTGAATATCACCTAACATACTGAATTTAATTTAATTGTATATTTATTAGACCGACTCATCTGCGTTTATCACAGAGCGTAACATGTTCACCGCAGTGGTATGTACTATCCCCCGTGTTTCCAGCCTCCTTAATTCGGACAAAAAAACAGCAAATCATTCATTTACATGTTAATAGTTCGCATTTATAGACAAAATGTTATTTTTTCATGACATAATTCGTAACGTTTTTCTGCCTTTTATCCGCCAAAAGTGTTCACTTTAGGAAACAGCTAAATTGCTGTTTTTTTAGCCTGAAATGCGTATTTTTTTAAACAGGTAACCAATCGATTATATATTTAAACTGTTACCATTCCATTTTTCGTACCTATTTAAATGAGAATTAAACGAGGTGTGAAAATAAATCGCCTGATAACTTAATTAATAATCTAAAAAAAATATTCCATATGTTTTTTTTATTTATAAAGTAATTCATTTTATTTATTTATGTCATAAATACCCTATCAGGCAATATGGACATAGTGATTGATAGTTACGTAACTCAACTATGATTAACCGTTGCAGCTGATACAGCTTATATTTCGTAATTTTACAGTCATTATAACTACGACGTGCGTGCCATTTCTCTTTCTGCTTACCAAATCAGATCACCGAAAAACCGGATAAAATAGTATTTTACTAAAATCGATTCAGTCATAAGAATGGTTTTTTGTCACTCATGCACTATTATGTTTTTTGATTGCGTAATAATCCGGGATCCGCTTTCTTATGTGATAGTCATCATACTTTATCAATAGCTCCGGCGTTGTCATTGCATTCAGAGCCGGTCATGCTGTAATGATTTACGACTCAAGTGTTAACCTCGGTAAACAGGAGAATGTAAATGTTCGACTTAACAGGTAAGATTGCTGTCGTTTCAGGCGGAGCCAAAGGTATCGGACGCGGGATTGTGACCGCACTGAAAAAAGGCGGAGCCACCATTATAATCGCCGATATTGATGAAAAAACCGGCAAAAAAACCGCCGCTGAACTCGGCACTGACTTTATTGCACTGGATGTTACCTCACAAACTCAGTGTCAGTCGGTCATCCGTACTATCAGTGAAAAGTATGGACGCCTGGATGTTCTTTGCTCTAATACGGGCATATTTCCGCAATGTACCATCAAATCCATGACTGAGCAGGACTGGGATACCATGCAGAAGGTCAATGTCAAAGGGATGTTTTTCCTGGTTCAGGCGGCACTGAGTGTCATGGAAGTGCAGAAATACGGGCGGATCGTTATTACATCATCGATTACCGGTCCGGTGACCGGATTTCCGGGATGGAGCCATTACGGGGCAAGCAAAGCCGCACAACTCGGCTTTATGCGCAGTGCGGCACTGGAATATGCACGCCTTGGTATCACCATTAATGCCGTGCAGCCGGGAAATATTCTGACAGAAGGACTTAAAGCGCAGGGCGAAACCTACCTGGATCAGATGCGGGCATCTATTCCGACACATACGCTGGGTGAGCCGGAAGATATCGGCTATGCAGCTGCTTTTCTTGCTTCAGATGAAGCCAAATACATTACCGGACAAACCCTTATTATCGATGGCGGGCAGATCCTGCCTGAATCACCGGAGGCTCTGCTCTGACGAATGCGTATCTGAGGATCCCTGTCCGGGATCCTCATTTTCCCGCCCGTCATGACGCTCATCAAATATAATATCCCGCGTCAGTGAATCCGGCACATTCTCCCGCAGCAGTCCGGCACGGATAACCAACCAGACCGCCAGAAAAGGCAATATCAGAAAAGGTTTTTTATCATCCGCCTGCCAAATCATATCCCGGCAATGACGGACAAAACGTAATGTTTTCCGCCAGCGCCGTGGCTGAGTAAGCAACATATACACCCAACCGGCTTTCATCGCTGTCCGCCGCTCTGCGCGCAGACATTCAGTTGTACCGGGTGTGCTTAGTGCAGTAACAAGCTGCCCGTCCGTCAGCATTGCCGCGCCATGCGTCATCCTCGGATTACATTCAATAAACCAATAGGTTTGTCCATCGAACAAAAAATCCAGACAAATTGTGCCGCTCAGTGAATGATGACGAATAAAACGTGCGGTCAGGTCATAAACCTGTTGTGATTTATAGGGCAGGAATACCAGGCTCGCCCCGCCGGATACCCCGAAATTGGTTTTATACGCGGCATACGCCTTCATTTCCCCTTCTGTGCTCTGTGCATAAACACAAATCTGTACGCCCCTGATACGCTGCTGGCGCACATAGCAATCTGCCGGGTGGTTCGGGCGCCGTGCTTCACAATCAATCAATTGATTACCAAAGCGGGAGTAGATTGGTTTTAAGATCCACCGGGAGAAATCAATATGTTCTCCCTGCCAGCGCCGGGTTTCCGGCACCGCTAACCCGGCAGCCGCCGCCAGTTGAATGTTGTCGATTTTATGATGCAATGCGGTCAGTTGCGGATGCGCCACCACATCGAAACGGATCCCCGCAGCACGTATATCATCCTGAAAACGGCTGTAATGCAGAATATCTTCATTTACCGGGATAAACAGGGCGGGCTGATACTGCGCCATGACGGCCAGCGTTTCCTGCCTGAAACGGTCAAAATCGGTGACAGGGGCAGTTATTTTATGGTAGCGGGAAACCACACGGGAAACGCGGCACAGTGTCAGCGTAAGATGCTCAATGATAATAACCTGCCAGCCAAGCCGGTAAAAAGCACGGGCCAGAACCAGACAAACGGGAGATCGCCCGCCGGCGAGTATAATGCGTTTCAAAATATCCGATCCTTTGCGAACCGCTCAGCGATCACATTGAGTAACTTACGCCACAGTGCGAACCCGGCACGGCTCAGCTGCGGGGCTTTATGTGAATAGCAGTAACTGTATTCAGGATAACATTGTGCGCCGCGCCCTATTTTGAATTTTCCCACCCCGGAGCTGAGATTGACCCAACGCTGTTCATCCGCACACAGATAAGAAGGGAGTCCCGCCAGACGATACAGTCCGTCAGACTGCGGATAGTTATCATCATATCCGATACCGGCTGCGGTAGTGACATTGCCGATTGTCATCAGCGTGCTGAATGCCACCAGTTTTTCACCATCAAATACACCTGTTGCCTGCCAGCCTCCGTGAGAAACCATCTGCTGAAAAAATTCTGCGGTGAATTGCGGGTTAAAATCAGAATATTTTTTCAGATAGAGACTCTGATATAAACGCGCGATATCGCCCGCCCATTGTTCAACCTCTGATGTGATATCCCGTACCGTAAATGATGTTTTACGCAGCAATGCCAGATCCCGCATGACACTGCGGTTTTTCTTCAGGCTGACAAAACGGCTGCGGGTAAGAAAAACCTGCCGCGAAATAATGGGTTGATAGCCCAGTTGTGTCAGCCCGCTCATCAGGGATTGATCCAGCGGAGCGGTCAGCGAGCGGAAAACCAGGCGGTGAGCGGTAAAACGGGCAGTAATAAACTGGTGCAACCGGGCCAGTTGATCGTCACGCCAGGAAAGATGAATGTTGGTAGAGAGAAAAAAGTTGCCGATATAAAGAATGTTATCCAGTTTCTGCCGGACAAAAAATCGTTTTATTCCGCCGAGCAGCGGCAACAGACAACGTCCGGAAAATCCCGGCATCATCATCCGGATCTCCGCCATCAGATAATCAAAATAGTGGGTGATAAAAGAAGCGGTATAAGTGCGCCCCGCCTCTCCGTCAACCTGTGCCAGCAGTGTGAGCTGGTCGTCAACCTGTAATGCATACAGTGAAGTATTACGGGGCAGATTAGGGATCAGTGCCGGCAATTGAGAAGAGAGCATGATACGGATCATCGGGTAATATGGATGATCCGTTAATGTGCAGCGGGCAAAATTGGTGCTGTCAAAAAGATAAATAGTTCCGTTACTGCCCATGCTGTCCCTGTCAGTTTAGTCTGCCGGTGATACCGCCTGTGTCTGCGCTGCAGTTATCAGGCTTTCGCCGATATAATTCTGTGCGGATGAGATCCCGGGTAAGACCAGATAATAGCCGCCACCGAACGGTTTGATATAGCGCTCCAGTGGTTCACCATTCAGGCGCTTTTGCGTACTGATAAACCCTTTTTTTAAATCATTCTGGAATGAAATAAAAATCAGCCCCATATCAAGTTGTCCTGACGGTGTCAGCCCCAGGGAGTAACTATAACTACGACGGCGCAATTTTGAAACATGTCTTTCTGTGGTCCGGGGTTCCGCACGGCGCATGTGAGAGTCAAACAGTACCCGGTCGCCGTGGGGATCACGCTGAAACTCCGGGTCATCATGCTCGCCGGCTTTGCCCATCGGCGCACCTGTTGCTTTGTGACGCCCGAAATCATTTTCCTGATCTTCCAGCGGGGTTCTGTCCCAGAACTCCAGCTCAAAACGGATCAGACGTACTGCCTGATAACTGCCGTTTTCAATCCAGGATGGTTCCGGTTTGGTTATCCAGACCAGGTCATCCATCAGTGCCGCATCACCGGCATCGCCATTTCCGGTTCCGTCTTTGAAACCAAATAAATTAACCGGGGTTGTCCGGCACTCAATATCGCGCGCAGGCAGGAAGCCGTCGATTTTCCACAGGGGCGCCACACTGCCGGAGAGGCGGCGCAGTACTTCGCGCAATGCATAAATGACCGTCTCGCGGCTGTTGGCACAAAACTGCAATAAAATATCGCCGCCGCACCAGTCCGGATCAAGACGGTCATTCGGAAATGCCGTCATTTCAACAAAATTCTGTGGTTTGACATGCGAAAAACCGAAGCGGTCATCAAACAGTGAATGCCCCAGTGAAACCGTCACGGTGAGTTCATCCGCGGTGATATACGTACCAAGGATACCTGATTCTGCCGGCGGCATCCGGTCACCGGCGGTTTTTTCTGCCTGCCGGTTGCGGGTGAGATCGGCAATACAAGCGGTCAGGCGCTTAAATACACCGTCAACTTCATCCCGGGTTTTTACCGTCAGATTCAGTGAGAGAAAAATAGCTTCTTTTTGTTCCGGGGTTATCACACCAGCCTGATGTTTTCCCAGATACGGAATTTCACGCAGCCGTGATGAGTTATCACATGCGGCATTGTCAGATTTTGCCATCGCCGGGAGGGCAAACGCCCCGCCGGATAACAGCACGCTTCCCGCGCCCAGCCATTTCAGTGTGCTGCGTTTACTCAGGCTGACTGCTTCATCACCGCCTGCAGAGTGTTCTTTTCCATGTTTCATGGCTCTTTCCGGTATTTGTAATACACATCAATATTCAGTTCAGCGCGCAGTTGTGCAAGAGATTCCGCCAGGACTGTAAGACCTGCATAAAGCTGTTGTTTATCCGCCGCTGTCAGTTTTTCATAAGACACATAATGCCCCTGCGTATCCCGGTAGTGCGCCAGTACCGCATCCGGTTCTGCAAACTGTTGTTTCAGTTGTGTGTTTGTTTTTTCAGATAAAAATGGTGACAATGCAGTGGTGATACGCCTCGCACCTTCAATATTAGCCACGATATCAGACACATCAGAGCGGCTGTAGCGGTTCTCATCACCGCCGAGCTTAGTGCTTAAAATCAGCTCAATACTGTCATCTGCCGACTGCACCAGTTTTGCCACCGGCAGTGTTTCAACGCCAACCCGCTGTTTTAAATCCTGAATATTACGCAGTAAATTCTGAGTGGCAGCCAGCGCTGCAGCCTGATCATTCTCAGCAAACAGTGCATATTCTATGCGATGAAAACCGGTAAATTTCGGATCGCGTTCGCGATCAGTGAAATAGCCCGCATGAGGGTTTATCACGCGGTCGGCGTGACCAAATACCACGACTGCCGCACGGATAACTTCATATTCATAATGCGCCTGAATATAAGCCTGCTTTGCCGCCGCCATATCCCCTTTATTCAGCGCCTGCTGTAACAGGGTAAGTTGCTGCTCTGTTGCCGCAACCTGTCCGCTCATCATCTTCATGTAGTCCGCAATCATGGGCAGATATTTTTCCGGCGTCGGAATATCGCCTCTGGCAATCACCACGCCACTGCCGGTGTCCGGGTTTCCGGCGCGGTATTTCTCAGCCACCGCAGTCTGACTGAGAAACAGCGCTGAAAGCGCGAGGCTTATCAGGAGATAATTATGCCGCATGCTGTTTCTCCCGGCGGCGGAACAGCACAAGAATAATGAGCCAGTACACCACGAACGTAATCACACTCAGCCCGATAGGTTGTGAGCGGTAACCAAACAATGTTGCCAGGAAATTACCCACTGCACCCGAGTCATCCAGCCAGTTGCCGGTATCCCACAGCGGATAGATAAGAAAATCATTCAGTTCAATATCATGCTCAGTCAGCACATTGACTATCTCTTCTGTGCCTTTAAGCAACAGTGAGCAGGCAAGGAACAGAAGGACAATCCCGGTAATACGGAAAAACCATTTCCATGCCATTTTGCGGTAAGTGAACAGAAAGACCCACAGCGTCAGTGCCGCAACAGCTATCCCGCCCAGAACCTCGCCGGTGAATGACCACATCGTTTCTTTAGTCAGGCCCATTACAATGCCGGAGAGGAAAACCACAATTTCACTGCCTTCACGGGCGATAGCAATGGCAACAATAAACAGGGCCCCCCACCAGGAGTGTTGCCGGGCGCTGTTATTTATTTCCTGTTCAATACCGGATTTCAGCGAGGCACTGTGCTTTTGCATCCAGTACACCATCTGCACGATCAGCACACAGGCAAAGAGCGACATCCCGATCATAAACCAGGTTTGTCCGCTGTCATCAAGCACATTGAATACGCCGTAAATCAGCAATGCCAAAAAGAGTGACAGCGCAACACCCAGGGCTACACCACCCCAGAGATAGCGGCGTCCGGCGGCGGCATCGGGATGTTGTTTGATCCACGCATAGATAATGCCGACCACGAGGAGCGCTTCAAAACTTTCGCGCCATACTACAAAAAGAACCTGTCCCATAATCAATTCCTGTGACCTGACACTTACTCCGCGATGATTTCACCGGCCGGATGTGAAAGATGAAAATCATCAAAAAACGTATATTTTCCCGGTTTCAGCGGCGCAATGACCACCACCGAGGATGCGCCCGGCGCCAGCACTTTTTCTTTGCGCAATTGAGTGCTTTCAAATTCGACCGGCTCGGTACCGGTATTGCGGATTTTAATGCGGACAGGTGTTTTCGCCGGAACATTCAGTACCGGTGGCGTCAGTACGCCGTTATTCATTTCCAGTTCGACAGTGAATTTCTCCGCCGCCGCACTGACGGGAAGAGATGCCAGAGAGAGCACCGTCATGCACAGTGCAATTATAAGGGATTTCATGAGTGACCTCAGCGGGATAATGACATCCGGTGTCAGAACAGCAGGCGCATTTATGCAGCCTGCTGTTTTCCTGAGAAATAAGCTTAGTAGCTGCCTTTACGCCCTGTTCCGGCGTAATCGAAGTCCCAGGAGACATCAAACGGTTCAAACCACGGGGCAACACCGGTTTCTTTATCAATATGGCGGCCGAATGCAACATTATCATTCATGCTCGGCGGTGAAATCCGGTATTCCACGCGGTATTTCCCGTAACCGTCCAGTTTCAGATTGTCACCATAGTGCGGACCATCACTGGCAACCATTGCCATAAATGTCCCGGATTGTGTTTTTTTCGGGTCATCCAGTTTGGTTACTTTATAATCTACTTTCAGGTACGGGATCCAATCCCCTTCCGCGAAGCCGTTCGGGTTTTCTTCCACGGCGTGAATATCCGCTTCCAGATGAACGTCTGATTTATCTGCATCAAGATGATGCATTTCATGCTTGCCTTCCACCGCCATGGTGATAGGTTGCAGATAAACACCCTGGATTTCCATTCCGTTTTTGATTACAGGTTGTCCCAGCGGGTATTCCAGCGCCATAGCGGACGTTGATACCATTCCCAGTAATACTGCTGCCACACTCATCCCGATACGCATGCTGATTCCTCATCGTCATTCAGACAAAAACATATTATACAAATAGTGCTGACAATAATAATCATTATCATTTCACTTAGACAAGCAAAAATTATCGTTTCCGGTCATATTTTTCAATAAAACGGTAATGTACCAACCCGCGTTAAGTCATGAAATAAACCCGGAACAGCAATATATGACAGGAAATAATGTTATTTTTTATTTCAGCCAAACTATAATCCATTGTTTATTATGATTAATTAGTAATAATGCGTTACGGTTTAATTAGCCATGCATAAAAATAATCCGGCACGGTGAATTATCCGGCACAATAATGCTGTCAACCGGTCCTGCGCCGTGTAAAAACTGGACGAAAGGCAACCATTTACGACATAATAACGCTTCTGAAATAAAACCGGCGGGAGTCTATGTTAGAAACAATCGGATTTGTGTTACTGGTCAGTACCTGCGGCAATGATGCCTGTGAGGCACTGCCGGTCACTGAAGATCTTTACACACAGAAAGAGTGTGAAGCACGTCTGACATATATCGCCAAACGGCGTCCTAACCTCTATTTTATGTGTAATGAGGTGATGCGCGAAACCGGTTCTGATCCCGCAGATGACTCACACTCAGGTACTCCTGAGAATACTCCGCCCTACCGCTGATCCTGCCCGGCCTCATTATTCCTCCACCGGGAAATCAAACCGGGTTGCCGGATAAGGCTCGCGGATAAACGTGAAATGCCACCATTCTGTTTTCAGTGGTTTAAAACCCGCCTGTTCCATCAGTGTCGTCAGTAATACTCTGTTTGCTTTCTGCTGAGAGGAAACCGTGTCTGCCGCAGGATGCGACAGCGGGCTGAAACAATCAAACCCTGTACCAAAATCCAGGCTGTTATCCGGCGCACGCTGTGATTGCGAAGCGGTACAGGCAGATTGTGTACGGTGCGGATCAAACGCCGGAATAGTGCTGCCAACCGGCACAATGGTCAAATCTACCGTGCTGCCACGACTGTGTCCTGAGCGCCCGGCAATATATCCCTCACTAAAAAGGGCTGATTTTTCCACATCCGGATAAAATGTCGCCTGCATCGCGGTATCATTACTGTCCGCCGCCCATGCAACAAAATAATCAACTGCCCGCTGCGGGCGATAACAGTCATACACTTTCAGGGTCAGCCCGCGGGCCCGCAGTTTTACTTCAACTTTGCCCAGCGCCAGTGCCGCATCCCGCGTCAGCAGACAAACAGGTGCACGATAACCATCCACCTTACTTCCGGTAAAGTTATTTGCTGTAAAATAGCGGATATCTGCCTGAATCTCCGGCGAAACAGTCTGTAAATTGACAAAATCAGCCGGCCGCTCAGAGGCGGCATATACTGAGAGGCTGAGAAAAACAAATACAGCGGAAAATACAGCGGGCCCTTTCATTTGATCTCCTGTCCGCCTTCAGCTGAACGGGTCTGTGCCCTGTTTTATCAATTTACGGAAGCGGTAAATTGCCCACCCGTTTATCAGTAAAAAAGTGGATTCAATCAATGTACCACCAACCGTTCCCAGCCAGGCATTATAGACAACCCAACAGGCTGTCGAGCACCAAACCACATAGCGCATGCGGATCCCGGTCAGCAGAAAAAAGGCAAATGTACTCATCAGCGTGCCTGCGACCGGCAGCACTTCCTGCCAGACACGGATATTCGGCACCGCCAGAACCAGCGTCAGCGTGACAAACAGATACAGCACCCAACGTTGGCGGTGAGAGATAGAGACATAAGTCCGGATGCTGTTCAGTGTGGCACTGATCCCTGCCGGATAAGCGCCGAGCAGAAAAAAAGTGCGTGGCCATAATGGCGGTGTAAATGGACAGGCGGATTTTGAGCTTCCGCTCGTTGCGCTGGATAAAAACCGTTATCCCGATAAAAAACGCGGCAATCCCGAAACCCTGCCCCGCATAATACAGATAATCCATCAGTGTCCTGCCGTGATAATTTTGCTGAATGATTTTATTTATTTTATTGTCAGCATAAACAGGATCGCTGCCGGTTGCGAGCGCATTCCCTGTTTATATATCAAATATATATCAAAAAAGAGGCCTCAGCCCCTTTTCTTATTGCACTCTGTTTTTATGCAACAGGTACAGTGTGTTAACAACACATATATACCCTTATTCATTCAAACCGCAGGTTCGTTGGCGGCATGAAACCAGCCGGGTCACATAGTTTATCTATGCTCCCCGGCTGATTTCCCTTGCCGCCTGCCTGCAATTTGAATGACGTTGGGTATAGCCCGGATAGAAAGTTTCGATCCGATGGTAAGTCCGGGTATTTTTGTTGTCATCCTTAATCACACATATTTTATGTGCAGAACGCAGTGATTGCGGGATATTTTCCGCATTCTCACCGGCAGTTTCCGCGATAAAAATGTTAATTTTGGATTTCCTTTTACTGAGCGTATAAGGCATTCCTAACAAACGTCTCGCAGCTCTATTAGTTCGCATAATAAACCCCTTATTGTTATGAACGTTCACCCATTATACCAACTTATTGAAAATAATAAAGTTTATCATAAGCCACTGATTTGCGACTGTCACCATGGCATTCTCCGCCCCTATCCTGTATGTTGGCTGAGTACCGCCAACGCACCTGTAGTTTGAATGAATTTTGAATGAATTTTGAATGAATTTTGAATGAATAAGGGTATATACCCAACGTCATTCAGGATACAGGAAGGCGGCAAGAGAAGACTGACGGGGAGCATACATCAGTATGTGACCCGGCTGGCTGAGCGTAGCCAACGCATCTGTAGTTTGAATGAATAAGGGTATAAATGACCTGTATATTTTGTGAAATAGCCGCGGGCCACGCCCCCTGCCATAAGGTGTGGGAAGATGAGAAACATCTGGCTTTTCTTTCTGTCTTTCCGAATACCAAAGGGTTTACTGTCGTTATTCCGAAAATACATTACTCAAGTTATGCATTTGATTTAGATGATAATGTATTAGCAGATTTGGTACTGGCGACGAAAAAAACCGCACACGTACTAAAGAGTGCCTTCCCGGATGTCGCCCGCTGCGGCATGTTTTTTGAAGGGTATGGCGTGGATCATGTCCACAGTAAGCTCAGTCCGATGCACGGCACCGCTGATATGAAAGACTGGCGCCCGATTGAGCACAAACAGCCTGTATTTTATGAACAGTACCCGGGATTTCTCTCTTCGCATGATTGTGAACGGGCAGATGATACCGCGTTAGCCGCTCTCGCAGCAGACATCCGCGCAGGCCGGGTAAGGTAAAACAAAGCCGGAGGTTATAATAACCACCGGCTTGAGATTGCTGACAAAGCAGGATAAAACGTGGTTTTTCCTGCTTTGTGTTATCAGCCGAAAATCAATAAATTGATTTTCCTGGTTTATTTTAATGTACTTCGCAACCAACCACGGTTGAATAGCCCAACCCGTCGGTATCCATCATCATCAGACATTGCGGGCTGAGTGTTTCTTTCGCTTTAATCAGCATCATCGCCAGAACAAAGACGGCTTCTCTGTCTGCGCTGACCTGATTATCAGCAATATAAATATTGTTTTTCAGAAAAGTACGGCGCTTTGCTTTATTACAAAACTGATAGATAACATCCTGCGCCAGCTCATTTTCCCGCATCAGCCAGAACGATTTTTCTTCTTCTTTATCCAGAAGATTCATTTTTTCCAGCATAGCGATATCATCAGACAATTGTAATTCGTTGATCGGCATAAAACGGGAAAGACTGCCGTTAAACGGAAATGTATTCCGCTCAAAATAGTAACAGGATGTCAGTAAAACCGCGCTTGCCATTTCATGATAGGCAGGGATCTGCCCCGCCTGCCAGATATTCAGCCCGACCAGCAACCACATCGCATTATTATTATCCTCATCAAACAAATGTCCGATGTCATCCGGCGTCTGAATGAATTTTGTGTCACATTCCCATATTTTAGTGACACTGCGCTCGATTTCACCATTTTGCAGCGGGTTAGGTGTGATGACATAGACTGTTTTGACTTTTGTCTGATAGCCTTCGTGCTGTTGATTGAGTGAGTTATGCAAGGCTGTCAGCAGATTATCAACCGAGTGGTCATAGCCGGCAAGCGCCTGTTTATCCTCATCTTCCGTATGCGATTTTCTTTCCTGAACCGATACCTGCTTTACCCCTTTCGGCATCAGGAGTGCCACGCCGGTGACCATCAGCTTGCGCTGACACCAGTTTACCCATTCATTGCGTCTGAAATTAATCGAGGCATTCCAGCTCTGACAGGCGATCCGCGACTGCTCATGACGGTGCATCGCGTAGGTGAACAAACACATCCACAGCAAAATGTACGGAAGATAGATGAAAATAAGCACTTCCGTCAGCGGAAGCTTAAAAATATAGAAATCGAGTAAAAAGATAATTGCCAGAACAACGATCAACAGCCCCAGCCACAGCGTAATTTTAGCGCCCGGCACATTACGTTTTACCGGAAATTCAGGAACAGGCCACGCCATCGGAATAATGCTCCATGCTGAAAGAAAAACAGGCGTCCGGCATTGGATTTCCCCAAACCGACGTCATTTCTTGTTATAAAAAGAGAGATCACTGAAAATTGTGACTAACATAAGGAAATAACGGCAGAATGATTAAAAACTTTAATTAAAATAGTGAGATATAGATCACGAAACAGAATGTTTTTTATCAGGAGAAAATATTTGGGAGTGTAAATCAGGAGAGGTGTAACATTAAGATGGTGGGGCGTACAAGATTCGAACTTGTGACCAATTGATTAAAAGTCAACTGCTCTACCGACTGAGCTAACGCCCCATTCCTGATGATGCGGAAGAATCATGTGAAGTGGTGGGCGATACCGGGCTCGAACCAGTGACCCCCTCCTTGTAAGGGAGATGCTCTACCAACTGAGCTAATCGCCCATTCATAACGCTTTACTGCCTTTACTTCACTATCACAACGTTCACTCAAAAGAGTGGTGGGCGATA
>NZ_LZEX01000006.1 GCF_001676055.1 Morganella psychrotolerans | reverse complement strand
AATCTCGTTTCCCGCTCCAAATTATCAGGTATACGCCGTTGTGATGCGGGAATAGCTCAGTTGGTAGAGCACGACCTTGCCAAGGTCGGGGTCGCGAGTTCGAATCTCGTTTCCCGCTCCAATCTCTTTTCTTCTTATATCGTTTTTCTCTTCTGCTCGTTTTCTTTTGTAAAAATACCATTGTCGCTTTTATTCGTATTTCTTATACCTGCTGCTTTCAGTTAAATTGTTGCCGGTATAAATAAGCATCTGTGCCCGCCGTTTGCACAGAATAATCACCGTTAATGATCCGTAGCGGAATAATGCTGATTATTTAACCGGTTAAACCGGTTTTTTTGGAAAAATCAGGTAAAATGCTTGCTAATCCACGGCTGGCGAAATAGAATGTGCGCCCTCTCTGATGAAGGTCAGGCCGGTGATCAGCAGTGGTGATTGTTTGAACGCAAACAGATAGCCAACAGGACTTTCTGACCGGTTTTCAGGTTAGTTTCCGGTTTATACCCTCTTTCAGGGGATAATTAAGGTAAACTGACAGATTATTTTTGTCCGCCTGTTATTTTTTATCCATAATCAGATGCGCCACGTTATTAACACCCTGCGCGCTCAGTCACACTTTCCTGCACAGAGTTATCCACAGATCGGATTTTGACGGCTATTCTCCTTAATGTGGTAAAACTCCGCATGCTACTTATTTAATTCATTGATATTTATATATTAATTTAATTTATACTATTTGCGTGACAGCTCTCTTGCATTTTTTTCTTCACGTTGATAGACAAGGTTTTTTTTATATTATTCACAACTCATAGTATTGTGGATAACTTTTTCTGCTATAGGGGGAGAGCTCAGGCGTCGCGGGGTAAACCTTTGGAAATGGCGCGGATAAGTCGTTTTTGCTGTGAAGTCTGTATTTCAATACCGGATTCCTCTCTTTTCACATACTGGCAGGCAATTGCCCAGTCAATGTGCTCATCCAGCCAGTCTGTCAGCCCTTTTTTCGCGGTCAGGGCGATCACTATATTATCTTCATAAGACGCATTGCCGAGTGCAACACTGATATTTCTCAGCCAGCGCAGATACCCGATACGCCGTATCGCAGAGCCTTCCGTGATACGCAGAAAGGTGGCTTCATCCCATGCGAAAAGTGTCAGTAACTCCGGGGTATGCAGTTGTTTGCGCGGTGAAAAATCATCTTCATCAGTCAGTTGTGAGAAACGGTTCCACGGGCAGATAAGCTGACAGTCGTCGCAGCCGTAGATCCGGTTACCCATCAGCGGGCGGAACTCCTCAGGGATCGCGCCTTCCAACTCGATAGTCAGATAGGAGATACAGCGGCGGGCATCAATAGTATAAGGCGCCACAATTGCCTGTGTCGGGCAGGTGGTCATACAGGCCACGCAGCGCCCGCACTGCTCTTCAACCGGCCTCTCAACAGGCAGAGGCAGGTTAATCAGAAGCTCTCCGAGAAAAAACCAGGAGCCGGCATCACGATTTAAAACAAGTGAGTGCTTACCAACCCAACCGAGACCAGCCTTCGCTGCCAGCGGTCGTTCGAGTACCGGCGCGGAATCAACAAACGGGCGGTAACTCAGGGAATGATTGAGTGCCAGCGCATCACAATGCGCCTGAATTCGCTCACCAAGCTGTTTCAGTCTCTGGCGCAGGAGCTTGTGATAGTCCCGCCCCAGCGCATAGCGGCTGATGTAACCCAGTGCAGGATTTTGCAGTGTGGCGGCAAATGCCGCTTTGGCAGGCAGATAGTTCATCCGCACACTGATGACACGCAGTGTGCCGGGCAGTAATTCATGCGGGCGCGCGCGCATCATGCCGTGACGCGCCATCCAGTCCATCTCTCCCTGATACCCTGCATCCAGCCACGCCTGCAATTTCGGCTCTTCGGCACTCAGGTCGGTATCGCAGATACCCACCTGCTGAAAACCAAGTTCATTTCCCCACAGTTTTATCTGTGCGGCGAGGGCGTGTAAATCGGGGCTATTGCTCATGATGTGAGTACTTGCTGACTATACAGAGGGCTACCGGGAATGGGACGGAGTTTATCACAGACTACCGGGTACAAAAACCGTACATTATTGTCGTTTTATCGCACACGGCTATGCAGGTATAATGCCGTAATGTGGTATGTTTATTACGAAACACGCTCAATTATTTCAATAAAAATAACCTGTGACGAAGAAGAACATGAAAGAACGCCTTTTTACGCTGGCAGATGAAGCTGCCACAGTTGCACTGGGCCGCGCATTGGCGCAACAGAGTCAGCGCGGGTTTGTCCTGCATCTTTTCGGTGATTTGGGTGCCGGTAAAACCACGTTCAGCCGCGGTTTTGTTCAGGCACTGGGGCATTCCGGGCATGTAAAAAGCCCGACATACACGCTTGTCGAGCCCTATGAACTCTCTCCGCGTCCGGTTTATCATTTTGATCTGTATCGTCTGTCTGATCCGGAAGAACTGGAATTTATGGGGATCCGCGACTATTTCGGCAAAAATACAGTGTGTCTGGTGGAGTGGCCACAAAAAGGGGCGGGTTTTCTGCCGGATGCAGATTTGGAATTGCACTTACGGTATGATGGAGAAGGTCGGGAAGCCCGTTTTGCTGCCCGCTCACCCTATGGTGAGGAACTCCTGGACAAGTTAGCGGAGAAATAAGGAATTGCCGAGAATGAATGCATATCTGACACGCAAGCCGGGTTTAACCTCAGCGTCATGGCTGACGGGACTCCTGTTTTGTATGAGCCTTCTGTTTACGGTTGCCGGACAGGCAGCGGTACTGACGGCGGTGAATGTGACCAATGACGGGTCACAGGGCACATTGTCACTCGATTTCGATGCAAAGCCGGATTACAAACTGTTTCCGCTGCATGACCCTGAGCGGCTGGTGATTGATATCCGCCAGTCACAGAAAATTACCGGGCTGCCGATGAAGCTTAATAACGGGCTGATTAAGGTTGTCCGGGAAAGCAAGGCGCCGGATGCTCAACATCAGCGCATTGTGCTGGAACTGGCTGAGAAAAACAGTGTCCGCGACGCCGTTGTGAATAAGGGCGGGCAGTCTCAACTGATAATTACCCTGACCGGTAAAAATGGTTATTCATCACCGGCATCTGCTCCGGTGGCAGCAGCGCAGCCGGTGACCAATCCCGGTAAACCGCTGCGGATGAATAACAGCGCACCGGTTACCTCCGCACCAGTCGCAGAACCGGTTCAGGCAAAAATTCCGGTAGTACCGACAGGTAAAATGCCGAAAAACAGCCGTCAGGTCGTGGTTGCGATTGATGCAGGGCACGGCGGGAAAGACCCCGGCGCGATTGGTCAGAACGGACTGAAAGAAAAAAATGTCACTATCAGTATCGCCCGCAAGCTTGAAAAACGGCTGAAAGATGACCCGATGTTTAAACCGGTTCTGACCCGCGACGGCGACTATTTTATCTCGGTTGCCGGGCGTTCAGAAGTTGCCCGTAAATTTGGTGCCAATATGCTGGTTTCTGTCCATGCAGACTCCGCCCCGAACCGCACTGCGCGGGGCTCTTCTGTATGGGTACTGTCTAACCGCCGGGCAAACAACGAATTAGGCAGCTGGCTTGAGAAGAGCGAGAAGCAATCTGAGTTGCTGGGCGGCGCAGGTGATGCACTGGCAAATGGTGCGGATCCGTATCTGAGCCAGGCGGTACTGGATTTGCAGTTCGGTAACTCTCAGCGCGTCGGTTACGCCGTGGCGCAGGATGTTATCCGCCAGCTCCGTCAGGTGGGTAAAGTGCATAAAGGTACGCCGGAACATGCTAGCCTCGGCGTGCTTCGCTCACCGGATATTCCGTCCATTCTGGTGGAAACCGGGTTTATCAGTAATGAATCCGAAGAACAACTTTTAGGATCGGATGCGTATCAGGAGCAGGTTGCTGCCGCGATCCACGGTGGATTACGCGCCTACTTTACGGCGAACCCGCTCCAGGCCGCGCCATCTAAATAACAGAGATACGGGAGCGATTATGGCAATCCGGATTTTACCGCCACAGCTGGCAAACCAGATAGCCGCCGGCGAAGTGGTTGAGCGCCCGGCATCGGTGGTAAAAGAGCTGGTGGAAAACAGCCTGGATGCCGGTGCAACCCGTATTGATATCGATATCGAACGGGGCGGAGAGAAACTTATCCGCATCCGTGATAATGGCTGCGGAATCGCCAAAGATGAGCTGGCACTGGCGCTGGCACGCCATGCCACCAGTAAAATCGCCACACTGGATGACCTTGAAGCCATTATGAGTATGGGATTTCGCGGTGAGGCGCTCGCCAGTATCAGCTCGGTATCCCGCCTGATGCTGACCTCCCGGACTCAGGATCAAAACGAGGCCTGGCAGGCATATGCCGAAGGCCGCGATATGGCGGTAACTCTGAAACCGGCGGCACATCCCGTCGGCAGTACAGTGGAGGTTCTTGATCTCTTCTTTAACACCCCCGCCCGGCGCAAGTTTATGCGCACAGAAAAAACCGAGTTCGGTCATATTGATGAAATTGTCCGCCGCATTGCGTTGTCGCGTTTTGATGTGGCGATAAATCTGACCCACAACGGCAAGCTGATGCGCCAGTACCGCGCGGTTAAAGCCGACGATCAGCATGAACGGCGCCTGGGAACTATTTGCGGCACGGTATTTATGCAGCAGGCACTGACTGTTGCCTGGTCTCATGACGGGCTGGATATCAGAGGCTGGGTGGCATCACCGGCGGATTACAGCGGTCCGGCGGATTTACAGTACTGCTATGTAAACGGACGGATGATGCGGGATCGCTTAATTAACCATGCGATCCGCCAGGCGTATGAAGATAAGCTGGGCAGCGACCGGCAGCCGGCGTATGTGTTGTATCTGGAGATTGACCCGCGTCAGGTGGATGTTAATGTTCACCCGGCAAAACACGAGGTTCGTTTTCATCAGGCGCGTCTGGTGCATGATTTTATTTATCAGGCCGTACTCAGTGTGCTGAAACAGCATGAGCAGCCTGCACAGTTACTTGCACAGGAAGAGTCAGTTGCTCAATCACATCATGTGATTGAAAACCGGGCCGCCGCCGGTAAAAATATTTTTGAACGTGAGCAAGCGCTCACACCAGTTTCCCGTCCTGCGGGTGCAGAAAACCCGGCTCCCCGCAGTGAGCGCGGCGGCACAATCCCGGCATATTCTGCCGATAAACCTGTTTACAGCGCAAAAGAAGCCGGAGTATATCAGTCATTAATGCAGGTTCCGGCAGAAACAAAGCCGCAGCTGTTCCCTGAGCGAAGCCATTTTTTGTCAGAAAACCGGGTTAGCGCGGGAAGTCAGCCGGTAACGGAAAAAAGTGAGCGTGTAAGTTTTGGTAAAATGCTTACACTTTATCCGCCGTGTTATGCGTTAATTGAAACAGATGCTGGGATAGCACTGTTTTCCCTCAGTAAAGCGACATATTATCTGCGCTGCCAACAACTTCTTCCCGGTAAGCAGGGACTAAAGGCTCAGCCGCTGATGATACCACTTCAGATTACGCTGAACGCGCAGGAGTGTGAGACATTTACGCAATTTTCCGGGGTATTGAATGCTTTCGGTATAGAAGGCTCAATTTCCCGTGGAAAAGCGACGATTCGTACGGTATCGTTACCGCTTCGTCAGCAAAATTTACCTCATCTTATCCCCGCGTTACTGAATTTTCTGGCTGCGGCTCCTGATACGGCGTCTGATGTTGTTGCCGGCTGGCTGGCAGATCAGCTTGAGAGTGAACCGGTGGCACAGAGTAAAGCGCAGGCGGTTCAGATAGTCGCTGAGGTTGAGCGGCTCTGTCCGACCCTGGTACAGAATCCGCCAAAGAATTTATTACAATTAATTGATTTAACTGAGGTCGTTTCGGCATTTTGTCATGAGTGAACTGAATAATCATAAACCTGCCGCCCTGTTTTTGATGGGACCGACGGCCTCAGGAAAAACGGCGCTGGCGATTGAATTACGTCAGCACCTGCCGGTGGAAATCATCAGTGTGGACTCTGCATTGATCTACCGGGGCATGGATATCGGAACGGCAAAGCCGACCGCCGCCGAACTGGCGCTTGCCCCGCACCGGCTGATTGATATTCTGGACCCGTCCGTTGCCTATTCTGCGGCCGATTTTCGCCGTGATGCGCTGGCCGCCATGAATGAGATAACCGCACAGGGAAAAATTCCGTTGCTGGTGGGCGGAACCATGCTGTACTTCAAAGCCCTGCTGGACGGATTATCACCATTACCGTCAGCAGACCCGGTTATCCGGGCGCAGATTGAGACGCGGGCAGCACAGGATGGCTGGCAGGTACTGCATGATGAACTGTGTGCTGTTGATCCGGTTGCCGGCGCACGTATCCACCCGAATGACCCGCAGCGCCTGAGCCGGGCGCTGGAAGTGTATTATATTTCCGGCAAAACAATGACAGAACTGACGCAAACAGCAGGGGAAAATTTGCCCTTTAATGCTTATCAGTTTGCCATTGCGCCGGCAGATCGTAAAATATTGCATCAGCGTATTGAAATGCGTTTTCAGATGATGCTGGAAGCCGGTTTTGAGGACGAAGTCCGCGTGTTGTATCAGCGTGGAGATCTTCATCCTGATTTGCCGTCGATCCGTTGTGTCGGCTATCGCCAGATGTGGTCTTATCTGGCGGGCGAATGCAATTATGACGACATGGCGTACCGCGGCATTTGCGCCACCCGTCAGCTTGCCAAGCGGCAGATGACGTGGTTGCGGGGTTGGGAGGGTGTTCAGTGGCTCGACAGCGAACAGCCTGAACAATCTCTTAAAACCGTTATGCATGTTCTTCGTGCATAGCGCCGTTGATTGTGTACAATTAACGGGTTATGAAAGTTTTTGAGTAGTTATTTTTCGAACCCTGTTTGGGTTTAATCTAAAAAACAACAAAATAAGGATAATACAGAATGGCTAAGGGGCAATCTTTGCAAGATCCGTTCCTGAACGCATTACGTCGCGAAAGGGTTCCGGTTTCTATTTATTTGGTCAACGGCATTAAATTGCAGGGTCAGATCGAATCATTCGACCAATTTGTTATTCTTTTGAAAAACACGGTCAGCCAAATGGTTTACAAACACGCGATCTCTACCGTCGTACCTTCGCGTCCGGTTTCTCACCACAGTGGTGGCGCAAACCCGGGTACTGGTGGCAGCAGCAATTACCATCAGTCAGCCGGTAATGGCGGAGCACAACAGGATACTGATGGCGCTGAATAAATCAGTGTTCAGACGTCATTCGCGGAAAAACATGGGTAGGGAGACTTTACCTGTGTTTTTTCCTGTGTGTTTTTCACCTGTCCTGAGAGGTTATGCTGTTGTTTGACAGATATGAAGGCGGTGAACGGGCCGTTTTGGTCCACGTATTTTTCTCACAGGATAAAAACACTGATGATCTCAGTGAGTTTGAATCCCTTGTGACATCCGCGGGCGTAACTCCCGTCCAGATTGTTACCGGCAACCGCAGCTCTCCGCACCCGAAATATTTTGTGGGTGAAGGTAAAGCGGAAGAAATCGCCGGTGCAGTGAAAGACAGTGAGGCGGACGTGGTGCTGTTTAACCATGCCCTCAGTCCGGCACAGGAACGCAACCTTGAGCGTTTATGTGAGTGCAGAGTGGTCGGCAGAACCGGGGTTATCCTGGATATCTTCGCCCAGCGGGCACGGACACACGAAGGTAAATTGCAGGTGGAACTGGCGCAGTTACGCCACATGTCCACGCGTCTGGTTCGTGGCTGGACGCACCTGGAACGCCAGAAAGGCGGGATTGGTCTGCGGGGACCGGGCGAAACACAGCTCGAGTCTGACCGCCGGATGCTGCGGGATAAAATAAAACTTATCGCCGGTCGTCTGGAAAAAGTAGAACGTCAGCGCGGACAAGGTCGTCAGGCGCGCAGCAAAGCGGATATTCCGACTGTGTCACTGGTCGGTTACACCAATGCCGGAAAATCCAGCCTGTTTAATCACATAACTGACGCGAAAGTCTATGCCGCGGATCAGTTATTTGCGACACTCGATCCGACACTGCGGCGGATTGATGTTGATGATGTCGGCACGGTCGTGCTGGCGGATACCGTCGGGTTTATCCGTCAACTGCCGCACGATTTGGTGGCTGCATTTAAAGCCACATTGCAGGAAACGCGTGAAGCCACCTTATTGCTTCATATTGTGGATGCTGCAGATAACCGTGCTGATGAAAATATTCAAGCCGTTGATAGTGTACTGGAAGAAATAGATGCAAATGAAATTCCGGTACTGATGGTGATGAATAAGATCGATATGCTGGAGGATTTTGAACCGCGTATCGACAGAAATGAGGAAAATCTGCCGGTCAGAGTCTGGCTTTCAGCGCAGACCGGGGCAGGTATCCCGTTGTTGTTCCGCGCGCTGACCGAACGCCTTTCAGGTGAGATCGCACACCTGGAATTGTGTTTGCCTGTACAGGAAGGTCGTCTGCGCAGTCGTTTTTATCAGCTTCAGGCGATTGAGCGTGAATGGCTTGATGAAGATGGCCGGATTTGCCTTGAAATCAGACTGCCCATTGTTGAGTGGCGCCGTCTCTGCAAGCAGGAACAACAGTTAGCCGATTACGTTATCTGATTATCAGGGGGCGTAATATATTAATTAAGAGTGCGTTTTTGCGCTCTTAGCCCTGAAAAACCGATCATAAAAGAGTGGAGCGAAGGCATGGCGTGGAATCAGCCCGGCAATAACGGACAGGACCGCGACCCTTGGGGGAGCAGCAATAAAGGCGGCAACTCCGATGGTAACAAAAGCGGCCGCAACCGTGGGGCATCTGATCTCGACGATCTGTTCCGGAAAATGAGCAGAAAACTCGGTGGTCTTGGTGGTGGTAAAGGCGGAAATAACAACGGGCAGTCAGGCGGAAACAGCCGTCCGCCAATGCAGTTCGGTGGTGGGCGCCTTTTGGGCCTGGCAGCTGCTGCAGTTGTCGTCGTCTGGGCCGCAACCGGCTTTTATACGATTAAAGAAACAGAGCGTGGTGTTGTTACCCGCTTTGGTAAGTTCAGTCATGTTGTTCAGCCCGGTCTGAACTGGAGACCGACCTTTGTTGATCGCGTTACTGCGGTTGATGTGGCGACTGTCCAGGATCTGGCAACGAACGGAATGATGTTAACCGCAGATGAAAACGTTGTCCGCGTTAACATGAACGTACAGTTCCAGGTTGTGAATCCGGAAGATTATCTTTTCAGCGTCACAAACCCGAATAACAGTCTTCGCCAGGCGATGGACAGTGCGGTACGTGGTGTTATCGGTAAGTTCACCATGGAAAAAATCCTGACGGCGAACCGTACCGTGGTCCGTAACGAAACCCAGAAAGTGCTCGAAGAAACAATCCGCCCTTATAAAATGGGGATAGCGATTGTGGACGTCAACTTCCAGGAAGCCCGTCCGCCGGCAGAAGTTCAGGCCTCATTTGATGATGTGATTGCCGCCCGTGAAAACGAACAGCAATCTATCCGTGAAGCTGAAGCCTATTCGAACGAAGTCTTACCACTGGCAAAAGGTAACGCGCAAAGTATGATTGAAAGCGCACAGGCCTATAAAGCCAGTATCGTACTGAAAGCACGCGGTGAAGTCGCAAGTTTTGCCAAGATGCTGCCGGAATACCGCGCGGCACCGGATATCACCCGTGAACGTCTCTATATCGAGACCATGGAACGTGTGCTGAGTAATACCCGTAAAGTTATTGCTAATGATAAGAGTAACAGCATGATGGTGCTGCCTCTGGATCAGCTCATGCGTGAGCAGCGGGCAGCAGCGCCGTCTGCGCCGTCAGCCTCTGCACCATCTGCGGGAACACCATCCAAACCGGCATCACGTCCGGTACAAAACAGCAGTCAGAATCCGAATGTACCCGCTGAATACGGCGATACGTACGGAGTTCGTGGCAACTCTGAACGCGTAGGGAGACAATAATCATGCGTAAGTATTTAGCCGTTATTGTTATTCTGGTTTTAGGCGTCCTGTATGCCTCTGTCTTTGCTGTTCAGCAGACAGAGCGCGGTATTGTACTGCGCTTTGGTAAGGTTCTGCGTGACTCAGATAACAAACCGATTGTGTATGAGCCCGGTCTGCACCTGAAAGTGCCGTTTATCGAAACTGTTAAGATGCTGCCGGCCCGTATCCAGACTCTGGATATTCAGGCTGACCGTTTCTTAACCAACGAAAACAAAGACCTGATCGTCGATTCTTACCTGAAATGGCGGATCAGTGATTTCAGTCTGTATTACCTTGCGACAAACAGCGGTAATATTAATCAGGCAGAAAATCTTCTGAAACGTAAATTCAGTGACCGTCTGCGTTCTGAGTTTGGTCGTCTGAGTGTGAAAGAGATTGTGACGGACTCCCGTGGTACGTTGACAACAGAAGTTAAAAACGCACTGAATGAAGGTAGTTCAGGTAACGATCCGCAGGCAACTGATGCTGATAACGCGATTGCTGATGCAGCCGCCCGTGTTCAGGAAGAAACCAAAGGCGCACAGCTGATGGTGGTGAATCCGAACAGTATGGCTGCGTTAGGTATTGAAGTGGTGGATGTCCGTATCAAGCAGATTAACCTGCCGGCGGAAGTCTCTGAAGCTATCTTCCAGCGTATGCGTGCAGAACGTGAAGCGGTTGCGCGTCGTCACCGTTCACAGGGTCTGGAAGAAGCGATGAAAATTCGTGCTATTGCAGACAAAACCCGTACTGAAATGCTGGCAGAGTCAGAGCGCCAGTCATTAACATTGCGCGGTGCCGGTGATGCGGAAGCGGCTAAACTGTTTGCGGATGCATTCAGCCAGGATCCGGATTTCTATGCCTTTATCCGAAGTCTGCGTGCCTACGAGCAGAGCTTTAAGCCCGGCGGTAATGACATTATGGTGTTAAGCCTGATACGGATTTCTTCCGTTATATGAAGGCGCCGACATCATTGCGTCCGGTGTCAGGTCAGTAAATCCGGCGCCGCCCGGCGGCACGGATAAATCATCAGCATGCTGATGATCGCAACAGATATATAAAGCCCGCTTTCGCGGGCTTTATTATGTAAATTGCACAGCAGACATTTCAGAATGTGAGAAAAAGTGCTGAAAGGGCGGTCATGAGATGCTAGAATCCTTTTTTAAGCAACCAGGTAAAAACGAAATGGGTAATAACGTTGTCGTATTGGGCACCCAATGGGGTGACGAAGGCAAGGGCAAAATCGTCGACTTGCTTACTGAACGAGCTAAGTACGTTGTTCGTTATCAAGGTGGCCACAACGCGGGTCACACTCTGGTTATAAACGGTGAAAAAACCGTCCTTCATTTGATTCCGTCAGGTATTCTCCGCGAAAATGTTATCAGTATCATTGCTAACGGTGTTGTTCTTGCACCTGATGCTCTGTTAAAAGAAATGACTGCGCTGGAAGCCCGTGGTGTGCCGGTACGTGAGCGTTTACTGATTTCTGAAGCCTGTCCGCTGATCCTGCCGTATCATGTTGCACTGGATAATGCCCGCGAAAAAGCACGCGGCGCGAAAGCTATCGGTACGACCGGCCGCGGTATCGGACCGGCTTATGAAGATAAAGTAGCCCGTCGTGGTCTGCGTGTGGGTGACTTGTTTGATAAAGAAACCTTTGCGCTGAAACTCAAAGAGATCCTTGAGTATCACAACTTCCAGTTAGTGAATTACTACAAAGAGCCTGCGGTTGATTACCAGACAACACTGGATGATATCATGGCTGTTGCTGATATCCTGACCGGTATGGTCGTTGATGTGTCAGACCTGTTGTACAAAGCAACCGTTAACGGTGAGCTGGTCATGTTTGAAGGCGCACAGGGTACGCTGCTGGATATCGACCACGGTACGTATCCGTACGTGACCTCATCAAACACCACTGCCGGTGGCGTTGCGACAGGGTCAGGCTTAGGCCCGCGTTATGTGGATTATGTCCTGGGTATCATCAAAGCGTATTCTACCCGTGTGGGTGCAGGTCCGTTCCCGACTGAATTGTTTGATGAAACCGGTGAATACCTGCGTACGAAAGGTCAGGAGTTCGGTGCAACTACCGGACGCAGCCGCCGTTGTGGTTGGTTAGATATCATTGCTATCCGTCGTGCTGTGCAGATAAACTCCCTGTCAGGGTTCTGCATGACTAAACTGGATGTTCTGGATGGTCTGAAAGAAGTGAAAGTGTGTGTCGGCTACCGTTTACCGAATGGTGACGTGATTGAAACCACACCACTGGCAGCAGACAACTGGGAAGGCATTGAGCCAATCTACGAAAGCATGCCGGGCTGGAGTGAAAAAACTTTCGGTGCGAAAAGCCGCGAAGAACTGCCGCAGGCAGCACTCAATTACATCAGCCGCATTGAAGAACTGACGGGTGTTCCTGTTGATATTATTTCAACCGGTCCGGATCGTTCTGAAACCATGATCCTGCGCGACCCGTTCGACGCATAAGGTTTTTCAGACGAAATCAGTCAGGGCCGGGCATTATTGTCCGGCCTTTTGTTTTTTGAGCGCCGGGTTTTCTGACATAGTTTGTTGCAGGAAATCCGGCGTTTTCGGTAACACTTTTTGCTTAATAAGCAAAAGAAACACATAATGATTATTCATTACATATCGTGTGATCCCCCTATGGGATGACAGAACTTACGGGGTAAAATGTGCAGTTAACCAGTTTTACAGATTATGGCTTACGTGCGCTTATCTATATGGCGTCACTTCCTGATGGCAAAATGACGAATATCACAGAAGTGACAGAAGTCTATGGCGTGTCACGTAACCATATGGTCAAGATAATTAACCAATTGAGCCATTTAGGTTATGTTGAGGCTATCCGTGGCAAAAATGGCGGGATCCGCCTGGGAAAACCTGCTAATACTATACGTATCGGTGAGGTTGTCCGTGCGCTGGAGCCATTGACCCTGGTGAACTGTAGCGGTGAATTTTGTCACATTACCCCGCATGCCGGCTGAAATCGATTCTGGGTAAAGCTATCCGGGAATTTTTGCAGGAACTGGATAAACACACGCTCGCTGATATGGTGCAGGACAATCAGCATCTTTATAAATTGTTGCTGACGGACAAATAGTGTCGGTCATAAAAACCACGGAGGACAAGATGTCAGTGGAAAAACAATCAAACGACCCTTACCGGGAACGCGAAGCGGAAAAATATGAAGCCCCGATCGCGAGCCGTGAATTTATTCTTGAAATTATCCGCAACCACACCAAACCGGTCAGCCGCGACGAACTCGCGCAGGAACTGGGGTTAACCGGAGAAGAAGCACAGGAAGCATTGCGCCGCCGTTTGCGCGCAATGGAGCGTGACGGACAGCTGGTCTTTACCCGCCGTCAGTGCTACGCGCTGCCGGAACGCCTTGATTTAATCAAAGGAACCGTTATCGGACACCGCGATGGTTTTGGTTTCTTACGCGTTGAAGGACAGAAAGACGACCTGTTTATCGCACAAGATCAGATGAAGCTGTGTATGCACGGCGACGTGATTCTGGCACAGGTGATGGGTGCCGATCGCAAAGGGCGCCGTGAAGCCCGTGTGGTACGCGTAACTGAGCCGAAAACCGGTCAGATAGTCGGGCGTTACTTTATGGAAGAAGGCATGGGGTTTGTTGTACCTGATGACAGCCGCCTGAGCTTTGATATTCTGATCCCGAAAGAGTCCATCAACGGTGCCCGTATGGGTAATATCGTGGTGGTGGAACTGACCCGCCGTCCTGCTAAGCGGGTACAGGCGCTGGGTGTTATCACCGAGGTGCTGGGCGAAAAAATGGGCACCAGTATCGCCGTGGATATTGCACTGCGCAAACATGATATTCCGTATACCTGGCCGGCCCAGGTTGAACGTCAGGTTGCTGATGTCAGCGAAAACGTTCCGGAAGAGGCTAAAAAAGGGCGCGAGGATTTACGTGCATTGCCGTTAGTCACGATTGACGGTGAAGACGCCCGTGACTTTGATGATGCCGTTCACTGTGAAGCCAAACGCGGCGGTGGCTGGCGTCTGTGGGTAGCGATTGCTGACGTAAGTTACTATGTACGCCCGCAAACTGCACTGGATGACGAAGCCCGCAGCCGGGGTAACTCGGTATACTTCCCGTCACAGGTCGTTCCGATGCTGCCGGAAGTGCTTTCTAACGGCGTCTGTTCACTGAATCCGCAGGTTGATCGCCTGTGTATGGTCTGTGAAATGACTATCTCATCGAAAGGTAAGTTATCCGGTTACCGTTTCTTTGAAGCCGTGATGAGCTCCCATGCCCGCCTGACTTACACCAAAGTGTGGAAAATTCTGGAAGGGGATGAAGAACTGCGTGAGCATTATGCGCCGCTGGTAAAACATCTCGAAGAGTTGCATAAGCTGTATAAAGCACTGGCGGAAGCCCGTGACGAGCGTGGCGCGATTGCATTTGAATCGGAAGAAGCCAAATTTATCTTTAATGCAGAAAAACGGATCGATCGTATCGAGCCGGTGCAGCGTAATGATGCGCACAAACTGATTGAAGAGTGCATGATCATGGCGAACGTGGCAGCGGCAAGATTCGTTGAGAAAAACAACGAACCGGCACTGTACCGTGTCCATGACCGTCCGAAAGAAGAGAGTGTTGGTAATCTTCGTACTGTATTCAATGAGTTAGGACTTACCCTTCCGGGTGGGCTGACACCAGAGCCGAAAGATTATGCGCAGGTCATGCGTGATGTGGCTGAGCGTCCTGACTGTGAACTGTTACAGACCATGCTGCTGCGCTCCATGAAGCAGGCCATTTATGACCCGGACAATCGTGGACACTTTGGTCTGGCGCTGCCGGCGTATGCGCACTTTACATCACCTATCCGTCGTTATCCGGATCTGTCGTTACACCGCGCGATTAAATATCTGCTGGCAAAAGAGCAGGGCGAGAAACCATCTAAAACAGGTGCATGGCATTACGATACACAAAGCATGCTGCAACTGGGGGAACACACCTCCATGACAGAGCGCCGCGCAGATGAAGCAACGCGTGATGTGGCAGACTGGCTGAAGTGTGACTTTATGCAGGATCAGGTCGGTAATGTATTCAAAGGGCTGATTACCAGTGTGACCGGTTTCGGGTTCTTTGTGCGTCTCAATGAGCTGTTTATTGATGGTCTGGTACACGTCTCAACACTGGATAATGACTATTACCGCTACGATAATGTCGGCCAGCGCCTGATTGGTGAATCATCAAACAATGTGTACCGCCTCGGGGATGAAGTTGAAATCCGCGTGGAAGCTGTACATATGGATGAACGCACGATTGATTTCGCATTGATTTCAAGCACGCGACGCGCCCGTAATGAAGGTAAAACCGCGAGAACCCGCGCGCGTACCACCCAGACCGGTGATAAACGCCGTAGCGGGAAAAAAGATGACGTTACCCGTGATAAAAACTTTGAACCGGACAGTGCGTTCCGCAAGAAGAAAAAAGACGGTGACGGTCCGAAAGCACCAAAAAGTCCGAAATCTCCCCGGACTAAAAAAATTGAAGCGAATATAAAGGCAAAGCGCGCGAAGAAAAAAGCCGCTAAATAATTGCTTTTAGTTCATATTTTCCCCGGTGAGACGGCAGCGCCTTACCGGGTATATTATCCTGCAACAAACGGAACGTTATGAGTGAAATTATTTATGGTATCCATGCCGTGGATGCCTTGCTGGCGCGTGATCCCAGCCGTTTTATTGAAGTCTATATTTTAAAAGGGCGTGAAGATCGTCGTCTTATCCCGGTTGCCCAGGCTCTGGAAGCTGCCGGTATCCGTGTTCAGGTGGCTAACCGCCAGTGGATGGACAGCCAGGCTGAAGGCGGCGTTCATCAGGGTGTTATCGCTAAAGTTAAAGGCGGGCGTCAATATCAGGAACAAGATCTGCCGGATTTACTGGCAGAGCATGAAACGCCGTTCCTGCTGGTGCTGGATGGTGTCACTGATCCGCACAACCTGGGCGCTTGTCTGCGTACCGCAGATGCTGCCGGTGTTCATGCCGTGATCATCCCGAAAGACCGCTCGGCGCAACTGAATGCGACGGTTAAAAAAGTGGCATGTGGTGCGGCGGAAAGTGTGCCGTTGATCCGTGTGACCAATCTTGCCCGTACACTGCGTCAGCTGAAAGATGAAAATATCTGGATTGTCGGCACTGCCGGTGAAGCGACACACGATCTGTATCAGAGCAAAATGACCGGCCCTGTGGCACTGGTTATGGGTGCGGAAGGTGAAGGTATGCGCCGCCTGACCCGCGACCTGTGCGATGAGTTGATAAGCATCCCGATGGCGGGAGCGGTATCTTCTCTGAACGTCTCTGTGGCAACGGGTGTCTGTCTGTTTGAAGCCGTACGCCAGCGCGGGAAATAATCCCTGATACGTAAACTATTGCCTTGTTTTTTGCATCGGGCATGGGTATAGTTATGCGTCAAATTTTTCAGCCGCACTTAAACAAGTTCCTTGCCTCTCAGGGTTGCGGTTGCCCGGACTGGAGGCTAATAATCCGTAAGGAGCACTACTAATGCGTCATTACGAAATCGTCTTCATGGTTCATCCGGACCAGAGCGAACAAGTACCGGCAATGATCGAGCGTTACAAAACTGCTATTACTAATGCAGAAGGTCAGATCCACCGTCTCGAAGACTGGGGTCGTCGCCAACTGGCTTACCCAATCAACAAACTGCACAAAGCTCACTACGTTCTGCTGAACGTTGAAGCGCCGCAGGAAGTGATTGACGAGCTGGAAACTATTTTCCGCTTCAATGATGCCGTTATCCGCAGCATGGTTATGCGCGTTAAGCACGCGGTGACTGAACCTTCTCCAATGGTTAAAGCGAAAGACGAACGTCGCCCGCGCGACATGTCTGACGACATTGAAGAAAATGATGAAGCTGAGGAAACTGAAGAGTAATAACGGTGTCCGCTAACCGTCTGGTGTTATCCGGCACAGTGTGCAGGGAACCCATCCGGAAAGTAAGCCCGGCCGGAATTCCGCATTGTCAGTTTGTGCTTGAGCACCGCTCACAACAGCAGGAAGCCGGACTTAGCCGGCAGGCATGGTGCAGAATGCCCGTGGTTGCCAGCGGACTAACCATCCAAACCATTACTCGCAGTATAACGGTCGGCAGTCATATAACCGTTCACGGATTCATCAGCACCCATCAGGGTCGCAATGGATTAACGAAACTGGTTCTTCATGCCGAACATATTGAATTAATAGATTCTGGAGACTAGCCTTATGGCACGTTATTTCCGTCGTCGTAAATTCTGCCGTTTCACCGCAGAAGGCGTTCAAGAGATTGATTATAAAGACATCGCTACGCTGAAAAATTATATCACTGAAAGTGGTAAAATCGTACCAAGCCGTATTACCGGTACAAGTGCGAAATATCAGCGTCAGCTCGCTCGTGCTATCAAGCGTGCCCGCTACCTGTCTTTACTGCCTTACACTGATCGTCATCAGTAATCGGCATCGTCCATTTAAGAGGATAAGGTAATGCAAGTTATTCTGCTTGATAAAGTAGCGAACCTGGGTAGCCTGGGTGACCAAGTAAATGTTAAGTCTGGTTATGCACGTAACTTCTTAGTACCGCAAGGTAAAGCTGTTCCTGCAACCAAGAAAAATATCGAATTCTTCGAAGCACGCCGCGCAGAACTGGAAGCTAAATTAGCTGACGTTCTGGCTGCAGCTCACGCTCGTGCAGAGAAAATCAATGCCTTGGGCGTTGTAACTCTCTCTTCTAAAGCGGGTGACGAAGGCAAACTGTTCGGTTCTGTCGGTACTCGTGACATCGCTGATGCTGTAACTGCAGCTGGCGTTGAAGTTGCGAAAAGCGAAGTTCGTCTGCCTAACGGCGTTCTGCGTACTCTGGGTGATCATGAAGTTCACTTCCAGGTTCACAGTGACGTGTTTGCAGAACTGAATGTGAAGATTGTTGCTGAGTAATCTCTGATTACGATGTAAACATCTTTGAAAGACGCTGGCTCAGGCCGGCGTTTTTTTTTTATCTTTTTTTATTTTCCACATCATGAACGCCTGTAACTGCCGTCTTTCTGGCGTTTAAAGGTTACGGACTGCCCGCTGGTCTTATCAATTTTAAGCTCTGTAATCGTTTTATCTTTTCCCCGGATAACCCGTATTTTATCACCGGCTTCAACCAGGTTCAGCGGCTTCTGCGTTCCTTCAACGGCGGTCATACGGAACAAATCATCAACCGGTAACCCGTTATTACGGAAAACCTGCGCGATTGTCTGCCCTTTTTTTACCGTAAACCGCTGCGCCACAAGCGGAGCATCCTGTGCAGCTGTAATGACAGGCGCTGTCTCTGTTGTGACAGGCGGCTGTTCTGCTGTGGGTTGTGGTGCCTGATCCGGAGTCTGTGCGACAGGCGGCAGGTTATTATCCGGCAGCGGGAGATTTTCCGTTGTGTTCTGTGTGTCGGTAAGTTGACGCTGTGCCATCAGGTCACCCAGCGGATCATCCTGTACCGGTGGTGTCAGCCCGATAGTCTGTGGCGGAGATGTCACCGGTGGTTTGGGTGCGGATGGCCATAAAAACAGCACAATAATAACAATCAGCGCGATGGCGGCGATGGTATAAAGATGAAATTTAGGTAGTAATCGCATAGTATTTCCCCGCTATTGTGCATGCGTCATAATCACCAAACGTTCTTTCAGTGTAGCAGCCGTCTTCCTGAAATTATTCAGAATTAGTCCTGTTTTGTAATTTGTTTCTTATGTTTATACCCGGTGCTATTCAGGATGCAGACAGGTTTAATGAATAAGGACATGTCTGTAATGGCGGTTGCATCAGCTTTCACTGATAATCGGGTTTACCGGGGTACATGCTGCTGTTATGCTTATCCATCTTACTTATTAATCAGGTATCTCTCATGACACAACCGACTTTTGACACGATGGAAGCACAGGCAAGCTACGGAATTGGCTTACAAATCGGCCAGCAATTACAGGAATCCGGACTGACCGGATTAGTACCGCAGGCGATCCTTGCCGGTATCACTGATGCATTAGCCAATAATCAGCCTGCTGTCGCGGTTGATGTTCTTCATCGTGCCCTGCGTGAAATGCATGAGCGTGCTGATGCTGTCCGCAATGAAATGCAGGCAGAACTGGTAAAAGACGGCATGCGTTTTCTGGAAGAAAATGCGAAGAAAGAAGGCGTTTCATCCACTGAGAGCGGTTTACAGTTCTCTGTTATCACTCAGGGTAATGGTCCGATTCCGGCACGTACTGACCGCGTCCGCGTTCATTATACCGGCCGTCTTACTGATGGTACTGTGTTTGACAGCTCTGTACAGCGCGGCGAGCCGGCTGAATTCCCGGTCAATGGCGTGATCGCAGGCTGGATCGAAGCACTGACCCTGATGCCGGTTGGTTCTAAATGGGAGCTGTATATCCCGAGCAACCTGGCTTACGGTGAGCGTGGTGCCGGTGCCGCTATCCCGCCATACAGCACATTAGTTTTTGAAGTTGAGCTGTTAGAGATCCTGTAAGTACGGATTGTGTTACCAAAAGCAGAATATTCGAAATGGCCGGTTTCCACCGGCCATTTTTGTTTCTATACTCAACGTCATTCAAGATGCAGCCAACGAACCTGCAGTTTGAATGAATAAGAGTATATACTCAGGTCTCCGGAGACGTGAACAGGATAACGCGACTCACTAACCGTTCAGTGAAAGAGGTGAAGGATGCTCAATCAAATTTGTCACCTGGCTCGGCGGGCGGGTGAAGCTATCATGGATATTTATCATCATCCCGACACGATGAATATTTCAGCCAAAGCGGATAACTCGCCGCTGACCGCCGCTGATCTCGCGGCTCATCATATTATCCTGCAAGAACTGACTGCGCTGACCCCGGACATCCCGGTGCTCTCTGAAGAAGATCCGCAAGCCTGGTCTGAACGTCAGCACTGGACACAATACTGGCTGGTGGATCCTCTTGATGGCACAAAAGAATTTATCAGCCGTAACGGCGAATTTACGGTCAATATTGCATTGATAAGTGATGGTGTCCCTGTCATGGGTGTGGTGTATGCGCCGGTGGCAGATGTGCTCTATTTTGCAGAAGGGCCACGAGCCTGGCGTGAACGTGGCGGGCAGCGGATGCAGATTAAAGTAATAAACGCGGAGTTACCGCTGGTGGTTATCAGCCGTTCTCATCAGGATGATGAACTGGCGGATTATCTGGCGCAACTGGGACCGCATGAAACACAGGCAATTGGTTCATCCCTGAAATTTTGCCTGGTGGCGGAAGGGAAAGCACAGCTGTATCCGCGCTTTAACCCGACTCATATCTGGGATACTGCCGCCGGTCATGCTGTTGCGTTGGCTGCGGGCGCACACATCACTGACTGGAATGGTAAGACTCTCGATTATACGCCGCGTGAATCGATGATTAACCCAGGATTTCGCGTCTCCAGTTTTTGACGGCCATTTTTCTCTGAAAAGCCAGTGTAATATGCATAACAATGCATATTACACTGGCTTTTTTCTGTTTAGTAAAATCACGTAGTGCGCTATTTATCAGTTAAGTCCTTACACTTTTTATTATTTATAAAAGTTATAATAATTATAAGGTTATTATTGATGCATCATATTGTGATGCCATCTGGTTCTGGTGTGATGAAGATCTATTTTTCTTATGGTTTTGTGAAGTACATCGTAGCGGTGTGTCATTTTATGTAAAAATAGTGATTAAAACACATGATTAATGAACTTGGCGGGGATTTTAGTCTACCTTGTAGTATAAAGGTGATGTCAGTAATTTTACCTGTCACCGAAAGACCGAAAGGTAAAGGGGAGGACATAAGAGTGATGAAAATTTTTTGCCCGTTACAACCCGTCTCAGATAGCGCGCTATGTGAAAACATTGTTCCGTGGTCGGCTGTATATACAGGGAATGGGGGCGTTTGAGTTTGACTACGGTAAGATTTTACCGCCGAAAGTCAGAGATAAACGTCATCTGAGTGCAATGAGTGAGATTAATCAGCAGGTATTGTTGCTCCAGGCACAACTGGCTTAGTAATCAACAATACCCGGTGAAAAATAAGGGTTGGTTTTACGGCTGTTGACCGCGGGTATCCGGTGTTACGTCAGACTAACCCTCTTTGTTTTCTCCTGCCGCAGGCGACAAGGGAGAAACCGGTAAAATAACCGCAGTGACCGGGGAATCCGGAATACGCGTGACTAATAACTGGTCAATTTTATAGTTATCAATATCAACGACTTCAAATTTATAACCGACATATTTTACAAAATCTGTGCGTTTCGGGATCCGGCGCAGTTTATACATCATAAAGCCGGCAATAGTTTCATAGTTGCTGTCATCCGGAAACTCATCAATATCCAGCACCCGCTGCACATCTTCAATCGGCGTACCGCCTTCAATCAACCATGAGTTTTCATCACGGGCGACAATTTGTTCTTCCTGGCCCTGACCGACCAGGTCACCCATCAATGTAATCATCACATCATTGATAGTGATAACACCCATCACCATCGCGTATTCATTGAGGATGATAGCAAAGTCTTCACCGGCATTTTTAAAGCCTTCCAGCGTATCAGACAAACTGAGTGTGTCCGGGATCATCAGTGCCGGGCGGATTTGCACGCCATCATGCAGATTCAGACTCTGACCAATCAGTACGCGGTTGAGCAGATCTTTGGAATCAACATATCCGAGGACATGATCAAGACCGCCGTCACACACCAGGAATTTTGAATGTGGCTGTGTGGAAATCTTTTCTTTAATACTCTCTTCGCTTTCCTTTCTGTCAAAGTAAACGATACTTTCACGCGAGGTCATGGCAGAAGGGACAGTCCGGGATTCCAGTTCAAACACGTTTTCAATCAGTTCGTGCTCCTGCTTGCGCAGCACACCGGCAACGGCGCCGGCTTCCACGACCGCATAAATATCATCAGATGTAATATCTTCATTACGCGCCAGCGGAATTTTGAATAATTTAAAGAACAGATTGGATAAACCGTTAAACAGCCAGGCCAGCGGGCGCAGTACAGCCAGACAAAAACGCATCGGCTGAACAATACGGATAGCCACGGCTTCAGGTTTGATCATTCCCATCCGTTTAGGTGTCAGGTCAGCCAGCAGGATAAACATGGAGGTGACGATAACAAATGAACACACGGAGCCGAGCTGTTGTGCGGCGGAATCAGACACAATGTTCTGAAACATGGAGCGCAGTGCAGGTGAAAAAGCAGATTCTCCGACAATACCGGCGAGGATTGCCACGGCATTCAGCCCGATCTGCACTACGGTGAAAAACATTCCCGGTGCTTCCTGAAGGCGGAGAACAAGCGCTGCATTCGTGTTGCCTTCGTCGATCATGATTTTGAGCTTTATACGCCGTGAGGCAGCAAGCGAAATTTCTGATAATGAAAAGAATGCGCTGATAGCGCAAAGTAACAGTACAATTAATACACTATTTAACATATAGGTTCCGAATGGCCGGCACGTTTGCCTGAGGCAGTGCTGTTATTTATTATGCGTGGCGACCGGTTATTTTTGAGATATTTATACTCGTCATACTTCAAAATGCCTGGGTGTTGACTGCGCTCAGCTCGTCGGGTCACATACTGATGTATGCTCCCCGGCAATCGGAGCTTGTCGCCTGCATGCATTCCGAATTATTTAGAGTATTAAGTATAAATATCGGATATAAAAAGAGAAATACGCACAGAGTATTGATATTTTCTGTGCGTGGATGTGCAGTATAACACCGGATCAGGAAAAACGGTTAGTTTCTCAGCGAAGGCGGCATGCAAACGCCGATCCCGCCCAATCCGCAATAGCCTTCCGGGTTTTTATCCAGATATTGCTGATGATAATCCTCTGCCACATAAAACGGACCGGCCGGACGGATTGCTGTCGTGACAGGGCGGAGATCGCCGCTGTCAGACATCGCCTGCTGATATTGCTCCCGCGAGGCGATAGCCTGTACGCGCTGACTGTCTGATTGTGTGAAAATCGCTGAGCGGTACTGAGAGCCGATATCGCCACCCTGTTTCATGCCCTGCGCCGGATCGTGATTTTCCCAGAACAAACGCAGCAGATCAGCATAACTTATCACTGACGGGTCATAGACAACACGCACTGCTTCAGTGTGTCCGGTATTGCCGGTACATACTGCTTCATAGCCCGGATTCTGAGTGATCCCGCCGGTATAACCCGCCGTAGTACTGTAAATCCCCGGTTGCTGCCAGAACAAACGCTCCACACCCCAGAAGCAGCCCATGGCAAAATACGCAATATCAAAGCCTTCCGGGATATGATTCACCTCATTCCCTGTGACGGTATGGCGGGGGCTGATAGTCAGCGCAACAGCACTGCCGGGGAGTGAATTTTCGGCGAAAACAGGTGAAATAATTGTATCCTGCGGGTAATTAATTATCGTTTTTATCATATGCGGTGGCTCCTTTTTTAAGAACAATCGGTGTATTATCAACAGAATTCAGGTTATTTATCTTATGTATCTATAGTAAAATTCAAATAATTTTCATATTGTTTTCGGGCAAATCCCGGAAATTCAGGAGTTGATGTGATCCGATACCCTCTTATTTGTGTAGTCGCTGTGTCTCTCACATCCCCTCTGGCATATAGTGCAAATCTTCGCTTAAAAGTGGAAGGGCTGAGCGGTCAACTTGAAAAAAATGCAAGAGTCCAGCTTTCGACAATCTCAACGGATGAAGTGGTGGCAGATGGCCGTTTCCGCTCCCGTGTGGAAAAAGCCATTAAAGAAGGTCTGCGCCCGCTTGGTTATTATGAACCGACAGTCACCTTCGAATATCAGGATAATCAGCCACCTGCACGCCCGATATTGCTTGCGCGTGTTACGCCGGGTGAACCCGTCAAAATTGCCGGCGTGACCGTCGATATTGAAGGTGCGGCAAAGGATGACACCGCTTTCAGCCGGTTCGTCACTAAAAATAAACCTGAAATCGGTACAGTCGTCAATCACGGTGAGTATGAAAGTTTCAAGGGCGGATTATCCGGGCTTGCATTAAAGCGGGGGTATTTTGATGCGGAGATGGAAAAAAGCCAGCTCGGTATTGCACTGTCCCGCCACGCGGCCTATTGGGATTTTGTGTTCAACAGCGGCAAACGATACCGGTTTGGCAAAGTGAACTATGAAGGTTCACAGATCCGCGACACTTATCTGGAAGGCTTGGTGCCTTTTAAAGAGGGGGATTATTATACCTCTGAACAGTTAGCCGACTTTAACCGCCTGCTGGCAGAAACCGGCTGGTTCCAGTCTGCGATTGTGACACCAAATATTGCGCAGGCACGGGCAGATAACAGTGATTATCTGACGATGGATGCCTCTTTTACGCCACGCGCACAAAATTTTGTGGAGCTGGGCGGCGGTTTTGCCACTGATGTGGGGCCGCGCGTGCAGGCAAAATGGAATAAGCCGTGGGTTAACTCCCGCGGGCACAGTCTGACCTCCAGCATCAGTTTGTCAGCACCTGAACAAATTATCGACACATCCTACCGTATCCCGCTGAAAGTAAACCCTATTGAACAATATTATGCCGTTTCCGGCGGATATAAACGTACTGATCTGAATGATACCAAAGCCGATACCGCAACCGTCGGTGTGTCCCGTAACTGGGATTTATCGAGCGGCTGGCAGTACGGTATCAATATGCGCTGGAGTCTCAGCCACTTTACACAGGCTGATATCACCAATACCACTATGCTGCTCTACCCGGGTGTCAATGTCAGTCGTGTCCGCTCCAGGGGTGGGATGATGCCGTCCTGGGGGGACAGCCAGCGTTATTCTGTTGATGTATCCAATGAAATGTGGGGCTCTGATGTCGATTTTGCTGTGTTCCGCGCCCGTAATGTCTGGGTCAGAACACCGTGGGAAGGTCATCGTTTCGTGATGCGCGGGACACTTGGCTGGATAGAAACGAATAATTTTGACCGTGTTCCGCCTGATCTGCGGTTTTTCGCCGGGGGTGACGGCAGTATCCGTGGCTATCGCTACAACAAAATCTCGCCGGAAGATGCCGATGGCAAACTGACCGGTGGCTCGAAATCCGCAGTCGGCTCCCTGGAATATCAGTACAACGTGACCGGTGACTGGTGGGGTGCGGTATTTGTGGACAGCGGCGAAGTGGTGAATGACATCAAACGGAGTAATTTTAAAACCGGTGCGGGTGTCGGGGTGCGCTGGGCATCACCGGTCGGGCCGGTGAAGTTTGATCTGGCAGCACCTGTCGGTGACGATCAGACAAAAAATATTGAGTTTTACATCGGTTTGGGAGCAGAACTCTGATGAAATGGCTGACGTATCTGAAATGGCCGGCAATCGTTCTGCTGGTGCTTATCCTGATGATTGGCGGCACGCTGGGCTGGGTGTTGGGCACTCAGTCCGGGCTGCATTTTGCCCTGAACTTGGCACCGCGTTTTGTGTCCGGTCTGACACTCGGGCAGGTGGAAGGGGATCTGCGTAACCTGACTCTGAAGCAGGTGAAATACACCATGCCGGGCATTGATGTCAGCGTGGATAAAGTCGATCTCGCACTGCGCCTCAGTTGCCTGAAAGATATGACGCTGTGTGTTGAAAACCTCAGTACAGACGGCACCCGCGTCACTGTTGATACCACAAAACTGCCGCCGTCAGAAGAAACACCGCCGTCGGAACCACTGACGGAACTGAATGCACCACTGACTATTTTTCTGGATTCACTCTCTGTCACCAATACGCAGGTGACCGTTGATGATATGGCGATCAATTTAGATACGTTCCGTACCGCCATGACCTGGGAGGGTGACCAGCTCACACTCAAACCTACCGTGATTAAAGCACTCTCTGTTGTGCTGCCGGAATCCGTGCCTGAGGTTGTCGCCGAAAAACCGGAACCGGTAACTGACGAGCCGGAAAAACCCCTGAGTGAAACCATTAACGCTATTTTTGCCAAACCGCTGCTGGCTGAGCTGCCGGAGGTTATTCTTCCGCTGAATATTTCGGTTGAAGGTATTTCCGGTGATAACTGGAAGGTGAGCGGCGATACACCGGTCACTATCAATTCTCTGCATCTGGCACTGTTTAACAAAGGGCAGACACTGACACTGAGTGATTTCTCAGCGGACGCACCGCAGGGAAATATCAGTATCAGCGGGGAGGCCACGCTCAGTGATAACTGGCCGGTGGCGCTCTCAGTCAAAGGTACGGTTCGTGATTTTGATGAATTCAGCGGGCAGAATATCGATCTGAATCTGAATGGCGGGTTGCTGGATGAACTGAAGCTGGCACTGGCGCTGAAAGGGCCGGTTAATGCGACCCTGGACGCGCAGACGAATCTGACGCAGGCGGATTTACCGGTATTGCTGACGCTGGAGAGCCAGAAAGTCAGCTGGCCGTTAACCGGAGAGGCGGATTATCAGCTCGACGGGGTAAAATTACGTCTTAACGGCAAAATCAGCGGATACGATCTCTCCCTGCGCTCAGACATCAAAGGTAAGGAGATACCGCCCGCGCTGCTGACGCTGGATGCCAAAGGCAATACAGAACAGCTTAATCTCACCCGGCTGCGCCTGAATGCGTTACAGGGCTTTGCTGAGATCACCGGTGTGGCAGACTGGCAGAAAGCCATCAGCTGGCAGGCGGTACTGACACTGTCCGGTCTGAATACAGCAAAAGCCTACCCGGAATGGCCGGCGAAAGTGGATGGCAAAATTACCACACGCGGCAGTCTGTACGGCGGTAACTGGGAATTGTCTGTCCCGGATATCACACTCGACGGGAAAGTTAAAAATTATCCGCTGAAAGCGCGCGGAAATGTAAAAGGTAACGCCGGCGGGCAGTGGACGATCCCTGAGCTGAAACTGGCGCTGGGCAATAATAAGCTGGATATCAATGGTCAGCTGGCAAACAACTGGAAGCTGGATGCGGATATTAATGCTCCGGCGCTGGGCGGTTTGGTTCCGGGTCTTGCCGGGACAGTGAAAGGTAAGCTCAATATCCGCGGTAATATGGAAAAACCGCAGATCCTTGCGGATCTCACTATCCACAGTCTGAAGTGGCAGGATGATTTATCTGTCGCCAATGCCACGATCAAAGGGGATGTCACTTCAGCTGAACAGATCAAAGGTCAGTTGGATGTGACTGTTACTCAGCTGAAGCAGGCGGATCTGGTGATAAGCAATCTGACCCTGAATGCAAAAGGGACAGAAGCACAGCACGCACTGAAACTGACGATGAAAGGGGATCCGGTATCAGCACAGCTGATGCTTAACGGCGGGTTTGATCGTAAAACACAAATCTGGAAAGGTTCTCTGAATAATACCCGTTTTGAAACGCCGGTGGGTGAATGGCAGCTCAGCAAAGCAATGGCGCTGACGTATCTTAATGAAAAACAGGAAATTACAGTTGGTACCCACTGCTGGGTGAACCCGGATGCACGTATCTGTGTGCCTAAACCGATTACTGCCGGTGCATCCGGTAATGCCTCGGTTGCGCTGGAGCGGTTTGATCTGTCGATGATAAAACCGTTCCTGGATCAGGGCACGAAACTGAGCGGTGTATTCAGCGGAAATGCGAATATCCGCTGGTTTGCTGATGGTTCGCAGCCGGTGATGGATGTCTCCCTTAAAGGGAATGGCGTAAAGGTGGTACAGAGCCTGGAAGGCGCAAATCTGCCGGTGGCATTTGATACTCTTACACTGACTGCGGCGATGAAGAGCGGCAAACTGAATCTTCAGTGGCTGATTGCTATTGCCGGAAACGGAAAAATCAACGGCAACGTACAGATTTCTGATTTGGAAAAACGCCGTCAGCTGAGCGGAAATGTCGGGATCGATAATATCTCGCTGGATCTGATCAAGCCGCTGCTGGGTAAAGGCGACAAAGCCACCGGGCGGCTGAATGCGAATCTGCGCCTCGGCGGTAATGCAGCCGGACCTCTGCTGTTTGGTCAGCTCGGGTTGTCGGATCTTGCTGTCAGCGGAAGGTTGCTGCCGTTTGATATTACACAGGGCGGCCTGACTGTTAACTTTGACGGCGCGCGCTCTGATCTGAACGGACAAATTAAAACCCCGGAAGGGTATCTGAACCTCAGTGGTAATGCAGACTGGCGTAAGATGGACGCGTGGTACGCTAAAATCAGTGCGCAGGGCGATAAACTGCGGGTTTTATTGCCACCGATGATACGGATAGATGTCAGCCCGGATCTGGTTTTTGAAGCAACACCGTCAGTGCTGAAGCTGGACGGAACGGTTAATATTCCGTGGGCGCGGATAACGGTGCATGACGTACCGGAATCTGCGGTCGCATCAACATCTGATGAAGTGATGCTGGACGATAATCTGCAACCGATTCACGAAAAACCGGTCAGTATTCCGATTCAGAGCAACCTGAAAATCCATATTGGTCCGGATGTGGCGCTTGATGCATTTGGCCTTAGTGCGATGCTGACGGGCAACCTGAGAGTTGCCCAAGACAAACAGGGTCTCGGGCTGAACGGACAGGTTGATATCCCGCGCGGGCGTTCAAAGCGTACGGGCAGGATCTGCTGGTGCGCAAAGGGCAGATTCTGTTCTCCGGTCCGGCCGACCAACCGTTCCTGAATATGGAAGCTATCCGTAATCCGGATAACACGGCTAATGGTGTTATTGCAGGAGTCCGGGTGACCGGGCTTGCGGATCGTCCGAAAGTGGAAATATTTTCTGACCCTGCAATGTCACAGGAAGAGGCCCTTTCTTATCTGTTACGGGGTGAGGGACTCAATTCCGGTGATGCTGACAGTTCCCAGATGACATCCATGTTAATCAGTCTTGGGGTAGCACAAAGCGGGCAGTTAGTCGGAAAAATTGGTGAAACATTCGGCATTTCAGACCTGGCGCTGGACACTCAGGGCGTGGGTGATAAGTCACAGGTTGTGGTCAGCGGCAAGATAACGAATGACTTGCAGGTAAAATATGGTGTCGGTATATTTGACTCCTTAGCGACCTTGACGTTACGCTATAGGTTAATGCCCAGGTTATATCTGGAAGCGGTGTCTGGCGTCAGCCAGGCGATCGATCTGCTTTATCAGTTTGAGTTCTAATATATGCGAGTGATCGTTTATGGCAGTTTGCGGCAAAAACAGGGAAACCATCACTGGATGACCTATGCCGCACTGCTGGGTGAGTATACGCTTGAAGGTTATGATCTGTATGATCTGGGGCACTATCCTGCGGTTGTACCGGGAACCGGTAAAATCGAATGTGAAGTGTACCGGATCTCTTCGTCGATCCTGACAGAACTGGATGAATTGAAAAAAGATGGTCAGGATTACCGGCGTGAGCTGGTTTCAACGCCTTACGGCAGTGCATGGATTTACCTGTATCAGCATTCTGTGGACGATTTGGTGCGGATAAACTGTGGTGACTGGCTTAAGCGTAATGAGGAACCGGATTCAGAGAGTGAATAACTTTCCGGTATAAAAATAAAAAACCGCTGTGAAAACAGCGGTTTTTTTTATCCGAACGGGGTGCGGATTATTTTTTCGCAGCGCGTTCGAAAGAAGCAATAATTTCTGCTTTTGCTGACGCAGCATCTTCCCAGCCGTCAACTTTAACCCATTTGCCTTTTTCCAGATCTTTGTAGTGCTCGAAAAAGTGAGTAATTTGTGCTTTCAGCAGTTCAGACAGATCGCCCACATCTTTGATGTGATCGTATTCTTTGCTCAGTTTGGTGTGCGGAACCGCAACCAGTTTGGCATCTTCACCGGATTCGTCAGTCATTTTCAGAACACCGACCGGACGGCAGCGGATCACAGAACCCGGCTGTAACGGATACGGAGTCGGAACCAGGACGTCTACCGGGTCGCCATCCAGTGATAACGTATGGTTGATATAACCATAGTTGCACGGATAGAACATTGCCGTTGACATAAAGCGGTCAACAAACAGCGCACCGGATTCTTTATCCACTTCGTATTTAATCGGATCTGCGTTTGCAGGAATTTCGATAACAACATAGATATCTTCCGGCAGATCTTTACCTGCGGGAACATTATTCAGGCTCATGAGCGGTTTCCTTAAGTCTTCAAACCAAATAGCGTGGCGGACATTATAACGAAAAAAAGGCGGTGGTATACCGCCTTTTCCTTCGCTTACTTCGCGTTTTCGTCCGGGAATTCAGCCATAAAGCTTTCTGCTTTCTCTACCATGGATTTTGTGCCGACAAAGTACGGCGAACGCTGGTGGAGTTTTTCAGGAATAATATCGAGGATACGGTTTTTGCCGTCACTCGCTTTACCGCCCGCTTGTTCTGCGAGGAAAGACATCGGGTTGCACTCATACAGCAGGCGCAGTTTACCGGTCGGATGGCTTGCTGTGCTCGGGTAGATGTAGATCCCGCCTTTGAGCAGGTTGCGGTGGAAGTCTGCAACCAGTGAGCCGATATAACGGGTGGTATAAGGGCGGTTTGTTGCCTCATCTTCATCCTGGCAGTATTTAATGTACTTTTTCACACCCTGCGGGAAGCGGATATAGTTCCCTTCATTGATGGAGTACATATTGCCTTTTTCCGGGAATTGCACGTCTGCCTGGCACAGACAGAACACGCCTAATGATGGATCATACGTAAAGGCGTGAACCCCGTTGCCGGTGGTGTAAACCAGCATGGTGGAAGACCCGTATACCACATAACCGGCTGCGACCTGGCGGTTGCCCGGTTGCAGGAAATCAGCTTCCGTTACCGGCTGACCCAGAGGGGTGATACGGTGATAGATAGAGAAAATAGTACCGACAGACACATTTACGTCAATGTTGGATGAACCATCAAGCGGATCCATCAGAACAACATATTTGGCATTCTCGGCACGTCCGCCTTCAAAAATGACAATGTCATCTTCTTCTTCGGAAGCAATACCGGCAACTTCACCACGGGCTTTTAGTGCCGCCTTCAGTTTCTCGTTAGCGTAGAGATCCAGTTTCATCTGGACTTCACCCTGCACATTAGAGATACCATTGGTACCAAGGATATCAACCAGCCCGGCTTTGTTGATATCACGATGAATAATTTTAGCACCTAACTTAATCGCAGAGAGGAGAGCAGTCAGTTCTCCGGTTGCGTGAGAAAAGTCCTGCTGTTTTTCGACGATAAATTCGCCTAATGTTTTCATGACGTGCGTCCTGAAGTGGGTGAAATAAAAGTATTACGAAAGCGGTTGCCCGGAAACGCGCGTGCAAGTTTAGCCAAAGAAAATCATAATTGATAGGCTAATCCGTTTCAGTTCTTTTGATAGATGGTTAGAATAGTGACCAACGTCATGCTATTGGATAAAAATAATGCATATTCATATTCTCGGTATCTGTGGCACCTTCATGGGCAGCCTCGCAATTCTTGCCCGTTCGCAGGGACATAAAGTGACCGGCGCTGATCAAAATGTCTATCCGCCGATGAGTAGTCTGCTGACAGAGCAGGGGATTGACCTGATCCAGGGCTATGACCCGGCGCAGCTTGAGCCCCGCCCGGACATTGTGGTGATCGGCAACGCCATGAAGCGCGGAAACCCGTGTGTGGAAGCCGTACTTAACCTGGGGATCCCATACACATCGGGACCACAGTGGCTGCATGATCACGTATTACCGGAGCGTTGGGTGCTCGCCGTGGCGGGAACGCATGGCAAAACGACTACCGCCGGTATGCTGGCGTGGATTCTGGAAGACTGCGGCTATCAGCCGGGCTTCCTGATAGGCGGCGTGCCCGGGAATTTTGATGTTTCTGCCACATTGGGTAACAGCCCGTTCTTTGTGATTGAAGCGGATGAATATGACTGTGCCTTTTTTGATAAGCGCTCGAAATTTGTGCATTACAGCCCGCGCACACTGCTGCTCAATAATCTTGAATTTGACCATGCGGATATTTTTGAAAATCTCGCGGCGATTGAAAAACAATTTCATCATCTGGTGCGTGTTGTTCCCGGTGACGGAAAAATTATTGCGCCGGCAAATGACTCAAATCTGAAACAGATGCTTGCTATGGGGTGCTGGAGTGAAGAAGAGTACACCGGCGAGGGCGCCCGCTGGCAGGCGGAAAAAGTGACGAATGACTGTGGTGAGTTTGATGTGCGCTATGATGGTGACATCAAAGGCCGTGTGAACTGGGGCCTGGTCGGTGAGCACAATATGCAGAATGCCCTGATGGCGGTTGCGGGAGCTCATCACGTCGGGGTTCCGGTGGAGGAAGCCTGCCGCGCACTGGGTAAATTTATCAATGCCCGCCGCCGTCTGGAGCTGCGTGGTGAAGTGAACGGCATCAGTGTCTATGATGACTTCGCTCATCACCCGACAGCCATACTCGCGACGTTACAGGCATTGCGCAGTAAGGTCGGTGGCACAGCCCGCATCCTGGTGGTGCTTGAGCCGCGTTCAAATACCATGAAAATGGGGATCAGCAAAGACGATATCGCCCCGGCGCTGGGACGCGCAGATGAAGTGTTTATTCTCCAGCCGGCAAATATTCCGTGGCTGGTGAGTGAAATTACGGCGAACTGTGTTCAGCCGGCATACTGGAGTGGTGATCTTGATGCGCTGACTGCGATGGTGGCAGAGCATGCTCAGCCGGGCGATCACATCCTGGTGATGAGTAACGGCAGCTTTGGCGGTATTCACGATAAGTTGCTGGCAAAACTGAAGTAATCAGATATTAATTATACTAAAAAACCGCGCGGCAGCATCAGCCCACCGTGCGGTTTTTTTATGCAAGCGGGTATTACAACTCTTGCTCAAACAGTGCCAGGATGGCCTCACAAAGCTGTTCTGTTGTGAAACCTTGTGCCGGTGTTGAGAAAATGGTGTCATCGCCGGCAATACTGCCGAGGATCCCTTCTGATTTTCCGATGGAATCCAGCAGGCGGGCAATCAGCTGTGCTGCACCCGGGCTGGTGCGGATGACCACGACAGAGTCGTTATAATCGATATCCAGCACCAGATTTTTTAACGGGCTGGTGGCTGTAGGAACGCCCAGTTCCGCCGGCAGGCAATAGACCATTTCCATTTTTGCATTACGGGTACGGACGGCGCCGAACTTCGTCAGCATTCTGGAAATCTTGGATTGGTTAATATTTTCAAAGCCCTCTTCCTGCAGGGCAGTGACAATCTCCCCCTGAGAGCTGAATTTTTCTTCTTTCAACAGCGCTTTAAACGCTTTGATTAAATCTTCTTGTTTAGAAGGTGCGCGCATAGTCATTCCTGAAAAATTGACAACAAACGCTATTATTATGCGTATAAATGCATTTTTATGCAAATCAAACCCGTATGCCTGAATATATAAAACAGCATCAATGATCAAAATTGGTGAGTGGCTCACGTAATTGGTTTTACTTTTTCGCCCGGATAGTTCATTCCCATAGGTAACAATAATGTTAATCAAATGATGTTGTTAGCAGTCACTCATTGATATATTAATGAGTCTGACCATTAGTGTGTTTAAAGTAAAATAATTGTCAGAATAGTGCCCCTTATCTCATTAACAGATAAGCGATTTGTTTAGAATGACATCACTATAGACAAACAGATTTAAATGCGTGAATATGCAATCAGTCTGTTAAAATATTGTATTTTCAGCCCTCATGCGCTGATTCGTGCCAGGCACTGAATCGGTGCTCACAGTCCCAAGTCAAGGAGTATCAGATGAAAGTTGCAGTTCTCGGAGCAGCAGGTGGTATTGGTCAGGCACTCGCCCTTCTTCTTAAAACCCAACTTCCTTCCGGCTCAGATCTTGCCTTATATGATATTGCGCCGGTCACTCCCGGAGTGGCGAAAGATCTCAGCCATATCCCGACAGATGTCCGTATCACCGGGTTCGCCGGTGAAGATCCGACGCCGGCATTAGAAGGTGCGGATATTGTCCTGATTTCTGCCGGTGTTGCCCGCAAACCGGGGATGGATCGTTCTGATCTGTTCAATATCAATGCGGGGATCGTCCGTAACCTGGTCGAAAAAGTAGCAAAAACCTGCCCGAAAGCATTGATTGGAATTATCACTAATCCGGTTAACACCACCGTGGCGATTGCAGCAGAAGTACTGAAAAAAGCCGGTGTGTATGACAAAAACCGTCTGTTTGGTGTAACCACGCTTGATATTATCCGTTCCAACACATTTGTGGCTGAACTGAAAGGGAAAAAACCACAGGAACTGGAAGTGCCGGTCATTGGCGGACACTCAGGTGTCACTATTCTGCCGCTGCTGTCACAAATTCCGGGTGTCAGCTTCAGTGATGCTGAGATTGACAGCCTGACCAAACGTATCCAGAACGCCGGTACAGAAGTGGTAGAAGCTAAAGCGGGTGGCGGGTCTGCAACACTTTCTATGGGCCAGGCAGCAACACGTTTCGGTTTATCTCTGGTGCGTGCAATGCAGGGTGAAAGCAATGTGGTAGAGTGCACCTATACCGAAGGTGACGGAAAATATGCCCGTTTCTTCGCTCAACCTGTGGTATTAGGGAAAAACGGCGTTGAGAAGCGCCTGGATATCGGTTCACTCAGTGCATACGAAGAAAAAGCCCTGAATGGCATGCTCGATGTTCTGAAAGCGGATATTGCACTAGGTGAGAAATTTATTAACAGTTAAATTAGCCGAATAGTTGTATTTGTTTTTTTGAATTGTAAATAAAACCGCTAATAACGATTAGCGGTTTTATTGTTTTATAACTATATATAAAAATTAATTAGTTATCTTCTCTCTTATTTTCCTATCTAATAATTCACCTGTGATAGAATTAAAATAACGGCTGGGCCATATCTCCGACGGATGGACTGCAAGAAAGTTTGCAATGATCCATTCACCTTTAGGCCAGGGGCGTGAAAGGGCGTTTGCAAGCGTTGAAGAGCTGAGTCCGGCTCCCCGTGACAGTGCGGCCAGGGTTGTCCCCTGTTTTTTCAGCGATGCGATAATATCAGCAGGGTGCCAGTCAGATTTACCGGAATCCATATATTGAGTCCTTTTTATTTTAGATTAATGTCGTGTTAGTGGTATAAATAACGGGTCGCTATCACATTAAAGGTGAACCAAATTCGTTATTAAGAAAATAAAATACCATTATTTTTCTAAATATTTTCTTAAATTTTTTCTTAAAAATATCTTTTTTGAACTCTGTTACAGAATTAAGAAACAGAATGAAAATGTGTAGGCAGCACAAAGGAAATGGCCGCGGTAAGCATATTTACTTACTTAACATAAGGAGCTTGTTGATGAAACGAAAGAGATTTTTACCTGTTATCGGGCATGATGCGTCAGAGAGGACACCGGGTCGGGTATCATTTTCTGATCTATTTTCATTACATGAATGATTAACCATGTTTAGGTTAAAAAATGCCGACTATTCATAAAAAGGTGATGTTTTATCCTTGCGTTTGTCAAATAATGTCGAATAATTTGGTGTTTATCCAGAAACTGTTAAAAAATTCAATGTAATTAACGCATTTGTCATTTTTGGGAAAGTACTTGGCGAGCCGACTACGTTTTAAAACTTAGAAAGCCAAATTTTTTTGCTGAAAATGGGTTGCAGGAGAAAAGATGAAAAAAGAATGGTATTCCGCGAAGGAATTGGTTGGTTTGGCGGGCTTGCCATCATCTCCTCAAGGTGTCAACCTGATGGCGAGACGGGAAGGCTGGCATCAGCGGCGTAAACGCGGCGTGCAGGGTAAAGCGGTTGAATACAGCCTGGATAGCCTGCCGGATGAAGTTCAGGCAATTTTGCATGCATGTGATAACAGCGCAAGTTACCAGGCGAAGCGACAGGATGCGTTTCTGATATGGGTGGAAGCGTATTATCAACTAACCCGCGAGGAGCGGGAGAAAATTGTAACATTTATCCTGCGGGAAGGACTGGCTCAGTTGATCCAGCATCTCAATGCACATGAGCTTCATCTTCCGGGGATCCGGGAGCAGGACGAAAAGCCGGAATAGTAAAACGGGATCCTTATCAGGATCCCGTTTGCTTATGGTCAGGCGGAGCGACGTACTGCGATATGTGCAAGGCCTGCCAGTGCGGCTTTATAAGGTGAATCCGGCAGTAAGGATAACGCAGCAATAGCTTTGTCAGCCTCTTCTTCAGCCCGGTTATAGGTATATGTCAGGGAGCCGCAGCGTTTCATTGTGGAGAGAACTGACTCCAGCAGATGACGCCCGTTACCCTGCTCAATGGCCTGACGGATGAGTGCAGACTCTTCCGGTGTGCCGTTATGCATGGCATGAAGCAGCGGAAGTGTGGGCTTGCCCTCATCCAGATCATCACCGGTATTTTTACCGAGAGTCGTATTATCTGCATCATAATCCAGCACATCATCAATCAGCTGAAATGCGGTGCCGAGATAGCGGCCGTAATTCTGAAGGGCAATTTCCTGTTCCGGTGTGGCACCGGCCAGGATCGCGGCAGATTGTGACGCGGCTTCAAACAAACGGGCCGTTTTACTGTAGATAACCTGCATGTAGTCCGCTTCGCTTATCTCCGGATTATTGCAGTTCATCAGTTGCAGCACTTCACCTTCCGCGATCACGTTTGTGGCTTCAGCCATCAGTTTCAGGACCCGCATGGAATCGAGATCCGTCATCATCTGAAACGATCGTGTATAGATAAAATCACCGACAAGTACACTTGCGGCGTTGCCGAACACTTCATTGGCAGTCTGTTTACCGCGGCGCATATCTGATTCATCCACCACATCATCATGAAGCAGTGTTGCAGTATGGATGAACTCGATCAATGCAGCGACCTGAATATGTTTGTCACCTGTGTATCCCAGAGCCCTGCCGGTCAGTACCGCGATCATCGGGCGGATCCTTTTCCCTCCGCCGCTGATAATGTAATAACCCAGCTGGTTGATAAGTGATACATCTGAGGTTAACTGTTTTTGAATCTTTTGATTGACTGCAGTCATATCATCAGCAGTCAGCGCGATTATTTGTTCTGAGTTCATGTTACTGGCTTTAACCTTGTTTTTGACATCCCGATCAAAGGTAATGGTTTATGATAGCAGTGTTTTTTGCTCTTCATGATTGTACTGTAAAAAAGTTTCAAATAAACGGCTATCTGCAAAGTGACGTTTTTTTTACTATTAGATCGGTTTCAGCTCTTGTCATTAGCAGCGTTTTTGCGTAAAATCCGCGCCCTATGTGAATAATTTTATAGTGCACTCTCAGAATCAAATTTATGGGGTGTGCGGAAAGCGGAGTTTATATGTACGCGGTTTTCCAAAGTGGTGGTAAACAACACCGGGTCAGCGAAGGTCAAATCGTTCGCTTGGAAAAGCTGGACATCGCAACAGGTGAAACTGTTGAGTTTGACCAGGTTCTGATGATTGCAAATGGTGAAGACATCAAGATCGGCGCTCCAGTCGTTGAAGGTGTTACAATCAAAGCTGAAGTGGTTACACACGGTCGTGGCGATAAAATTAAAATCGTTAAATTCCGTCGTCGTAAACACAGCCGGAAACAGCAGGGCCACCGTCAGTGGTTCACTGATGTTAAAATCACCGGTATCGCTTAAGAATTAGGAGAGCAGATCAATGGCACACAAAAAGGCTGGCGGCTCGACTCGAAACGGTCGCGATTCCGAAGCAAAACGTCTGGGTGTAAAACGTTTCGGTGGTGAAGCTATCTTAGCAGGCAGCATCATCGTTCGTCAGCGTGGTACTAAGTTCCACGCCGGCATTAACGTAGGTTGCGGTCGCGACCACACTCTGTTCGCATTAGCTGACGGAAAAGTAAAATTCGAAGTTAAAGGCCCGAAAAACCGTAAATATATCAGCATCGAAGCTGCTGAATAAGTTTTTCACGTCTTAACCGAGTCCGAAGCCCTGCAAACCCTTTTGCAGGGCTTTTTATATGCGTAAAACGTCATCCCTGGGCATACGGACCCGATAGTCCGGACACGGCAACGTTACGGAGAAAAATAATGAAATTTGTAGATGAAGCGAAGATCCTGGTTGTGGCAGGAGATGGCGGCAACGGTTGCGTCAGCTTCCGCCGTGAAAAATATATTCCGAGAGGCGGGCCTGATGGCGGAGATGGCGGCGATGGTGGTGATGTTTACCTCGAGGCCGATGAAAATCTCAATACCCTGATTGATTACCGTTTCGAAAGTTCGTTCCGTGCAGAACGGGGACAAAACGGACAAAGCCGTGACTGTACCGGCAGACGTAGCAGCGATGTCACGGTTCACGTTCCTGTAGGTACCCGTATCCGCGATACGGCGACCAATGAGGTATTGGGCGACATGTTGCTGCACGGACAGCGCCTGATGGTTGCTAAAGGCGGATATCATGGCCTGGGCAATGCCCGCTTTAAATCCTCCGTCAACCGCGCCCCACGTCAGCGCACCATGGGAACGCCGGGTGAAGCCCGCGAACTGATGATGGAACTGATGTTGCTGGCCGATGTCGGTATGCTGGGTATGCCGAATGCCGGTAAATCCACGTTTATCCGCTCTGTCTCTGCGGCGAAACCAAAAGTAGCTGATTATCCGTTTACTACCCTGGTACCAAGCCTGGGTGTGGTACGGATGGATAACTCACAGAGCTTTGTGGTTGCCGATATTCCGGGGCTGATTGAAGGTGCATCCGACGGTGCAGGTCTCGGGATCCGCTTCCTGAAGCATCTGGAGCGCTGCGGCGTTCTTTTACACCTCATTGATATTTTCCCGGTTGATGAAAGTGATCCGGTTGAAAATGCGAAGATCATTGTGGGTGAGCTGGAAAAATACAGCGGAAAACTGGCAGAAAAACCACGTTGGTTAGTCTTCAACAAAATTGATCTTGTCGATCCGGAAGAAGCGAAAGCGCGCGCTCAGGCGATTGCTGATGCCTTGGGCTGGGAAGATAAGTTCTATATGATCTCTGCCGTGAATCACGAGGGTGTGAAAGCACTGTGCTGGGATCTGATGGAATTCCTGAATACGCATGCGCGTGAAGCCGCTGAAGCCGCCGTTGTTGACGATGCAAAAGTTGATTTCATGTGGGATGATTACCACAAAGAGCAGCTTGAGCAGGCAGACGATTTGACTGATGACCTGGACGATGACGACTGGGATGAAGATGATGAAGAAGGTGTTGAATTCATCTACCAGAAATAGTGTCCTGAGTGATAAGAAGCCCGGTGCTGATGCCCCGGGTTTTTTTATGTCCGGATAAAACCATTGGCAACGTATTTTTACTTATATCCTTGTTGCAGGTTCGCCGGCTGCATCCTGAATGACGGCGGGTATATAATAATCAGAAAAGTGAGGATGTTTTAATTTCCTAAAAGGCGAATTTTCAGCATGCTACTTCACATGATAAAACCGGTATAATTCGTTTATTGAAAATAGCATCTGCCGATATTTTATACATAAAGTCACGTAATTACGGATAATGATTATCCTCTGACAGTTAATTATTCAGAGATTAATTTATTTTTATATATTGATTTCGCATTAAACCATTACTTGATTTAATCATATAATTAAAGTTTATTTTTTATATCGTTTAAACATACTATTAATATAATTACTGTTATCAGGCATCCGGTTATATTAATAAATATATTATTATACCCTTATTCATTCAAACTGCAGGTGTGTTGGCGGAACGCGGCCAGCCGCCTTCCTGCATCTTGAATGACGTTGGGTATATAGTGATTTGTCAATGAGTTGCATTGATAAATCAACTACGTATAACGTTCCGTCTTTTCTGCTTTTCAGTACATTATCTGCAGAGTGATATGCACAACACGATAAGTTACGATTCAATCGTATCAGTATTAAGTCTCCCTGATAATAGAAGGAGACTTATTATATGCAGGCCGGGATTAATAGTTACGGTAGAGATCTTTATATAAATGACCTTCAAACCGGACCAGTGGTACACGACGACTGCGCTGCTGAGCAGGCGGAACGGCATAAGCAGAGATAAATTGCACGAATGCGATACGCTGCCCGCTGGCGGTAGTCAGGAACCCGGCCAGATTATAAACCCCCTGTAAGGAGCCTGTTTTGGCAGAAAGTTTGCCGTTTACCCCTGCTTCTGTCAGACCGCCCCGGTATTGCAGCGTTCCGTCATAACCTGACAGCGGAAGCATTTTGATAAATTGCAGCTGATCATCATGTTTGGCGATAAATTGCAGCGCATCCATCATAGTTGCCGGTGTTATCAGGTTATGGCGCGATAATCCGGAGCCATCAACCATTACTGTATTGCCCATATCGATCCCGGCTTTCTCTTTCAGGATATGGCGTACAGCCTCCTGACCTGAGCGCCAGGTACCCGGCACACCATAATAACTGCGGCCGATTGTCCGGAAAACTTCGTCGGCAATCATGTTATCGGATTTTTTCAGCATTTTTGTCAGCAGGTCATGCAGCGGCACAGATTGTGCCTGTGCCAGCACAGTACCCGGTTGATCCGGGTGCGTCTGACGGCGGACGTTGCCGTTTAGTGTGATCCCCGCCTGTATCAGCTCATTTTTTACTATTGCCCCGGCATAGCTTGCGCCGTTTTGTACACCAAAGGCCAGCGGCAGAGGCTCACTGCGCTGATTCATACAGCCGGTGACGGTATAGCGGTTCAGTTCGCCCGGCACGACATCCAGCTCACAAAAACGGGCCTCAGCAGAGCCGCGCTCCAGCGTTTTCACTTCACTGAACATGGTGACAGGATAGTAACTTGCTGTGCGGATAGTCGCGATATCGCCGGGATTTGCGCCGGGATAGAGTGTGACTGAAAAGCAGTTGCGGTCAATAATTGCCGCGCCAGGCGGGGCGCTGAAGCATTGTGTCAGGTCATTCCACACCCAGCCCGGCGCTTTATCGTGGCTGGCGTACGCGGAGATATCAATCACCAGATCGCCCTGAATAGCCTGTACACCTGCTTTACGCAGCTCATTGGCCATATTGCGGATCTGCTGGCGGGTCAGTGTCGGGTCCCCGGTAAAACGGGCGATTAAATCCCCTTGTAATGTATTGCCGTTCAGCTGTCCTTTGGTTTCCAGAGTCGTAATAAAACGAAAGTCCGGCCCCAGTTGCAGAAGGGCAGCAAGGGCGGTTACCACTTTTTGGGTGCTGGCAGGCATTGCCATTTGCTGGCCCTGATACTCAACAATAGGTTGTGAATCACCTACCCGCTGCGCGATCAGGGCCAGGTTTGTACCCGCCGGCAGATATTGGGTATATTGTTCAACCGGGGTGGCCGGCGCGTTACCGGCAAGTAATACAGACAATCCCATCGCATAAGCGGTCCGGGTAAAAAAGTTCATTGAGCGACCTATCCATCACAATCCGGGTTGAGAAGCCGTTATACTAAAGCCCCGGGCCGGTAAAAGTAAACGATGACCGACACAGCACACCGGGATAGAATGCCGGGTAAGGATTTCAGTACAGCCCGCGCAGATAACGCGTTACAGTGCTGATGATGTCCGTATTATGATGACAGTATCAGCGCAAATTTACACGGTTTTACTTAATAGTAGTGTGCCACACATGGCGCATAAGGTACTGTTATCGTTTAATCAGGATGATATGAATATTACTTAGGAATGATTCAGAGGTAGAGAATGAAACAAGTCCCTATGACGGTCCGCGGCGCAGACCAACTGCGTGAAGAATTAGAATTTCTGAAAAATGAGCGCCGTCCGAAAATTATCGCCGATATCGCGGAAGCCCGCGCACACGGTGATCTGAAAGAAAATGCAGAATACCATGCTGCCCGTGAACAACAGGGTTTTTGTGAAGGCCGCATTCAGGAGATTGAAGGAAAACTCTCCAACGTGCAGGTGATCGATGTCACAAAAATTACTAATAACGGCCGGATTATTTTTGGTGCCACAGTCACTGTACTGAATGTCACCACGGATGAAGAACTGACTTACCGTATCGTGGGTGATGATGAAGCGGATATCAAATCGAATCTGCTCTCAGTCAACTCACCGATTGCCCGCGGGCTGATTGGTAAAGAAGTCGATGATGCTGTCGTTATTCAGACGCCGGGCGGTGAAGTTGAGTTTGAAGTTCTTAATGTGGAATATCTGTAAGTCTTGTTGTTCAGCATGCCGGATGACGGTTGCAGGAGCGATATTTCATAATATGGATATTTCATGCAAAAAAGACACTCAGGTGCTTTTTTACTGAACTTTACATTTCAGAAAACGTAAAAAGGAATGCCACCAACAAGATGATAAAATCAGAAATCTTCTGTTGGTGGCATTTTTTTATAAATATGCAATTATCATTTAGGTAGAATGATCTTCCGTGCTTCTGACGGACGATACAGTACCAGGATCTTACCGATAATTTGCACATTGTACGCACGGGTCTCGCGCACAATCGCATCAGCGATCAATGCTTTCATTTCGCGGTCTTCGCCCGCGATTTTAACTTTGATAAGCTCATGATGCGTAAGAGCGACTTCAGTTTCTGCGAGAACGCCTTCAGTAAGTCCGTTGTTGCCAATCATGACAACCGGGTTTAAATGATGCGCGAGCGCTTTCAGGTGCTGGACTTGCTTTTTAGTGAGGTTCATTGTTTTTTTTACTTAATAACTATTGAAAACGGTGTATTCTACCGCCATATCATGCTTATCACCATCATTAGGTGAGAGGTATTATCCGCGGTAATCGCACTTTACGTATCGTTAAGCGAAAAAACTGAGTCAGAAATAACAGGTTAGTCGGAAATCACAATGGCCAATAAAAAACGTTCAGCAAGCTCCAGTCGCTGGTTGCAGGAACACTTTAGTGATAAATATGTCCTGCAGGCGCAAAAAAAGGGGCTTCGCTCTCGTGCCTGGTTTAAGCTCGAAGAGATTCAGCAGGGCGACAATATTTTTAAACCGGGTATGACTATTGTGGATCTGGGTGCCGCTCCCGGCGGTTGGTCACAATATGCTGTAAATCACATAGGTCAGTCCGGGCGGGTAATTGCCTGTGACCTGTTACCGATGGATCCAATCGTCGGTGTTGATTTCCTTCAGGGAGATTTTCGTGATGAAAACGTGCTCAATGCTTTACTGGGGCGCGTTGGTGACAAAAAAGTCCAGGTTGTGATGTCAGATATGGCACCAAATATGAGCGGAACACCTGCAGTTGATATTCCGCGCGCGATGTATCTGGTTGAGCTGGCGCTTGATATGTGCCGGTCTGCTCTGGCACCGGGGGGGTGTCTTATTATCAAAGTCTTTCAGGGAGATGGCTTTGATCAATACCTCCGGGATGTTCGTTCCCTGTTCACCAAAGTGAAAGTCCGTAAACCCGATGCTTCGCGGGCCCGATCCCGTGAAGTATACATTGTAGCGACAGGGTGGAAAGTGTAGTACCCTGTGCTTTATTTGTTAACACAGATGTAAAAAGAGGTTAATCCCTTGAGTGACATGGCGAAAAACCTAATTCTCTGGCTGGTCATCGCAGTTGTACTGATGTCTCTGTTTCAGAGTTTTGGCCCAGGCGATTCAAACAGTCGTAAGGTGGACTACTCTACCTTTATCACTGAGTTAGCACAGGATCAGGTGCGCGAAGTTCGTATTTCCAATCGTGATCTTAACGTCTCTAAAAAAGACGGCTCAAAATACACCACATACTTGCCGATGCAGGATAACCAACTGCTGAACACCATGCTGAACAAAAATGTCAGCGTAGTGGGCGAACCACCTGAAGAACCGGGGATTCTGACCACAATCTTCATTTCGTGGTTCCCGATGCTGCTGTTAATTGGTGTCTGGATTTTCTTCATGCGCCAGATGCAGGGCGGTGGCGGAAAAGGTGCGATGTCCTTCGGTAAAAGCAAGGCGCGCATGCTGACAGAAGATCAGGTGAAAACCACTTTTGCAGATGTGGCAGGTTGTGATGAAGCCAAAGAGGAAGTGGGCGAGCTGGTGGAATACCTGCGCGAACCAAGCCGCTTCCAGAAACTCGGTGGTAAAATTCCGACAGGGATCCTGATGGTGGGACCTCCGGGTACCGGTAAAACGCTGCTGGCAAAAGCTATCGCCGGCGAAGCGAAAGTACCGTTCTTTACTATTTCCGGCTCTGATTTCGTTGAAATGTTTGTGGGCGTGGGTGCATCCCGTGTCCGTGACATGTTTGAACAGGCGAAAAAAACCGCACCTTGTATCATCTTTATCGATGAAATAGATGCGGTCGGTCGTCAGCGCGGAGCAGGTCTGGGCGGAGGTCACGATGAACGTGAACAGACTCTGAACCAGATGCTGGTAGAGATGGATGGTTTTGAAGGTAACGAAGGTATTATCGTTATTGCCGCAACCAACCGTCCTGATGTGCTTGACCCTGCATTACTGCGTCCGGGCCGTTTTGACCGTCAGGTCGTGGTCGGTCTGCCGGATGTACGCGGGCGTGAGCAGATCCTGAAAGTTCACATGCGTCGTGTTCCGTTATCGCCGGATGTTGAGCCGTCAGTACTGGCACGTGGTACACCGGGCTTCTCAGGTGCGGATCTTGCCAACCTGGTGAACGAGGCGGCATTGTTTGCGGCACGCGGTAACAAGCGTGTGGTGACGATGAACGAATTCGAAAAAGCCAAAGATAAAATTATGATGGGTGCTGAACGTCGCTCCATGGTGATGACTGAAGAGCAAAAAGCCTCTACTGCTTACCATGAAGCCGGACACGCCATCATTGGTCGCCTGGTTCCGGAGCATGATCCTGTCCATAAAGTGACGATTATTCCGCGCGGACGTGCGCTGGGTGTGACATTCTTCTTACCGGAAGGTGATCAGATCAGTGCCAGCCGTCAGAAACTCGAAAGTCAGATTTCGACTCTGTACGGTGGTCGTCTGGCTGAAGAAATCATTTACGGGCCGGAACATGTCTCAACAGGCGCATCAAATGATATCAAAGTGGCAACTAACATTGCCCGCAGCATGGTGACACAGTGGGGCTTCTCAGAAAAACTGGGACCATTACTGTATGCGGATGAAGAAGGTGAAGTGTTCTTAGGCCGCTCTATGTCGAAAGCACAGCACATGTCTGATGAAACCGCCCGGACCATCGATGAGGAAATCCGTGAGTTAGTCGAGCGCAACTATAAACGCGCCCGCCAGATCCTGATGGATAACTTAGATGTTCTGCACACCATGAAAGATGCATTAATGAAGTATGAAACCATTGATGCACCACAGATTGATGACCTGATGAACCGCGTACCAGTGCGTGAGCCTGCCGGTTGGGAAGGTGATAAGCCGAAAGCGGATACCCGTCCGCCGGAAAGCAGCAACCAGGTGCCGGTTCAGGAAAATACCGGTTCTGATGATGCGGATGCACAATCGCCTGAAAACGATAAGCAGCCTTAATCATCACTATGGTTGTATCAACGGTATAAATTTTTATAACAAAAACCCGGCGGGAACATCAGCCGGGTTTTTTTATGTCTTTATCCCGCCGGGGTCAGGCATTACAATCAGTTCACGTATTGATTAAAAATAGTAAGAAGGCCGGATTATGAAACTTACCGCACGCGGTCAGACACTCTCCCTGGCAACGCCGCAAGTAATGGGGATACTTAATGTAACCCCGGATTCGTTCTCTGACGGCGGCACACATAACACCCCTGTACAAGCACTCGCACATGCCCGGCGGATGATCCTGGAAGGTGCTGTAATTATTGATATCGGTGGTGAATCAACCCGTCCCGGGGCGGCGGAAGTCAGCCCTGAGCAGGAAGCAGAACGCGTAATACCTGTTGTTGAAGCAATTGCCCGTGAATCAGATGTCTGGATCTCGGTCGATACCTCGAAAGCACTGGTTATCCGTGAAGCCGCGAAAGCCGGTGCGCATATTATCAATGATATCCGCTCATTAACGGAGCCGGGAGCCCTTCAGGCCGCCGCCATAAGTGGTTTGCCTGTTTGTGTCATGCACATGCAGGGCGAGCCGCGTACAATGCAGCAGGCGCCGCATTACCAAAATGTGGTACATGATGTTTATGCGTACCTTGAAGCGCAGGTAGCACGCTGTATGGCTGCCGGTATTGAAAAAAATCACATAATTCTCGATCCGGGCTTCGGTTTTGGTAAATCTTTAGCGCATAATTACCAGCTGTTAGATAAATTAGACGAATTTCATAAACTGGGATTACCGGTTCTTGCCGGAATGTCACGTAAATCAATGATTGGTCAGCTGATGGATCTTCCCCCTGATGAACGGGTTGCCGGCAGTGTGGCTTGTGCGGTGATTGCCGCAATGAAAGGGGCACAAATCATTCGTGTCCATGATGTAAAAGAGACTGTTCAGGCCATGAAAGTGGTGGAAGCAACCCGTTTAGCAAAGGAAAAAAACGACAATGAGTGATCGCAAATACTTTGGTACTGATGGTATCCGCGGAAAAGTGGGCGACAGCCCGATTACCCCTGACTTTGTGCTTAAGCTGGGCTGGGCTGCCGGGAAAGTGCTGGCACGTCATGGTTCGCGGAAAATTATTATCGGCAAAGATACCCGTATTTCCGGTTATATGCTGGAATCCGCCCTTGAAGCCGGACTGGCTGCAGCCGGATTATCCGCCTCATTCACCGGCCCTATGCCGACACCGGCGGTTGCTTATCTGACCCGTACTTTCCGTGCAGAAGCCGGTATTGTTATCTCTGCATCTCATAATCCGTTTTATGACAATGGTATTAAATTTTTCTCGATCGACGGTACAAAATTACCTGATCACGTGGAAGAAGCCATTGAAGCTGAAATGGAAAAACCGCTGACCTGTGTGGAATCCGCTGAATTAGGCCGTGCAAACCGCATCGTGGATGCAGCCGGGCGCTATATCGAATTTTGTAAAGGTACTTTCCCGAACGAACAGAGCCTGAACGGGCTGAAAATGGTGATCGACTGCGCGCACGGTGCAACGTATCACATTGCGCCGAATGTTCTGCGCGAGCTGGGTGCAGAGGTTATTGCTATCGGCTGTGATCCTAACGGGATCAATATTAACGAAGAGTGTGGCGCGACGGATGTCCGTCAGTTGCAGGAACGCGTTATCGCAGAAGGTGCGAGTGTCGGACTGGCGTTTGACGGTGACGGTGACCGCCTGATCATGGTCGACCACCTCGGTGAAAAAGTGGATGGCGACCAGATCCTTTATATTATCGCGCGTGAAGCGTTACGTCAGGGGCAGCTGCGCGGTGGTGCGGTAGGTACACTGATGAGTAATATGGGTCTGGAACTGGCACTGAAACAGCTGGGTATTCCGTTTGAACGCGCGAAAGTCGGTGACCGCTATGTGCTGGAAAAATTACAGGAAAAAGGTTGGCGTTTAGGTGCGGAAAACTCCGGACATATTATTTTGCTGGATAAAACCACAACCGGAGACGGTATTGTGGCGGGCCTGCAGGTACTCAGCGCGATGGTGCGTAATAATATGAGCCTGCATGACCTGTGCAGCGGCATGAAACTGCTGCCGCAGATCCTTATCAATGTCCGCTTTACCGGGCAACACGACCCGCTATCCTCTGACGAGGTTATCCGCGTGACGCAGGAGGTTGAAAAAGAACTGAATGGCAAAGGTCGCGTGTTGTTACGTAAATCCGGTACAGAGCCACTGATCCGCGTTATGGTGGAAGGTGAGGATGAAGCTCAGGTTACTGCAATGGCGAATCGTATCGCCGATGCGGTAAAGCGGGTGTAGTTACCTTACATTATTTATCCTTATCTTATTTATAATGTGATAAACCCGTAATTATTATCAGGGGTGTGAATGGTTTTGCCGGAAAAAATTATTGAGATTTTGTGCCGGCTCTGTCAGAATCCGCCCCTTGTTGTTGTTTTTTTCCGCAACTGATGCGGCAGGCTGAAAATAGACTTGCGTGTCAGCGTTTGTTTGGTTAGTATTCTGACCCGCTCAGCAAGGTAATTCATTTTATCTGTGAGTGTGCAGATTAATACCGAATCAGTCGGTATACCGTACGAGGAACAGGTACATATTATGTATTATACAATACTCTTAGTCGTTTTCTTACTTGTTGCGATTGCCTTAGTCGGCATGGTATTAATGCAGCAGGGTAAAGGTGCGGACATGGGTGCTTCGTTCGGTGCAGGCGCTTCTGCAACTCTGTTTGGTTCTTCGGGTTCAGGTAACTTCATGACCCGTACCACCGGCATTTTAGGAACACTGTTTTTTGTGCTGAGTTTAGTTCTGGGCAACATGACCAGCAACAAAGTCGGAACAGGCAGCAAGTTTGATAATCTCGCTGTGCCGGCGCAGACAGAACAGAAAACGGATGTACCCGTAGCACCAGCAGCACCTAACAGCGATATTCCACGCTGATTGTTGCAGGACCGGAAAGTAGTAACGTTTTAAAAACGGGATTGATATGACACCATCAGTCAGTTCCGTCAGAGTAATCAGTGCCGAGGTGGTGAAATTGGTATACACGCTACCTTGAGGTGGTAGTGCCTACAAAACAGGCGTACGGGTTCAAGTCCCGTCCTCGGCACCATTTTTGTTTGAAGCTTGCGTTTTGCAGGTGATCGGCGTAGAATTTTTCACGTTTCGAACGCGGGATGGAGCAGTCTGGTAGCTCGTCGGGCTCATAACCCGAAGGTCGTCGGTTCAAATCCGGCTCCCGCAACCACTTCTTAAAAACGAATCGTTTTTTCCTAGGTTGATTAAATCAACAACTCTTTGAAGTTATCCCCTGATTTGGAAAAGCGATTAAGAAGTGAGAAGTATACAGGGTCCAGTTGTTGCTTAAAGCCCCGAAATTTCGGGGTTTTTTGTTATAAAACAACAGAACTACTGGGCGTTATGCCCTTTTTTTATGTCCTGGGGGTGGTCTTGTCCACATTAGAGCAGAAATTAACAGAGATGGTCACAGCACCTGTCGAAGCACTCGGTTTTGAGCTTGTCGGCCTGGAATTTATTCGTGGTCGTGTCTCAACACTGCGTATTTATATTGATAGTGATGAGGGTATCACTGTTGATAATTGCGCGGACGTCAGCCATCAGGTCAGTGCCGTTCTTGATGTTGAAGATCCTATTACCGTCGTTTATAACCTTGAAGTGTCGTCTCCGGGTATGGAGCGTCCGTTATTTACGGCAGAGCATTATCAGCGGTTCACAGGTGAAGAAGCTAGTCTGACTTTACGTATCGCTATGCAGAACCGTCGCAGATGGCAGGGTATTATTAAAGCTGTTGACGGCGAAATGATCACGGTTACAGTGGATGGCAAAGACGAAGTGTTCGCACTTGGCAACATCCAGAAAGCTAACCTGGTACCCCACTTTTAATATAAAGTTCAAAAGAGGCAACTAGGATGAATAAAGAAATTCTGGCTGTTGTTGAGGCAGTTTCTAACGAAAAATCGCTTCCTCGTGAGAAAATTTTTGAAGCCCTGGAAACTGCACTGGCAACCGCCACTAAGAAAAAATACGAGCAGGAAATTGAAGTTCGTGTTTGTATTGACCGTAAAACCGGCGATTTCGACACTTTTCGTCGCTGGGTAGCGGTCGATGAAGTCACGCAGCCAACCCGTGAAATCACACTGGAAGCGGCTGAATACGATACGCCGGGCATCCAGCTGGGTGACTACATCGAAGATCAGATTGAATCTGTTACCTTTGACCGTATCACTACTCAGACAGCCAAACAGGTTATCGTTCAGAAAGTCCGTGAAGCAGAGCGTGCAATGGTCGTTGACCAATTCCGCGAGCATCAGGGCGAAATCATCACCGGTGTGGTGAAAAAAGTAAACCGTGAAAACATTACACTGGATTTAGGCAGTAATGCGGAAGCGGTTATCATACGCGAAGACATGTTACCACGTGAAAACTTCCGCCCGGGTGACCGTATCCGTGGTGTCCTGTATGATGTCCGTCCGGAAGCCCGTGGCGCGCAATTATTTGTGACCCGCTCCCGTCCGGAAATGTTGGTCGAATTATTTAAAATCGAAGTACCGGAAATCGGTGAAGAGATTATTGAAATTAAAGCGGCTGCCCGCGACCCTGGTTCCCGTGCTAAAATTGCGGTAAAAACCAACGACAAACGTATTGACCCTGTAGGGGCGTGTGTCGGAATGCGTGGTGCCCGTGTACAAGCCGTTTCCAGTGAACTGGGCGGGGAGCGGATTGATATCGTATTGTGGGATGACAATCCGGCACAATTCGTGATTAATGCAATGGCTCCGGCAGATGTTGCATCTATTGTGGTTGATGAAGATAACTGCACAATGGACGTTGCTGTGGAAAGCAGTAACCTTGCACAAGCCATTGGTCGTAACGGCCAGAATGTGCGTCTCGCCGCACAACTGCTGAAAAAACATCGCGATAATGACAAGTGGGAACTCAATGTCATGACCGCCGATGAACTGAACGCGAAACATCAGGCGGAAGCACATGCTTCCATTGAAACTTTTGTTAAGCATCTCGACATCGATGAAGATTTCGCCACCATATTAGTGGAAGAAGGTTTTTCCACACTGGAAGAACTGGTCTATGTGCCGGTCAGCGAACTGCTGGAAATCGACGGCCTCGATGAGGAAACAGTTGACGCCCTGCGTGAACGTGCAAAAGCCGTTTTAACAACGCTCGAACTGGCACAGAAAGAGAGCCAGTCAGGTGCAATACCGGCGGATGATTTGTTAAATCTTGAAGGCATGGACCGCACACTGGCATTTAGTTTGGCTTCTCGTGGTATTTGTACTCTTGAAGACCTTGCCGAACAGGGTATCGACGACCTGACTGATATTGAAGAACTGAGTGATGAGAAAGCAGGTGTTCTCATTATGGCAGCACGTAATATCTGTTGGTTTGGCGACGATGCATCTTAATTTGTAGCGGGAAGGAGCAGCATGACAGAATCAGTAAAAACACTGGCAGATGAAATTCAGACTTCAGTAGAGCGCCTGGTACAGCAATTTGCTGATGCAGGCATTGAAAAAACTGCGTCGGATAACGTCTCTCAGCAAGAAAAAGAGGCCCTGCTGGCCCATCTGAACCGTGAACAAGGCGGTGCAAGTCAGTCGGGTAAATTAACACTTCAGCGCAAAACACGCAGTACGTTGAGTGTTCCGGTAACCGGTGGTAAGAGTAAATCGGTTAATATTGAAGTCCGCAAAAAACGCACTTATGTCAACAGCGATACCGTAGAACAGGCGAAAGCCGCGGAAGAGCAGGCGCAGCGTGAAGCGGAAGAGCAGGCAAGACGCGAAGCTGAAGAACAGGCCCGTCGTGAAGCTGAAGAAAAAGCCAAACAGGACGCGAAAGCGAAACGTGACGCTGAAGAAAAGGCAAAACGCGAAGTGGCAGCAGCGCAGGCAACTGATAAAGCAGCAGATACGGCTAAGCGTGAAGTAGCGGAAAAGAATAACGTGAAAGAAAATAAAACGAAATCAGCACCGGCTGATACACGGGAACACAGCGAGAAAGTACGTCGCGAAGCTGAGGCCGCTGAGTTAAAGCGTAAAGCCGAAGAAGAAATGCAACGTAAACTGGAAGCTGAAGTAAAACGTACAGCAGAAGAAACCCGTCTTCTGGCAGAACAAAACGCAGAGAAATGGTCTGCAACTCCTGGTGACGAAACCGAGAGCGCTGACTATCACACCACCACTTCCGCTCACGCCCGTGAAGCTGAAGATGAAAGTGATGCGAAAGTTGAAGGTGAAAACCGCGCCCGTACCCGTCCGGCTAAAAATGTCCGCCAGAAGAAAAATAACCGTCATTCCGAGAAAGCCGATCGCGAAGAAGCCCGTGCGCAACAGCCACGCGGTAAGAAACAGCGTAAAGGCAGCTCACTGCAGCAGAGCTTTACCAAGCCGGTTGCAGCTGTTACCCGTGATGTGGTTATCGGCGAAACCATTTCTGTCGGCGAATTAGCCAACAAAATGGCAGTAAAAGGTTCCCAGGTTATTAAAACCATGATGAAGATGGGCGCCATGGCGACTATCAATCAGGTAATTGACCAGGAAACTGCACAGCTGGTTGCTGAGGAAATGGGTCACAAAGTTATCCTGCGTCGTGAAAACGAACTGGAAGAGGCGATTCTGAGCGACCGTGATATGGGCGGCGCATCTGCTGAGTCCCGTGCACCGGTTGTGACTATCATGGGTCACGTTGACCATGGTAAAACCTCATTACTGGACTATATCCGTTCAACGAAAGTAGCGTCCGGCGAAGCGGGTGGTATCACCCAGCATATCGGTGCTTATCACGTTAAAACGGATAAAGGCGCGATTACATTCCTGGATACTCCGGGACACGCCGCGTTTACCTCAATGCGTGCACGTGGTGCACAGGCAACGGATATCGTTGTTCTGGTTGTTGCGGCAGACGATGGCGTAATGCCGCAAACCGTCGAAGCTATCCAGCATGCGAAAGCCGCTGGTGTGCCGGTTGTGGTTGCCGTGAACAAAATTGATAAACCTGATTCAGACCCTGAACGCGTAAGAAGTGAGCTGTCTCAGTACGGCATCCTTTCTGAAGAATGGGGTGGTGAAAACCAGTTCATCAGTGTTTCTGCGAAGCAGGGACTGGGTATTGATGACCTGCTCGATGCGATTCTGCTCCAGGCTGAAGTTCTGGAACTGAAAGCGGTTCGTACAGGTATGGCCAGCGGTGTGGTTATCGAATCTTACCTCGACAAAGGTCGTGGTCCGGTTGCGACCATTCTGGTTCAGAGCGGCACCCTGAATAAGGGCGATATCGTACTGTGTGGCTTTGAATATGGCCGTATTCGTGCGATGCGCAACGAACTGGGTCAGGATGTGACTGAAGCAGGTCCTTCTATGCCGGTCGAGATTCTGGGTCTGTCCAGCGTACCGTCAGCCGGTGATGAAGCAACGGTTGTCCGTGATGAGAAGAAAGCCCGTGAAGTGGCGCTCTATCGTCAGGGTAAATTCCGTGACGTGAAACTGGCTCGCCAGCAGAAATCTAAACTGGAAAACATGTTTGCGAACATGGAAAGCGGTAAAGTTTCTGAACTGAACATCGTACTGAAAACTGACGTTCAGGGTACATGTGAAGCGATTACTGACTCACTGATGAAATTGTCTACTGACGAAGTCAAAGTGAAAATTATCGGTTCCGGCGTAGGTGGTATCACCGAAACTGACGCAACACTTGCTGCGGCATCTAACGCAATTATCCTTGGCTTCAACGTCCGTGCTGATGCATCTGCACGCCGCGTAATTGAAAGCGAAAGTGTTGATCTGCGTTATTACTCTGTAATCTATAGCCTGATTGATGAAATCAAACAGGCGATGAGCGGGATGCTGGAACCTGAGTACAGACAAGAAATTATGGGTCTGGCAGAAGTCCGTGATGTCTTCCGTTCACCTAAATTCGGCGCAATCGCCGGTTGTATGGTGACAGAGGGTAACATCAAGCGTAATAACCCAATCCGTGTTCTGCGTGACAACGTGGTTATCTATGAAGGCGAGCTGGAATCTCTGCGCCGCTTCAAAGATGACGTTGCCGAAGTCCGTAACGGGATGGAATGTGGTATCGGTGTGAAGAACTACAATGATGTTCGCCCGGGCGACATGATTGAAGTCTTCCAGGTGATTGAAGTCAAACGGACTATCTAATCGCCTGACGGTATTACAATACATGATATATCAGGGGGCTTATTGCCCCCTTACTTTTCAGGAGATGAAACTATGGCAAGAGAATTCAGCCGGTCTCAGCGCGTTTCACAGGAAATTCAGAAAGAAATTGCGATTATCCTGCAACGCGAAATTAAAGATCCCCGTGTGGGCATGGCAACAGTATCCGGTGTTGATTTATCCCGTGATATGGCTTATGCCACTGTATTTGTTACTTTTCTGAATTTTATAGGTGAAGATCATAATTCAGAACAGGTCAAATTGGGTATCAGAGTCTTAAATGATATTTCCGGTTATATCCGCTCTTTGCTCGGGAAAGAGATGCGTTTACGCATTATCCCGGAGCTTAAATTTGAATATGACAGTTCCCTTGTCGAAGGGATGCGTATGTCCAATCTCGTTTCTGATGTGATTAAACATGACGAAGACCGACGCAAATCTGCGGACGACAAAGAGGATAACTGATGGCGCGCCGTCGTCGTGGCCGTGAAATCAACGGCATCTTCCTGCTGGATAAACCGCAGGATATTTCATCAAATGATGCGCTGCAAAAAGTCCGCCGCCTTTTTAATGCCAGCAAAGCCGGGCATACCGGGGCGCTGGATCCGCTGGCGACCGGGATGTTACCGATCTGTCTGGGCGAAGCGACTAAATTTTCTCAGTTTCTGCTCGATTCGGATAAGCGTTACCGTGTGATCGCCCGTTTAGGGCAGCGTACAGACACCTCAGATGCGCATGGTGAAGTGATAAGCGAACGCCCGCTGACTTTCACACAGGAACAGCTTGATGTTGCTCTGGATACATTCAGAGGCGATACCTTACAGGTGCCGTCCATGTATTCGGCGCTCAAACATCAGGGACGCCCGCTGTATGAGTATGCCCGTAAGGGGATAACCATTGAGCGCGAAGCCCGCCCGATCACGGTATATGAATTGTTGTTCATCCGCCGGGAAGAGAATGAACTGGAGCTGGAAATCCATTGTTCGAAAGGCACATATATCCGCACGATCATTGATGATCTCGGTGAAATGCTCGGCTGTGGTGCGCATGTTATTTTCCTGCGCCGTTTACAGGTGGCAACGTATCCGGCAGAACGGATGGTTACCCTGGAGCAGTTACAGGCACTGCGCAGCAATGCTGATGAAACAGAAACCCCGCTTGAAATGGCGTTAGATCCGCTTTTGCTGCCGATGGATACCGCAGTGTCACATTTTCCGCAGGTTAATCTGACGGATGTGACGGCGGCTTATTTTAAGCAGGGACAGCCGGTACGGGCTCAGCATGAGCTTGCGGCACAGACATTAACGCGCGTAACGCAAGGTGATGATGCCTGCTTTATCGGTCTTGCTGTCATCAGTGATGAAGGATTGGTTGCACCGCGCCGTCTGGTGGTTGAACACACGCCGGAACAGGCAGAATAAGCACCGGACGCATCTTGCGTTCGGGTGCGTTGCGGCGTAGAATAGTGCGGCAATTTCCTTGAGATGCTGAATTAGAGATCGGCACTCATTTTGTTTATCAATCAATGTATATTGGAGTTTTTTATGTCTCTAAGCACTGAAGCAACAGCGAAAATTATCGCTGATTTTGGTCGTACTGAAAACGACACCGGTTCAAGCGAAGTTCAGATCGCGCTGCTGACTGCACAGATTAACCATCTGCAAGGTCACTTCACAGAGCACAAAAAAGATCACCACAGCCGTCGTGGTCTGCTGCGTATGGTTGCTCAGCGTCGTAAACTGCTGACCTACCTGAAGCGTAAAGATTTAGCCAGCTACACCTCGATTCTTCAGCGTCTTGGTCTGCGTCGCTAATTCGACAAGTTTCAGTGGAAAGGGGCCGAAGTTGGCCCCTTTTCTTCTGAAAGCGGTATATCCCGCTGTTATCCGCTTACAACGACTCTTTAAATACAGCGATTCGCGCGACTAATGACAGCGCTTTCCGGCAAACGGAAAAGGCTGTCATTAGTCGCGAGGATGTATCTGAAGAGACCATTTCATCGCTTGCCCCTGCCGGGGTGAGAGACCCAGAAGGATATTATTTTGTTAAATCCGACAATTCGTAAATTCCAGTATGGTCAGCACTCTGTCACTATCGAAACCGGTATGATGGCTCGCCAGGCGACAGCTGCTGTTATGGTTAACATGGACGACACCGCGGTATTTGTTACCGTTGTCGGCCAGAAAAAAATGAAACCGGGCCAGGACTTTTTCCCGCTGACGGTTAACTATCAGGAGCGTACTTACGCAGCCGGCCGTATTCCGGGAAGTTTCTTCCGTCGTGAAGGCCGTCCGGGCGAAGGCGAAACACTGATCGCACGTCTGATTGACCGTCCGTTACGTCCTCTGTTCCCGGAAGGTTTCCTGAACGAAGTTCAGATCATCGCAACCGTTGTTTCTGTTAACCCGCAGGTTAACCCTGATGTGGTGGCAATGATCGGTGCATCTGCGGTGCTGGCACTGTCCGGTATTCCGTTCAATGGCCCGATTGGTGCTGCGCGCGTTGGTTTTATCAATGACCAGTATGTGCTGAACCCGACAACTGATGAGCTGGCTGTAAGCCGCCTGAACTTAATGGTTGCCGGTACCAAAGGTGCTGTGCTGATGGTTGAGTCAGAAGCTGAGCTGCTGACTGAAGAACAAATGTTAGGCGCAGTTGTATTTGGTCATGAACAACAACAAGTTGTTATCGACAACATCAATGCATTAGCAGCTGAAGTCGGTAAAGACAAATGGGACTGGCAGGCAGAGCCTGTTAATCAGGCACTGCACGACCGTGTGGCTGAGCTGTCTGAAAAAGCCCTGGGTGATGCTTACCGTATCACTGAAAAACAAGAGCGTTATGCTCAGGTTGATATCATTAAAGATACAACCATCAGCGCACTGGAGCAGGATTATGCTGCGCGCGGCGAAGAGCTGACCAGCGAACTGAAACATGAAGTGTCTGATATCCTGGCAGCGGTTGAGAAATCAGTTGTCCGTACCCGTGTTCTGAACGGCGAACCACGTATCGATGGTCGTGAAAAAGACATGGTACGTGCACTGGATGTCCGTACCGGTCTGCTGCCGCGTACCCACGGTTCCGCACTGTTCACCCGTGGTGAAACACAGGCGCTGGTTACCGCAACACTGGGTACTGCGCGTGATGCACAGACTCTCGACCAGGTTATGGGCGAGTACACTGATACCTTCTTATTCCATTACAATTTCCCTCCGTACTGCGTAGGTGAAACGGGTATGGTCGGTTCGCCTAAGCGTCGTGAAATTGGTCACGGTCGTCTGGCAAAACGCGGCGTGCTGGCAGTTATGCCATCAGCCGAAGAATTCCCGTACACCATCCGTGTGGTATCTGAAATTACAGAATCCAACGGTTCTTCTTCTATGGCATCAGTCTGTGGTGCGTCTCTTGCACTGATGGACGCCGGTGTTCCGATTAAATCAGCTGTTGCGGGTATCGCAATGGGTCTGGTTAAAGAAGATGATAAATACGTTGTTCTGTCTGACATCCTCGGTGATGAAGATCACCTCGGCGACATGGATTTCAAAGTGGCAGGTAGCCGCGATGGGATCAGTGCTCTGCAGATGGATATCAAAATCGAAGGTATCACCAGCGAAATCATGCAGGCCGCTCTGAACCAGGCTAAAGGTGCACGTCTGCACATCCTGGGTGTCATGGAACAGGCTATCAATTCACCACGTGCTGATATTTCTCAGTTCGCTCCACGTATTCACACCATCAAGATCAGTCCGGACAAAATCAAGGATGTGATCGGTAAAGGTGGTTCTGTTATCCGTGCGCTGACTGAAGAAACCGGTACAACTATCGAAATCGAAGATGACGGTACGGTGAAAATTGCTGCAACTGACGGCGACAAAGCGAAAATGGCTATCCGCCGCATTGAAGAAATTACCGCAGAAGTTGAAGTCGGTCGTATCTACAGTGGTAAAGTTGTACGTATCGTTGATTTCGGTGCGTTCGTTGCTATCGGCGGCGGCAAAGAAGGTCTGGTGCATATCTCTCAGATCGCAGACAAGCGCGTTGAAAAAGTGTCAGATTATTTACAGATGGGCCAGGAAGTTCCGGTTAAAGTACTGGAAATCGACCGTCAGGGTCGTATTCGCCTGAGCATGAAAGAAGCGGTCAGCGAAGATGCTGCACCTGCCTCTGATGCAACCCCTGATATGAATAACGCTGAATAAAATTTGACGTAAGGCATGGCGTCCTGTAAAAAGGGCGCCATTCGGCAAAAAAGCAAAAATGCACTCGGTTATTGTCAGTCAGAGGATTTTCCTTTAAAAGGATCTGACTTCGGGAGTAGGAAATGAATTTTTTTCTGCGTTGGTGGAGCATTGCGGCTATACTTTTTATCGCAGGATGTAGCGGCGGTAAAAATTGGCACCTCAGGGAGCCTCTTGCAGTACCCTTGCAACCATCTTTGCAGCAGGAAGTGATCCTCGCCCGTATGGAGCAAATCCTGGCAAGCCGGTCATTGACTGAGGACGAATACGCCCAGCTGCTTTATCAGCGTGGTGTATTGTATGACAGCCTCGGATTGCAGGCATTGGCGCGTAATGATTTTACCGTTGCGTTATCAATGCGTCCGGATATTCCGGAGATATTTAATTACCTGGGCATTTATTTTACGCAGGCGGGCAACTTTGATGCGGCCTATGAAGCGTATGATTCTGTATTAGAGCTTGATCCAACTTATAACTACGCGCGTATGAATCGCGGTATCGCTCTGTATTACGGGGGCCGGTATCCGGTAGCGCGGGATGATCTGCAGGCGTTTTATCAAGATGATCCAAACGATCCGTTTCGCTCGCTGTGGCTCTATCTGGTCGACAAAGAGATAGATCCGAAGAAAGCACTGGTTGATTTACGCCAGCGCTATGAACAGGCGAAAGGCGGACAATGGGGCTGGAATATTGCTGAATTCTATCTGGGTGACATCAGTGAAAAAACACTGTTGGCACGTGTAAGAGAATTCTCAACGGATAACACTTCGCTCGCTGAACATCTCAGTGAAACCTACTTCTATTTAGGTAAATATTACCTAAGTCTGGGGGATACGGATAGCGCTGAAACGCTATTCAAGCTGACGGTTGCCAACAACGCACACAGTTTTGTTGAGCACCGCTACGCATTGTTGGAATTAGCTCTGTTAGGTGATGAAGAACAGGACCTGACGGATTCAGATCCACAATAGCTACGAACAAACTTCAACCCATTTTTTTCACCATCGCTGATGTGATGGGGGGATTATTTGTTCGTTTAATAATCTTATTTGAGCCAGTTCACACTTTTAAATGAAAACAACCGACATGCGTTCCAAAGGGTTGTGTAGACTGGCCGCCATTTTGTATGAGGCACCTTTACATGACTACTGAGACTGAACTCTCTTTTGCTGACATTGGTTTATCAGCTGATCTTTTGACTGCACTGGATGATCTGGGTTACGAGAAACCGTCCCCAATCCAGCAACAATGTATTCCACACTTACTCGCCGGCCGTGATGTTCTGGGTATGGCTCAGACGGGGAGTGGTAAAACGGCGGCATTTGGCCTGCCATTACTGCACAATATTGATGCATCACTGAAAGCGCCACAGATCCTGGTGCTGGCTCCGACCCGCGAATTAGCGGTTCAGGTTGCAGAAGCATTTACTGATTTTTCAAAACACATGCGTAACGTTAATGTGGTTGCCCTGTATGGCGGCCAGCGTTATGACGTGCAGTTACGTGCCCTGCGTCAGGGACCACAGATTGTTGTCGGTACACCGGGCCGTCTGTTGGATCACTTAAAACGCGGCACATTAGATTTATCCAAACTGAAAGGTCTGGTTCTGGACGAAGCAGATGAAATGCTGCGCATGGGCTTCATCGAAGATGTTGAAACCATCATGAGTCAGATCCCTGCTGATCACCAGACTGCACTGTTCTCTGCAACAATGCCGGAAGCGATTCGTCGTATTACCCGTCGTTTCATGAAAGATCCGCAGGAAGTACGCATTCAGAGCAGCGTAACAACCCGTCCGGACATCAGCCAGAGCTACTGGACTGCATTCGGTGCGCGTAAAAGTGAAGCACTGGTACGTTTCCTGGAAGCAGAAGATTTTGATGCGGCAATTATCTTCGTCCGTACTAAAAATGCGACCCTGGAAGTAGCTGAAAGCTTAGAGCGTAATGGTTACAACAGTGCAGCACTGAACGGTGATATGAATCAGTCACTGCGTGAGCAGACTCTGGAGCGCCTGAAAGATGGTCGTCTGGATATCCTGATCGCAACGGATGTTGCTGCCCGTGGTCTGGACGTTGAGCGTATCAGCCTGGTTGTTAACTATGACATCCCTATGGATGCAGAGTCTTATGTTCACCGTATCGGCCGTACCGGTCGTGCGGGCCGTGCGGGTCGTGCACTGCTGTTCGTGGAAAACCGCGAACGTCGTCTGCTGCGCAACATTGAACGCACCATGAAGCTGACTATTCCTGAGGTTGAGTTACCAAATGCAGACCTGATTGGTCAGCGCCGTCAGGCTAAATTTGCTGAAACTATCCGTACACAGCTGGAAAGCAGTGATCTGGATCAGTACCGTGGCCTGCTGAAGAAACTGGTTTCATCTGAAGGTGATGAGACTGAAGTTGATATCGATATGGAAACACTGGCAGCAGCGCTGCTGAAAATGGCTGAAGGTGAGCGCAAGCTGATTCTGCCACCAGATGCACCACGTCGTCCGCGTCGTGAATTCAATGACCGTAATGATCGCAATGACCGTGGCGATGATCGTCGTCGTGGCGATCGTAATGATCGTGGCGACCGTGGTGGTGATCGTTTCAGCGACCGTTCTGCGGCTGATCGTGGCGCATCTTCTGCACCACGTCGTGAACGTCGTGACGTTGGCGATATGGAACTGTATCGTATTGAAGTGGGCCGTACAGATGGTGTTGAAGTTCGTCATATCGTGGGCGCGATTGCTAACGAAGGTGATATTAACAGCCGTTATATCGGTAACATCAAACTGTTTGATACGCACTCAACGATTGAACTGCCGAAAGGCATGCCAACTGATATGTTGCAGCATTTCACCCGTACCCGTGTTATGAACAAACCAATGAACATGACATTAGTCGGTGATGCAAAACCATTTACCCGTGAGCGTCGCCCTGGCGGCAGCACTGGTGGTAATGGCGGAAATGGTGGTCGTAGCTTCGGTGGCGGTAAAGGTGGTTCTGATCGTCCTGCGGGTGACCGTGGTAACGGCGAGCGCCGCAGCTTCCGTCGCGATGAAGGCGGCAGCGCCGCTCCGCGTCGTCGCAGCAGCAACAACAGCGGTAACAATGCATAATTGATTCTCTGAATCATAAAAAGCCCGGCAGGAAATTCTCCGCCGGGCTTTTTTTATGTATACCCTTATTCATTCAAACTGCAGGTTCGTTGGCGGTACTACGCCCGCCGGGTCACATACTTGTGTATGCTCCTCGTCTATCTTCCCTTGCCGCCTGCCTGCATCTTGAATGACGTTGGGTATATATCAGGACAAGTCAATACTAAACCAGCCCCAGTGCTTCTTTCAGCGGCTTGAGATAGCGGCGGCTGACCGGGATAGTTTCACCGTTACTCAAAATCAGCTCTGCCAGACTGTTATCGCCCAGCAGAATTTCCCGCAGCCGGGTCAGATTAACCAGATACTGCCGGTGGCAGCGCAGCAGCGGTGTACGGGTTTCAAGGGTGCGCAGCGTCAGTTCGGTAAAGCCTTCCTGGCCTTGTGAGCTCATCACAAACACACCACTGATACGCGAATTAACATACACCACATCTTCAACCGGCATCAGCCAGATACGGTTGTGCCCGCTGCACGGAATATAGCGCAGTTGCTCCATCTGCCCCGGTAATTCTGCCGGACGGATTTGTCCCTGGCGCAGCCGGTTCAGGGTTTTATCCAGACGCTCTTTTTCCACCGGTTTGAGCAGATAATCAAATGCATCTTCCTCAAACGCCTGTAATGCATACTCTTCAAAGGCGGTCAGGAAGACAATCGCCGGGCGGTGGCCGGGATCAAGCATGCCCACCATTTCCAGCCCGGTAACGCGCGGCATCTGAATATCCAGAAATACCACATCCGGTTTCAGACGATGGATTTTACCTATCGCATCAATGGCATTGGTACATTCACCCAAAATATGGATGTCAGGGTGCGCATCAAGCAATAAGCGCAGGTTTTCACGGGCCAGCGGTTCATCATCAACAATTAAAACATTCATTGTGTCATTATCATTTTTTTAGTTATCAGGCGGCACAGTGGTACCTGCCGATGAATCGAGAGGTAAGGTCAGCGTAATCGTTGTTTGTACTTCGGGCACACAGTGAACACTAAGACCGTATTGCTTACCATAGCGGACTTTGATGCGTTTATCGACCAGACCCATTCCCAGTCCGTCGCTTATTCCGTCCGGACAATACAGCCCGGCGTTGTCAGTGATACTGACGATAAGAAGATTATCTTCTGTGTGTGCTGCCAGGGTAATTTTTCCCTGCTCAAATATCTGTGACGTGCCGTGTTTTATTGCATTTTCGACGATAGGCTGCAAAGAAAAGACCGGCAGTCTGGTGTGTTTCAATGTATCGGGGATGGCTATCTCCACACATAACTGCTCGCGGAAGCGGGCTTTCTCTATTTGTAAGTAAGCATTCACATGCTCAATCTCGGCAGCCAGTGTCGCAATTTCTCCCGGACGTTTTAAATTTTTACGGAAGAATGTCGAGAGATTCTGAACCAGGTTTCCGGCTTGTCCGGCATCTCTGCGGATCACCGCCTGAAGCGTATTCAGGGCATTGAACAGGAAATGCGGATTCACCTGCGCGTGCAGCAGTTTTACCTCTGTTTCCAGTAGAGATTGCTTACTCCGTTCAAACTGCCCGGCCAGAATTTGTGCTGATAACAGGCTGGCTATCCCTTCTCCCAGCGTCCGGTTAATGGAGCTGAACAGACGGTTTTTAACTTCATACAGCTTAATGGTGCCGACCACCTGATTGTTCTCCCCTGTAAGCGGGATAACCAAGGTGGATCCGAGTTTACAATGCGGATTAATCGAGCAGCAATAAGGTGTTTCATTACCATCGGCATAAACAACTTCATTGTTGATAATAGCCCGGCGGGAGTAGGGAGAAGCAATAGGCGTGCCCGGCAGATGGTGATCATCACCGACACCAATGAATGTCAGCAGTTTTTCTCTGTCTGTGATTGCCACGGCGGCAACATTCAGTTCGTCATACAGAACCTGTGCCACCTGGCGGCTGTTGGTTTCATTAAACCCCTGGCGCAGCACGCCATCAGTGCTGATCGCCAGTTTCAGTGCCTGGGCGGAAAACGCACTGGTGTATTTTTCAAAGATAGCACGCCTGTCCAGGAGAATACGGATAAACATGGCGGCACCAATGGTATTGGCGATAATCATCGGCGCGGCGATATCTTTTACCAGGTTCAGTGCCTCATTAAACGGGCGGGCGAGTAACAGAATAATGGCCATCTGCGCCAGCTCGGCGACAAAGGTGACACCCGCGGCAGTCCAGGGATTAAATAATTTATTAATTTGCCCGCGCTTCATATAGTAGCGGTGAACCAGCCCGCCAATCAGCCCCTCCACAATGGTGGAAATCATACAGCTGAACGCGGTCATTCCGCCGAGAGAATAACGGTGCAGTCCACCGGTAAACCCGACTAACAGCCCGACTGACGGGCCACCCAGAAGCCCGCCGAGCACAGATCCGATGGCCCGGGTATTGGCGATTGAGTCATTGATATTCAGCCCGAAATAGGTGCCCATGACACAGAAAACGGAAAAAATCAGATAGCACATCAGTTTATGCGGCAGGCGGACGGTTACCTGCAATACAGGCAGCACCAGGGGCGTTTTACTGAGTACCCAGGCAATGACCAGATACACACACATCTGCTGGAGTAGCAGGAAAATCAGATTAGGATCATACATTTCGCTGTCAGATTGCTCGTCCGGGAAAGATTATTTGTAACTAACTGAGATTTTATATCAAAAGTAGTTGTACAGCTGAGGGCTAAGGTTAATATTATTGCTTATATGTTGTGATCCGGCGCACAAATATCTTAACGGTTTATCGAAAAGTCAGTAATACTGATGCGTTCCCCGTCTTATAGTTTCCAGCGTGATAATTAAGGTCGAAATTAATAATGAAAAAAAGAACCATTTTCCTGATCCTTCTGATGCTGGTACTGATTGCGATGGCTGCACTTTTCCGTGCGCATAACCAGTATCTTTTATTGCAGGGAGAAGTTGATGCACCTGAAGTGATTGTTGCCTCTAAAGCCAAAGGGCGTGTAATTGACCGGCTGATTGAACGTGGTGATGATGTGAAACAAGGGCAGACACTGATCCGGCTGGTCAGCCCGGAGCTTGATGCTCAAATTGCATCGCTGGTCGCAGCGCGTGATCAGGCACAGGCACAGTTAACCGAATCGCTGAACGGCACCCGTGAAGAAAGTGTCCGTAACTATGCTGCACAACTGGCACAGGCTCAGGCTGAGCTGGCAAATGCACAGCGGGATTTTCAGCGCATGAGCAGTATGTCCGGCAAGGGATATGTCTCAAAAACCGAGCTGGACCAATCACGCCGTGTGCGTGATGTGGCACAGCAGCGTGTGCTGGCAGCGAAAGCGCAGCTTGATCAGGCAAAAAATGGTGACCGGAGCGAGCAGCGCCAGCGCTATGAAGCTGCACTGCGTCAGGCAGAACAAAAGCTGACTGAACTGAAAGTACAGCAGGATGAATTAACCGTGACAGCCCCGGTGACCGGAGAAATTGGCCCGATACCGGCAGAAATTGGTGAATTATTTAACGCCGGCAGCCCGCTGGTGACGATTATCCGTCTTCCGGAAGCCTATTTTGTTTATAACCTGCGCGAAGATATCCTGGCAAATGTGAAGAAAGGCGACAAAATCACGCTGACGGTTCCTGCCCTGAATAATCAGGAAATTGAAGCTGAAATCCGCTATATCGCGCCGATGGGGGATTACGCCACTAAGCGCGCCACCCGTGCCACCGGGGATTTTGACCTGAAAACCTTTGAGGTACGCCTGTATCCGGCGGAGCCGGTTGACGGGTTAAGACCGGGAATGAGCGCATTATGGCGTTGGGATAAATAAGGTTGCTGTGATGAGATTCCCGTCAATCTGGCGCGGCTTTCGCAGCGCCTTTTCACAAGAAACACGCCAGGCTGTCCGCAGCCCCGTTTTTCACTGGCTGAGCTGGCTGTTTCCGCTGATTCTGTTTACGCTTATCAGTGCCAACTTTTCGGAAGGTACATTGCTGAACCTGCCGGTTTCGTCTGTTGATTACGATCACAGTCCGTTGTCCCGCACGCTGGTGCGTAATCTGAATGCGGGCTCTCATGCCAGTGTCACATCGCACGATGATCCGTCTGTCGCACTGGAGCGGATAGGCAGCGCGGAAGATTACGCCATGCTGATGATCCCTTCACGCTTTGAAAGTGATGTGTTATCAGGAAAACAACCGACAGTCAGGATGTATTACAACGCGCTGTTTTATGCCTCCGGCAGCTATGCTATCCAGGATTTCAGCGGGCTGATTGCAGAACTGAATGCACAGTACCGCGCCACACTTGCCACTGAGATGGGAAAAACGGTACCAAGGCTGGCGCAGGTGACAATGACTTATGACAGTCTGTTTAATGCCAGCGGCAGTTACATTTATTATCAGCAGTTTGCGGCGACTATCCACATGCTGCAATTATTTGTGGTCACCCTCACTATCTACAGTATGTCACGCGGAACCATGCTGTTATCCATTAAACCGCTGTTCAGCGGCGTGCTCGGAAAACTGGCACCTTATACTTTTTTCTTCACCACCCTCCTGATGATTGAACTCGCCGCTCTGGTGACATTTTCCGGTGCGAAAATGGCAGGTAACCCACTGTATATGTTACTTATCGGTTTCTTTTATGTGATGGCGGCACAGAGTGTCGGGCTGCTGCTGTATACCTTCACCAGCAATGCGATTATGGCTTACAGTATGATCGGGATGCTGGTGAGTATCGCGATGGCGTTTTCCGGGATGGCGGTGCCTGAGCTGTCGATGATTTTACCGGCACGGATTATTTCTAATCTTGAGCCGCTGACCCATGCCCTTAATGCGATGTTTGATATCTTTCTGCGCGAAGTATCATTTGCGCATATTTTGTATGTCTGCTCGGTATTACTGATTTATCCGGTGGTGAATGCGTTTTTTGTCCGTAACCGGCTGCCGAAACGGCTGGCATTGCAGGGAGGTGCGGCGTGAAACTCTATTTTCAGACCTTCGTGAAAGTCCTGCTCGGAATGTTGGCAAAACCCATGTGGATGCTGCTGGTGGTATCACTCTGTGTGATGAGCCTGGTGTATGTCCGCCCGGTACTGTGGGATTTGCCGGTTGCTGTAATAGACCAGGATCACTCTGCTGCCAGCCGTTCGCTTATCCGTAATCTTGATGCAACCGCAAAAGTAGAATTACACAGTTACGATAATCTCAATACTGCGCGTCAGGATATGATAATGCGTGAGCTATTCGCCATTATTATCATTCCGGCTGATTTCGAAAAGAATGTCCTTCAGGGTAAAAATATTACAGTACCGGTTTTCGGGGATGCGACAAACCGCCTTGCCAGCGGGCAGATCCAACAGGAGTTGGGTAAGGCGTATCAGGAATTGCTGGCGGGTTACAATACGCGGATTTTACAGAATGCCGGATACAGCCCGGAGCAGGCAGCACTGATTATCTCGCCTATTCAGGCAGAGACAGTGGCGATGTATAACCCGGGCGTCAGTTTTGCAGCGATTGTTTTTCCGGGTTTGCTGGTGATGTTATTGCAGCACTCCCTGCTGATTGCCTGTGTGCGGGTCAGTATCGCGGTGCGCGGCACACCGAAAGGGAAACCTCCGCTGGCGGTCTATCTCGGCGCTCTGAGCGCGCTGCTGCCGATATGGCTGTTTCTCTCGACGGTCTTCTTTGCGCTCTGGCCGTGGGTGCTGGGCTACCGGCAGGAAGCGCCGATGTATGAATTGTGGCTGCTGACGTTCCCGTTCCTGCTGGCCGTTCTCGGGCTGGGAAAACTGGTGACAGAATGTCTGCGCAGCGTGGAGATGATTTACCTGACACTGGCGTTTGTCACCACGCCGGTGTTTTACATGTCCGGGACTATCTGGCCGTTACAGGCGATGCCGGAATGGGTACGTTTTATTGCCTCGGCGCTGCCGTCCACCTGGGCGACAAAAGCTATTGCGGGGATTAACCAGCTTGATCTGCCGTTCAGCAGTGTGCAGGGCGATATTATTATGATGCTGGTGCTGGGGATTATTTATACAGTGATCGGCGTGTTTATCGGCATGCTACGCGACGGCGAGCTGCGGCATATAACTCAGGTGTTGCGGCGGATGTTCCGGCGAAAGCATAAGAAATCAGTATGATATAAAGCAGGTAAAAGTAATAAACAAACGGGCGAAACGATAAGGGTTCGCCCTTTTTTATAAATAAATTTTAACTTTATGATTTATTTATAATAATAAACATTATCCATTGATGGTTTAATCAATGACAGGCAGATATTAATCGCCTTTCTTATGTTCATGTGGTTTAAGACCAGGGTGTTTTCCTTTATTTTCAGGGGTAACACGCTGTCTTTTATCTTCTTTTCCTGTTGTATCAGCAACAGGTTTTGGTCCTGGTTTGATTCCCATTATAAAGCTCCTGTATCTTGAATGATGCTGGGTATGTAACTTAAATATAATTTAAGTATTATTGGTACACAGAACACTTTAATACATTATTTTTTTTTATTAAAGTTAAATTTTCAGTTTCAGGTATTTCAGGGGCAGATTCATGGAATGGGTGATTGGTATTATTATCTTTCTCGCTGTTATTAATACGATTTTTAAACCAAGGCGCTGCGATGTATGCGGACAAGGTTTTAAAAAGAAATATCATACATGGACGATAGAGGGTAAAAAAGAACATCTTTGTCCCCATTGTAATTCAAGGATGACAAGAAGGGTCAGTTATCAGCGGTTTAATGACCGGTTCGGGAAATGAAAATGACAGTGAATAATGTGTTCTTCACTGTCATTACGGGATGAATGCGATATCACTCCACCAATTCAAGACCTGCAATATTGCGCCAGTAACCGTTACAGTCTTTTGCCTGTGTCAGATCCAGTGGCTGTGTACCGTCCCGGTTGCGGCGGAAAGCATCGATAACCGATAAATCTTCCGGAGCATCAGGGGAGATGCGTACAATATCCACCAATCCCTGCATTGAACGCAGATCGTTACCGAGGTTATAACAGTAGCCGCTCTGGGTTTGTGTGCCGTTGAGCACAAAGACCTGCTGATTTTCCTGTGAGAGTACTTTGCGCCCCTGCGGGTACTTAATACAGCAGGTTTCACATTCATCTTTGCCGCGGTTTTCTGAACGAGCTGTAAAGCAGCGGGCGGAATAGGCCAGCGGCAGATGCCCGTAGCTCATCACTTCCACTTCAAATTTGTCGCGGATCCCCAGCTCTTCGCATTGCTTCAGCAAATTAACCAGCCAGTCGCGGGATAGCTCAACCGGCATACACCAGCGCATCATGCCTTGTTTTTGCAGGATTTTCAGCGCGGGCGCGTTATAACAGTTCAGCCCGTGTCCTGCCACAAAAGGCAGTCCGCGCTCATGCAGCATATTAATCACACCAAAATCATGGGCTTCCAGCATAAATTCGCCGTTATCCACCAGTTTGGTTATCTCTTTCAGTTCGGAAGGCGCCTGTAACATGGCCAGGGTGGAGATAACCACTTGTTTGCCGCTTTTCGCTATTGTTTTGGCGAGATCTATCCAGTTATCCGGTTTCATTTCCCGGCGCTTGCTGCACACGGTTTCCCCGAGATAGATAATATCGGCACTGCTTTGCACCGCCTGCTGATAGAACTGTTCCAGTGTTGCGTTCGGCCAGTAATAGAGGACTGAACCTAATGAAAATTGCATTGTTTTTCTCCCCGTTACTGCCATTTGCGGTGATAAGCGCCGAGTGTGGTCTGACGCCCTTCAGACATACTGCCCAGTGTCTGCATCCAGGCGTCATCCGGAGCATAATTTTCCGGATCGGCTTTACAGCGATCTATCGCCTGGCGCCAGACTTTTGCCACATCAGTAACATACGCCGGGCTGCGCTGACGACCCTCAATTTTCACGGAAGCAATATTTGCCGCCATCAGCTCCGGCAGTAATTCCAGGGTATTCAGACTGGTTGGCTCCTCAAGGGCATGATAAGGCTTGCTGTCCACACAGTAGCGGCCTTTGCACAGCGTCGGATAACCGGCATTTTCATCAGCACCGTAGCGGTCAATCAACACATCATTGAGGCGGGATTCCAGCCCCTGCGGCGTTTCCTGCCAGCGGACAAATCGTGCCGGTGAACAGGCACCGACGGTATTCGGCGATTCGCCGGTCAGGTAGGAGGAGAGATAACAGCGGCCTTCCGCCATAATGCAGAGGCTGCCGAAAGCAAAGACTTCCAGCGGCACCGGACTGGTGCGGGCAAGTTGTTTGACCTGTTGAATGGAGAGCACACGCGGCAGCACAATGCGGTGTACGGCAAAGTTACGCTGATAGAAGCGGATAGCTTCGGTATTCGTGGCAGACGCCTGAACGGAGACATGACGCTCAATATGCGGATAGCGCTCTGCGGCATATTCGAGCATGGCAATATCTGCAAGGATCAGCGCATCGGCACCCAAATCGGCTGCCATATCCACGGCACGCTGCCAGCGGCTGAATCCATCCGGATGTGCAAAGGTATTAATCGCAATATGCAGATGGCGCTGATGACGGTGAACATACTCCACCGCCTGTTCGAGTTTTTTTTCAGTAAAATTCAGACCGGCGAAATGACGGGCATTGGTATCATCTTTTAAACCGATATAAACCGCATCTGCGCCGTTGTCGACGGCGGCTTTCAGTGCGGGTAAGTTACCGGCGGGACACAACAGTTCCATGGTGAGACTCTCAGACTGAATAATAAAATGATCGGAAATTGTAAATGGCAGGCTAAAAAAGGTATTGACCTGAGGCAGGTTAGTGAACAATTTGTCGCAAAAAATAATATCGTTTTTGTGTATAAAGGCAGAATGTTCTCTGCAGCTCCGCCCGCCTGCCTGTATGTATCCGAAATTATTTAGAGTATATAATGAGTGAATAATGCGAAAATTTGACCGGAAGCCTGAGTTATTACGCAATCTTCTGGCACAATGACGCAGGAATTCAGATTAAGGAGTCAGTACGGTGTTTGCCAAAATTCGTTCCTCGCTCGTGCAAAACGGGCCTGCGTTATTGCGGTTTCCGCTGAAATTAACGCCGTTTACCCTGCAAAAACAGGTTCTTCAGCAAGTTCTGGCGCGTCAGTTTGAAGAGGCGATGACAGAAGGTGATCTCGATTTTCTGGAAGACAAGTGGCTGAAAGTGGAAGTCCGCGATATGGCGCTGTGCTGGTTTATCAGTAATCAGAATGGCCGGCTGGTGGTCAGTGCGGATGAACAGGAAGATGTCAGCTTTAGTGGTAATGCCAATGATTTGGTCCTGATTGCCGCCCGTAAAGAAGACCCGGATACCTTGTTTTTCCAGCGCCGCCTGCGTATTGAAGGTGATACTGAGCTGGGGCTGTATGTTAAGAATCTGATGGACTCGATTGATCTTGATGCCATGCCTGCGTTGCTGCGCAGTGCATTAATGCAACTGGCTGAATTTATTCAGGCGGGTATGGAAGCGGAGGCCGCGCAATCACACACCGCGGTGCCGTCATGTTGATCCGCACAGAGATCCCGGTTGATGCCGCCGGTATTGATGCATTGCTGCGCACGGCGTTTGGTCGTGATAATGAAGCTGATCTGCTGCATACCCTGCGTGAGGATGCACTGCTGACTTTAGGCGTGGTGGCAACCGATGATAACGGGCAGGTAATCGGCTATGCCGGGTTTACCCCGGTTGATGTGGAAGGTGAGGATTGTCAGTGGGTGGGGCTTGCTCCGCTTGCCGTGGCAGAAGAGTACCGCGCTCAGGGCATTGCCCGCCAGCTCGTTTACGAAGGGCTGGACAGCCTCAATGAGTTTGGTTATGGCGCGGTTGTGGTGCTTGGTGACCCGGCAATGTACAGCAAATGGGGCTTTAAACCGGCAGCAGAATTTGATTTGCACTGTAAATGGCCGGACTGTGAGGCATACTTTCTCATTCATCCGCTGGATAACGATGCCACCGATAATTACCATGGCTTAGTCAATTACTCAGATCACTTTGACAGTTGTGAATAATCACCGCCGTTAAGATATGCGGTTAAATCAGAAGGCTGGTCAGTGACCAGCCTTTCTTTTTTCTTTTTAGTCAGTTGCTTAACTCTGTACTCTTCCTTTGACGCACAGGCGCGATCAGCCAGTGCTGCCTGATAAACCACCTCCAGACCCGTTTTTCCCCGCAGGTATTTAGCCCCTTTCCCGGACTGATGTGTGGCGAACCGTTTTGCGACATCCCGGGTGATCCCGGTATAAAGCGAGCCGGATTCTGTCCTGATTATGTAAAGAAACCACATTTTTATATCTGGATTACTGGTCATTTTTGTTTAATCGTGCGTTTTAATGTTTATATGAAAGGCGAATATTTTGTTGATTTTAGCCGGGTTATAGTCACGCAAGTAACTAATTAATCAATGATATTCTACAGAGTAATTCTTTCCGGTGATTAATTAATTTTATTATCATCAATTATTTTGAATAACTATGGCAAAAATAGCTAATTTTCTTTTCTGCAGGAAGCGCATAGTATGACTCACATCACAGAGAGAGACCAAAAACGTCTCACAATATTATTAAAAATCTAAGGAACTATATTATGAAAATGTCTGCAATCATCCCTGCTGTTTTAGCGTTAAGTGCTGTTTCATTTGGTTCAATGGCTGCGACTGAAGTACAAATCAGTACTCAGGCACCGGCTGGTGTGGTATCTGTCAGCAATATTGACACCCTGGCTGATGTGACTGCCGCCTTATCCAAAAAAGCTGATGAATCAGGTGCGGCATCCTTCCGTATTATCTCCGCTGGTGGTGAAAACCTGATGGGTGGTACTGCGGAAATTTATAAATAATTACTGAAATCTGCCATAAAACAGCCCGGATATCCGGGACTGTCTGAACCAGCACCGGATGATATACTATCACCCGGTGTGGTTTTATTTGGGGATCAATATGGACGGGCAGCACGATTTATCAGAGATCCGGCGCTATCTGAAGAAAAATCATGTTTTTACATTATGTACCACGGCGGATAGTGAGCTTTGGTGCGCGAGTTGCTTCTATGTGGCTGATACCGACGCCATGCTGCTGTATTTCCTCACTGAACCCCATACACAACACGGCACCATGATGCAGCAGAACCCGCAGGTCGCGGGCACCGTTTCTGCGCAGACAGTCACGGTCGCAAAAATTCGCGGGATACAATTTCGTGGTGAAGTGATTGCTCTGTCAGATGAGGCCGCAAAACAGGCGCGGGCACAATATTGCCGGCGGTTCCCGGTTGCCATTGCAGCAAAGACCCCGGTCTGGGGTCTGCGGCTCGATGAGATAAAAATGGTTAATAACACACTGGGTTTTGGTAAGAAACTGCACTGGTCGCGGATCAGCGCAGATAGTGAATAACCTGATTTGAACTGCCGCGCCAGATAATCATCGGGTCATGCAGCGCCTGCACAAATTTCCCGTCGACTAATACATTGATGTGCTCAATGACTTCCCTCTGAGCATCATTCAGCTCATCCAGCTTATAGCCGGTCCACATCCAGATATCTTTCTCCGGCGGGCATTCCCGGCGGATGCGCTGCACCAGTGCCAAAATCACCGGGATATTCTGCGGATGCAGCGGATCACCGCCTGACAGTGTAATTCCCTGACGCTTAATCCGTTCATCACAGAGGTCGGCGATAATCTGCGCTTCCAGTTCCGGTGTATAAAGCGCACCGGAATCGGTGCGCCAGGTGCTCTGGTTATAGCAGCCGCGGCACTGATGCACGCAGCCTGAAACAAACAATGTACAGCGTGTACCCGGCCCGTTGACGACATCAACGGGATAGTACTGATGATAATTCATATACTCAGCCTAGCTGCCCGTTTGACAGATGTTTCACGCGGCGTTTTACTTCTTCCTGCTTCCCGGCATTGAACGGACGTGCATCCGGGCTGCCCAGATAACCGCATACACGGCGGATCACAGACACGCGGGCGGCATCATGGTTGCCGCATTTCGGGCAGACAAATCCTTTGCTGGTACAGTTAAATTCCCCGTTAAAGCCGCATTCATAACACTCATCAATCGGTGTGTTGGTGCCATAATACGGAACGCGGTCATAACTGTAGTCCCAGACATCTTCCAGGGCTTTCAGGTTATGCTGAAGATTCGGGTATTCGCCGTAACAGATAAAACCACCGTTCGCCAGTGGCGGATACGGAGCTTCGAAATCCAGTTTGTCGTACGGATTCACTTTTTTCTCAACATCCAGATGGAAGCTGTTGGTGTAATAGCCTTTGTCTGTCACGCCCGGGATCACACCGAACTCGGCGGTATCCAGACGGCAGAAGCGGTCGCACAGATTCTCACTTGGTGTGCTGTACAGGCTGAAGGCGTAGCCGGTTTCCGCTTTCCATTCATCTGTTGCACGGCGTAAACGTTCAATAATCGCCACACCCAGCGCGCGCTGCTGTTCATCGTCATACATATGGGTATCGGTACCCGCCAGCGCATTAATGGTTTCGTTGATGCCGATATAACCCAGGGAAATGGATGCGCGACCGTTTTTAAAGATCTCCGTTACGGAGTCATCTGCTTTCAGCCGCACGCCGCAGGCGCCTTCCATATATAGGATCGGCGCGACACGGGCTTTGACATTTTCCAGCCGGGCAATGCGGGTCATCAGCGCTTTTTTGGCGATAGCCAGGCGTTCATCCAGCAGCGTCCAGAACTGCTCTTCGTCAGCGTGTGCTTCAATCGCAATACGCGGCAGGTTCAGGCTGATAACGCCGAGGTTATTACGCCCGTCATGAATTTGCTCGCCGTTCTCTTCGTATACGCCGAGGAAACTGCGGCAGCCCATCGGCGTTTTAAACGATCCGGTGACTTTTACGACCTGGTCGTAGTTCAGAATATCCGGATACATGCGTTTGCTGGCACACTCTAATGCGAGGCGTTTGATGTCATAATTCGGATCACCGTACTGATGATTCAGCCCTTTTTTAATGGCAAACACCAGTTTCGGGAAGACCGCTGTTTTATGATTTTTACCCAGCCCGGCAATGCGGTTACGCAAAATTGCCTGTTGGATCATCCGCGATTCTTCAGAGGTTCCCAGCCCGAAACCAAAGGTGACAAACGGGGTTTGTCCGTTGGCGGTGTGCAGGGTGTTGACTTCATATTCCAGTGACTGGAATGCGTCATAGCACTCTTTTTCGGTGCGGGCATCGGCATAACCTTTCGCATCCGGAATTTGCCATTCTTCAGCGGTTTTCAGATGCTTGTTGTAGCTGGCGGCGACAAACGGCGCCAGAATTTCATCTATCCGGTTAATGGTGGTGCCGCCGTAAATATGGCTGGCAACCTGCGCGATAATTTGTGCTGTTACCGCAGTCGCGGTAGAGATGGACTTAGGTTGCTCTATCTCGGCATTACCCATTTTAAAGCCATGAGTCAGCATGCCTTTCAAATCGATCAGCATACAGTTAAACATCGGAAAGAATGGCGCGTAATCCAGATCGTGATAGTGAATTTCACCACGTTCATGTGAAATAACAACATCACGCGGTAAAATATGCTGTTTTGCATAGTGTTTAGCCACAATGCCCGCCAGCAGGTCGCGCTGTGTCGGAATAACCTTGCTGTCTTTATTAGCATTCTCATTGAGAATGGACATATCACTTTGCTCGACCAGCCCGCGGATCTCATTATTCAGGCGGCCACGCAGCTCACGCTCGACATCACGATCATGACGGTATTCGATATAGGTTCGTGCTAACTCTTTGTAATCACCGGACATTAACTGGTTTTCAACCGCGTCCTGGATTTCACGGATATCAACATTTTCCCGGTTTTTCATTAATGAAGTGACATGAGAAGCAACCTGAGAGCAGTAGTCATTATCATTAATTTGCGCGGCTTCAGCTGCTTTTTTAATGGCATCCCGGATGCGTGATTCATCAAAATTGACCTGACATCCATCACGCTTAATCACGATAGTGTGCACTTTGCTTCTCTCCGGAAATTTGGTTATCCACAGGCAAAAGCCAGCAATAATGCCACTTTCGGGGGGTGTGGATAACACTGTGAATAAATACTATATCTTGTGTGCTTTGTATTATATAGCACTAGATATAGATTTCCTCCGGAATAAGGCGTTTAAAATTGACCTGTGTCAAAGAATTTCGGTGACATCAGAGAAACCGCACACTCCGGTGAAGTGTAAAAATGTGCGGTCTGGTGACAAAGATTATGCTAAAAGTTATTTTTGTTACTTATCGCTGGTATTTTTATCATTTTTGAAGACGAAAACATAACCGGCAACAGCAATGAGCAGGACACAGACACCGGCACCGATAGCAAGTAAGAAACCGGTATCGATACCATAGGTATCAATGATCATCCCGACACCGGCAGAGCCGAGAGCAACCCCGACAGCCAGCCCGGTGATAAGCCAGGTGAAGCCTTCTGTCAGCATGTTAGGCGGCGCTTCCCGTTCGACAAATCCGATAGCCAGGATCATGGTTGGCGAAAAGAAGAAACCGGCGACAAACATCGTCAGCCCCAACCCGGTAAGATCAGTGACCAGCAGCAGCGGCAGAGTGGTTAACAGTGTTGCCGCGGCGGTGAAAACAAATTGTTTTGTATAACTGAAGGGCAGGCGGACTGCGCCGAAGATAAACCCGGCAATACAGGAACCGGCGGCGTAAACCGATAATACATAACTGGCACCTTCCGGATATCCCTGCGCATTGGCGAATGCCACCGCCAGCACATCGACTGTTCCGACAATCACACCGAGCGCGAGCAGTGCCAGCATCAGCAACTGAATCGCCGGCAGGCGCAGTACGGTGCCTTTTGCCAGTCCGTCCCGCTTATGTACCGGCGGCTCGGTGCGTTTCTGGCTGACCACCAGGAGTGTGCCGACGACCAGAAAAATAATCGCAACCAGCGGACCTGCCTGCGGGAAGAGCGCAATACTCAGTGTGACGGAAAGCGGCGGGCCGATAATAAAGCTGATTTCATCCAGTACGGACTCAAAAGAATACGCGGTTTGCAGACGCGGATCGCCTTTATAGATGTGCGTCCAGCGGGCGCGGATCATGGCCGGCATGCTCGGGATAGCCCCGACAAATACAGCGGAAAGCCAGATAGCCCAGTCCGGCGCGTCATAAACCGTACATAACAATAGTGCGGTGGTACCGAGCACACTGATGATAATACTTTTTGGCAGAATGCGGCTTTGTCCGTAGCGATCTACCAGGCGGGCTATCATCGGTGCACAGAAAGCAGCAGAAAAGGTATAAACAGCGGCGGTGATCCCTGCCATAAAGAAAGAGTCACGCAGCTGCGCAATCATCGTAATGATCCCGATCCCCATCATGGCGACGGTCATCCGTGCGATGAAACCCGCACCGGAGAAAGCCCGGGAGCCGGGATGCTGAAAGATGACGCGATAGGAACTAAACATAACAACCTCACAGAATATCCGCCCTTTTTCGCCGTCAGGGGGATAAATATATTTTGTCACTGCCGCCGTCACCGGAGGTAACAGGATTCAATGGATAGGTAATTAACATACATTGCGTATGTGAATCTATTGATATACGCGATGTATGTCAATTAAAAAGTGATATAGTGAGCAGATGAAATGTGTTAACCCCCGGAGTGACAAGATGGTTCATAAACCACGCGCAGAGATGATAGAAGAGACCAGGACAAAACTGATTACTGCTGCCCGCCGGCAGTTTGGTACGGCAGGTTATGCTGCGACAGTGATGGATGACCTGACCGCACAGGCGGGTCTTACCCGCGGGGCGCTTTATCATCATTTCGGAGACAAACGGGGACTATTCCTGGCGGTATTGCAGAGTCTGGATCAGGAACTGGATGCGCGCCTGGATATGGCAGAAAAAGAAGCAACAGATGAATGGCAGGCATTCAAGGCGCGCTGTCAGGGTTATCTGGCAATGAGTCTGGAGCCGGAAGTGCAGCGTATTATGTTTCGTGATGCGGCATCTGTGCTGGATTATTCAATTCTTAAATCTAATGAACTGGCGTGTGTGCAGGGAATTACCCGGCGGCTTACTCATCTGATGGAAAAAGGTTTAATAAAGCAGGTTTCACCGCAGGTACTGGCGCTGTTTATTAATGGCGGGTTATATGAATGCGCAATGTGGATAGTCCACAGCGATGAACCGGATATCACGTATAAAAATGTGCGGGTTTCATTTGAGCAGTTACTGGAGAATCTGCGGGTGTGATACAAAAAAACCGGCTTCCGCCGGTTTTTATCAACTGAAGCGCAGTAATTATTTACGGACTGCGATTGCTTCGATTTCTAATTTCACATCTTTTGGCAGACGGGCAACTTCAACGCAAGAACGAGCAGGGAAGTGCGCTGCATTGTTCTCTTTGAAGAAGGCTTCGTATGCTGCGTTCACAGTAGTGAAGTCATTCAGATCTTTAACGAAAACAGTTGTTTTCACGATATCAGCAACTTTCAGGCCTGCTTTCTCGATGATTGCCTTGATGTTTTCCAGAGATTGGCGGGCCTGAGCAGTAACGTCATCTGCAACCAGACCTGTTTTAGGGTCAACCGGGATCTGACCTGAAGTCATAACCATGTTACCCAGGTCTACAGCCTGTACATATGGGCCGATTGCTGCTGGTGCGTTTTCTGTTGCGATTACTTTAGTCATTACGGACTCCTGTAGGATTATTATTGCTGTTAAGCTTTTAAAAACGCGATCATTATAATCGTCTGAAATCTCCGGGCAACTGACCTGGATCTATCTTATCCGTTATTAATGATGGCGTGGTGATCAAATTCTTTCTCACAATACTTACAGGTTAACACAATTTCCTGCGCAATGGACTTAACAGTAAAGCTACTTTCTACCGGCTCATTGTGACTGATGCAGTTCCCGTTCGGGCAGACAATCACCCCGGTTATCCGTTCAGGCAGATTAATTGGCAGTTTTTTAACCACCTGATAATCTTCAATAATATTAATTGTGGCTTTCGGTGCATAAAACCCGAGCTGGTTTGCCTGCTCCGGTGTCAGAAAGGTATCTTCCAGCTTAATCAAATCCTTACGGCCCATATTACCGGACGGCAGATTCAGCCCGATGGTAATGCGGCTGTCTGTTTCCGTCAGGCGGAAAAAGGAGAGCAGTTTAAACCCGACATGTGCCGGGATGTGGTCGATAACAGTACCGCATTTGATGGCTTCAACCAGTAATTTATGATCCTGAGTCATGATGTGCTCCTTAAGCCGGGAAGGTTTCGTTTAACACCAGAGATAACAGCGCCTGACGGGCAAAAATCCCGTTACCGGCCTGCGGGAAGTAGTACGCGTAAGGCGTTTTATCCACATCCGGAGAGATCTCATCGATGCGCGGCAGCGGGTGCAGCACTTTCAGGTTTGGCTTCACATTCACCAGATCCGCCGCGCGCAGTACAAACTGTGCTTTGACATTGGCGTATTCTGACGGGTCAAGACGCTCTTTCTGTACGCGGGTCATGTACAGAATATCCAACTGCGGCAGCACATCATCGATAGCATTATGTTCGCTGTACGCCACACCTTTTTCATCCAGCATGTGCAGGATATGATCCGGCATCGCCAGCGCCTTTGGTGCAATAAAATGCAGATGGTTGCCGCTGAATTTCGACAGCGCCTGTGCCAGTGAATGCACTGTGCGCCCGTATTTCAGATCCCCGACCATCGCGATGTGCAGGTTTTCCAGGCGTCCCTGGGTTTCCTGAATGGTAAAGAGATCAAGCAGTGTCTGTGTCGGGTGCTGGTTTGCCCCGTCCCCGGCATTGATAACCGGCACAGTACCTGAAAATTCAGACACCAGGCGCGCCGCACCTTCCTGCGGGTGGCGCATCACGATGGCATCAGCATACTGACTGATAACACTCATGGTATCTGCCAGCGTTTCCCCTTTTTTGCCCAGTGAGGTGTTGCTGCTGTCTGAGAAACCGACTACCGACGCGCCGAGGCGGTGGATAGCCGTTTCAAAAGAGAGCCGGGTACGCGTCGAGGCCTCGAAGAAGCAGCTGGCAATTACTTTATGCTTCAGTAATTCCGGCCGAGGGCGCTGTTTCAGCAGTGCGGCTGTGTTTAATACCAGTTCCAGTTCATCGCGGTTAAGGTCATTAATCGAGATAATATCGCGCAGGTATAACGGATTCGCCATTGGGGGTATCCTCATGTTCGTGTTCGGCCAGGCAAAAAAAAAACCCCTCAATGAGGGGTTTTCAAAAAAAATACGGGAGGAACGCAGACTGCGCCACGTTGTGGCTGTCTGTGATATGCCGCGTTGTGCGGCACCGACTGTGCGATGTAAGCGGTGTAAATAGTCACGCTGTACATTTTCCCCTTCCGACAAAATTGCGGGGGATTATACGCAACCTGTTATTCTGCGCAAGCGTTTGCATCACTTTTTTTTACGCAAAATACCTGCGATTATCCCGATATAATTAAAATTCTATTTCTTTTGAAAGAGATGCCACCATAATAGCTTTAATCGAATGCAGCCGGTTTTCGGCCTGATCAAATACCACACTGTGTTTTGACTCAAACACATCATTGGTGACTTCAATACCATTGGTAAAACCATATTCTTTTGCAAGCGCCAGTCCGATGGTGGTGTCGGTATCATGGAATGCAGGCAGGCAATGCAGGAAAATCACATCCGGATTCTGTGTTTTAGTAATCACATCCTGATTCACCTGATACGGTGTCAGCAGTTTGATGCGCTCCGCCCAGACCTCTTTCGCCTCGCCCATTGAAACCCAGACATCGGTATACAGTACATCGGCATCTTTTACGCCTTCGGCGACATCTTCCGTCAGCGTAATTTTACCGCCGGTTTGTTCTGCGGCTTTACGGCACTCTTCAATCAGTGATGCAGACGGCCAGCAACTTTGTGGTGCGACAAGCCGGACATCCATCCCGGTCAGTGCTGCCATCTCTGCAATGGTATTTCCCATGTTATTACGGGAATCGCCTAAATATGCAAATTTCACCTCGGACAGCGGTTTTTTCACATGCTCCTGAATAGTCAGCAGGTCGGCGAGCAGTTGTGTCGGATGAAACTCATCTGTCAGTCCGTTCCAGACCGGAACACCGGAATATTTTGCCAGCTCTTCAACCGCTTTCTGTGAATATCCGCGAAACTGAATACCGTCATACATCCGTCCCAGCACGCGGGCAGTGTCTTTAATGGATTCTTTATGGCCCATCTGACTGCCGGATGAACCGAGGTAAGTTACCCGCGCACCCTGATCGTAAGCGCCCACTTCAAAGGCACAGCGGGTGCGGGTGGAGTCCTTCTCGAAAATCAGCGCAATATTTTTACCTGTCATCAGCGGCTTTTCAGTACCGGATTTTTTCGCCTTTTTCAGATAAGCAGAAAGATTGAGCAGTTTTTCAATATCGGCGGGTTTATAGTCAAGTAACCGCAGAAAGGATTGTTGATAAAAAGGGTTCATAGTAATTCCTCCGATGAATTTATATTCAACATAAATCAATAAAAATTCAATTGCAACACCGGACTGAAATTCTTTTTTTTTTATGGGTGGCTCAATGACGCCTGCTGTGGGAAAATGCGCGGGTATCACTTATCAGAGGGCATGGCCATGTCAGAATTAGATGCGTTTTTAGAAGAACAGCGCGAAGAAACCCGTGCAATTATTACTGAGTTATTAGAGGACGGCAGCGATCCTGATGCGCAGTATACTGTTGAGCACCATTTTTCGAGCGAAGATTACGACAAATTAGAAAAAGCGGCAGTTGAAGCCTTTAAACTGGGCTATGAAGTGACTGATGCTGAAGAGCTGGAAGTGGAAGGCGGTCAGGTTGTATTATGCTGCGACATTATCAGTGAGTGCGGCCTGAAAGCAGAACATATTGATGCTCAGGTTGAGCAGCTCGCCCGTCTGGCTGAAAAGATGGACGTGGATTACGACGGCTGGGGCACGTATTTCGAAGATCCTGATGGTGAAGACGAAGACGGTGAAGAATATGACGAAGGTGATGATGAAGGCGATGACGAACGTCATGGCGAAACACCATTGCATTGATTATCCGTTCCCCTGAAAAACCTGCCGTGGCAGGTTTTTTTGTATCTGTTCATCAGGAACAGCAGAAAGCGCCGGTGGTGGCTGGTTTCGTTCACGACGTGAATTTGTGCTGTTATCCCGCGTTTATCGGGCAGAGGTACTGACCCGGTCTGGCTTACAATCTGTAAGCACTTTCAGCATGCGGACTTCACAGTCGCCGTGGCCGGTATTACCCAGCGGGGCATCGAGAAAGTTAAATCCGAGTTTTTCATACAATTTAATGGCCGCCTGAAGGTCGCCGGTCGTTTCCAGATAACACTGGCTGTAACCTTCTGCTTTGGCAAATTCCAGCGCCTGTAAGACAATTTTTTTCGCCAGCCCTTTTCCGCGCAGGCGGGCAGAAATATACATCTTTTGTAACTCAGCTGTTTTTCCGTCACCCCCGGTGAGCGCGGAAACACCGCCGCCGCCGAGAATTTCACCGTTTACGTCAATGACCCAGTAAGCGGCACGCGGCCGGTGGTATACCTCGTACAGGGTATCTAAAATCGGGTCTGCGACAGCAAAGCCTTTGTCGGCTGTCAGTCCGTGCTCTGCGGAAACTGCGCGGATCACTTGTGCGATACCGGGGTTATCTTCCGGGCGGATCAAACGGAGAGTGTAGTTTTCTGTTGTGCTGCTTGTCATGGATATCATTATCTCATTATTTTTATTGTGAAAAGTAAAGCCGGGGGACAAACCTGAGGGGCGATTACTGTGGATATCGTATGAAACGATAAATATGATAATAAATAATTATCACGCAAAGTAAACAGGCGAAATACGGGATAAAAAAAACCAGCCCGGAGGCTGGTTTTCAGGTCATTCAGACAGGATCACAGTGCGGCAATTGTGGCTTTCTGAGCAATCAGTTTTTCTTTGGCTTCATAGTTTGCTGCCAGGCGCTCGCGCTCCTTGGCAACCACCGCTTCCGGCGCACGGCTGACAAAGCCTTCGTTCGCCAGTTTGCCTTCGATAGCCGCGATTTCCTTCTCCGTTTTTTCCTGCTCTTTATCCAGACGCGCTAATTCGTCCTCTTTATTGATAAGATCAGCCATCGGGATCAGGATTTCAGCACCTTCCACCAGCTTGGTCACACAAACCGGAACCGTTTCACCGTCTTCAGTAATACGGATGGAATCCAGACGCGCCATTGCTTTAAGGAAGTTACTGTTTTCGGCCACACGGCGCTGTGCATCAGCACTTGCACCACGCAGCATTACTTCCAGCGGCTTGCCCGGGGCAATATTCATTTCTGCACGAATATTACGGACAGCAATGATAGTGTCTTTGATCCATTCCAGGTCACGCAGAGCAGCTTCATCAACCTGAGCCGCATCGAATTCAGGGAACGGTTGCAGCATGATGGTATCGCCTGCAATGCCTTTCACGACTTTCACACGCTGCCAGATAGTTTCAGTGATAAACGGAATAATCGGGTGCGCCAGGCGCAGCAGTGATTCCAGAACCGTGATCAGTGTATGGCGCGCTGCACGTTTCTGTGCGTCCGTTCCTTTGTGAACAGCCGGTTTGGACAGTTCCAGATACCAGTCACAGAACTGGTTCCAGGTGAATTCATACAGAATGTTGGATGCCAGGTCGAAACGGAAAGTATCCAGTGCTTCGCGGTAGGCTTTCACGGTATTGTTATATTCCGCGAGGATCCAGCGGTCGGCCAGGGAGAATTCCATCTCACCGCCGTTCTGACCACAATCCTGTTCTTCTGTATTCATCAGCACGAAACGGCTGGCGTTCCACAGCTTGTTACAGAAGTTACGGTAGCCGGACAGACGTTTCATGTCCCAGTTGATATCACGCCCGGTTGATGCCAGTGCCGCCAGGGTGAAGCGCAGGGCATCTGTACCGTGAGCTTCAATTCCGTCCGGGAACTGTTTTTCTGTGCGTTTGGCGATTTTCTCTGCCATCTGCGGCTGCATCATGTTACCGGTACGTTTTTCCAGCAGTTCCGGCAGTGAAATACCGTCGATCATATCGAGAGGATCAAGTACGTTTCCTTTCGATTTCGACATTTTCTGACCTTCATCATCACGGATCAGACCCGTCATGTAGATGGTATTGAACGGAATTTGCGGTTTGCCGTTTTCATCTTTGATGAAGTGCATGGTCATCATGATCATGCGGGCAATCCAGAAGAAAATGATGTCAAAGCCACTGACCAGCACATTGGTCGGATGGAATGTTTTCAGTTCCGGCGTGTTATCCGGCCAGCCCAGTGTGGAGAATGTCCACAGACCGGAGGAGAACCAGGTATCCAGCACATCTTCATCCTGGCGCAGTTCAACCATCGCCGGGATATTATTTTCGCGGCGGACTTCATCTTCATCACGCCCGACATACACATTGCCCTGGTTATCATACCAGGCAGGGATACGGTGACCCCACCACAACTGACGGGAGATACACCAGTCCTGAATATCGCGCATCCAGGAGAAGTACATGTTTTCGTACTGCTTAGGCACAAACTGAATATCGCCGTCTTCAACTGCTTTAATCGCTTCTTTTGCCAGCGGGGCAGTGCGCACATACCACTGGTCAGTCAGCATCGGCTCGATAACCACGCCGCCACGGTCGCCGTAAGGGACAGTCAGGTCGTGCGGTTTGATCTCTTCGAGCAGGCCGAGTGATTCAAATTCTTTTACGATAGCTTTACGGGCAGCAAAACGTTCCATGCCACGGTAAGCCTGCGGAATATCGCTGCTGCATGCGGTTGATACTTCACCATTGGTATCAAACACTTCGGCTTCAGTACGGATATTACCGTCGAAATCCATAATGTTGATCATGGTGAGCTGGTGGCGTTTACCGACTTCATAGTCGTTAAAGTCATGCGCCGGGGTGATTTTCACACAACCGGTGCCTTTTTCCATATCTGCGTGTTCGTCGCCGAGGATCGGAATGCGGCGGTTGACGATCGGCAGAATGATTTCTTTGCCGATCAGATCTTTATAACGCGGATCTTCCGGGTTCACAGCCACACCGGTATCACCGAGCATGGTTTCCGGACGGGTGGTGGCGACAACCAGGTAATCTTTACCATCAGCGGTTTTTGCACCATCAGCCAGCGGATAGCGGATATGCCACATGGAGCCTTTGACGTCGCGGTTTTCCACTTCGAGATCAGAAATCGCGGTGTGCAGTTTCGGATCCCAGTTGACCAGGCGCTTACCGCGATAGATCAGATTATCTTTATACAGGCGGACAAACGCTTCTTTTACCGCACGGGACAGACCTTCATCCATGGTGAAACGCTCGCGTTCCCAGTCCACAGAGTTACCCAGACGGCGCATCTGGTTTGAGATATTACCGCCGGATTCCGCTTTCCATTCCCAGATTTTATCAATAAAGCCTTCACGGCCGTAATCGTGGCGGGTTTTGCCCTCTTCTGCGGCGATCTTGCGCTCAACAACCATTTGTGTCGCGATACCCGCGTGGTCAGTCCCGGACTGCCAGAGGGTATTTTTACCCTGCATGCGCTGGTAGCGGATCATGGTGTCCATAATAGTTTGCTGGAACGCGTGACCCATGTGCAGATTACCGGTGACATTCGGCGGCGGAATAACAATACAGAAGCTTTCTTTGTCTGTATCACCATTCGGTTTGAAATAGCCGCTCTTTTCCCAGTGCGCGTAAAGTGGCCCTTCGATTTCCGTCGGATTATAGGTTTTATCCAGAGACGGTTCGTTGGTCTGTTGGTTGTCTGTTGTTTTTTCCATTTTTAATCTTTGTTTATCAGTAGGTTGGCGGCGTGGCCATTGTTAGGGTAAAGCCGACGCTGCGATAGATTTTATATCGCTCGCGCGCCAACTGTTTCAATTGTTCGTCGATAGGCACAAAGTCTATCACTTCCCGGAAGGTTGTCGCAAAATCTGTGAACTGCGGCAGTAATGTAATCAGTAAATCACGCGGCGAATTTCCGCGCTTCTGCGGCCAGCACAGTTCAACAGGCGCACCATAACGCGGCCCTTCACCTGCTAAATTATGGGGAACAAATGCATCCGGCTCGCGCGCCCAGAGGGCTTCGTCGAGTTTTTCAGCCTGTTGTTGCGATTCACAGGCGATAAGCACCCGTTTCCCGTTGCGCCATGCCTCTCCCGCCAACTGACACGTCAGCCACTCATGGGCTTCAAGGTCATCAAAGGGGGATGGCTGTTCCATCTGATAGAAGGTGGCGTTTTTCATAATATCTCTGATAGCAGAAAAGGGGATTGCACAATACTATCACAATCCCCGTTACCTTTATTTATCCGGATTTGTCCTGCAATACCGGTCAGTCGTCGGTGCTGATACCCGCACGATTTAACAGGAATTGTGCCAGCAGTGCAACCGGACGACCTGTTGCGCCTTTATTTTTTCCTGAACGCCATGCCGTACCGGCAATATCCAGGTGCGCCCAATTATAGCGCGTTGTAAAGCGTGACAGGAAGCAACCTGCGGTAATCGCGCCACCCAGACGCCCGCCGGTATTGGCAAGATCCGCAAAGTTCGACTCGATTTGCTCGTAGAACTCATCTGCCAGCGGCAGCCGCCATGCGCGGTCACCGGCTTGTTCAGACGCATTCAGCAACTCGTGCGCCAGCGGATTGTGATTTGCCATCAGACCACTGAAATGGTTACCCAGTGCGACCATACAGGCACCGGTCAGGGTCGCGATATCAATCACGGTTTCCGGCTCGAAACGCTCCACGTAAGTCAGCGCATCACACAGCACCAGGCGGCCTTCTGCATCCGTATTAAGCACTTCGACAGTCTGACCTGACATGGTGGTGAGGATATCCCCCGGACGATAGGCATTGCTGCCCGGCATGTTTTCACATCCCGCCAGGATCCCGACCACATTGAGCGGCAGACTCAGTTCAGCCACCATCCGCATTACGCCGTAGACAGTTGCCGCGCCGCACATGTCATATTTCATCTCATCCATGCCATCGGCTGGTTTGATAGAAATACCGCCGGAGTCGAACGTCAGCCCTTTTCCGACTAATACAATCGGTCGTGCTTCCGGATCCGGATTACCTTTATACTCAATCACCGACATCAGTGATTCATTGCGTGACCCCTGGCCGACCGCCAGATACGCCAGCATTCCCAGCTCTTTCATCTGCTCTTCACCGATAACCCGGGTGCTGAGGACAGATGAGTGATTGTCTGCCAGCTGGCGCGCCTGCGACGCGAGGTAAGCCGCGTTACAGATGTTCGGCGGCATATTCGCCAGATCTTTTGCCGCTTTGATACCGGCAGAAATGGCCAGACCATGGCTGATCGCTTTCTCACCGGCAGGCAGTTCGCGGCGGGTAGGGACATTGAAGACCAGTTTACGCAGCGGGCGGCGTAATTCGGTTTTATTGCTTTTCAGCTGATCAAAGACATAGAGAGATTCTTTTGCTGTTTCAACAGCTTGTCTTACTTTCCAGTAATTGTTGCGTCCTTTGACATGCAACTCAGTCAAAAAACAGACCGCTTCCATCGACCCGGTTTCGTTCAGGGTGCTGATGGTTTTCTGAATAATCTGTTTGTACTGGCGCTCATCCAGCTCGCGTTCTTTTCCGCAGCCGATTAACAGGATGCGCTCGGACAGGACATTCGGGACATGGTGCAGAAGCAGAGACTGCCCGACCTTGCCCTCCAGCTCGCCGCGGCGCAGCAGAGCACTGATGTAGCCGTCGCTGATTTTATCGAGCTGTTCCACAACCGGGGACAGACGACGCGGTTCGAAAATGCCGACCACAATACAAGCACTGCGTTGCTTTTCCGGACTGCCGCTTTTTACACTAAACTCCATGCGCTCTCCTGAATCTTAAAGACAAAGACATCTGCTGTCGCTAAAATGTAGCGTTCGCACTAATCTGCACCATCGATTATAAACAGTTTATGATAAGCTACGTGCGCACTTTATGAGTCCTGAACAGCACTAATATTCCCTTTCTTTCCTGACCGGAAGGAAAAAAAGAGTGGTTTGATACCAGAATTACCCTCAGGCCGGCAAATAATGCACAAAAATAGTCAACACAGAACGAAGTTAGCTATTTTCATGCAAAAACACAAGTTTTCACAGGCGTATTAAGCGTGATCATTATTAGATATCTAGTGAGAGAAACACTCAAGGCACAGATTGCGATTCTGTTTATCCTGTTGTTGATCTTCTTTTGTCAGAAACTGGTTGAAGTATTGGGTGCTGCTGTTGAAGGAAGCATTCCGCCCGGACTCGTGCTGTCATTACTGGGATTAGGTATCCCGGAGATGGCGCAGCTTATTTTGCCGCTGAGTCTTTTCCTCGGGCTGCTGATGACCTACAGCAAGCTGTATACCGAAAGTGAAATTACCGTGATGCATGCCTGCGGACTGGGTAATAACGTGCTGATAAAAGCTGCGATGATCCTGGCATTCTTTACCGCAGTTGTGGCGGCAGTCAATGTTGTCTGGCTTATTCCGTGGTCATCTCAGTATCAGGAACAGGTTCTGGCTGAAGTAAAAGCTAACCCCGGCGTGACCGCGATGGTAGGCGGACAATTTAAAACCTCCAATGACGGCAGTATGGTGCTCTATCTGGGGGATGTGAACGGCAGCGAATTCAAAGATGTCTTTATTGCCCAACTCTGGGCAAAAGATGAGCAACGCCCGTCAATTGTGATTGCCGAAAGCGGACACATGACTGAGAAAGCCAACGGTAATCAGGTGGTTACACTCGATAAAGGCACCCGCTATGAAGGTACGGCATTCCTGCGGGATTTCCGTATCACCGATTTTTCTGATTATCAGGCGATTGTTGACCACCGCAGTGCAAAAGTGGGTGACAGTAACTATCAGCAGATGACCTTATTTGAACTGTGGTCGGAAAATGATAATGCCGCCCGCGCAGAATTTCACTGGCGTCTGACACTTATCGTATCTGTCGTTGTGATGGCTCTGATGGTGGTTCCTCTGTCTGAGGTGAACCCGCGTCAGGGACGGGTACTGAGTATGTTGCCCGCAATGTTACTGTATCTTATTTTCTTTTTATTACAGAGTTCGCTGCGCTCAAGCGGTGAGAAAGGCAAGCTGGACCCGGCTCTCTGGCCGTGGATGGTGAATATCAGCTATCTGGCACTGGCGGTGGCACTGAACCTGTGGAACACCACACCGGTACGCCGTCTGCGTTTTAGCTTCACACGTTCTCAGGGAGTTGCCTGATGTTTAAAGTGCTTGTGCTTGACCGCTACATCGGGCGGACTATCCTGCAATCTATTATGATGACGCTGTTCATGCTGGTGTCGTTGTCCGGGATAATCAAGTTTGTCGATCAGCTGCGTAAAGTCGGACAGGGAGAGTATTCTACCCTGGATGCCGGGCTTTATACCATTATGAGTATCCCGAAGGATATTCAGATTTTCTTCCCGATGGCGGCGCTGCTGGGCGCGCTGATGGGGCTGGGCGCACTGGCATCACGCAGTGAGCTGGTCGTAATGCAGGCATCCGGCTACAGCCGTTTACAGGTAGCCAGCTCAGTGATGAAAACGGCTATTCCGCTCGTGATCCTCACGATGGTGGTCGGAGAATGGCTGGCTCCGTCCGGTGAGCAATGGGCGCGAAACTACCGTGCTCAGAAGACAAGCGGCGCGTCATTGCTGGCAACCAAAAAAGGAATGTGGGCAAAAGACGGTAATGATTTTATCTATATTCAGCGTGTGGACAGTGAAAACCAGCTTAATGGCATCACACTGTACCGGATGAATGATGAACACAAACTCAGCTCTGTTATGAATGCCGCGAGCGCAGGCTATGACAGTGCCACCAATACCTGGACACTGAACCAAATCCGGGAATCAGTACTGAAAGACACGTATGTCATTACCGGTGAGCAGCGGTTATCCATGGTCTGGCAGACAAAACTGACCCCGGAAAAACTCAATGTGGCGGCGCTGGACCCGGAAGCACTGTCAATCAGCGGGTTATATCAGTATGTGAGTTATTTGCAGCAGAGCGGGCAGGATGCCGGGCGTTATCAGCTTAGTCTGTGGAAAAAAGTCTTCGCGCCGCTCTCTGTGGCGGTGATGATGCTGATGGCACTGTCATTTATCTTCGGGCCGCTGCGTTCGGTGCCGATGGGGGTGCGGATTGTCACGGGGATCGCCTGCGGGTTTGTGTTCTATGTCTCCAACGAGATTTTCGGCTCCCTGAGCCTGACCTATAAATTCCCGCCGTTCCTCGGTGCATTGCTGCCGAGCCTGCTGTTCCTGGCGATCAGCCTGTATTTACTGATTAAACGTAAGTAACGGGATCTGTCATTGCGCAACAGCAATAAAACAACGCCGGTCAGGATTTACTGACCGGCGTTGTTGTTTCAGTTATTTGTTATCTGTTCCCAGTCGAGATTAAACCGGGCGAGGTATTTACGCAGCCGGTCAGCATCATTAGGTTGCTTCTTCTGCTGACGGGAGACAGCAAACAGAGCGCGTCCGGCATCTGACAATGTCCGGGAGCGGCGGCAGACCGCAATCACGGTTTCCAGCTGCCGGCGGTCGAACAGATCAATGTCGCCTATCCCGGCGGGCAGATTGCTGTTTTCCTGAAGACCTTCCCACTGACTTTCCAGTCTCTCAATCTCTTCCTGCACCAGCGCCGTTGTAATTCGTCCGCTTTCTGCAAAGGTCGCCATGCGGGTGACAGATGCTCCCAGTTCACGAAAATTACCGCGCCACAGAGCCTGCGGTGAACAGGAAAAAGCCAGATAAATTTGCCGGGCATCGCTATCAAAGCGGACGCTTGTTTGCTGATCACGGCTGTATTTTGCCAGCTCATAATCGACATTCGGCTCGATATCTTCCCGCCGATGTGCCAATCCGGGCAGGGTAAATGTCCACATATTGATACGGGCGTATAAATCTTCCCGGAAATGCCCTTCACTGACCCTTTGTGCCAGATTACGGTGAGTTCCTGCTATCAGGGCAAAATCACTTTCTGTCTCATAGTCAGATCCGTAAGGGAAAAAAACGTTTTTCTTCAATGGCTTTGAGCAGCATGGCCTGCTCATCGGCTCCCAGTTCAGCTATTTCATCGAGAAACAGTATCCCGCCGTCAGCCTCTTTCAGTAATCCACCGCGCGCCTGAATAGCCCCGGTAAATGCCCCTTTTACATGACCGAACAGTGCGGACATCGCGTTGTCGCCGCGCAGTGTGGCACAATTGACTTCCACAAAGCGACCTTTTACCTGATGACGGTTACGGCGCAGCTCATATATCCGTTTTGCGAGAAATGATTTCCCGGCACCTGTCGGTCCGGTCAGCAGAACCGGTGCGGCAGAGCGCAGGGCAACGCGTTCAATTTTATCGATTGTCTTGTTGAACGCGGCATTACGGGTGGCGATACCGGACTTCAGGAAAGCGACCTGAGCTTGTTGCTCTTTCTGAAAGCGCCCTGTTATCTGTGTATAGCGACGGAGGTCGAGGTCAATAATGGTATACACACCCCCGGGGCCGGTATCTCCCGATTCATGGCGGGGGGCGGTCTGAATAAGCCGGGCGGGCAGATAACTGGCTTCAGTCAGCAGGAACCAGCAAATCTGAACCACATGCGTCCCGGTGGTGATATGCACCAGATACTCTTCATTTTCTGTATCGAACGGATAGTGTGCGGCGAAATCCCGGAGCGCGGTATAAACCTGTTCAAAGTCCCACGGGTCGGCAATATTGACCTTATGCAGCATCACTTCTGTTTGTGATGATACCTGCCCGATATCCTCTTTTACCCGTTCCGCTGTCTGTAAATTATCGGCCTGATAAATAAGTTCAAAGCGATCAATATTCAGATCCGGCTGCTGGCACAATCCGACACTCGGCCGCCACTTATTCCAGCGGTTAGCTCTTTTTCCCCGCCGGTCTAAGACCGTACCCAGAACCCCTATCACAACTTTCTTTTTCATTATTGATTTTCACAATCACCGGAATTTATTTTTCAGGATAAAACACGATATTACAGGATAGTAATAAGCATAAGTCATTTTATATCCCAATGGCACGGATAAAATCACAAAAATAAATATATGTTAAATATCAATATGTTATAAAAATATTTTTGAAATTTATAAAACTGGCACGCTTATCGCAATATTACCTGTACCGCACTGACAGAAATTGTCTGGGCTTTACGCCCGACCGGTGCAGAGGTGGCGGCAATGCCGTTTCATTATCTGTATTCCGTTTTGTCCGCGCAGTTCCCGGTGATATGGCTTTATCAGGTTCGAATCCTGAATCACCTCCTTATGCAGTAAACATAAAGCAGTTTTCACGCGGCTGAACGCAGAGCCGCACACCACGGCCCGGCTGTCATACCGGGTGGCGGGCAGAACGACAGACAGCCTCCGGTCCTCTGTGGTTTCCCCCGCGATACTGTATTTGTGTCCGGTCGTGGCTCATAAAATGAAAAGGAAAAATAATGAAAAAAATAACAATTGCCCAGGGAACAATCGCATTAGTTGAAAAAAACGGGAATTTTCAGGCTATTTTACCGGCAGGAGAGCACCGTCTTAATGACTGGTTCAATAAACTGACAGTGACAACTTTTGAACCGGGGGCCGCGCCGATCGATACAAAACTGGCGGAGCACTTGCGCGAGTATCATCCGCAATGGGTAACTGAATATTGTGTTGATCTCTGTCCGGCAGATGATGAAACAGGCTTTTTGTATCTGCATGATACATTGACAGAAATTTTACCATCCGGCGGTCGTCGTCTGTACTGGAAGAAGGGTAACAGCTTGCGGGCGGAGACTCAGGTAACCGGAAATATTAGAGTGGATGACACATTATTATCCCGCCTGACCCGCGGAAAACAGAAAGTAAAGGGATCAGAACTTGTGCTGATCGTTCAGATCCCGGCATGGCATACGGGCGTACTGAAAATTGACGGCGAAGTGGATTCATTGCTGGCACCCGGCACTTACGGTTACTGGTGTACGGACCATAAGCCGGAAGCAGATGTGATCGACACCCGTTTGCAATCACTGGACGTCGGTGGTCAGGAAATTCTGACCCGCGATAAAGTGACATTGCGGATTAACTTATCCGCTAACTGGCGCTATACCGATATTTTACAGGCATTTTCACAGCTGAGTAAGCCGGCAGAGCATCTCTATCGTGAATTACAGTTTGCGCTGCGCGAAGTTGTCGGTACCCGGACTCTGGATGAATTGTTGGAAAACAAGCGGTTAATTGATGAGCTGGTGCTTGCACAGATAGCAGATTCAACCATTCCGTTCGGGCTGGAAGTTGCGTCTGCCGGGGTGAAAGATATTATTTTACCGGGCGAAATGCGCACTATTTTATCGCAGGTCGTTGAAGCTGAAAAATCAGCTCAGGCCAATGTTATCCGTCGTCGTGAAGAGACTGCTGCGACACGCTCGCTGCTCAATACGGCGAAAGTGATGGAAAATAACCCGGTGGCATTACGGCTGAAAGAGCTGGAAATGCTGGAAAGTATCGCACATCGTATCGATCAGATTTCTGTTTACGGCGGACTGGATCAGGTAATGAACGGATTGGTAAAAATTAAGGATGTTCAATAATGTTCAGTAATGGTTTCAATGAATTAATTCAGGAAAACAGTGCGCCGGTAAAATTGTGGACCAATGGTGTTCCGGTGGATCCGAAAGCGGTTATTCAGTTGCAGAACACCGCAAAAATGCCGTTTATTTTTAAGCATCTTGCCGTGATGCCGGATGTGCATGTCGGGAAAGGATCAACTATCGGCAGCGTGATCCCGACCAAAGGTGCGATTATCCCGGCAGCTGTCGGGGTGGATATCGGTTGCGGAATGATTGCAGTGAAAACATCACTGACGGCAACCGATCTGCCGGACAATCTGCAAAATATCCGTTTTGCCATTGAAGCGGCGGTTCCTCACGGACGAACCACTCAGCGTCACGGACGGGATAAAGGAAGCTGGCGTGATACACCGGACATTGTGGACAGCCACTGGATGCATCTGGATGCCGGGTTTAAACGTATCTGCGATAAATATCCTGCGTTACGTAATACCAATAACTATAAGCATCTGGGAACACTCGGCACAGGGAATCATTTTATTGAACTGTGCCTGGATGAAAGCAGTTTCGTGTGGGTGATGTTACACAGCGGTTCGCGCGGGGTCGGTAATGCTATCGGAAACTTGTTTATCTCGCTGGCACAGAAAGATATGCAGACACATATTGCCAATCTGCCGGATCGTGATCTTGCGTATTTTGAAGAGGGAAGTGTGTATTTTAATGATTATATGGAAGCAGTCGGCTGGGCACAGGATTTTGCCCGCCATAACCGGGAAGTGATGATGCACCGGGTGCTGGAAGCCTTGTCCCGTGAAATCACCAGGCCTTTTACCACACAGCAGGAAGCGGTGAATTGCCATCATAACTATGTGCAGAAAGAACAGCATTTCGGTGAGGAAATCCTGGTTACACGTAAAGGGGCGGTATCCGCCCGTAAAGGGCAGATGGGAATTATCCCGGGCTCTATGGGTGCCAAAAGCTATATTGTGCGCGGGTTGGGAAATGAAGAGAGTTTCTGCTCATGCAGCCACGGAGCGGGTCGTGTAATGAGCCGTACCGAGGCAAAAAAACGCTTCTCAGTCGCAGACCAGAAACAGGCCACCGCCCATGTGGAATGCCGTAAAGACAGTGATGTGATCGATGAGATCCCGATGGCTTACAAAGATATTGATGCTGTGATGGCCGCACAGTCATCCCTGGTTGAAATTGTTCATACACTGCGTCAGGTAGTGTGTGTGAAAGGATAGAAAAATGACGGATAAAGATGATGAAGCCGTTTGCGCCGTAATGCGGGAGCGGATAAAAAAAACATTGGCAGAGATAGAGAAAACACATCATGTGAAAGTGTTGTACGCCTGTGAATCAGGTAGTCGCGGATGGGGATTTGCCTCACCGGACAGTGATTATGATGTGCGTTTTATCTATGTGCATCAGCCGGATTGGTATCTCGCACTTGATCGCAAGCGGGATGTCATAGAAAAACCGATAGATGATGAACTGGATGTGGCGGGCTGGGAGTTATCCAAAGCACTGAAACTGCTGAGAAACTCTAACCCCGCACTGATTGAGTGGCTCAGCTCTCCGGTAATATATTATCAGGATGAAACATTCACCAGGGAAATAACGGAGCTGGCAGCACAGTTTTATTCCTCACATAAAGCGCGCTGGCACTATCTTTCGATGGCAAAACGCAACACGCAAGAGCATTTACTGGCAGAGCAGGTCCGGCTGAAAAAGTATTTTTATGTATTGCGACCGGTAATGGCACTACGCTGGATAGCCGCCGGCAAAGGGCTGCCGCCGATGGCATTTGAAACGCTGGTGGATGGCACAGTAACTGACGATACAGTCCGTGATGAAATTAACGCGCTTGTGACTCTGAAGAAATCAGCCGGTGAAAGTTTGTATGGTGCACGGCGTCCGGCTATCGATAAACTGATACAGGATGTGCTGGCAGAAACCGCGGAACACTCTCCGGGTAAATCATCGCATCGTGACAGCGTGCCGCTTGATGCTTTTTTAATGAAAACGGTACTGGAACATGCCCGCTGCTGAAGCGGGCATTTTTACTCAGGTATTACAGAAAATCACGGGTATGTAAATCCGCCAGAGAGCGTACCAAATCATTGACACCATTCGGTAACGGGCTGAATTTACTGCCGTCTTTACGGGTCATTACCACAAAGATACCGACATTTTTCTCCGGGATCATAGCCATATAGGTATTAAAGCCACCACCGCCACCGGTTTTCTGGTAAATAGCCGGGATATCCCCGACAGGTGCCAGATACACCCAACCAAGCCCCAGACCATCTGCACTACCTGCAACATCCATCCCTTTTATTTCATTAAGATGGCCGCGTTTGAAATAGATAGTCTGTTCTTTGGAAGCCGTTGCTTTGCGTGCTGAACGTCCGGATGAGAGAAATCCCTGCATCCATTTCTGCATATCAGCCGGTGTAGAGTAAACCCCGCCACTGCCGACTGCTGCCAGTGTGCTGTAACAATCACTTGGTTTGAAACCGACCATCAGGCGCTTACACTGAGCGGAAGACGGATTGTAAGTCGTATCTTTCATACCCGCAGGCTGTGTCACATATTGTCTGAACAGCTCAGGATAAGGGCGTTTTCCGGCTTTTTCGAGTGCATCTGCCAGTAAGTCATACGCAATATTGGAATAAGCAGCTTCTGTTCCCGGCTGGGCAGTCAGTTTTGTTGTTTTCAGCCATGTCCAGCGCTGATCGCGGCTTGGCCAGGTAAACACCGGACGTCCCCATTTCCCGCCGGGCTGCTCGCGCGGCAGAATACTGGTGTGACTCGCCAGATGAAACAGGCGGATTGGCTTGCCGTTATAAGCCGGCACTTTTGTCTGCCCGTAAGTGTATTTTTGCAGCGGATCGTTCAGATTCACCAGCCCGTCATCCGCCATTTTTACCAGCACTTCGCTGGTCATCAGTTTACTGACGGATGCAATACGGATCAGCGAATCTGTCCGTGGTTTGACACCATTTCCCGGACGGGTCTCACCATAGCTGCGGTGAAAAATTTCGTTGTTATCAATCACCACCATAAACATACCGCGGGCATCTGTTTCTGAGAAAATTTTCTCTCCGGCTTCATCTACAAGTTGCGGTGCCAGCTTCAGGGGTGTTGTACTGTTATCAATAATGGACCAGTCCAGAGGCGGGCGTTCTGCGGGCGAAACGGCTTGCTTCGCAGGCTGTGAGGAACAGGCGGAGAGCGCAATGGCCAGTAATGAAAAAGGCAGCAGACGCACAATATGACGGTGTAATTTACTCATGATGATTTAACAAGCCTTCCGTGCAAGCATAAAAACATAAGAATATGAGAATCAATGTAAGTCAGTTATTTTTTGAAGACACGTAACAAAATACCAATAGCGATACCAATAAAGATACCCATTGCAATCCAGCCGGCAAAGCCCATACCTACCTCACATTTATCAGGAGCCGGGGGTGATTATATAAGCAATTGTATTGATGTCTATTCATCCGGGGACGAATCTCCATAAATAAAACGACAATAACTCACAGAGCTAAAAACGGGCAGAAATTTGGCAGATGTAAAATAAAGTATCATCCTACTGAAATGATGGATTTTTAATCACTCAACAGACCGGTGAGATGATAATTCTTGCACCTCCCGGCACCACACGTATAATAACGCCGTTATCGAGAACACACTTCAGTGCCGGAGTGGCGGAATTGGTAGACGCAGTTGATTCAAAATCAACCGCTTTAGGGCGTGCCGGTTCGATTCCGGCCTTCGGCATTCTTAAGTGAAATCAAGCTACCGCGAGGTGGCTTTTTTTGTGCCTGAAATTCGCTATCCGGCTGTTTTTAGCCGCCTTTCTTGTTTGTAAGTTTATGTAAAATAACATTTTAATTTCCAATTACCGGTTCGTGTAACGCGCTTCGGTAGGTCTGTTGCTGTCCGGGCGTCATCCGGGCAAAAAAACGGTTTTGACGGGGTCAACTTTGCGACGCGGTTTTTTGACCCGGTGTTGGTGTTATAAATATTCAGGTAAAAAGAACCATCTACTTTTAGATATTTTCGTCCATACGGATTAAAAACTTTGGGGATATATAGTCATGCTAGCCAAGTAACATCCGGAACCAGTGGCATGAAGCGTTGGTGACATTGAACTCAGAGTAGAAAACAGGTTACATGGATGCATAAAGATATACAGCTAGATTATTAGCTCTGATGAGCTTTTAATTTATTGTTCCGATATCCTTAATAGATTATATTCACTAAAAATGAGTTACCAGATTGACTACTAATAAAGGTAGTTAATGAGTGATTTTTTAGTGTTCTAATCATTTTATTATTTTTAACTCATTGATTGTTTTGTAAAAATAGGCATGCTTTGTGTTTATTTAATATCGAAGGTAACATCACAGGTATGTGTTTCGTATAATTAGTACGGCATAAATGTATTTCATTATTGTCATCCACTTAGATGGAATAGAAAAATATGGGAAGATTTGCAGATATAAACATCAAGAATAACACAGATAATATTAACGTTGTTCAGAGTAACAGTGGTGGCTACAATATTCAAAACACCCAAGTAATTAACAAAACCATCAATAATAATCACAAAAAATCAACAGATAGTGATGGCAATCCTATCGTTGTAGGCAGTGCCGTTGCAGTAATATTCATAGTCAGTCTCTTAGCATGGCTTTTTTTTTAGTTATTATGAACAAGTATATTCTGTATTAACATGGGGAGCTGTAACGTCACCCGTATTAGCATTTATTGGATTATTAATTTTATTTACTAACAAGGAAGCCGAACGTGTTGATGTTATAAGATGGTTATTAATGGGTGTATTGGCAGTGATAATTTTTTCATTAAATGGAAAAGTCAATGGGCTAATTCCTCAGGATATTCTTAATGTTGCCAGGGAGGTTGATTCTGCCAGTAAATTCTGGGCGAAATTAAATGGACATGGGAAGAATCTTTCTCTTTCTATAATATCATCTGCAATATTGATAAGTATTTCCATTATTTTAATACACATATCTTCTTTTATTGAGTTAGCCTATGCATTAGCGAATAAAAACCAAACTGGTTTCTTCTTTTTTATATTTAAGTGTGGGCAGAAATGTAGATTTAAGACATTCGGAGTTGGCGGAATGGTTGTATTATTTATTGTAATTATTACCCTTGTGCTGGAAGGATACATCTTTAATATAAATTGGTAATATTAGCTGGCCACCTGTGTATCAGGTGGTTCCGGTGATGTTCATAAAAGAAATATTTTAAATAAACTTCATATTTTCATTACTCTTATCGTAGTTCACTCGTTATACCCTCATGGCAGAGTAATGCAGTGAGGGGTAAGTCAGTACCAATAAATCACATGTATATCTCACCTAGATATATACCGCCACCTGTATACCCCGATAAAAAATATCACTATTTATCTTTTCAAATAAAAACAACGAATTAAATTTTCCCCTCAAATTATACCAACCGGCAATTCAGCCTGTTTCGTTATTCTGCACTGTTTTTGGTTGTCCACACAGTGATGAACCCCTATGTCACCTGCTTATTAAAATGTTCAACTTTGTGAATATATTTCTTTGTTGTTCCCGGAGTACGTAAAAGTCACGATGCGATAAACCAATTCGACAAAGGAGTGACCCGGACTTATGGCATTAAGTGACATGGCAGCAAGGAACGCAAAACCTGGTAAAAAGATGTACAAACTGGCCGACGAGTACGGCCTTTATCTTCAGGTAAATCCGGTTGGTACAAAGCGCTGGTATTTTAAGTTTGCATACAACGGCAAAGAGAGCCGGATAGCATTCGGCGCATATCCGCTGGTTTCACTGTCACGCGCCCGTGATAAACGCGATGAAGCCCGTCTGATGATACTGGATGGTATTCACCCGAAGCAGAAGCGTATCGCGGAGAAGGAAGCCGAAGAGGATGCGCTGAATACCTTTGAGAAAATGGCGCGAGAATGGTCGCAGCAGATGCTCAGACGGCGGCGCTGGTCAGAGACGCACGCTAACCGTATCTGGCGCGATATGGAAAAGCATATTCTCCCGGCGATAGGTCAGCGGCATGTTGCGGAACTGAAAACCAAAGATTTACTGGTACCGCTGCGGATTGTAGAGGCGAATGATCGTCTGGAGCTGGCCTCGCGGCTGAAGCAGCGGATCACGGATATCATGGGATATGCGGTTCAGTGCGGCGTGATTGATCGCAATCCTGCGAAGGACATGGCCGGAGCACTGATGCCGCCGCGTGTGACCCACCGCCCGGCGCTGCGGCTGGAACGGCTGCCGGAGCTGCTGACAAAGCTGGATTATTACAACGGCCGCCGGTTAACCAAACTGGCGATACAGTTTACGCTGCTGACGTTTTCGCGCTCCAGTGAAATCCGTCTTGCCCGCTGGTCTGAATTCGACACAGAACGCGCCATCTGGATAATTCCGGCAGAGCGTACGCCGATTCCCGGTGTGAAATTCTCCTATCGTGGTGCAAAAATGCAGTCAGAGCATATTGTGCCGCTGTCGCGCCAGACACTGGCCGTTCTGGCAGAAATCAGGACAATAAGCGGAGAGGGCGAGCTGCTCTTCCCGGGCGACCATAGCCTGATAAAACCGATGAGTGAGAACACGGTGAACAATGCCCTGCGGACGATGGGATACGACACTGCTAAGGAGCTGTGCGGTCATGGTTTTCGCACCATGGCGTGCAGCGCACTGATTGAATCAGGAAAATGGTCACGGGATGCGATAGAGCGGCAGATGAGCCACCAGGAGCGCAATGCCGTCCGCGCCGCCTATATTCACAAAGCCGAACACATTGTGGAACGAAAACTGATAATGCAATGGTGGGGTGATTACCTGGATGCAGTCAGCCGGGAGTTTGTGGTGCCGTATGAGTTTGAGATCGGATAATATTTAACACAGTACCGGCTGTTTTTAGATGGCCGGTACTGTATATCATCTTTTAGTTTTGACTCTGTTCAGACTATTTTTCATATCCAATTCAAAGAATAACAATAAAAACCTTAACCTGATTTAACAAATGTGCAACGATTGCCGCTCCTGCTTATGGGCAGGATCGGCAGTTCACATACAGAAATATGAACTGAACTTTCAGGAAGGGTGAAGCATATCGCTATCATTCGTTATTTAGTAAGGATATTAAATATATAGGAATTATTTGTGATGGAAGATATCTCGTCGTTTTGGAACAACTGACCCAGCTTTGCCATAATGGGAAATTACCTGTTTTAGGTTTTGATCTGGATGTGAAGCGCTTTCAGGGAAAACACTATCCGTCAGCGGAACATTACGGGAAACCAACAAAACCGGATGATATGGGGCGCTATAACGATCTGTCCGGTAATACCGGGGTATGCTATTTCGCAGAGAACAGCCTGACAGCACTGGCAGAAAGTTATGGCAGGATGTATCACCATGGTCGCGGGCATTTTGCGATATCCGGCAGCAGTCTGGAGATTGCTCAGATGTACACGTTGCATCCGGTATTCCCGCTGCGATTGGTTGATATGGCGACTCTTGCGTCTATGTTGCATTTGACAGCGGATCAACTGACCGGTGTTGACTACACACTGACGCAGGCTATCACGGGTTGTCTGGCAAATGATCCGGAGCGGGATTTCCATGGTATCCGTTATGCAAGCCGCCACTATCTTGCGGGGATGTGCCTCGCAGTGTTTGAACCGGAAGAGGGAAAGTTGTTTAAAACCCTGGCGTGTGAATCACTCAGTAAGTATACAGAGCATCAGTTTCTGCCTGTCGGCTGGCCTTATAAGGACATCACGGCAGAGGAGATGCTGGTGAAAATACTGCACTTCGATGTGACGCTTTAATGCTGTTATGGTTCACCGGTCTGTCTGGGCCGGTGAACCCTTTTATGATGCCATCTGATTGGCGAAAAGTGTAGCCTCGCGGCGTAACAGTGCTATTTTTTCATCGGAAGGATTGTCACTGAGGATCTCAAGCGGTGTTTTTACAGGATTTTTATTATCAACTCGAACCGGGTTGGTCAGGAATGAAACCCGTGCCGTTGCATCCGTTTCCGGCGGCAGACACAGCAGAATATCGTCCAGATGAGGGAGCATTTCTGACCCCTTAAACTGAAAGACAGGGAACAGATAATCACCGCCACGACGTACTGCAATCAGCTTGCCTTTGTTAACATGATTATTAACGGTTTGCCGTGTCACTCCCAGCAACTCACTGACCTCTTTCGCTTTTACAGTACCGCCCAGCTTATCCAGCTTCTGATAAAATCTGACTGTAGCCTGAATTCTGGCTTTGAACATCTCCATTTCGCGATCATTCATCCGCGTTTTCTTTTGCAGATAAGCATTTACAACGTAAACCAGCAACTCAAGGTCTTCCAGTACCATGATTTCAGATACCAGAGATTTATCGTCAAAATCAGCAAAAAGGGATGAAACAAGATGACTGACGCGGCTTGCCAGCACCTCATTTGCATGAAATGAAACAGCCGGTTTTTTTCTTTCTCTTTCAGCACTGTGCGTATGCATACGATCCTCCCATTTTTCCGCATGTGACAAAGCGGGGTGATTTACGTTTATAGTAAATCATGATTTATAAATCGTCAAATGCATGCATAAAAAACAACCTTCGGATGTGATCGTTTTTGTCAGGTACCTGACTGAGCGCAAATTTGTTAGTGTGGGTAGATAGATTGGATACAGCACGACTAAGTAGCTATGTGGTTACGGGATGCGGTAGAGCGGCAGATAAACTATCAGAAGCGCAATATTGATGTGTGTATATTTTTAGTTATATGCAAACATCAGGCTTACGGACATTATAAGTAATACATAAGCAGCGGCAAAAATATAAGGGGTAATAATTAGTATCGCTAACAAAAATAATGCAAGCCTTAAAATTCGTCCTGATGAAATGGATGAAAGCCAAAGTGCAAGCAGAGAAAAAACAATAATTGCCAGAAAATCAATGCGCTTATAAATAAAAAAAAATGGTATCGATCAATATTATCTCATCCATGGTGATTAGTACGGCTACGTTACGAATCTAATATAAAATACCCAGGCACTGAAAAATTTCAATCAAAAATATCTGGCTCAACTATAAATTTGAGATGACCGGCACTGACGCGTTGTCTGTAAATCAGCGAGGTTTTAACTGCGCCTGCCAGGGAAAAAACGTGAGAACGTCCCCCACTTCGCCCCCCACATAGCTGGGTGCCACTTCTTCCCCCACCTCATTTTTGGAATTTAACGTAACTGCATGTTTATTATGAAATTACAGCATCGCCCCCACTTAGGTTCTATATATAACTGCGAAGTGGGGAAAACACCGGTTTTTATGGTGCTCCGGATGGCTTCCCCCACCATTCCCCCGTTTAGTCCCCCACTTTGGTCTGATACGGCAGCGGGATAATTTCCTCGCCACGCAATGTGATCAGATTGTCTTTTTCCAGCTTATCCAGCCAGCGGGAAAACTTTTTGGAGACATCAAATCCCATTGCTTTCATATCGTCACGCAGTACCGCACGGGTGCAGCTTTCGCCTTTGGCTGTCCGTGAGCGGATATCCCCACGGGCTGAGCAGCCCGTTCCCGGTATCGGTTCAGTGTGGTTGTGGTCTCCTTTCCGGTGATTTATCAGACGCTGACTGTGGTGTCAGAGGCATGACGGATTGTGTAAGCGGTGTATCTCAGGGGCTGAGAGTAGTCTGTGCGGCGGCGTAAAAGTGACGCCTTAAACACTGCGCAGCAGGACAGGCGCTTGCAGATGCCCTTGAGGCATAGCAAAGCGCAGTCAACTGCACATATCAGACACTGAGATTCGGTTTTAACGGTGTTTCTTCCGGATTACGGAAGAGTATTGCGGCCACCCGAAGGCGTTTCTTGCAGGTCACTTATACCCTTATTCATTCAAACAGCAGGTTCGTTGGCGGAACGATACCCGCCGGGTCACATACCAGTATGCTCCCCGGCGGTCGGAGCTTGCCGCCTGCCTGCAACTTGAATGACGTTGGGTATATATCTTATTGATATTGAAACATTGGCGGCTGTCACTGACAGCAGGTTTTACGCGTATAAACGTAGGGGTAACGGATGACGGGTTCAAGCGGGTTTACGTTTCATGAAAATGGCTAAAAAAGGCAACGTTGCCGCAAAGCCAGGAAATACCCGGAATTAGGTGGCTAATGATTTGTATCAGCAACTGTATTTGGGGTTTTGAAGGTTTCCGGAGTAGATCGGGTGATTGAGTTTTTTGGGATGGGGATTTGTATTAAGAATTCAGAATTAGCGTATTCAGATGGAATCTGTATCTATACCGAGAAATTATTTAAAGGGTAGTATCTTCGGATATAGCATCAATAACGATATGAACAATCTGCCTGTTTTCATTATATTCATTCTTCATCAGTATATTTTATGCACTATATTCATAGTGGATATAATAGCCGGACTATCCGGAGGTGATATTGCTTTACTGCCAAGTGGTTAATAATTAAACCATGTACTCTTTATTTACACATATTTTTTGATAGGACATATTTATTAGGAGCGAATATGGATTTTTTGTCACAAGTCAGATAACCTTTTGATGTCAGGTTAACGTTGACGTAGGCTAAAAAAAACAAACTAAAAATCATGCCGAATATTGCTATTCCTGCCAGATATTTTGCAGTGCTTACTGTTCTTTTTGTTGGTTTTATATCGCGTGATAAAATAAATCCAAAATATACAAAGTAGATAATCAGGGGAGAACCAAAACCAAACAGGCCGGTTAAGAATGAAAATTCGATTTTATCCTTCATCAAAAAATAGTCCAGATAATGAGTTATTGAAACATATATCCCATAGCCCGCCAAAAGAAATAAAAATGCAGACGAAAGGAGTAATTTGATAGGGGCTATTTTAACCATGGCTATTTCTCCTCAGAAATATACGAAATGTTTCTGAATAATGGTGGTCTTATCCCAATCAATTATATTCGTTTCATCGATGTAGCCCATTTCAATACCCTCCGAGATTAATTTTGCACCCATTTAACGATTTTAGCAGCCTGCCCGGATAACCCTTTGAAAATGGCGCCACTGATGTGTTGCGGAAAATCAGCCGGTAACTCTGTGGCTACAGTGGAGATCACCGTGCCTGTGTAAGAGGCCATTTCCAGCATAAGTTTACGGGCAATATCCTGAGGAAATCCGACTTGTGCGGCGGTACTGATAAAATGCCGGGGCTGTATCATCGCAAAATTATACTGCTTATTTTTCCCGTATAACGCCATTGCCATTTTGGCTTTTTTAAGCGGAATACTCCTGCTGCCAAAAATAGGAAATGCAGACATCACATCATAAAGCGGTGTCATCCGGAACGATGTTTCGGGCTCGATAAACAGGCTGAAATTCTTCCCGTGACCATCAATTGCAGCCAGCATCCAGAACAGAATCTGTGATTTAAAAAATAATTCACGGTCTTGTGTGGCAAGGCGGGAGCCCAACAACAGATTCATTGCATCCGCTATTCCCGGACCGCCATGTGACTCATATTTCAGTGCCGGAGATACTCCCAGAGCCTGGCAAAAATCCTCTTGAGGCAACCGCATCAGCCAGCCATTCTCTGACCACTTCCGATCAAAGCGCCTGACGATCAGTACCTTTTTCTGACCAAATACGGCTAATTCAGCATCAGCCGCCGGGAATCCAAATGCTTTGGCTATACGCAAACACAGCCATTCATTTTCGCAGCTTTCCCGCAGGTCGATATTATTCTGTTCTATCCGCCCAATCGGGAGCTTAAAAATATGACTGGTAGGTGTACTGCCTTGTGGTCGCTGCCAGCAGTTCTGATACCAGAGCAGTGCTGTTTTTTCCTGAGCTCCGGCTAAAGAAATCCGGAAATCAGCGCCTTCTTCCATCCCTAAAGGTGCCGTCTGATAGCCATCAAGCAGTGTTTCAATCTGATGATCATCCAGCGGCTCAGCCCGTGTTTCCATGACAGACGGAATGTCACTGCCCGACGGATACAACTGAATTGCGCCCACGCAGTCACGCCCGACACTTGCCAGCAGATCAAACGGGTGAGTTGTATCAACATGGAACCGTGCCTGCATCCTGGCAATAATCACCTCTGAATCCGGCAGCAGGTTACTGAAGAAATTAAATACTTCCTTACCCCTGATTCTGTTGTGCTGAAGGGGCAATGATAATGAAATAGCTCGGGAACCGGGCTCAGACAGCCATTCCGGCGTGTATTCGAATGACATAGCACCCGTACCATCCCGATACAGTGTGCCTACCACATCGCCGTTCATGGCGACTGTCAGTGCCTGTGTTTTCATCCCTTACCACTCCTTATTCCATGTTTTTTTCTCATCCGGAGTTGAGCCTCGTTTCGTAACATGAAGCTCTAGGTCCAGAGCAGCAAGGATTTTGAACAACGTTTCCAGCTTAGTGGATTCCGGTTTGTTCTCGAAATCAGAAACGGTTGTCTGTTTGATACCAATCAGCTCAGCAGTCTGAGTCTGACTCATCTTACTGATTTTTCGCTGATCTCTGACTGCATTAGCCAGTGCGGCCGGTGATGTGACTTTCATTTTTATCCCCTATGGCGGATATTGCAATGATATCCCCTGTGGGGGATAACATTAGAATAGCCGCTATGGGGGGTAAAGGCAATATGGTTTACTGTAATGATACTTTAGTGAAAGACATGTTATTATTTATTCTATCAATAAAGCTATGAGAACGGTGTTTAAATATAGATATATTTTATGTAGTACGGTTTAATGTGTTCTTTTAATAATAAATTAAATTATTTTGGTAAGCAATTTGTCTATTTCTCTCTGTAGTTGATTTATTTCATAAATAACTTTATTAAAATGATTGTGCTGAGCTTTTATAAATCGTTCGTTATTTATTTTTGAAAATGTAGACATTACATAATTAGCTAGTTTTTTACTGATTTTTAAGTCATATGTATTTGTATAATAAATGGCATTCAAAATACATAGTTCTGGAAGTGGGTTTTCTTCTAGAACGATATCTAATATTTTACTTTCAATGAAAGACTGGAAGTAATTATTATTATCCTCTATAAATGTTTTATTTTGAAAGTCAAACAAAATAGATGAGCAATTAAAAAAAAACCGTTTCTGGTAGAGTGTTGATTATATTAGAATCCATTTTATTCGCCTTTATAGGATTCAATCCCCATGTTGAGTTTGTTTGCCAAACATCGATAGTAATTTCATTGAAATATAATTTCAAACCACCAAATGAATTTTTTTTTATGTTCTATTTTATTTCCAATGGTTTTTTGGAACTTGTTAATATCAAGCACTACAATATCGAGATCTCTTACATCGAAGTCTAGTTTCGTATCTCTATGTAAAAAGTAATCTCTAATGATTCCACTAAAAAGAAAAACATCATTTTTTTCCTCTAATAATACATCAATAATTTCGCTGGTGAAGTCAGGGAATCGATCCACCAAATATTTATGGAATGCATTTTCATGAGCTTTTATAATGTTTTTCTTCATGATATTTAAATTTTCTGCCCACTTAATTTTTGATAATGATTAATTGCAAATAAATCAGTCATTCCAGAAACATAGTCTACAATTAACTTTATCTTAAAATATGTAGATAATTCAACGATATGAATATTTTCGTTGCAATCATATTCCTCTGCATGTTCTTTTTTTTACAACACGTACAAGGCTTGATGATATCATGGATTCGGCCTTGCTTGCATACTTCCTTTTCATTTTTTCAATTTCGGTATCTTCTTCTTCGAACCCTTTAGGTTCATAAAATAACAAACCAATATAATAATTGAATATTCCTTTTAATATAGAATCTCCAGCGAGTTCCAAAGAAACAATTTCTCTATATGGGAAGATTATAGAGCAAGTTATATTTTGTAGTGCTTTTGTTAAGGGTGCTAATCTACCATCCTCAAGTAGTTCTTTATTATAATTACCAGCTTCGATTTGATCTAAGTTATTAGCGAAGTTATTGAGTGCGTCGTCAACTAGAATAGCAATTAAATAAGTTCTAATGTCAACAATTTTTTTTATTTTCACCATCTGTGTTTTTAATTGTATTATCTATATAGTTAATAGCTTCGTTTATTAATTCCAATGAGTTGTTTGATAAATCAAAGTTTTCTTTTTCAAATTTACACTTGGTTTTATTAAACTCTTCTAGAATGTCATTTAAAGTTATTATTCCTTTTTTGAAAGCATCTTCAATATCAATTACAGAATAGCAAATTGAATCGGCTGCTTCCATTAAATAACTTAATGGATGACGCAAAAATAAGTCTGCTTCATTTATCAGGCCGCATTCCTTACATACTTTCTCTAAGTATTTTTTTTCTGAATAAAAAACACCTGTTTTCTTTGTCTCAATTCTTTTTTTATCTGGAGGATTTGTATTTGGATACTTTAAATATGAGGCTAAACTTGCTGAGGTTAAATTTAGTCCATGTAAATCATTTAAGGCTTGGAGCTTAGTTATGACTCGGAAGCCTTGTGCATTACCGTCAAAATTTATAAAATCATTTCTTTCTTCCGAAGTCATATCGCTAGATATTGTTTTATTTTTTTCAAATAGTTCTCGAAAGTAATTTTGTATTATAGTTTCGCCAAAGTGACCAAAAGGGGGATTCCCAATATCGTGTAATAAACAGCTGCTTTTTAATATTACAGGAATGGTTCTATAGATATTCTTATTAAAAGACCCTTTTAGAGAGCTGATTCTTTTTAAGAAATCAGCATGATTGCAGATCCCAATTCCTAGTGAATATCCAACAGACATAACTTCCATTGAATGAGTCAGCCTTGTATGAATATTATCATTTGTATTTAATGGAAAAACTTGTGTTTTATCATGCATTCTGCGTAATGCAGGACTAAAGATTACTCGACCAAAATCACTTTCATATTGATTTCTATTGCAATCTAAATCGAATTTAGCGCTTGTAGTTGGATTACGTAACCTTTTTGGTGATAATAATTGTTCCCAGTTCATATTAGCTACCTTTAATATAATAATCTTATACTATTATAGTATATCTTGATTTTTTTTGTAAGTAGTCTAATGAATTAGGTCCCTATTTTGGTATAAACAACTAATTTAAAGACTTTTTACAAAAAATAACTGTAGTGTCGATAGATAGTTATCATAGAGAAAGTAGAGTTATCTTGTATAGAAAAGGGATACATAAATATTTTATCTGAAAGGTCAATATCTTGGTCGTTTTTACGTGACTTATAGTTATATTCTATTAAATCAATTAGATATCAGCACTTGCGAGTCCGGCCTTCGGCACCATAAGAACATCAAGAGACGTCAATCGACGTCTTTTTTTGTATCTAAAATCCAGTATCTGCAAGGCTTACCTCGCTTTTTCACTCAACCTAAGTCAACCTGATTCAATCTATATCAACTTACTGATGTGGGTACATCTGCGGGTATATCCCGGTTCGATAATGTTTGTACCCACACAGAACCCTTGAAAGGATACTCATCATGGCTCTGAGTGATGTGAAAGTTCGTTCGGCTAAGCCGGAAGCAAAAGCCTATAAGCTCACTGATAGTGACGGTATGGTATTGCTGGTTCACCCTAACGGTTCTAAATACTGGCGACTTCGTTATCGCTTCGGCGGCAAAGAGAAGATGCTGGCGCTGGGGAAATACCCTGAAGTCTCGCTGGCAGATGCCCGGGCACGCCGAGATGAAGCCCGTAAGCTGTTAGCTAATGGTGTCGATCTGTCCACTTCCCCTAAAATGAAACAACTATAATTAGATTTTCTGCCCTGAAAACAGCAGAGGTCATAATGAAAAAAGCACGTTTTACCGAAACGCAGATCGTCAGTATTTTAAAGCTGGCTGACTCTGGTATGAAGGTCGACGAAATTTGCCGTCAGAACGGGATCAGTAACGCCACATATTATAACTGGAAATCAAAATATGGCGGTATGGAAGCGGCTGATATTAAAAGGCTTAAAGAACTTGAGGATGAAAATACCAGGCTTAAGCGGTTGTTTGCGGAAGTTAGTCTGGAAAATCATGCTATGAAGGAGCTTTTCGCAAAAAAGGGCTGGTGATGACCGAGAAAAAGACCTGCGCTCAGGAATTAACTCAGGCAGGCTTATCGGTCATAACCG
>NZ_LZEX01000005.1 GCF_001676055.1 Morganella psychrotolerans | reverse complement strand
TTTTGCCTATTTTATTTTTCAAATTACATATCAAAGAAAAAAAAATAAAATATCAATTTCCTTTTGTTGCTTACAATTTGTATATTCTCTCTTGCTCTTGGAGGAAACAAAGGTTTATTTTTATATTTTATAGTATTTTGCATATTCTTTACCAATGAAATTAAAATAAAATTACGATATATTATCTTAGCACCACTCTTAGGACTAGTGTTCTACTCCTTAATGAAAGGCGTTGTTCCAACAATAGATAATATTTATAATTATCTATTAGAATCAATATTTAGAAGGATATTTATAACGCAAGGAATATCCGGACCAAATGCTATCCAGTTATATTCAGATGGCGTAAATTTTTATAACCAGAGTAGTCAACAAATAAAAGAGATTGTTTTTCAATATGTATATGGTTATAGCCCTGGCTCTATGCCAGTGCCTTACTTTGTTGAACTATACTTAAAACATGGTCTATTTCTGGCTATTTCTTTGTCAATAACTCTACTATCATTAATATCAATATTTTTTCTGTTTTTCCGACATTGTAATACGTCATATAAATGGCTTGTTTTTTATACGAGCTATATCATCATTATGTCAGGATTTTCACCTGACAATTATTTAAGATTTATTGCTATTATTCTGTTCATATTGACTTATAATTCCCTTATGACTATTTTATCTCTCAAAAAAACATCTAATTAAATATAGTAATTAACGATGACTAAATATAATAGCTTTGTTTCTGTAATTATGCCTTGTCATAACTCAGAAAAATATATATATGAATCTATAATTTCAGTTTTACATCAAGAACATAAAAACATAGAGCTAATTATAATTGATGATTGCTCAACGGATAAAACAACAAATATAATCTCATCAATAATTGACCATCGAATAAAATTAATAACGTTAAATTCTAATCAAGGTGCTGGCAATGCAAGGAATGTTGGGTTAGAAAATGCCACCCACCCATATATTGCATTTATTGATGCTGATGATGTTTGGCTTCCGAACAAATTAAGCACCCAATTAAATTATCTTATAAATAACCCAGAGGTTGGCGTTGTTTGCACTGCTTATAGTTTTATAGATGAGAATTCAAAATCAATCTCTGGTAGTGTTGTTCCTGACCAAGTCATATCCTTAGATTCTTATATGCGAAATACATGCATAGGTTGTTCTACTGCTCTTATAAATAAAAACGTTTCTGCAAATATTACATTTAGTAAAATGCGATTACGGCAAGATACTCATCTTTGGATAACACTATTAATTAATCATGTCATTATAAATGGATTAGAACAAAACCTAGTAAACTACCGTATACGAAAAAATCAGATATCCGGTAATAAACTCAATGCAGCAATAAAAACATTTAAATTATATTGGGGATTTAAACAAATCCCCGTTTATAAAAGAATAACTAATTATATTTTTTATGCATTTAACGGTGTATTCAAAAGATTAAAATAAGGGTATATAATGAACAATAAATTCCTTCCATTCTCTTTTCCTGAAATCGGTCAGGAAGAAATTGATGAAGTAGTAGATTCACTAAAAAGCGGTTGGATTACTACAGGTCCAAAAACTAAAAAGTTTGAACAAGATTTTGCTGAATATTTGGGTAATGGTGTTGAGGCGATTGCAATAAACTCAGCTACTGCTGGCTTACACCTTGCATTGGAAGCTATCGGTATCGGTCCTGGTGATGAGGTTATTGTACCTACGTATACTTTTACTACTACTGCTGAAGTTGTTCGATATTTAGGTGCCGACCCGATATTTGTTGATTCCTGCAATGATACATTGAATATGGATCCTGCGAAATTTGAAGCTGCAATTACTGATAAGACTAAAGCAGTTATTCCTGTCCATTTCGCAGGATTATCATGTGATATGGATGTAATTATTACAATTGCACGTAAGAATAATATAAAGATTATTGAAGATGCTGCACATGCTTTTCCAACCATTTATAATGGAAAACTTATAGGAACATTAGATACTGATGCGACTGTATTCAGTTTTTATGCTAATAAAACTATGACAACAGCTGAGGGAGGAATGCTTGTTTCCAGGAATCCTGAACTGATAGCCCGTGCTAAGATCATGAGACTGCACGGTATCAGTAAAGATGCATTCGACAGATACCAATCAAAAACTCCGGCGTGGTTCTACGAGGTTATTGAACCGGGCTTTAAATATAATATGCCTGATATTTCTGCCGCTATAGGTATACATCAATTAAAACGTATTGATGGCTTCCAAACTAAACGAGAAGCTATGGCTCAATACTATAACGAAAAATTGAAAACTCTTCCTTTAGTTTTACCGGTTGATGCAACTGAAAACAATCAGCATGCGTGGCACCTTTATCCTATTCGTTTAACAGATGATGTCAAAATTTCTCGTGATGATTTTATATTAGAAATGTCTAAGAGAAATATTGGTTGCTCTGTTCATTTTATTCCATTACATAAACATCCTGTATGGCGTGATAAGTATAATTTAACACCAGTTCAATTCCCTATTGCAGAAGATAACTTTAAAAGAATAATATCTATACCTTTATATACTGCGATGACTCAGGATGATCAAGACAGGGTAATTAATGCTATTTCCGAAATACTCGAATAGATGAAATATATGTATTCTATTATTAAGCGAATATTTGATTTTTCTGCTTCATGTATTGGATTGTTATTATTATTACCATTTATACTGATAATATGTTGCTGGATAAAAATAGACTCTAAAGGGCCTGTTTTTTTCCGGCAATGTCGGGTTGGTAAGAATGGTAGAGAATTCATGATCCATAAATTCAGAAGTATGGCAAATGATACCGAGAATCAGGGACAACTCACTGTTGGCAACGACCAACGAATTACACGTTCTGGTTATTTTATCAGAAAATATAAATTAGATGAACTTGCTCAACTTATTGATGTTATTCAGGGTACAATGAGTTTAGTCGGTCCCCGCCCTGAAGTTCCCAAGTATATGAATTTATACCCTGATGCTATCAGAAAAAAAATCCTCTCTGTAAAGCCGGGAATCACAGACTTGGCCGCAATAGAGATGATTGATGAAAATATTATATTATCTCAATATGATGAACCAGAAAAAGCCTACATTGATATTATAATGCCGATGAAAGCTGAGTACTATTTAAAATACATAGATAATCACTCTCTTTTTCTTGATATTAAAATAATATTTATAACTATCATTAAAATAGTGAAAAGATAGGCAACCTAACGTATGTATTCAGATAAAAATAGATTTATTAAACTAACTTGTTTAATACTTATTGATATATCTATAATGCTATCCTCTTATTGGATAAGTATGTGGCTGAGATTAGACAGAGACATTCCAATACTTAGTCTTATACATTGGGTGTCAATATTTTCCACAATCCCAATCACTCTCTTTATTTTAGTAAAAATTGGTTTCTACCGTGCTATATTACGGTATGTTAATATGAGCATTGTCAAGTGGGCTGTTGTAGGATCATTTTCATCCGCATTACTATTGATCGCATTCTCTCTTTATCAGGATGCTTTTTTACCCCGAACTGTTCCTATTATTTATTTTTTCTTACTTGTTATCTTATTATGTGGTACCCGATATTTTTATCGTAACGTTGTTAATCTTATTACTCCAAAAGGACTGCCTGTTGCAATTTACGGAGCCGGAGAATCAGGCAGGCAACTATTAACAATACTTCGGGAGCATAAAGAATATAATCCTATTTTTTTCATTGATGATAAGATTAAACTTCACTACCACACAATCCAGGGAATAAAAGTTTATCCATCAGATAAAATAGTTAAATTAATAGAAAAATATAGTATTTCAAAGATACTACTGGCAATACCCAGCGCATCGTCAGATAAAAGAAAAAAATATCTTAAAAAAACTAGAACCCTTGCATCGTGAAGTCTTAACTATACCTGACTTCAATGAACTAGTTGATGGTACTGCACAAATAGGTCATTTAAATCGAGTTTCTATTTCTGATTTACTGGGTAGAGAGCAGGTAGCACCAATTAATGACTTATTAAAGAAAAACATACTCAAAAAAAAATATATTTATTAGTGGCGCCGGTGGGTCTATTGGTTCTGAATTATGTCGCCAGATATTATCACAAAACCCAACATTAATTATCCTCTATGAAATATCTGAATTCTCACTATATAGTATTGACAGGGAATTAAATAGATTAAAAGCATCTAAAAAATTAAATGTAACTATCATTCCTATATTGGGTGATATAAAAAACAAAGAAAAAATCGATTTCATTATCAATAAATTCTCTATACATACTATTTATCACGCTGCTGCATATAAGCATGTCCCATTAGTCGAGTACAATGTGATAGAAGGTATTCGAAATAACATATTAGGCACATTAACACTTGCACAGTCAGCACAAGAACATAATGTAGAAAGATTTGTTTTAATCTCAACCGATAAAGCAGTCAGACCAACGAATACTATGGGTGCCACAAAACGCTTTGCCGAATTAATTTTGCAAGCTCTGGCTCTTAAACAATCAGATACACATTTTTCTATGGTTCGCTTTGGTAATGTACTGGGTTCATCAGGTTCTGTTGTACCTTTGTTTGAAAAACAAATAGCAAATGGTGGACCAATAACATTAACCCACAAAGATATTACCCGCTTTTTCATGACAATTCCGGAAGCTGCCCAACTCGTGATTCAGGCTGGAGCAATGGGGAAAAATGGTGATGTCTTTGTTCTTGATATGGGAGACTCTGTTAAAATATACGATCTCGCAGAAAAAATGATTAATCTTTCTGGTTTTAGTATCAAGAATGAAGCTAATCCTAATGGGGATATCGAAATTAATATTACCGGATTACGTCCTGGTGAAAAACTTTATGAAGAATTACTGATCGGAGATAATGTTCAAGGAACATTCCATCCTCGGATTATGACCGCCAATGAAAAATACTTGTCGTGGGATGAGCTATCAACGCTGATTTCTGAAATCAGGCTCCAATGTGATCAGCGTGACTTAACTGCACTCCGTGAGATATTATTAAAAGCTCCTCTGGATTTTAATCCTCGTGATGAAATTTGTGATTTACTGAAATAATAGCCATGCTCAACATCGTCTTATTTGAACCTGAAATACCGCCGAACACCGGCAATATTATCCGTCTGTGTGCTAACACCGGCTTTCGGCTGCACCTTATCCATCCGCTGGGGTTTACCTGGGATGATAAGCGCCTGCGCCGTGCCGGGCTGGATTATAGTGAGTTTGCGGATATCAAACATCATCATGATTATACCGCGTTCCTGGAAAGCGAAGGACTGAACTCAGATAATGCACAGTCCCCCACCGGGAGCCGGGTGTTTGCGCTGACGACCAAAGGGACTCCACGCCACAGCAATGTCAGCTATCAGGCGGGGGACTATCTGCTGTTCGGCCCCGAAACGCGCGGGCTGCCCCCTTATGTGCTGGACAATATGCCGGTTGAGCAGAAGATCCGTATACCCATGCTGGCGGATAGCCGCAGTATGAATTTATCCAATACTGTTGCGGTAATTGTATTTGAAGCCTGGCGGCAACTGGATTATGCGGGTGCTGTACTGCGGGATTAACGGCTGTATTCTGAATGACGTTGGATATATCCCGTAAAATTACCTGCGATAAAAAAGCGGTTTCATCCTGTGATGAAACCGCTTTTTTTGATCTGAATTTTTTAATCTGAATAAGTATTGTCTTGCTGGTTATGTGGTTCTTTTTTCAATCCTGGTTGCCATTAACAGCAACGCAAACAACACACCCAGCACACTGATATGCACATTCTCAAAATTACCGCGCACGACGATATAACCAAGGAATGATGTCACCAGTGTAATAATCACCTGGAACTGTAATTTATCCCGCCGGTCGGCAGCAATAGCGCCTGAAAGGGAAAAAGTGAATACCAGGTAAATCATTGCCAGCAGCCCGGCAATGCCACAGGCAAACCAGTAGGTGAGAAAAATATTATGTGAGCCGATAGAGGTGCGGTATGTCCAGTCCGGATGTTGAGCTGTCGCGGCATCATAAGTCTGATTATAAACCTGCCGTCCTACACCATGCCCTTTTAAGGGCTTTTCCATGATCAGTTCGTACGCTGCATCCTGTACGCCATTTTTATAGCGATGACTGCTGTCAGTCTGAATAAGTTTATGGCTCAGATAGCCACTGTTTTTTCCCAAACCATACTGCGATACCGCAATTGCACCCAATGCCAGCACCAGCAGCGCTGCCACAATCATGCCTTTGTTGCGGTTTAGTCCGAATGCCAGGAAGTACATTATCAATACCGCCAGCCATGCGCCCCGTGCCAGGGTTCCCAGCAAAACAAACAGCATCAGTGCGCCCAGCGTGAGCAGCCCTGCCCATTGCCATACACTGCGCTTGTTCATCAGGTTCCAGTGCGCAATCAGTACCGGGAAGAAGATAATCAGCGCGTCAGAAACATCACGGTGGTTATAGTTGGTAAACGGCATAATCCCCTGACGGTAATCGAGATAATACAGATATATCTCCCGCAGGCAGACAAACAGTAACCCGGCCGTAAATGCAGTGATGATCATCTTCAGCACCTGTTCCTGCGGCGTTTTCATCAGCACCAGCACCACCAGGACATACATCAGTAATACATCACGGAAGTGACTGTTTTTTATATCAGAAAGACTGCCGCGCCAATCCGGTGAAATCAGCAGACCATAAATTAACACCAGTGTGAATAACCCGATGCAGAGTGAGATCGGGTTTTTGAACTGAGATAAGCAGGCTTTACGGTAACGGATAATATGCCAGAGCGCCGTTGCAGCGATCAGCGCAAAAAAAATCGTTTTGTAACGGGTGACCCCTGTAACATACAGCAGGGAAATATACCCCCCGACAATAAACAGGCTCCACAGTCCGTGGGTATTCAACCCGCGGCTGTTTATCCCATGACTCAATGATTTTTTAATCACGATAGTTTAAATCCCTTCGCACCCGTTAAAGTGCTGATCCATATCGAGCGATGGTTTGTCACAGCCAGGTTTGCCGACAATCTTTGCAGGCACACCGGCGACTGTGGTGTGTGGCGGTACAGGATGTAATACCACCGAGCCCGCACCAATTTTAGCACCACGCCCGATTTCAATATTGCCGAGGATTTTTGCACCTGCGCCAATCATCACACCTTCACGGACTTTCGGATGACGATCGCCGCCGGTTTTGCCGGTTCCGCCGAGTGTGACGGATTGCAGAATAGAAACATCATTTTCCACCACCGCCGTTTCACCGATCACAATCCCGGTGGCGTGGTCAAACATAATACCGTGACCAATTTGTGCCGCAGGGTGTATATCCACGCCGAATGTCACTGATACCTGGTTCTGGAGATAGGTCGCCAGCGCTTTGCGGTTCTGCTTCCACAGCCAGTTGGCGATGCGGTAAGACTGCAGTGCATGAAAGCCTTTCAGGTACAGCAGCGGTGTGGAGTATTTGTCTACCGCGGGGTCGCGCAGACAAACGGCTTTAATATCCTGCGCGGCAGATTTAATCATTTGTGGATCGTTACTGTAAGCCTCTTCCACCACTTCACGGACAGAAATTGCCGGCATGGTCGGGGTTGCCAGTTTATTAGCCAGCATGAAACTGAGCGCACTGCCCAGGTTTTCATGCTTGAGTAATGTCGCATGGAAAAAACTGGCCAGCATCGGCTCACAATCAGCAAAATCCCGCGCTTCCTGCTTTATATGGCTCCAGACTTCTTCCAGTTCTTCGTAGGACATAATTACCTCACAGACTTCGGATAAAAAACGGGCTTAAAAGTGCTCACCTTCTTCTTTGGTGGCACGCCCCAACAGGGCACGGGCAGCTTCGAGCACATCTTTATTGCAATAGAGTATTTGATAGATTTGCTCGGTGATGGGCATTTCCACACCAGCACGCTCTGCCAGCGCACGGACTTCTTTCGTGTTCCGGTAACCTTCCACGACCTGACCAATTTGTGCCTGTGCGTCATCCACACTCACGCCCTGCCCCATCATCATACCAAAACGGCGGTTACGGGATTGGTTGTCAGTACAGGTCAGCACCAGGTCACCAAGACCGGCCATACCCATAAAGGTAGAAGGATCTGCACCTAATGCCACGCCCAGGCGGGTCATTTCAGCAAGACCACGGGTGATAAGTGCTGTACGCGCGTTTGCACCAAACCCCATTCCGTCGGAAATTCCCGCACCAATCGCAATGACGTTTTTCACGGCACCGCCGAGCTGAATTCCGGTAAAATCAGGGTTTTTATACACGCGAAAGCTTTTTCCACAGTGGAAAAGCTGCTGAACTTCATCGGCAAATGCCGGTTCAGTTGCGGCAACGGCAATCGCGGTCGGTAAACCGGCGGCCAGTTCTTTGGCAAAAGAGGGGCCGGAGATCATTGCCAGCGGGATTTTATCGCCGAGCACTTCGCGCACCACTTCACCCAGCAGACGCCCGGTTTCCGCTTCCAGTCCTTTGGTTGCCCAGATAATTCTGGCATCCGGTCGCAGCAGTGGTTTTACACGTTTTAATACATCCCCGAAAACATGGCTCGGCACAACCAACAGAATATTGCGGCTGGCCGCGAGTGCTTTTTCAAGGGAGGCTTCAGGAATGAGGGTGTCAGGGAACGGAACATCGGGAAGAAATGCCTGATTTGCGCGATCAGCCTCAAGCTGGCGGATATGCTCCGGGTCATGTCCCCATAACACCACACGGTGCCCGTTACGGGCAAGTGTGATCGCTAAAGCGGTGCCGTAAGAACCGGCACCGAGTACAGTCATAGAAGCGTCTGTCATTATGCTTCCTGTTCGCCACCCTGAGGCGCGGCTGCCTGCTGCTCTTCCTGCTGTTGCAGGTAGCTCATAAACAGGGCATCAAAATTAACCGGCGCCAGGTTCAGCTGCGGGAATGTACCGCGGCCGACTAAGTTCGCAATGCACTCACGGGCATACGGGAACAGAACATTCGGGCAATATGCGCCCAGGCAATGTGCTAACTGAGTGCCTTCCAGACCACCGATGGTGAAAATACCGGCCTGCTGAACTTCACACAGGAATGCGGTTTCTTCGCCCAGTGTTGCGGTTACTGTGACACGCAGAACGATTTCATAGATATCATCCGCCAGTTTGGTTGACCCGGTGTCCAGATCCATTTTCACTTCCGGCTGCCAGTCCTGCTGGAAAACTGCAGGTGCATTCGGCGCTTCAAAAGAGATGTCTTTGGTATAAACGCGCTGAATGTTGAAAGACATTTCTGTATTAGGTTGTTCTGACATAATGTTACCTTTTGATATCCATATAAATAGTTTGAGTTACAAAGGGTGTTAATTCAAACGTCCTTTGCCGGATTACTTTTTACTGCGGGAAAGCGGTAAGTTATCACCGGTCCAGCCGGAGAGACCATCTTTCAACACAAACACACGTTCAAATCCGGCTTTAATCATGCTTTCAGCCGGTTTACCCAGGTCCATACCATTGGCAGAAACCAAAATAACCGGACGGCTTTTGTGTTTTTCCACTTCACCAAGATTATTATCTTTAATTTCTGACGGAGTCAGATTCACCGCATCAATGATATGACCACGGCGGAAATCGTCCCGTGTACGGGTATCCACAACAATCGCTTCTTCTTTATTAATCAGTATGATAGCTGTGGAGCGGGGAATGATTTTCACTTTGGAAAACATTCCTTTGAAGGTCAGTAAAATAACAGCAACCAGTAACGCAACCCACACAAGGCTGATAATCGGGTGCTTACTAACAAATGGCATAATTTCTTGCAGCATGGGGGACAATAACTCCCGTTAGTTAATAACAAAGATCAAAGGGCAGAAGTATACCTGTGAGTCAGGTCAAATACAGCCAATCTTGCCCGGGATGTTGCCGTTTTCATCTTAATTTTGCGGCACGTGCCGCGAAAATACATTTTCCCGACGGACAGACCCTGTAATTTACCATTGATCTCCCGTTAAGGTAAAAAACTAACGCAACAAATTCACAGGAAATATCTCCCCGGTGATTGTGCTGAAGTGTAAATATGGGAGAACAAGGCTGGTAACGCCCTAAATAGCATGGAATAATTGCAGTTTATACCCTTATTCATGCAACGTGCAGGTTGGTTGGGTATACAATAGTTAAATATGATCGTTTCTTTGGCACAACGGCAAGGTCGGATAAATTGGCGCATAAGAACGTGTTCCGCAGAGATTCACGCCGGGTCATTCACGGCATCCGTATATTGCTGGCAGCCCTGCTGTTACCAGCCTCCTTTGCTGTTTTTGCAGCCAATACCCCATCCGCAGATGCCAGTAAAAATGAGCTGAAAAATTTACAGCTCAATATTGCAGAAAAAGAAAAAAGCGTCAAAGAGCAGCAAGGCAAACGGACAGATTTGTTAGGCCAGCTTAAAAAGCAGGAGAGTGATATCGCCGTTGCCGGTCGTGAGCTGTATTCCACCCAAAAAGGCCTGAAAAAACTCGATGGTGAAATCACCACTCTGGGTGCAGACATCAAACAGCTGGATTTAAAACAGAAAACGCAACGGGCACTGTTGTCAAAACAGCTGGATGCCGCATTCCGTCAGGGCCGCCATCAGGGTATTGAACTGATATTCAAAGGTGATGAAGGCCAGCGCGAAGAACGAATCCTTGCCTATTACACCTATATTGGTGCGGCGCGGGAAAAAACCATTACGGAGCTGGAAGAGACTACCAGACAGCTCCACTCTCAGCGTCAGGAAGAACAGAAAAAACGGGCTGAGCAGAGTAATTTGCTCGGCAAGCAACAGACAGAAAAGAAAAAACTCGATACCGCACAAAGCGCGCGGAAATCAACACTGACCAAGCTGGAAAGTTCCCTGAAAGCAGATCAGAAAGATCTGCTGGTGATGCGGGAAAACGAAAGTCAGCTGCGCAATAAAATAGCCAAAGCGGAGCGGGAAGCCAAAGCCCGTGCTGAACGCGAAGCCCGCGAAGCCGCGAAGGTCCGGGCAAAACAGGCGCAGGCGAAGAAAAAAGGATCTACTTATACCCCGACTCAGGACGAGCGCTCGCTGATGTCACGTACCGGTGGTTTGGGTCGCCCGGCAGGTCAGGCCATGTGGCCGGTACGCGGTCCGGTTCTCCATCGCTTTGGTGACAGTATTTCCGGCGAACTGAGCTGGAAAGGTATGGTGATCGGCGCGCCGGAAGGCACGCAGGTTAAAGCGGTTGCTGACGGACGGGTGTTGCTGGCCGACTGGCTCCAGGGCTATGGTCTTGTTGTGGTGGTTGAGCACGGTAAAGGGGATATGAGCCTTTACGGATATAACCAGAGCGCGCTGGTGAATGTCGGTGACCAGGTGAAAGCTGGTCAGCCGGTGTCACTGGTGGGCAGCAGCGGGGGTCAGGAAAGACCGGGCCTCTATTTTGAAATCCGGCGCCAGGGACGGACGGTTAATCCGCAGCCCTGGCTGGGGAGATAGCACACTGTGACTTACCGGCAGAAAACAAAACGTATCTTACTGACATCGTTACTTTTTATAACATCGTCACTGATAGCAGTTTCTGCCGGTGCGGCACAACTCGCGATTGTTATCGATGATTTCGGTTACCGCAAACAGGATGATAACCGCATCCTGGAACTGCCGCCGCAAGTCTCAATCGCTATCCTGCCGAACTCCCCTTTTGGCCGGGAAATGGCAGAAAAAGCGCATCGCCAGGGTCGGGAGATTCTGATCCACATGCCGATGGCACCTATAAGTAAGCAACCTCTGGAGCGGGATACATTGCGCCCGTCAATGAGTGCCGCTGAAATTGATCAGCTCATTAAAGCCGCTATTGCCCGCGTTCCCTATGCCGTCGGGATGAACAACCACATGGGCAGCGCGATGACTTCTGATCTCACCGCCATGCAACATGTGATGACATCCCTTTCCGGCTCCGGTTTTTATTTCCTCGACAGTGTGACCATCGGCAGTACAAAAGCCACGCAGGCGGCACAAAGTAAGCCTGTCCGGGTACTGCGCCGCCAGGTATTTCTGGATAATGTCCAGACTGAAGAAGAGACCCGCAAACAGCTTAACCGCGCGGTTGCACTGGCGCGTAAGCAAGGTTCGGTAATTGCTATCGGGCACCCGCATCCTTCGACAGTCCGTGCGCTGCACAAGCTGGTACCGATGCTGCCGCCCGATATTGAATTGGTTTCGCCGGGCTATATGCTGACGCATGCAGGAAAACCGTCGTCCGTCAGACCGCTGCCGGTGAAACCAGTGAAACCGGTTGAAAAAGAAAAAGAGAAACAGAAACCGGCTGAGCCTGAAAAACCATGGCTGACGCCGATGACAGAACAGTGTGAAGGGCTGCCGGTACTGAGCGGGGAGTTTTATACCGCCTATATTAATCTTCTGACCGAAGCGGCGCTGAAGCAGCAATTAACCGGCAAAACCGCAGCTGTACTGTCTGAGATCCCACTGGCACCACCGGCAGCAGAGCCGGCGCCTGCGCCTGTACCGGAAATTAAATCAGAAACTAAACCGGGCTCTGAGCCGGAAACTAAACCAAAAGCAGAAACAGATGCTGAGCCGGAAACCGTTCCGGCTGAAAAACCGGGGGCAACGGTTGTGCCGCCGGTAACAAAAGCATCAGTTGACATGCATGCGGCGGAAAACAGACCGGGTGATACCGCGGCAAAACCACAGTGACAGCAAAGTACCGGCAACAAATGCCCCCGATAGAATAAGCTGAGTATCTCCACGGGTGAGTTCCGTTCCTGCGGCAATCACCTTAAAGAGAAAAAACATCAGTATTATAGTGACCCATATAATCGTACTATTCACTAACGCTGTAATAATCAACCGGATGACCGCCAATTTTTCACCGTAAAAACCGAAGGTCGCCCGGAATGTGATAAACAGAATAGCCGCAATGATAGCCAACCCAGGTAATTGCATCTGGTTGGCATATTCCTCAGCACCTATAGGGTGGATATCAGCAATGTGCAATATCATAGTCACCCACCACGGCAACCGCTGCAATAGATACGTCATGCAACAAACCATTAATAATAAAAGGATTTTACCGGTATTCTGTTCTGTCAGGATAAAACGGTGATTATTACGGATAAAAAATCGATGCAGGCAGTAAATCAATACCACCATTACGACCAGCAACATCAGGCGGAGAACCACATCTGCCGTCTCTATAACCCATGAGGCCGGGTATACTGACATAATATTATTTACCCTGGGGAGCAACCAGCCAGAGATCAGAAGAACACTGCCGACTTTATTCACAGCGGTATATAACAATCCCGTCACCACAACAAAGATCATGCTGTTACGGTGAATCCGGTTCAAGCTCATTTGCCAAAATATCAACGAAATAACCGGAAATAGAAACAAGGTATGAGCAACAATGTTTCTGATATTCCATAACACTAAAGTGTATTTTGAAACTTCGGCAGGTATCTTTGCGATAAGAAGTGACAGAAATACACCCTCACCAAGCCAATACACCAGAACAAATAATAACGGCAGGCGGAAAAAAGTAACATCAGTTGTTTTCAGCATGCGATACATCCTTACCCGCCCGGAAAATCCGTTTCACCATATAACGGATAACCAGTGCGGCAATGACCATTGATGCATACCCGGCGATACGGAGCAAAATAGCCACCGAGTCCGGTCCCCGGTATTCCCGGATATAAGATGAGGACAGCACCGCATATATTGCGCCGCTGCTCATAAGAAATACAATCAACCCACCCGCTAAACCGGTTAATAATAACCGTCTGGTGCGTAATTTTTCCCCGTTGTATCCGAATGCACCATACAGTGCGGTGATTAATATTCCCGCCAGTACCAGCAGATCAGGCAATATATTTCTCAGCCCGATCGTAAATAACATAATAATTTCCTGCAATATTGCTTCCCCGCCAAAAAGACTGACATAAAAGAAAAGAAGAATTAACGGGAGCAGCGCGCAGAGATAAACAGTCAGCGATGTCAGCAGGATATTATGAACTATCCCGTTATTATGGGGGGCTATTTTATATATCGCATCGGTTTTAACCCGGGAACGGGTCATTCCTGTGGCAATAAGCCAGAGTGCCGCCATCGTAATCAACAGTTTTAAAAGATACAGCCCGTAAATCGCCAGTACCGGCGGCGGTGCCATATATGGCTGATCGCGACCGAGGTTTGCGAGCACCGTAAGCTGCATCAGACCGGCAAGTTTAAGCACAATAAACCAGATAACTGCCATGCCCGCCACAAGGATCAGTGAACGGCTGTCTGTCCGGCAAAGGTGACGGTAATAAAACAAAAAAGAGGTGAATATAAACAAAAGCGGGGCGTAAACAACCCATTCAGAATAGGTTTCTAACTGAAATACAGGTAAAATATAGTATGCATTACTGAAGATGGCCGGCAGGATCTGGTAAATCCAGATAGCCCCGGCAATCATCCAGGTGGCCGTAAATACACATGGCAGACGGAAAAATGACATTCCGTCTGACGGTACTGAATCCTTCATTTGTCACATCCCTGAATTTGTCCATTAAGTCCGGAATACGAAACGAATAACTTTCCGGCTGAGCAACAATATAAGTACAGCAGATACCACAGCACATCCGATAAATCCGTTTTCCAGCCTGACCGCGCTCAGATAAAAATTATCACCCATCAGAATGAATATAAATATTGCAGCGATCGCAATCATTAACACAATACTCAATATTACCGTGGTAATAACAGAGATAGTCAGCTCACGAACCCGCAGCGTACTCTCTTTTACAGGGAAGATTTTGCGGATACACAGGAAAATAACACCACCGGAAATAATCAGGTTAATCGCAACACTCAGTATACTTTGTGTCAGCATTTTCGGACTGATCCCCGAAAGATTGCCTGCTATCATCGAAAATGCACTCAGCGAAATTAACCACATCAGGTACACCATACCTGTGCTGAATAATACGCCATAAATAACCGGTGATGTTTCCGCTGTCAGCAGGAATGGCTGTGTGTTCTTAATATAGCGATCAGCCGTCAGACGAACCGCCAGATACAACACTAAGAATGACACCAGATAAATCAATAAATCTGCCAGGCTTACCAATTTTATAAGCAGTGAAAAATCAAATTTATCCGGACCATAATCCTGAAGAACAGACCGTATTACTGTCATTTTCAGCATGGCGAGAGCATAGTTTACGGCATAAAGAAAAATCGCCAGCCCGATAACCCCGAGAACTGATTTCCGGTTCAGCAGCGTTATCCGCGTGTGATAAAAAAATAATGAAACCAGCGCAAATTGCCCGGTCATCTGAATAAAATGGTGCCCCAAAACAGGGGATAAATAATTCCACAGTGATATTGTTTCTCCGTGATTACTGACCTGCGGATAAATATTGAGGATCAGATTCCCCATCATTATCAATAGATAACTCAGAACAAACAGTAGCGGCAGGCGGAAAAAAGTCGGTTGGTTCATTATTTTTCTCTTAATACAGATGAATTATTCAGGCTTCAGACTACTATAATTATGCAGAACTTTGTTACCGTCCATTACCTGAATATCTTGTGGCGGCTGATAACAGTCAGATAACGGAGAAGCACACCGCTGCTTGTCGTGCTGGCGTAACCCCAGCCAGTCGCTGATAAGCCAGTAATCTGAGCTGCCGGAGTAAAGTGCATTTATTTTTTCACCGCGCGGATAGTTACCGGTCAGTTTTTCGCTGTACCAGATATACATCGGGATATCAAAAGCGGCTTTAACCGGCGAAGCTATTCCGTGGGCATACTCCGTTTCCCCGCCGCCGTCGGTTTTGCGGATCATCCCGTGATCAGAAAAATACAGCATGGATGAACGGCTGTCCGCCAGACGGGAAGTAATTTCGCCCAGCAATTCATCTGTATAATAAACAGAATTAAGGTAGCAGTCTTCTTCCCGCTCTCCGGTGAACGGGATAACAATTTTGTCTGCTACCCGCTTACAGGCCGGTGAATGGCTGCCGTAGATATGCAGAACTATCAGTTTACGCCCGGGTTGTTTCAATGCAGCATCAAGATCCGGCAGCAACGTCCGGTCATCCACCATACTGTCATTCCAGCGTGACGTTTGCGCGCGGAAAGAGATCGCCGCAATCAGCCCGTAACCCAGCCCGCCGACGCCCTGGTTGCTGTACCAGTGCGTTTTCAGCCCGGCAGATTGTGCCAGGGTCAGAATATTGTCTGCATAATCAGAAAAATGTCCGGTTTGTCCGAGGGGAATATTAGAGACAGACACCGGGACGGATAAAATCGTCACCGGCGCAGGGGATACCGCCTGATTAAACACCAGCATATTTTTTTGCTGTGCTACAGCCAGCGGTGTCGTGTCCTCCGCCCGTCCGTATAGACTCAAATCGCTGCGGCGCGCCGATTCACCTATCACCAGGACATAGTTTTCAATCTCATCATTTACGACGTCATAATGAAAATCAGGCTGGTACGTTTTCACGTCATTGACCATTTTCTGCATGTGCTGCACACGGAAGAATTCCCCCAGGTCATAGAACGGGGTGTGTTTGGTCAGTGTTTCTCCCCAGACAAAATCATCCGAGCGGGATTTACCGTTAAAATAATACAGTGACCCGCTGACAACCAGATACACAAGGAAGAGCCCGCCCGCACAGCGCAGTGTCCGGACAGAAAAGCAGCGTCCGATTGCCCGGCAGAACACATAAAACAATAGTGTGATAAACAGAAATACCAGCAGATACGGCCAGTACATCAAAGACATTGCCTGCGCTTCATCCGTTGTGGTTGCCAGGAACGTTTCTGCCAGTGCCTCACTGAACGCAGACTGATACTCCTGCCATAAAAAAATCCGCATTCCCTGTACCGCACAGAAAAACAGCACCAGTATTGCGGCGATTATCTTCCCGGATCTGTACCGGGTCAGTAATCCGCAGGTCAGCAAGAATAAAAGGGTAAATAACGCCGTTTTTATGCTGTGCGCGGCGCCCTGATTCGCATCCGTATAAAACAAAACGGCTATCAGAAGGGCAATTAATAACAGGCAGATTTTTTTCATTGGCTTATTTGGACCGGCTTATTTTCACAAGCGTAATCGTTCCCGAAAAATAGAGTAAAGACGCTGAATAATACCTGAATTTGCAATACTTTGCCGGATTGTGGTTTTTACCGGTGGTTTTTTTTAAGCTGAATTTAATCTGTATACCCGCATTGCGGTGCGGATATAATTTTTCATCCACGTCTCCCGCGCTTCAATGCTATTATGGGATCAGTGATTTTTTCATTTTCTTAAATGAACCCGAACAGAGGAATGCGTGATGATTATTGTCACCGGCGGTGCCGGATTTATCGGCAGCAATATTGTAAAAGCACTTAACGATGACGGTTACACTGATATTTTAGTGGTAGATAACCTGAAAGACGGCACAAAATTTGTGAATCTGGTTGATCTCGATATCACCGATTATATTGATAAAGAAGATTTTATCGCCGGTATTATTGCCGGGGATGATTTCGGGGATATCGAGGCTGTTTTCCATGAAGGTGCGTGCTCTTCCACAACCGTGTGGGATGGCAAGTATATGATGGATAACAACTATCAATACTCCAAAGAGCTGCTGGATTATTGCCTGGATCGCCGCATTCCGTTCCTGTATGCCTCTTCTGCCGCAACCTACGGCGGGCGCAGCGATAACTTTATTGAAGATCGCCAATTTGAAAAACCATTAAATGTATATGGTTATTCAAAGTTCCTGTTTGACCAGCATGTCCGCGATGTTCTGCCGGATGCAGAGTCACAGATCTGCGGATTCCGTTACTTTAATGTCTATGGTCCGCGCGAAGGTCATAAAGGCAGCATGGCAAGCGTCGCTTTCCATCTTAACAACCAGATTTTAAACGGTGAAAACCCGAAATTATTCTCAGGAAGCGAAAATTTCCTGCGCGATTTCATCTATGTGGGTGATGTTGCTGCCGTTAATCTGTGGTTCTGGAAAAATGCCAAATCAGGGATTTTTAACTGCGGTACCGGTCGTGCGGAATCATTTCAGGCTGTCGCTGATGCAGTAACCGGTTTCCACAGTAATCGTCAGTGTACGCTTGATTACATTGAATTCCCGGAAAAACTCAAAGGCCGTTACCAGGCATATACGCAGGCAGATTTAACTAACCTGCGCGCGACGGGCTATCCCGGCAAATTTAAAACCGTTGCCGAAGGTGTTCACGAATACATGATTTGGTTAAATCAGGGAAATTAAGTAAACACACATGAAAATTCTGGTGATCGGGCCATCGTGGGTCGGTGACATGATGATGTCACAAAGCCTTTACCGTACCCTGAAAACACGTTATCCGCAGGCAACAATAGATGTGATGGCTCCTGCGTGGTGCCGTCCGCTGCTGGAAAAAATGCCGGAAGTGGATGAAGCAATCGCCATGCCGCTGGGTCACGGTGCATTTGCCCTTGGCGAGCGCCGGCGTCTTGGTCATGCCCTGCGTGATAATAAGTATGATCGTGCTTATGTGCTGCCAAACTCATTCAAATCAGCCCTGGTACCATTTTTTGCAAAAATTCCGGTACGTACCGGCTGGCTGGGTGAAATGCGTTACGGGCTGCTTAACGATCACCGGAAACTTGATAAACCGGCTTTCCCGCTGATGGTTCAGCGCTATGTTGCACTCGCGTACGACAAGACAGATGTGCCGGATGCCGGGGCTATCCCGCAGCCGTTGCTATGGCCGAAGCTGGTGGTGCGCGATGAAGATATCGCTGAAAGTATGGCGGCATTTAATATCGGCGATCACCGCCCGGTTATCGGGTTCTGTCCCGGTGCGGAATTCGGTCCCGCCAAACGCTGGCCGCATTATCACTACGGTGAATTAGCCAAAAAACTCATTGATGAGCGTGATTTTCAAATCATCCTGTTCGGCTCAGAAAAAGATCACGCCGCCGGAGAAGATATTCTTGCCGGGCTCAGTGATGAACAACGTGGTAACTGTCTGAATCTCGCAGGGAAAACCTCGCTGGAACAGGCGGTTAACCTGATCGCAGGTTGCCACGCTGTTATCTCTAATGATTCCGGTCTGATGCATGTGGCAGCAGCACTGGATCGCCCGCTGGTCGCTTTATATGGTCCGAGCAGCCCGGATTTCACGCCGCCGCTGTCAGAAAAAGCCCGCGTTATCCGCCTTATCACCGGCTATCACAAGGTCCGCAAAGGCGATGCGCACGAGGGATACCATCAGAGTCTGGTCGATATTCAGCCGGAACGTGTTCTGTCAGAACTCGATGATTTACTCAAGAGCACTCCGCCATGCACCGTGTGTTAATTGTCAAAACCTCTTCCATGGGCGATGTGCTGCATACATTGCCCGCACTGACTGATGCCGCGCGGGCGATCCCCGGTATCCGATTTGACTGGGTTGCGGAAGAAGGCTTTGCACAGATCCCGGGCTGGCACCCGGCCGTCGATCGCGTTATCCCTGTTGCTATCCGCCGCTGGCGGAAAAACTGGTTTCGCAGCGATATCCGCCAGGAACGCCGTCAGTTCAGAGAAACCATACAATCCCGTGATTATGATGCGGTGATTGATGCCCAGGGGCTTATCAAGAGTGCGCTGCTGGTGACTCGGCTGGCGCATGGACGCAAACACGGCTATGACCGGCACAGTATCCGCGAGCCACTGGCCAGTTTTTTTTTATGATGTAAAACACGCCGTCAGTAAACAACAACATGCTGTTGAGCGCATCCGCCGGCTTTTTGCTCTGAGTCTGGGTTATGAAAAACCGGAGATTCAGGGTGATTATTCAATTGCCACCCACTTTCTGAATAACAGCACAACCACAACAGACTCTGCGCCCTATCTTGTCTGTCTGCATGCCACAACCCGTGATGCCAAACACTGGCCGGAATCTCACTGGCGGGCACTGTTTTCACAGCTGACAGACAGCGGTCTGCATATCCGGCTGCCTTGGGGTGCGCCACATGAGCAAGAGCGCGCACTGCGCCTGGCGGATGGTTTTCCGCATGTGCATGTGCTGCCTAAATTATCACTGGCTGAAGTTGCTGCTGAAATTGCCGGGGCTGAAGGTGTGATTTCGGTTGATACCGGGCTGAGCCACCTGACCGCCGCACTGGATAAACCGAATATTACCCTGTACGGCCCGACAGACCCGGGGCTTATCGGTGGCTATGGCAAAGGTCAGTTTGCGCTGACTTCACCGGACGGCGATTTAGTATCAGTGACGGCAGATGATGTCCTCGCCGCCATGACTGCACACGGTATGCGCTAAGACGCAGTGCGCTGCGTCAGTTTCCGCTGATAAAACTCCGCCAGTGTCATGCCTTCCGCCCGTTGTGCAATATAGGCAAAGAGCTGCTCCAGGTCGTCATACAGCGCATCAATCGCCGCTTCATCCTTGAATGTCGGGCTGCCGCCCGGCATAAATTCAGACGAATGCAGCATAAATTCAATATGGTCATGCCCTTGTGCCAGACAGGTATCCACCACCTGTTGCATCTGCAGCAGATTGCCGCCTTTTGGCCTTAACCAATTAACGGATGGCGAGCGCTTTTTACCGCGCAATCCGTCATAAAACTGTTTCAGGCTGTTCATCAGCGGCGAATGGCGGTTCTGAATACTCATAGGTACCTGTAACAGTGCTGAATTGCCCGCACGGCTGATATCATTGAGATCCATAAAATACGCATCAGCCCGGAAATTCAGGTAATTTGTGCCGCCTTTGCCGAGCGGTGCCGGTGCGCCTGATGTATACGCCCAGTTTACGCCGGGGGTAACAGAGCAATCCGTCAGATAACCAAACTCAGCCAGCAACTGTGCGTATTTTTCATTGAATGCCCAGCGACCTGAACGGTGGCTGACCATTTTAGTCTGAAGTTTTTCTTCCAGCAGGGATGTCATGACATTGATTTTTTCTTTCATCACATCGTCAGGAAATTCAATCAGGTACGGCTGAAAACGATCGTCATCCGTGGTCAGTGCTTTCAGTGGCGGGCTGTTCCATGCGTGCAGATGCATACCGATTTCCCCGGTCTGCCGCGCAATCACATCCTGTGCAAATTCAATATAGGCATCATCTGCTGCCATTTCATAGTTAGTCAGCCAGACGGGTTTAAACGCGAACTTTTCACATAGTGCCTGGAATCGTGGCAAAAAACGGGTGTTCTGCGTGGTGATGACCGGACCGGACTCCCAGAGATTATCCCCTTCGGTATCCAGGGTGATGATAAATGCGGGCTTCGTCATGGTTGTATTCCTCACACATTTTTCCCGGGAACGGGCTGAATTAAATCACAGTACTGCTGAATTATCGTCTGCTGCTCAAACTTCTGATACATCGCCGGCGTGATAACCGGCGGAGATTCATACACCAGGCGAATTTTTTCTGCCAGGCTCTCCGGGGTCAGTGCAGATAAATAATTTTCCAGCTCACCCACCATAATTTCACTGACTCCGCCCGGACAATGCGTACTGACAACCGGCGTATCACACATTAATGACTCAATCAGTACTGTCGGCAACCCTTCATTATCAGAACTTAATAACACGGCTTTTGCCCCACGGATAAGCGGCATCGGGTTGGTCTGAAAACCTATAAATTCAACTTTGTTTTCCAGCCCTAAATCTGTCGCCTGCATTTTCAGTGCCTGTGTGGCATCCGGGGAGCCCTGCCCCGCAAGCAGTAATTTACACGGTAAATCAGCCAGAGCGAATGCGGCAAGCAGCCGGTCCTGGCGTTTCACTTCGTGAAAACGCCCGAGATGGATCATATAATCCTGTCCCTGATACGGGTTTTCTGCCGACGCCTGCTGCTGAATATCCGTTACATCAAACGGGTTATAGATAGTCACACACCGCGCGGGTTTTACACCCACCGTGTCACACACATCACGGCAGACCGCATCAGACACGCCGATAATATTACGCCCGTCATACACTTTGCGGATTTTAGCCTGCTTCAGCGCCCGGCGAAGGCCGGTTTTATTGCCCAGATAACTCGCGGAATACATTCCGTGCAGGCAAAACCAGACATTTAGCCCGGCAAGTACACGGGACTGCACCACAATACGGTCTGTTTTATGTAAATTCGACACCACCAGCGCCGGAATACCTTTGCAGGCAAACAGAGCGGATAACAAGGTATCCATTTTTGCCGCACGGCGTTTTATTTCTGTCTGACGCCGGAACAGCCCGTGATAGGTATCTTCACAAACCTGATAATCTACACCGTCCGGAATCTCATAATCCCGCACAGCACTCAGTGCCAGAAGCGTGACATCATAGCCTGCCTGAACTAACCCCTGACTCAGGCGCAGTACGACTCTTTCTGCACCGCCGCCGGGTAATCCGTCAATAATAAATAAGATATGCTGTTTCATGTCGACAGTACGCGCCCGTAGAGATCTATCAGTTGCTGTGACAGTGCCGCCGGCGTATGCGGTAAAATCCGCAGCCGGGCACGTTCAGACATCGCATTGTTCAGATGATTACAGGGCAGCTGTGCAACAGCATCAGCCAGCCCGTCAATATCAAGGGCATCACAGACAAATCCCTCTTCACCCTGCGTAATAAATTCAGCGCCGCCGCAGGTTGTACTGGTGATCACCGGTAATCCGCAGGCCATCGCTTCCAGAACCACATTCGGGAACGGATCATACAGAGTCGGGAGCAGTAACCCGTCACACATCTGATAGAGCGGCAATGTCTGTTTCTGCATACCGAGAAAATGGATACGATCCGCGCAACCCAGTGACGACGCCAGCTGACGGTATGCTTTTTCATCTTTATCCTGCCCGGCAACCAGCAACCGGGTATCATTATTACGGCTGACGGCTTTGATCGCCGCGGCCAGTCCCTTGCGCTCAAACCCGGAACCGACATAAATCAGGCATTTTGCTGCCGCCGGAATACCCTGCTCCCGGCGCAACCGCAGACGCTCTTCTTCCGTCGCCGGATAAAACCGGGTTGAATCAATTGCATTATAGATAACAGTAATCTGTGATTCAGAAAGCCCAAAGTCTTCCATTACCTCTTTTTTTACCATCTCAGAGTTACAAATTACCTGCTTAAAATGCACATCGTGGTACATCGCCTGTTCTGCTTTCATCACATAACGGTGATACGGTGAGGCAAACAATAATTTAGCCCGCCAGCCCGGCAAAACCCGCGCCCGCTGTAACAGCCAGCGACGGTGAACACCATCGCCCGCACGATAAATATCGCATCCGGCGATGCGCTCATGACTTTGAACAATATCAAATTTTTCTGCCTGCCAGCAGGCGCGGGCCGCATTGGCAAACCCGCGTTCACGGCTGATACGTCCCCATTTTACCGGATTGACCACATGGATATGCCAGCCGGGTGCTGTTGCTCCCTGCCAGGAGCGGGTGATCACATTCAGCTCCAGGTTTTGCTTATCCAATGCTTCCAGAGCGCGGGAAACAAACCGCTCCGCGCCGCCGTCAGGGCGATATTTCTGGCGGACAATCGCTAAACGCAGATTTTTCATAAGTAGCTCCGTGCTGCGGCAATCACCACATCTGCCGGTATTGCGCCCAGATAGCGATCATCAGCCCTGGTATCGACCTCATCCGGATCCGGCTGGTCGCCGTAATCCGAGGCTTTAATTATCCTGCCGGTTGCCTGCCAGGGGGACCAGAAAATCAGTTTTGTCGGACCAAACAGTGCCACCATCGGCGTTTTCAGTGCGGCGGCCATATGCATCGGGACAGAATCTACACCAATATACAGTTTTGCCCGGTCAATCAGTGCCGCAAGTTGCGGCAGCGCCAGTTCACCGGCAACAGACACAATTTTGCCTTCCGCCACCGCCTGAGTACAAGGTGCAAGAATTGTCTCCACCATCTGTAATTCACGGGGATCCGGGCCGCTGCTGAGCACAATCTGATGCCCGTCATCTGCCAGCGCCTGAATCACCTCACTCATTTTGTCCTCTTCCCAGCATTTATAAAACCAGCGGGATGTCGGCTGCACCACAATATAATCGCCGGTGATATGTTTACTCTGCAACAGTTGCTCTGTCTGCTGCCGGTCAGCCTCTGAGTAAGCCATGGTGACCGTATTATCCGTTACCGGCAGATTCAGCGGGGTCAGTCCGTTCAGGTTCTGCTCAACCGTATGCATGGACTCTTCCTGAGACGTATCCGCCAGCAGGGTATAGCATTTTTTCCAGAAAATACTTTGCCGTTTCCATAAGTCCAGCCCCACCCGTATCCGGGCACCGGTAAACCGGGTAACAATGGCGCTGTACCATTGATCGGCCAGATTAATCACAATGTCATACCGGCGTTGCCGCAATGATTTAAGCAAGCGCCATTCATGCCCGATACGCCGCTTCAGCCCCTCTTTACGCCACTGCCTGTCCATCGAAAAAATATGGCTGACCCCGGGATGGCTGCTCAGCACAGGCGCAGTTTCTTTATACAGCAGGACATCGACCTCAGCATCCGGATAATTAGCATTCAAAGTATTAATTACAGGTGTTATCAGCAGGGTATCTCCGTGATGACGGAGCTTTATCACTAAAATACGCTGTACCGGGGCGGATGCTGTTTGCATAGGCGTTCCATTCATTATCTGGCAGAAATCAGGGAGATTATCCGTAAAAATCAGAGCTACAGCGTACCATAAATAAATAGCCGGAGTATTAACAGATCATCACAGAGTGATGTGCCGGATAGCAGTAAACCAGCCATTATCCACACCGGGTTTATGCTTTTTAATGCGCTATTCGTGTTAGTTTTATGCTATTATTACCGCAATCTTATCTGCGAAACTGATAAAATGTTACTGCGCGTATACCAGGTATTACTTTACCTCATTCAACCTCTTATCTGGTTACGTCTGTTATGGCGCAGCCGCCGTTCTCCTGCCTACCGCAAGCGCTGGGCCGAACGTTATGGTTTCTGTAAAGGGAAAACCGGTGTCGGCGGCATTGTTCTGCACTCGGTGTCTGTGGGTGAAACTCTCGCCGCAGTTCCCCTTGTCCGTGCATTGCGCCACCATTATCCGACCCTGCCCATCACGGTTACCACCATGACACCAACCGGCTCAGAGCGTGTATTATCCGCACTGGGTGATGATGTTTTCCATGTCTATCTGCCTTATGACTTACCCGGCTCCATGAAACGGTTTATTAATACTGTTCAGCCGTGTCTGGTGATTGTCATGGAAACCGAGCTGTGGCCGAATATGATAACGCAGCTGCACCGGCGCAAAATTCCGCTGGTTATTGCGAATGCCCGTCTTTCCGCGCGATCAGCCGCGGGTTATCAGAAAGTCGCCAATTTTGTCAAAACTATTTTAAACCGGATAACCCTGGTCGCTGCCCAAAATCAGGAAGATGGTGATCGCTTTATTGCGCTGGGATTGCGCCGCCAGCAGTTACACGTTACCGGCAGCCTGAAATTTGATATTTCCGTCACTCCCGAACTGGCCGCAAAAGCAGTGGCATTGCGCCGTCAGTGGGCTGCCCGCCGTCCGGTCTGGATAGCAACCAGCACTCACGAAGGCGAAGAAGATATTATTCTCAATACCCACAAAACACTGCTCGCCCGCTATCCGAATCTGTTACTCATCCTTGTTCCCCGTCATCCTGAGCGATTTGCAAAAGCCCGTGAACTGACAGAAAAAGCTGGGTTAACCTATGTGATGCGCAGTAAAAACACCATACCTGCGCCGGAAACACAAGTTGTCGTCGGTGACAGCATGGGCGAACTGATGCTTCTGTACGGACTGGCAGATATTGCGTTTGTCGGCGGCAGCCTGGTTGAGCGCGGCGGACATAATCCGCTGGAAGCCGCAGCACATGCACTTCCGGTACTGATGGGACCGCATACCTTTAATTTCAATAATATTTGCGGCAAGTTACAGCAGGCTGATGCGCTGATCACTGTTACGGATGAAAAAAGCCTCAGTGACGCTGTCTGTAATTTGCTGGATGATGAAGATTATCGCCTGTACTGCGGTCGCCATGCCGCTGAGGTTCTCCATGAAAATCAGGGCGCACTTCACCGTCTGCTGCAATTGCTCAGTCCGTATCTGCCACAACGGGGGCACTGATGCCGGAGATAAAACGTCTTTCTGTCGTGATGATCAGCAAAAATAATGCCGATGTCATCCGCGATTGCCTGCTTTCCGTACAAGGTCTGGCGGATGAAATTATCGTGCTGGATTCCGGCAGTCAGGACAATACTGCGCAAATTGCCCGTGAGTCCGGGGCACAGGTATATGAGAACCTGGTCTGGCCGGGTTTCGGACGCCAGCGTCAGCTTGCGCAACAGTATGCCACCGGCGACTATATTTTGATGCTGGACACCGACGAACGGGTCACGCCGGAATTAAAACAATCAATTGAACAGGCTTTGAGTGCGCCGCAACTGAATACGGTTTACCGTTTCGCCCGGCGTAATTTGTTTCTCGGACGTTTTATGAAGCACAGCGGCTGGTATCCGGATCATGTCCTGCGGCTTTATCCGCGGGATCAATATCAGTATAACGACAATGCGGTTCATGAATCCGTGAATACGCAGGGCGCAAATATCATCACACTGAAAGGGGATGTATTGCACCTGACCTGCCGCGATTTAATTGAGTTTCAGCAAAAGCAGCTGCGTTACGCAGGAGACTGGGCACAGGCCCGTTATCAGGCAGGTCAACGCTGTTCGTTTCTCTCTGTCCTGACACATACCGGCGGTGCATTCTGTAAAACCTGGCTGTTAAGAGCCGGGTTTCTCGATGGTAAACAAGGCGTTATACTGGCTTTTGTTAACGCTCAATATACCTTTAATAAGTACGCAGCCTTGTGGTCGATGGGCAAAAAAGATGAGTCCGCATCATGAAAACACGCGCAATTTACCCCGGTACCTTTGATCCAATCACCTGCGGGCATATCGATATTCTTGAACGTGCTGCAAAAATGTTTGATCACATTTTGCTGGCTATCGCTGACAGCAGCCGTAAAAACCCGATGTTTACCCTTGATGAACGGGTCGCGCTGGCACAGAAAGTCTGCACCCATATTCCGAATGTGGAAGTGGTCGGCTTTTCAGAACTGATGGCAAATTTTGCGAAGAAACAAAACGCCAATGTCCTTATCCGGGGTGTTCGTTCTGTTGCGGATTTTGAGTACGAGTGGCAGCTCGCGAATATGAACCGCCATTTTGCCAGTGAGCTGGAGAGTGTGTTTCTGCTGCCTTCACAGAATTTATCGTTTGTTTCCTCATCTTTAATTAAAGATGTGGCACTGCATGATGGTGATGTGTCTACATTTTTGCCTGAGCCGGTTGCACAGGCAATGCTGAAAAAACTGGGAAAAAGCTGATCAGTGCTGACAGGCGGGGCAGAAAAATGTGCTCCGCTGTCCGACTTTCACCACTTCAACCGGTTTCCCGCAATTCGGGCAACATTCACCCTGTTTTCCGTAGACAAATAATTCCTGTGCAAAATAACCGGGCTTTCCGTCTGACTGTAAAAAGTCTTTCAGCGTAGTTCCGCCCTGTTTTATTGATTCCGTCAATACCTGTTTGATTGTCGCCACCAGGCGCTCTGTTTCTGCTTCGGTCAGATCTTTCGCTGCCCGTAACGGGTGGATCCGTGCAATAAACAGCGATTCATTCGCATAGATATTACCGACGCCGACCACAATTTTATTATCCATCAGCCAACTTTTGACCGGCGTATTTCGTTTACGGGATTTTTCAAACAGATATTGTGCATTAAATTCATCCGTCAGCGGCTCCGGTCCGAGGTGTGCCAGTACGGAGCAGGTTGCCAAATCATCAGCCCACAGCCAGGCACCAAAACGGCGCGGATCGGTATAGCGCAAAATTTTACCGTCACCCATCACCATATCCACATGGTCATGTTTTTCTTCCGGGGTCTCTTCCAACAGGATCCGCAAACTGCCTGACATCCCCAGATGGATGATAATCCACCCTTCCGGTAATTCAATCAGCAGGTATTTTGCTCTGCGCTGTACACTGAGAACAGGCCGGTCACTCAGGCGTTCAATCTGCTCTGACACCGGCCAGCGCAGACGTCTGTTTCTGACTTCAACATAGCGCACAGTGTTACCGACAAGGTGCGGCTCAATACCGCGCCGGCTGGTTTCGACCTCTGGTAATTCAGGCATACACACTCCGCAAGCAGGTTATATTTTAAGGAGGGGTTATTTTGCAGACAGTGAATTACTGATCAGATTAAGTGTCTCATCCGCACATTTATCCCAGTTAAATTTATCAAGAATAAACGAAAACGCACAATCCGTTTTACGCGCTGCATTGGCAGGTTCATCAATAATCCGGCGGATAGTACCTGCAAAACTGGCGGCATCCCCGCTTTTGGCAAAATTAACCATATCATCCCCGGTAATACTGCGGATGGAGGGTAAATCAGAGATAACAACCGGTTTTTTCATTGCCATATATTCAAATAGTTTAAGCGGGGAAGTATATCGCCCCCCCATACTGCTGTCTGTCAGCGGTAACACGCAGATATCCGCGTCAGCGATAACCTGAAACCGGTTAACCGGCTCAACATATCCCATAAAACAGATACGATCAGCAACCTCTAAGGTTTCAGCCAGCGCTTTCAGCTCTGCTATCTGTTCGGGTTTTCCACCCGCAACATTCAGTGTGACATTCTCCAGCGCAGGTAATGCGTGAATAATTGTCGGCAGTCCTTTCCAGGGATGAAGGCTCCCCAGATACAATAAATTCGTTTTGGCGTCTTTCTGTTTTGAATTTACCGTACCCGTGACCGCACCGGCAGCCAGTAAATCAACACCATTCGAGGTGATATAAACAGGAGTATCTGTCTTATAAAGTGCCTGTGCATCTACTTTTATCAGCGCTGTTTTGACAAATACCGCAGACGCATCGCGATAAACAATGGATTCTGTTTTCAGTAACTTTGCCAGTTTCCGCTGATTTTTAATGCCGGAAAGGTCGTGAGACTCCCTGAATGACTGAGAAAAAACCTCGTGGCTTTCAAAAAAGCAGGGAATGCCCGGATGCTTATTCAGCAAATAATATGCCATTTTCAGATTGCGCGTGAACACGGCATCCACCGGATTTTTTTTCAGCCACGCAGAAACCTGATAATTAAATACTTTCTGACTGTTAAACGGAAAAAACCAGGTTTTCCGGATATTTTTCAGTCCGGTGAAGCTGACGCGCGCATCAATCGCGCGTCCCAGAATAGTGTCTGCGGATACGGACGACTGAGGCGATACCATTTCAACGGAGCATCCCCGGCGTGCCATCGCATCAATCATCTGGACAATTTGCAATGATGCGACACGGTAAGCAGGTACAGGATAAGGATCAATATAAGCAATCTTCATAATGCTCAGCTTCGTTTTTCATCATTATTTGCATTTAATACCCTGAGAAGCCTGTGGGCTGAATGCTGCCAGGTATAACGCCCGACAATGCGTAAGCGCGCATTCTCTCCCATTTCCTTCCCTCTGTCAGGCAACATATACAGCTGCTTCACTGCATCTGCAATGGCCTGTGCATTTCCCGGCGGAACAAGCAGACCGCTTTGTTCTTCGTTTCCGATAACTTCCGCAATTCCGCCGATATAACTGCCAATCACCGGTTTGCCACACGCCATTGCTTCTGCAATGGTAATCCCGAATGCCTCATCTCCGATACTCGGAAAGACACCCGCATCTGCAGCAGCATACCATGCCGGTAATTCATCATGACTCACAGGCGGATGAAAAATAACACAATCCTGAACACCTTTTTCTGTCGCCCGCCGCTGTAGCGCAGGTAAATCATCACCCGCACCAATGACCAGCAGCTTTATATTATCATTTTTTAATAATGCGATGGCATCCACCGCATAGCGGACACCTTTCCAGCCGACTAACCGACCTGCAAATGCCACCAAAAAGGTATCATCATGAATACCCAGTGTCTGGCGCACCGTGGTTTCCATCGGCTTAAACCGGGTGGTATCCACACCGTTATAAATAACGGACGGAAACTGTTTATAATGATGCTGAATCTGCCAGGCATTAAAATGACTGCACGCCACCCATGCATCCAGCCGTTGGCTGAGTTTGCGATCTCCGCGAAAAAAACTGGTACCGCCGCTCATAAAACAAAACTTTGTTTTTGTTTCTTTTGGTAAAAGGCGGGGCCAGAAAAAATCAAATGGCTTGGTCAGAATAATCCAGTCAAGGTTCTCTTTCTGAACCTGATGGCGCGCGTGACGGGCAAAGGAATAACGTTCCGTTATTTTCTGAAAACGACTGCCGATATTCAGCACCCGCTTGCGGGGTATATACGGAAAAGTATGAATTTTCACCGGACGTCCGCCAAGTTCCGGCCGGATATCTCCCTCTCCGCCAAAAATATGGACTTCGTGACCTTCATCAGACAGTACCTTTGCTAATTCCCATACAGCGGTCTGTATCCCGCCGTATGACATAGTTACTGTCACATCGATAAAACCGATCTTCATATTTCCGCTTACCTTGCCTCAGCCTGCCATATAGCCAATATCGCTATAAATGAGAACGACTAACATGTCGGATGTGTTTTTCCGGTATTTCCGGTAATGTATATATCTTCTTGTAAGATATCATCAAACCTTCTGCGCGGGTTAATCTTTTCAAATATTTAACCTGCTACTCACCACTATGGTTATTATAAATCAGATAATTATTGATAAATGTCGTACCGAAATAGCAAGAAATAACAAAACACATTAAAATCAATGCATTATGATTTATTGTCGCATCCTTGTTAATTAACATCCTCTGCATTTATATTAGGTACAGTATAAATATCGTATTATTATTAAAACCAGCAGCGCTTTCTGATAAACAAGACGAATACTACGCCTCTGATAAGATAAATCCTATCCCTTTAATATATTTTCCATTTTATCCAGCATATTGTTTATATTAAAGTTTCTTTCTGCATGACATAATGCTGCCTGACTCATTTTTAATCTCAGCGCATCGTCATTTATCAGTTGACGCAGTTTATCTGTCAGTTGCTCAACATTACGGGGCTCAACAATAAACCCGGTTTCATTATCAATGACAGCCTCCGTGATCGCGCCAACCGTTGTGGAAATAACAGGTAACTCACACAACATTGCCTGCATGATCCCCTGCGGAACACCCTCATTACCAAATGAGGGTAAGACAAAAATATCCATTGCATTGAGGCATAACGGAACATCGTCACGGTTTCCTAAAAAAATCACTGATTCTGATAAATTCAGAGACTCCGCCATCGGTGCCAGATTTTTACGCTGTGGTCCGTCCCCGACAAAAAGTATCTGCCAGTCCGGATATTCTGTGTGCAATGTTTTCCAGCTTTCCAGCAAATATTTATGTCCTTTCCATGTACGCATTGTGGCAACAATACCAATCGTGCGTTTGTCCGGGATCCCCAATTGCCGGCGGGCTACATGTTTATCCTGCGGAAAAAATTGTTCCGTATCAATCCCGGTGGGAACGGATGTCATGTGCGACAGCGGATATCTGTTGTGAGAATGTAAGTGCTGACGTAATTTTTCACCCGTGGTAACAATATGGCGGCAAGCCCGCAGATATAACCAGCGTGTGATAAAAGATGTCGATACCTGAGTGGATACATGGCGTGTCCGGACAACAGGCGGCATTCCCGTCAGCGTTGCACAGGCGGCAGCAACAAGCCAGGTATCGGTTGAACTGTGTGTATTAATAACACCGAACTCTCTGCCGTGTCGTTTCAGCCAGTGGCGCATCGACTTCAGTGCAGTCCAGCGCTTTTTATAAATAGGTAACGCAACAGCGTCCACCCCGTAGCGGGGAGCCTGACGCAATATTTCCGAATCCGGGCAGCACACAATAACGACACGGTATCCCCGCCTGATCATCCCCTGAGACTCCGTCAGGATCCGTATTTCCTGCCCGCCCCAGCCGCAGGATGATTCAGTATGGAGGATAGCAAAAGGATGTTTATCCATTCAGGTTAGTTCTCTTTTTAAGGTAATGAACATTATCTGTGCTGACAACATCTTTTCCGGTATACCCGACGTCATTCAGGATGCAGCCAACAAACCTGTAGTTTGAATGAATAAGGGCATACAAGCAAAATAATCCGGATTATATCAGTACAACCTGTCATTAAATGACACCATCTTGCTGAAGACAATAAAAAACCCAGCCGAAGCTGGGTTTTTTCAATCAGAAAGCAAAACTTACTTAATTTTTGCTTCTTTGTACAGAACATGCTTGCGAACAACCGGATCGAATTTCTTCAGTTCCAGTTTCTCAGGCATTGTACGTTTGTTCTTCGTAGTGGTATAGAAATGACCTGTACCTTCAGAAGAAACGAGTTTAATTTTCTCGCGAATACCTTTAGCCATTTTTCAGCTCCTTAGTACTTCTCACCGCGGGTACGTAAGTCAGCTAACACTGTCTCAATACCCTTCTTGTCAATGATACGCATACCTTTAGCAGATACACGCAGAGTCACGAAACGCTTCTCAGACTCAACCCAGAAACGGTGAGAGTGCAGGTTCGGCAGAAAACGACGTTTGGTCGCATTTAATGCGTGTGAGCGGTTGTTACCACTCATCGGACGCTTGCCAGTAACTTGGCAGACTCGGGACATGTCTATTCTCCAAAAATCTAATCAGCTCGAGCTTTGTATTGGGTGAGGCTGCCTCGTCAGGCTTAGGAGCCTATCTCAGCGTACTTTTGACTCGCCGGGAAAGTGCTCTGTCAACCAGCAAAAATTTGCTGAGATAGGCTCTTCTCGCCAAACCCAAGATCCTCAAAGGTGGCGTAGTATACGCTTTCCGGCGCAAACGCTCAAGACCCGAACAGTAAAGATCGCGTGTTTATGCGAAAAAAACTGATCAGATCAACCCATGTTCCGCAAATGAAAACGTATTGAATTTCCCGACGACCAGGTGATCCAACACGCCAATCCCCACCAGCTCACACACCTGCGCAATCTTTTTTGTCAGCAGAAGGTCAGCCCGGCTGGGTTTTTCATTACCGGAAGGGTGATTATGCGCCAGTATAACAGAGACTGCATTCACTTTGAGTGCAAGACGCAAAATTTCCCTGGGATGAACCTCCACACAGTTTACCGTTCCGGAAAACATTTCCTCATAACGAATCAGCTGATTCTGATTATTCAGAAACAACACAACGAACACCTCGCGCTCCTGCCACATAATCAACTGATGCAGATACGCTTTGACAGAACAGGCGCTGTTGAGAAATTGCATCTCCTGAAACTGGCTGCTGAAAAAACGCCGTGACAGCTCAACAATGGCCTGCATCTGACAGTATTTACTGTCCCCGATACCCTTGAGGGGCTTAAACTCATCGTAGCCCGCCGTCAGCAACCGGTGCAATGAACCAAACACATCTAATAAATATTCAGCAAACTGCCTGACCGGCAGTTCACGATTGCCTGTCCGTAAAAAAATAGCCAGTAACTCTGAATCACTCAGCACAGAGGCGCCATAGGCGATAAGTTTCTCTCTCGGCATTAAATCTGCGTTTATAATCGGGTTATCCATCTCCACACCACCTGCTCTTTTTCGTTTTTTGCAGATAAAAGTATGGTGGCTTGCCGCATTTCTGTGCCAAAAAACCGTGATTTTTGCGAGCGGCGCCGAAGAAAAAAGTTTATTTAGCTGGATAAATAAACAGCACTCTACCTATACGCTGAGGTTGTGGTAAAATCGCGTATCTCCAAATAATAACCGGATAAAGCACAATGTCTGCACTGACAGGAAAACAGATTGTTCTGGGCATCAGCGGTGGTATCGCGGCCTATAAAACACCTGAGATTGTCCGTCGTCTCCGTGACCGGGGCGCTATTGTCCGTGTCACTATGACCCCCGCGGCAACCGCGTTTATTACCCCTTTAACACTTCAGGCCGTTTCCGGTTTCCCGGTGGCGGAAAGTGTTCTTGACCCTGCTGCCGAAGCTGCAATGGGACATATCGAACTCGGAAAATGGGCTGATCTCATTATTCTGGCACCTGCCACGGCAGATTTAATCGCCCGCCTGAGTGCCGGTATGGCAAATGACCTGGTCACAACTATCTGCCTGGCGTCCGATGCCACTATTGCCGTTTCGCCGGCCATGAATCAGCAGATGTATAACGCACAAACCACACAGGAAAATCTGGCACACCTTGAACAGCTTGGTTTCGCTGTCTGGGGACCGGACAGCGGCAGCCAGGCTTGTGGTGATGTCGGTCCGGGACGTATGCTCGATCCGTCAGAGATTGTCGCCAGAGCAGAACATCATTTTCAGCAAAAACAGGATATGGCCGGTATCCGCCTTGCGATTACCGCAGGACCCACACGTGAAGCCCTTGATCCTGTCCGCTTCATCAGTAATCACAGCTCCGGTAAAATGGGATTTGCTATTGCGCGCTCAGCCGCTGCGCGCGGCGCAGATGTTACCCTGATTACAGGTCCTGTCACATTGCCGACACCACCGGGTGTTAAACGTATTGATGTTGTCAGCGCATGTGAAATGAATGATGCCGCGCAGCTTGCCGCCCCCGACCATCATATTTTTATCGGCTGTGCCGCCGTTGCTGATTATCGTGCCAAAGAGATTTCCGGTGAGAAAATTAAAAAACAGGGTGATGAAATAACCTTTACCATGGTGAAAAACCCTGATGTGATTGCAGGTGTCGGTGCACTGACCAAAAATCGTCCGTTTGTGATTGGATTTGCAGCTGAAACCCAAAATGTGGAAGAATACGCACGCGGCAAGTTGGCAAAAAAACAACTCGATATGATTTGCGCTAACGATGTTTCTGTTGAAAACCAAGGCTTTAACAGTGACAACAATGCCCTTCATTTATACTGGCACACCGGCGATATAAGTTTACCGAACATGAGCAAATCAGAGCTCAGCCACCACTTACTGGACGAAATACTGAAACACTATGACGAAAAAAATCGACATTAAGATCCTTGACCCGCGCATCGGCGGGGAATTTCCGTTACCGGCATATGCCACCCCGGGCTCTGCCGGGCTGGATTTACGTGCTTGTCTGGACGCAGCAACCGAGTTGCTTCCCGGTCAGACACTGCTGCTGCCAACCGGATTAGCGGTGCATATTGCTGATCCGTCACTGGCGGCAATGGTTCTGCCGCGTTCAGGCCTGGGTCACAAACATGGTGTTGTGCTGGGTAACCTGGTCGGGCTCATTGACTCTGACTATCAGGGACAGCTGATGGTGTCTGTCTGGAACCGTGGTGATAAAGCTTTTACCATTGAACCGGGCGAACGTATTGCACAGATGATTATCGTTCCTGTTGTTCAGGCTGAATTCAATATTGTCAGTGAGTTCACTGAAAGCGAACGCGGTGACGGCGGATTCGGCCATTCAGGCCGTCAATAATACTAATAACGCCGTGATATCCGGTGCCGTTCTGATAATCGCGCTGAATAAAGGCGCGGTTATCGGATGACCGGTTTGTTTTTGCATTAAAGCAGGGGTGTTATCTGATATGGCAGAAAGTACAAAAAAGAAAAACAGGCGCGAGGAAATTCTGCAGGCACTTGCGCTGATGCTTGAGTCCGGCGACGGCAGCCAGCGGATAACAACCGCAAAACTTGCCGCCAGTGTCGGCGTCTCAGAAGCTGCGCTGTACCGGCATTTTTCCAGCAAAACAAAGATGTTCGACAGCCTGATCGTCTTTATTGAAGATTCACTGATTTCGCGGATAAACCTTATCCTTCAGGATGAGAAAGATACCATTTTACGGATAAAACTTATTCTGATGCTGATCCTGGGGTTTTCAGAAAAAAATCCGGGGCTGACCCGAATCATGACCGGTCACGCACTGATGTTTGAGCAGGATAAACTGCAAAGCCGTATTAATCAGCTATATGAGCGTATCGAAGCCCAGTTACGTCAGGTTTTAAAAGAAAAGCGGATCCGTGACGGTGGTGGTTTTACTTATGATGAAAGCCTGTTAGCATCTCAGTTACTCGCTTTCTGCGAAGGTATGTTATCGCGTTTTGTTCGCTCAGAATTTAAATACCGTCCGACACAGGAATTTGATGTCCGTTGGCCGTTGCTTCTCGCACAGTTACAGTAATACCGGCAGAAAACCCGGAGTCATTTATATTCCCGCACTCAGAGCCGCCGGTAGCAGTCCCGTTTTTTAGTTAGACTACTCACCCCGCCCGATCTATTGGGCGCGGGCTTTTTTTTCAAAAATCAGTATCAGACCTGAATTCCGTATTGTTCACGATATGCACGGACCGCACACAGATGCTCACTCATCTGTGGATCTTCCGCCAGGAAACTGACCAGGTCATTCAGTGTAATAATAGAAAACACCTGACATCCGTAATCTCTTTCCACTTCCTGAACCGCAGATAACTCACCCTGTCCTTTCTCCTGACGATCCAGGCTCAGCATAACGCCCGCGAGAGTGGCATTATTTTGTCTGATGATTTCCATTGATTCACGAATTGCGGTTCCGGCAGTAATCACATCATCCACAACCATAATACGCCCGCTCAGCGGACTGCCGACCAGCGTTCCGCCTTCCCCGTGATCTTTGGCTTCTTTGCGGTTAAAGCAATAAGGCATATCAATATTATGATGCTCCGCCAGTGCAACAACAGCGGTGGTTGCTATCGGAATACCTTTATAGGCAGGTCCGAACACCACATCATACTGCACACCGCTGTCACATAATGCCGATGCATAAAAACGCCCGAGCAACGCTAAGTCCCGGCCGGTATTAAATAGCCCGGCATTAAAAAAGTAGGGGCTTTTCCGGCCGGACTTCAGCGTAAACTCACCAAATTTCAGTACCTGTTTTTTCATCGCAAGTTCAATAAATTCGCGCTGATAAGCTTTCATCGATATCTCCTGACTCTGGTTTCTGGTTTTGTCCGGTAAATGACAGGTATAAAAAAGGCGACTATCACGTCGCCTTCTGATTAATTTTCTAATGCCGCCTTCTGGGCGGCGAAAATAGTATCCAGCCCGCCTCTGGCAAGTGCCAGTAAAGCCAGCAATTCATCATGACTGAACGGCTCACCTTCTGCCGTTCCCTGGACTTCAATCATTCGTCCGTCATCAATCATAACAACATTCATATCTGTTTCAGCGGCGGAATCTTCGACATATTCCAGGTCGCAGCGCGGCTCACCATCCACAATTCCCACGGAAACCGCAGCAACCATTGATTTCAGCGGGCTGGCTTTCAGCTGACCTTTCTCAACCATCTGATTAAGTGCATCAGTCAGCGCAACACATGCACCGCTGATAGCGGCAGTGCGTGTACCGCCGTCGGCCTGGATAACATCACAATCAAGTGTGATAGTAAACTCGCCCAGCTTTTTCAGATCAACCGCTGCACGTAATGAACGGGCGATCAGACGCTGGATTTCCATGGTACGACCGGTTTGCTTGCCACGGGCTGCTTCGCGCGCATTCCGCGAATTAGTCGCTCTCGGCAACATGCCGTATTCCGCCGTAATCCACCCCTGTCCCTGACCTTTCAGGAAACGCGGAACGCCTTCTTCAACGGAGGCATTACATAACACTTTAGTATCACCGAACTCCACCAGCACAGAGCCTTCAGCGTGTTTGGTATAATGACGGGTGATTGTAATAGGACGCACCTGGTCTGTTCCGCGGCCTGCGGGACGTGATGACTGACTCATAGTGATTCTCCGGTTCAGTTAACTGTTGGGCGCGCATTATACGGCTTAAACCCGCGAATGCCTATGCCTTAACGACATAAGAGCGCTATAATCAGAACAATAAATCCATTATCAGGACAGATATTATGATCCGTAGTATGACTGCGTTTGCCCGTCAGGATGTTAAACGCCCGTGGGGAAATGCCGCATGGGAACTCCGCTCCGTTAACCAGCGTTACCTTGAAACTTACATCCGTTTGCCGGAACAACTGCGCAGCCTGGAACCGGTGATCCGCGAGCGCCTGCGCCAGCGTCTGACACGCGGTAAAGTGGAATGTAACCTTCGTTTTGAACTGAGCAGCGCCGCACAAGGTGTGCTAAGTATGAATGAAGAGCTGGCAAAACAGCTCGTTGCCTCCGCAAACTGGGTAAAAAATTACAGTCACGAAGGTGAAATCAATCCGCTGGAAATTCTGCGCTGGCCGGGAGTGATGTCGGCTCAGGAGCAGGATCTGGATGCGATCAGTGAAGAGCTGCTGGCGGCACTGGATGAAACAATTACATCCTTTATTGATGCCCGTGAGCGCGAAGGTGCGGCACTGAAAGTCTTAATCGAACAGCGCCTGGACGGTGTGACGGAAGAAGCACGTAAAGTCCGCGCACAGATGCCGGATATCCTGCAATGGCAGCGCGAGCGCATTCAGGGCAAGCTGGATGATGCCCAGGTTCAGGTCGATCCGAACCGCCTGGAACAAGAGCTGATCCTGCTGGCACAACGTATCGATGTCGCCGAAGAACTGGATCGCCTGGATGCACATGTGAAAGAAACGCATAACATCCTGAAGAAAAAAGAAGCCGTCGGTCGCCGTCTGGACTTTATGATGCAGGAGTTTAACCGCGAATCAAACACCCTTGCCTCAAAATCTATTAATGCCGATATCACCAGTTCCGCCATTGAACTGAAAGTCTTAATCGAGCAAATGCGCGAGCAGATCCAAAACATCGAGTAACGTTTCACAGTAAATCAGAGCACATCAACGAGCCAGCCGATACCCTGTATTAGCTGGCTTTTTTGTTATCAGAGGATCACAGAATAAATCACAATAGCCCATGATTGGTGTGTACAATTAGGTTTTTTGGCTGAGATAACGGTATTTATATTATATAAAGCTATATTTTCCAGCCAGATTTCGACATAGAAACCAACACGCGAGGTTGATACATGGATCGTCACCACCAGCCCTTCGAAGAAATAAAGAAAATTGATGAGTCAGGTATCGAATTTTGGTCTGCACGAGAACTATCAAAACTTCTCGAGTACTCTGAATATCGTCATTTCACGCCAGTATTAGACCGGGCTAAAGAGGCTTGTTTGCATAGCGGTCATAATATTGAAGACCATTTCGAGGATGTCCTCGATATGGTCAATATTGGTTCGGGTGCTCAAAGAAAGCTTAAGGATGTAATACTATCTCGTTATGCCTGCTATCTCGTTGTGCAAAATGGCGATCCAAGTAAACCGGTTATTGCTGCCGGGCAAACATATTTTGCTCTTCAGACCAGGCGACAAGAGCTATCTGATAATAAAGAATTCAAGCGTCTGAAAGAGGATGAAAAGCGCCTGTTCCTGCGCAATGAATTGAAAGAACACAATAAATTATTAGTTGAAACCGCCCAACAAGCAGGTGTGGAAACCGGCATTGATTTTGCTGTCTTTCAGAACCACGGGTACAAGGGACTGTACGGTGGCTTGGATCATAAAGGAATACATCGGCGTAAGGGACTAAAAGACTCACAGCGGATTTTAGACCATATGGGGTCAACCGAATTAGCAGCCAATCTGTTTAGAGCAACACAGGCAGAAGAAAAATTAAGACGGGATAACGTAAAAAATAAAACAATCGCAAACCAAACTCATTTCGAGGTGGGCAGAAAAGTAAGGGACACTATTCATGAATTGGGCGGAACCATGCCCGAGGATCTTCCTTCCCCGGAAAAGAGCATTAAGCAGTTAGAATCAGCAGTGAAGAAAGTCCCCAAAAAATAAATTCAACATCGGGTAACGTTTCACAGTAACTCAGAGCACATCAATGAGCCGGTCAATACACTGTATTGACCGGTTTTTTTGTCAGATCTCTTTTTCCGGTGCTATTTCCTCCACATCATCAGGTTCGGCTTCCTTACTGACGGGGATGATTAGATTGAGAATAATAGCAGTGATCCCCCCGATACAAATCGGGTTTTCTGCCAGTGCATAGAGCGACGGAGGCAGAACATGGAATACTGCGGGGTCATAAGACACACCCAGCCCCAGTCCCAGAGAGGTTGCAACAATCAGGGTTTCGCGGCGGCGCAAACCATTTGACAGAATAATGCGGATACCGGCGATGGCTATCATGGAAAACATCAGTGTCATCGCGCCACCCAGGACCGGCGCCGGAATGGTGGTGAAAAACCAGCCAATACCGGGAAATAAGCCGAGAACCACCAGAATCACCGCAATAATTTTCCCCACATGCCGGGATGCCACGCCGGTCATCTGGATGACACCATTATTCTGTGCGAAGGTTGTCAACGGCAGCGAACTCATAGCAGATGCAGCAACAGAGACAATTCCGTCTGCCATCACGCCGCCTTTCAGACGGGACTGAAATTCCTGCCCCTGAATTTTCTGCCCGGAAACCAGCGCGGTGGCAGTTAAATCCCCGACCGCTTCCAGCACACTTAACAGATAAATAATCGCAACAACAAGAAAATGCCCGAAATTAAATGAAAATCCATATTTGAACGGAACAGGGATGGTGATAAATGCCGCTTTACTCATCTGACTAAAATCAACCATTCCAAGGAACAGTGCGCAGATATAACCGACAATCAACCCGATAGCGATCCCGCCCATGCGCAGCAGCGGGCTTTTGCAGCAGTTAAAACCAATTACCACCAGCAGTACTAATAATCCGACACCGATGTTCTGATAATCACCGAATGTCCCTGATGATTTGGCTGAAAAACCGCCGCCGAAATCAATAATACCGACTTTAATCAGGCTCAGCCCGATCATCAGAACCACAACACCACTGACTGTCGGGGTTATGACACGGCGCAAATAGGGCAGGATAAAAGACGATCCCACAACTAAAAATGCGCCGGCGAAAGAGATACCAAAAATGGTGGATAACAGTAACTCTTCACTTATACCATCAGCCCGCATGCTGGTTCCTATGGCAATCATCACGGTCACAAATGAAAAGTTAACGGATTGAATGGATAATAAGCCCGAGCCGACCATTCCGTAGCGATTCACCTGTAACCAGGTCCCCACTCCGGAGGCAATCATCGCCATTGAAACAAGATATGCATTAGTTTCCGGTGATAATTGCAGTGCCGTACCGACAATCAGAGCCGGTGTGACCATCGGAACAAAAATAGCGAGTAAATGTGTTACGGCACCAATAATTGCCTGTAAAAACGGGGGCTTGTCTTCGAGCTGGTAGATAAGGTCTGACGTCGTACTTTGTTGATCAGACATCTCTTCTCTCCTGTAAGTGAATTTGACTATCTGAACTCTGAACTCATTTTTAACTATTTGTTTTATTGTGATTTTTATTTTCAATCCATGACAATCCGCTATAGCACAGATAGTACGGACTGCTCTGATGGTTAAAGCAATAACCACACCAGAAGAAGGGTTCAGCGACAGGAAAGGGAATAAAGTGTGATTGATAACGGAGTTTTAATCTGATTTGTGAAATTGTTCACTATTTATACTGATACAGACCGGGGATTGCCAAAAGAACCGGGAAAACCAAAAACCAGCTCTGAGCTGATAATATCATTTTGACAATAGTGGTTGATAATTAATCAAATTGATAACCGGTAATTACTGTATTTTGATATCTCACTGATTATCCTGATAATTAATCTTGTCCTGGAATACCGGAACGACTGAGCCGGGTTTTAACCAATAAACGCAGGGAATTAACCACCAGCAGCAGAATGAAAGCATTGGAAAAAATAAACAGTGTGAATGCCAGCAGATGAATAAATTTATTATCTGAAGACATGCTGATATTCAGCGAGGATTTCGCCAGCGCGGAGACACCGAATGAAAAGCTCCAGAAGGACAATGTGAATGTCTGCTGTGTAAACCAGGGAATGAGGCGGATCATAAACACGAGCTGTAAAAGCCCGTAGCCGAGCAGCATTTTAGCAAAGAAATCAATATGGTTATGATTAACAGCAAGGTAGGCACTGCACGCAACCAGGGCTGGTGCAAGCTGGATACCGAACGAGAGCCTGGATTTTTCATCCATCAGCCCGTCACTACGGATCCGCTTGAGAATAGCCGGCTCCAGACTCAGCCAGGAAAAGACCCCGGCCCCGAAAAACAGAATGCCGAGATCGGTATAACCCAACGCTCCGCAGGCCATTGCACAGATAAAATTATTAGCAACAGTCGGAAGATAGAGCACCGGGGTTGTCGCTGCTTTCGGGTATTCCCCCTTCCACTGGGAACCGGTAAGCCAGGCCGCATAAGCCAACTGAGCGACTGCACCAATTCCGAACAATACGCTCGCAAACAGCGGCAGATAAGGTGTCAGCCCCATCGCCACCAAAACGGTGGTTGCCGGCAATAAACTGGAAAAACCGCTGGCGACCGGGTGGCGGAATTCATCGGTTACACGCTCAGTAAAACAGAGACTTTTGATAATAAAAAGAGACACGAGCACCAACCAGACAATACACCCCGCACCGATAATCATTTCACCGATGATCGCCGGATAGCCCTGTTCTGCCGCGGCATAACGCCATGCCATGCCGGTGCCGATCAATCCCAGCACCATACCTAAATAACCGGCAGAAAACCGGGATGCTGTAGATTTAATATTATTTATCAAGGATATGCTCATGTTTACTCAACTCAGTTATCATGCAATATTCGGCTGTCTCCAGCCAACCATGAAATAATAATACAAATATTATAATTTATTTTGATAAGAGTCATTCTATATGCATGTTATAGGGCGTCAATTATCCTGCATTAGACCATCCAGCCCCCAATGATGAGTAATCTCGCGGATGATCAGCAAAAATGCGGTAAATTGTTTATCCGAAGGTATTGATGTCGATGATACCGGGCTGCCGTTTATCACATTAACAACCTCATTAAAGGCGCATTCTATTTCTGTTGTTAATAAATAATCTGTTTTATCACCGTAGAATAAATAATTCAGCCGCCGATCCGCACAATGCAACATCAGCTCACCGGCAGGCAATTTTGCCCGGACAGGAATAATGCTGTTCTCAATGTGCTCAATGGCGACTTCAGCTTCATAAGGCGTTACAGGTGAATGCTGAAACATAAACCCATCAATAACACTGTCACCCACAGGGATCCGTACTACACCGGAAGGTGCTGAAATGACTGTTTCGGCGGCCATAATCTGGATTGTCAGATGTATTGTCATTATATTCGTTGTCACCTCATCAGAAAAAACCGTGTTATTCATCCCCGCGACAAACCTGCAAAATACATTCACGGAACCATTTTTGTACCGGGTCATTATCAGTGCGCGGATGCCATAATAATGAAAAATTCAGTCCCTCAGCCGGAAAAGGCAACCGGAAACTAAACAGGTTCTTGCGTAAATTAGCGGTAAACTGCGCTGGTACAACGGCAACCAGGTCACTCATTGCCGCTATCGCAATTGCCGCAGAAAAACCGGAAACCAGCATTACGGCGGGCTTGATTGCAATACCGGATCCACTCATGCAACATACCGGTTGTGTTCTTTCTCCCGGTGCCCGGCGATCAATACCGATAAATTCATATTGTTGAAGATTTTCAGCCGTCACAGGTAACTGCGTCAGCGGGTGCGTCTTACTCACCACACCGACCATTTTGTCTGAAAACAGCAGACGACTTTTCATTTCCTGCTCAGTATTATTGCTGACGACTGAAATTTCAGCATCCAGCTTTCCCTCTTTTAATCCTCTGCCATATTTTTCTTCTTTGCTGATAATACGCAATGTAACAGCGGGCGCATCCTGCCGCATCCGGGCCAGCAGTAATGCACCGGAGTTTTCAGCAAAACCGGCTGATGCGCGCAAGGTAAATTGCTGATTAAGTTGTATAAAATCGGGTACATCCGGCGTTTTGAATACCAGCTCAATCTGTTCAATCAGCTGTGTTACCCGGGGCCGGACAGAGGCGGCATAAGGTGTCAGCACCATGAAACGCCCGGATTTTACCAGCAGCGGGTCATTGAGAACCACGCGCAGGCGGGTCAGCGCACGGCTCATTGCAGAGACACTCATGCCCTGCTTTTGTGCAGCGCGGGTAATATTGGCCTCCGTCAGCAGCACATTTAATGTCGCCAGCAGATTAAGATCCATATTCAGCATAGCCGTTGCTCCGTATTCAGCGCCGGCGTAAATACCGCAGCGCAATACCCGTTGATATCAGCATTAAGCAGGTGGCGACCCCGAACGTCAATATAAAACCGTGCCCAATATTTTCCTCAGCCACATTCCCCGGAGAAATCGAACCCGCAGAGACTGAAAACAGGGTTCCCATCAGCGTTGCACCGTTTATCAGCCCGGTATTACGTGAGAGATTAATCAACCCCGCCAGCAGCCCTTTTTCCTGTGAATCGATCCGGAAAAGAATGGAGGAGTTATTTGCCGCCTGAAATGCGGCATATCCGCTGGTAATAATCGCGATAAAAATCAGATAAAGAACAGCGCGGGGCACAATGCCCAATAGAGTGAATAATGAAAAGCCAACTGTCATCATGATCAGCGCATAAACAACCACTTTATCTGCACCGATTTTATCTGTCAGTTTTCCGGCAGGGATCCCGGTAAAGGCGGCAACCAAAGGGCCGCACGACATCATCAGTCCTGCCTGTAAAGGCGACAAATGAAGCTGGTGCATCAGCCAGAAAGGACCTGCGACCAGCAGCGCCATCATAACAGTCGAAACAAGAATACTGAGAGTCATCCCTGTGATTAATGCAGGCTGCTTTATCAGCGCCACAGGGAATACCGGGTTTGTTGTCCGCCGCTCAGTCTGCAGGAACAACAGTACCCCGCCGCACGCCGCTGCCAGTAACAGCAGGCGCCACATTCCGTCATTGATAATCATACCGGATGAATACATTGCAATGATAAGTGTCAACAATAAAATGCCGGTACGGTTTACCGGAAGACGCTGACCGGATGAAACCGGCTGTGGCTTAACGAAACGGATAATAAAGAAGAGCGCCGCGATCCCCGCCGGGACATTGATGAAAAACACCGCCGGCCAGCCCCATTGCCCGGTGAGCCAGCCGCCGCAGGCCGGTCCGGCAGCGGTTCCCATGGCAGAAAGTGCGCCAATCCACCCCATGGTTTTTCCGCCGGACTGTCCCGTGCGCATACCTGCAATCAGTGCCATTGTGCTGTTCATCATCATCGCGGCAGCAATGCCCTGGAGCACCCGTCCGGCGATCAACCACAACACCGTTGGTGCGAGACCACACAATGCAGAGGCGAGTGTGAACAGAAATACCGCCGTACACAGCACTTTCCGCCGGTCAATTCTGTCCCCGACCTGTCCGGTGACAACCGCTGCGCTGGTCAGTGAAATGAGATACACCACAATAACCCACTGTATGTTACTGAATGGTGTATCAAATGCCTCAATCAGTGAGGGCACCGCCACATTCACAATACTGCTGTTCATTGATGCCATAAACACCGGCAATGCCAGCGCCATCGGATACTGTTTTACATTATGAATTTTTTCCATAGCACACCCGTATTATATAACCCTGAGTTATCGTAATACGGCAAAAAAACAGAATGAAGATGCGTCAACCGGTTACCTCAGTTGCACCAAACGCCACCTTTACACTTCTCTATCCAACTATACGTTCCCTGTCTTGACCTTCCCCTTAGGGAAACCATTAATCTCATCAATATTATCCGATTAATTACAGAGAATATTCATGAACAAATCCGTTTTGGCACTCGCTTTATTCACCACACTTTCAGCCGGTGCGATGGCTGCAAAAGGCACTGTCACTGTGTATAAATCGCCGACCTGCGGCTGCTGCGGGCAGTGGGCTGATGGCGTGGAAAAAGCCGGTTATGATGTACAAACCAATATTGTTCCGCAGGCTCAGCTTGAGAAAATGATGATCGATTCAGGCGCATCCATGAACCTGATGAGCTGCCACCTCGCTACACTCAATGGCAAATATGTGATTGGTCATGTTCCGGCCGACAGCTGGATGCTATTGATACCCTGCCGGAAACCGCAAAAGGGATTTCTGTGCCGGGCATGCCGACCGGCAGCCTCGGCATGGAATATAAAGACATGAAAGAGGCGTATGATGTGATTGCATATGATGCCGCCGGTAAACAGACAGTTTTCCGCAGTTACTGACCACGTAATCAGTTGATATTTTGCAGCGAAATATCGAGAAAATGCAAGAAACGGTCGATAACAGGTGATAACTCACGGCGGCTGGCATACACGGCTCTCAGCTCGATAGATGCCGGTTCTTCACTGAACCGGATCACCTGTAATTTACCTTCGCGGATAGCCGGCTCACAAAGGTGGCGCGATAAAATCGCAAAACCAACCCCTTCAATGGCAGCGGCCCCTGCCAGGATCGCACCGTTGACCTGGTAATGGCTGTTGATCCGCAAAGAAAACAAACTGCCGTCAGGTTTACAGAAAATCCACGGCTGTCCGTTCAGGGCACTCAGGCTGGAAATACAGGGGAGTTTGGTTAAATCAGAGGGGGATTCCGGTATGCCGGTGCGGGCAAGCAATGAAGGCGCGGCGACCACCACGCTCGGCCACGACTGAATAAGGCGGCTGTGATAACTGCTGTCAGCCATTCCTCCCCGCTGATAAGTCAGCAACAAATCAATATCATCACTGATAATATCTGCCGGTGTCAGCCGGGTATCACAGCGGATCTGTAATTCCGGATGTGCTACCGCAAACCGGGCAATTATGGCAGCCAGTATTTCCCCGCCGCCCTCACCCGGAACAGTCAGCCGGAAGCTCCCGGTCAGTGCGTCGGCATCACGGATTTGTGACAATGTTTCGCGCAGCATTTCGTCTGTTTGTCTGACACGCTGAAATAACTGCTGCCCCTGCGCTGTCAGGCGCATACGCCGGGTCGTGCGCTCAATAAGACGGCAGCCGGTCTGCGTTTCCAGTTGTTTTATGGCGCGGCTGACATTGGATGACGGCATTCCGAGCCGGACAGATGCCGCCGTAAAACTGCCCTGTTCCGCAACCGCCAGAAAAACCGGGAGTAAATTAAGGTCGAGCGCCACAACCGCATCCTCTTCATGATAAATTCGTTCCTCTATTCTTATCACAAACAGGCTAATCCGTCCTCAGCAATGACCAAAAGACAGTAATTTCTGATATCGCTGTTCCAGTAGTTCATCCACCGGCAGCGCGGATAATTCACGCAAGTCACTGAGTAACTGTTCACGCAGTTTATCTGCGGCACTCTGATGATCCCGGTGCGCACCACCGGCGGGCTCCTCAATAACCGTATCAATAATTCCCAACGCTTTCAGACGCGGAGCGGTCATTCCCATGGCTTCCGCTGCCATCGGTGCTTTGTCGGCACTTTTCCACAAAATGGAGGCACAGCCTTCCGGTGAAATCGCCGCATAGGTACTGTACTGCAACATATTGATGCGATCCCCGACACCAATTGCCAACGCACCGCCCGAGCAGCCTTCTCCGGTAATAGTACAAATGACCGGGGTTTTTAAGCGCGACATCTCCAGCAGGTTGCGGGCTATCGCTTCTGCCTGTCCCCGCTCTTCTGCCCCGATCCCCGGGTACGCACCCGCAGAGTCAATAAAAATCAGTACCGGCATATGAAAACGTTCCGCCATCTTCATTAAGCGCAGCGCTTTGCGATAGCCTTCCGGTGAGGGCATCCCGAAATTACGCAGCAGTTTTTCTTTGGTATCCCGCCCTTTCTGATGCCCGATAACCATCACCGGTTTACCGGACAAACGCGCCAGTCCGCCGACAATGGCTTTATCATCAGCAAAAGCACGATCACCGGCAAGCGCCTGAAAATCGGTAAAAATAAGATTAATATAATCCAGGGTATAAGGCCGGCGCGGGTGACGGGCGAGCTGCACTATCTCCCATGCCCCCAGATCGGAATAGATTGATTGCGTCAGTTTTTCACATTTTTGCCGCAGGCAGGCAATTTCGTCATCCGGATCAAAACCCAAATCACCGCTGCGCGCTTTAAACGACTGCAGTGCTTCGATTTTTTCTTCCAGTTCAATGATTGGCTTTTCAAATGCAAGATGATACTGAGACATAACTGACTTCTACCCTGACAGAAAACATCCGGTTAGTGTAAAAAAAGACCGGAACAGAATACAGACACTGTTCCGGCATAAACTCATATCAAAAACGGGATAATCAGTAAGAGATAGCGGCACAACGGCGGGCGGTAAAGATAGCAATCAGCGGTGCAATTGCCAGCAGCATCATCAGCCAGTAAGCCGATGACATTACCCCTGTAAGGGTTCCGTCATTGAAGCCGTTGACGTTAACAATCATGCCCGCAAGCGCGGCTCCGAGTGCGGTGGCAAAAAGCTGTACGGTGGTGATGGATGCGGCGGCAACTTCTTTATCTTCTGTCGCGGCAACCTGTAAAATACGGGTTAACAGGTGCGGCCAGCCAAAACCGATACCAAACCCGACCAGGGATAACCCCAGCAGGATCGGTGACATAATGCCCCATGTTCCCGCCGACGGCACAGACAGCGTCAGGGCCAGTAACACCAGCCCCGCCAGGACAAACAACGGACCAAGCAGAATACTTGCCCGCATTTTTGCGCCTTTCCAGCCGGCACTGATTATCTCACTGACTGTCCAGCCTGCCGCCATCAGCGCACTCATATAACCGGATGCCAGTGGTGACTGCCCGTGCAGACGCTGAAGAAAATACGGCACAAACACTTCACAGGTCATGCCGATAGCCAGCAGGGAGATAGTGATATACAGCGCCGCATGATGGCTGCCGCGGCGGAATGTATTGCGGGGTAATAAACGGGATGAACTGCGCTGCTCAACCACCGCAAGCAGGATCAGTAACAGTAATGCTGCCACCACACCAAACACATTCAGCGTCACATCCGGACTGAGGCTACCCGCAGAAACAATCAGTACTGCCGCAGTCAGCAGTGTCAGCTGAATCAAAGGCAGGCGCTGACCGGGCTCATTTTCTGTTGTTTTCTGCTTTTTCGGCATAATAGTAAGCAAAAAGAGCCCATAAACAACCATCAGCGGTAACATCACACCAAACGCATAACGCCACGCGTTTAACTCAGCAAAAATACCACCCACTGCCGGACCTACTAGTGTTGCGACGCCCCACATACCGGAAATCAATGCCATCGCACGAGGCCACAGCGCCGGGACATAAACTAAATTGATCATCGCGTAAGACAGTGCGAACATAACACCACCACCAAATCCCTGAACCGCCCGTCCGAGCAGCATAATGTCCATGCGCGGCGCCAGGGTACAGGCCAGGCTGCCGGCAAAAAAGACAATGACGGCAAGCAGATACGCAACACGTGCACCATAAACCGAGAGTATCCGGGCAGAAAAAACGGATCCGACAATTGATGCGGCAACAAACAGAGTCGTGTTCCACGCGTACAAATTCAGTCCGCCGATATCCTCAACAACGGAGGGCAGAATAGTTGTTGCCATTAAAATATTTACGGCATGTATAACCACGCCCAGTGAAAGAGCTATTGAAATTGCTGCGTTTTTTCCTGAGAAAAGATCACGCCAGCGACCGTCATCGGGCAACATAGAACCATCCTTTTAATCTTGTGATATTTTGCTGAATACGGTAAATTAAACAAGAAATTACTTGGAATATTAGATACCGGGCACAGAATATGTCAAGAAATAACCTGGAAAGCAACCTGAGTTCCGCACAATCTGTTGGTGAAAAGTTACTTATCCTCTTGAAAAAGCATGGTCCGATGCAGGCTGCAGACGCAGGAGAGCATCTTGGCACAACCGGTGAAGCTGCCCGTCAGCAATTTGCCAAACTGGCAAAAGACGGCATGGTCGAAGCGCAATCCGAAAGCCGCGGTGTCGGTCGCCCAATCCAGCTCTGGTACCTGACTGCGCTCGGTAATAAACGTTTTCCGGATTGCCATGCCGAACTGACAGTCAAAATTCTGACCACCATCCGCCATGAACTGGGTGAAGATGCGATCAGTAAAATAATTACCGCCCGGGAAAATGAAGCACGCCGCGATTATGCTGAAAAAATGCAGGGCGCAAAGACACTGGAAGAACGAATTATCCGCCTGGTCGCTATCCGCACAGATGAAGGGTATATGGCACAGTGGGAAAAGGAGCCGGAAGGCAGCTGGCTTATCATTGAAAACCACTGCCCGATCTGCTCGGCTGCCCGTATGTGTCAGGGATTCTGTCGTGCTGAACTGGTGCTGTTTCAGTCCGTTTTACACGCAAACGTGGAGCGCGTCGAGTATTTACTCACCGGCTCTCGCCGCTGCGTATATCGTGTGATACAACAGGAAGATTAACCATTTCAGTTAATGCACTAAAAAGAAAGAGGCCACACAATGAAAATCTCTGCACGTAACCAGCTTACCGGCAAAGTCTCCCGCATTGTTGCAGGTGCTGTGAATAATGAAGTGGAACTGACGCTTGAGCACGGCGAAGTACTGACCACAGTGATAACCAAAGAGAGCTGTGACGTATTAGAGCTGCGCGAAGGAAAAGAAGCCGTGGCGATAATTAAAGCGCCGTGGGTTGTATTGGCAAATCCGGACTGTGGTTTGCGTTTTTCTGCCCGTAATCAGTTTTCCGGTAAAATCAGTAAAATTGTTAATGGTGCGGTAAACAGCACTATTCATCTGAGAACAGAGAAAGGCCTGCCGCTGACGGCGGTTATTACTAATGAGAGCCGTGATGAAATGGAATTACACGAAGGTAATCACGTTATCGCACTGGTAAAAGCATCCAGCGTTATTTTAGCGACCAAAGCCTGATAAAAGAACAGACCATTTAATATGGTCTGTTTTCATAGTCCGATTTAATATACTCAAAAACCTATAGGTAATAATTCGGGTACAGGTTTACCATTAAAAGCGGTATCATAACTATTTGTCAGGTGCCCAATATCCAGTGCGATTTTATTTTTATCTGAAAGTCGGGAGGATAATACAGTCCCTGTAGGCCCCAGGGCTATCAAAAATAGATCAACATTATTTTTTTGCATACACTGTGATGTAATTAAATCTATTTCGTCATACGCATCTTTATTTTTTGTAAAGATAATATCTTTTGTTTTTATATTAGAAAATAAATAGTGTTCTGGATTCAGCCTTGAATTAGCACCGGTCACGATACACACATTTTTTTCCGTTCCATAAATCCATCCAGGCATCGGATAGCTCAGAACCAAACTCATAAAACCCTTCAGGGCGACTGATACAGAGGCTTCCATATACAGGTTGATCGATAAAAAACTTACACCGAAACCAGTACTGAGACCAAAATTGTTCCCAATAACTTTGTTCCGCAAAACAATCCGGATAACACACTAATATATTATGTTTTCCGGAACTAATCTCACGTAGTTCATACATCAATTTTTTTTCTGTTTTCTGAAAACAGATGCTTTCTTCAAGCATAACCATCAACTCACCGTCACCAAACCGGCTGACACCGCAATTATTATCTTTTAGCCACTTTACGGTTTCCAGTACAGATAGTCGTTTCCCCTTAAATACATGGTACATATCATTCCAGACTTTATTCTTTAAATCCTGTAATAATAATGACTCTATTCTTTCATTTGATTTAGCTTGCTTTGTGGTATAAACCTCATCAGAAATATCATTATTAAATATAACGACCTCATTGATAACATCATTTACTACTGAATAAATATCCTTATATTCAATTAACCGATTGCCAAATGTATAATTATTTGTTTTCATCTCATAAATCATTGTCTGAATTTCAAAATTTCGCTTCAGATAATAATTAAAAAAATGTCATTGACTCTCTATCCCTGAATATGAGAAAAACATTTCCGCTGAGATCAATATCAAGAGCTATATTAAAAACACTGGTTACAATATCAATATAAGCGATATCCGAGCCATACATTTTTGCTTCTTTTACATAATAGCTTGGGTATTTATTTTTATTAAATGTTTCAACAAAATCGTTCAAATCCATTTTCATTTAGAAATCCTTTTCAAAATAAAATTTAAAAGAGTCCTTCGTCCCGCAGAACATGCCGGTCGCCTCTGCGACGGGTAAAACCTGTGCGGTCAAAGAATTCCAGAATCTGTACTGCGAGTTTACGTCCCATAGCATACTGATCACGAAACTGTGCAGCACCAATACCTTCATCATGTGATTGATTATAAGTACGGATGACCTGCGCAAATTCGGTAATTTGTTCGCGATGATAATAGCGATCGGGCACAATAGCCATAATGTGACCTAATTGTGCGGCTTTTTTCAGAAATTGCCGGATAGTAGTTTCATCAATACTCAGTTTAATTGCCAGATCCCGTACCCACCATGGCTCAAGCTGAAATAACGGTTCTGCACTGTGCCAGAGCTGCTCCTGCGCCGGATCAAATGCTAATCCGTGTCCCGGAAGATGCAGCCAGCCCCGTGTCCGGATAACTAACTGTTCTGTCAGCAGTTGTGCGATCACCGGGAAAACAATGGCATCAGACAATGTCGGCAGTGCCATCCGTTTCAGGCGTTCACGTCCAACGCCCATCTGGTCACTGTGAGCCGGGTGATAATCCGCCAGTGTCGCCAGCAGAATGGCTTTTGCCGTCTCAACACGCTGCGCGGAAAGTGCAATGCCATCATTAATCAGTAAATTCAGCCCGTCCGTACAGGTGGTCAGTTTTTCTGCTGTCAGTTGCCGCGCCCATGCAAAAACCGGCAGAGAAACTTCCCCGCGTGGCAGTTCACACAATAAAACAGCCTTATCATCCTGTGCCGCTGCCCGCTCCGACAACCATGTCAGAAATTCCGGACGACGTTTTCCGCGACGCGGAGAGTACAGATTCAGCACCCGCGCCCCTGCCAAGGTGCGCTGCGCACTGATATCGCGCAGGATAAGCCGGTCTTCTTCCGCCAGCCAGAGCGGGGTATCGAGCGTAATTTCAGCCAGCAACGGACGGGTATTCTCTTCACTGATCAGTGAAACGCGCCCGGTAATATGGCTCGCGCCGTGATGAATATGAACCGGCTGCCAGCTTTTCAGCCCTTCATCCGATTCAATTTCAGCCAGCACGCGATGTGCTGCCTGTACCGGTTTTTCACTCAGCAGCCAGTCACCACGGGAGACGGTTTCTTTGCTGACATCCCCGCTCAGATTGATAGCAATGCGATCACCGGCCTGCGCCTGTGCCTGCGCGCGGTTCTGTGCATGAATACCACGCACACGAACCGGTTTATCACTGCCGGTGACCCACAAGGTTTCCCCGGTATTGATACGCCCGGCAAGCGCCGTGCCGGTGACAACCAATCCCGCACCTTTGACACTGAATACCCGGTCGATTGCCATGCGGAAACGTTTTTCTGTCCGGCAGTCAGATGACTGTTGCTGATGATGCAGCCGCAGATGCGCCCGCAGGGCATCAAGCCCCTCTCCTGTCTGTGATGAGGTGACAAAGACCGGGCTTTCCGGCCAGCCTTCTGACAGCAGCAATTCAGCTATCTGCTGACGCACTTCTTCAACGCGCGCGGCCTCAACACGGTCAGCTTTGGTCAATACAACAGAAAGCTGCGGGCGTCCTGCCAGACGCAGGATAGCTAAGTGCTCGCGGGTTTGCGCCATCACGCCGTCATCACAGGCAATAATCAGCAGGATATGGCGGATCCCGCCGATACCGGCCAGCATATTGCCGAGAAACTTTTCATGTCCCGGGACATCCACAAATCCGATAACAGTATCATCATCCTGCGGCCAGTAAGCGTAGCCGAGATCGATTGTCATGCCGCGTTTTTTTTTCTTCCGGCAAATGTGTGGTATCTACTCCGGTAACCGCCTGAATCAGAGCAGTTTTTCCGTGGTCAACGTGACCGGCCGTTGCAAAAATCATGGTAACAGTGCCTGTAAAAGTCGGTTTTCATCTTCAAGGCAGCGCAGATCCCACCACAGACGCCCGTCATTTACCCGCCCGATAACCGGTGTGGCTAACCGGCGGTGAGATTGCGTCAGGGTGGCTAAGGCGCTGCCTTTTCCGTTTTGCGGGGTAAACGTCAGCGCCCAGCCCGCCAGTCTTTCCACCGGCAGAGAGCCGCTGCCAATCTGCGACGAGCAGGATTCTGTACGAATAACCCAATCATCGCCATAATATGCCTGAATTTTCGGTAAAAGCCGTTGTGCCATATCATAAATATCGTCAGCGGATCGGGTAAGCAGCCGCAATGACGGCAGTGTCTGAGCCAGTTTTTCCGGACGGCGGTACAGACGCAGCGTGGCATCCAGTGCCGCCAGTGTCATTTTGTCTGCCCGCAGGGCACGTTTAAGCGGATGCTGCTGAATAGCATCAATCCACTCTTTTTTGCCGAGGATAATCCCGGCCTGAGGACCGCCCAGTAATTTGTCACCGGAGAATGTCACAATATCAATGCCCTGCTCCAGATAACGCTGCGGCATCGGCTCTTCCGGCAAACCCCACTGAGTCATATCGATAAGCGCACCGCTGCCGAGATCAATCACAGTCGGAACAGCATGCTCCAATCCGAGTGCTGCCAATTCCTGACCATTCACTTCAGCCGTAAAACCTTCGATGTGATAATTACTGGTGTGTACTTTCATCAGCAGCGCTGTTTGCTCACTGATGGCATGTTGATAATCACGCAGATGTGTTCTGTTTGTGGTACCTACTTCAACCAGCCAGCACCCTGCCTGGCTCATCACCTCCGGCACACGGAATGCACCGCCGATCTCCACCAGCTCACCACGGGAAACAATCACTTCCCGCCCGGCTGCCATTGTTGCGAGCACAAGCAATACCGCCGCGGCATTATTATTGACGATGCAGGCCGCTTCTGCGCCGGTCAGCTGACACAGGCGTTCTGCAACAATACTGTCGCGGTGCCCGCGTCCGGCATCATCCAGTGAATATTCCAGTGTCACCGGGTAGCGCATGGCGTTGGTAACCGCCTCAATGGCAGCTTCCGCCTGTAATGCGCGCCCCAGATTGGTATGCAGCACAGTACCGGTCAGGTTAATGACCGGGCGCAACGCTTCCCGTTCACTGTCCAGGCGACGGGACAGCTCATCCGCCCAGCTACTGTGCCAGTCCGGTAACTGCTGCTTATCACGAATTGAGCCGCGCGCGTCATCCTGCATCTCCCGCAGCACACTGACGATATACGTCTGTCCGTATAATGCGACCGGGGCTGCAATGCCGTCTTCGCGGAGTAATCCGTCGATGGCGGGTATCTGACTGTATAACGCACGTTCATTCATAGCGGGCTCACTTCGTGATAATGACGGACTGATTTATTCGTTCGGGAACAGGAACGGGTTGATACTGCTGCGGGCAAAATCTTCTTCTTCCATACGGGCATCCAGGATCAGGGTGGCAAGGTCATCTGCTACTGCATCAACATTGACATCTTTTTCCTGAGATAAAATTTTCAGGTAACTGCCGCAATCGCCGCAGCTTTCTGCTTTCACAGCAGCCTGTTCACTGTCCAGCGACCAGTAGTTCAGATCACGTGTCTGTTCACAGTTAGTACACTTGATACGGACCACATGCCACTCAGTCTCACATAATCCGCAGTGCAGATAGCGCAACCCCTGGGTCGTGCCAATCTGGATCACCCCTGAAACCGGCATCGCCGCACAGACAGGGCAGAACTGGCGGTGCTCGCCGTACTCTTCACGGCCTTTGCCGGGAATAGCAGACGCCATTTGTGCCCAATAAAGCGATAGTGCAGCCCAGATAAACACAGATTTATCCGGTGATACCGCAGAAAACGTCTGATTAAACAGGGCAGTTGCCATGTCTTCCAGTTCATTTTCAGAGGCTTTGTCCAGATTTTCGAGGGTCGGACGGGTGTGCTCCGGAGCAACCGGCAGAAGCTCGGCAATAATACTTTTCAGCAGTTTACGCCAGTGAGTACTGCGCTCAAACGTACGGCAATCGAGCAGTGCTTTGCCCGGTTTATTCGTTGCCATCAGCGCGTCCATATCCATTTCAAGCGGATTGTCATACAGCGCTTTTTGCTGGGCACGGGTAATTTCTGCCGCAAATTCAAGGTAGTCCGCAAACGGATTATCTTTTGCCAGTTGATCAAAACGCTCAGCACGGCGCTGATATAAATTTTTCAGATTAGGAAATAAAACAGCGGGGATAAAGCCAATCCCTTTTTCACTTTTCTGAGCCTGTCCCAGCTCTTCTTTGGATACAATTCGGATACTCATTATAATTGCTCTTCTTCTGAATGGAGAGGATAAGCCGGTCCGGCAAATTCAGCGGTCAGCATAGATCAAAACCCGGGCTGACGCCATTATGAACCGGCAGCCTTAAAATGTCGAAAAGGCAGGGAAATCCCTGCCTTAAGATTGCTGACATTGCAGGATAAAACGGGGTTTTTCCTGCAATGTGTTATCAGCCGAAAATCAATAAATTGATTTTCCTGGTTTATTTTTACAACCTTTGCTGTCCGTCGCCAAACCCTGCCGGTTTGACTACGGACAGAAGGCAGGGAAATCCCTGCCTTCTGAGTAGCTACGCGATAAAAACCGGACAGGTTACTGACCTTTTTTGTCGTCTTCGCGCTCTTTTGCCACAATTTGACGATACCAGCGCGGGTGATGTTTCTTCGCCCAGCCGCGTGTCACCCAGCCTTCCGTCATCGCACGAACCGATCCTTTCACCCAGATTGCCGCATAGGCATGGACAATAATGGTGATAATCAGACCAATTGCTGAGATGGAATGCACGAGCAGCGCGATGCGGATAACCGGAATAGAAAAATACTCCGCAAAGTAAGGACGCCAGATAACAATACCACTGAGCAGAAGCAGGAACAGACAGATGCTGGCAACCCAGTAAACCCCTTTCTGACCGAAGTTATACTGACCGACATCCCCGGCTTCCTCATTTTTCATGACTTTGCCGATCTGCTTCGCCCACTCAATATCATCACGGTTGATAAAGTTGTGTTTGAAATAACGGAAAAACATAAACACAAACAATAAAAACATCACCACACCGACAAACGGGTGCAGAAGACGTGATAACTGCGGCGTGCCCAGAATGTTCATAAACCAGTTAAGAGACGGGAAAAAGAATCCCAGCCCGCTGATGGCCACGAACAGAAAACAAATAACCACCGCCCAGTGATTGATACGCGCAATGGGTTTGTGGCGGATAATTTTTTCTTTATCATCCTGTTGCATTATTTCTGCTCCTCCTGACCTGCTGATTGCTCAGTCTTTGCCGGAACATCCTGAATATCCTTCAGAGCTTCTTCTTCCTCACGTTTTGATACCCGGTTAGGCCCGATACCCACATAGTGGAAGATTGCCGCCGCAAAGGTTGCCGCAAAACCAACTGCTGCCAGTGGTTTCCACGCGCCTTTCCAGAATTTCACTGTCGCACTGATCTCCGGATTTTCCGGCAGACCGTGATACAGCTGCGGTTTGTTGGCATGATGCAGTACATACATAACGTGCGTACCGCCGACACCCTGCGGATCATACAAACCGGCATTCTCATAACCACGGCTTTTCAGATCGATAACGCGATCACCCGCCAGCGCCTGCATATCCTCTTTCGAGCCGAAATGAATCGCCCCGGTCGGACAGGTTTTCACACAGGCAGGCTCCTGACCCACTTCAACGCGGTCGACACACAGCGTACATTTATATACACGGTTATCGTCTTTATTCATGCGCGGCACATCAAACGGACACCCGGCGATGCAGTAACCACAACCGATACAGTGCTCAGACTGAAAATCAACAATACCATTCGCATACTGAATGATTGCGCCTTCCGCCGGACAGGCTTTCAGGCAACCCGGATCCGCACAGTGCATACAGCCGTCTTTACGGATAAGCCATTCGAATTTGCCGTTCTCTTCCACTTCAGAGAAACGCATGACAGTCCAGGACTTGGCGGTCAGATCCTGCGGGTTATCATACACCCCCACATTCGTCCCGATTTTGTCCCGGATATCATTCCACTCCGAACACGCCACCTGACAGGCCTTACAGCCTATACAGGTGGTGACATCGATAAGCTTCGCAACCTCTTCCTTAAAATCCCGCACCTGAGGTGCGGGGGTCAGGGAATTGGTGGCTGAGCGACGAATAATGTCCTGTGATTGCATTGACATAATTTATCTCCTTACACCTTTTCCACATTAACCAGGAAGGCTTTAAATTCCGGCGTCTGAGTATTCGCATCCCCGACAAACGGTGTCAGTGTATTGGCAATAAAGCCTTTCACTGCCACACCTTCAAAGCCCCAGTGGATAGGAATACCGATGGTATCCACTTTTTTACCATCCACATCCAGCGTCCGGATACGTTTGGTCACCACCGCTTTGGCTTTGATATAGCCGCGCTTGGAACTGACTTTTACCGTATCGCCCTGCACGATGCCTTTCTCGTTCGCCAGACGTTCACCAATTTCGATAAACTGCTGCGGCTGAGTAATGGCATTTAGCAGCGCGTGTTTTGTCCAGTAATGGAAGTGCTCTGTCAGACGATAGGTTGTTCCGACATACGGGAACTCCGTCGCTTTACCCATCTGCGCCCAGTCATCTTTAAACACACGGGCCGCCGGATTAGACACCACATCCGGATGCAGCGGGTTAGTATCGAGCGGTGTTTCAATCGGCTCATAGTGCTCAGGGAAAGGACCTTCCGCCATCTTATCGATAGCAAACAGGCGACCCATGCCTTCCGGCTGCATGATAAACGGACCGACATCTGAATCCGGCGCAGCATTGCTGTAATCCGGCACATCCATCCCCGTCCATTTACTGCCGTTCCATTCCAGAATCTGACGCTTCGGATCCCACGGTTTACCCGCAGGATCGGCTGATGCACGGTTGTAAATCACACGGCGGTTCAGCGGCCATGCCCACGCCCAGCCAAGGGTATTACCCAACCCGGTCGGATCAGCATTATCACGGCGCGCCATCTGGTTACCCTGCGGTGTCCAGCTGCCGGCAAAAATCCAGCATCCGCTAGCTGTTGTACCATCATCACGTAATTGTGCAAACGAGGTCAGTTGCTCCCCTTTCTTCACAAGCACATTGCCGTCAGCATCTTTCAGATCAACCAGTGCCAGACCATTACTTTCCTGTGCCACTTCTTCCGGCGTCGGATTGTCGCTGTCGAAGTAATCCCAGGTCATATTCAGAACCTGCTCTGGCACCTTACCGCCTTCCGATTCATACAACTTACGGACGCGATGGAAAACACCTGACAGAATTTCACCGTCACTGATAGCTTCGCCCGGGGCATCTGCCCCTTTCCAGTGCCACTGCAACCAGCGGGCTGAGTTAACAATGGAACCATTTTCCTCGGCAAAACAGCAGGATGGCAGACGGAATACGGTTGTCTGAATGGTGGCAGGATCAACATCATTCATTTCGCCGTGATTCTGCCAGAAGTTGGCTGTTTCGGTATTCAGCGGATCAACAGTTATCAAAAACTTCAGTTTTGACAGTGCTTTAACGACTTTGTTTTTATTCGGGAATGACGCTAACGGGTTAAAGCCCTGGCAGATATAGCCGTTGACTTCCCCTTTATCCATCATCTCGAAATAACGCAGAACGTCATAACCCTGATCCCACTTAGGTAGCCAGTCAAAGCCCCAACTGTTCTCTTTCTGCGCTTTGTCGCCGTAAAATGTTTTCATCAGGCTGACAAAGAACTTCGGATAATTGCCCCAGTAGTTCACCTGACCCGGGACCGTCGGCTTCGGCGTGTTCGCCGCCAGATAGGTTTCAATGGTTGTTTGTTTATCAGACGGTAACGTCAGATAGCCCGGCAGGCTCTGTGACAACAGACCGAGATCTGTTAATCCCTGAATATTCGAGTGACCGCGCAGCGCATTCACACCGCCGCCCAGCATCCCCATATTCCCCAGCAGCAACTGGATCATCGCCATGGTACGGATGTTCTGTGCACCAACTGTGTGCTGTGTCCAGCCCAGTGCATACAGGAAAGAGGCTGTTTTGTCTTTCGCGCTGGTTTCGCCGATATATTCACAGACTTTCAGGAAGTCCTCTTTCGGCGTTCCGCAGATATTGGTGACCACATCCGGCGTATAGCGGCTGACGTGCTCTTTCAGCAGATTCCAGACACAGCGCGGATCCTGTAACGTGGTATCACGTTTCGCAAATCCGTTTTCATCCAGCTCGTAGTTCCAGGTGGTTTTATCATACCGACGTTTTTCTGCGTCATAACCACTGAAAAGCCCGTTATCGAATGCATAATCTTCACGCACGATAAGGCTGGCGTTAGTATACGCCTCAACATATTCACGGTTAATTTTCTCATTTTCCATCAGGTACTTAATCACACCTGACAGGAACGCAATATCAGTACCTGAACGGATTGGCGTATAGAAATCAGCCACCGCCGCCGTACGGGTAAAGCGCGGGTCAATCACGATCAGTTTGGCATTGTTATGAATTTTAGCTTCCATCGCCCAGCGGAATCCCACCGGATGCGCTTCAGCGGCGTTTCCGCCCATAACAACAACAAGGTTGGCATTTTTAATATCAACCCAGTGGTTGGTCATCGCACCGCGACCAAACGTTGGAGCAAGACTTGCTACCGTTGGTCCGTGTCAGACACGCGCCTGGTTATCCACGGCAAGCATGCCGAGGGCGCGGGAAAATTTCTGGGTGACAAAACCGGTTTCATTACTGGCGGCAGACGCACACAGCATCCCGGTGGTTAACCAGCGGTTGACGGTGACGCCATCGCTGTTTTTTTCAATAAAGTTGTTATCGCGGTCGTCTTTAATCAATCGTGCGATGCGATCAAACGCCTCATTCCACGAAATACGCTTCCACTCGTTAGTACCCGCTTCACGAACCTCAGGGTATTTAAGACGGCTTTCACTGTGAATAAAGTCAATAAGCCCCGCGCCTTTCGGGCACAGCGCACCACGGTTAACCGGATGATCCGGGTCACCTTCAATGTGGAAAATAGATTCTTTGGCGTTTTTTGCTCCGTCGCCCAGACTGTACATTAACAGCCCGCAACCGACAGAACAGTATGTGCAGGTATTTCGGGTTTCACGCGCGCGCAAAAGCTTATATTGACGTGAGCCGGCAATAGCGACTGACGGGGCGAAGCCCAGTGCCGCTGCTGTCGTTCCCGCCATACCGCCAGCGCAGATCTTAAAGAACTGCCTTCTGCTGACTTGCATGGGGATCTCCTCTGTTACATTGCTCTTATGTCGCTGTAAAATATAAAACAGCGAACTTTCTTTTTTTATCCGCACACGATGGTGCGATCAGGTTCATTGCCTGCAGGATGGTGTAAAATTTTTACCCATACTATTATTATGTATTATTAATTACGGGAATTCATCTGATGGATGACATTGATTCCATAAATTCGTTACATAAATGTCTAATTCGTGGTGCGCACCTCACAAGTGTGCAACAAAAAACAACCATCGGACACTGCGAGGATGACTGGGTTGCAGAAGAAACACCGGTTGCGCTGGTCTATAACGGCATTTCTCATGTTGTGATGATGGCCAGCCCGAAAAACCTCGATGATTTCGCCATTGGCTTCTCACTTTCCGAAGGGATCATTGAGTCAGCCAATGAAATTCGCGGTATTGATATTATGGATGCCTGCCACGGCGGGTTTGAGATCCACGTCGAATTATCGTCACGCCGTTTTGCCGGACTGAAAGATCGCCGCCGTAATATGGCCGGGCGTACCGGATGCGGTATCTGCGGCACAGAGCAAATCAGTGAGATTTTCCGCCCTGTCACACAGCTTGATTTTACTCAGACATTTTCACTGAGCCATCTCGACGATTCGCTCAATCAGTTGCCGCAGGTTCAGGAAATCGGAAAAATGACCGGCTGTACACATGCTGCCGGCTGGATCTCACCGGAAGGTGAATTACTGGGCGGATGTGAAGATGTGGGTCGCCATGTGGCGCTGGATAAATTACTGGGGATACGGGCAAAAGCACAGTGGACACAGGGTGCGGTGCTGGTTTCCAGCCGTGCCAGTTATGAAATGGTGCAAAAAAGTGCGCAGTGCGGGGCAGAAATTTTATTTGCCGTCTCCGCCCCGACAACCCTGGCGATTGAAACCGCCAAACGCTGCCGCCTGACACTGGTGGGTTTCTGTAAAAAAGGGCGGGCAACCATTTATACCCACCCGGAACGTTTACGCGACTGATTATTCAGACAACGGATGATATATCCACAGATTCGGTTCACGATATACCACCCGATCTGCCGCCGGGTCTGCCTCAACAGGCACCAAAGCACCCGGCACAATATACTGACCGGCATGCATAAATGTCATCCCGGTCCATTCAGACCAGGTTTCTGCGGAGGCCGCAATGGTCATTGAACATAACGTCGGTTTGATAATCTGACCGCCAAGGCGGACATGAGTGCGGATCCACGGGTCAAACGGCTCTCCCTGCGGGGTCAGCCACTGACAATACTCCGTAAAATCCTGCAACGGATACTGTGCTTTGCGTGTCGGACGAACAGGCACCACCAGCCCTTTCAGCCCCGCATCAATCACCGCGGTTTTCAGTGCATTGATAAGCTGTGCCGGAATGCCGCGTCCGCGAAAATCCGGGTCAACAGTGGCGGCCAGCGCACAAACAAATGTCGGCTCACGGGTTTCTGTCGCACCCTGCGTTAAGACCGCATCCCACCCGCCATCCGGCAAATCGGTCAGTGGCGCGTTATCCGGAAAATAAAATGCAATGGCACTCAGCAACCCGACGACCTGCGGCTTGCCGGCAATCACAGCGACAGCAACATGCTGAAAAGGTATGTTTTTCTTATTATATAATGCATCCCAGTGACGCTCTGTGACAGGGCTGTACAACATAAATAACGGCCATTGCTCCGCAACCAGTGCTTCTGCACTGTCCATCAATGCTTCATCACACTGCGCAACACTGAGGATCCGGACTGACGACATGTTACTCTCCGCTGATATAGTTTTCTGCGGATATATTAACGGTTTTTCAGCAGAAATAATTAACGTTACCTTTGTATTTTTCACTCTCCGCGCCGGGAAAACAGAAACCCCTTACCGGTACGTTTTCCACGGCTGTCGAGAATCTCGTAATACTCCTCCACCACGACAGATTGCCCTTTATCCCACTTACCGCTGTCAGATAATTCATCCACCCGGTGAATATCCCCGACCACCCGGTATTTCCGCCCTTTATAACTGATGTGCTTTGTGGCTCCGGGTGAAAATTGACGGGTCACTTCAACATACTCCGAACTTCCGGACACTTTCGGACGCAAGCCAATCAGGCGTATTCCCTGTGTCTGAGGGTCATTATCTGCCGACCCGGGCACCGGCATATCCGGTGTCAGCGTAATCACCTGATAATGTTCAGAATTCATACTGGTCTGAGGCCAGTTTGCTGCCGAAAATCCACTGGTAAGAATAAGCATCGCCGATATCAATATTTTTATCGCATTATAAATCATAAGGTTATCTTTATTTTCCGGATGATACGAAACAGTATGATGTATGAATAGAAAATCAAACCGAATAACAGAGATTAATTAAATGCATTACTATTTCATTTGAATCATATATTTCGATAATAAACAGTAATAATAAAATCCTTTAAATTGTATAGCCGAATTAATTACCTGGTTTCAATGATAAACAAACCTGAATAAGCATCACAAATTTTCATTTATTTTTTTGAAACAAAACTGTCATAAAAATAAAAAAGAGTTATTTTTTAATCCGTTATTTAATTAGCATTCAAATCAAATTATTCCACACGCAACAGGTGATAATAATTCTCATTTACAGATAAAAACTTCTCCTTTATCGTTGATTCGTCTTCCGGAAATAACACCGGAAATGCATTTTATGCAATGAATCAACAATGTAATTTATCCCACGACAAGGAGTAAGGTTATGAAGATATTACATATTAAAACCCCACTGGCAACACTCGTCACCCTTTGCGCTGCATTTTCTGCAGTACAGGCACAGGCTGAAGCCGGTTATGGCAGCTCAGTAAACCCGGTTACAGGGGGGCATATCATTGTTGGTGTAACTGAAGCTTCCAGCGGACGTGGTCACCCGTCACCGGGCGGTGAGCCGGGAATTGGCTATTCCGCACTGTACGACGGTACTAAGGTAAGCTTTGCCGGACTTCAGGGACCAAACCGTGCCGCCCCAAATGAGAACGGCGTTTCAGTTATCACTTCGGTTCCACAATCACACGGGAATATGGGTTCCTTTAATTTTGCCAAAGTGGCTGATGCCGATGTCTATTACGGCGAATGGGTTTCCGGTACTGATTTCAGTGATGATTCCCATATGGTCTATTACGCCGGCAAAGATATCACCGGGGTTATGCCATCAGAGGGAACCGCGCAATACAGCATTAAAGGACTCAGCCAGTACAACAGCGGTGAACAGGTCAGCGGCACACTCAGTACAGATTTTGATGCCAATACCTTTACCGGCGCTCTCAGCACAACGGCGCTTAACTACAGCATGAGTGGTGTTATCACCGGTTCAGCATTTGACGGAACCGCCTCTGTCAGTAACGTGGGTGCAGGTACAGATACACCGGCCACTAACGGAACCTCTCAGGGTCATTTCTTCGGTGATGATGCACAGCAGTTAGCAGGCTATGCCGAGTTCAGTGATGATAAAGCGAAGAATATCGCGTTCGGCGGCACCAAGTCGTAATTCATTATTGATATACCCAACGTCATTCAAGATTCAGGCAGGCGGCAAGGAGCATACATTAGTATGTGACCCGGCTGGCTGAGTGCTGCCAACGAACCTGCAGTTTGAATGAATACGGGTATACCATTTTATCAGGAACAGAGTATCTGTTCCTGATACTTACCGGATATTATTATGTCGTTGCAGATAAAGTTACTTTACGGATTTAATTTATTCTTATTATTAATTTCTTTTTTATTTTCTGCATCTATATCGGCAAACAAACAAAACACAACGATAATCAACCGGGATACTACTGCAAAATATTTATATTTATCGCTGAAACAAAATAACCTGAAAAATATCTATCATTATTTATCCGCCTATCAGAAAGAAAATCAGGCTGATCCTTTACTGATATTATTCAGTCAGGCAAAGCTGGCGTATTTGAACCAGCGCCCCAGGCTGGCTATCTTGTTATATCAAGCCATCCTGGAACAAAAGCCTCACTTTTTTACCGCACAGCTGGAGCTCGCCCGCAGCTACCGGGCTGATCGCCAGACCGGCAATGCACTCTCACTGTTCAGGGTACTCAGCCAGCGTCTGCCGGTGACATCCCCGCACTACCCGGAGATTACCCGTACCATTACCGAGCTGTCCCGGGCGCTAAGCTGGTCACTTATGCTCAGCGCAGGCAGCCATTACAATAATAACTATTATCAGACACCTGACCCCGGAGCACACTGCCTGCATTACAACCCGGACGGCTCCTGCTATGCCAATCTGGTTACACAAAAACCTCACGCCGTATTGCAGTGGCGCAGTGACTGGGATCTGCGCAAACTCACCGCGCTGACCGGCTCTCATTTTCTGACTCAGCACTACCATACCGCCACCCGTTATGATGCCGTCAATCAGGTTCCAAATACCCTGGCAATGACCGCCAAAGCGGGATATCACTACCAGGATCGTCACACCCTGTGGCAACTGACACCGGTATTTGAACAACATTTCTCCGCCGGAACACGCTTCTCCGCCAATTACGGGTTACACACTTACCTGCATCAGCAACTCAGCCCGCACTGGTCACTGAGCGGGCGGGCGGCACTAAAACGACACCACTTTCAGCCCAGGCTGCATTCACACAACGGCACAGAATATCAGCTGATGCCGCAGATTACCTGGCGTCCGCACCCGGCTACCACACTGTACCTGCAGGGGGAAGCTACCGTTCACCTGAAAAACGACCCTTATAAACACTACCGGACGGCCGCACTGCATGCCGGTTTAAGCCATCTGTGGCATCCCTTTTTTTCTCAGTCTGTCCATGCGGTATACAGCCGCAAACGCTACAACCATATACACCCTCTACACCGTCACGCCAGGGAGGATCGTTCACAACAGTACAGTACAACACTCGCCTTCTATCCGCCGTCATCCGGACAGATTTCACCACAGCTTTCTCTTATTCATACCCGGAACCACAGCACTATCCCGTGGCTTTATACCTACCGGCAAACTGAAATCATGCTGCGTTTTGAACGGCTTTTTTAACTGCATTTTCTTTTTTGTATTTTATTTCTTATTATCCGGGAATTGTCATGTCTTCGCATTCATCATCATATAAACCCTGTAAAAAACTCACATTACTGCTGCCGGTCTTACTGATGCCGCAGTCAGGATTTACTGCTCAGGAAAAAAATCAGCAACTGGGCGAAATTACACTCCGCAATGAACAGTCGGCAGCAGACAGCGCCAAAGACAAAATCTATGACAAAAATGTCTCCACGCTGATCCTCACTAAAGAAGAGATTGAGCGCTATAAAGGTACCTCTGCTGCCGATATTCTCAAAGGTGCCAACGGCGTATTCAGTGGCGACGCCCGTAACGGCAATGCACTGGATGTAAATATCCGTGGTATACAGGGGCCGGGACGTGTTCCGGTCACTATCGACGGCACTGAGCAGGCGGTAACCGTCTACCGGGGGTATAACGGTGCCAATAACCGCAATTACCTTGACCCGATGCTTATCAGTGAAATTGAAATAGAGAAAGGTCCGTCTCTTAATCCGCATCTGAAAAGCTCAGTAGGTGGCGGCGTTGCCATGAAAACACTGTCCATCAATGATGTGGTCAAAAAAGGCGAACAGTTCGGTGCAGCACTGATGCTGGAAAACAGCAGCAACACAACAAAAGCAAGAGTGCCGGATCTGGGTATCGGTGAAGACTACCGCCTTGTGGATAATATGAATTTTCAATGGTTTATCATTGATGATCCCGGCACCCATTTAACCCCTGAAAATCGTGATAGCGCCCCGCGGATAAATAAAAGTGATTATGCCTGGCGGCTGGCTCTGGGCACCCGCCGGGAGAATATGGACTTGTTATTTGCGTATGCTTACCGCGACCGGGGAAACTATTTTGCCGGTAAACGCCACAGCGAAAACTATAATAAAGAAATGACAGAAGACGATATTGGTATTCTGCAAACGTCTAATAAGACCTATGACCCCTATATGCCGTTTGTGTCGCGGATTTACCGCAAAGGCAACGAAGTGCCGAATACCTCGGCAAAAACCGAATCTATACTGATAAAAAATACCTGGTACCTTAATGATGATCACGCGCTGCAACTGAGCTGGCGGGATACCCGGTCAGACTTCGGCGATATTATGCCCTCCCGGCTGGGCTGGATACGTGCAGAAGATAATATTATTCCGCAATGGCCGCTGGCTGACCTTCATGCACAGGCAGGCTATATTCATCTGAAATCACAACCCGCACATCTTGCTTACATCGATTCTGATATTCGTCTGTGGACAACTCTGACCACCAGCAATACCAACTCTGCCGGTGGCTGGCCGCGCTACCCTAAAAATATGGACGATGGCTATAAACAGGGGGATGCCAGTACTATTAACCCGGCTATCGACGGGACATTAATTAACACCGCCACCCTGAATGTACAGAACCAGCGCTACGGGCTGGATTTTTCGAATAAATTCACCTTCACCCCGGAACTGTCCATGACACTGGCTGCCAATATGCAATTTGAACATCTGGACAGTAATACCGGACTGGAAAACTACAAATTATTTATGTTTGCGGTTCCTGCCCGTAAAGGCCGTCGCTTTGAATATCAGCAATCCGTCAATATTGACTGGCAACCCGCCTCCTGGCTGACTCTCAGCGCCGGAGGGAAACAGACGGTCTACTGGAGTGTTGATGACTTATCCAATGAGTGTGCCGCCCGTAAAGAACCCTACTGCAAACAAAATTATGAAGTCACCAGCTATTACCTGAATTACTACCGGAATATGACAGAAGAGGAGTCATATGCTTATAAAAAACGAAAAGAAGGTAAATGGCATGAACTTACACTGGATGAAAAACACCAACTTATCGGTAAAATCTTTCAGCCATTACTTCACAGAGATGACCCAACCGGTAAAACACCACGGGTTATGGTGCATGAAAAAAAAAACCTGGCCAGTTGATACCAGCGACGGGCGCCTGAAAAATAAAGATAAACCGGATATTGATACCTCACTGCGGGGTATCGATCCTTACACAGGCAAAGAAACCTATGTCTATGAGTATAATGATTATCCTATAATGGCCGGTGATAGAGTCCTGCAACCTGTCACCCACACCTGGAAAGAAAAACCGCGCCGTCAGGCCGGTGCCTGGACACCTGTACTGTCTGCCTCCGTTCATCTGACAGATGATTTGCGCCTGTACGGGCGCTATGCCGAAACCGTACGTATGCCGAGCCTGTTTGAGGACACTGTCGGTTTCTCCGGTATCTCTTTCCCGCATATTGGTTACCATTATAAACCGGAGCGCGCTGTCACCCGCGAATACGGTGCGGTCTTAAATGGTAAATCACTGCTCAATGCTGCCCGTCATGCCGATATCCGTCTGAATTATTTCCATACCGATATCCACAATGTCTTTGATCGTGACAATTTTTTCCGCTTCACACAAATGGATAAGCAGATACTGAAAGGGATAGAAGTACAGGCCAGGTATGACCACGGCTGGATTTTCAGTGATTTGGGCGTGACGTATAACCTGACAAACAAAGTGTGTGATGAAACATCCAATGCCTTTATGGATCCGACCGGGCTGAAGAACCTGCCGCCATGCCTTGACGGTGGTTATCCGGGCGGTTTCCTGCGCACCCAAATCCAGCCGCGATACTCTGTCACCCTCAATTTGGGCGGACGTTTATTACAGGAGTCATTAGAAATCGGCAGCCGCTGGCTTTACCACAGTGCCGTGGAAAATAGTCAGGAAAAGCGCTTAATGACGATTGTGCCAAATAAATACAGTAATTTTAATAACTTCCCGATGCGCTGGAATTCAGTACTGACGGTGGATGCCTACGCTAAATATAAAGTGACACCCGATGTCTCACTGGAGCTGACTGCAACTAACCTGACCAATGAATATTACCTCGATCCGCTTACCCGCTCGATGATGCCGGCACCGGGCAGAGCAGTGAAGCTCAGTATGTCAGCGAGGTTCTGATGACATGAATACCTGTACAATAGTGGCATTACCGCATCCGCCTTTTTTGCGCGTGCTGGCAAAATACGGAACACAACAGCAGACATTTTTCTCTGCCGGGTTATGTGTATTGTTATGCTTCACCGGGCTGCTCCTTACGGGCAGCCCCCCGCTACCTTCAGCACAGTTACATCAGATTGATAACAGTGGAAAAACACCCGCGGCAACAATGGCAGTGCATATGACTGCGGCACCTGCTTATCAGGAACCACAACCGGAAGCGGAGAAATTACCCCCGCCAAAGGATTCTCCGTCTCAGGCTGAACTGGCAACCGCCCGCCGGGAAAAACAGGCACCGGTGACATCAAAATCCCCGCCGAAACCCGTGCAGAAAACGATCAGGAAAAAACAGGAAAAGCCTTCGCCCGTCACGGCTGATACCACTACGGACACCGGTGAGGATAAAACTACCCTGCAGCAATCGGGCGGGCAGGCTATCTCGCCAACACACTCAGCCACACAAGGTCGTGATAATCAAAAAGCACAGGATGATTACTTTAGTCTGCTGAGACAAAAAATTGAGGAACAAAAACACTATCCGCGCCGGGCACGGAGTGCCGGACAACGGGGTATCAGTGAGATTTCATTTTCACTCGATAACAACGGCAAACCATTTTCACCCAAAGTCAGCCGTTCTTCCGGTTACGAATTACTGGATAAGGCCGCAATGGAAGCCGTGATAAATGTTGCAGCGATAGGCGCGCCGCCAGCGGACGCTAAACGGGAAGTGACGTTTTCATTGCATTTTCAGTTGAATAAGGGATTTTGAGTGCGGATGTAAATTTCGATAAAAACCCCGTACACACTGCAATGTGTACGGGGTTTTTCTGTCATATCTGATCAATCACTTACCAATACAGAAACTCGAGAAAATGCGACCGAGTAAATCATCAGAAGTAAATTCGCCGGTAATTTCACTCAGCGTCAGCTGAGCAAGGCGCAGCTCTTCTGCCAGTAATTCACCGGAGCAAGCGACCACTAACTGTTCATGACCGGATATCAGGTGTTCTGCGGCAGTGTTCAGTGCCTGTAAATGTCGGCGGCGGGCAAGAAATCCCCCTTCGGTATTTCCTTCAAACCCCATCGTGACTTTCAGATGATCGCGCAGCAAATCAATCCCAAGACCTTCGCGGGCAGAGAGCTTAATCAGCGTATGTCCGTTCAGCTCCGTCATACCGGTAGATTCCCCGGTAATATCGGTTTTATTGCGGATCACCGTCACCGGAATACCTGCCGGTAAGCGCGCCATAAATTCAGGCCAGATTTGCTCTGGTGTCTGCGCATCAATCGTTGTGCCATCCACCATAAACAGAACGCGGTCAGCCTGACTGATTTCCTGCCATGCCCGCTCAATACCGATACGCTCGACTTCGTCACCGGCTTCACGTAACCCCGCGGTATCAATAATATGCAGCGGCATACCATCGATATGAATATGTTCGCGCAGAACATCACGGGTGGTTCCCGCGATAGCCGTCACAATCGCCGCTTCACGTCCAGCCAGTGCATTCAGTAAACTGGATTTCCCGGCATTCGGGCGCCCGGCAATCACCACTTTCATACCTTCACGCAGTAAACTGCCCTGACGAGCCTGCGAACGAACACGTTCCAGATGAGCGATCACGGTATCTAACTTTGCCTCAATCACGCCGTCAGAGAGAAAGTCGATTTCTTCATCGGGAAAATCTATCGCCGCTTCCACATAGATCCGCAGGTTAGTAAGTGCTTCCACCATTTGGTGGACTTCCCCGGAAAAAGCGCCCTGCAATGAATTCATCGCAGAACGCGCGGCCTGCTCTGAGCTGGCATCAATCAGATCGGCAATGGCTTCCGCCTGGGCTAAATCCAGTTTGTCATTGAGAAATGCCCGTTCAGAAAATTCACCGGGATTGGCAATACGAATATTATCGATAAGTAATATACGTTTAAGCAATAAATCAAGGATAACCGGCCCGCCGTGTCCCTGGAGCTCCAGTACATCTTCCCCGGTAAAAGAATTCGGTCCCGGGAAGAAAATCGCGATCCCCTGATCCAGGATATTGCCGGTTTCATCACGGAAAGGCAGATAATCGGCATAACGCGCTTTGGGAAGTTACCCAAAACAATCTGAGCCACCTGTACCGCCTGCGGTCCGGATACACGCAGGATCCCGACGCCGCCACGCCCGGGTGGTGTTGCCTGTGCCACAATGGTATCGGTGCTCTGAATTTCAACGTTATTCATAACAATCTCTCTTTTCTTACCGTGTGATAAATAATAAGGGCGGTCAATATGACCGCCCTTAAATATTACTATAGACCGGCAGATATTCCCTGCCGGCCAGTCACTTATTTTTTGTCGCGACTGTGAAGCCCGCGTTTTTCCAGCCCGCGATAAATAATCTGCTGCTGGAGAATGGTCACTAAGTTACTGACGATATAGTACAGAACCAGACCAGACGGGAACCACAGGAAGAAGACAGTAAAGATCACCGGCATAAAGGTGAAAATCTTCTGCTGTAACGGATCCGTCACTGCCGTCGGAGACAGTTTCTGAATCACGAACATCGTGATACCCATCAGAATAGGCAGAATGTAGTACGGATCCTGTGCGGATAAGTCATGGATCCAGCCGATGAACGGCGCATGACGCAATTCAACCGAGCCCATCAGCATATAGTACAATGCGAGGAAGATTGGCATCTGGATGACAAGCGGTAAGCAACCACCCAGCGGATTCACTTTCTCTTCTTTGTACAGCGCCATCATTTCCTGGCTCATACGCGATTTATCATCACCAATACGCTCACGCATTGCTTTCAGCTTAGGCTGAAGCATACGCATTTTTGCCATAGAGGTGTATTGCGCACGGGTCAGCGGATACATGATACCGCGGACAATAAAGGTGATCACGATAATGGAGAAACCCCAGTTACCGATAAAGCTGTGGATAAATTTCAGTAACTTAAACAGTGGTTGTGAAATAAACCATAACCAGCCGTAATCTACTGTTAAGTCCAGGTGAGAAGCAACGGCTTCCATTTCATTCTGTAACTCAGGACCCACCCACAGTGTGGCGTTATATTTCGCTTCACCGTTTGCTTCCACACGGATTGCATCACTCTTATAGCCGATAAATGCATCACCGGATTTAGCGTTATACAGGGTGTAGAAGTTATTTGTGGTATTTTTTTCAGGGATCCACGCAGTAGCAAAATACTGCTGCAACATCGCCACCCAACCGGTGTTGGTGTTGATATTCAGTGATTTTTCTTCGATATCACCAAAGCTGTATTTTTTGTAATTTGTCTCTTCAGACGAATACGCCGCACCGCGATACGTGTGCAGAGCAAAGTTACTGCTGCCACTGTTTAAGCGTTCAGGTAAACTAACAGACTGTTTTAACTGACCAAAAAATGCCATTTCCAGCGGATTCGCGGTGTCATTTTTGATGGTGTAATCAACGCTGAGTGCGTAATTTTTCCGCTTCAGGGTATAGGTTTTCACATAAGTGACACCATCCTGAGTATATGTCAGCGGAACGCGCAGCTCATCCTGTCCCTCAGCTAACACAAATGTGTCACCCGCTGCGGTATACAATGGGCGCTCTTTGCTGTTATTCGGGTTATCCGGGCCATGTGTACCGGTCAGGCCACTGACTGCCTGATAGGCGAATTCAGGTGTCGTTTCCAGTAAACGGAACGGGTCTTCGGACTTTAATGTTGCCGGGTAAGCCAGAAGGTCGGCTTCATCAATATCACCACCGCGCAGATTGATGTTCAGTAACAGCACATCTGTTTTGACCGTGATATATTTATTTTGCCCGCTGCTTTCACCACTTGGCGTTGTCGTCTGCTGCGTTGCCTGAGTAGCCGCGTTGAGTGTTTGTGTTTTATCACTTTCCCACGTCTGCCATGCAAAGAAGGATACGAGTAGCAAAGCGATGAATAGAAGATTACGTTGCGAATCCATCGTTAATGTTCTCTGTTATCATCATTTTTAGGTGGGACAGGATCATCACCACCTTCGTGTAAAGGGTGGCATTTTAATACGCGTTTCACCGTTAACCAACCGCCTTTTACCATACCAAACCTGCGCAATGCCTCAATTCCGTATTGTGAGCATGTTGGTGTGAAGCGACAACGGGGCCCCAGCATCGGACTAATCACCAGCTGGTAACCTCTGATTAACAGGATCAGGAAGCGTGCGCCAAGCGACTGTGACGGCGCCATAGCTTGCCCAATGCCTCCGTAATCTCGCGATTACTCAACTCCGATACCCCTTTTCTTACCAGAAGCACAAAATCCATATCGGGCAGCTCATGTTGATGCAGACGAAAGAATTCGCGCGTTAACCGTTTAATCCGGTTACGCTCGTGAGCACGTTTAACGTTTTTTTTTCGCGACGGTAAGACCAATGCGGGGATATTCCAGCTCATTACGGCGTCCCAGAAGTGTTATTTCAGGAGTACTTGCCCGCTGTGGTTGCTGGAAAACAAAGTTGAAATGCTTGGGAGTTAACAAACGTAACTCCCTTGGAAAAGCTAGCTTGACCACGTGAGATGGTTAGCTTTATTACTTAGAAACAGTCAGACGAGTACGGCTTTTTGCACGACGGCGAGCCAGAACCTGACGACCATTTTTAGTTGCCATACGAGCGCGGAAACCATGGGAGCGGTTACGCTTCAGTACAGACGGTTGAAAAGTGCGTTTCATAGCGGTTTCTACCTAAACTTTAAATTATTACTGATTTAGTAAACGCGTCAGCAAACAGTAAATCCAGAGACTGAAACATGCCCAGTTACTGAAACAGTTAACACGATGAGTGGTAACCTCTGTGCCTTATCGCAACATCAATATGGAAAGATGCGGGATTGTAATAAAATCCGGGCCTGTTCGTCAATCAAAGATGTCGCTCCAACACAGATTTCTGCACATATTTGCATTTACCCATAACCTGCCTGTATGTATCACGACACTCACCGGCTGACAGCTTCCGGTAAACAAACGCAACAATATAGCACACAGGGAGCAAGATTATACGGACTCCCGGGCAAAGCGCAAGGATCGATCTGCGATCCGTGTATTTTCGATCCACCTCAGATCGGAGGAGGATTTATCCCCGCCGGGGATAATTCGTTATAACTTATCCCCAAGCGGAATCTGACTGCTGTATTCTCTGCCGGAAATTCGCTATACTTTGGGGCTGGATCCCACTCCGGACGGGCTGGCAGCCCCTGTGGATAAAAACCAGGAAAACTGTGCAAAAGGATGAAGATCTTATCCCGCTTTTGCGATATGATCCGTCGTCACGATCTTTTTCACCCGGACGTTGATCGTCAGCGCGGCGGAAGATCGTCCTTAACACAGCCTCACTTTGTATCATTAAAAGTGTCCGTTAAAGCATGCAACAACATGTCTGTATGTGCTGTGTCTGCGTGATAAATCTTATTTCGTTTCTTTGACTGGTCTTGTTTAGGGGAGTTCACCGTGTCTCTTTCGCTTTGGCAGCAATGTCTTGCCCGTTTGCAGGATGAATTACCTGCCACAGAATTCAGTATGTGGATACGCCCCCTTCAGGCTGAGCTGAATGATGATACTCTGGCTCTGTACGCCCCTAACCGGTTTGTTCTCGACTGGGTCAGGGAGAAGTACATTAATAATATCAATGCCCTCCTGTCCGATTTCTGCGGAAATGACATTCCGTTGCTGCGTTTTGAAGTCGGTAATAAGCCGGTAACCGCTGCACCGCAGACTCAGGAAACACAAGAAAGACGTATCCCTGCATCACGGACGATGAAACAGCCTTCCCGCGATACCCGGCCCGCACTGCGCCCCAGCTGGGATGACAGCGGCACACAACCGGACGTTGCTTACCGTTCAAACGTCAACCCGAAACACACCTTTGACAGCTTTGTTGAGGGTAAATCAAACCAGCTGGCGCGTGCAGCTGCCCGTCAGGTGGCGGATAACCCGGGTGGCGCTTATAACCCGCTTTTTCTGTATGGCGGAACCGGTCTGGGTAAAACCCACTTATTACATGCCGTCGGCAACAGCATTATGGAAAATAAAGCCAACGCCAAAGTGGTTTATATGCACTCAGAACGTTTTGTTCAGGATATGGTCAAAGCACTGCAGAACAACGCGATCGAAGAATTCAAACGTTATTACCGTTCTGTTGATGCGTTACTTATTGATGACATTCAATTTTTTGCCAATAAAGAACGTTCTCAGGAAGAATTTTTTCATACCTTTAATGCCCTGCTCGAAGGAAATCAGCAGATAATCCTGACCTCCGACCGCTACCCGAAAGAAATAAACGGGGTGGAAGACCGTCTGAAATCACGGTTCGGCTGGGGATTAACAGTTGCTATTGAGCCACCGGAGCTGGAAACACGGGTTGCTATCCTGATGAAAAAAGCCGATGAAAACAACATCCAGTTACCGGATGAAGTCGCTTTTTTTATCGCCAAACGCCTGCGTTCCAACGTCCGTGAACTCGAAGGGGCACTAAACCGGGTGATTGCCAATGCCAATTTTACCGGCCGGGCGATCACCATTGATTTCGTACGGGAAGCCTGCGGGATCTGTTAGCACTACAGGAGAAACTGGTCACGATTGATAATATTCAGAAAACGGTCGCTGAATATTATAAAATTAAAATCGCGGATCTGCTCTCCAAACGCCGCTCACGCTCCGTAGCCCGTCCGCGCCAGATGGCGATGGCGCTGGCAAAAGAGCTGACAAACCACAGCTTACCTGAAATCGGGGATGCCTTTGGTGGCCGTGACCATACCACCGTTCTGCACGCCTGCCGTAAAATCGAGCAGCTGCGTGAAGAAAGTCACGACATCAAAGAAGATTTTTCTAACCTAATCCGGACATTATCATCATAGCGCTATGAAATTTATCATTGAACGTGAGCAATTGTTAAAACCCTTGCAACAGGTCAGCAGTCCGTTGGGCGGTCGCCCGACCCTACCGATTTTGGGTAACTTACTGCTGAAAGTCTCTGATGGCGTATTGCATCTCACCGGGACTGACCTTGAGATGGAAATGATGGCCGGGGTTCCCCTGGTTCAGCCACATGAGAACGGCGAAACCACGGTACCGGCACGGAAATTCCTGGATATCTGGCGCGGTCTGCCGGATGGTGCGCAAATCAGTGTTGAACTGGATGGCGACCGTCTGCTCGTCCGCTCAGGGCGCAGTCGTTTCTCTCTCTCCACTTTACCGGCATCGGATTTCCCGAACCTGGATGACTGGCAGAGTGATGTAACGTTTTCTCTGCCGCAGGCGACACTCAAACGCCTGATTGAATCCACTCAGTTTTCCATGGCTCATCAGGATGTCCGTTATTACTTAAACGGCATGCTGTTCGAAACCAGCGGATCGGTCCTGCGTACTGTCGCTACCGACGGACACCGCCTGGCGGTCTGCTCACTGGATATCGGACAGGATTTACCGGACCATTCGGTTATTGTGCCGCGCAAAGGGGTTATCGAACTGATGCGCCTGCTGGACGGCGGGGAAACACTGCTGAAACTGGAAATCGGCAGTAATAATATCCGCGCTCATGTCGGCGGGTTTATCTTTACCTCGAAACTGGTCGATGGCCGCTTCCCGGACTACCGCCGTGTTCTGCCGAAAAACCCGGACAAAACCCTGACGGCAAATTGTGATATGCTGAAGCAGGCTTTTTCACGGGCGGCAATATTGTCGAACGAGAAATTCCGCGGGGTTCGTATTTACCTGAGTGATAACCAACTCAGAATTACAGCTAACAACCCGGAACAGGAAGAAGCCGAAGAGATCGTGGATGTCACCTATCCCTGCACTGAAATGGAAATCGGTTTCAATGTCAGTTATGTCCTCGATGTCCTTAACACATTAAAATGCGAAAATGTATCAATTAAACTCACAGATGCGACGTCCAGTGTTCAAATTGAAGACGCCGCCAGTGATGCAGCCGCGTATGTTGTAATGCCGATGCGTCTGTAATATATGATCCTTTCGCGTTTACTTATCCGCGACTTTCGTAATATCGAAAACGCGGATTTGTCGCCGTCAAACGGGTTTAATTTTTTAATCGGCCCGAACGGCAGCGGCAAAACCAGTGTTCTGGAAGCCATTTATACTCTTGGTCATGGCAGAGCGTTCCGGTCAGTTCAGGCCGGTCGGGTTATCCGCCATGAAAATGAAGAATTTATTCTTCACGGGAAATTAAATCAGGAAAATACAGACAGAGCCACCAATGTTGGTCTGAGTAAAAACCGGCTGGGTGACAGCAAAGTCCGTATTGATGGGACTGACGGGCACAAAATTGCAGAACTGGCAAAATTACTGCCAATGCAATTAATCACCCCCGAAGGTTTTACCCTGCTCAATGGCGGGCCGAAATTCCGTCGTGCATTTATTGACTGGGGATGCTTTCACAACGAACCACAATTTTTTGCGGTGTGGAGTGATTTAAAACGCCTGGTGAAACAGCGCAATGCCGCACTTCGTCAGGTGTCGAATTACAGTCAGATCCGTCACTGGGATCAGCAACTGATTCCGGTTGCGACGCAAGTCAGCCAGTGGCGGGAAAATTATGTGACAGCGATTGCTCAGGATATTGAGCAGACCTGTCAGCAGTTTTTACCTGAATTTTCACTGAGCGTCTCTTTCCAGCGCGGATGGGAGAAAGAGACCGATTATTCAGAGCTGCTTCAGCGCCAGTTTGAACGTGACCGCTCACTTACGTATACCGCCTCCGGCCCGCACAAAGCGGATTTACGGATAAGGGCAGACGGAGTGGCGGTGGAAGATTTACTTTCACGCGGTCAGTTAAAACTACTTATGTGTGCGCTGCGGTTAGCACAGGGTGAATATTTCACCCGTCAGAGCGGGCAGCAATGCCTGTATCTGCTTGATGATTTTGCCTCCGAGCTCGACGCAGGACGTCGCCTTTTACTGGCACACCGGCTGAAAGCCACGCAAGCACAGGTTTTCGTCAGCGCTATCACACCTGAACAGGTGACGGATATGGCGGATGAAAATAGTCGTCTGTTCTTCGTGGAAAAAGGTAAAATACAGGTTCAATAATCAGGATTAGATAAGCGGGAAACGTTGATGTCGAATACTTATGACTCCTCAAGTATCAAAGTATTAAAAGGGCTGGATGCGGTACGTAAACGCCCGGGAATGTACATTGGTGATACCGATGACGGCACCGGTTTACACCACATGGTCTTCGAGGTTGTTGACAACGCTATCGACGAAGCCTTAGCCGGTTACTGCAAAGATATTGTTGTGACAATTCACAATGATAATTCAGTCTCCGTACAGGATGACGGCCGTGGTATCCCGACCGGGATCCATGAAGAAGAAGGTGTCTCCGCCGCAGAAGTTATCATGACGGTTCTGCATGCCGGCGGGAAGTTCGATGATAATTCTTATAAAGTATCCGGAGGCCTGCACGGCGTCGGGGTATCGGTTGTTAACGCCCTGTCTGAAAAGCTGGAACTGGTTATCCGCCGTGAAGGGAAAGTTCACGAGCAGATTTACAGCCATGGCGAACCGCAGGGTCGTTTGACTGTCGTGGGTGAAACCGACAAAACCGGTACCCGCGTGCGTTTCTGGCCAAGTATGGATACCTTTAAAACAGAAACCGAATTCCAGTATGATATTCTGGCCAAGCGCCTGCGTGAACTCTCATTCCTGAATTCCGGTGTATCCATCCGCCTGATTGATAAGCGTGACGGCAAAGAAGACCATTTCCACTATGATGGCGGTATCAAAGCCTTTGTGGAGTATTTAAGCCGCGCCAAAACCTCTATTCATAATAACGTTTTCTATTTTTCTACTGAGAAAGATGACATTAATGTCGAAGTCGCCATGCAATGGAATGACTCTTTCCAGGAAAACGTATATTGCTTTACCAATAACATCCCTCAGCGCGATGGCGGAGCTCACCTCGCCGGTTTCCGTGCGGCAATGACCCGTACTCTCAATAGTTTTATTGAGAAAGAAGGTCTGAATAAAAAATCCAAAGTCAGTACCACCGGGGATGATGCCCGTGAAGGACTGGTGGCGGTAATTTCAGTGAAAGTACCGGATCCGAAATTCTCCTCACAGACAAAAGATAAACTGGTTTCTTCAGAAGTGAAAACGGCTGTTGAATCCATCATGAACGAAAAACTGTCTGAATATCTGGATGAAAACCCGAACGATACCAAAATTATTGTCGGTAAAATTATTGATGCCGCGCGTGCCCGTGAAGCTGCACGCCGCGCCCGTGAAATGACCCGCCGTAAAGGTGCGCTGGATTTAGCCGGTCTGCCGGGTAAGCTGGCTGACTGTCAGGAACGCGATCCCGCACATTCAGAACTGTACTTAGTGGAAGGGGACTCTGCGGGCGGCTCTGCAAAACAGGGGCGTAACCGTAAGAACCAGGCAATTCTTCCGCTGAAAGGGAAAATTCTGAACGTCGAAAAAGCGCGTTTTGATAAAATGCTTGCGTCTCAGGAAGTTGCCACACTGATCACTGCTCTCGGCTGTGGTATCGGGCGTGATGAATACAACCCGGACAAACTGCGCTATCACAGCATCATCATCATGACCGATGCCGATGTCGATGGTTCACACATCCGTACGCTGTTACTGACCTTCTTCTATCGTCAGATGCCGGAAATCATTGAGCGTGGTTATGTTTATATCGCACAGCCACCGCTGTATAAAGTGAAGAAAGGTAAGCAGGAACAGTACATCAAAGATGATGAAGCGATGGAACAATATCAGGTCTCTATCGCACTGGATAATGCCGCACTGTATGTAAATGAAAACGCCGCACCGATTCAGGGTGAACACCTGGAAAAACTGCTGCACGAATACAATGCCGCACACAAAATTATCCGTCGTCTGGAACGTCTCTATCCGTCTGCATTGCTGAACAGCCTGGTATACCAGCCGAAGCTGGAAGAATCCGCACTGATGGCAATGCCGCAGGTGGATGAGTGGGCGAAAACCCTGGTCGCGCGTCTGACTGAGCACGAAGAGCACGGCAGTACCTACAGTTACACCATTGCGGAAAATAAAGAGCGCCAGCTGTTTGAGCCGGTACTGACTATCCGTACTCATGGTGTGGATACGGATTACAACCTTGATTTCGAGTTTATCCACGGCAGTGAATACGCCCGTATTTCAAAATTAGGTGAGTTAATCCGTGGTCTTATCGAAGAAGGTGCTTATGTTGTCCGTGGCGAGCGCCGTCAGAACGTCAGCAACTTTGAACAGGCGCTGGACTGGCTGATGAAAGAGTCGCGTCGCGGTCTTTCTGTACAGCGCTATAAAGGGCTGGGTGAAATGAACCCTGACCAGCTGTGGGAAACAACGATGGATCCGGCAAGCCGCCGTATGCTCCAGGTTACAGTGAAAGATGCGATTGCAACCGACCACTTATTCACCACACTGATGGGTGATGATGTCGAGCCGCGTCGTGCCTTTATTGAAGAGAATGCCCTGAAAGCAGCAAATATCGACGTATAACCCCCTCTCTTCATAAATAAAGCCCGGATTTCCGGGCTTTATTTTTATCTGCGATTCGTCCTGAATAACCTCAACACATTTACCCCGTAATTTGCGGAAAGAGTTTCAGTTTATCCGCAATAATATTGAGTAATCCGGACATCAATAACTGAATAGCTAATGTAACAAGAATAATGCCTGAGATTCGGGCCAGCGTATCCATAACACCGGAGGATAAACGCCCGTGAAGTGGTCCTGTCGCCAGAAAAGTCAGGGCAACAGTAGGCAGCATCATAAGAATAACAACGGAAAGCTGCAGCAGTCCGGACAGCGAATCACTATGCCCCGCCAGAGAAATACCGACAGCAATAGTTCCCCCCCCCATAGACAGCGGGAAAAGCAACGGCACCATCGCCAGCCTCATGATATCTTTCGGCGGCGTAACGTTGACCGGAATATCACTGTGCTCCTCTTTGACACCACGAATAAGCATCGGCCATCCCTGAGACAGTAATGCAATTCCGCCTGTTACGGTCAGCGCATCAGCGCTTAGTCCCAGAGCCGTCAGTAACCAGTTACCTAACCAGATAACCACCAGCATGACCAGTGTATATCCTGCTGCAATTTTCCATGCAATTTGCCACAGTATCCCCCGATCAACCCGGCCCAGTATAATTGTGGCTGCGGTTATGGTCGCCGGGGGACTGAACAGTGACAGGAAAGTCACATAATTAAGCAGAATATTATCGAACCATACATTCATCTTTCAGATTCCATTTTCTCAGGTAACCGGCAACCAAACAGAAAATAAGCGTGCCTGCAATCACGCTCAGAAAGATACCAGAGTCATCTGCCATTATTACCGGTAAAGGTTATATCCCAGCGCGTTCGCGACAGATGCCACCATTTTTTGCCCACGGACACTATTCCCGTCATCATCCAGCGGCGGAGAAAATGCCGCAATTCCCATCACACCCGGAACCACGGCCAGGATCCCTCCGCCGACACCACTTTTCCCCGGCAGCCCGACGGTGTACGCCCAATCACCGGAGCGACCATACAACCCTTCCATTGTCATTTCTGCGAGAATATACGGTGTATGCGCCGGATCCAGTACCTGCTCACCGGTAACCGGGTTGCGCCCGTGCGCGGCAAGCGTTGCCCCCATGGTTGCAAGCTCAATGGTTGTCAGTAACGTGGAGCATTGGCGCGTATAAACATCACAGGCCTCCATCGGATCACAATACAGATTTTGTGCCGAATACAGCAGCCACGATATTCCCCGGTTATGGAAATTTGTCGTTTGCTCCGAGTGATTAAGTTCATCTGACAGCGCTATCTGGTCAGATCCCAGGCGGCGCTGCATAGTTAAAATTCTCTGCCAGCGCTCATCTGCAGATTTTGCCTGAACCGCACTAACTGTCGCAATGGCTCCTGCATTGACCAGCGGCGACAACGGTTTATCGTTATGCAGCTCCAGCGCCATGACTGAGTTAAAGGGCAGCCCGGTAGGATCAGCACCAATATTATCCTGAACCGCTTTCGGACCAATATCTTCCAGCGCCAGCGCCAGCGTGCAAACCTTGGAAATGGATTCGATGGCAAAACGGTAACCGGCATCACCACTGCTGATAATATCGCCTGCCGCTGTCACAACGGCAACCGCCGCGAGATCAGACGGGATATTTGCCAGAAACGGAATGTAATCTGCATTCGCACCGCCCGGCGTTTTATGAAACTGAGTCAGGGCATTATCAACGGCCTGCTTAATTGCGGTTAAGTCCGTCATGATGATTTTCCTTTGTTTTCCCATGTGAATGGTGCGAAGTCACTGTTTTGGTCACGCCAGCCCGGTTTGCGGATCTGATAAATCACAAACGGAAGCAGAACAAACAGTACCGTTAACCCGATCAGCGAGCCGACATACACTTGCGGGCTGCCGACCGCAATTTGCGCCGGCGGAATAAAACTGAACAGGAAAGCCGTCAGTGAGCCGAGAAGCCCCATGCCGCCGAGGATAATCATCCCGGCATTTCCGCCCGGGATCCGGTAAGGTCTGGCGCGCTGCGGCTGACTGAAACGCAGATAAATCGCCGCACTGAACATCAGCATATACATAATAAGATAAAGGATAACAGTCAGTTGGCTGAGGATCTGATACGCTGCCTGAACGGATGGCAGCACCACAAAGAGTACCGCAAGCAATGACACCAGCACGGCCTGCACCAGCAGAATATGTGTCGCCATTCCGTTTTTATTGGTGCGCTGAAACCAGTGCGGCAGATATCCTGCTTTCGCCACTTCCAGAAGCCCGGAAGACGGACCCGCGACCCACGTCACCACACTTGCCAGCACGCCAATCGCCAACATAAACGCCACAATCGGCCCCATCCACGAAATATGCGCCCACCGGAACATATCGTCATACGCAACCAACAGACTCTGCGTCAGACTTATCTCTGACTGAGGAATAATAAACGCGATAGCCAGTGTTCCCAGCACAAAGATAGCCACTGTCCCGCCGGCCGCCAGAATAATCGCTTTCGGGTAGTTTTTTGTCGGGTTCTCAATATCTTTCACATGGATTGCATTCATCTCCATACCCGCATAAAACAGGAAGATACTGGCTGCCAGAACAATATTATCGAAGTTGGAAAAATCAGGCAGAACCTGATCCCAGGCAAGATCTATCTGCGGTGTCTGCCCACTGAAAATATAGGAAAATCCAAGAACAATCAGGATAATAGCCGGAACAATTGTCCCGATAATCCCGCCCCATTTTGATACTTTGGCAAATGCACCGACACCTTTAAACGCAATAAAGGTCGCCAGCCAATAGATAAACAAGACTATGCCGAGCACAAAGAATTTATTTGCCGCCAATGCTTCATCAAACGTCTGATGCGGATCGATAAAGGCAAGGGAAACAGCACCAAATGTCAGCCCGGTCGGGAACCAGACTGTCACTTCAATCCACAGCATTGCCATCGCAAGAAATGCCAGACGGGGACCAAATGCTTCCCCTACCCAGCGGAATACACCGCCCTTTTCTGACCAGCCGGTTGCCAGTTCCGCTGCGACTAATGAAACAGGGATCAAAAAGAACACCGCAGCAAAGAGATAATAGAAAATCGCACTCAGCCCGTATTCTGCTTCAGCGGGCAACCCGCGCAGACTGACCACCGCCACAATATTCATGACGATAAGTGTTCCGACAGTCAGCTTCGCTGTGTTAACAGACGGTTTTTTTATTGCGTTATCAACCATAAAACACCCCGGAAGAAACATAAAGGAGAGCCTCCGGCAATTCATCTGCCGGAGGAGCTGTTTGGTCAGCCGTGATGGAAAGTCGCTTTCGCCGTAGATTTCACCACCGGATTTTGCCTGAAGTGATCGATAGCCCGCTTAATATCATCCAGCAACAGTGCAGCCAAATCACGGCTGACACCATGGCGGATCATAATCCGCTGAACGATGGTTTTCTCTCTGTCAGCCGGCAGCGGATAAGAGGCAATCAGCCAGCCACGCGCCCGGATACGGTCAGAAAGGTCGTAGAGATTGAACTGCGTGACTTCCGGCTTCAGTTTATAAGCAACTGCCGGTAATCCGCCGTGTCCGTTATAAACCAGTTCGAAAATCCCCAGTTTATCCAGTTCCTGAGCCAGCCACTGTGCTGTATCCGCGCAGGATTGCTGGATTTTGGTATAACCGGCACGACCAAGACGCAGGAAGTTATAATACTGAGCAATGATTTGCCCGCCCGGCCGGGAGAAGTTCAGGGCAAACGTCGGCATATTACCGCCGAGATAATCCACACTAAAAATCAGCTCTTCCGGTAAATCCTCTTTACTGCGCCAGACAACCCAGCCCACACCCAGAGGTGATAAACCGTACTTATGTCCTGAGCTGTTAATTGATTTCACGCGCTCAATACGGAAATCCCATACCAGTTCCGGCTGAATAAACGGTGCAATAAACCCGCCGCTGGCGCCATCCACATGCAGCGGAATATCCAGCCCGGTATCGCGTTCAATGGCATCCAGCTCTTTTGCCAGCGCCTCCACCGGTTCATAAATACCGGTAAACGTTACCCCGAGCGTTGCCACTACGCCGATAGTATTTTCATCACAATACTCACGTAAATCAGCGGGTTGCATACCTAATGCATTACCTTTCAGCGGCACCTGACGGATTTCCACATCAAAGTAACGGGCAAATTTTTCCCAGCACACCTGAACCGGCCCGGTCACCATATTCGGTTTTGTTGTATCTTTACCCTGCGCTTCGCGTTTTTTGCGCCAGCGCCATTTCATCGCCAGTCCGCCAAGCATGGCCGCTTCGCTGGACCCGGTTGTGGAGCAGCCGATAGTGTCTTCAGCCCGGGGTGAATGCCATAGATCAGCAATAATATGCACACAGCGACTTTCTATTTCAGCTGTTTGCGGATATTCATCTTTGTCGATCATGTTTTTATCGACACTGTCTGTCATCAGTTGTTTAACTTCATCTTCAACCCAGGTCGTACAGAATGTCGCCAGGTTCTGGCGTGAGTTACCATCCAATAACAGCTCATCACGCACAACACTGTAGATAATCCGGGGATCACTGCTCTCTTCAGGGATCGTATACTTAGGTAATTTTGTATCCGCATCCGCTGACGCATAAATGTCAATAAAATCTGAACTATTCTTTGTTTTCACAGCATGAAGAGACATAATTTTTCCTCACTTCCCTTTTATTAACCATTAAAAATAATTAACATCTCTCACCGGTAATATCCGGTGATTAATGACATGCAGATATATACCCGTTCTGCTTCAGGATGCCCGGGTATTGACTACATAAAGCACAATCCGTCACATAGCTTATCTATACTCCCGAATGTCTTCGTTTTTTATCTGCATGCATCCCGGGGTATTCAGAGTGTAAAAAATAAAAATCACACTAAAAACCGAATGGACACTAAGTAGATTAGCTTATAAACCAAGCAAACCTCAAACTCACAAGCAGACCATGTATTATTATTTTTTATGTTATTTATCTTAAAAGGAAATAAATATAGAATGAGAAATAAACAACCCATATCAGGACAATGAAAAAACAAAGATAAAACATTAATTTATCTGATTAAGGAATTATGACAACCGGCGTGAAAATACATCCCGCATAACAGTCAAAAACAGGAATAAATTAATCTTACCTGAATAGAAAACAAGCAAACCCCGGGTTAAATAAAACCGGTTATAAAAATTACTCAGATTAAACACTTTCAGGAAACTCCGCCTTTACTGATTAAATAACAGTGAAAAGCAGAAAACACAGGATAAATACGTAGTTGATGAGCTAAAAAAGCCTTTACCGGGAGATGTTTCCACCACAAATATAAAATGGAGTTTTTCACAAAATATACCTGACCCGAAATAAGACTGATTAATTTTATAAAAGGTGTTCTGTATGATGTTGTTCTGCTATCTGAGAGCAATAACGGCAAGTTTACGGAAAAAAACGCAATCAGAAATGATATGCAGTTACATCACTTCTCTGAAAAATATAAAAACAGAAATCTGAACATTATGTCTGGTTAAAAAAAACAACATTTATAATGTTCTATTATTACGATAAGGGATATTAAACAGGAAAAAGCAGAAAACACCGTTAAAAAAATGCACAACAAACAAAAAAGCCAACAAACCAACCTTTCACGGCCAATAAGTTGGCATTTCTTGCCAATTATACTTTTTTATCGTTATTTTATTAAAATATTCAGCATTCTGCGTAATGGCTCAGCGGCACCCCATAACAGCTGATCACCGACAGTGAACGCTGAAATGTAATCCGGTCCCATATTCAGTTTACGAATACGCCCGACAGGTGTTTTTAATGTTCCGGTCACCGCCGCCGGCGTCAGCTCACGCATGGTTATCTCACGATCATTCGGCACGACATGTACCCATTCATTATGAGCGGATAACAGGGCTTCTATTTCCGCTACCGGCAGGTCTTTTTTCAGTTTAAGAGTGAATGCCTGACTGTGACAGCGCAGCGCGCCAATCCGCACACACAGACCATCGACAGGAATAATATCCTGACCGCGAACCAAAATTTTATTGGTTTCCGCCTGCCCTTTCCACTCTTCGCGGCTCTGCCCGTTATCCAGCTTCTTATCAATCCACGGAATCAAACTGCCCGCCAACGGCGCGCCAAACTGCTCTGTCGGTAATGATCCGTTGCGGGTAAATTCTGTCACTTTCTGCTCAATATCCAGGATTGCAGACGCCGGATTTTGTAATTCTTTTACCACATGTGCATTCAGCGCACCCATCTGAACCAGCAACTCACGCATGTGCCGTGCACCGGCACCGGATGCGGCCTGGTAAGTCGCAACAGATGCCCATTCAACCAGATCATTGGTAAACAGGCCGCCCAGCGACATCAGCATCAGGCTCACAGTACAGTTACCACCGACAAAGGTTTTGATCCCGTTGTTCAGCCCTGCCTCAATATGTTTTCCGTTAACCGGATCTAAAATGATAATAGCATCATCATTCATCCGCAGTGCCGAGGCCGCATCAATCCAGTATCCGCTCCAACCGCTCTGCCGCAGCTTAGGATAAACCTCATTGGTATAATCCCCCCCCTGACAACTGATAATGATATCAAGGGCACTCAGTGCATCAATATCAAACGCATCCTGAAGCGTGCTGCGATGCCCGCCGAACTGTGGCGCTTCTTCGCCGGTCTGTGATGTGGAGAAAAATACCGGACGAATGCCGTCAAAATCCCGCTCTTCTGTCATGCGCTGCATCAGCACTGACCCCACCATCCCGCGCCAGCCGATAAATCCCACATTTTTCATCGTGATGTTTCCTTTTTATTATCTGAACTGTATTTGCAATAGTGTTAACGTGACAAAATCTGAGTAACGGTGCAAGTGAATTTATTGATGACTCCGCACGGGTAAGAAGCCACACTAATAACAGAGGCTGCGGGTTTTCATCCGGCAACGCCTGATTTATGCAGGGCATAAGCATAACAATCTCCGGAACAGGGCAAAATAATGATGTATTACGGTTTTGATATGGGTGGTACAAAAATTGAGCTGGCGGTCTTTAATGATGCACTCGAACTGGTCTGGCAAAAACGGGTTCCGACCCCGAAAGAGAGCTATGCAGCACTCCTTGATGCATTCCGGCTGCTGACAGAACAGGCTGATAATGAACTGAAATGCACAGGAAAAATTGGTATTGGTGTGCCCGGGATAGTCAATCATGAGAAAGGCACGGTATTTACCACCAATGTTCCTGCGGCAAAATATCAGCCACTTCGCCATGACCTGGAAACCCTGCTGAAACGTCCGGTAAAAATAGATAACGATGCAAATTGCTTTGCACTTTCTGAGGCCTGGGATCCGGAGTTCCGCCAATATCCGACTGTGCTCGGTTTAATTCTGGGAACGGGTGTCGGCGGTGGCTTTGTTATTGACGGAAAAATTCTGCCGGGAAAAAACGGGATTGCCGGGGAGATAGGTCATATCAATATGACGCTGGAAGGCGATAAATTACTGGAACATAAAGTGCCCGCCACACTCTGTGGTTGCGGAAAAACCGGTTGTTTTGAAACTTATCTGTCCGGCCCCGGTTTTGAACGTATTTTCACTGCATTCTATGGTGAAAAGCGCAGTGCCGTTGATATTATCACCCGTTATTACAATGGTGATATTAAGGAAAAACAGCACGTTGAACGCTATATGTCACTGCTGGCCCACTACCTCGGTAATGTTCTGAGTATATTTGATCCGGATTTACTGGTTATCGGTGGCGGATTATCTCAGTTTGAAGAAATTTACCGTCTGTTACCGGAATATCTGCCGCCGCACCTTTATGGTGTTGCATCTCTGCCCGCCATTCATAAAGCCCGTTACGGTGATTCAGGCGGGGCACGGGGTGCAGCATGCCTGAATTTAACTGACTGACAGTCAATACGATAATGCCCGGTCAGCCGGGCGTTATATCCCCCTTGTTCATTTAAACGACAAATTTGCCGGCTGTACGAAGAGCGCCGCCTGTATCCTGAAAATTCCGGATATATCAAAAAACAGTAACATTACTAATTATTTTTTATTGTAAAAGCCGGGAAATATAACGTTGTCACTCTTACCTTTATTTATTCCACTATAATAGTTAATATTACCTTCAAACTTTTGCTACAATATGGTTATCAGTAATGTTAATGAACATATTATGTTTATATTTTTGCAGATAAACGCATTATATTTTGTGATGTGTTATCAATTAAAACACTGAACATACATATTAATTATTATCATAATGTAGACGGACATAGTTTATACATCACAAGAATGATAAATATAATTAAAGTATGTTTGGTTGTAAAAAAAATATCAGCTAACTCTTATCTTATTTTTTTTGAAAAAAAAGATAAATTCAGTGTACCTGAAAGATAGTGAATAATATGAGAACACTGTTATTTATACATAGGATATGCATGCGCTTACCGGAAAACTCAGTAATAGCCCCATAATGTAATTAACAAACAATGCTATATTAATACGATATCATAACGCTGACGCCCGCATATCAGCTTTGGATTAAACAGACCTAAGGGAAATTGCGTATTTTTGTGATATTGATATATCATAAAGGCAAAACATAATGAATTTTATTAATCACACTATTTTTCCGGCAATAAATTATGAAGGTGCTGATCTGCATGATGATAAATTTCATGTTGTTGCATCGCGTGTTACGTATGATATCCGAATAAATAATCGTGACGGACAGAGTCAGCTTATCATCTCCCCTGAGCAGCACCCCCTGAATTATACTGATGTCAGTTACAATGAAACAATAGATACCAGTATTGAATATGAAAGTGATTTAGCACCTTATAAGCCAAAAACAGATATTGTGATTAATGCAACTGCATTTGTTCCGGAAAATAATCCTGTGCCTGTTTTTGATGTGGGTATTCAGATTGGCAAATTCCTGAAGGCTCTGCGGATTTTTGGTCCCAGGAGTTGGATAAAAGAGGACAACGAATGGTTATTAACGGAATCAGAACCAATCAGCTATCTTGATATCCGTTATGAGTATGCTTTCGGCGGCTCTTATACCGTCAATAATGACATTATTTCCTCACCGGCAAATCCGATAGGTATGGGATGGTATCCGGAATCGTTTTTGGCACAGTGTAATGAATTACACCTACCAGCCAACCAAATAGAATCACCTAACACCCCTGTTGAGCATATCAGTCAGATAATCCGCCCTGATGGTCTGGGTTTTTTCGGGCGTAACTGGCTGGGGCGGACGGAATATGCCGGGGCATATCATCAGGAAGAAATGTCATCACGCCAGCCTCAGATGCCGGAGAATTTTCACTACTGGTGCGGCGCGCACCCGACATTACAAATTCCGCATCTCAAAACCGGTAATAAACTGCCGTTGAAACTGTTTGGTCTGCTCTCTGCCACAGAAATTGAGCGCCAGCACGTTTCATTTTATGTGCCGGTTGAAAATATGTTTGTGTTTATCGGATCCGGACTCGGGTTTTCTATCCCGAAAAATTTACAACTCGATACCGTGGTTGTAGATATGAATCTGCGGAAAGTTTTCTGTACTTACCGGATAGCACTGCCGGGATCACTGAATATTTCAGAAATGACATTGCGTCATATCCCCGAAAATTCCGGCAGGTAGTTCGCTGTCTGCCGGTCCGGCTTAACAATTTTCATTTAAGTCGCCCCTGATTGTCTGCACCAAAAATTACGGTTAAGTAGCGATAAATTATCCTTAAAACTCATATTATCAATTATGAAAATCGTACATTCTTAAAATACCAAAATATAAAATAAAACATGTATATAAATCAATTTATATGTAATTTAAAATTACAGGGTTCAAACACAAATATATCTTAATGTTATTTTAAACAAACAAAAAAATATTTATTAAAAAAGAAAAAGTCATATCTCTTACCAACGATAAAGAATATATTACTGAAAAATAAAATGACCGTCCCATACAGTTACTCTGCTGTACGGGAGGCAATCTGCTAATTATTTTACATAATCACCGGGTTATCATGAAAAACAACACTCCCGTCACACAGTGTGAATATACACTTAACGACAATGCAATATTAATGTCGACAACCGATACACAAAGCCATATAACATATGCGAATTCTGCTTTTATAACGGCCAGTGGTTTTAATGAAATACAGTTAACAGGCCAGCCACATAATATTATCCGCCATCCCGATATGCCATCCGCTGCGTTCGCTGACATGTGGTATACGTTACAGCAGGGTGACAGCTGGACCGGAATAATAAAAAACCGCTGCCGGAATGGTGATCATTACTGGGTCAGGGCAAATGTTACCCCCGTGTGGCATAACGAAAAACTAACAGGCTATATTTCTGTTCGTACTGTGCCCTCTCAAGATGAAGTTGAGAAAAGTGAATCTCTTTATAAAAAAATAACGAACAATAAATTAAAAGGATTTAGTCTTTTTAAAGGGATAGTTATTCGACGGGGGAAAATGGCATTACTGTCTGTATTTAAATGGCTCCCTGTCAATCAACGTATTAATTATTCTTTAGCAACTATTATGCTGCTTATTTTAGCCCTGATATTTTCTCCGTTTAATCCATTCATTCAGGCTGGTGGTACTCTTTTCTTATTTATCCTGCTGTCAATTTACCTTAAATCACAAATTACAGATCCGGTTAAGTTATTATTATCTCAAATGAAAAAAGTTGTTTCGGGAAGAAAATTAGTTCCGCAACATCCTGACAGAGTAGATGAAATAGGCCTGCTGATGCGGCTGGTGAATCAGTCAGGGCTGAACCTCAGTTCACTGATTGATGATGTCAGCACACAAATTGCCGGGATCAGGGCGATTAATCTGCGGGTATCGCAGGAAACAACAGCACTGCATACACGCTCCGGAGAGGCATCTGCGGATCTCCAGCAAACGGCGGTCGCCATTGAGGAAATAAGCAGCGCGGTACAACAGACAGCAGAGAGTGTGTATCTGACCATGGATATTGCGGATAAGGCAAGCAACAGCGCAATACAAAGCAATGATACCATGCAGAAAACGATTGATATGATGCATACCATTTCTGCGGATAATAGTCAGATTGTCGATATTATTGGTGTAATTGACCGCATCGCCTTCCAAACCAACATTCTGGCACTGAATGCCTCTGTAGAAGCAGCCCGTGCCGGTGATGCCGGACGCGGGTTTTCTGTTGTTGCCGCAGAAGTCCGTAATCTTGCACTGCATTCAGCCTCTGCCGCAAAAGAGATTAAAATGCTGATCGAGAAAAATGTGACGAATGTAAACACCGGCGTCACTATGGTAGAACAGACAGAAGCACATCTGAGTAAAATGGTTACGGATGTAATTAAGATGTCATCAATGATCAATGAGATTGGCATTGCCACCAAAGAACAGACTCTGGCACTGGAATTAATTAACGACTCTGTTGCCCGCATCGGCACAATGACCGGCAACAATACGGAGATGGTGGATAATGTCACTAATGCCACCTCTGAATTAACACGGCGCTCTTCCCGCCTGCAACAGGCGATTACGGTATTCGGCAACCAGGCCTGAGCCGGTTTAATAAGACCACTGACAGATACCTGATAAGTATCTGTCAGATAAAAGCCTGTACCCAACGTCATTCAGGATACAGCCAACGAACCTGCAAGGGTATAATCAATATCCGGTGAAATGCGATACCTGTAAGGGTTTACCGGCTTTGGCCGGCGGGTTTGGTGGTACTGGTTTCTTACCGGATGCTGACAGGTGGAAATCACGGGTCCGTGATTGTAGCTCAGCAACCTGCATTTTCAGCTCATCAGAAGAGCCGGCCAGTTCATCTGCAATCATCACACTGCCTTGTGTTGCCTGCTCCAGCTCTGAAAGTGCTGTGGCAATTTGTTCAATTCCCTGCTGCTGCTGCTGTGTGGAGACTGAAATTTGCGCCATTAATCCATTAACTAACTCAGCGCCCTGAACAATCTTATTCATATTTTCTTCGGCTTGCGCAACAATATCCGTACCCTGTTTTACATTCCCGGTAGTGACATCAATCAGTGCTTTAATATTTTTTGCTGATTCAGAACTGCGGTGAGCCAGGTTCCTGACTTCACCGGCAACAACCGTAAATCCTCTTCCGTGTTCACCGGCACGGGCGGCTTCAACCGCAGCATTCAATGCCAGAATATTTGTCTGGAAAGCGATTGAATCGATCAGTGTGATAATTTCCGTCATCTTACCTGTGCATTTATTGATCGATTGCATATTTGTGGCAACATTTACCATCAAATCACCACCACGCCCGGCAAACAGAGTTGCTTCCTGAGCGTGCTTGCTGACAAGTACCGTATTCTCTGCATTATTCTTTGTTCCTGCTGCAATTTCTTCCATATTGGCAGACGTTTCAATCAACATCGCAGATTGTTGCTCTGTCTTGGCGGATAACTCAAAGCTACGCATGGCCAGCTGCTCTGATAATACCGATGCGGAATCAGAAGAGGCGCGGATCTCTGTCACCAGCACGGAGATACTTTCCGCCAGTTGGTTTACACCCGGGATCAGGCGACCGGCACAGTTATTACCAAACACGGGGATACGCACCGACAAGTTACCGGCATTAACCTCATCAATACTGTTTTTTACAGCATTGATTGGCTTAACTAAATATTTAGTGATGTAAATCCATGATGAGATAAACGTAAAAATACTGACAATGTTAAGTAAAAATAACTTAATCAGGAATGAGAGAGGTAACAAAAATATAATATTAATTGTAGTGAAATTACAGATGAGAAATATAACGATGACGGTTCTTATACTGGTGTTTTTTAGCATAACTCACTCCATCATTTAGGTTTTTCGATATTTTAAGTATCTAAATAGCCACTTACCCTTTCTTTTGCTTTCTATATAATTGATTATTACCCATGGTATTTCAATTTTTATTGCTCACGAATAAGTGAACTTAATCACATCTGGCCTATAAATATAATAATAAACCAACTAATTATGTCGATTTTCTTAACAATTAGAAAAATTCACAAAAAAATAGCCCGGAATGCATGTCTGACAGACAGCACGACCGGGCTATTGATGGATTGATTTAGTCAGTTAAAACTAAACCGTATTGTTATTTATTCTACTGTGACTGATTTCGCCAGATTACGTGGCTGATCCACATCCGTACCTTTGATTAAGGCGACGTGGTAGGAGAGCAGCTGTAACGGAATAGTATAGAAAATAGGTGCGATCAGCTCTTCCACATACGGCAGAGGAATAATTTTCATATTCTCACTGTTGCTGAAACCCGCGTCTTTATCTGCGAAGACATACAGTAAACCACCACGGGCGCGCACTTCTTCAATATTGGATTTCAGTTTTTCCAGCAGTTCGTTATTCGGTGCGATAATGATGACCGGCATATCCGCATCAATCAGCGCCAGCGGACCGTGTTTTAATTCTCCGGCTGCATAGGCTTCTGCGTGGATATAAGAGATCTCTTTCAGCTTCAGTGCGCCTTCAACCGCGATCGGGAACTGATCCCCGCGACCAAGGAACAATGCATGGCTTTTATCGGAGAAATCTTCTGCCAACTGCTCAATCACTTTATCCTGAGACAGCATGCTTTCAATGCGGCTCGGTAATGCGTGCAGAGCTGTAACAATATTGTGCTCCAGCGCTTTACCTTTTCCTTTCAGACGACCCAGATACGCCACCAGCATCAGTAACACGGTAAGTTGTGTTGTGAATGCTTTTGTTGATGCCACACCAATTTCAGTCCCGGCTTTAGTCATCACCGCAAAGTCTGACTCACGTACCAGAGATGAGCCGGCGACATTACAGATAGCCAGCGATGTCAGATAGCCCAGTTCTTTACCCAGACGCAGAGCAGCCAGAGTATCAGCTGTTTCACCGGACTGTGAAATGGTGATCAGCAGGCTGTTCTTACGACAAGCCGGTTTGCGGTAGCGAAATTCAGACGCGATTTCCACATCACACGGAATGCCGGCCAGCGCTTCAAACCAGTAACGGGATACCATACCTGCATTGAAGGATGTACCACAGGCAATAATCTGGATATGTTCGATACCCGACAGTGTTTCACGGGCTTTTGCACCCAGTTCACTGAACTCAATAGTATCGTTGTGCAGACGTCCTTCCATCGTGTTTTTGATGGCCAGCGGCTGCTCATAAATCTCTTTTTGCATGTAATGGCGGTAAATACCTTTATCACCGGCATCGTACTGAACATTGGACTCAATAACATCGCGTTCAGTTGCATCACCGTTTTTGTCAAAAATAGACACATCACGGCGGGTGATTTCGACAATATCCCCTTCTTCAAGGTAGATAAAGCGGCGGGTTACCGGCAAAAGTGCCAGTTGATCAGATGCCAGGAAGTTTTCACCCACCCCCAGACCAACCACCAGCGGGCTGCCTGAACGGGCTGCAACCAGCAGCTCAGGTGTGCGTGAGTCCATGATGACCGTACCGTACGCACCGCGCAGTTGCGGGATGGCGCGCTGTACTGCTTCACGCAGTGTACCGCCTTGTGAATGCTCCCAGTTGACCAGGTGAGCAATCACTTCAGTATCAGTATCAGATGTGAACTGATAGCCGCGGCCTTTCAGTATTTCACGTAATTCACTGAAGTTTTCAATAATACCGTTATGAACAACAGCAATATTTCCGGAAACATGCGGGTGTGCATTGCGCTCCAGAGGTTCGCCATGTGTTGCCCAGCGTGTGTGCGCAATACCGGTTCCGCCTGTGACAGCGGCTTTTTCTGCTTCTTCCGCCAGCATTCTGACTTTGCCGACTTCACGTAACCGTGTCAGTTTTCCGTCGCTGTCCACGATTGCCATTCCCGCAGAGTCATAACCACGGTATTCCAGACGACGAAGCCCTTCTAACAGAATTTCTGCGATATCACGTTGTGCTACTGCACCAACAATTCCACACATAGTTGTACATTCCTGATTTGACGATGTCCGGCCTGATTGTTTTACGGCTTTGCCGTGTCCCCGGGCTATGTAGATGCGGGGTTATTATTATTATCCCCTTATTCATTCAAACCGCAGGTTCGTTGGCCGCGGTCAGCCAGCCGGGTCACATACTGATGTATGCTCCCCGTCTATCTTCCCTTGCCGCCTGCCTGCATCTTGAATGACGTTGGGTATATTACTTCTTAATATTTCTTACTTCTTAATCTTTTCCGGACGCTTCCAGGCGGCAATCTGTGTTTGTCTGACCCGGCTTATCACCAGTTCATTGTCACCCACATTTTTGGTTACCGTTGTGCCTGCGCCGACAGTTGCACCCTTTCCGATTGTAACCGGTGCCACCAGCTGGGTATCAGAGCCGACAAACACATCGTCACCAATAACCGTTTTGAATTTATTCGCACCATCATAATTACAGGTGATGGTTCCCGCGCCGATATTCACATTATTGCCAATCTCAGCATCGCCTAAATAACTGAGATGTCCGGCTTTGGAGCCTTCACCCAGTATCGCTTTCTTCATCTCAACAAAGTTACCGACATGAGCTTTATCAGCCAGCACAGAGCCCGGACGCAAACGCGCAAACGGGCCGACAGAGCAATCGCGTGCCATTTCAGAGGATTCAATGACTGAATAAGGGCTGATTACCGAGCCATCTCCGATAACACAATCTTTCAGCACACAACCGGCACCGATCACCACATTATCACCCAGGGTAACATTGCCCTCGATAATCACATTCACATCAATCGTGATATCTTTGCCGTGAGTCAGTGTACCGCGCAGATCAAAACGGGCAGGATCCAGGATCATCACACCTTCGAGTAACAGGCGATCCGCCTGTTCACGCTGATAAATGCGCTCAAGTGCGGCAAGCTGAAGGCGGTTATTCACGCCTTCCATTTCACTCAGTTTTTCCGGATGTGCCGTCTCAATACGACGACCCTCCTGATGCGCAATCGCGATAATATCCGTGATATAAAATTCACCCTGCGCATTATTATTATTCAGTTTTGCCAGCCAGCGTTTGAGATCACCACCATTAGCAACCAAAATGCCGGTGTTGATTTCATTGATTTTCAGCTGATCATCGGTGGCATCTTTTTGTTCGATAATCCCGGTGACCTGACCATTTTCACGAATGATACGGCCGTAACCTGACGGGTTATCCAGAATCACAGTCAGCAAACCGATACCGCCCTCTGGTTTTACCGCCATCAGGCGTGCCAGCGTCTCTTTGGCAATAAGCGGGACATCGCCGTACAGCATCAGAATATTTTCATCATCCGTAAAGTGAGGTGCAGCCTGCTGCATCGCATGTCCGGTTCCCAGCTGTTCTGCCTGTAAAACCCAGTTCAGATTCTGATCTGACAGCGTATTTTGCAGCAAATCTCCGCCGTGTCCGTAAACCAGATGCACATTCTGCGCGCCCAATGACAGCGCTGTATCAATAACATGCTGAACCATTGGTTTGCCCGCCAGGTGATGTAACACCTTCGGCAGATTGGAATACATACGGGTGCCTTTACCCGCCGCGAGAATCACTACACTTTTAGCATTCGTTGACATAAGAAATCTGATCGCTCCTCTTTTAGAGTGCCAAGTAAACCTGTTTACACAAGAAAATACCACATATTTCGCAACGCAAAAAAGCCAGTCAGCATAGTGCTGACTGGCTTTCATCTTTTTACTTACTGCCGTTACATCATCTTCTTGGCTAATTCGTCAATTACACGTAATTTTGCAATTGCTTTGGCCAGTTCGGCTGATGCCTGAGCATAATCCACGTCACCATGTGCTTTCCGGATGTTTTCTTCTGCGCGACGTTTTGATTCCATCGCCAGCGCTGCATCCAGATCGTTTGCACGGATAGCCGTGTCCGCAAGTACGATAACGCCATTTGGCTGAACTTCCAGCATACCGCCGGAGAGATAAATCAGTTCTTCTTCGCCAAATTGCTTAACAATCCGTACCATGCCCGGTTTTATGGCAGTCAGCAGCGGGGTATGCATCGGGTAAATACCCAGCTCACCTTCACTGCCCGTCACCTGAATCTTCTGGACTAAGCCCTTAAACAGTTGTTTTTCGGCACTTACTACCGTCAGGTGAAACGTCATTGCAGACATATCAGCCTCCTGTCAACCGGATTAAATCTTCTTCGCTTTTTCCACGGCTTCTTCGATGGTACCCACCATGTAGAACGCTTGTTCCGGCAGATGATCGTAATCACCTTCCAGAATACCTTTAAAGCCACGGATGGTGTCTTTAAGGGAAACGAACTTACCTGGTGAACCAGTGAAGACTTCTGCCACGAAGAACGGCTGAGAAAGGAAGCGCTGGATTTTACGGGCGCGGGCAACAACCAGTTTATCTTCTTCTGACAGCTCATCCATCCCGAGGATTGCGATGATATCTTTCAGTTCCTGATAACGCTGGAGAATTGACTGCACACCACGAGCCACATCATAGTGCTCCTGACCAACAACAAGCGGGTCAAGCTGACGGCTGGTGGAATCCAGAGGATCTACCGCAGGGTAGATACCCAGTGACGCAATCTGACGGCTCAGAACAACGGTCGCATCCAAGTGGGCGAACGTAGTTGCAGGAGATGGGTCAGTTAAGTCATCCGCAGGGACGTAAACGGCCTGAACAGACGTGATAGAGCCTGTTTTGGTTGACGTGATACGTTCCTGAAGAACACCCATTTCTTCCGCCAGTGTCGGCTGGTAACCTACCGCTGAAGGCATACGGCCTAACAGTGCAGATACTTCAGTACCGGCCAGTGTATAACGGTAGATGTTATCAACGAACAGCAGTACGTCACGACCTTCATCACGGAATTTTTCCGCCATGGTCAGACCGGTCAGTGCTACGCGCAGACGGTTTCCCGGTGGCTCGTTCATCTGGCCGTACACAAGTGATACTTTGTCCAGAACGTTTGAATCTGTCATTTCATGATAGAAGTCGTTACCTTCACGAGTACGCTCACCGACCCCTGCAAATACAGAGTAACCGGAGTGCTCAATCGCGATATTACGGATAAGCTCCATCATGTTTACGGTTTTACCCACACCCGCACCACCGAACAGACCGACTTTACCGCCTTTTGCAAACGGGCAAATCAGATCCATTACTTTGATCCCTGTCTCTAACAACTCCTGGGAGTTAGACAGTTCTTCATAAGTAGGTGCCGCACGGTGAATAGACCAGTTTTCTTCTGCGCCGATTTCACCTTTCATATCGATAGGATCACCCAGAACGTTCATGATACGTCCTAAGGTTTTCACACCAACAGGTACTTCAATCGGGTGACCTAAATCAGTTACGACCAGGTTACGGCTCAGGCCGTCAGATGTACCCATTGCGATACAACGGACAACACCGCCGCCTAACTGCTGCTGAACTTCCAGCACCAGCCTTTCTTTACCATTCATAACCTCAAGCGCGTCGTACACTTTCGGTACCGCATCCTGAGGAAATTCGGCGTCCACAACGGCGCCGATAACCTGGATGATTTTTCCAGTAGCCATCTTGAATCCTCTGCGTAATTCGTAAACCTAGCTGTTAAACCGCGGCAGCACCGGAAACAATCTCGGTGAGCTCCTGTGTGATGCTTGCCTGACGCGCTTTGTTGTAAACTAAATTCAGCTCTTTGATCATGTTACCGCCGTTATCAGTTGCAGCTTTCATTGCAACCATACGTGCGGCCTGCTCACTGGCCAGGTTTTCCACCACGCCCTGGTATACCAGCGCTTCGATGTAGCGCCGTAATAAGGAATCCAGTAACGCTTTAGGATCGGGTTCGTAAATATAATCCCAGCTCTTTTTCTTCATGGTTTCATCATCGCTTGGCGGCAATGGCAATACCTGAACAATAATCGGAGCCTGGGACATCGTATTAATGAACCGGTTAGTTACAATATACAGCTTGTCCAGACGACCTTCGTCGTAAGCCTGAAGCATGATTTTTACTGAGCCGATAAGGTCAGACAGCGAAGGTTCATCACCCATGCCGTTAACCTGAGCAACCACATTCCCGCCCACTGCGGAAAAGAATGACGCTGCTTTGGACCCGATAAGAGCCAGATCAGTCTGAACACCTTTATCAGCCCAATCTTTCATCTCAACAATCAGCTTCTTGAACAGGTTAATGTTCAGGCCACCACACAAACCACGGTCGGTAGAAACAACCAGGTACCCGACACGTTTAACCTCACGCTCTTCGAGGTATGGATGTTTGTATTCCAGATTACCTAATGCAATGTGACCAATCACACTGCGGATGGTCTCTGCATAAGGACGGCTGGCCGCCATCCGGTCCTGCGTTTTACGCATTTTGGACGCCGCGACCATCTCCATCGCTTTTGTGATCTTCTGCGTATTTTGTACGCTAGCGATCTTCGAACGTATCTCTTTTGCGCCGGCCATTTGCTCTCCTCATGAACCAGACGGCCTGCGCTGTTCACACAGGCCGTTTAGTATTACCAGGACTGAGTTGCCTTGAAGGTATCGAGGACGTTTTTCAACTTCGCTTCGATATCATCGTTATAGCTACCCGTCTGGTCGATTTCTTTAAGAAGATCAGCATGTTCACGCATGGCATAGCCAATCAGTGCTGCTTCAAACGGCACGACTTTAGATAATTCGATATCTTCCAGGTAACCACGCTCAGCTGCATACAGTGACAGAGACTGTTGTGCCACTGACATTGGTGCATACTGTTTCTGCTTGAGCAACTCGGTAACTTTCTGACCGTGGTCAAGTTGTTTACGGGTTGCATCATCAAGGTCAGATGCGAACTGTGAGAACGCCGCCAGTTCACGATACTGTGCCAGTGCGGTACGGATACCCCCGGACAGTTTTTTCATGATCTTAGTCTGTGCAGCACCACCCACACGGGATACAGAGATCCCCGGGTTAACCGCAGGACGGATACCGGCGTTGAACAGGCTCGATTCCAGGAAGATCTGACCATCAGTGATGGAGATTACGTTCGTCGGAACGAACGCGGAAACATCCCCGCCCTGAGTTTCAATGATAGGCAGTGCGGTCAGTGACCCAGTCCGGCCTTTCACTTCACCTTTCGTGTACGCTTCCACATATTCTGCGTTTACACGCGCAGCACGCTCCAGAAGACGGGAGTGCAGGTAGAAAACGTCACCCGGGTATGCTTCACGTCCTGGCGGACGGCGCAGCAGCAGGGAAATCTGACGGTAAGCAACAGCCTGTTTAGATAAGTCATCATAAATGATTAACGCATCTTCACCGCGGTCACGGAAGTATTCACCCATCGCGCAACCAGAATACGGTGCCAGATATTGCAGTGCCGCAGATTCAGACGCACTCGCCACGACAACAATCGTGTTAGCCAGGGCATTGTGTTCTTCTAATTTGCGGACAACGTTTGCAATAGTGGATGCTTTCTGACCAATCGCAACGTAAATACATTTGATTGCAGAATCACGCTGATTGATGATTGCATCGATTGCCAGAGCAGTTTTACCCGTCTGACGGTCACCGATGATCAACTCACGCTGACCACGACCGATAGGAATCATCGCATCGACAGATTTGTAACCGGTTTGTACAGGCTGGTCTACAGACTGACGCTCGATAACACCCGGTGCGATAACTTCAACAGGTGAGAAGCCATCGTGGTCAAGCTGACCTTTACCATCAATAGGCTCACCCAGAGTGTTGACCACGCGGCCTAACAGACCACGGCCAACCGGAACTTCCAGGATACGACCGGTACACTTAACTTTCATGCCTTCTGCTAAGTCGGCATACGGACCCATAACAACCGCACCAACAGAGTCGCGCTCTAAGTTCAGTGCAATTGCATAACGGTTACCCGGCAGAGAGATCATCTCACCCTGCATAACCTCGGCTAAACCGTGGACACGAATGATACCGTCATTGACGGAAACAATCGTACCTTCGTTGTGAGCCTCGCTCACAACATTGAACTGAGCAATGCGCTGCTTGATCAGTTCGCTGATTTCGGTGGAATTCAGTTGCATATGCTCCAGTCCCCTTAAGACTGCAAGACGTCGGTTAAACGCTCGAGTCGATTGCGAATGCTGTTGTCGATGACAAGGTCACCTGCTCGCAATACAAACCCCGCGATAACAGACTTATCAATTTTGCAATTCAGCTTAACTTTGCGTGACAGACGTTTTTCCATCGCTGCAGAAATTTTCGCCAGCTGCTGTTCATTGAGCTCAGCGGCTGAAGTGACTTCAACTTCAACAGTTGACTCCAGCGCAGCCCGCAGTGATGCGAACTGACGGCAAACTTCCGGCAGGGTCACTAAGCGCCCGTTCTCAGCCATGATACGAACCAGGTTCTGAACATGCTCATCGATTTGATCACCGCATACAGTAATGAACGCCTGAGCTAAGGTTTCCGGAGCAAACGAACCGGAAATCAGATCTTCGATCTGCTCATTGCGTGTCACTTCAGCGGTGAACGAAAGCATATCCTGCCATTTTTCAACGGCCCGGTTTTCCACAGCAAAGTCAAAAGCTGCTTTGGCGTAGGGGCGAGCTACAGTAACGATTTCAGACATGCCCCATCCTCCTTACAGTTCAGCGACAAGTTTATCAACGATGTCGCTGTTAGCAGCTTCATCCACGGTACGTTCAATAATTTTCTCGGCACCCGCGACAGCTAAAATGGCGACCTGCTTGCGTAACTCTTCCCGTGCCCGTTTGCGTTCGGCGTCAATTTCCGCCTGTGCCTGAGCAACGATTTTGCTACGCTCAACTTCCGCTTCTGCTTTTGCTTCATCGATAATCTGAGCGCGTTGTTTATTCGCTTGATCGATAAGGGCAGATGCTTCCGCTTTCGCTTTTTTCATTTGGTCGGTCGCATTGGCTTGCGCTAAGTCCAGGTCCTTTTTAGCACGTTCTGCGGAAGATAAACCGTCAGCAATTTCTTTTTGACGCTTTTCAATGGCCGCCATAATCGGTGGCCATACAAACTTCATACAGAACAAAACAAACAGGACAAACGCGATGGCCTGGCCGAGGATTGTTGCGTTAAGATTCACAGCACAATACCTCTTTTGTTAATTGAGTTGATGTAAATATCAGGGTGAAGCCGCGTCACTACGCGACCGCAAACATTACATACAAGCCCAGACCCACAGCGATCATCGGGATGGCGTCAACCAGACCCATAACGATGAAGAACTGCGTACGCAGCAGAGGGATTAAATCAGGCTGACGAGCAGCACCTTCCAAAAATTTCCCACCGAGGATGCCGATACCGATCGCAGCACCGATAGCCGCCAGGCCCATCATTACAGCGGCAGCCATGTACAGCAGATCCATATTCAGGTTTTCCATGACAGTCTCCAAGTTTGTTTCAGTTAAATCACAGTTTATTGATAATAAAAATTAGTGCTCTTCAGATGCCATCGACAGATAGACGATCGTCAGAACCATAAAGATAAAGGCTTGTAACGTAATAATCAGTATGTGGAAAATAGCCCACGGAAGGCTCAGTAACCACTGTGACCACCACGGTAGCAGACCTGCAATAAGAATGAAGATCAGCTCACCTGCATACATGTTACCAAACAGTCGGAGACCGAGTGATACCGGTTTTGATAGCAGGCTTACCCCTTCCAGAATCAGGTTGACAGGAATGAAGATAGGATGGTTAAAGGGCTGTAATGTCAGCTCTTTAGCAAATCCTTTCACGCCTTTCATCTTGATGCTGTAAAAGAGGATAAGAACAAATACACCAATCGCCATCGACAGTGTGATACTTACATCTGCGGTCGGAACGATACGCAGAGCAGGTAAACCGAGGATGTGTTCACCGATATACGGAATGAAGTCGATTGGTAATAAGTCCAGTGCGTTCATCAATAGCACCCACACGAACACAGTTAATGCGAGAGGTGCAATAACCTTGCTCTTGCCGTGATACATATCACGTACGTTGCTATCAACAAAGCCGATAAGCATTTCTACCGCAGTCTGAAATTTCCCGGGAACGCCACTTGTCGCTTTCTTTGCCACTCTTCTGAAAAGCCATAAAAATAAAATACCTAATATGACTGAGAAGAAGAGGGAGTCAATGTTCAGCGTCCAAAACGATGGAGTAACGTTCGCATGGGGATTGACCAACTCGAAAGTATTCAGGTCCAGCTGAAGGTTATTCAGGTGTCCACCGATATACTCTTTTGTGGTTAAACTTTCTCCTGATGCAGACATGATGCCTCTTACCCTTTGTTGTTAAAACCGCTAACGGCTTAGCACGGCCGGTGCAATAATCTGCACAAAAAGCACCGCTAAATAGGTCAGTACAAGTGGTACAACTGCCGCTTTAAACACTCCTAAAGCAACCATCAGTATTGCTATCGCAAGGATAACTTTAAACCCTTCCCCCAGTACAAAAAACCATGCAATCCGGTACGACTGTAATTCCTCGTACGCTTTCTGCCGGTTACTAACCAGCAAAAAAAATCGCATTCGGTATCCATGCAGCAACTCCCCCGGCCAGCGCGGAAGCACCCCATTCGATACTTTTTATGCAAAAAAGCGCACTAAGTACAACAAACGTCATAAACTGCAAAAATAACAGTTTTTTAGTCAATTTTCCGTTGAAAAGGGAGACAGACATGACATTTATTTTCCCCGTATGCACCTTTAGAGTCAGGCTTACTGATGATGTATAAAACTGCCTTTGCGCGAGAGTGTCAAGAGACAAAAACGTGCAAATTATACGGGCAGTCAGATTGTTTTCAATCAATAAGTAGCGAAAAAGTGAATAAAAAATTAATTTCTCTGCATCCACCACAAATCGTATAAAAAAGAGAGTCTACCTTACCTCAGAATACGATGCGCGACTCATTTTTGAAACGTGATAAAAATCACATAACATAAAATACATTAGTTGAATTAACATTTTATAGCGATTAACGATAGTTAAAATAGTAATACCAATCAACCAGTTAATTAAATATTTAAATGACAATCTGATATTTACAGATTAATTTTAAATTAAATAATTTTTTTTTTAAAAAATAGATTATCGGGAAAATTTGCCTGCCCGCATTTTTCCGGTATAAAAACAGACCAATGTTTACTCTGTCACCAGTTGTCATTTTGTAACGTCACCGTTACGCATTTTATTTTCAAACCGGTAAAAATAAAGGGGCGGTGCAGAAAATGCGCTGACTCCGACCCCTTAAATATATTTCAGTTTTTTGATGTACAGCAAACTCAATTTACTTTAAGAACGACCAGATGGCGTTGTTCATCAAGTTGCGGAACCGATAATTTCTCCACATTCACCAGAGAAATACCTTCAGGTAACCGGGTCAGTTCCTCTTGCGGAACACTTCCTTTCAGTGCAAAAAACCGTCCGTTCTCTTGCGCAGACAAATGCCGGCACCATTTGAGCATATCGTCCAGTGAGGCAAATGCCCGGCTGATGACACCGTCAAACCGTTCCCCCTGATACTCTTCCGCACGACACTGAACCGGCTCGATGTTTGTCAGTCCCAGCTCATGCTGAACCTGCTTAAGAAAGCGTATGCGCTTGCCCAGGCTGTCCAGAAGGACAAAATGTGCATCGGGGCGGACAATCGCCAGCGGAACCCCCGGCAGACCGGCCCCCGTACCGACATCGATAAACCGGTTGCCGGTCAGGTGCGGATTAACAACGATGCTGTCCATGATATGGCGTACCAGCATCTGTTCCGGCTGACGTACCGATGTCAGATTGTAGGCTTTGTTCCACTTGTGAAGCATGTCCACATAGCCGACCAACTGCTGTTTTTGCTGATCGGTCAGCCGGATATCCGCACTGCGCAGCAACGCAGACAATTGTTGGTGTAAATCATTCATCACTTACGCACTCCGCCGCAAAAGTCCCTGTTTTTTCAGCCAGATCAGCAAAATTGAAATGGCTGCCGGTGTGATACCTGAAATCCTGGAAGCTTGTCCGATGGATGTCGGTTTATGATCGATAAGTTTGGCCACGACTTCGTTAGAGAGGCCGGATACCTGGCGGTAATCAATATCAGCCGGCAGTGTGGCATTTTCATTGCGCAACTGACGCTGAATTTCTTCCTGCTGACGTGAAATATACCCTTCATATTTCACCTGAATTTCCACCTGCTGAGCAGCAACCGGAGAATCGACACCCGGGGCAAATGTACTCAGGGTCATCAGTCCCGCGTAGTCAATTTCCGGACGACGGAGAAGATCTTCCCCGTTAGCTTCTTTTGACAGCGGAGTATTGAGGATCGCATTGATCTCTTTGACTGATTCCGATTGCGGATGTACACGAATATCGCGCAGGCGCTGACGTTCTTTTTCGATCAACTCCATTTTTTCGCAGAAATGAGCCCAACGGGCATCATCCACCAGCCCTAATTCACGACCGGTTTCGGTCAGACGGGCATCGGCGTTATCTTCACGCAGCATCAGGCGGTATTCCGCACGGGACGTAAACATCCGGTACGGTTCTTTGGTGCCGAGCGTACAGAGATCGTCAACCAGTACGCCGATATATGCCTGATCACGGCGCGGGAACCAGCTTCCTGTTCTGTCGCATAACGGGCTGCATTCAGTCCTGCCAGCAGGCCCTGAGCCGCAGCCTCTTCGTAACCTGTCGTGCCGTTAATCTGACCGGCAAAGAACAAGCCGTGCAGATGTTTGCTTTCCAGCGTTTGTTTCAGGTCACGGGGGTCAAAGAAATCATATTCGATGGCATAACCGGGACGGACAATTTGTGCATTTTCCAGGCCTTTCATCGAATGAACGATTTTCATCTGCACATCGAACGGCAGGCTGGTGGAGATCCCGTTAGGGTAAATCTCATTGCTGGTCAGCCCTTCAGGCTCCAGGAAAATCTGATGCTGATTACGATCAGCAAACCGCATCACTTTATCTTCAATGGACGGGCAGTAACGCGGCCCGATCCCTTCGATCACACCGGCGTACATCGGGCTGCGATCTAAATTCTGACGGATAACATCATGGGTTTTTTCATTGGTGTACGTGATGTGGCACGGCATCTGTTCAGGATGCTGATCCACATTTCCCATGAACGAGAAAACCGGCTCCGGATTATCACCGTATTGTGCTGCCAGCTGAGCAAAATCAATAGTCCGTGCATCAATACGTGGCGGTGTGCCTGTTTTCAGACGACCAACACGCAGCGGCAATTCCCGCAGACGGTGTGACAGGGAGACAGACGGCGGATCACCGGCACGGCCACCGCTGTAGTTTTCCAGTCCGATATGAATTTTGCCGTCCAGGAATGTCCCGACTGTCAGCACAATAGATTTTGCCCTGAATTTCAGTCCCATTTTGGTTACAGCACCGGTCACTATATCGTTTTCAACGATAAGATCTTCAACCGGTTGCTGGAAGATAGTCAGGTTAGGCTGATTTTCCAGAGCCATTCTGACGGCTTGCCGGTAAAGCACACGGTCAGCCTGGGCACGGGTGGCGTGAACAGCCGGTCCTTTGCTGTTATTGAGTGTTCTGAACTGAATACCGGCGCAGTCAGTGGCATGTGCCATCAGACCGCCCATGGCATCGATCTCTTTTACCAGATGTCCCTTGCCGATCCCACCGATAGCAGGGTTGCAGGACATCTGACCCAGAGTGTCGATATTGTGAGTCAGCAAAAGAGTTTGACGACCCATTCGTGCAGCAGCCATTGCAGCTTCAGTACCGGCATGGCCACCACCGATAACTATGACGTCAAAATGATCCGGATAAAACATGTTAAAACCTTCATTACAAAATGCAGTTGTGCATCGGGGAAAAGAATATAACTCAACTCGTGGCATCTGACCATGTGCGGTATGAGCGGTGTAATTATTTAAAGATCTTTTTATTTAAAGATCTCTTTATTAGATCTTTTATTAGGATCGTGACCTTCTGTGGATAAGTTAAAAATCCCTATACAGATCATTAAACTGTAAAGGATCCTTTCCTGTGAGGTTCCGTTGATCCCGGCACGTATAAGCTGGGGTTAAAAGACCTGTTTATCCACAGGGGGGTAGGAGAGGCGATCTTATTCAGTGAATAACTACGGGTTGATCGCAGGTTGATCCCAGAGTTATCCACATCTGACTGCTGTTTTTATCAGCAAATCAGCACAAATTTATCCATTCTTTGATCCAGATCTCCGCGGGATCTTCAGGAATCTCATGTTTCTGGATATCTATTTCGAGTGATTCACCGATTTTTTGCGCACCCAGAGAAGCAAGAAGCGTATCGAGCGTCCGGATTGCACCGCAAAAAGTATCATATTCACTGCTGCCGATCCCGATAGCACCATAGCGGATGCTGCTCAGGTCAGGTTTCTGCTCACGCAGGGCGTCAGCGAATGGCTGAATATTTTCAGGAAGGTCACCTGCGCCATGCGTTGATGCGACGATTAACCAGGTGCAGTTCTGCTGCGGGACATCATTCAGTTCAGGGCCATGCTGTATATCAGTGGTAAACCCGCTGTTATCCAGTATTTCCGCAACATGCTCAGCGACATATTCTGCGCTGCCCATTGTACTTCCGCTGATGAGTGTAACTGTGGTCATGGTGATCCCCTGCTGTAAAGAGCCGACATTGTACTCTGTGAAACAGCTGGGATCTACCTGTGGATATTGTGGTTATAACATTTTTTTTCTTACGGGTGGATCGTTCGTATGATCGGGTTTTGTAAGGAGATAAGTGTTTCGGTGGACTGTATCTCATCAATACTCTGGATCTTGTTGATAAGTACATCCTGAAGTGACTCGATCGTTTTACACATCACTTTAATAAAAATGCTGTACTGCCCGGTGGTGTAATAGACTTCAACCACCTCTTCAAGCTTATCGAGTTTTGTCAGAGCGGTGGGATAGTCTTTGGCACTTTTCAAAATGATGCCGATAAAACAGGTCACATCAAAGCCCAGGTGCTTTGCACTGATATCCACCCGCGTCCCGGTGATGATACCTGCCTGCTTCATTTTTTCGACGCGGACATGAATGGTTCCCGGACTGACGGCGAATTTTTTAGCTAATTCCGCATAAGGTGTGCGGGCATTTGCCATTAAAGCGTGAAGTATGTCACGGTCCAGATTATCGATCTGATAAATTTCGGTCATTTTAAGCCCTCTAAATTAGCGAAAATTCATTTTAGACGCCTTTAAAATGAATTTTATAAATGGTAAAGGGTATTTTTGATAAAGTATATTGAATTTATACCCTATTCTGTTGCTTAATCTATCTCACAGGCAATACATGTTCCGCATAACAAGGATTATTATCATGGAAAAATCATTCATCCGACAGCAGCAGCAAATCAGCTTCGTGAAATCTTATTTTTCACGTCTGCTGGAAAAACAACTGGGCCTGATTGAAGTTCAGGGTCCTATCTTAAGCCGCGTGGGTGATGGTACTCAGGATAATTTATCCGGAAGTGAAAAAGCGGTTCAGGTGAAAGTTAAATCATTGCCGGGCTCAACCTTTGAAGTTGTACATTCACTGGCTAAATGGAAACGTAAAACCTTAGGGCGTTTTGATTTTCAGCCGGGACAGGGTTTGTACACTGATATGAAAGCGTTGCGTCCTGATGAGGATCGCTTAACCCCAATCCACTCTGTGTATGTTGATCAGTGGGACTGGGAAAAAGTGATGGCAGATGAGGAGCGTACCTTGCCTTATCTGAAGCAGACAGTGAGTAAAATATATCAGACAATAAAAGAAACAGAACTTGCAGTAAGTAAGGAATTTGGTCTGACACCGTTCCTGCCGGACCAAATTCATTTTATTCACTCTGAAGAACTGCTTGCACGTTATCCGGATCTTGATGCCAAAGGTCGTGAGCGTGCCATCGCAAAAGAGCTGGGCGCCGTCTTTTTAATCGGCATCGGCGGTAAATTATCACACGGTGAATCACACGATGTCCGCGCACCTGATTACGATGACTGGACGACTGAAAACAGCGACGGTTACAAAGGGTTAAACGGGGATATCCTCGTGTGGAACCCGGTATTACAGGATGCGTTTGAGTTATCTTCCATGGGGATCCGCGTGGACCCGGTTACACTGGCCCGCCAGCTGGATCTGACCAGTCAGCAGGAGCGCATGGAGCTGGACTGGCATAAAGCGCTGGCTGCCGGTGAAATGCCGCAGACTGTCGGTGGCGGGATTGGTCAGTCGCGTCTGGTGATGTTATTGCTGCAACGCAGCCATATCGGTCAGGTACAGTGCAGCGTCTGGGCACCGGAAGTGCGCGAAACTATCGCTGATATGCTGTAAATGTTCCCGGTGAGCTGACCGGCTCACCGTCTGAATTGGCGTAGCAAACGTGTTTTTAAGCCGGTATCGAAGCGCCAGATGTGGTCAAAAATACGCATGATACCGGGCTTTCCGTAATGGGACAGGGCTACCGCATGGAAGCGGTGTTTCCCCTGTAACTGTGAGTGTTTTACCTGTTTTACCACGTCATCCGGCAACCGCTGGGCAATAAAATCAGACATCACAACCACATCCGCATCACGCCACTGCGGCATCTCCAGCCGTTTTGCTGTTTCTGCCAGACAGGACGCCAGATCAGTTCCGCCTTTAAAACTCTGCAACAGAAAGCGGGTCATTTGTTCGATACCATCCCGGTCCAGAAAATCATAATGTACCTGTTCTGTGGAGAAGAGCATCACATGGCACTGACGGTTATCCGCCATCGCTATTTTCACCAGTGCCAGACAAAATGCTTTGGCGCAGCGTTCATTGAAGCCTCCCATAGAACCGGAAGTATCTATACAGATAATGAATGGTCCGCGTGGCTGCTTTTCATCATGATGATGAACAACCGGACGCATTACCTGACGCTCCTGCCAGTGGTCGCCTTGCAGGCGATAGGTATATAATTGTTTTTCCGCCAGTTTCCGGTAGAACTCCAGCTCCAGCTCACTTATACCGAGAAACGCCAGTTCAGCCGGCAGCAGGCGCAGTACATCATCACTCAGCCCGACGCCGCTGACTTCTTCCGGTGTAAAATCCGGTACCTGTTCTGTCACTATGAATGGCTCAAGTATATGGCTCTCTTCCGGAACGGATTTTGCTGTCTGACTGCGCCCCAGCAGCGACGCCAGTTTTTCCAGCTCCGGCTGGGATTTCAGAAACTCGCTGTAGCGCAGCAGAAGATCATCTGTTTGTTTAGGTTGCCTGAGTGATCCTTTCGCCAGATCCCACAACTTACCGGAAGCACGATCATTTTCACTGATAAGGGGATCTAAATTACCGCTCAGAGCCAGATGTTGCTGAAGCTCAGCCAGTAATTGTTCTTTTTCCTGCTCCAGAATTTTTTTGTGGTATGTCGTAACCTGCAGGATAAGGCTCAGCCGCCAGCGCTGGTTAAATAAAATCTGATGTGAGGTAGTTTCCTGCTCATCGCGGTGCAGGCGGTGCGCTTCCGGTGAAAACGGGGAGTTATTTTCTGACAGGGCTGTGAGCACACCGGGCAGCAGGCGGTAAAATTCCACGCGGTCAGCACTGATACTTTGCTGGTAAAGGCGGAATTCTTCTGCCAGCGCGGCCGGAACGAGCGCTTCTTTCACCCGCTCTTCCAGCGATTTCCGCCATGAAGGAAGGTCGTGTAATACCGCCCGCTTCAGACGAGGATGTTTTTCAAAAAACCAGGCTAACTGCGGGGCGGCTAATAATGTCAGCAGGATCTCTTCAATCAGCTCCCCTTCATTAATGGCCAGTGCCAGGTCCAATGCCGAAAGACTTAACACAGGTTACCGCTTATCTGGTGTGTCAGTTGTTCCAGGCGTTCTGTAACCGGCAGAAAGCTCTCTTCAATCAGGGCTATCCATTCATGGCTGATAAACAGCGCCGGCTGATGCTGTGCGAATAACTGGCGCTGTTGCACCAGTGACTGGCGGATAGGTGACAAGGTATCGAGCCAGGTTTGCCTCTGAATATCCGTCATCTGATGGTTTTCTCCGGCGGGAAACAGTGTGGAACTGCGCAGGCTGACATCACGCAGTATTAACTGTCCGTTATCATTAACCACCGCAGAAACAGACTGGGTAAATCCTATCCCGTTGAATTTCACTGCAATGTGCTCGCCTTTTTCAAAAAAGGTATCAAAAGCACTGCGCTCAATAACCACATGTGTGACAGTAATATCATGCAATGTGAGTGGCGTATGCAGAAAGAGTGTCAGTGCGCCGGGCGGCTGGTTATCCGGTAATGCATAACTGGCTTTGCGCGCGAAACGCCCTGAATTTTTGATGACAGCGAATGCATCCTGTAATTGCTGTGCTTGTGTTGCCAGCAGCCACTCCTGATAGTGTTTCTCCAGTTTCAGCAGCAGGCTGCGCTGCTGGTAAGCCTGTTCACTCATCAGTTGTGTCAGCAGTTGCGGGATGGATTTCAGCGAGGTCATATCATGCCAGAGGCAATCTTTCAGCAGGATAAGATCTAATGGTGTAATACTGCCGTGCCCGTTAAAAAAGGCACTGGCCTGTAACAGTCTCAGGGCTTTTTTCCAGCGGCGGTCAGAAATATAAGGCGCATTATCCAGCCGTTCAATATCGCGGCGTAACTGGTAAATAAGCTCGAATATCTGATCGGTCAGCACAATGCTGTCAATCTCAGTCTGCCACTGATGGTATTCTTCATCTGTAACCTGTAAATGTGTGGGGATCACGTCTTCAGGGACGCGCTGAGTATTGTTCAGCATGGCGCGGAAATTCTGTTTTTCCTGCAACTTATCGAGCCACAGCCGGATAAGCATCCGGTCATAAAGCGCTTCCAGGCTGCTGTCATTGTCCGGCAATTCATTCGATGCAGCCACCAGCAAGCGCATGGGAATAGTATCTTCACTGTTACCATTGCGGTACTTGCGTTCATTTATAGCGGTCAGCAGTGTATTGAGAATAGCCGGACCGGCTTTCCAGATTTCATCGAGAAAAACAATTTCCGCATCCGGCAGATAACCTTGTGTGATGCGCTGATATTTCCCTTCATCTTTCAATGCCTGAATAGAGAGAGGGCCGAAAATCTCTTCCGGTGTGGAGAAGCGGGTCATCAGATATTCGAACGCGCGGGCATGGCTGAATATTTGTTTCATCCGCCGTGCGATCATACTTTTGGCTATTCCCGGCGGACCGAGCAAAAAAACACTTTCACCACAGAGAGTGGCTAATAAACAGAGCCGGATGGCGTGCTGGCGTTCATACAGGCCGGTTTCCAGATGGCGGCTTAATAAAGCAATGCGTTCTGAACGTTGCATGGCGATCCCCGTAAATTTACTGATGCAGTTTCTGCCTTTATAAACTAAAAAAGCTACCGTGTTTACTGTGTTAAATCACGTTTATTCTGTTTTTCAGGTAATTAATGATAAAAAAACCGCCGGGAGTTCCGGCGGCGGCGGTGTTCAGTCAAAACGGACATCAATGACCTGATAAAAACTGTTAGCGGTATCTGCAATCTCCCATACGCCGTATATCACCTGATAACCGGTACGCTCCGGAATATCACACTGATGAGAAAGGGTTACCGGCGGCACGCTCTCTTTTGCGTCATGAACACAGAACGGCTCCGGTTCAAAGGAATTGCGGGTCAGCGGCGTGTGACTGTCCCAGTTCGGACGGGTGATGTAATACCGCCAGTTCCGGGTTTTGTGGGATGCGGTATTGCGCCAGACAAATTCTGTTTTTCCTGCTTTAACAGGGACTTTATGCCAGCCGTCACCGGGCATATCCAGTGGCAGGAAGCGGGGAATTCCGCCACTGGCCAGATGACCATCCGGCGGAAAATTACCTGCGGGAAAGCCGGAAAGTGCTTCAATGCTCTGAGGCTCCCACTGCGCTGAGCCACACATTTGGGCGGGATTGCTGCCCGCTTTACAGTTTTCGGAACGGCTGGCCGGGCTGATGATATATCCGTGAGCCAGAACAGATGTGGCGAACAGCATAGTGATAAGGGGGATGATTATGTATTTTTTTGCATGATGGATCTCCGGTTATGTGTCCCGGAGAGCATAGCGATGCGGGGGGATTATCAGAATGTTATATACCGGCAGGTCAGTGACGGAAAACAGGGGATTACACCGGGTCAGCGGCGTGTGATTATTTGTGCTGGCTGTATTTTTTGAAGTGAATCCATTCAGCTATAAGCCATTCAATCAGTTAGTTTTTTTATTTAACATATTCATAAGCGAAACGTTTCGATCACCATCACAATTTTCATTGCTGAACATTGTGTTTTCTTGTGTTTTTTCTACCATATATCAAAAGCGAAACGTTTCGCTCAGGAGGATTTTATGAAGAAAGGGGCTTTACTGAACAGTGATGTTTCCGCCGTTATCTCGCGTCTGGGTCATACGGATCATATCACTATCGCTGATGCCGGGCTGCCAATCCCGCCTGCCACACCTCGTATTGATCTTGCGTTAACGCAGGGTGTGCCTGATTTTATGTCTGTGTTTAAAGTGATAACGCAGGAAATGCAGGTGGAAGCGGCGTTAATGGCTGAAGATATTCAGACCCGTAACAGTGAGTTGCATGATGCCATTGTGGCGCACCTGAAAGCACTGGAGTTACAGCAGGGCAATGTGATTCAGATTCAGTATGTGACTCATGCCTCTTTTAAATTACAGACACAAAACAGTCGTGCGGTGATCCGTACCGGTGAATGTACGCCGTTCGCCAATGTTATGTTGTTCTCCGGCGTCACGTTCTGAGGTGGCTATGGAACCGTTACTTGAACTGAAAGGCATTGATAAAGCGTTCCCCGGCGTGAAAGCTTTATCCGGTGCCGCTTTGCGGGTGTATCCCGGTAAAGTCATGGCGCTGGTCGGGGAAAACGGTGCCGGAAAATCCACCATGATGAAAGTGCTGACCGGGATCTATAAAAAAGACGCCGGTCAGATTCTGTTTCTGGGGCAGGAGTGCGGGTTTACGGGACCTAAATCGTCTCAGGAAGCCGGGATCGGGATTATCCATCAGGAACTGAACCTTATTCCTGAGCTGACGATCGCCGAAAATATTTTTCTGGGACGCGAGTTTACCCGGGCATTCGGCGCGATTGACTGGAAAAAAATGTATGCCGAAGCCGATAAATTACTGGCCCGCCTGAATCTGCGCTACAGCAGCCACCGGCTGGTGGCCGATCTCTCTATCGGTGATCAGCAGATGGTTGAGATTGCCAAAGTGCTCAGTTTTGAGTCTAAAGTCATCATTATGGATGAACCGACGGACGCGCTGACTGACACTGAAACCGAATCCCTCTTCAGTGTTATCCGTGAACTGCGTGAGCAGGGCTGCGGCATTGTGTATATCTCCCACCGCCTGAAAGAAATTTTTGAGATTTGCGATGATGTGACGGTTTTCCGTGACGGCCAGTTTATCGGCGAAAAACCGGTTTCTGAACTGACAGAAGATACCCTGATTGAAATGATGGTCGGGCGCAAACTGGAAGAACAGTATCCTCGCCTGAATTTACCGCGCGGCAAAGAGAAGCTGGTGGTGAAAAATCTGAGCGGGCACGATGTGCATGATGTCAGCTTCACACTGCATGAAAATGAGATCCTCGGAATCTCCGGGCTGATGGGCGCCGGGCGCACAGAACTGATGAAAATCATTTACGGCGCATTGCCGAAAACCGGCGGAACCGTGACCCTCGACGGCAAAACCTGTCAGATTTCATCGCCTAAAGCCGGACTGGATAGCGGCATCGTATATATCTCCGAGGACCGCAAACGTGATGGTCTGGTGCTGGGTATGTCGGTAAAAGAAAATATGTCCCTGACCGCACTGCCGCATTTCAGCAGCAAAACCGGGCGGCTTAATCATAAAGAAGAGCATCTGACTGTCGGTGATTTTATTCAGTTGTTCAATATCAAAACCCCCGGAATGGATCAGACTATTGGCTTCTTATCCGGCGGAAATCAGCAGAAAGTGGCGATTGCCCGCGGATTAATGACCCGGCCGAAAGTCCTTATCCTCGATGAGCCGACGCGCGGTGTGGATGTCGGGGCAAAAAAAGAAATTTATCAGCTGATTAATAAATTTAAAGAAGAGGGACTAAGCATCATTCTTATCTCTTCGGAAATGCCGGAGGTGATGGGAATGAGTGATCGCATCCTTGTTATGCATGAGGGACGGATAAGCGGCGAGTTTGCGGCAGACCAGGTCTCTCAGGAAGCATTAATGGCCGCGGCAGTCGGCAAACAATATGGCGCAGGGCAGGAGTAAGATATGCGTACAGATTCAACCCCGGCGTCTAAGCGCTGGTTTACCAAAGAATGGCTGCTTGAGCAGAAATCACTGATCGCATTATTTATCCTGATTTTTGTCGTCTCAATGATCAGCCCGACCTTTTTTACGCTCAACAATATGTTCAATATTCTTCAGCAGACATCGGTTAACGCCATCATGGCGGTAGGGATGACGTTGGTTATCCTGACTTCCGGAATTGACCTGTCTGTCGGCTCTCTGCTGGCACTGACCGGCGCCGTTGCGGCATCTATGGTCGGCGCGGATGTGAATGCGATTGTGGCGGTATTCGGCGCACTGGCGCTGGGAGCGGCAATCGGTGGTGTTACCGGGATAATAGTTGCCAAGGGAAAAGTACAGGCGTTTATTGCCACACTGGTAATGATGCTGTTACTGCGCGGTGTAACCCGTGTGTATACCGACGGCAGCCCGGTAAGTACCGGTTTCAGCGATAATGCCGATGTATTCAGCTGGCTGGGGATCGGTCGCCTGTTCGGGATCCCCGCACCGGTCTGGCTGATGATTATCGTTTTTGCCGGCGCCTGGTATCTGCTGAACCATACCCGCCTCGGACGTCATATCTATGCGCTGGGCGGTAATGAATCCGCCACCCGGTTGTCCGGTATCAGTGTCGATAAAATCAAAATTATTGTTTACGCATTGTGTGGTCTGCTGGCGGCATTAGCCAGTGTGATTGAAGTGGCGCGTTTGTCCTCTGCACAGCCAATGGCCGGGAATGGTTATGAGCTGGATGCCATTGCGGCAGTGGTTCTGGGCGGCACCAGTCTTGCCGGAGGGAAAGGACGCATCATGGGCACCCTTATCGGGGCGCTGATTTTAGGTTTTCTGAATAACGCGCTGAATCTGCTGGGAATTTCATCCAATTACCAGATGATTGTTAAAGCCGTTGTGATTTTGCTGGCCGTACTCGTTGATAATAAAAGCAGTAAATAATCTATACCCAACGTCATTCAAGTTGCAGGCAGGCGGCAAGCTCCGCCCGACGAGGAGCATAGATAAACTATGTGACCCGGCGGGTTGAGCGCAGCCAACGAACCTGCAGTTTGAATGAATAAGGGTATACTTACCCGATCCTACAGGAACTGATATATGAAACTGAAAAAGATTGCGACCCTGTTATCTGTTGTTGCGCTGAGTGCCACTATCAGTGCAAATGCGCTGGCCAAAGAGTCAATTGCCCTGGTTATCTCCACTCTGAACAATCCGTTCTTTGTCACCATGAAAGACAGTGCGCAGAAAGAAGCCAACAAACTGGGTTATGACCTGGTTGTGCTGGATTCTATGGATAACCCGGCGAAAGAGCTGGCAAATGTGCAGGATCTGACTGTCAAAGGCACCAAACTGATGCTTATCAACCCGACAGACTCTGATGCAGTCGGTAATGCGGTTCTGATGGCAAATAAAGCGAATATCCCGGTTATCACCTTAGACCGTGTTGCCAACAAAGGTGAAGTTGTCAGCCACGTAGCCTCTGATAACGTCCTCGGCGGCAAACTGGCCGGTGATTTTATTGCCCGTAAAGCCGGTAATGATGCAAAAGTTATTCAGCTGGAAGGAATTACCGGAACATCTGCCTCCCGTGAGCGCGGCGAAGGCTTTAAACAGGCAGTTGCAGAGCACAAAATGAATGTTCTGGCGAGCCAGCCTGCTGATTTTGACCGCACCAAAGGTCTGAATGTGATGCAGAACCTGCTGACAGCGCACCCGGCTGTTCAGGCGGTATTTGCACAGAATGATGAAATGGCATTAGGTGCGCAGCGCGCATTACAGACTGCCGGTCGTGACGATGTGCTGGTGGTGGGTTTTGACGGCACAGCTGATGGTATTAAAGCGGTGAAAAGCGGCAAATTAAGTGCAACCGTTGCACAGCGCCCTGACCAGATTGGTATTATCGGTATTCAGACCGCTGACAAAATTCTCAAAGGTGAGAAAACAGATAAAACAATCCCGGTTGAATTAGAACTGATTGTAAAAGACTGACTGTATTTCCCCGGCACGCACCATGTGTGCCGGGGCGTATCGTACCGGCAGTATTGTAAGCTATAAGGAAATAAAGGTAATGACAACATCCCGTCTGACAGTTCTTGGCAGTATTAATGTCGATCACATTATGAATATTGCGCAGTTTCCGGCCCCCGGCGAAACGGTGATCGGTAAGCAATACCAGACAGCATTCGGCGGCAAGGGCGCAAACCAGGCGGTTGCCTGCGGGCGTAGTGGTGCTGATATTACCTTTATTGCCTGTGTGGGTGATGATGCCATCGGCGCGGAGATCCTCGCTCAATTAAAGCATGACCGTATTCATACCGCGGCGATTAGCGTGATACCGGAAACCACGACCGGCGTTGCGATGATTTTTGTTAACGGAGACGGTGAAAACGTGATTGGGATTAGCGCAGGTGCGAATGCCGCACTGACTCCTGAATGTTTTTCACCATATCAGATGATTGTGGCACAGTCGGACGCATTGCTGATGCAGCTTGAGTCTCCGCTGGAAACAGTGATTGCGGCGGCTGAAATCGCAAAGAAAAATCAGACAAAAGTCATCTTAAACCCTGCACCGGCCCGTGAATTACCTGACACTTTGCTGAGTCTGGTTGATGTCATCACGCCAAATGAAACGGAAGCAGAAAAACTGACCGGGATTTCCGTCAGTGATGAAACCGGTGCGGCGAAAGCGGCACAGGCGCTGCATGACAAAGGTATTGAACAGGTGCTTATCACCCTGGGCAGCCGGGGTGTCTGGCTCAGTATTAACGGGGAAGGGCGCTGTATCCCAGGCTTTAAAGTGAATGCAGTCGATACGATTGCGGCAGGTGATACGTTTAATGGTGCCTATGTGACTGCGCTGCTGGAAGGCAAACCAGCGGATGATGCAGTGCGTTTTGCTCATGCTGCTGCTGCAATCTCAGTAACACGGCGCGGCGCACAGTCGTCTGTGCCATGGCGTAAAGAAATTGATGCTTTTTTAGCTGCGCGTGGTTAAGACTGTGGCGACAATGAAAGATGTGGCACGGCTGGCGGGTGTTTCGACCTCAACAGTTTCCCACGTTATTAATAACAATCGTTTTGTCAGTGATGGTGTGCGCAAGAAAGTTGATGATGCCATCACTGAACTGAATTACGCGCCGTCTGCGCTGGCGCGCAGTTTAAAAATGAACCGCACCCAAACTATCGGGATGCTGGTCACCACCAGTAATAACCCGTTTTATGCCGAAGTTGTCCGTGGCGTTGAGCGCAGCTGCTATGAGCGGGGTTACAGCCTGATCCTCTGTAATACGGAAGGGGATCACCAGCGGATGAACAGCAGCCTGGAAACGCTGCTGCAAAAGCGGGTCGATGGTTTATTGCTGATGTGTACGGAAACCCGGGGACCGTCACCGGATGTTTTCAGCCGCTATCCGCGCATCCCTATGGTAATGATGGACTGGTCACCGTTTGAATACGGTGGCGATGTTATTCAGGATAATTCATTTCTCGGCGGTGAAATTGCCACAAATCATTTAATCGAAAATGGATTTACCCGCATCGCCTGTATTGCCGGTCCGCTGGATAAATCACCTGCGAAATCCCGCCTGGAGGGATTTTACTGCGCAATGTCACTGGCCGGACTGAATGTGCCCGCAGAATATGTACTGGAAAGTGATTTTGAGTTCAGCGGTGGTTTTACCGCCATGAATCAGCTGTTATCACTACCGGTTCTGCCGCAGGCTGTTTTTGCCGGAAATGATGCAATGGCCGTCGGGGCATATCAGGCGATATATCAGAAAGGACTGCGTGTCCCGCAGGATATCGCGGTGATTGGTTATGATGATATCGATCTGGCGGCGTATCTTACCCCGCCGCTGACAACGGTTCATCAGCCGAAAGATGAACTGGGCAAACTGGCTGTCGATAAACTACTGCGCCGTATGGATGATGCTGACGCGCCATCTGACCTGCTGGTACTGACCCCGGTGCTGGTGGACCGGGGATCGGTGATTGCCCACTGATATAGTTTTTATACCCAACGTCATTCAGGATGCAGGCAGGCGGCAAGGGAAGACAGACGGGGAGCATACACAAGTATGTGACCCGGCTGGCTGAGAGCAGCCAACACACCTGCAGTTTGAATGAATAAGGGGATATTAGTGTGTTGCCGGGGTATCCGCGGGACTGGTTTTCTTTTTAATCAGATTCCGTCCGTCAGTCCGGCTGAGGAACAAGAACACAAACGCGGACAAAATCGTCATCACGCCGACAGTTACAAAGGTTGCATGGAAATTATCCACAACCGACCCTTCATCCTGCGATTCAAAATAGCGCAACACTGATGCGCTCACCGCAATCCCGAAACTGATAGAAAGCTGCTGTGTTACCGCCAGCACACTGTTACCCGAGCTGGCATTATGATCCGTAAGGTCTGCCAGAGTAATGGTGTTCATTGCAGTAAACTGGGTGGACATCGCCATCCCTAAAACAAACAGCGGCAGAACCAGCAGATAAATCGACATGCCCGGCGACTGGAACCAGAAAGAAGAAATAATTGACCCGATCACCAATGTGATAGCAAATAGTGTCAGGCGATAACCATAGCGGCGTAATATCTGTGTAACGGCAGATTTGGCGACAATTGCCCCGATAGCGGTCGGTGCCATCATCATTCCGGCGACAACGGCCGGATAGCCGAATCCGACCTGTAACATCAGCGGCATCAGAAACGGGATACATCCCGTACCGAGGCGTGTGGCGACATTTCCGGCGATCCCGACACTGAATGTCCGCGTGCGGAACAGACTTAACGGAATAATCGGTGCAGTAATACGGCGGGCATGGAGCGCATAAAAGACCAGTAACAGAAAACCACCGCCCATGACGAGGAACGGCATCGCGGGGATCTGTCCGTTATCACCGAACAAATCCAGGCTGACAGAAAGTGAAACCAGGCCGGCGCCGAGCAGCGCAAACCCTAAGGTATCAAACCGGCGCTTAGGCATAGTGAAATCAGGCATGTGGCGGATGGCATAGATAATCCCTAAAATCCCGATAGGGATATTAATGATAAAAATCCAGTGCCAGGTCGCATAGGTAACTAAAATCCCACCTAACAAAGGTCCCAATACAGGACCGACTAACCCGGGGATCGTAACAAAGTTCAGAATCGGCAGTAATTCACTGCGCGGATAGGCACGTAATAATGCGAGGCGGGCAACCGGCATCATCATCGCCCCGCCGATCCCCTGAATAACCCGGGATGTGACTAAAAACGGCAGGCTCGGAGAAAAGGCACATAATAAAGACCCCAGGGAAAACAGAATAACAGCAATAATAAACACCCGGCGTGTACCGAAGCGGTCTGCCAGCCAGCCACTGACCGGGATCAGCAATGCCACTGTCAGCGTATAACTGATGACAGCAGACTGCATCGCCAGTGGTGAATGGTTCAGACTTTTGGCGATATCCGGCAAAGCCGTATTCAGAATGGTGGCATCAAGCGCCTGCATAAAGAACGCCATTGCGGCGATCCACGGCAGACCCGCCATATTCCGGGCTGTTTTAAACATATTTTCCCTTAATGCATTATCTTTGTAACTGTCACTACTACTATATAGTCATAAGCTAATAGTCATGAATATAACTATTACACATTCATACCTTGCTCAACAACAACTGACAAGCATGGAGGGCCCGCTCACCATTACCATCAAGAATGGCATCCACTATCTCTTTATGGAGATCAACCTCTATTACCTGGTTTGTCGTAATGGATTCAAAAAAGTTGTGATACACAAAATCGAATAAATTGGCGAAAGAAGCAAAGAACGGATTTCCGCACGCCTGATAAATTAAATGATGAAAACGGTGGTCAACAGCAATCCATTTTTCGCGCTCAAAATCATCTGACAACAATGTCATCTCCTTTAAAAGAAAAGAAAGAGACTGTTTTTGTTCTTTGGCGGCATTAACAGCGGCCAGTGCACAGGCTTGTGGCTCTATGGCGATACGCAATTCACGGAAATACTTCAGTACCAGGCGGTGGTCACCACTGCTCAGCCACCATTTAATAAAATCATGATCGAGAAAATTCCAGCTGATGGTCGGCATAACCCGGGTTCCTATGCGCGGGCGGGGTAACACCATCCCTTTCGCTGCCAGCATTTTGACGGCTTCACGGACGGCGGTCCGGCTGACCTCAAATTGAGCGGCCAGCTCAATCTCACCCGGCAATATAGATTCAGGCGGATAGTGACCGGATAAAATCTGTTTCCCCAGTTTTTCAGCCAGAAGATAGGACAGATTCTTTTGTGAGGCATTGAGTTGTTCTGAAAACTGCATTCGGATTCCTTGACGTGATGCATTAGCAAAGCAGGGAAATGACTAATAAGGGGTATTATGACGCATATTGATGACAAAACTGGTGAATAAAAATCCAAATACCCGTGTTTTGTCTAAAAAAAACGCGAACGCACATTTTTTTCAAATAAACACTTGCCAGATCTGAACGAGTGTCTATAATGCGCCCTCACTGACACGGAACAACACGCTGACAAGCGCGCCGACAGTGAGAAGGACAGCAAAAAGTTGAAAAACAAATGCTTGACTTCAGAGGTGAAAAGCGTAACATACGCAGCCTCGCAACAACGCAGAAGACCGGCAACGGCAGCGTAAGTTGCAACGCTCTTTAACAATTTATCAGACAATCTGTGTGGGCACTCACAGGACATATCGCAAAAAATATTATTTTTGAGAAGTCTTGAAGAGTGACCAAAACAGCAGCTTCGAAAGAAGCAGCAGTAAACAGTTTATTTCTTTGAGCATCAAACACTTTTAATTGAAGAGTTTGATCATGGCTCAGATTGAACGCTGGCGGCAGGCCTAACACATGCAAGTCGGGCGGTAACAGGGAGAAGCTTGCTTCTCTGCTGACGAGCGGCGGACGGGTGAGTAATGTATGGGGATCTGCCTGATGGAGGGGGATAACTACTGGAAACGGTAGCTAATACCGCATGATGTCTTCGGACCAAAGCGGGGGACCTTCGGGCCTCGCGCCATCAGATGAACCCATATGGGATTAGCTTGTAGGTGAGGTAATGGCTCACCTAGGCGACGATCTCTAGCTGGTCTGAGAGGATGATCAGCCACACTGGGACTGAGACACGGCCCAGACTCCTACGGGAGGCAGCAGTGGGGAATATTGCACAATGGGCGCAAGCCTGATGCAGCCATGCCGCGTGTATGAAGAAGGCCTTAGGGTTGTAAAGTACTTTCAGTCGGGAGGAAGGTGTTGAGTTTAATATGCTCAGCAATTGACGTTACCGACAGAAGAAGCACCGGCTAACTCCGTGCCAGCAGCCGCGGTAATACGGAGGGTGCAAGCGTTAATCGGAATTACTGGGCGTAAAGCGCACGCAGGCGGTTGATTAAGTCAGATGTGAAATCCCCGGGCTCAACCCGGGAATTGCATCTGAGACTGGTCGGCTAGAGTCTTGTAGAGGGGGGTAGAATTCCATGTGTAGCGGTGAAATGCGTAGAGATGTGGAGGAATACCGGTGGCGAAGGCGGCCCCCTGGACAAAGACTGACGCTCAGGTGCGAAAGCGTGGGGAGCAAACAGGATTAGATACCCTGGTAGTCCACGCTGTAAACGATGTCGACTTGGAGGTTGTGCCCTTGAGGCGTGGCTTCCGGAGCTAACGCGTTAAGTCGACCGCCTGGGGAGTACGGCCGCAAGGTTAAAACTCAAATGAATTGACGGGGGCCCGCACAAGCGGTGGAGCATGTGGTTTAATTCGATGCAACGCGAAGAACCTTACCTACTCTTGACATCCAGAGAACTTAGCAGAGATGCTTTGGTGCCTTCGGGAACTCTGAGACAGGTGCTGCATGGCTGTCGTCAGCTCGTGTTGTGAAATGTTGGGTTAAGTCCCGCAACGAGCGCAACCCTTATCCTTTGTTGCCAGCGCGTAATGGCGGGAACTCAAAGGAGACTGCCGGTGATAAACCGGAGGAAGGTGGGGATGACGTCAAGTCATCATGGCCCTTACGAGTAGGGCTACACACGTGCTACAATGGCGTATACAAAGGGAAGCGACCTCGCGAGAGCAAGCGGAACTCACAAAGTACGTCGTAGTCCGGATTGGAGTCTGCAACTCGACTCCATGAAGTCGGAATCGCTAGTAATCGTAGATCAGAATGCTACGGTGAATACGTTCCCGGGCCTTGTACACACCGCCCGTCACACCATGGGAGTGGGTTGCAAAAGAAGTAGGTAGCTTAACCTTCGGGAGGGCGCTTACCACTTTGTGATTCATGACTGGGGTGAAGTCGTAACAAGGTAACCGTAGGGGAACCTGCGGTTGGATCACCTCCTTACCTAGTCGGTAGAGAATGTGAGTGTTCACAACAGATTGTCTGATA
>NZ_LZEX01000004.1 GCF_001676055.1 Morganella psychrotolerans | reverse complement strand
ATGGTACCGCAACGGTTAAAATTATCAGTAAATCAGCGGGTAAAGGGTTACTGAAAGCGAAAATGCGCAACGGTAACAGCCGCACGGAAGCGATAGTGTTTGTCGCTGACAGCAGCACCGCGAAGATTAAAACCCTGGAATTAACTCAGAACAAAGCGCTGGCAAATGGTCAGGAAAAAAATATTGCCCTGACAACGGTTACCGATCAGTTTGATAACCCGGTGGAAAACTTCACGTTAAACGCGAGAGCAGATAACGGTGCCACAGTGGTGAATGCCACGGCGCAAACAGACGAATCGGGTCGGATGACCACGCAGTTCAGCAGTGAAACTGCCGGTGATTCCAAACTGGTGGTTGAGGGTGCCGGCACATCAAAAAGTGTGACCGCGCAGTTTATTGCCGATATCAGCACAGCAAAAATTCAGAGTGTGGTTATCACACACGATAATGCCACCGCTGACGGTAAGGCGAAAAACGGCGTTCTGGTGACGGTGACGGACAACCGCAATAACCCGTTAGCCGGCGCGCCGGTAACCATTAAAGTTCCTGCGCCAGCCCGCTATCAGACACAGCCGGTGAGTGGTATGACCGACAGCCGTGGTCAGTTACAGGTGGATATCACCAATACCAAAGCTGCACAGGAAAATTATACCTTCAGCATTAATGACAGCAGTGAAACACGGCAGCTGACCTTTGTTGCTGATGGAGGTACAGCGACCATCACTGACGGGCAGTTAGTGATCGTAACTGACAATCAACTGGCTGACGGTGTGGCAGCAAACCAGGTGAAAGCCACGGTTGTCGATCAGTACAATAACCGCGTACCGAACATGGCTGTTGAGTTCAAAACCAACCATGATGCGATCCCGCAACTGGCTCAGCTGACAACGGACAGCAACGGGGAAGTGGTGTTTGACCTGACCAATACCCTGACCGGCGCAACGGCTGTCATTGCTAAGGTTAACAGTATCTCTGCCACGAAGAATGTGATGTTTACGGCAGACAGCTCCACCGGGGAGATCCTCAGCAATAATATGACGGTTGTGGTGGATAACAGCCCGGCAAATGGCACAAGCCAGAATCAGGTAAAAGCGATTGTCACTGACGCGAAAGGAAACCTGGTGCCGTATGCAAGTGTGACCTTTACCACAGATAACGGGGCAAGCCCGGCGTCACTGTCATTACTGACAGATGAGCAGGGGGCTGTGCTTTTTAACCTGACCAATACACTTGCCACGCCGGTTTCTGTCACCGCGCAGGTTAATGCCAACCAAATGACAAAGTCAGTGACATTTGTTGCGGACAGCACTAATCCGGATGAACAAAAATCGTCATTGGCTGCCAATCCGGCAACGATTATTGCGGATGGTCAGACTGAATCAACATTGCTTTTCACCTTAAAGGATAAGTTCGGAAACCTGATCCCGGGTCAGACCGTGGTATTCAAATCTGATTTGGAAAGTACCACGCTGAGCAGCACCACCGGAAACCCGGACGGTACGTATACCGCGACCCTGAAAGGCACCAAAGCCGGTGATGCGAAAATCAGCGTCACTCTGAACGGCAAAGTATTTGCAGTAGCGCCGGTGACAGTCAAACTGACGGCGGACGGCGGTAATCTGAGTAAGGATAAATCGTCCCTGAAGGCCGTTCCGGTGACAATAGTCGCGAATAATACAGCAGCGTCAGCACTGACTCTGACCCTGAAGGATGTGAACGGTAACAGTGTTCCGGGACAGTCGGTAGAGTTCAGTACTGTTCTGGCGGGTACTACGTTCAGTACAGTAACGGATAATCAGGACGGTACTTACACCGCAACCCTGAAAGGAACTAATGCGGGTGAGGCAGCACTGAAAGTCACCGTAAACAGCGCGGTTCTGGATGTGGCAGCGGTAAGTGTGACGCTGACTGCTGACGGCGGCAATCTTAGTGATGATAAATCCTCACTGACTGCAGTTCCGGCGACCATCGTGGCAAATAACACGGCGACCTCGACGCTGACCCTGACCCTGAAAGACGTAAACGGTAACCTGGTATCAGGACAGGCAGTTCTGTTCAGCACCACGCTGGCAAATACCACGTTCAGTACCGTGGCGGATAATCAGGACGGAACTTATACTGCGACCCTGAAAGGCACCAAAGCGGGTGAGGCGGCACTGAAAGTGACCGTGAACAACGCTGAGCTTGGTGTGGCTGCGGTGAGTGTGATACTGACCGCCGATGACAGCAATCTGAGTGAAGCTAAATCTTCCCTGAAAGCGGCTCCGCTGACTATCCTGGCAGATAACACGGATACCTCAACGCTGACCCTGACCCTGAAGGATGTAAACGATAATCCGGTGTCCGGACAGATTGCACTGTTCAGCACAACGCTGGCTGATACCACGTTCAGTACGGTAATGGATAATCAGGACGGGACTTACTCCGCAACCCTGAAAGGCACCAAAGCAGGTGATGCACAAATCAGTGTCACGCTGAACGGTAATACGTTTGCGGTTGCGCCGGTGACGGTGAAACTGACTGCAGACGGCGGTAATCTTAGTGAGGCGAAATCCTCTCTGGCAGCGGATCCGGTGACTATCGTTGCGAATAATACAGCGACGTCGACACTGACTCTGACCCTGAAAGATATGAACGGTAACCTTGTATCCGGACAGACAGCTCTGTTCAGTACCGCGCTGGCAGATACCACGATCAGTAAGGTGATGGATAATCAGGACGGTACTTACTCCGCAACCCTGAAAGGCACCAAAGCGGGTGATGCGATAATCAGTGTCAGCCTGAACGGAAATGCGTTTGCCGTCGCTCCGGTGACAGTGAAACTGACCGCAGACGACGGCAATCTGAGTAAGGATAAATCGTCTCTGAATGCGGTTCCGGACACTATTGTGGCGGATAACACGGCAACGTCTGAACTGACCCTGACGTTGAAAGATGTGAACGGAAATCCGGTGCCGGGACAGATAGTTCTGTTCAGCACTATGCTGGCGGATACCACGTTCAGCACGGTAACGGATAATCAGGACGGAACGTATGGCGCAACCCTGAAAGGCACCAAAGCGGGCGACGCCGCACTGAAAGTGACGGTGAACGGTACTGAGCTTGCAGTGGCAGCGGTAAGTGTAACGCTGACAGCCGATGACGGTAATCTGAGCGGGGAAAAATCATCCCTGACGGCAGTTCCTGACACTATTGTTGCAGATGATACTGAAACCTCTGCACTGACCCTGACTCTGAAAGACGTGAACGGTAACCTGGTGGCCGGACAAACTGTTCTGTTCAGCACGACTCTGGCAGATACCACATTCAGTCCGGTAAAGGATAATCAGAATGGGACCTATAGCGCGACGCTGAAAGGCACCAAATCGGGTGACGCTGTACTGAAAGTCACGGTGAACGGCGCTGATCTGGCAGTGGCAGCAGTGAGTGTCACACTGAACGGTGACGGCGGTAATCTGAGTGAAGAAAAGTCGTCCCTGACGGCAGTTCCGGACACGATTGTGGCAAATAATACGGAAACCTCGGCCCTGACCCTGACCCTGAAGGACGTGAACGGTAACCCGGTTACGGATCAGACAGTTCTGTTCAGTACAGACCTGGCGGATACTTCGTTCGGTACGGTAATCAATAATCAGGACGGCACGTACACCACCACACTGAAAGGTACCAAGGCGGGTGAGGCAAAAATCAGTGTTACGCTGAACGGAAATGCATTTGCTGTCGCCCCGGTGACTGTGAATCTGACAGCTGATGACAGCAATCTGAGCGGGGATAAATCCTCTCTGACGGCGGTTCCTGATTCAATCCTTGCGGATAACACGGAAACCTCGACGCTGACCCTGACCCTGAAAGATGTGAACGGTAACCTGGTGTCCGGACAGATAGTTCTGTTCAGCACGACGTTGGCGGATGTCACGTTCAGTACGGTAAAGGATAATCAGAACGGGACATACACCGCGACCCTGAAAGGCACCAAAGCAGGCGAAGCCGCATTGAAAGTGACGGTAAGCGGCACTGAGCTTGCCGTGGCAGCAGTGAGTGTCACGCTTAACGGTGACGGTAATAACCTGAGTGAGGAGAAATCGTTACTGGCTGTAGCACCTGACACTATCGTGGCGAATGACACAGAAACCTCAGTACTGACGCTGACATTGAAAGATGTGAACGGTAACGCAGTGACCGGACAGACAGTTCTGTTCAGTACAGAGCTTGTTAATACCACATTCAGCACAGTAACCGGCAATCCTGACGGCACCTATACCGCAACTCTGAAAGGCACCAAAGCCGGTAATGCGGAAATAAAAGTCAGTGTTAATAGTGCAGCGTTTAACGTTACACCGAAGACAGTGAAATTAGTGGCAGATAAAACAACCGCAGTCATGGTGATTACTAACCTGAATCAGGATAAACACGCCGTAGCAGATACAGTGTCGGCAAACGGATTAGAAGTGAAAATTGTGGATGCCAATAATAACCCGATTGACGGGGTTAATATCAAAGTGACTGAAAAGACACCTTCAGGAATGGTGACGATAGTTAATGGTGAAGTTATTACGAATATTAATGGAATAGTTGAACCGAAAGTCATGAGCCGGATTAAAAATGTTGAACTGTCAGTATCTGCAAAAGATGCGGGCGGTATTAATATAAGCGAAGACTACTCTCTGATATTCGATCTGGTTAAATTTAAAATCGGGTCAGTCATCGAGGCAAATTAATCCATTACTTACCGGCTGGCTTATATTTTAAGTCAGCCGGTATAACTCTGCTTTTATAAGGCAACACCATGAAATATAAAATAATTGCTGTATTGTTAGTTGTTATGTCACATAGTGCCTATTCTCACTATGAGGTTGAAAATGTAAAAACGACCACAAGAATATTTTCATTCGATCTTATTCACAAATATCTTGTCGGTCATGACACAAATCATCCTAATACCTGTAAAAGAGCAAATGCCAGTAGTACGCTGGCAGAATGTGTAATGAAGTATAAAGTAGTATCCGGCGGGAATAATAAGGAAATACAATCCGGTTTTGTCGATTTAAGAGGCGACGGCAGTTACGATGATGAGTTGATGAATGCAGTAACACACTATGATTCATTGAAGGTTGCCGAGCGTCATGGTATTGATTTAGCAAAATTTGTTGAGATACCAAGAGAAGATGTGACCTCGCTGACCGGCGGAAATAATCAATATACAGTGACTACGACATCACTGGGTCGTGTATGTGATGCATCCGGGGGAGGATGTAAGGATACTCCAAGTAACGGTTATCAGACAAATACATTAAATTTTAATACAATGACTGAATTACAGGTTGCTTGTGAATTCACCAGTAAAGATCTCGATATAAAAACCACATTGTCTGAAGATAATCTTTATTTGTACTATGGTGCTGACAATAAAAAAATACTTCCTTATGTATATAGTGCTGACAGTGTTTCAGTCGACTGTGTTAACTGGTTGTCTAAGGATATATCAAAAAATATCACGTTAGGCTATGAATCATTAAGTCAGAATGTCTCTGACGGAGATACACAATTAGAATGTAAATTATTTGGTGATATTAACGGAAGTGGCGATCCGGCCGGCTCAACGACCAGAATGACGATCCCCGGATTTTCAACCAAAGATGAGTCTTTTAAAATACCGGAAGCATTCCTGGGTTTTTATGTAAGCTCCCCTTCAGGCACTGCACAGATATCAACTGAGTTTAATTGTAATTTCAAATTAGCAACAGAAATTAAGTAACCTCTCAATTAGAATTTTCAGAGTGCACATTTTTTGAAGTGATAACCGGCATAAATATAAAATATGCCGGTTTTTTTGTTTTTATATGTCGGTGGTTACGATAGATTTTATTGATTTTATCTAATGGATAACTATGGTTTAAGCTTGATTTTATTTTTGGCATATTTTCTTTGTTAAATTATATTCCATTAATATCTATAGTGTGAGTATTTTTATTGTCATATCACTTTTTATATACCTGCTATGAGGTGCTGGTACGATGTCGGAAAGGTGTTATATAGGGTTGGTTTTATTAACAAGAGTTTTACTGTGTTTTTAAAATGATATTATTTTTATTGTTTATAGTGTTTTTTGTAAATAAATATTTCATAATTATCTATCATAAGAGTGTTATCTGTGAAAATAATACTCGTTATTAATTAACTAATTGATTTAATTTATTTAATTTTAAACTCCATGGTTATTCTGACGATTTTTTTTAAATGATCATGATGTGCTACATTATTGGTGTTTTTTATATCGTATTTTTCCTGACTTATGATTTTCGTGTTTTTTCTATCTGCAATTAAATGAAAATTGTAATTTGTCACGTGACCATTCAGGCGGAAATACATCATCTATTGTTTAATTGACTCGTTGTATTTGTATTTATATTGAATTTTTACACAAGGGTTGTGTTGGTTTTTTTTGTTTTCTTTGACAGTGTTTTATCTATTAAAAGTGTATCCGTAATCAATCGGTTTCTGATTGTGCCGGATGACAAGTAATAGCTCCCGAAAAGAGTCTGTAGCAATAATAAATAAGACCCGGGGTTATTTTTACCTGCTTAGTATTTGGAGTTTACTGGTGTGACGAATAAAACACGCCATCAGACAATCAAGTTATTTTTTTAACAAACTTATTTCGGGGATGTGTTCATGCCAGTGACGTCGTATTATTCAAAAACAAAAAGAGTAACAGCGTATCTGTTACTTTTTTTACAGTTATTTTTTCCGATATCGGTTGCAACATCATCGGTTGCTTATGCGATAGAACAAGACAATGCTGTCATGATGTCAGATACGTTTGACGGGCTGAATGCACTGATAGACACATCCCCTGCGCCGTCTGCAAAACCGGACGGTAACTCGTCTTCTGCCGGTAACTCAGGCAGTAACAATTTTACCGTTCAGATGCCTGACGGGAGCGAGTTCGGCGTTATGCCGGCTGATCCGGGCACCGGTTTTATTTCCGGTCAGAACGGAATGCCGTTCCCGATGAGTGTCAGCACATTGCCGGATCCGGCAAAACCGGCTTCACGTGATAATACCGTGCGAACTGATGATATTTTCAGCGCCCTGCCGACAATGGGCCTGCCGGATATCTCACCTGAAGATGAAGCTGCGGCGTCAGAAGCTAAATGGGCGGGGAATGCCTCACAGGCAGGACAAATTCTGTCGTCAGATAATGCGGTTGATGCCTCTGTCGGCTACGCCCGCAGCCTCGGTGAAAACCTGCTTAACCAGCAGGTTAATGACTGGCTGAATCAGGTGGGCCATGCCCGGATTCAGTTTGGCAGCAATAAAACCGGTGATGCGGATTTACTGATCCCGCTGGTTGATAATCCGAACAGCTTATTGTTCTCTCAATTCGGTATCCGCGCCAATGATGAGCGGACCACCACCAACCTCGGTCTGGGTTATCGTCAGTATGAAGAGGGCTGGATGTGGGGTCTGAACAGTTTCTATGATTATGACATTACCGGCAGCAACTCGCGGGTCGGTGTCGGCGGTGAGTTGTGGGCAGATTATGTGAAGCTCGCAGCAAACGGCTATTTCAGGGTAACAGACTGGCATCAGTCCACGCTGAATGAGATGCGTGATTATGACGAACGCCCGGCGAACGGGTTTGATGTCCGTGCTGAGGGCTATCTGCCGGATTATCCGCAGTTAGGTGCTTTTGCCAAATATGAGCAGTACTTCGGTGACGGCATCAGCCTGGCCGGTACCACCTCTTCCGGTGAACTGAAAAATAACCCGTCCGTGTCCACGGTCGGTATCAGTTACACACCATTCCCGTTAATTACCTTTAAAGGTGAAACCTCGCGCGGCGATTCCAATGACAGCAAAGTCGGGATGGAGTTGTCTTACCGCTTTGGTGTGCCGTTGTCTCAGCAGCTTGATACTGAAAACGTTGATTTAATGCGTAATCTGGCGGGTAACCGCTACGACTTTGTTGATCGTAATTACAATATCGTGATGCAGTACCGCAAGCAGGAACTGCTGCGGATCGGGCTGCCGCCGGAACTCAAAGGTGAAGCGGCACAAACTCTGCCGGTGACCGCGAGCGTGCTGAAAGCCAAATACGGACTTAAATCACTTCGCTGGTCCGCACCTGAACTGGAAGCGCAGGGTGGTGAAATCAGACAAACCGGTCTGACAACCGTGGATATCACTCTGCCTGAATATGTGTTTATGACCCGTACCGGCGCGCCGCAGGGCTACCGTGTTACGGCAGTCGGGACAGACAACGAAGGTAATCTGTCTAATACCGCAGAAATGTGGGTCAATGTTATTCCGTCCACAGAAACCATCACCAAACTGACCGTCACACCAAACCGTGAATTACTGGCCAATAATAGTGATCAGTTTACCGCAGTGGCCTTATTACAGAGTGATACCGGTGGTGTACTGGCAAACAAAGCAGTGACATTCAGTGTCTCCGGGCTGAAAAATTCAGAAGGTGTCACCATTTTTGATACGGATGGTAACAGTGGTCAGACTCTGACTGTTATCACCGGTGCGGATGGTACCGCAACGGTTAAAATTATCAGTAAATCAGCGGGTAAAGGGTTACTGAAAGCGAAAATGCGCAACGGTAACAGCCGCACGGAAGCGATAGTGTTTGTCGCTGACAGCAGCACCGCGAAGATCAAAACCCTGGAATTAACTCAGAACAAAGCGCTGGCAAATGGTCAGGAAAAAAATATTGCCCTGACAACGGTTACCGATCAGTTTGATAACCCGGTGGAAAATTTCACGTTAAACGCGAGAGCAGATAACGGTGCCACAGTGGTGAATGCCACGGCGCAAACAGACGAATCGGGCCGGATGACCACGCAGTTCAGCAGTGAAACTGCCGGTGATTCCAAACTGGTGGTTGAAGGTGCCGGCACATCAAAAAGCGTAACCGCGCAGTTTATTGCTGATATCAGCACAGCAAAAATTCAGAGTGTGGTTATCACACACGATAATGCCACTGCTGACGGTAAGGCGAAAAACGGCGTTCTGGTGACGGTGACGGACAACCGCAATAACCCGTTAACCGGCGCACCGGTGACGATTACCGTTCCGGGAACCGCACGCTATCAGACACAGCCTGTCAGCGGAGTAACCGACAGCGTGGTCAGTTACAGGTGGATATCACCAATACCAAAGCTGCGCAGGAAAATTATACCTTCAGCATTAATGACAGCAGTGAAACACGACAACTGACCTTTATTGCGGATGAAACGACCGCAACTATCACGGATTCCCGGTTAGTGATCGTAACGAATAATCAGCTGGCTGACGGTGTGGCAGCAAACCAGGTGAAAGCCACGGTTGTCGATAAGTACAATAACCGTGTACCGAACATAGCTGTTGAGTTCAAAACCAACCATGGTGCAATTCCGTCGCTGGCTCAGCTGACAACGGACAGCAACGGGGAAGTAGTGTTTGACCTGACCAATACACTGACCGGCGCAACGGTGGTGATTGCCGGGGTGAATAACACATCCGCCTCAAAGACCGTGATGTTTACGGCAGACAGCTCCACCGCGGAGATCCTCAGCAATAATATGACGGTTGTGGTGGATAACAGCCCGGCAAACGGGACGACCAAAAACCGGGTGAAAGCGATAGTCACGGATGCCAGAGGAAACCTGGTGCCGTATGTCAGTGTGACCTTTACCACAGATAACGGGGCAAGCCCGGCATCACTGCCATTACTGACAGATGAGCAGGGGGAAGTATTTTTCAATCTGACCAATACAGTTGCCACACCGGTTTCTGTCACCGCGCAGGTTAATGCTAACCAGATGACAAAAACCGTTACGTTTATTGCTGATACGTCAACTGCACAAATCACGGATGCCAATCTGACCGTGACACAGGACAATCAGCCGGCAAACGGTGTGGCGAAAAACCAGGTACGGGCGGTAGTGACGGATGCCAGAAATAACCCGGTTCCTGATACGGACGTTATTTTCTACAGTAATAACGGAGCACTGCCGGATACGCTGACGGTGACAACCAATGCACAGGGTGAGGCGGTATTTGATGTCACAAATACCCGCGCAGGTAAAACCTCTGTCACCATCAGCCTGAACGGTAAAAGTAAAGTCAGGATCGTGACCTTTGCGCCGGATAAATCCACGGCAACCGTGACGGATGCAAACCTGATCATTGTGAAAGACCGCCAGCCTGCAAACGGAACGGCTCACAATATCGTGAAAGCGGTTGTTACGGATGCGCAGGGTAACCTTGTGCCTGATACCGATGTCGTATTCACGGCAACTAACGGGGCACAACCCGCAACTAAAACGGTTACCAGTGATGCTAAGGGTGTTGTGGTATATGAAATCACCAATGTGACAACTGGCGAAGTGACGGTGACGGCACGGATTGGCAGCGGTACGCCGGTCAGTAAGGTGGTGACTTTTGTCGCGGATAGCGGCACGGCTGAAATTATTGATGGCAACCTGGTTGTTGTTGAAAATAATCAGCCGGCAAACGGTACAGCCAAAAACCAGGTGAAAGCCACTGTCACCGATGCTCAGGGTAACACGGTACCGGATGCGGATGTGGTCTTCACCAGTGATAACGGGGCTGCACCACTGACAAACACCGTCCGGACCAATGCGCAGGGCGTAGCACTGTTCAGTGTGTCCAACACCCGTTCAGGTGTGACCAATATTATTGCGTCAATTAACGGGCACGACCGGCGTATTGCGGTTACTTTTGTGGCAGACAGTACCACGGCAGTGGTTAGTGAACTGACAATAATCACTAACAAAAGTCCTGCTGACGGCGTGACACCGGACAAGGTAAAGGCCGTTATTAAAGATGGTAACGGTAACCTGATACCGGGTTATGACGTGGTATTCAGAAACGCCACCGGCGCATTACCGGAAAACCAGACGATTGCCACCAATACACAGGGTGAGGCAGAGTTCAGCCTGACAAGTACCACGGCAGGCAACTACGTTGTGACGGCTGCCGCCGGGTTGTCAGTCAAAAATGTGACCGTTACCTTTGTGGCAGACAGCAGTACAGCTGACATTACGGCTGAAAATCTCACGATTATTGATAACAACAAGGTTGCGAACGGCGTTGCACAAAACCGGGTAAAAGCGGTGGTAACGGATGCAAAAGGAAACAAAGTTCCTGATGTGGATGTTATTTTCGTGGCAGACAACGGCGCACTCCCGCAAACACAAACGATCAGAACGAACAGTCAGGGTGAAGCCATATTCAGTCTGACGAACACCCTTGCGGGTAACACGGTTGTGACCGCGCATACCGGAGAGAAACCGGCTCGTTCTGTCACCACCGTTTTTGAGGCAGATAAAACCACCGGTCAGATAAGCGGCGGTAAACTTATTGTCATCGACAACAACAGTCCTGCAAATGGTGTTGCCAAAAACCGGGTGAAAGCGGTAGTCACTGATGCTAAGGGAAATCCGGTACCGGGTAGTGATGTCTTGTTCCGCACGAACAATAATGCTCAGCCGGGCAGTCAGACGGTTGTAACTAACGCACAGGGCGAAGCTGAATTCAGTCTGAGCAATACACTGGCGGGTGATACAAATATTACAGCAGGGATTGTCGGACTCAGCGGAACCGATGTGGTTACGCCGGTCACCTTCATTGCCGACAGTACAACGGCAGATATTACCGACAGTAATCTGATTGTGATTAAAAATGACCAGTTAGCTGACGGTAAAGCGAAAAACCAGGTTAAAGCGATTGTAACGGATGCTGAGGGTAACCGGGTTCCGGGAATGGAAGTCGTCTTCACCAGCAGCAATGGTGCATTACCGGCGACAGAAACGCTGGTGACGGATGCACAAGGTGAGGCGATATTCAGTCTGACCAACACCACCGCCGGTGCCGGTACGGTAAACGCCAAACTGAAAGGTGAAACGACCGGTCCGACAGTTAACGTTAATTTTGAACCAAACCAGGGTACTGCCAAAATCGATGAAGCAAACCTTATTGTAATTGATAACAATAAGGCGGCAAACGGAGTGGCACAAAACCGTGTGAAAGCCATCGTGACTGATGAGCAGGGTAATATTGTCCCGAATGTCCGCGTTTCTTTCAGTGCGGATAATGGCGCATTACCTGCATCACAACTGGTTCAGACCAACAATCTGGGTGAAGCATTCTTTGCGGTAACCAATATCCTTGCCGGGCCGGTCAGTATTTCGGCATCGATCAATGGTCATTCTGTCAGTAAAAACGTTACTTTTGTTGCCGATATATCAACAGCGAAAGTTGTTTCTCTCAGCAGCAGTAAAGAAAAAGTTACCGCAAACGGAACAGATACCGCGACGCTGACGGTGACGGTTAAAGATGAGCAGGGTAACCCGGTTCCGGGAAATGTGGTGACACTCAGCACAACAACCGGACAGCTGAATACACAAAGTGTTACCACGGATGTAACAGGACAGGCAACGGTTACCCTGAAAGGAACGATCGCCGGTGATGCGGTTATCAAAGCCACCAACAGTACGGATGCGACCGGTCAGAGCGTCACGGTGATATTGGTTCCTGATACGGCGACTGCGTCAGTGGTGACGCTGACGACGGATGCGGACACCATCATTGCAAACGGAACGGCAAAAGCCACACTGACGGTGACGGTCAAAGATGCACAGGGTAACGTCGTACCGGGTAACACAGTAAACCTGGCCACCACACTGGGTACATTAAGTGATCAGGCGGTTGTTACAAACGATGCCGGGCAGGCGACCTTCTCGCTGACCGGAACCCGCATCGGTGATGCGACAGTGCATGCCACAAACAGCACGGACAGCACGGGTAAAGAGGTGATTATTCACATCGTCCCGGACAGCAGCACGATGACGATTAAAAGCGTCCTTTTAGACGGAGATAAAACAACTAAAGTCGCGAACAACGCGGATAATTTCACCTATATCGCGCTGGTTCAGGATGCCAACGGCAACCCGGTATCCGGTGTCACTGTTACGGCAACGGCTGATAATACTGACGCAGTTGTTTCTGTCGGCGGGACAACGGACGCAGACGGACAGGTGACCATAACATTAGCGGCAACCACCAAAGCGATGAATGATGTGCTGGTCAGTACCGCACTGAACGGCGCCACGGCGGTTGATGCGAATAAACTGGTCAGTTATATCTTTGATATTGATACTGCGAAAGTGAGCAGCGTAACGTTGGTTGATGGTGAAACGCAGAAAATTGCGAATGGCAGCGACAGCTTCAGTTATGTTGCACAACTGACAGACGGGAACGGTAATAAGATCCTTCAGGCGGGTCTTGATGTGAAGTGGATTCAGGATCAGGGTACAAAAGTTGTCCTGTCTGAAGACAGTACCAAAACCAATGCGCAGGGTCTGGCGACAGTCACATTGAAGTCAACCACTGAGGCGGCAGATAATGTCCGTGTGAGTGCGCAGTATGCAACGAAGCCGGTCGTAGCAGCAGATAAAAATGTCAGCTTTATTTATAACATGGACTCCGCCCGTGTCAGTAAGGTGACGCTGGAAGGTGATAAAATAACGCAAATTGCAGATGGTGTGACTTACTATACCTTTACTGCCCAATTGACAGATGAAAATAACAACCCGATCCGTAAAGCCGATCTGGATGTGAAGTGGACACAGGACAAGGGTGATAAAGCCGTTCTGTCCGGAACGACCAGCAAAACGGATGCTGCCGGTAAAGCGACTATCAGACTGACATCAACCACCACTGCAGTGGATGATATCCGTGTGAGTGCACAATATCTGGAAATTGCACCAGTACCGGCGGACAAAACCGTCAGCTTTACCTATAACCTTGCGACAGCAAAAATCAGTACTGTGGCGCTCAGCGGTAATGTTACACAACAGGTTGCGGACGGTGTCACTTATTTCAACTATACAGCTCAGTTAGTGGATAAGTTTAACAACCCTATCCTCTTGGCCGACAAGGAAGTGAAATGGACACAAAACAAAGGCACCTCTGTCGTATTGTCCGGTACAACCAGTAAAACGGATGCCACCGGTAAGGCGACAATTACGCTGAAATCGACCACGAAAGCAGTGGCTGATGTGCTTGTCAGTGCGCAATATCAGGATGATGCCGCAGTACCTGCAGATAAAACGGTCGATTTTATCTATGAACTGGCATCAGCAAGAGTCAGTACCGTAGAGCTTAATGGTGATGTTACAAAGCAAATTGCGGATGGTATCACTTACTTTATTTATACAGCTCAGTTAGTGGATAAGAACAATAACCCTATCCTTCTGGCTGACAAGGAAGTGAAGTGGACACAAAACAAAGGTACTAACGTTACTTTGTTTGCGGCAACCAGCAAAACGGATGCTACCGGTAAGGCGACAATTAAACTGACGTCAACCGCAACTGCAGTGGATGATGTTCTGGTTAGTGCCGAATATCCGGGAACCGCAGTAGTACCGGCAGATAAAACCGTCAATTTCACCTATGATCTTGATACAGCAAAAATCAGTACAGTGAAACTTAGCGGTGATGCCACACAGCAAATTGCCGATGGTATTAAGTTCTATACCTTTACCGCGCAACTGGTTGATATAAATAACAACCCAATCAATCAGGAAAATTTGGATGTGAAGTGGACGCAGGATAAAGGCAGTGATGTGGTGTTGTCGGCGACAACCAGTAAAACGGATGCCACCGGTAAAGCAACGATCAACCTGACATCTACCACCAAAGCGGTGAGTGATATCACGGTGAGTGCACAGTATAAGGATATGGCAACCATTGCGGCAGATAAAAAAGTCAGCTTTACCTATGATCTGTTAACAGCCAAAGTCGGTACTGTAACGCTCTTTGGTGATAAAACAACACAGATTGCCGACGGGATCACTTATTTCACCTATACAGCTCAGTTAGTGGATAAGTATAACAATCCTATCCTTCTGGCGGATCAGGATGTGAAATGGACGCAGGATAAAGGTGTTGATGTGGTGTTGTCGGCGGCAACCAGTAAAACGGATGCTACCGGTAAAACCTCTATTACGCTGAAATCGACCAAAAAAGCGGTGGATGATGTCATTGTCAGTGCGCAATATCTGGCCACGGTGACTGTTCCTGCAGACAAAAAAATCAGCTTTATTGCTGATGCTGCAACAGCACGTATTTCTTCGGTAAATTTAAAAGGAGAAATAACCCGCAAGGTCGCTAATGGCACAAATACATTTATATTTGTAACGACGGTAACTGATGTGAATGGTAACCCTGTGCGGAATATGGATGTGACCTGGAGCAATAATAAACCGGATACAACAACACTGGTTGCTACAGCCGCGAAAACAGGTGTTGATGGTACGGTGGAAGCCACACTGACAAGTTCACTGACACCAACGTATGACATCATCATTTCTGCCGCGATAGCCGGTCAGAATAAGGTTGATGCCAACCTGAAAGTCTCTTTTGAGGAGCTGTTCAAAAGTACAATCACTGTTGTGGATGCCGGTAAAACGGGTACCGTTGTTATTCCGGGAGCGAGAATTGAAATTTATTCCGAGAATAAAGGTGAAAAACTGGTTGATGAACTGACACCGACCAACGGTAAGATTCAGGTCGAGTTAGTGGCAGGACGGTATGCGATTGTTATTACAAAAGATGGATTCAGAACATATGATAATTTTATTGAGATTCGTTCAGGTCTCGATCTCAATTATCAGTACGGGTTGATCCAGATAGGTGACAACGATGCGAAAATTATTGTCCAGTGGCTGGAGAATAATCCGAAAGATCCGGATACCTATATTAAAGTACCGGACGGAACGAATGTTTTCCGTCAGAAGAAAGATTACGACGGAGTACACCTCGACAGGGATAATACATCAGCTCCGGGTCTTGAAACCATAACTATCGAGAAGTTTAAGCCGGGAACCTATACCTATGCTCTGGAATGTTTCAACTGTACTTGGTCTAATTTCAATAACACAGATGCAAAAGTATCAGTGCACATTAATGACAGAGTGACATTGGCAGCAGGAACATCTCCGGATACTTATGTTACATCTCCGCGAAATGCGGTGGCGGGCACGGGTAACACCACCAAATTCTGGCGTGTACTTGAAATTAGCGTAACCAGTGCCGGGGTTGTCAGTGTGAGAGTGTTAAATACATACAGTACAGCCTTTTGATACAGCAGGTATTATTTGATAAAGGAAATACCTGAAGCAAAAGTATGAAATATCATTTTTGATATGGCGTTTCAGATGTGAGTAGCTGATAAAAGCCCCGGCAGAGATGTCCGGGGCTTTTTTTTCCGTATACCGTTTCATACGTTCTTCACCATGGTTAATCGTATTGATCACCGGGCTGTATTTTATATAATTATCTGATTTATCGATCATATAAAGGCGTAAGTACATATTTTCGTCGTTGCATAAATGTTGTTTAAGTGTTTGTTATTTTGTGTTAAAAGGTGATGATGGTATCTAAATATGTAATTATTTATGATTATATTGTAACTAAGTGATTCTAACGTAATCGTGAGAAGAGTCAGGGAAATATTTAGGATAAATCATGATTATTGTGTAAAAACAGATACTTCAATTTAACTTACTGATGTGATTAGTAAATTTGATTTATTGTGCTGTATTTTTATCTTAAATTTTTCTTTATTAATAGCTTCTGCCTATCATTCTATTTGAATGGAGAGGTGAATAAAAATTTGCACACACTGCTATAAGTCATTTACTCTTTACATGAAAATAAAATGATGCTTATAAAACTGGCCATTATATAGATTTGATAAAACACAGCAGGACTCTTAGCAATAGTTATTTTTAAGAGAAAATATTAATTAATAATAACATGATGTTATTTGATTGACTTATGGGTATGTTTATATCCGCTGCCACCATCGGTTGGTAATTTCAAATATGCATTTCATTTCAGGTGTTACAGGTGGTAAGAATAACGTGATCTGCAGAATAATAACAATTGCTCATGATGCTTTTTTACACGTTTAGCGTGTTCAAACACCAAATTATTTTTGAAATTTAAATTTAACCGGAGGTTATGTTATTAGTTGATGGATAAAATACAATAGCTGGTTTATTTTACTATTCATAGATTATCATTATTTCACATGGCATATGAATGAAATATTATGTTGCTGATGCAGTATGGCTACCATATTACTTTATTTATAACAATAGCAGTCAGCGTATAATGCAATCGTCAGGAGGATTTGTGATTAAGAATGTTCATCCTATTTCCAGTGTAATAGGGCAAGCGTTAAAAAGTAAACGTCGTCAGCTCGGATTATCCGGTATCGAACTTTCAAGAATTTTAAGTATCAGCCAGCAGCAAATTTCCCGTTATGAACGGGGGGTTAATTGCTTTAACCTGGATATGCTGATGCGATATTTTGCAGCATTACAGATGACACCTAATGATGTTAATAATTTATTTTCTGTTCTCGGCAGCTATTATCATCATAAAGTAGGTGAAACAGAAGGACGAGTGATGCAATAGAATTGTTGTTGTTATGAAAAATAATTTAAACAATAGCCAAAACAGTTTGTGAATCATAGTAACCTAAAGATACTATGATGTAATCATTGTTAGTGTTTATTGATAAGTTATTTCATATAAAATCTCTTTATTTATCCGGGGCGGAAGTATATTTATGTCCACAATATTTAATGTTGTCAATATACAAAAATTTAAAATGTATTTACTGTTTTCATTGCCCTTTGTTTTCCCTGTTTCAGCAACTGAATCTTCAGCATCGCACTCAGTACTCAGACAGTCTGAACCTGTTTTTTCTGAGACGGTAACTGGTATTGGAGTTGTTGTTTCTGCACCTGCGGATAATTTGAGCTCCCGTTTTTTATCAGGACAGCGGGGAATGCCATTTCCGATGGATCTGACGACATTACCTGAACCGGCTGGAAAGCATCTGTCAGGCCGTAAAATATCACAAAGTGATGTTTTTACTTCATTACCCGGTGTTCCTGTTCAGGAGGACACTCCGGGAACACAATTTTATTCTGATGAAATTGCAGAAGCATACCAGGCTTTTTTTGAAAATAAATCCGTAAATTCTTTCACTGAATACACCGGAGATTTAGAACGGAACCTTAAAAGTAATCAGGAAAGTAATTTGTTAAATACAACCACGTATCTTGTTATTTACAGTGAGAAACCATAGTCCGGTATAGCACAATCAGAACGCGGTTACTTATTTTCCACCAATATCAATATTATCGGGAGGAATAATGATTTTTGATGAGATGAAAACTGATCTGAGCAAGGTTATGGATAAATTCATTAGAGGTGGATGTAATATTACCTATAAACATGATGGTGAGAATGTTATTTTTTATATTTTTGAAAATAACGGTATACATATCCAGATAAATATAAATTGTATCAGCGATGCACCTATATGCTATCCGGTATCTTTTTCCGGAGAGGAAAGAGTTGAATCTATTCCTGTATAGCCTTTGGTTTGTCTGGGGTAATGTGCTTATTACCATTACCCCCTTAAATATAGATGTTTATGTCTGTATGGGTGTTTATTCTTCATTTTTATTTATGTTGTATTTTACAACGACAGGACAAAAAAAAACTCATGGCATTATTTAAACGAAACAATGAAATTACACAGGAAAATAATACCACTAAGGCAGATGCGACTGATAAAGATAATGGGGCAAATATAGCTGATAAGGCTGTTAAAAAAGTAACAATTATTGGTGCTGATTGCGTAATACAAGGTGATATTAAACTCGATGGTAATATTGATGTGTACGGACAGATAAAAGGCAATGTTACGTCCGGAACATTTAAAGTATCGGTGATGAATAACGGAAGTATTGAAGGTGATGTTATTGCCGAGCATGTTTCAATCAATGGCAGATTAGCAGGAGTCTGTCACGCAAGAAATATTGAAATACTACAAAAAGGTGTACTGAATGGTGTTTGCCGGGCTGAGGTTTTCTCAATTAATACCGGAGGTGTGTTTGTCGGACAATCAGAACCCTATGTAAAAAAAACAAATGAATTGAGTAAGGAAAAAAAATCCAACCAGGATATTAATCCTGTGGGCGAAAATAATGAAATGAAAGTTATAAAGAAATAGAGTCCGATGCTATTTTTAAGCAACAGGAATGACATGACTGTGAAAAATTATTCTTTAGTTTGTTTAGTATTGTTATTTATATCTTTTTTTTCTTTTGCAAATAATACACAGTACGATATTTATTTACTCAGCCAGAAAGCCGGGCAAGGAGATGCTGATGCCCAGTTTTTACTTGGCTCCATCTATCTTTCCGGTGATTATGGTGTAAGAAAAGATATTGATAAAGGTAAGTATTACTTATTGGTGGCGGCGGGTAAAGGTGACTCGGATGCTAAACGCTTTCTGGCATACCAGTTTTATAAGGAACATGAATTTTATATCTTTATTCGCTGGCTATCCTATTACAGCCTTGATTTCATCAGAGAGTAAGTAATATATTTTTTTCACAACCGGCTTGTGACTCTCACAAGCCTTTTTTCTTATGACGCCGGAAACTGGTTTGTTTTCTTTTTTATGGATTTAAATGCACTCAGTTTTATATCACTGCACACTTTTCCCAGCTTTATTGTCAGGCTGTTGCGCATGTAAATTTTTATATCATCATCCATGATATTTTCATTTTCACGTAAAAAATTAAATTCGTTCATAACGTCACTGTATTTTCCCGCCAGCACACGGTAACTTTCATTATTTATTTTTCGTAGTAAATACATATCATCTATGCAGCTGTTACTAGTGGAACTTTGTATTGTTCCGGGGACCAGTCTGACGGGATCAGTTGTTACATTTTGCACAGGATTTGATGGCCTGATCGGGGCGGGGGGCGTGGCAGATGTACAACCGGATAATGTGACCAGCAATCCTGATATTAAGCATACTCTCTTAAAATACATGATAACTCCTCTGACGGATATATCTCAGATACTAATGGTGAAATAAGACAGAGTTATATAGTAAGTTGAGTCGACAGGACTTGTATATAAATAGAGTGTGACCAAATAAACATAATATTATAGTGGATGATGGCTATTTTATAGTTATTAATATAGCGGGGTTGGTATTGTTAAAGGGTATATTCTGATAATGCTATATAAAATACAGTCGGATGTAACATGAATGCATATATACATGCCATATGAGTAACCTATTTCGGGTAATAATAAACGATTTAGTGAAATAATACAGTATCTGCGACTGATGTCAGTAAAATAAAAAAAGGCATCCGCCCCCGGATGCCTTTGGTATCACAACTGAATAGAGAGCTATTCAGCGGTTCTGGTACTGCTGCGGATCAGATGATCAAATGCACTGAGTGAGGCTTTTGCTCCTTCACCTGCCGCGATAATAATTTGTTTGTAAGGCACTGTTGTGCAGTCGCCTGCACCAAAGACCCCTTTAATACTGGTTTCGTTGCGGGCATCGATAACAATTTCCCCCATCGGGTTCAATGCTAATGTGCCTTTCAGCCACTGCGTATTGGGCAGCAGTCCAATCTGAACAAAGATCCCGGACAGTGTCAGGGTATGAATATCACCTGAAACACGGTCTTTATATTGCAGACCGGTGACTTTGCTGCCGTCACCAAGGACTTCCGTGGTCTGGGCGTTAACAATGATATCCACGTTTGGCAGGCTGTGTAATTTTTGTTGCAGCACAGCATCAGCTTTCAGTTCTGGTGCAAATTCCAGTAACGTCACATGGTTTACAACGCCGGCCAGATCAATTGCAGCCTCCGCACCTGAGTTCCCGCCGCCGATAACGGCAACGGATTTGCCTTTGAACAGCGGGCCGTCACAGTGAGGGCAATAAGTTACGCCTTTGGTACGGTATTCCTGCTCACCGGGAACACCCATATTGCGCCAGCGTGCACCAGTACTGATGATAACACTGCGCGCTTTCAGAGTGGCACCGGATGCGGTCTGTAACTGATGCAATCCGCCTTCTTCAGCTGCGGGGATAAGCGCCGTAATACTCTGATTATCAATAATATCTGCCGTATAGTCTTCGACATGCATCTTCAGCGCAGCAGCCAGTTTTGCACCTTCGGTTTTAGGAACTGAGATATAGTTTTCAATATCCACTGTATCCAGAACCTGACCGCCGAACCGCTCTCCGATAAGACCGGTACGAATACCTTTACGTGCGGAATAAACGGCTGCGGATGCGCCCGCAGGACCACTGCCGACAATCAGCACATCATAAGGTGCCTGTTTATCCAGAGCATCAGCCGCACGTTTCCCTGCATTACTGTCTACTTTATTAATGATTTCAGCCAGTGTCATACGCCCCTGACCAAATTCGTTACCATTAAGAAATACGGTCGGCACACCCATAATATTGCGTTCGGTGATTTCATTCTGAAATACACCGCCATCAATAGCGGTATGGGTAATGCGCGGGTTCAGAACAGCCATCAGGTTCAGCGCCTGGACAACATCCGGACAATTATGGCAGGAGAGGGAGTAATAGGTTTCAAAATGAAACTCCCCGTCCAGGTTACGAACCTGATCCAATAATTCCTGTGCTTCTTTTGACGGGTGACCGCCGACCTGTAACAGTGCTAACACCAGTGACGTAAATTCATGACCCAGAGGTGAACCGGCAAAACGGACACCGTGTGATTCACCGGGATTTGTTATCAGAAATGACGGCGTGCGCACGGAGGCACTGTTATCTTCCCGCAAAGAGATCTTTGCAGATAATGCCGCAATGTCATCCAGCAATGATTTAAGTTCAGCGGATTTAGCACTGTCGTCAAGGGTTGATACCAGTTCAACCGGACGGGTTAATTTTTCGAGATACGCCCTGAGCTGCGTTTTCATAGTGTTATCGAGCATGATTATTCCCTTAAAAAACCGGGTGCAGATGCACCCGATAGAGATTGCTGACAAAGCAAGAAAAAACGTGGTTTTTCTTACTTTGTGTTATCTGCCGAAAATCAATAAATTGATTTTCCTGGTTATTTTTACAACCTCAGCAGAGCATTACAAACGTTGTTTGTTATGCTCTGCATCGGGTGCAGAAGCACCCGATAACAATTATTAATACAGAAAAGACGGGGTCTTAGATTTTACCGACCAGGTCCAGTGACGGAGACAGTGTTGCTTCGCCTTCTTTCCATTTGGCAGGGCAGACTTCACCCGGATGGCTTGCAACATACTGTGCGGCTTTTACTTTACGCAGCAGGTCAGACGCATCACGGCCAATACCTTCAGCGGTGACTTCAATTGCCTGAATAATGCCCTGCGGGTCAACAACAAACGTACCGCGGTCAGCCAGACCTTCCAGTTCACGCATGTTTTCAAAGTTGCGTGTCAGTGCACCGGTCGGGTCACCGATCATGGCGTATTTGATTTTGCCGATAGTGTCAGAGCTGCTGTGCCATGCTTTGTGTGTGAAATGGGTATCTGTTGAAACAGAATAGATATCCACACCCATTTTTTGGAATTCGTCGTAATGGTCAGCCAGGTCGCCTAACTCTGTCGGGCAGACAAACGTGAAGTCGGCCGGATAAAAGAAGAAAATGCTCCACTTGCCTTCAGTATCTTTTTCAGTGACTTCAACAAATTCACCGTTTTTGAATGCCATGTTTTTGAAAGGTTTGATTGGGGTATTGATTAAAGACATAGGTAACTCCTCCTGTTTCGTTGAGGACAACAATACGCAAACGGGAGAGGGCGCGCCAATGGCTTCCCGCTATCGATTTGATAGGTTTTACCTTGCCGCCTGCCTGCATCTTGAATGACGTTGGGTATATATTTCAGGAAGTGATACTGAAGCACATTCAATCAGAAGAGGGATTTGTTAAGATCTAAATAACTAAAGATGAACAAAAAACGGGTGGCGAAATGACGTTTCGGCTTTCAATTTGAGGTCGCTGTGTTTATCATGCCCCTTCTTTTTTTCGACGGCGTAACTGGTTTTGGGCATTGGCCATAAGTAGACCAATCTGCTTTAACAGTCTTTTTTCAGTTACGGTTCTATCTGCATGACCTCCGGGATAGAGTATATAAATGACTGCAACAACTTTTCTGACACCACTTGTTACCCTGAAAGGCCTGAGTAAAGGTTTTGACGGCAAAAATATCATTAAGAATTTCGATCTCACTATCAACCACGGTGAGTTCGTCACCATTCTTGGCCCGTCCGGATGCGGAAAAACAACCGTTTTGCGTCTGATTGCCGGACTCGAAGATGTGGACAGCGGCACCATTATGCTTGGCCCGCAGGACATCACCCATATTCCGGCTGAACAGCGCCATATCAATACCGTATTCCAGAGCTATGCTCTTTTCCCGCACATGACGGTATTTGAAAACGTCGCATTCGGGCTGCGTATGCAAAAGACGCCCGAAAGTGAAATTACCCTGCGCGTGGAAGATGTACTGAAAATGGTGCAATTGCAGGACTTTGCCAACCGCAGGCCGGCTCAGCTTTCCGGCGGACAGCAACAAAGGGTTGCTATCGCCCGCGCAGTGGTAAACAAGCCGGAAGTTCTGCTGCTGGATGAGTCGCTTTCCGCACTCGACTATAACCTGCGCAAGCAGATGCAGAGCGAACTGAAAGCATTACAGCGCCAACTGGGGATCACCTTTGTTTTTGTCACTCATGATCAGGAAGAAGCACTGACCATGTCTGACCGCATTATTGTTATGCGCGAAGGGAAGATTGAGCAGGACGGCACGCCGCGTGAAATTTATGAAGAGCCGGAAAACCTGTTTGTAGCGCAATTTATTGGCGAGATCAATGTATTCGGTGCCGATGTTCTGCACCGGATAGATGACCAGCGGATCCGTGCCAGTGTTGAAGGTCATGAGTGTGATATTTATACCACGCTGGCAGTGACACCGGGACAACATGTGCATGTGCTGCTGCGCCCGGAAGATCTGCGGGTTGAAGAGATCCATGATAATTCGCCGGTTGCAGGATTGATAGGCTATGTCCGTGAGCGCAACTATAAAGGTATGACGCTGGACTCTGAAATTGAAATGGAAAACGGCAAACGGATAATGGTCAGCGAATTCTTTAATGAAGACGATCCGGATGTGGATCACTCGCTGGATCAGAAAATTGCAGTGACATGGGTTGAAAGCTGGGAGGTGGTGCTGAGCGATGAAAAAGACGCGTAAATCTTTCCAGACCATTGTGATAACCCTGATTGTCGCATGGTTACTGTTATTTGTTTTCCTGCCTAACCTGATGATAATTGCGACCAGTTTCCTGACACGTCATGATACGGATCTGGTCAGTATGGTTTTTACCCTCGATAACTACCGCCGGCTATTTGACCCGATGTACGCGCAGGTGATGCTGCATTCACTTAATATGGCAGTAATCGCGACCCTCCTGTGCCTGTTGATTGGTTATCCGTTTGCGGCAATGATTGCCCGCATGCCGCAGAAACTGCGCCCGCTGATGCTTTTCCTGTTGATAGTCCCGTTCTGGACAAACTCTCTTATCCGCATTTACGGGTTGAAAATATTTCTCAGCACACGTGGTTATCTGAATGAGTTTTTATTATGGACGGGCGTGATAGATAAGCCGTTTAAAATTATGTATACCTCAGAAGCCGTGATACTCGGGCTTATCTATATTTTACTGCCGTTTATGGTGATGCCGCTGTATTCAAGTATTGAGAAGCTGGATAAATCCTGCCTCGAAGCGGCCCGTGACCTGGGCGCGAATAAATTTCAGACTTTTTTCCGCATAACATTGCCGCTCACCATGCCCGGAATTATTGCCGGTTGCCTGCTGGTACTGTTGCCGGCAATGGGGCTGTTTTATGTGGCGGATCTGATGGGCGGGGCAAAAAATCTGCTGATTGGTAATGTTATCAAGAGTCAGTTTTTAAATATCCGCGACTGGCCATTCGGGGCGGCAACCAGTATTTTCCTGACGGCAGCGATGGGCTTATTGCTCTGGGTCTACTACCGTGCGGCAAAACTGTTAAATAAGAAAGGTGAACAGGAATGACGGGACGCCTGTTGCGCGGTGGTTTTATGACCATCATTTATGCTTATTTATACATCCCGATTATTATTCTGATTGTGAATTCCTTTAATTCATCTCGTTTCGGGTTCAGTTGGCAGGGCTTTACCACAGACTGGTACAGCATGTTGATGAACAACGACAGCCTGCTTCAGGCGGCCGGGCATTCACTGACAATGGCGGTTCTTTCTGCCACATTTGCCACGGTTATCGGTTCGCTGACCGCAGTTGCGCTTTACCGCTATCGTTTCAAAGGTAAACCGTTTGTCGGCGGCATGTTATTTGTGGTGATGATGTCACCGGACATCGTGATGGCGATTTCACTGCTGGTCCTGTTTATGATCCTCGGGGTATCGCTGGGGTTCTGGTCGCTGCTTTTTTCGCATATCACATTTTGCCTGCCGTTTGTGGTGGTCACTGTTTATTCACGGCTGAAAGATTTTGATGTAAAAATGCTGGAAGCGGCGCGTGATCTCGGTGCCGGTGAGTTTACTATTTTGCGTAAAATTATTCTGCCGCTGGCGTTACCGGCTGTTATTGCAGGCTGGTTGCTGAGCTTTACCCTCTCGATGGATGATGTGGTGGTGTCTTCATTTGTCACCGGGCCAAGCTATGAGATTCTGCCGCTGAAAATCTATTCGATGGTAAAAGTCGGCGTTTCGCCGGAAGTAAATGCATTAGCGACGATTTTAATGGCTCTTTCGTTATTTATGGTGATCCTCAGTCAGCTTGTGTTGCGTGACCGCTCACACAAACAGCAATAGCCTTTCCTTAACCGGCGCAGTCTGCCGCCGATCCGCCGGTTAATATTATCTGTAATCTCACATTACAACTGAATTTTGTATTCTGATGCTGCTTTAACCGGGCATTGTTGCTTTACCCCCCGCCAGTCCGCTTTTATAATCACGTTGTATAATCAAAAAAGGGGGCGTTATCGCCTGTGATATTCATCGACTAACCCGACGTTCTGAGGGGAAACACTGAAATGAAAAAGTGGTCCTTGCTGCTTGGTGCCGGTATTCTGGCAGCAGGCATAAGTTCAGCATCAGCAGATAACAGTAAAACGCTTTATTTCTATAACTGGACTGAATATGTCCCGCCCGGATTGTTAGAGCAGTTTACAAAAGAGACCGGAATCAAGGTGATTTATTCAACCTATGAATCCAACGAGAGCATGTATACCAAACTAAAAACCTATAAAGACGGTGCTTATGATTTGGTGGTGCCGTCGACGTATTTTGTCGCCAAAATGCGCCATGAGGGTATGCTGCAAAAAATAGACAAATCAAAACTCAGTCACTTTAGTAACCTGGATCCTAATCTGCTGCATAAACCGTTCGATCCTGAAAATGATTACTCTGTTCCGTATATCTGGGGAGCGACCGCTATCGGCGTCAACAGTGATGAGATAGACCCGGGGTCGGTCACCTCATGGGGTGATCTGTGGAAACCGGAATATAAAAACAGCCTGCTGCTGACCGATGATGCCCGTGAAGTGTTCCAGATAGCACTCAGTAAGCTGGGTTATTCTGCAAATACCACCAACCCTCAGGAAATTGAGGAAGCCTATAAAGAGCTGCAGGCGTTGCGTCCGAACATCCTGGCCTTTAACTCTGATAATCCGGCTAACCCATTTATGGAAGGAGAGGTTAACGTAGGTATGATCTGGAACGGTTCTGCTTATGTTGCCCGTCAGTCTGGTCTGAATATTGAGGTTATCTGGCCTTCCGAGGGCGGGATATTCTGGATGGACAGTCTGGCAATACCGGCAGGTGCGAAAAACCCGGAAGGTGCGCATCAACTGATTAATTTTCTGTTGCGCCCGGAAGTTGCAGCTCAGGTTGCACAGACCATTGGCTACCCGACACCAAATCTTGCTGCGAAAGCACTGTTACCGGCAGAGGTTGTGAATGATAAATCTCTCTATCCCGATGATGAAACTATTCAAAAAGGACAGTGGCAGGATGACGTTGGCGACAGCAGCGTGCTGTATGAGCGCTATTATCAGAAGTTGAAAGCAGGTCGTTAATTTTGCTAATTAATTGATTTTATGTTGCAGATAGTAACAGGTGCTCTCAGGAGTGCCTTTTTTGTTTCTGTATGTAATAAAAAACAAAGTGAATTATTTTTCTTTTATTACACATAATTATATAAATTTTTATATTTAGTAATATTAAACGGAAGTTAATCAATAAAGATTATTACCCTGAATGGGTATGTGAGATTAATCATATCTAATTATGACAGTGGCAGGATCACTTGTTTTAAATCAATTTACATTTAATATTATGAAATAAAAGAAAAAATTTAGAGGTGGTGATTTTTTTGTCAAAACGAAAAGTAATAAATCACAATTAAAATATTACAAATACAACAAATAAGTTACAATGTGTTAAGACGATTCTGCAATATCATGCTGAATATCTTTTTTTGCTGAGAATAAAAACTGGAAACTAAAGTAAATAGTTCATGTTGCAGCATGAAACACTTACTCACCCTGAATGTCAGATTTTAATAGTTTTTTGAACAAACAGCATAACTGATGTCTATCTAAAAATAATTAGATGATTATAATTACGAAAGTAATCAAGTAGTGAGAAAATGTGTAAACAAAAGTACCATTATTGGTGCAGATCCTTTCAGTCATGTTCATCATCAGACACTGGTTATGCTTCCATAGGGTTTTTTTTTCACCAAAAAGGCTTTTTTTTTAAGCTGAAATGTAAAATAAACGTGATCAAAGTCACTAAATTGATGCAATCGGCTGAAAAATATTTTGTTGCATGTGATCTATTCCGCTTTTTATGATGTTAGATCAAGGAATGATGGTTAGATAATGGATTAGTATATCTACAAGCATTCAGAGCTATATCTAATTTTTATTTTTTGCCTTAATTCTTGTAGTAAAAGAAATGAACAGGCGGAAAAACAAACATAAATGAGCCAAGTGATTATACTTAAATAATTAACTATTCTTATGTTGTTAGTTAATGGCACCTGGTCATAATTTGTTTAGAGAATAATCTGAAATAACCAGAGTGGTTTTAAATTTTGTTATCGTAAATAAGATTCTAATGTTTTTCTATGACGCTGTACTTTTTAAGCAGTTAAACAGATAAGCGGAAATTATGAATATTATACAAATTCAGATAAATCCGTTTCTGTGATGGCTTGTGTTAAATGGTTTTATATGACAAGCGTATATCACTATCAGGCTAAAATTAATTGTTACGTCATAATTTAAAACGAATCTCTTCATTATATTTTTGCATTTCGTAAGAAATGCTTTGTTGTTTTTATTTTATTATATAAAAAAATATTGTAAATTTAAGTATTTTTACTTAATTTAATTCACGACTTATAGAGAAAATAGGTAGATATTATGGAAACTTCCGACTTTTATGCAGTCTTAGGACACAGAATTCAATCAAGACGTAAAGAACTCGGGATCGTTACAGTTAAATTAGCGCAAAAACTGAATATCAGTCAGCAGCAATTTAACCGTTATGAGCGCGGTGTTAGTAAAATCAGTCTTCATCATCTCATTGAATTATCTGATTTATTAGACGTGCCAGTTGAATGGTTCCTCAACGGAAAATCTGACGCATCAGAACATCCTCACGAGCCACATATTCAGATGCGTTCAAATCAGTTCAGAGCCGAGACCGTTTTACTGAACGGAAAACAGTTTATTTAAATCATGATATTGTTTCTGCTGTTATCAATTAAGATACGGCAGGCATTATTCATTAATACCGGTAAGCCAGTCATCTTTGTTATTATCTTTATCAAAATCAGCGGAAAGCACATCCGGTGCCAGACTCATCTGTTTTTGGTTAACCATATTAAGAAGATATTGTTGGTAAAAGGCATGGTAACTCACAAGTTCTCCTCCAACCTGGCTTACTGATTTACGTATTTCCGTATCAGAATATTCCGGATTTTCTGTTAATTCTTTTTCGACGGTAATTAATAATGTTATTTTTTCTTGTATATTGTTACCGGTATTAAAACCATCAACACCCACCTGTGTTAGTCCCCGATATACATCCTCTTTTTTATTATAATTTAGTATAAGCCAGTCATGTAATCGTTTGGCTTTTTCTTCTCCCCCATCAAAGACACTATTTGTTTTCCCTGTGATGATATCTGTTTTCATTATTGTCATCCTTTTTTATATATGTAAGTGTTTTTGCTTAGCCTATTTAGTGCTATCCGGAATTATTCCGGTATTCAGCTGTGATATTTTTTTACAGGCAAACGTTTCCGGTGTCAGATAAAGTAATTTTTTCCCGGTGCGTAATACGGTGTAATGGTTAGAATGAAATGAAACCGGCACAGGAAGTGGCAGATATCCGGACATTTCTTTTTTAAGCACTGCCGGCAGAATTAATTCACATTCACACTCTTCAGCATATTGTTCAACCAGTTGGTGAATCAGTTGAAAGCGTATTTCAGTATCATCAAAAAAGGCAGCTAACTCAGTTTCCAGCCCGGCAACTGCCCGGGCCAGGTTTTGATGAATTACCGATTTATATTCATTAATTTTAGATATCAGTTCAGGCAACGCCTGTGTCAGCCCTTGCTGAAATCCGGCATCAAATCCCGCCTTGTGGTGTTGCTCAGCGACATTTTCAGCCTGTTTTATCAGACGGGCAGCATGGCGGTTTGCCTGGCGGGTCAGGTTATCGAGGCGGCAGAGTACTGAAATGTGTTGCTGTTTAATCAGCACGCCATGTTTTACATGTATTAATAAAGTGTCAGGCAGTGAACGGCACATAATGTAAGACCAGGGGTAAAAGGGAAGGAGGCAGATGTGGGATCCGGAGCTCTGTTGTTGATAAGGATGGATCCGTCATCAGCTGAAACCGGGCTGCCAGCGCAGGTGAAAACCCGGATAATAATTGTGTCATGGCAATAATGCCGTACAGGGCACCTGAAATATCCGTCAGTGTTTTTGCTTCCGGCCAGTCCGGTAATGACAACACCGGACATAAAGATAAAAAAGCCTGTTGTGACTGATCCGGCACTGAATCACACGGCAGCTCATAGGCATGACGTATGAATGCGTCCAGGTAGTCACATACTGCCGGAAGATGGGTCCAGTGGCGCAGCAACGGAATTATCAGGGGTGATAACAGGGAAAAATCCTTTTCCGGGGGCAGCTGATAATGGTCAATAATGGCTGCATTCTGCATTCTGTGGTATTGCACAGATTGTTTTTCCGGCGCAAGTCCGGTAAATAAACGGCTGCTGTGCAGATAATCCGCGGGCTGGAACATCACACGGGCAACCGCCGCGGGTATATCAAACAGGTTATTCATGATTTTTCATCTTCCGCTTCATCAGGAATGCCTGTAATTGGGTGCGCCGGAAATATCCGGCACCGGCCAACAGAAGCAGTATCGGCAATAGCAGAAAAAACGGGGACAAGTTTGTATTGCTGTCAGGCTGCGGTGGCAGGGAAAGGGCCGGTTTTCGGGGGTAAAGGATCACGGAAACGGTTTCTTCCGTCAGTCCGTCAAAAGCATTTATAACGAAAGTCTGAATATCCCGGGTAAACTGTGTTTCATCCTCAATTCCGGAATGATAAATCAGTACAGAGGCCCGTGGTATTTCCTGCCGTTTTTTATGATTAACTGATCCCGATAAAGGGTAACTGAGATGAACACGGGTCTCGGTTACCGCATCAAATGACAGCAGCGATTGTTCCAGGCGCTGTTCAATGGCGGAGATCAGGCGTGCTTTTTCTGACTGCGGGGAGGCAATCAGTGAATCAGCCGGGAATATCCCGGCAATTTCAATCCGTTCATTACTGGGCAGATGGTATTCCTGCAAAATATGAATAGCATGGCGGCTTTGTTCTTCAGGTACTGAAATAGTAAACAGTCCTTTCCCCTGCGGGATTTTCACCGCCTGAATCTGATGTTTATGCAGAGCGGCGAGTACTTCATTGGATTGACGCTGGTTTAGTGATGAAAGGATTGAGCCATCTTTACATCCGCCGAGCAGAAGACCAAACCCGGTTATCAGTAATATAAACAGTATCTTGTGCATTACTGGCCCTTAATCACGGTATCTGCGGCATTCAGGGTCAGGTGAAGCATACGCGAATAAAAACCAATTTCCGTATGCCACTGCGCCATCACAGCCTGGTTTTCCAGCATCATCATTACATCGCTGGTGTCAGTGGCTGTTTTTTTTTGAGTTCAGTGCCTGAGTTTTGCTGCGAAGATCTTTTCTGATGGCTCCCGGTAATGTCAGACTCTGGTGAGCTGATTGCTCCTGAGCGGTAAGATCTGCCAGTAACTCAGTGATACCGGTGATATTTGAGACAGGTAAAATTCGGTTGAATGATGACATCATAAAATCCTTTTTATGCGAAATGACAGGAAAACAGCATTGTATTTTCCTGTCATTCTTTGCGTCATAAATCAGCGCATATTGCCGATTGGGGTTGAGAGGTTTTCTTTATGCTGACGGATCATGGCAGAGAGTGCGGAGCATTTGATATTCAGTGATGATGTGTGAGCTTGTAACATCGCCATATTATAGGCATTGGCGGTGTCTTTACTGCCGGACTGTAAATCATTCATCAGCGTATTTAGCTTTATATTATCTTTACTTATAGGTGACTTAAATCGAGTTAACAGTGAGTGGAAGGTCATAGTATCATTGGTTTTTGCGATGTCAGGCATAAATATCCTTATTTATTGTCAGATATAAATTTTATATGATTATCAGATAATAAATGATAATTATCTGTTCCGTATACCCCGGGATGTCTTTCCTTGTTACTGATTTCCCGGTGTTGTACCAGTGTGTTTCCCGGAGATGAGAAAATTTCCGCATTGATATCATGAATAGATTTATTTGTTTCTTCAGGTCTCCTTTTTTCAGAATAAATAATAATGTTGTTGTTTGATTTCTCTATAGAATAACGGATTAGTTTGTGTTCGAATCTGTTGTTTATTAATCCCACTATATCACCGAATGAAAATGACTTAATGATAATACTGCCTATGAATATTTCAGGGATGTTTAACATATCATTGTTGATGTTTTTTTCTTTCGTTACTTATATAAATTATTTGTTTTTTGTTATTGAGTTTCGACATGGCGATTATGTCATTTTTATTTATTTTTAAAGTATTTTTATCCAATTGATGAATGTTGTAGTCGGGTAGTTCTTTCTTAACATAATCAATCATATCGTTATCAGCAGTGAAGATAAGAATATTATTCCCTCTGGTGATATATTCTTGTTTTTGATTATATCTCTTAATTATATCATTATAGTCTGATTTTTTTTTCATTAATTATTTTACTATTAAACCAGTATGTAAAGCATATCGCCAGTATGGATGACAACATCAGAGAGAAAATAATAATGAATATTTTCAATTCGTTGCCCCATGTTTTTCTTCTCTTTTTATTCGTTGTCAGAATGTTGTTATTCCATTTTTCTTTTTGTTTTTTTATGGCGAAAAGACATTTTCCCTGATAGAAGCAGGATGAGTTATAAGGTATTTTTTCTGTTACTGATTTATTGTCATATGTTACTAATGAGACACGATAGTTATCTTCATATAATTCTATTTCTATATGGTCCACAGAGGTGATTATATCATGAATATTCAGATTGATTAATCCACCATCAAGATCTGTTTTATTGTTAATGCAGTATTTCCCCGGGGGTAATATTATTTCACTCTTGAATTTATTTTCTGTAATTATAGCCATGCTGTATAGGTCTTCCATTTATTCCCCTTGGTTATTTAATCATGGTTATAATAACTTTATCTAATGGTATTTTTCTCGTTTTCAAATGGTAGTTAGTTTTATAAATAAATGGTAGTAAAAAATAGTGTCATATTTTAAATTCCCTGATAAATTTAAGTCTGTTCAGGTGACGTTTAAAACTATACGAATGTTTATTATTCACCATGTATTCACTATGATGTAAGTGATGGAGCAGATTTATATGGAAAAGGAAGCCAGAATCTATATTTATAATGATTTGTATAATGCTGATGGATGTATTAAAAATGAGACGGCTGATTGCTGCTTTCCGCTCTCAAAATGTATTAAATTATTGGCATTTATAGATGGCCATTATCATTTAACACAAACAGAGCATCACGAAGAAATCGAAAATCCTGATTTTCAAAATTATGAAGCGGTTTTTTATGTTCCGGGAGAGGCAGATAATCCGGAATACCGCCTGGTCTGTGAAATGCTGAATGAAAAGAGTGTTCTGAGGACATTTTTTAATACACTGCGTAATTCTGAACATTATTGGCTGGTGAAACATCTGATCAGCGCGGCTGACTGTAAAAATAGCAATATCCGGGATATCAGCCAGCGCTACGGGTTATCCGGTACGCATTTCAGACGCCTGTGTCAGCGCTATATCGGCAATCAGAGCAAGCATCAGCTGCGTCACTGGCGTGGCGTGACATCTGTGCTGGATATTTTGGTAAAGGAGCACTCACTTACCCGTATTGCCGCAGATAATGGCTACTGTTCCGCATCGCATTTCTCAAATGAAATCAAAATATTATTCGGAATGTCTCCCCGGAAAATAAGGAATTTAAATCATGTGGTTAAAAAATAACACTGAAAGATGCAGGAGACTGTTTTTTGTCTTTTTTTTATCTCTTTTCTCTGCCGGTAGCGGCACAACAGACTCTGTTATATGAAAAAAAACCACCGTCTGAGGAGCAGTATGTAGCGAAAGAAACCCGGCTGGATCATTTTTTTGATGCACTGGCAGGGAAGCTGGACATGATGATTATCACGTCAGAAGCGGTGAAAAAAAAGAAAATTTCCGGCACATTTGATTTGTCTGACCCGCAGGCAGCACTGTCCCGGATGCTGAAAACCATGGCGTTGGTGTCATATCGGGAAAATCGCACACTCTACATTTATAACAGTAATGAAGTTGAGTCTTCCATGCTGGCGCTGAATACCGTTACCCGGAGTGAACTGACGGCATTTCTGCAACAAACGGGATTATTTGATGCCCGCTATCCGCTGAAATCTGACCTTCAGCAGCAGATTTTATATATCACCGCACCACCGCGCTATATGTCATTGATCCGCTCCGCAGTGGATGCACTTGAGGCGCAGTACAGTGTGCAAGAGCAGGGAATGAATCCGGAAGATGAGCATATTCAGCTGGTTAAGCTGGAAAATAGTTTTGTTCAGGACAGGGAAATCACCTCGAGGGGAAAAAGCCAGGTATTACCGGGAGTGGCCTCCGCACTGCGGGAATTGCTCAATGGCGGAACGGCGGCAAAAACCGGTCTGATACCGCGTGATGAAGAACAGGCACAGGCACTGCCGGCAGAAACTGTTTGGCTGGGAGGGGAACGGATACGGATAGTCCCGCTGCAGGGGGAAAACAGTCTCCTGTTAAAAGGTAATCGCAATGCATTGAATTTAATCAATCAACTGATAAAACAATTGGATGTGGCGAAACCACAGATTGAATTATCACTATGGATTATCGATGTATCAAAAAATGAAGCCGATCAGTTAGGGATCAACTGGCAGGCTGATTATGGTGGCGGGAAAATGAAAGTGGCGTTTAATCTCAGTGAGCTTAATCAGTTCACCGGCTTTTCTTTCTTCAGCAAAATCAGAGCATTGTCAGCAAAAGGGCAGGCTAACATGGTGTCCAGGCCGATTATTTTGACTCAGGATAATACACCGGCCGTGTTTGATAATAATACGACATTTTATACCACGCTGCTTGGCGAGCGGGTTTCATCTCTGGAGAGCATCACTTACGGCACAAAGGTGAGTGTGACACCACGAATCGCTAATCAGAGAAAATCGGTGGAAATGATTATTGAGCTGGAAGATGGCGCACAAAAAAAAGAGATTGCCGAAAGCAACGGAGAAGGAGCCCTGCCGGTTATTAACCGGACTAATATCAGTACGATAGCAAGGGTAGCTCAGGGGAATACGCTGCTGATTGGTGGCTACACACGGGAAAATACTCATCATCATAAAGATAAGGTTCCGCTGCTGGGGGATATTCCGCTGGCAGGTCGCTTATTTCAGTTTGAATCAGTGAAGACAGAAAAAATGGTCCGGCTGTTTTTATTGCAGCCCCGTATTCTGCAACAGGATTTTTTCAGTGATACGGAGGTTACCGGACATATTCCGTTTAGTACTGAGAATAAACAAGGTATTAAGATGATGCAAAAACTGAAGCAGGACTATTGATATGATCAATGGGGTACCCGGAGCGACTGCGTTTCGCCCGTCGGTCATACCGCAAAAACAGCAGAGTGAGGCGGTGGCAGAGCAGCGCCCGGCTGAAACCCAGGCAGAAAATCATGCTGAGCAAATGATGGATGTGATGGATGATATGGCTATGGCGTTGTCGCAGTTTAACCGGCGGCAGTATGGAAAAGATGAAAATATCAGCCAGTTACCCGCATCAGAGCAGAAAAATAGTGCAGAGGGCGCTGATACAAAGCTGGATCGGGTGGTGAAATGGTTTGCCGCCTCCGGCCGTTCGGTGCGTGAGTTTCTGGATTATGTACGCAATCTGTTTCCGGATCCCAGTGATTATGTGATGGCGTTACGCACATTGCTGCGAAAATTGCCGTTCTCAGCTGAAGAAGCGGCTGAAATTGATGCCGAAATTGAACAATTACTGTATGGCGAATTTGCGCAGGAAACGCGGGCCGGTATCAATATCGCGCTGAAAATCCGCCAGTATGCGCCGGTGACACAGCTGGAATGCACTCAGTTACGAATGGTGTACCGCAGCTATATCAGCTGGAAATTCGACATTCTGTATTTGTGGAAAGTGTGGTTGGAGCAGTACAGGAAAAGCCGTGTCAGGAGTCTGCTGAATTATGTCCGGGATTCACTGGTGTGCGATATGGCCGCATCTTTGCCGAGTTGCAGCCATCACAGTGAGTTCGGGGAATTGACAGTGCGGTTGCACACTCTGAATCAGCTTATTTCTTTGAATGATATGTTTCATCAGAAAATCAGTTCTCTCAATTGTATTGAGCCGGTACTGGCAGATGAGCAGAGGTTGAATCAGTTATTGATTTCCGGGTTGGGTGATCCGGATGCATTTCAGTCAGAAACAGAATCATTGTTAGCAACGACGGAAGATGATAAAAATAAACCGATTATTTTACAGCGACTTATCGTTATTTTTGGTGAGATACCGGATGTCCTCTTTTTGCAGGAAGCTGGCAAGGAAAGCGTAGTTTCTTTTCTGAAAGCGCTTATGAGCGAAACTATTAATATCTTATAACTTTCTCCGGCAATGGATTGCTATGCTGACAAATTTTATTAATGCGGTCAAAAGCAGGCCTGAGATAGCGGTGCTGCTGATTATGGTCATGGTGATTGCCATGTTGATCATTCCGCTGCCGAAATGGCTGGTCGATTTTCTGATCGGGCTGAACATTGTGATTTCTATCCTGATGTTATTGCTCTCTTTTTATATCACCCGGATTCTGGGATTTACCTCTTTTCCGGCGCTTCTTCTCATCACCACGCTGTTCCGGCTGGCACTGTCAATCAGCACGAGCCGTCTGATCCTGCTCGATGCAGATGCCGGGGATATTATTCAGTCATTTGGCGATTTTGTTATCGGCGAAAATATTGTCGTTGGCTTTGTTATTTTCGCTATCGTGACTATCGTCCAGTTTATTGTTATTACCAAAGGTTCTGAGCGGGTGGCGGAAGTTGCGGCTCGTTTTTCCCTGGACGGGATGCCGGGTAAACAGATGAGTATTGATGCGGATCTGAAATCCGGGCTTATTGATAATGAAGAAGTACGCAAACGCCGCAAAGAACTGGAGCAGGAGAGCCAGATGTACGGCGCGTTTGATGGTGCGATGAAATTTATCAAAGGGGATGCGATTGCCGGTATTGTCATTATTTTTGTGAATTTTGCCGGAGGTATCAGTATTGGTGTTGCGCAAATGTCGATGCCGTTCAGTGAGGCGCTGAGCACCTACACACTGCTGACCATCGGAGATGGCCTGGTGGCGCAGATCCCGGCACTGTTGATAGCTATCAGTGCCGGTTTTATTGTCACCCGGGTCAGCGGTACTAATCAAAATCTGGGTGAAAATATTGTCAGAGAGCTGTTTTCTCATGATTTTACCTTGCTGGTGACTGCTGTGCTGGCGCTGTGTATGGGAATGCTGCCGGGGTTTCCGATCGGAGTTTTTGGCTTGTTGTCCGGCGGGCTGATGATATTTTACGGCGTACGGTTCAGACAACATAAACAAGCATCAGGTGCTGTGCAAACCAGCGCAGACAGTCATGTTGCCGCGTCGGTTTCACCACAATCTGCGGATGATTTCTCCTGTCGCGGATTGACGGCAGAAAATAATGAAGCGATTCCTCTGATTATCACACTTCACAGCCGTTATCAGTCTCAGTTTGAAAAACAAAAGATTACCGCGTGGTTGCAGGAGGAATTTGCTTTCCGTTACGGCGTCTTTTTACCCGGCATTATCATCAACTACAGCGGGGAGATAGCGGAAAATAAAGCCGTGGTCCTGATCAATGAGATTCAGTCCGGGGCTATTTACAGCTATCCGGATAAATACAAAATTACACAAGCGAATGACGCGCTTGAGTCACTGACGATTGAACCGGTGGTAATTGAGCCGGAAAGTGGTGAGAAAACACTCTGGATTGATAAAAAACAGGATGAATTGTGCCGTGCATCCGGCATGGAGACAGAGCACGGTATCACTGCCTTTTTCAATGAGTTCAGCCGGATAATGACACACAATATTCAGGAATTACTCGGTATTCAGGAAACCAAAACCCTGCTGGATAATGTGGAAAATAAATACCCGGAACTGCTGAAAGAGTGTTACCGCTACCTCTCTGTCCAGCGCATTGCCGATGTATTTCAGAGACTGATCGCAGAGGAGATATCCATCCGTAATATTAAAATTATTCTGGGTGCGCTGGTGCAATGGGGGCAGAAAGAGAAAGATCCGCTGGTACTGGTTGAGCATGTCCGCAGCCATCTTGCCCGCTATATTTCAGCGCACTTTGCCTGCAATCAGGTCTTGCGGGCGGTTGTGCTGTCAAACCAGCTGGAGGAGATTATCCGTCAGGGGATCCGGCAATCTTCCGGCGGTACATTTATTAATCTCGAACCGGCACAGCTCGATCATTTCTATGATGCGATGGCGGTAGTGATGACACCACTGCGATACCGGCAGGACATTGTTTTGCTGACGGCGATGGATATCCGCCGGTTTGTCAGAAAACTGACTGAACTGCATTATCCGGGTATTGCTGTACTGTCATTTTCTGAAATTGTACCGACCGCACAGGTATCGGTGATTGACTCTGTTTAATGTAATAAAAAGGAAACCAAGGATGGATCTTGCAACACTGGTTACAGAAAGTATGACACTTATCGGACGCGGGGATTTGGTGTCTGAGAGCGGTGCATTGGATAATCATTCGACAATCTCATTATCCCTCGGGGACCAGCAGGTTGTTCATATCGCGGTGATTGATGAATACCCTGTTATCTGGGCACCACTGTCAGCAGAATTACCGGTATTGCCGCCGGAAGTGAAAGGCCTGTTGCTGGATGTTCTGACGGAAGAATCCACTCCGCTGTTTTACCCGGGTTTACCGGCGCTGCGGCAGACAGATAACGGCGCCGAGCTGGTCGGGTATTTCAGTGATACGGCGGTCAGCGGCGCGGAGTCGTTTGTGCAGGCGCTGGATCTGTTTGTCCGGCTCAGCCAACAGTGTCATTCACTGATCCTCAGAGGCTGATCGTGCTTGATGCACTGCTCAGTCAGCGGGCATTCCCGGTTCATATCCGTGGCTATTACCTGGAAGCGCCGCTGCCGGATGTTTTTATCGGGGAAATTTGCCTGCTGTGGCGGGATCTCAGCTGCCGTGTGTTGCTCGGGCGTGCTCAGGTGGTGGGTTTTAATGAACACAATACATTGCTGAGCCTGATCGGGCAGGCGGCCGGACTGACATTGACGACCGTTATCGCGCCGACAGGCAGTGCGATGACGCTGACATTCACACCGCAAATACCGGGTTCAGTGATTGATCCGTCCGGTAATACCCTGGCCAGATTGAGCGAAACGATCATTTCTGATACCCGGATAATAACCCGTCCGATTAACGCGGAGGCACCGGATGTCCTGTCCCGGCTGCGCATCACGGATATTCTGCCGACTGGTGTGAAAGCGATAGATGCCTTGCTGACCTGTGGCAAAGGTCAGCGGCTGGGTATTTTTGCCGGTGCCGGGTGCGGAAAAACCGTGCTGATGAATATGCTGATTGAGCATGCGCAAGCGGATATTTTTGTCATTGCCCTGATTGGTGAGCGCGGGCGGGAAGTGACGGAACTGATTGATGAGCTGCGCCGCAGTCCGCAGGCAGCGAAATGTATTTTGGTATGTTCTACCTCGGATAAACCGGCGATTGATCGCTGTAATGCGGCGCTGGTGGCAACCTCACTGGCAGAATATTACCGCGATGAAGGTAAAGAGGTGATTCTGTTTACCGATTCGCTGACCCGCTACGGGCGTGCGCTGCGTGATGTGGCACTGAGCGCGGGAGAGATCCCTGTCCGTCTGGGGTATCCGGCATCTGTTTTTGAACGCTTACCTGCACTGCTGGAACGCCCCGGAGCCACAAAAAACGGCATTATCACTGCGTTTTATACCATTTTGATTGATAACGAAAATGAGCCCGATGGCTTTGGCGATGAAGTACGGTCTGTTCTCGACGGACATATTTATCTTTCCCGGCGGCTGGCAATGCAAAATCATTACCCGGCAATTGATATCCCGGCCAGTATCAGCCGGGTGATGTCGCAGATTGTTTCACCACAGCATCTGACTGCGGCGGGGCGCTTTCGGACATTGCTGGCGAAACAGAATGAACTGAAACTGCTGGTGGAATTAGGGGAATATAAACCGGGGCTGAATGTGGACAATGACAAAGCCGTTGAACTGACGCTGCCGATGCGCCGTTTTTTATGTCAGTCACCGGCACAATTTGTTGCACTGCATGAAACCGGCAAAGAACTTGAACAGCTCACGCAATGATGTGCAGCAGCTGATCGCCCACTTTAGTCTGAAAGAGCGTTATGCACAGATAGTGCTGGCGCAACTGCACCGGCGCTACCGGCAGGAGCAGGAAAATAAAGATCAATTGCTGCTTTTAATCAGTGGTTTAGAGCAGCAAATTCATGATTTTGAATGCCGTGGGTTGCTATCGTACACCGAACTGAATGAACTGAGGCGTAAACAGGCGATATACCGCAAACAGATCCTCGATGTCCGCGTCCGGGTGGACGAATCATCAGTGCAGTTAAGTCAGATTCTGGATGAAATTGAAGAAAGTAATAAAGCTATCAATAGTCTGAGAAAGAAAATAATAAAATTTGAAGAATATAATAAGAAATAAATTCAGAAGGTAAATATAAACAGAGGATTGCGATGAATATCAGCCATGATTATACAGAGACAGGGCCATTTATTTCTGATGGTGATGTTGATAAGAAAGCATCACACATTCTGAATATAATGAATAAGAATAAAAACAAAAATAATGACAAGGATGTTGTTGTGCCATTTAACTCCAATGCGGTATTGTATAACGATTGTTATCGTGGTGATGCATTGTGTGGCTCTCCACCGAAACGAATTAAAAAAAAACGGTGGCATCATTATTAATCATGTTCATGAGATATATATCCGGTCGGATAAGATAAGGTTTTTTACATTGTCAGATAATGACGGTAATACTAAATTAAGTGAGGTTCATGATATTATCACTACGGATAAATCGGCAAAATTGATATCTGGTAATAGAGGTATCGATGTATTTAAAGGTGATATTATAAAGAATAAATATATATTATCAGTACAGCGGGGGATAACGAAAAACAATGCTATGATGGTACAACCGGAAGAGATGATAAACATAACATCAGACAACGAAATATGTGATTATGGGGAAATAAATATCATCTTAACTGAGATGCCAACAGAGGTTGTATCGGCGGAAACACCTGTGCCATCGGAGTTGCCTGTTTTTCTTCACCATGTGATAGAGAGTTCAGAAACAAAAAATTCTTTGCCAAATATCTTGTTTAATCAACGGGATAATGGAGGGCAGGGAAAAATGTTATTACTCAGCGCTGACACCGGGAAATATCCGGTATCACAAGAAAATAACAGGGCTGACTATTATTTTTCTTATTATTTTAGACAGAAATACCAATCTCCTGAACCGGTTTATATTTATCGTGACCAATCGAACAGATTCAAACTGGATACACATTCAGAATTGGTTAAGCGAAAGCTTAAATTAGCAATGGATGTTAATACGGTTGATGATATTGATATATTATAGACGGGAATTATAAATGCATTATGATACATGCCAGTCAATGGATTATCTGAGCTGCTATCTGCCTGAACAAAAAGAAAATAACAAAAGAAAAATAAAATGTCATTTGGTCAATACACAAAATGCATTAGAGGTACTCATTGATGTTGAATCATTTCTCAGTTATTTGATTGGTGAAAATGATATTCCGTGGGAAATTATTCCTGAGAATTATTTAATTGAACTGATTAATGAAAATAGAAAAGAGATTTGGTTACCTTTTTTCTCCACAGAATGCTATTTCACAGAATTCGGGACGGAAAGTTTCTCCGTCAATACGGCGCGCAAACTTGCATTCAGCCGGGAAGGTATTGATTTTACACTATTGGGTGCCAGAGGCCGTTTTGATATTGACAGCCCGCCTCTGGCACAGGATTTATCTGTACCGGTGAGTGCCGGTATTTATATAGGTTCAACTCTGACATTCACCGGTGTGATTCAGCAGATTAATGAAGGTGATGTCATTTTCATTATACAAAACGACCGATTTCTGAGAGCAGGAGGCTATTTTCAGATGACACTGATGCAGGAGCAGGATGAAACTGTTATCACAGGGCGGGGAACTGTTCCGGAAAACCCCGTTGCAGCACCGGAAACTGCCGTTTTTGACAGTCGCAGAATACCGGTCCGGGTGGATTTTTTACAATGCCGCCGGGTGTTTCCGTTGTCAGATCTGATGGCATTACAGCCGGGGGACAAAATACCACTGCCGCAGACGGATAATCATCTGATCACACTGGAAATTAACGGACAGCGCTTTGCTCAGGGGGAACTGGTGCGTATCGGGGAACAGTATGCAGTTGAGATCCATCATATTTTCAGTAAGGGAGAGTGATGACTGACAGCGCAGTTTCGATGATGCTGATGCTGGCAGCCGCATCGATATTACCCTTTATTCTGGCAGCGGGAACCTGCTATCTCAAATTTTCCATTGTATTTGTGATGGTGCGTAATGCGCTGGGTGTTCAGCAGGTGCCGTCAAATATGGTTCTCAATGCCGTTGCATTTATTCTGGCAATGGTGGTGATGTTTCCTCTTGTCAGTAAAACCTATCACTATGTTGCTGAGAATCCGGTGGAATTATCACAGCCCGAATCACTGTCCCGCTTTGCGGACGAAGGTTTACAGGATTACCGGCAGTATCTTTTTCGTTATGCCGATAAACCTTTGCTGCATTTTTTTGCGCAAACCGATGTTGATGAGGAGGCCGATCCACAACTGCATGATGCCCGCGATGTCTCGTTTTTCCCACTTCTGGCTGCCTATGCATTGGGGGAGATCAAATCTGCGTTTTTGATAAGCTTCTATCTTTACCTGCCGTTTATTGTGATCGACCTGGTTGTTTCCAGTGTTCTGCTGGCACTGGGAATGATGATGATGAGCCCGGTTACGCTTTCAGTACCCATCAAACTGATCTTATTTATTTCACTGGATGGCTGGTCATTGTTATCCACCAGTCTGGTCTCTCAGTACCTCGAACTTATGGATATTTAACATGGATGTTATTTATGCGGCGGATAAAGGAATTTATCTGGTGATTATGTTATCCCTGTTGCCGGTGGCAGTGGCAACCGTCGTAGGGCTGACTGTGGGGCTATTACAAACCGTAACCCAAATCCAGGAACAAACATTGCCTTTCGGGCTTAAACTGATTGCGGTATTTGTCTGTATCCTGAGTCAGCTTTCATGGCTCGGGGACTCTGTGCTCAATTATGCCCGCGAAATGTTTTCGCTGGCACTCAGCGCAACGGCGGCGGGATAATCCCTGTGGCATTGTTTTCCTGGCTTCATGATATATTTCAGGCAGCATTATTCAGCAGTGTGCGGCTATTTGCCGCATTCTCTTTTCTGCCGTTTCTGAATGATAAATTTATTCTCAGCCGGACAAGCAGGGGCGTTGTGATTTTCACCCTTGCACTGTGCTTCAGCGCAAATGAAGGAGGCTCCGGTGTAACATTTTCAGCTGTCAGTGTACTGAGTGAGATTATTACCGGTACTGTCATGGGGCTGGTTTACAGTACGCCGTTCTTTATTTTCTCCGCATTTGGTGAATATATTGATAACCAGCGCGGGGCAAATATCAGTGACACTGCTGACCCGACAACCGGCACTGATGCTTCGCCGTTTTCTACCTTTATGAATCTTTTTTCGGTCTCATTTTTTTTGCTCAATGATGGTTTGGTATTATTAATGTCCTCGGTTCAGGACAGTTTCCGGTTGTTACCGCCGGGCACATTACTGACAAAAATTGATTACACGGTGGTGATGAATTGGCTGACAAACAGCCTGTCACTCTCGATACTGTTTTGCATGCCGGTTCTGATTATTTTATTTATTTCAGAGGTCAGCCTGGGCGTGCTGGCACTGTATAACTCACAACTCAATCCGTTTTCATTATCACTCTCAATAAAAAGTATTATTGCCTTTCTGCTGGCTCTGTTGCTGTTTCGCAGCACGACAGTGACGGACGTTACTGTGTTGTTTGATACGTCTCCGATAACACAATTTCTGAGGAAAAACGATGGCTGAAAAAACGGAAAAGCCTACCAGTAAAAAATTGAAGGATGAAGCCAAAAAAGGTAACACGTTTAAATATAAAGAATTACTGTCGACTGTCGGATATATATCAGGTGCATTTTATTTACTCTATATTGCCGACTGGACGGTATTTACCCGATTTTATCAAACGGTATTATACAATGTGAATCATCTGTCACTCTCTGTATATATCGATATGTTATCGGATATTTTTTTTCAAATGGTTTTACCGCTGATCATATTATGTAGCATGAGTGTCAGTTTTGTTTCACTGATGCAAACGCGTTTTTCCATTGCGACAGAAGCGATTAAATTTGATTTAAAAAAAATTGATCCTATCGCCGGGTTTAAACGGATCTTCACCAGGAAATCACTAAAAAATCTGGTGAAAGCATTGATCTGTGTTGTGATTTATTTATCAGCAGGTTATGTATTTATTTCTTTATATACCGGTGATATCTATCAGATGGTGGTTATTCCGTTCTCTGAGGTAAGCAAAGGATTTCTGTATTTTACCGGCCATTATATTTTTATTTTTATTTTACTGCTTATGCCATTATTAGTGATTGATTATATTGTTGAATACTTTTTCTTTTTTGGTGACATGAAAATGGAAAAGCATGAGGTTAAACAAGAATATAAGAACAGTGAAGGTAATCAGGATATAAAATCAGCCCGTAAGCAGCAGCATAGAGAGTTACTGAATGCAGAAACTAAAGCACTGATAAAGAATTCAGATGTTGTAGTCGTTAACCCGGTGCATATTGCAATAGCCATTTATCTTGACCCGGAAAATGGTGTTATGCCTCTTATTACAGTTAAAGAGAAAGGAACATATGCACTGGCTGTTCGCCAATATGCAGAAAAACATCAGGTTCCGGTTGTCCGGGATATTCGTCTGGCACGGCAATTATTCAATAAATACCATGTATTCGACACTATTATTGGTGATGACCTGGATAAGTTTTTGGATCTCTTATTGTGGTTGAATGAAGCTGAACAGGCAGGTCTTGACAGTTCAGAGTAACCTCAGGACTGAGGCGTATTTTATGAAAGTGATTATCAGGACAATAAGATAGTATTTTCCTGACTTGATAATCGGATATTATTAAGGAGCATTGTTATGGATGACAATATAAATTTTGATATTAAATCACTGGTAGGGAATATTTTTTCTCATCTGGAGAGTGGCAATATCGCTGATCTCCTGGTACCAAAGAAAGAACAGGATTTTACAAATGTTTATTCTTTGGCTTGTGATTATTATGATAAAGGACTGATTGAACAAGCAGAGAATATTTTTCGTTCACTCTGTTTATATGATTTTAGTAATGTGGATTATTTACTTGGATTGGCCGCTGTTAAACAAGTGCAAAAACAATATCAGAAAGCAATCAATCTTTATTGTTTAGCTATTAACTTAGATGAAACGAATGCATCTATATACCTGTATATAGGTCAGTGTTATTTATATACAGGCGAAAAAGAATCAGCAATAAGTAGCTTCAGGCATTGTCTCTCACTAGCGTGTAATGATAGTGAGCGGGAACAAGCGACCAATTATATATCCATTCTGGGAGGTAACTAATGCGATTAGAACATGAGCCAAGAATAGAAAACAGAGTCGGGTATCCGGATTCTCATAACTCATTGGATGCTAATAAACCAGTTGGTGGAGCATCTAATACCTCATCTGATGAAGAGAAACTAACGGTACTATATAATGAACTTGAGAGAATTGATTCTGTTTTATCTAATCCGGGTACAACAAAAGAACAAGCATTAAAAGAACTTGAATCATATAATTCGTTAATAAAAAATAATGAAAATACAAAGTTACTCAATAGTACGGGTAATGAGATTGCGGAAAAATCAAGGGCAATAAGTGATAAGATTCAGGACTATTTTATCATGAAGGATATGGTCACTTTTGGTTATTTTATTGATAAAATGGATACTGTCAGTAAATATGCCTATGATATTTCAGTTAAATATCAACGGGAAGGTATGAATAAGTACGTTGATTTTTATAAAGACGTAACAAAAAAAATTAAATACGTTCGGTGATTATATTAAAGAGAGTATTAACGACGGAAAACAAAATAAGGTATATAAACGAAAATATTATTCAGAAGTATATAACACAATGAAGCCTTACTTTTATAAAGGAGATGGGGAAGGCTATATTTTATATGAAAATAGTATAAGGTTAGTCAAGGTTGGCGATGATAAATTTAATGTTTTCATCGGAGATGAATTAGTTGATAAAGAGATCTCATATAAAGAGGCGTACGGGAAAATGGAGTATTTTTTTGCTTGTCATGAGCCTGTGATTAAGGGTACCCGCCTGTGTAAATTATTAAAGCCTATCATGGATAAAGACAATAATATTGTGGGTTTAGAAGGTAAGGTGGAGCAATTTTTATTTCCTACCGAATTTTATTATTTTATGGAGTTTGCATATAGCGAAAGTGATCTTGATAAGATAAATGAAAATTTCGATAAAAGCATCAATGAAAAATCACCTGATTTATCAATTTGGAATAATGTTAATGAAACATCAATATCTGCTACCAGTGATGTGGAATATACCAAGAGAGTGCTGAAAGAAAACTATGATGCAGGGGTCTATGATTATTATACAGATGAAGATAAGAAAAATGTTGGCTCTGATTTATATCAACACGATATAAATAGCATAAATCAAAAAATAGATGGAGCAAAAAAAGGGTTACAATTAACATTGGATGAATACACTCAGCGATATAATACTGTTAATAGTAATTATGATAATATGCTGAGAACCATTACAACAATGATAAGTGAATTAGCCCAGGAATTAAAGGGTTTTTTACGGTTCTGATATCAAAAGGAAATCATATGGATGTAAATGTTAATAAAATTTCAGGGTCAGGTACTGTAAATGAAAATTCTACAGGCGAAATTAAATCTGAAAAAAAAACGAGATATCACCAATAATCATATTGGTGAATTTAATGGGGAGATAATTAGTGATGTTAGTAAGAAATCAATAGTAGTTAATGAGGACAAAAATAAACCAAAATTAACTAATAGCAAACATGATGATAAAAATAATACAAAAACAAAGCCTGACTACTCACTTAACATAATTAATTCATTATTGTTCGATTTTTTTTCAGATGAGAAATTAAAATTTAATTCCAGAGCGCACGGGTATAACCACAAATTCCTTGAGGGGCTATGGTCTGAAAAAGAAGAAAATCAATTAACTGAATGTATTTCAGATTCTGCTTATTTAATTAATGATCATATCGATGCAACAGCTGATTACTATTTTTTACTGATGAATGAAAATAGTGATTCATTATCAAAAATGCCTGATGGAGAATTGAAAAACAAACTAACAGGTGATGGGGTTGATAAATTTAAAGATAAAAATGAAATTGTTTCCTATTTAAGAAAAAAAAACAAATGCAGATGAGGTAATTAAAAATATAAATACAGATTCCGCTTTCTGTAAAGATAAGACTAAATTATTTAAACAATTATCTGAAGAATTAAATAAGCTGCCGGTTCTTGATGATGAAGTCGGTTCACTTTTATCAGGGAATCGTGATGAAATTAATGCTGAGCTTACATCATTACATGCCTTGGCCGATATTCAGGATGATGCAAAAGATATTCTTAAAGATGCTGTCAATTTATTTGGTGCTCAGCGTAAATCTGACGTTAATTTTACTGAGTCATTAACTATTTTAATGGGTAAAATAGCAGATTTACGGGATAAATTAGCACAAAATAAACTTGAAAATGACCGACTTGTAGCCACTGCTCAGCAAAAAACATTGCAGGATAAAATTGATGCTGACGGGGCTGAAATGGCGAAGAAAATAAAAAAAGCAGAACGATTACAGGCTATTTTTAAATGGCTGGGACCATTATTGATTGCAATAATGGTTATATTAACTGCTTTGACCGGCGGCTTGCTGGCAAAAGCATTAGCTGCGGTGGTTGTGGCAGTCACCATTATCAATGAAATTGTTAAGGCGTCCGGTGGCCCGGATATAATGGCAAAGATAATGACACCGGTGACAAAATTGGTGGAAGCTATCCAGAAGTTTATTAAAAATATGGCTGTGGAACTTGGAAAAGCGCTTGGGCTGCCACCGGAAGCATTAAAAAAACTGGAAGAAAATATGGAGGTTATTTCTATGTTACTTGCAGTTGTTGTTGTAATGGCGGTGTTTGCTGCCGCTGGTGCTGTTGCCGGCAAAGTTATTGGTCAGGTGGCATCAGAAGCGGTGAAGGAAGTATTAAAACAAGTAATGGCTGAAGTTAAAAAAAATATTAATTACAATGATGCTGACATCTACTGTCATCAATGGTGTAAATTCAGTCACCCAGGCAAAGCTTAATGAAGATGCAATGAAATTAAACGCTGATATAGATTTAGATCAGGAATTGCTGGGTAAACTAATGGCGCTGATGGAGAAAATAATGGCGACTTTTTCGGAATCACATCGGGATTTAAATAAAATGAAAGAGCAATTAGGTAAGATTGGAAAAGATGATTTTCAGCGGAAGAAATCTATTATACAGCCAGGGCTATTAGCAGTTTAATTTAAAAAGGAATTTATCATGACAACTATAACTGCAGCAGATACCTCCAAACAGGTTTATTCACCGGAAATTGACGATGTTATTTCGGTAAAGAAAAGTTCACAGGAAATAAGTATTGACCCTGACGTTATAAAAGAGGTTACAAAAAATAACGGTATAAAAAATACAGAAGTTACAGATGAACAGATTGGTGCTGAGATCCGTACCCGGGTAGGATCAGTAATGCCCTCTCTGTTATCTGTCAGTGATCAAAAATGGATGAAATTAGCCATAGAATTATGCAAAGTTATGAATGATGATTCCCTGGGTCAGCTGGAGCGCCAGAATAAACTGGATGCACTTGTTATCGATCTGGCAAAAGAATTAAAAAATATGAAATATAAGGAAGCCGAGCTTCAGGTCAAAGCTGCCGTCGTCGGTGCGTTAGTTTCTATTGGTATCGCCATTGTCGGTGCTGCTATGTCAATAAAGGGGATTGATGCGGCTAACCCGACGGCGCCAACACCTTCCGGAATCGCAGGTCAGGCGATGTCCGGGCTGTCACAGCCTGTTAGTCAGGTATTCGTACAATTAATTCAGAAGAAGGTTACTGAGCTACAAGGTGATGCTGAAGTTGTTCGCGCGCAGAAAGACCTGAAGCTCAAAAGCGGATCTTCTCACGGTAAATTGTCTAATGATGCGAATGAATTAAATAAAAAACTGATGGATATGTTTAACCGTTATCTTGATAACAAGCAGGCGGCAACGAGTAACTTGCTTAATAATATGCGGGCATAATCACTGTTTTGTTTATAAAAATGAGAGCCGCTTCTGGCAGCGGCTTGAGATTGCTGACAAAGCAGGATAAAACGTGGTTTTTCCTGCTTTGTGTTATCAGCCGAAAATCAATAAATTGATTTTCCTGGTTTATTTTTCAACCTTTTTTATACTTTCTCTCATCATGAGGAAAATTCATCTTCATTTTACCACTTCTGCTTTGATCTCTTTCCGCATTACCGGTATAAAAAGATAAGTCTATACGTCTGGACGTCTAAATAATAATATTCACCTGTGCGGTAAGGAAGAACACATGAAACTTGAAACGCTCTCTGTCCATGCCGGTTATTCACCGGATCCGACCACTAAATCTGTTGCTGTTCCCATCTATCAAACAACCTCTTATGCCTTTGATGATACACAACATGGCGCGGATCTGTTTGATCTCAAGGTTCCGGGAAATATCTATACCCGTATTATGAACCCGACAAATGATGTTTTGGAACAACGGGTTGCTGCGATTGAGGGCGGCATTGCCGGGTTAGCGGTAGCATCAGGCATGGCAGCGATCACGTATGCGATTCAGACTCTGGCGGGTGTCGGCGACAATATTATCAGTGTCTCCAAACTGTATGGTGGTACTTATAATTTGTTTGCGCATAATTTTCCCCGTATCGGGATAGAGGCCCGGTTTGTGGAGCATGACGATTTTGCGCAACTGGACGCGCTGATTGACGACAACACCAAAGCTGTGTTCTGCGAAACTATCTCTAACCCCGCCGGACATATTGTTGATCTGGAAAAGATTGCAGAAATTGCCCATCGTCACGGCGTGCCGCTGATTGTGGATAATACCGTGGCAACCCCTGCACTGTGTCGCCCGATTGAGTTCGGGGCTGATATCGTGGTGCATTCACTGACGAAATATATCGGCGGACACGGCTCTTCCCTTGGCGGTATTGTTATCGATTCCGGAAAATTTCCGTGGCATGAGCATGCAGATCGCTTTGCCGTACTTAATACGCCGGACCCCTCTTATCATGGGGTGAATTATGTTGAACACTTCGGCGCGGCTGCATTTATCGCCCGTTGCCGTGTGGCGCCACTGCGCAACACAGGTGCAGCACTCTCTCCGTTTAACAGTTTCCTGATTTTACAGGGGCTCGAAACATTGGCACTGCGCATGGAACGCCATGTCGAAAATGCACAGCGGGTAGCGGAATATCTGCAACAGCATCCGCAGGTTGCCTGGGTCAAATATGCCGGCCTGGCAAACAGCCCGGAGCATGCCCTGGCACAGAAATATGTGAAAGGTACGCCGGCGTCGATTATGTCATTCGGTATCAAAGGCGGGGCAGAGGCGGGTGCGAAGTTTATTGATGCACTGAAACTGATTGTCCGTTTGGTGAATATCGGGGATACGAAATCGCTCGCCTGTCATCCGGCAACCACTACACACCGCCAGTTAAATGAAGCTGAACTGGCCCGTGCCGGGGTATCCCGGGATATGATCCGTTTATCCATTGGTATTGAGCACATTGATGACATCCTGGCGGATATCAGTGCGGCACTGGACAGTGCAAAATAATATTATTAAAAAATAAAAGATAACAATGCATTATGGAGATGACATGAAAAAAATTATAATATCCGCACTGCTGGCCTGCACCACATTACTGGCGGTTTCCTGCTCTCAGAATGAGGATGAAAAACCACTGAAAGTCGCTATTAATACCGGGCCGGACCAGGCTATCTGGGAAGAAGTGGTGAAAATTGCCAAAGAGAAGCAGGGGCTGGATGTTGAAGTGATCGCCTTCAATGATTATGTCCTGCCGAATGAAGCCCTGCGTAATAAAGATGTGGATGCCAATGCATTCCAGACCGTGCCGTATTATGAAGCACAAAGCAAAGAGCGTGGCTATCAGTTTGAAGTCATTGGTAAAACCTTTATTTTCCCGATCGCCGCTTACTCAAATAAAATAAAATCTGTTGATGAATTACCAAATGGCGCAACTATTGCGATTTCAAATGAAACCACCACACTCGGCCGCAGCCTGCTGCTGTTACAGGCGCAGGGGCTGATTAAGCTGAAAGATGGTGTAGGTTATCTGCCTGGTACCCCGGATATTATTGAAAACCCGAAAAAACTGAAAATTGTGGAAATCGATACACCACAACTCACCCGCGCGCTGGACGACCCGGACGTATATCTTTCTGTTATCAATAATAATTTCTCATCACAAGTCGGGTTGTCCGCCGCACGTGACGGGCTGTTTATGGAAGATGCTGATTCGCCCTATGTCAACCTGATCGTGGTTCGTGCAGCAGATAAAGACAATGAAAAGCTGAAAAAACTGGTCGCCGCGTTTCAGAGTGATGAGGTCCTGAAGAAGGCGGAGGAAGTTTATCGTGGTGACGCTGTCCGCGCCTGGTAAATACGCGTCATCCTTCAACCTGTAGCTGTGTTGGCTTCGTTCGGCCATGCGGGTCACATACTTATGTATGCTCCCCGCCTGTCCTCACTTTGCCGCCTTGCTACAGATTGAATGATTTAGCGTATTAATCTGAATGGATCAGAAAAACAAATTCTTATTTTCAAAGCTATGGCGCAGGTGACGGACAAAGAAAGCAGAAAGTAAAACACTACGGATGACAGATATTAGGATCATTATATTTTATTGAAAGTAATCTAATCATTTCATTTCGCAGATAACCGGTAAAAAAAGCAGAAAGCATGCGAGCCATGGATGGCGAGCCTGAGCGTACAGGGAAGTATTTACAGCGGCTTTCTGTTTTTACCGGTTTATCAGCGCAACACCGTAATCCCCCGGTTTTATTATGTCCGTCTCCGGTGCGGGCATCTGAATCACCGGTTATTCAAAAGTATTCACAGCGGCTTTCTGTTTTTACCGGTTTATCAGCGTAGCACCGTAATCCCAGGTTTTATCTCAGTGTCTTATTCCCCGAATCCTTGCCTTGAATCTCCCGCCGATTGCCTGAATAATAGTCGTCATTCAGACAAGGAAAATACAATGAAACAACTGATTATCGGGCTGTTAGGTGTGGTCGTACTGGTCGGCGTGTTACTGGTCTCCAATTACAACAGCATTCAGGCACAGGATGAAGGCGTAACAGCTTCTGCCTCTGAAATGCTCAATCAATACAAACGCCGCGCGGATCTGATCCCGAACCTGGTCAAAACTGTTCAGGCCTCTTCAGACTTTGAACGTCAGGTATTGCAGGATGTCGTGGAAGCCAGGGCGAAAGTCGGGCAGATGAATATCAAAATCACGGATCTGAACGATCCGGCGCTGCTGGCAAAATTTCAGCAGGCACAAAGCGAACTGGGATCTTCACTCTCCCGGCTGCTTGCCGTATCAGAGCGCTATCCGGATCTGAAAAGTAATGCGCTTTACAGTGACCTGATGGTGCAACTGGAAGGCAGCGAAAACCGGATCGCGGTGGCGCGCGGGCGTTATATTGAAAGTGTCCGTGAATACAACACCACTATCCGTAAATTCCCTGCGGTGATTATTGCAAATTACATGGGATATACCGGAAAACCGAACTTCAGTGTAGAAAATGAAGCTGAAGTTACCACGGTGCCGGATGTGCAATTTAAGTAAAAAATAAAGGGATAACAGGATGTTATTCCTTTTAGTTATTCTGATTACTGATTATCCCCAAAGGAGAGAGGGAATAATATGGAGTTGCTGTGTTAACTGAAGAGTTTCTCTCCAATAACGTACTCAGCCTGATTGTGTTGGTTATCTGTATCTTAGGCTCTGTTGGGTTGATGATTTATAACCGCAGGCGGGAAAAGGGTAAACATGCCACATTGGTACACATTTCCCAGCTTGTGATGTGGGCGCTGTGTGTCGTGATCCTCGGGGATTTTACCGAGCAGGGAATTGTCTATTTTCATTGGCGCTTTATCACCGCTGATACCGTGGCAATGATTTGTACCACGCTTATCGTATTGCTGTTGATCCGTAAATTATTCCTGATGATCAACCGCCTGGCGCAGGCACAGATAGCCCGTGGCAGTGATATTACCTCTGCGCACATTATTTCCCGCGTGCTGAAAATTCTGATCGTGATTGTGGTTTTTCTGCTCTACGGTGAACATTTCGGCATGAGTCTCTCCGGGCTGATGACGTTCGGCGGGATCGGCGGCATTGCTATCGGCATGGCGGGAAAGGATATTCTAAGTAATCTCTTTTCCGGCATTATGCTCTATTTTGATCGCCCGTTTAAAATCGGTGACTGGGTCAGTTCGCCTGACCGGCAGATTGAAGGCACGGTGGTGGAGATTGGCTGGCGTATCACAAAAATTATTACCTTTGATCACCGCCCGCTCTATATTCCTAACTCCCTGTTTTCTTCCATCAGTGTGGAAAACCCGGGACGCATGACGAACCGGCGGATCAAAACCACCATTGGTCTGCGCTATGAAGATGCAGATAAAATTGCGCCGGTTGTCAGTGATATCCGCGCTATGCTGAAAGCTGATGCAACAATTGATCAGCACCAGACCATGCTGGTCTATTTTGATGAATTCGGCGATTCGGCGCTCAATATCATGGTCTATTGCTTTACAAAAACCACCGTATGGGCAGATTGGCTGGCGGCGCAGCAGGCGGTTTATCTGAAAATTATTACTATTGTTCATCAGCACGGCGCAGATTTCGCTTTCCCGAGCAGGACTCTGTACATGGAACGAAATTCCGCTCCTGCAAGCCGCGAACCTGCGGGAATGTGATCCGGTACCTTGCACTGAATACCCTGTTTCCGTTATCGTGCCGCCGGTTAATCATTAAGATGTGACTCAGAGGCGGCACGGTATGGCGAAATATTTTTCTATCGGCGAAATGGCAAAACTTCATAAAATCAGCATTCAAACGCTGCGTTATTATGATCAACTGGGGTTATTCAGACCGGTCTATGTCGATCAGGAAAGTAATTACCGCTACTACACTATCGATCAATTCTCCCAGCTGGATATTATTAAATATCTGAAATACTTAGGGATGCCGCTGAAAGAGATTAAACACCGCTTACAGGACAGTGATACTCAGATTCTTAATCTGCTGACGCGGAAGATCACCGTTGTGGATGAAAAAATCCGCGAGCTGGAGCTTATTAAGAAGGTACTCTCCACCAAGAAAGAGACGCTGGAGAAAGGCATTGATACGGACAGTATCGGTAAAGTTACCCGCCGCTATATTCCCCGCCGCCATATTTTATCAATGGGTTACGAGCCGGGTCTGAGCTTTGAGGAAACCATGGAATTCTCACGGCGGCAGATTGCCAATATCCTGGAAGAGAATATTTCTATTTTCTACGGCGGTGTCAGCGGGCTTGTATCCCGTGACAATTTTCTTGCCACGCAGCAGGTTAACTATCTGAACAGCTTTGTGATTGTTGAGCGTGACCTGTTTAACCCGCAGGTGCAGAATAAAATTACTGAAATCCCGGACGGTGAATTTATTTGTCTGATGTATCAGGGGCCTTACAGTGACAATGGCGCGGCATTTAAAGCCATCACTGATTATGCTGAATACAAACGGATTCCGGTGGATGACATGATGTATGAAATCCCGGTAATTGACCCGCTGTCTACCAATGATGAGCAGCAGTTACTGACTGAAATCCAGATCAAAGTGAAACGGCGTGAAATAGATACGCGCTGCCTGGTGTAAAACCCTCCCCTTGGTATAGATAATAATCCGTATCCCCTTATTTATTCAAACTGCAGGTTCGTTGGCTGCGCTCAGTCAGCCGGGTCACATACTTGTGTATGCTCCCCGTCTGTCTTCCCTTGCCGCCTGCCTGCATCTTGAATGACATTGGGTATAACATGAAGGAGCAGGCTGAAAATACAGAGTCTGTTTCTGTTTTTTTTTATCTGAAAATTACCCGTTTTGTGATGAGTGTCAGATCTCCTCTCATTGACTCTATAGCAGCTAGAGAGTCTATAGTTAGCCAGTTCCCGTAAGCCACACTACTACACAGCTGATCCTGAATCAGGATCCCGAACTAATAATGAAAATGATGACATGCAGGTAAGTGAGCTGACCGCATGAGGAGTCTATTGTGCAAAAACCAACTGATTATGATTTGGAAACTAAACTGATCCATCAGGGACACTCGCCGGATCCAACCACAGGTGCTTTGGCAAGCCCTATTTATCAGACCGCGACATTTGCCGCGCACTCTGTTGAACATTTTGAAGAGCTCTGCCGGACATGGGGCTATGTTTACAGCCGTGAATGTAACCCGAACCTGACGGAGCTGGAGAGTAAGCTCGCCATGCTGGAAGGCGCGGACAGCGCAATTGTCAGTGCATCCGGCATGGGCGCAATTGCATCAACATTATTGTCACTGGTAAAAACCGGCGACCATATTGTCAGTGCTGACGGGATCTTCTCCCACACGCGGTTATTAATGACCGAACTGCTGGCTAAATTTGGTGTGGAAATTACGTTTGCTGATGCGACAAACAGTGAAAATATCCGCGCGGCAATGAAACCCGCCACGCGTCTGGTCTATGTCGAAAGCCCGCTGAATCCGTCTCTGGAGTTGGTGGATATCCGCGAAATTGCTGATATTGCGCATAAAAACAAAAGTCTGCTGATTGTTGACAGCACATTCTGTACGCCGATCCTCCAGCGTCCGCTGGATCTGGGCGCGGATCTGGTGGTTCACAGCCTGACGAAATTTATGAACGGGCACGGCGACACATTGGGTGGCGCGGTGATCGGATCGCGTGAATTGATCGAGCTTATCAAATGGCCGGGTTTATGCTGCTTTACCGGTGCCGCACTCGCGCCAAATAATGCCTGGATGATCATGCGCGGGATGAAAACCCTGGATATGCGCATGAAAAAACACTGTGAAAACGGGCTGGCACTGGCGGAATTTCTGACCTCACAGGAAGAGATTGAAGAGGTGCGCTATCCGGCACTGAAAACCCATCCGCGCTATGACCTGTGTCAGTCGCAGATGAACGGGCTGGGCGGCGGTATTGTCTCTTTCCGTCTGAAAGAAGATATTCACGGGCTGAGCCGTGACCAGGTGAGCCGCAAATTTGTTAACTCCCTCAAACTGACGACGATTGCCACCAGTCTGGGTGAAGAACACACGCTGGTACAGATGAACGGTGAAAACCTGATCCGCATTGCGGTGGGTCTTGAATCCGCAAAAGACATTATTGCGGATTTCCGCCAGGCACTGGACGCCGTCCACGGCTGACATCACAGAGATAACTATCATGGCAAATAGCATGGAAAATCTATCCCGCAGGAAACGTCTGCTGATCCTGTTTCTTCTCGCGTTCGGTACGACCGCGATGTACAGCCTGCCTTACCTGAAATCCTCATTTTATGATCCGATGCAGAAAGCGCTGGGGCTGACACACATTGAAATCGGTAATTTACTTAGCCTGTATGGCTTAATCGGTATGTTCTCGTATTTCTTCGGCGGCTGGTTCGCTGATCGTTTTTCACTGCGTAATCTTATCTCTTTTTCACTGCTCGCATCCGGCGGGCTGGGATTCTGGTTCGCCACGTTCCCGTCTTACAACACGATCCTGCTGATCCACGTTCTGTGGGGTGTGACGACGATCCTGACATTCTTTGCCGCCTCGATCAAAGTAGTGCGGATGCAGGGAACCGAAAAAGAGCAGGGGCGGATCTTCGGGTTCTATGAAGGGCTGTCCGGCGTTTCCGGTACCTTGATCTCATTCACCGGACTCTATTTCTTCGGCAAATTTGCCGAAGCGGCAGTTGGCTTTCGTTATGTGGTCTGGCTCTATTCAGGCGCTTCCGTTGTTTGCGGGATCCTGTTGTTTTTCCTGATCGCACACCGTGGCGGGAATACCAATTCAGATAACGCCGAAGAAGAAAAAACCACCTTCCGTTCACTGATGAGTGTGGTGACAATGCCGAAAGCCTGGCTTATCGGGCTGATCATCTTCTCCACCTATGTGGTGTTCTCCAGCCTGACGTATCTCAGTCCGTATTTGTCGCAGGTCTATGTGGTGCCGATCACACTGGTTACGGCGCTGTCTATCATCCGCACCTATGTGATTAAAATGGTCGCATCGCCGGTCGCGGGGATAGTGACAGACAAAGTCGGATCATCTATCAGTGTTATGTTTGTCGGGTTTATCATCATGGCAGTCAATTGCGCACTGTTCCTGGTTATCCCGAAAGGCAATGCTTTTATGTGGTTTGCTGTGGTGAATATGGTGATATTAAGTGCGCTGCTGTTCGCGTTTCGCGGAATTTATTTTGCCTCTGTTGCTGAATCCAAAATTCCGATGAAAACAACGGGTGCCGTGGTCGGGTTTGCGTCATTTATCGGTTTTTCACCAGATGCATTCTATTATTCTGTCGCCGGTTACTGGCTGGATAAATACGGCGAAACCGGTTACAGCTATATTTTCATGCTCTCTGTCGGTTGTTCTCTGCTGGGCGTGGTGGCGACCTTCCTGCTGCGTCAGATTAACCGCCGGGAAGCGGCGGGCAGCAGTGCAATGACACTTCCTGCATCTGCCTGACAGGTTTTGCAGCTTGAATAAAAAGACACGTCCGGGTGACCGGATGTGTCTTTTTTTGTGACTATATATCTAATTATTAATAACGGTACTCAACACCCAGCCAGAAATTGCGGCCTTCTTCCATATACCCGTTGGTAAAATAATAGGATTTATCAAACAGGTTATTTACCGATGCATTAGCGGAAATGCCGTGTCCGAAATCATAATCCATCCGCAGATCCGTTGTGGCAAAGCCCGCGACTTTCTCGTTGCTGTCATTGTATTGATAGCTCCATGCACGGAACTCTTCCGCCAGGGTGAGAGTCAGCGGATCGATCGGGTTCACTTTCAGCCAGGCATACATTTTGTGTGTCGGCAGGCCTTCCACATGATCAACATCTTTCGGGTCACTGTGAATGTAGCTGTAATTGACGCCAGTTTTCAGCCAGTCCGTTATATCGCCTTTCACACCCAGATCCAGCCCGGTGTAATCCACGCGGCCACTGTTCTGGTTCTGGAAGAAATCCTGACCATTTTTCACGACAGTGTGGGCGAGGATCGCATCATCCACGCGGTTATGATAAATACTGGCCTGGTAGCCCCATTTATCGGTAATGCTGCCTTCATAGGTTAAATCAAAGGTCAGTGCGCGCTCAGGGTTAAGATCCGGATTAATGATCCCTTTTGATCCATCTTTCGGTTTTTCAGTGGTATAGCGCTCTTTTTGTGTCGGGAAGCGGCTGCGGTCAGAAACAGAGAAACGGACATTATCCTGATTGGCAAAGGTGTATTTTGACATCACTTCCCAGTTGAATGCGTTTTGGCTGTTATTGCCCGCGCCTTTATCCGCATCAAGGCTGTCACGCCAGTCATAACCGATGGCACCGATGATATCGAGATCAGAGGTTGCCGCCCACTGGTACTCTGTTGCCACAGAATAGGTGCGGTCTTTGTAACGCAGAATTTCCCCGTTACGCTCTTTTTGCGCGCGGTGAACATCATCTTTCCAGTGTCCGGAAAAAGAAAGCAAATCGCGCTCGCGCATATCAATGCCTAACTGGAGAGAGGCGCCGTTACTGAAATCATCATAGTGGCTGTAATCGACCTTATTGCCTTTTTTCGGGTACATCAGCAGGGTATTCACAAATTTATCGTGATACAGGCGGCTCTGGAGATTCACGCCGTCGGTAATTTGTGTGGTGCCGTTAAAATAGTAACTCTCTTTATTATAATCCGGCCATTCCCAGTATGAATATTTACCCTTGCCTGTTCCGGCTGACGGCGGGCTGTCTTTGCTGCCATCCTGTTTCATATAGGTCACAACATATTGATCAGTTTCCCGTGGCGTCCAGCCCACTTTTACCATGCCGCGTTTATCATCAGAAGATGAGTGTGCGCGGCGGCCATTACTGCCGGCTGCGGCATTATCATCATCAGACGCGGGCAGACCCAGAAAGCGCTGTTTGTACTGACTGCCGCTGACCTGGATAAAGCCGAGGTCGCTGCGCGCGCCGACACGGGCGCTGGTGTTATACGCATTATCTGCGCCACGGGCAAACCCCTGACTGTAGGATACATTGGCCTCAAACGGTTTTTTCGGGGTAGCGGTGGTGAGGTTGATAGCGCCCCCCATCAGGTTCGGCCCCTGTAGCAGTGAAGTGTAGCCTTTACTCACTTCAATGCTTTCCAGCTCGCTGGTCATAAAACGTCCGAGGTCAAGATTGCCGTCATACGGCACATACGTCGGGATCCCGTCAAAGAAAACAGGTATCTGGCGGCTGTCAAAACCCCTGACTTTCACCGTCAGTTCATTGCGGTTGCCGGATTTTTCAAGCACCACACCGGGCATGGTACTGATCGCGGTTGCCGCATTGGTTTTGTTCAGGGATTTCATCTGAGATTGGGTGATGACATCCGGGTTTGAAGCCAGCGGGCTGCCCCATACTGTCAGAATATCAGCACTTCCCGCTTGAACAGCGGGTGCCGTCGCCAGCAATATGGCGCAGCTGAGTAGCGTTCGTTTCATTTTATTGTTTTTCCTGTGACCGAATTATCGATATGTATTTATTTATATAACGACTTTTTTTAAAAATAGGATAAAGCGGCAGATAAGTTATCTGACTGCTTTACCCTTACTTATTGTTTATTATTAATTATTTTTTATCAGACCGGATACAACCGGACCTTAATATCAGCTGGTGGTGCATAATACGGCGCTGAAGTCACAAACAGTTTCAGTCCGGTATCCGCGTAATCCCCGATGGTCTCTGCGTTCAGCCCGCCTGCGGCGGACAGTGTGCAGTGTGGTGCCAGTACAGCAACATCTTTAACCAGGCGGCGGATCGCATCAGGATGAAATTTATCCAGTTGCAGCACATCCGGGCGGCCTTGCAGTGCCTGATACGCTTCATCCGGATTATCTGCCTCGACAATAATGGTTTTTTCCGGTGCATCGCGGCGCAGAGCGGCGATAGCGGCACACCAGTTATCCGGCTCTGCCAGAAAACGCCGGTGATTGGCAAACATCAGAATCGTTTCTGCGCAGCCCTGCCGGTGAATAATGCCGTTTCCGGCGAGCACGGCGGCGGTTGCCAGCAGTTTGGTGCCGGGGATGTTTTTCCGCGTGCAGGCCAGTTGTGCATCCGGTTGCGATTTGCGCAGAATATCAACCATCCGGCGCGTCATATGAGTAACGCCGCTGCTCCACTCAATCACATTCTGAACAATTTTCCAGCCCTGATGCAGGACGTCAGCGCGGCCTTTTGCCACCATCAGCAGTGCGCCGGAATCTGTATGATCGCCGTCGTTCGCATATAATTCAGTCTGTAATCCGAGTTTTTCCAGTAACTTCTGACCTACGGTTAATCCGCTGACAAATCCCGCCTGTTTGCGGGAGAAATGCATTTCACCCTGCAGCGCGCCTATCCCGAGTGCGCGCGTGGTCAGATCGCCGTAATGAATATCTTCCAGCAGCAAACTGTCCAGAAAGGCATCACTATAATAAATCACTTTGTGCCCTCCGGCAGCAGCAGAGCAGCCTGCGGCACCACACTCCAGGAAACCATTGCCCAGTCCCGGGTAGCGGGCACAACCGGCAGACCGTCTGAGGCCTGTTTGTCATAATAATGGCGCAGCAGGGTCATTTCCTGCTCATCCAGCGAACCGAGTGACCAGACAACGCCGTCGGCAAACTGTTCAAAGGTCATGTTGTCACTGCTCTGGCAGTTCGGGCTGCGGATAAATTCCACATCCGGATGAATGCCGAGCTGGTTAAGGATATTCACCGCATAAATGTATGTCGGCAGTGTAACCGGTGTGCGCCCGATGGCGCGGATCACCCGGATATCCACAAAAGTCGGGCTGACGGTGTGCGTGGTGTAGACGCGCAGTTTTGCCTGACGGTTCAGTTTCAGAAGCGCAGCCTGTAAATCCATCACCAGTGTCGAGCGGGATGCCACCGCGATATCGCACGGTGGTAAGTCTGACCAGTCATCTTCCCAGGCGCAGTGGCGGAAAGTGACATTATCACTTCCCTGAGTTTGTGCGCGTTGACGGGCAACTTTCAGCATGCCTTCACTGTAATCAATACCGGTAACCTGCTCAAAGGTATCCGCCAGTTGCAGTGCGACAGAGCCGGGTCCGCAGCCGACATCCAGCAGTGTTTTTGCGCCTGTGGTATCCACAATCTCTTTAAAGCGGATCAGGTAGGGATCGGCGGGGTTGGCACAATTTTGTGCCATTTTCTCCGCACGTTTGTCCCAGTGTTCCGGATCTTTGCGTGTGCGTTCGGCCTGCGCCAGATGGTCGCGGTAAAGTTGTGCGAAATCGATATCATCAATTGTCATGACAATCCCTTATAAGTGGGTTGCGCAAAATGCGCGGAAATATGTTCCGGTGTCACATGATAGAGTGCCGCCAGCGTTTCCGGTGTGAGCAGCGCGGCAGGTTTGTCCTGGCGGGCAGGCTGCGCAGAGCCGAGCATCACAATGCTGTCTGCCACGGCAGCGGCGTGCTGCGGATGGTGAGTGGACATCAGCACTGTTATGCCACGCTCCCGTAACTGCTCGATTTTATTCAGTAATTTTATCTGATTGCCGAAGTCCAGGCTGGCGGCGGGTTCATCCATAATCAGTAAACCGGGCTGCTGGATAAGGGCGCGGGCAATCAGTACCAGCTGTTTTTCACCACCGCTCAGGCAGGAATAGGCCCGCTGCGCGAGATGCGCAATGCCCAGGGCATCCAGCTCCTGCTCTGCCATCTGCCGCTCGGCCCGTCCCGGGGAGGCAAACAGGGAAAGATGGGCACTGCGCCCGAGTGCCACCATATCCAGGACACGGAAAGAGAAGGGCATATTATGCGCCTGTGGCACATAGGCAACGCGCTGTGCCAGTGCGGTGGCACTCCAGTGGCTCAGGGGTTTACCGCTGATGCGGATCTCCCCGGCTTTCGGCGGCAGCAAGCCGAGCAGGGTTTTCATCAGTGTTGTTTTGCCGCAACCGTTGGCACCCAGCAGACAAATAATCTCTCCCTGCTGTAATTGCAGGTTTATGTCAGTGAGTATTAACTTCTCTGCGTAACCCACAGCCAGATCACGGGTGGCCAGTATATCGCTCATCCGTTCCTCCGCGTTTGCAGCAGCAGGAAAATGAAAAAAGGTGCGCCGACAGCAGAGGTCAGAATGCCCAGCGGCAGTTCGATGGGCGCGATAGTCCGCGCCAGGGTGTCTGTCAGCAACAGCATAATTGCCCCGATCAGCAGAGAGACAGGCAACTGGTGACTGAAGTTAGCGCCCACTAACAATCTGGTGATATGCGGAACAATCAGCCCGAGCCAGCCGATGATCCCGGCAATGGAGACTGCGCTGGCGGTGATCAGTGTGGCGCTGACAATAAAAACCAGGCGCGTTACCGTGACATTCAACCCGAGCGTGCGGGCTTCTTCATCACTCAGGCTGAGCAGGTTCATGCGCCAGCGCAGCAGCAGCAATGGCACCATGCCGGCGAAAATCAGGGGTGCCGTGGTTTTAATATCATCCGGCGATACCGCCGACAGCCCGCCCAGCAGCCAGAAGGTCATGGTGGGCAGTTGTGTGTAAGGGTCGGACAGAATTTTCATCAGTGAGATAGCCGAGCCGCACAGAGCGCTGAGCGCAATACCGACCAGCACCAGTGCCAGCACCGGGTCATGCTGACGGGCAAGGCGTGCCACGGAATACACCAGAGCGACAACACACAATCCGCCTGTAAAGGCGAACAGCTGGATAGTGAGCATTGACTGACCTAAAAAAATACCGAGGATAGCCCCGACACCGGCACCGGCTGAAACGCCCAGAATATCAGGGGAAACCAGCGGATTACGGAACATACCCTGATAAGCCGCGCCTGCCATCGCTAACCCGCCGCCGATCACCAGTGCCGCAGCAATGCGCGGCAGGCGGATTTGCCAGAATACCGTCATATTGCGGCTCAGTACGGGGGAGTCCCCGCCGCTGTTGCCGGTAATTTTGGCCTGTACCACGTCCCACAGTTGTTGCGGGGTTAGTGAGAACTTACCAACATTCAGTGCGATCCCGATAGTTATGAACAGAATCAGGATCAGTAACAGACTTTTTATACTGATACTCATTTGGCGGATAACAGAGTATCAATCTGTGCCTCAGTCAGCGGAGAGTGATAAAACAGCCGGAAAAACAAGCCGATATCGGCTTTCAGGTCGATACTACCCGGTTCAGATTGTGCCTGTAAGCGGCGCAGCCCGAGCAGCCGGTTCAGTCCCGGCGGGCTGTCGAGCCAGCCGAACGGCAGCCCGGCATAGTAAAAAACCTGTTTATTTTTCACCGCATCCAGCTCTGCCAGACTTCACCCTGCATAATGGCCTGATAAGTCACCGCGTCCTGAGCAATAATCATATCCGGGTTCCACTGCAATAATTGCTCTGCTGAGACATCTGCCAGCCCCTGCATGCCCGGAACCTCTGCGACATTTTCGAAACCCAGTAATTCAGGGGCTTCGCCGTGAATTGAACCCCGCAGACCGGTTTGTAACCCGTTTGCTCCACGGGCAAGATAGAAGCGTTTCTTGTGTGTTTGCCGTGCCGCAAAGTGCCGCGCATCTTCCAGCCACTTTTCAGCCAGTTGTGCCTGCTGTTCTGTCCGCGTGGTTTCGCCCAGCCGGGCACCAAGACGGCGCAACTGATCCGGTGTCTGAGACAGATTTCCGGATAACAGAAGATAAGGAATACCGGTCTGGCGGCTGAAACGGCTGGCCTGTGAGCGATAAGTTTCATCTGCCAGACCGCTGTCGATAATCATATCCGGAGCCAGTGCCAGCAGGCCTTCCGGCGACAATGTACTGCCGCGTCCTGAGATCCGCCCTAATTTTGGTAATGCGCGCCACTGCGGGGCAAACAAGGGTTCATCCCGCAGAAAAAGGGAGGAGAATCCTGCCAGTTTTTCAGGTGCCACAGCAAACAGCAACTGGTCAGTCGGCGGACCGCTGCTGATAATCCGGGTGATTGCGACAGGTTCAGGTAACTGACCGTAGCTGAATTCCTGTGAGGTTGTTTCCTGTGCTGCTGCCGCAAACGGCAGAGTCAGAAAAGCAAGCAGCAGGGCATACCGGGGGAGATAAAAAGGGAGTTGCAGGTTCAGTGTCATTGCTCTCAGATCAGTCTTTGTTATATACCCTTATTCATTCAAACTGCAGGTTTGTTGGCGGAATGAGGCCCGCCGGGTCACATACTTATGTATGCTCCCCGTCAGTCTTCCCTTGCCGCCTTCCTGCATCCTGAATGACGTTGGGTATAGCTATCGTTATATTTTTTATTATATAACGAACGTTAGCGCAGAGCATGAGGTGAGTCAATAAAATCAGCGGTAAACAGGGATGTAAGTCAAAACAAGGTAAAATAGTGGCAGAAATGTTGTATAACTACAGTCTCTTTCAGCGTATTCAGGATATTTACGTAATATTACGCGGATGTTCACTCTCCGGCGACACACAGAGCAGGCTGTATTAAGATAATAAATATGAAGAAAAAAACGCCCTTCGTTACAGGACGTGGCTGACCGCGTCGGTGTAACAAAAATGACCGTCAGCCGCTTTTTGCGCAACCCGGAACAGGTTTCAGAAAAATTGCGCGGCGCTATCGCCGGCTCACTGGACGAACTGGGGTATATCCCGAACAGAGTGCCGGATATTTTATCCAATGCAACCAGCCGCGCTATCGGCGTACTGGTGCCGTCACTCACAAACCAGGTGTTTGCAGAAGTGATCCGCGGTATTGAAACCATCACGGATGCGCAGGGGTATCAGACCATGCTTGCGCACTATGGTTACCGGGCAGAAAAAGAGGAAGACCGCCTGGTCTCCCTGCTTTCATACAATATTGACGGGCTGATTTTAGCCGAGCGCAACCATACCCCGCGCACACTGAAAATGCTGGCAACTGCCGGAATTCCTGTCGTGGAACTGATGGACAGTGTGTCACCGTGCTATGACTCCTCCGTGGGGCTGGATAACATCCGTGCCGCCTTTGAAATGACACAGATGATGATCTCACGCGGCTGCCGCCGTGTCATTTACCTGGGTGCGCGTTCTGACGAACGGACAATGATGCGTTTGCAGGGCTATGAGCAGGCGATGCAACAGGCGGGACTGCCGGCAGGAAATGTGATGACACCGGAAAGCTCTTCTTACTCGCTGGGTGCAAAACTTCTGCACAAGGCCAAAGCTGAATATCCGGATATTGACGGCTTGTTCTGTACCAATGATGACCTTGCTATCGGCGCGATTTTTGAGTGTCAGCGTCTGGGGATCCGTATTCCGGAGGATTTGGCTATCGCCGGGTTCCACGGACATGATGTCGGTCAGGTGATGACACCGAAACTGGCCAGTATTCTGACTCCGCGTGACCTGATGGGCAGACGGGCGGCAGAGATCCTGCTGGCTCGCCTGCGCGGTGAATTACCGGCTCAGCAGAAAGTGGATGTCGGCTTCGAATTATTACCGGGAGAGAGCATTTAACGGCTTCCGGCCCCTTCTTTGTGACAGGGATTTCATTTGAGAGAACTGTCACACTTTATCGATTAAAAAACGCTGTTTGATTGCATTGTAATCATATCCATTGGTAATGTTACCGGTAATAAGTTACCGGTAACATATCGGTGATAATGACCGCATTAGAGGAGTATTTATGAGTGACAGCCAAAAGCCACATCACGCCTTTGTTCTGATGGGGGTTTCCGGTTGCGGAAAATCTGCTGTAGCCAACGGAATTGCCACCGGACTGAATGCGGCGTTTCTCGACGGAGACTACCTTCATCCGCGCGCCAATATTGAAAAAATGGCAGACGGGCATCCGCTCAATGATGACGATCGCGGGCCTTGGCTGCAATCGCTCAATGATGCCATTTTTGCTATGCAGCGCACGAATGAACTTTCTGTCATCGTCTGCTCAGCCCTGAAAAAAAGCTATCGCGATATTCTGCGGCGTCAGAACAAAAACCTGACATTTATCTGGCTGAAAGGGGATTTTGATTTGATCGAAAGCCGCCTGAAAGCCCGCAGAGGGCATTTTTTCAAACCGGAAATGCTGGTCACACAGTTTGATACCTTAGAAGCGCCCGACACCGCAATTGAGCGCGATGTACAGATTTTAGATATCAGCCCGCCGCTGGACGCCGTTATCACCGGCGCAATGCAGATTATCACTCAGGTTGCCGGAGAGCGCTCATGACAACATTAACCCTGGTATTAACCGCTGCCGGTTCGGTTCTGTTACTGCTGTTTTTAGTCATGGTGGCGCGGCTTCATGCTTTTGTCGCCCTGATGATTGTAGCGATCGGTGCCGGGCTTTTTTCAGGTATGCCGCTGGAACAAATCACCCAGACCATGCAAAACGGAATGGGCGGGACATTAGGCTTCCTGGCCATAGTGGTCGCGCTCGGCGCCATGTTTGGTAAGGTACTGCATGAAACCGGCGCGCTTGACCAGATAGCAGTGAAACTGCTGAACTCCTTCGGTGAAAAGCGGGCGCATTACGCACTGGGGATAGCCGGGATTATCTGTGCATTACCCCTCTTCTTTGATGTGGCGATTGTTCTGCTGATTGGTGTGGTGTTTGCAGTTGCACGGCGCACCGGCGACAATGTTGTCCGGCTGGCTATCCCGTTATTTGCCGGTGTTGCGGCAGCGGCCTGCTTCCTGTTACCCGGACCGACACCTATGTTGCTGGCGGATCAGATGAATGCCGATTTTGGCTGGATGATCCTTATCGGACTATGTGCGGCTATTCCCGGGATGATTCTGGCCGGTCCGCTGTTTGGTAATTTCATCAGTAAGTTTGTGACGCTGGAACTGCCGAAAGATATGACTGAGCCAAGTATCGGGCAGAGTAAAATGCCGTCATTTGGTCTGAGCCTGGCGCTGATTCTGTTCCCGCTGGTGCTGGTGGGGCTGAAAACAATTGCGGCACCTATGGTGGATCCGGATTCAAAATTACATGCCTGGCTGGTGTTTATCGGGCATCCGTTCCTGGCTATCCTTATTGCCTGCCTGGTGGCTATTTACGGGCTGGCTATCCGTCGTGGTATGAGCCGTAACCAGGTGATGGACATCTGTTCTGCGGCCATTCAGCCGGCGGGGATCATTCTGCTGGTGACAGGGGCGGGCGGTGTGTTCAAACAGGTGCTGGTGGACTCCGGAGTGGGTCCTGCGCTGGGTGAATCGCTGATTGGTGCCGGTCTGCCAATCGCGGCAGCCTGTTTTCTCCTCTCTGCGGCGGTCCGTGTTATCCAGGGCTCAGCGACGGTTGCCTGCCTGACAACCGTCGGGCTGGTGCTGCCGGTTATCAGTGAGCTGGGCTACTCCGGTGCGCAGCTTGCCGCGCTCTCTGTTTGTATCGCAGGTGGTTCAATTGTACTGAGCCATGTGAATGACTCCGGTTTCTGGTTATACGGAAAATTCACCGGTGCGACAGAAGCACAGACACTGAAAACCTGGACACTGATGGAAACCATCCTCGGTACTACCGGGGCACTTGTCGGGATGTTGTTCTTCGCATTCCTGTAAGACCTGTTTTCTCTTTATTAAAGGCAGCGGATTGTTAAGATCCGCTGCTTTTTTTATACCATTCAGTCATCTGTATAAAGCCCCCATGACATAAGCCGATAATCGATATGTCCGTCAGGACAACTTTCGCTATTTCGTTATTTTTTTATTTTCATTTTTATGGCGGCGCAGCCCGGGATCACATGCTGAAAAAAATAAAAAACCTGGTATCTTCCCGCAAGACGGTACATGCCGGACAAATGAATGATATGGAAACTTTTAAGAAACATTCAGGTGGAGCTGCCGGCGTATGTGCCGGAAATGAACCGGCTGAAAATCCGGATAGTCTGCAGAGCGGGCATGGTGATATGTTATGCCGCCATCTTCTGAAAGGCATCAGTGCGATTGAAATTATTCGTAATTCGTTGCTGGATTCAAGTAACTGTCTGGCAAGCGAGCAGAGCACGCTTGATGAAATGACACATTATAATGGCGAAACCCGTCAGCATATGCATGAGCTTAATGATGTACTGGATGATATCAGTGAACATGCAGATAAGGGATTGGATTACACAGAAAAATTGATTTTTACACTGGCGCAGATCAATCAGAATACCGACAATATTGAGCGCCTGTCTAACCAGACAAATTTGCTGGCAGTGAACTCAGCAATAGAAGCGTCTCATGTCGGCAGCCGGGGCGCGGGGTTTTCGGTTATTTCCCGTGAAATAAAGCAATTATCGGGTGAGATTCAGGAGGAAGCCATCAAAATTACCTCTTTTACCGGAAAAATTCAGTCTCATGCTCATCATATTCATACAGATGCAAAAGATAATCAAAAATTAGTGGTGAGTATCCGTAATATTGCACTACAGGCTGAAAGCCATCTGCAAAACATGATCACCTGTTCATCCAGAATGCAGGCTATTATCCACTTTGTTGCTATTCAGCAGTTTCTCAATACAGTCAAGCTGGATCATGTTATCTGGAAAGGCGATATCTACAGCCGGTTATTGGATAATAATGCGGACCTGGTTGTTAATGATCATACTCAGTGCCGGCTGGGAAAGTGGTATTACGCAGACGAAGGGCAGAAATTTATCAGCCATGATGCTTACCGCCGGTTGGAAAGACCGCATAAAATGGTGCATCAGTCCGGACGTAAAGCACTGGAAGCCCGCGCTCAGGGATGTCGGCGTGATGAAGAAATGTATCTGGACGAGATGGAAAGTGCCAGCTGTAGTGTTATTCAGTATATTGATAATTTACTCGAATCAATAAGTTATTAGGCAGGGTTATAAAATAAAAAAGCACCGCAGTGCGATGCTTTCAGTATTTTATAACGTTAAATCAGGCTGTTGCCGTAATGGTTTTTTGTAAAACAGCAGCGGCGAGAGTATCACCGGTCACTGTGTCATTACTGTTTTCAGCCAGATCCCACAGACCGATTTCGCCGTCATGATTGAGCGTCACAATGTAGCGGCAGCCTGATTTCAGCGCACTGCTGTGCTGGCGTTTCAGCTTGGCGCCGGTGAAATCACTCAGGATTTTATATTGCGGTAACTGATGACGCAGTGTGTTCGCCAGTAACAGGGCATCCACATTCTGTGAAGCATCTTCATAGGTCACAACAATATCAGGCTGATTAACAATCGCTTTATCCAGACCTAAGGTTTGGATAAGCAGTAACAGCCGCTCAATACCGATAGCAAATCCGGACGCCGGCAGTTTTTTACCGCTGAACAGCTCAACCAGCCCGTCATAACGACCACCACCACAAACGGTTCCCTGTGAGCCCAGTTCATCCGTGATCCACTCAAAAACAGTGCGGGTATAATAATCCAGACCGCGTACCAGCCGCGGATTTACCACATAAGCAATGTTTTCGCTGTCCAGCAGGCGGCGTAAATCATCGAAGTGCTGCTGTGATTCATCACCCAGGAAATCCAGCAGACGTGGTGCCGCTTCAATCATCTCCTGCATAGCCGGGTTTTTACTGTCGAGAATACGCAGCGGGTTGGTGTCCAGACGGCGCAGGCTATCTTCATCCAGCTGTTCTTTGTGTTCTGTGAAGTAGCTGACCAGTTGCAGGCGGTGCTCTGAGCGCTCCTCCGGTGTACCCAGTGAATTAATTTCAAGGCGCACATGTTTATCTACGCCGAGCGCCTTAAAGATATCTTTCACCATAAAAATCAGTTCAGCATCAACATCGGCGCCCGGCATGCCAAACGTTTCCACCCCGAACTGGGTAAACTGACGCAGACGGCCTTTTTGCGGGCGTTCATAACGGAACATCGGTCCCTGATACCACAGGCGCTGCGTAGTGTTGTAGCACATGTTGTTATCAATAACCGTGCGCACACAGCCGCTGGTGCCTTCCGGACGCAGCGTGATGTGTTCACCGCTTTTGTCCAGGAAGTTATACATCTCTTTGGAGACAATATCGGTGGATTCACCGACCGCGCGCTCAAACAGGGCGACCGGTTCCAGAATCGGCAGCCTGACCTCCTGATATCCGTAGCGGGTGGTAATATTCCGGATCCGGTTTTCCAGCCACTGCCAGACCGGGGTTTCTTCCGGAAGCACACTTCGCATCCCTCTGATTGACTGAATTTTTTCCATTTTTAGTCCTCTATATACAGTTTCTCTGTGAGAAATTCCGGCTGTCATCATTGTCAGCCGGGAACGCCATCTCAGCGGTCTGCTCAGGGCAGATCCCCGGGATGTACGACAGGGCGAGCCCGGGGCGGGATGCGGGTGTTTTTTTTTTCGCGGCGCATGATGAAAACCAGGTACAGCGGAATAGTAAACATCTGTAGCACCATGCCCCAGAACAGCGGCGTTGTACCGGCGCCTATCAGCGCGACCATGGTGAATCCCAGACCAATCAGGCTCAGAGTGGCGTAAATAATAAAGGTGCGGCTATACTGCATTTTTTTGGCGATCATGCCGATAGGCAGGGAAACCGCGGCAAAGGCGTACGGGATAAGACTGGCCGAAACCGCAAGAATAATGATGCTGCGAAACTGCTGCTCCAGGCTCGGTGAAATAGTGAGCAAAAGTACGGCGCTCATCATGCAGGCGGTACAAATCAATCCCTTATAAGGCACGCCATGGCGGTTTACCTCGGCAAAAAATGAGGGAAATGTTCCGTTCTCTGCCGCAGAGCGCGGCACTTCAGTTTGTAAAATCTGCCAGCCGGGCAGTGCGCCGAAGCAGGCAATAATCGCCAGTGCAGAGATAATCTGCCCGGCGTGACCGCCCCATAAATATTGGGCAGTATCGGCAAATGGCGCGGTGGAATTAATCAGTTGTTCGTGGGGCAGAATGCCCATCATGACATTAACGGAACTGAGATAGCACGCCGCTGCAATTAAAAGCCCGATAATCGTTGCTAACGGAATATTGCGTCGCGGATTAATAACTTGCGCGGAGGACACCGACGCGGATTCAATTCCCAGATATCCCCAGAGCGAGATAGCGGCAGCCGCCATAATGGCATCGGTATCACTGGTTTGTGTGACATTGAAACTGCTGATGTAACGCGTGTAATCAAAACTTGTCCAGCCAAAAATACTGATGCTCAGAATGACGGCAAGCATACAAAGGCCGGTAAAAATTTGTGCATAACCGACAACTTTTGCGCCCTGCAAACCCAGCAGAACAAAAGACCAGAGAATAATAATAGCGGTGATTGCAGCGTAAAGCGGCGTGTGAAGTTGCGGAAAAAAGTAAGAGAGATAGCCAACCCCGGAGATTAACAGGGCACAATTGCCTATCCAGGTTGAAAGCCAGTAAAAAAGGGATGTCTGTAAGCCGGTGTACTGGCCAAAGGTGCGGCCGATATTAGCAATCACGCCGCCTTTACAGGGCGAGATTTCACCGGTTTTGGCAAAAACCAGTGCGAGTGCGAGCACACCACAAAAGGTGATAAGTCCGCCCCACAACGCAATAGAGCCAATGTGCGCCAGAGACGAGGGGAGCATAAACACACCACTTCCCATCATATTGGAAGCAGTCATAATAATCAGGGCAATCAAGCCCATACGGTGGGTGGGTTTACCATTGTGAACCATACCATTTTGTCCTCACAGAAATACTCCAGCTGCAGATGAGGGAAAGAGAGACCACATGATCAGCGGACTGACTGGTGTTTTTTTGTCTTTTTTCTTGCATCATCCTGCGTCGCTGTATAGGTTAGAGAGCGTTGCCGGCAGGATTGGCGTCTGCGCCGGCAACGAACCGTAAGGAGGCAGTGGATAATTACCACTGCCTTTTTTTTATGCCGCGTGTAATTTCGCGTCGGCGATAACGTCATCGATCAGCGCATCAATCTGAGCTGTGTCCAGATGGTGAGCGGTGGTGATCAGGTGAGCGTCATTACCGGAAGTTGCGAGGCAATGCTCTTTCCAGACCCGTTCAGACGGGCAAGGGAAGACAACGGTGATGGAGTTTTTGTTGCGCCATGCATTGATACCGGCTTTCTGCAGACGATCAACGGCGTACTGCGCCATATCCAGGCTGCGGCCGATACGGCGTTTCCAGTCTTCAGTTGAATGTGCGCGGACAGCTTCCCATAACATCAGTGGAGTATGACCGTTACGGGAACCGGTGATGGTTTTATCGTGTGCGGAGATGTAGTCAATTTCGACGGAGATACGGTCAACATTCTCTTTTTTCGCAACAACAATACCGCAAGGGATTGGTGAGCCAATCATTTTGTGGCCGGAAACACCAATTGAATCGATACCATCAGCAAAGGTAAATGCCTGTGGTTCATCAACAAATGGCAGGATCATGCCGCTCAGTGCCGCATCAGCGTGCAGATAGTAATCTTCACGTTTGATACCGGCGGCTTTCATGCGTTTTTGGATCTCAGTGATGTCATCAATCGCACCACGGACGGTTGTTCCGATGTTAGCGAAAATAATCGGATGAGCTTCTTTATCAGCCGCAATTTTCTTCATCAGATCGTCATAGTCGATTTCGCCGTTTGGCTGAGCTTCAACAACCTGTGATTTGATGCGCAGTAATTTAACGATTTTCGCTACAGAGTAGTGGGTATCTTTTGAATAATAGAGCGTACCGTCAGGGAAGATTTCACGGCCCAGGTAGCAACCGAACATATTACCTTCGGTCCCGCCGTTAGTGACATAGCCCCAGCTTTTTTCAAACGGGATCTTGAACAGGTCTGCGAAATACTCCATCACTTCTTTTTCGAAATCGAAAGAGTTCAGCAGGTAGTTGCAATATTCGCCCCAGTCACCACAGTTGTTGATGGAGAAACGTAAAAAGCGCTCCAGATTGGTGTAATCAAAATCCGCAGATTCAGGATAACCGATGTTGAAATACTGGTTTTTTACGCAATATGCCCAGAATGCATCGAGTTTGTTTTGATCATTGATAGACAGAGTCATAATTATTTACCTCTTGTTTTTCAAAATATAAAGACTGTAAAACGCAACAGATTACGATTTGCTTTGTTCGTCATGGATATAAAGAATGTCATTACCTTTTTTCGCGCGACCGGCAGCTACAAAGCTGAACAGCGGAATAGTGAGTGACATCATGACCAGACCCCAGAACATGGAATCAGACCCGGAACCTAACAGCGCAAAGACGCAATAAATGATGCCGATGACCACGAGGACGTTGTAGAAAATAAACGTACTGCCGCGGTTCATTTTTTTGGACACCATGATGATAGGCAGGGAAATCAGCGCATACATGTATGGCAGCAGAGAAGCGAATACAGACATCAGAATGACGATTTCAAACTGTTTGGCGAGGTTTGGTGATGCGGTCATCAGCAGCACTAAGCTCATCAGTACACCGGTGAAAATAAGGCTTTTCATCGGTACGTCATTTTTATTCACATCGGAGAAGAATTTAGGGAACAGACCCTGGTCAGCACCGGCGCGGGGACCTTCTGACTGAAGAATTAACCAGCCGGAGATAGAGCCGAAGCAGGCAATAATACTCAGGATTGATGCTACAGTACCGGCGGTTTCACCGAACATATAACGCGCTGCATCAGCAAATGGTGCGGCAGAGTTAACCAGTTCTTCATGCGGAACCAGACCCATGATGACGGTACAGCTGCCGACGTAGCAGACGGACGCAATCAGCAGACCATAGACGGTTGCACGGGGAACTGTGTATTCCGGTTTATCCACCTGACCACTGGACACCACGGCAGATTCAACCCCGAGGAAGCCCCACAGTGCAATAGATGCAGCCGTAATAATGGCGGAAGTATCGCTTTTACCGGTGCCGTTATAGACCTGAGAGAACATCTGCGGATCAAACCAGAACCAGCCGATAACACCCACACCCAGTACCACAACCAGCATACAGCTCGCGGTGAAAGACTGTGCGCGACCGGCGACACGGGCGCCGAAACTGGCTAAAACAACGAAACCCCACAAAATAACGATAGCAACAATGCTGCCGATAGTCGGGTTTCGCAGCTCAGGGAAGAAGTAGCTGAGGTAACCGACACCGGCAACCAGCAGCGCGACGTTACCGACCCAGGCACTTATCCAGTAGCAGACAGTGGTCTGGAAACCGATAAACGGGCCGAATGCATCACTGGCATACGCGACGATCCCGCCGTTACGTGGTGTGATAAGGCTGGTTTTGGCAAACACCAACGCCAGTGCAATCACACCAATAATTGTAAATAGCCATCCCCATAAAGAGATGTAACCAACGCCCGCAAGGTTGGTCGGCAGCATAAATACACCGGAACCCATCATATTTGATGCGGTTACCAGGGTTAGCGCGACGACCCCCATTTTATGGGCGGAACTGGCACTCATGTTTCCCATAATGCTTTTCCTGTTAATGATTGTTAATTGGAAAGGTGCACCCGATGACAATTACCGAGATGGGAAAAACTTAATTTCTTAAAGCCCCTTAAAACGTGATTTAGATCAACAAAAACAGTGTTCACATAACAGTTTCAACCAAAAATGAACATTTTATGAGCTATTTTTCAGTAAGTGACTCCGTCCCCTTTTTTATCGTGAATACCAACAACTTTCTGTGTGGTTATTATTTTACTTTTGTCATCAGTGAATGAACAAAATAACAAAGAAAAAATAAATATATTTATTTCAGTATGATAAAAAAGAACCGCATTCAAAAATAAAAACAATTGCCATAATATAAGTTAGAATGACAAGGTGATTTTTATATAATATAAACATTAGATAATTTAATTATTTTTAGCGGTCGGAGCGCTGAACTATGCCAAGACGAGAGCGCCTTTATTTTTCCGGATTACCACAGCTTATTAAACTTAACGGACACAATCATCAGAAACTCTTTCAGGAAGAGGAGGATTATTCCCGCTTTCTGACTTGCATTGATAAGTCTTTAGAATCATATGATTGTGAATTACATGCGTACTCTTTTCAGGCTGATGTTGTTCTGTTGTTACTGACGCCAAAATCAAAAGAAGATCTGAGTCGCTTCATTCAGCATATCGGCCGTCAGTATGTTCCTTATTACAATAATAAATATAAGCGCAGCGGTGCATTATGGGAACGGCGCTATAACAGTTGCCTTATTGAAGCGAATTCTTATTTTCTTTTAGTCTCTCAATATGTTGATACCTTCCCGTCAGATCAGTCAGAATATAATGATAAACATAACTGCAATTATTCCAGCTTCAGTCATAACTCAGGGGAATGTGTTATTCCGAGAATCACTGAACATCAGTGTTATTTACAATTAGGAAAATCAGCGCAGGAGCGCGGCATTCATTATCAGCATTTTTTATATACCACAATAAGCCCGGCCGTTACTGAGCGGATACAAACCTGCCTGAAACAAAACTGTGTGCTGGGAACGAATCAATATTGTCAGAAACTCGAGTTTGAGGCGAACCGCACTGTACGCCCGCATCAGGCGGGGCGACCACGGAAACACTACAGTAATAATGTGGCGGATTGGATCTGGCTCGAAAACCGGGCATCGAAGTTACTGGAGCGCTATTGCTACCAGGAGATCCGTTTTCCGTTGCTGGAATACTGGGATGAGAATATGAAAAATACAGCGGCATTTTCTCATGATAACCATGATTCCCCGACACTTAATTGCAGCCATCCGGCGCTGTTGCGCGGAGAAGGAACAATGGGATGTCTGCGGGTGATCGCACAACATCAGCATTTACAGTCGAAAAGTAAATTGTGGTATATCGGCGCAATGTTTCGCTCTGTTGCCGGGCAAAAGCAGGACTTTGAGCAATATCACCAGATTGGCGTGGAAGCGTTCGGCTACGATAATATTGATATCGAGCTGGAGCATATTTTAATGCAGTATGATTTTTTCAGTTCACTGCATCTCACGCCGTATATTGAATTAAATATTAATACCGTTGGTACAGAAGCTGAATTTACCCGGTTTCGTCAGGCGCTGGTGGCGTACTATCAGCCGTTTCTGCCCTTTTTTGAAGATCAGTGGCGGGTCATTCTGGAGGAAAGACCAGAGCAATTACTCTCAACGCCGCACAAATTGTTGGATATTGTGAATAAAAAAGCGCCGCTGCTGAGTGATTTTCTGTCTGAAGCATCCACCACCCGTTTCCGGGAATTGCTGGATTCACTGAACCGCCTGAAAATTCCGTACAGTGTGACGCCCACGCTTTATCCGGTGAATAATTACTGTCATACCCTCTTTGAGTGGCGTACCACGCATCCGGACAGCCCTGATGCGTTGCTTTGCCGTGGTGGCCGCTATGATGCCAGCGCCTCACACTTGCTGGGGAAACATATGGCTGTCAGCGGCTTTGCTTTCATGCTTGATCCGATCATTTTTCTGATCCGCACATGTCATAAACAGTTGTTACGCCAGAATGCGACGGATGTGGTTTTGATCCCTGAAAATACCCGTGCTGCCGGAAATGCCCTGATTGTGGGCCGCCGGTTACGGACACTGTTCCCGCATTTCACCATTAAAAATGATTGCTCCGGGATGCGGATTAATGCTTGTCGTAAGAACGCAGAACGCAATGGCAGCCGTTTTATTATTGTGGTGCCGCCGGAACATGGCGATGAGCTGGAACTGACTGATAAGAATAATGGATTAATTCAGAATATGAATGAGAACGCGATGATTGGTGTGCTCGGACACAGTGTGAACTGCTGAGAAAGGATAGTTTTTATCGTAACGTTTTCACAGTAACGGGGGGCTTTCCGTCCCGTTACTGTGAATAACATTATACAGCTTATTTATTGCTGGCGGAGCAGTGCATCCAGCGCGTTATAGAGTGCTGTGGCACTGCGTTCATAGCCTGCGGCTGAGAGATGAACTTTATCCGGACGCGCGAGATCCCGCAGAACCCAGCTGTTAATCGCACAATCCCCGCCCATATATTGCTGCCAGTCCCAATAAAGTAAACCTTCGCTTTTGGCGACAGACTGCTGAATGTTTATCACATTATGCAGGTTCGCCGGCTGTTGTGAGCGGCAGTCCGGTGCTGTTTTGTTTTTGATACTGTCACCGGGACCGACCAGCAGGATCACCGCATCCGGCATTGCCTGACGGATTTTATGCACATTAGCGGTAAGCTGCTGACGATAGAGATCCAGATTCAGGGTGTCATTGAAGGCTTCATTGGTACCGTAAGCGAGGATCACCATCTCCGGTGCGGTTTCTGCCAGAGTACTGACCCATTGCGGCGACCATTTGTCTGTCATGGCAATGGTGGCACCATTGATGCCGACAGCCGACAACATCACACCCGGATGGTTACGGGTAATAAACCAGCCACCGATATTCAGCGGGCTCTGTTCACTTGTCGTAATGTCCGCCGGGAAGGTCACCGGTACACTGTCAGAGAAACGCCAGCCGGAGGACGGCTGAAGATTCAGTGTGCTGTTGGTGGCAGAGCGTACAGAAACTGATGCCGGATAAGATGTTTGATATAATACCTGCATATCATACTGATTTGACGTTGGATTACGCTCTTTCATCGTCAGTGTGCTGTGTCCGGTCAGCGGCGAAATAATAAAGCCGCCCAGCGGGAAGTTCGGTGCATCATCTTTCCGGCTGGTCAGAAATGACCACTGTTTTTTCGGCTCAGTGAAGACGAAATTTGCGGTACGCTGTCCGGCAATAATGCTTGGCGGAACAAAGCCGATACCTGCATCACCGTAGCCTGCCTGGAATTTATCCCGCAATGTGCCGGAGAAAAAATCGGCCGCAGTATGTGAATCCCCGATCTGGACAATATGGATGCGGGCCGACGGATCACGCAGGCGATGCGCTAACCGGCTGAGATTCGGATCGCCATAGTTGGTCAGATCATTACGTGACACCGGTGGCGGTGTCTGCGTCGGTGTTATCCACGGCTTGTCAGTGCTGTTCTGACAAGACATCAGAGAAACGGCAGCGGCGAGTAATACAGCCGCGCCTGCGAGTTTAAGGTGCCACGACGGGCGTTTTTGTTGTTTCATTATGTGTTTCTTCTTGCACCTCAGGTTCCTGAGGTGCAGCATTAAATTTAATCAGATCAAACACCGTGTCAGCGATAGCTTTCTGACCTTTATAGGTGAAGTGAATACCGTCTCCGCTGCGCAGTTTGATATTACTGCTGCCGTCACCGATATAATCGGAATAGACCTGATCCTGATATTTGAAAATTGTATTTGCGGACAGCCAGATTTCCCCGGCATTTTTGATTTCCGACTGATAAAGCCCGCTCAGATAGTGTACACCATCCGACAATTTCTCTTTGCGCATATTCGGCGGACTGATCCAGATGATATCCACATCATGAATCCTGGCGGTTAACAGAATGTCCTGAATCCGTTTACGGTACTGCTCTTCCCACTCCGGTGAGGTGAAGCGCAGATAGCGACCGCCACCGTCCGGCGGCATATCCCACGGATCATTCGGCCCTAGGAACACCACCATCAGCCGGATATCCGGGTTGGCGGCTAATGTCGTTCTGACGATTTCCGGCCAGTTGAAAAACTTGAGGTAAGTGAGGCCGGTACTCTGCTTGCTGAGGTTGATGCTCTCAATGCCATAGGCTTTGGTCAGCCGTGATTGTAACACAGGCGCCACGCCCTGCATGAGCGAATCACCGACAAAGAATACTTTATCACCGGCTTCAAGTTCGATTATTGATTTCGGTGTCTTTTTCGCCAGAATTTGCTTTGCGGCCAGTTCTTTATCCAGTTTCAGTACAGAGCTGCCTGCCGGCAGGCTACCCCGGTTAAGCAACTCAGGGAAGGTTACAGACAGCGCAGAGGCCGGATAGAGATAGCCATTGATAAAATGCAGGCCGGTCTGAAACTCTTCCGGAAATGCCAATTTACCGGGGATCGCTTTTTCAGTCTCTTCAATGACATGATTTCCCTGCGCATATTCCGCCATGGTTTCCCCGGCGGCAATGACGCCATCCTGAAGATATCCGCCGAGATCCCAGGCATAATGCCCCTGTAATTTTGCCCATGGCGCAGGCTGGTGATATGTCTGCTCCCAGTAACGCGCCAGCGGATTCTGGTTCAGCCAGACAAGCGCCACAGAGGCGCTCAGCACAATAAATACCACCTTCAGGGCGCGTTCAAGGTTTTCCGTAAAATCAAAAATTCGCATAGATAAAACCCGGCATGCCTGAAGGTGAGAAAATGAAAACCAGTGTCATAAAGAGCGCCAGCGGCAGCGGATACCAAACCCAGGAAACCCGCTGATAATACTGACCGGCCTTGTGATACAGATTAACACATGACGGATACAGGAATAATAATATCCAGAACGCGGCAAGCAGCGGGGCGCTTGCGGTAACCGAGGATACAAACCCGCCTGCGGTCAGTTGTGTCAGCATAGTGACCGCATCACTGAGGGTGGCGCTGCGAAAGAAAATCCATGTCAGGCAGAGCACATGGAAGGTGAAAATCCGTGCTATCCAGACCGTGGTTTTCTGCCATACCGTTTCAGCCGGGTCTTTGCGCGGCGGCATAAGTTTGTGTTTGATATTCATCAGCACAATACCCAGTCCGTGCAGCGCACCCCAGATAATAAACGGCAGACCGACGCCATGCCAGATACCGGAAATGACCATCGCAATAAAGGCGTTAATGTTCATCCGCACCGCACCTTTGCGGTTTCCGCCGAGCGGAATGTAGATATAGTCACGGATAAACACAGACAAGCTCATATGCCAGCGCGCCCAGAACTCTTTCAGGTTGGTGGCAAGATACGGCGCATTAAAGTTCACCGGCACCACAAAGCCGAGCAGCATGGCTATCCCCGTCACCAGATTGGTGTAACCGGAGAAGTTAAAATAGATATTCCACGCGTAGGCGTAAACCGCAACCAGGATCTCACCCGCGCTGTAATTGACCGGCGAGCTGAATACCGGATTGGCAAAATTCTCTGACAAATACGCGCTGAACAGAAACAGTTTTACCATCGACAAGGTGATCAGCAGTAGGGCTTTTTTGTAATTAATCACTTCCCGCGAGGTGGCCTGAATCTGCGGCATAAAGGCTTTGGCACGGTTTATCGGGCCGGCAACAATGCTCGGAAAGAAGCAGAGATACAAAACTACATTCCAGAATGACGCTTTTTCAATCTCTTTGCGACAGACAGACACCACATAGCTGACAGAATGGAAGGCATAAAACGACAGTCCAATCGGTGCAAGGATCGCCAGTGTCGGCAGCTCTGCTTCAATTCCGGCCTGTAACAGAGCACTTTGCAGTGATTCCTGTAAGAATCCGTAGTATTTGAAAACCGTAAAGCAGCCGGTAATTCCTATCCCCAGCAGGATATAAATCCGGCGGGCAGACAAGCGGCTGCTCAGAACATTTGCCAGAAGATAAATAAATAAAGTGTAACCGGCAAGAACATACGCAAAGCTTGGCTGAAACAGGAAAACAAATACATAACTCGCTGCAATTAAAAGCGTATTTTGTAAGCCGGTCTTCTTTTGACAGAGCCAGTAAATCAGAAAAAAAGCAGTAAAGGAGGCAAGAAATTCAAATGAAAAGAAATTCATATCAGACTCTGTGCAAGCGTGTGGGGAATGTCAATTATTTATACCCTTCTTCATTCAAACCGCAGGTTCGTTGGCTACGCTCAGCCCGCCGGGTCACATACTGATGTATGCTCCCCGTCTGTCTTCCCTTGCCGCCTGCCTGCATTCTGAATGACGTTGGGTATATACCTTATTCATGCAAACCGCAGGTTCGTTGGCTACGCTACGTCCGCCTGCATCCTGAATGTATCGGGTATGTATATATAGAGGGGAGTATAATATAAGTTATCAAAGGCTATTCAATAAGAATGATGAAAAGACAGAAAAAAACCCACGGAATAAGCATATTAACCGTGGGTTTTCGGGTTCAGTTCTGAGTGTTGCTCAGAAAACAGAACGATTTATGTGTTTTGGGCACCTTTTTGTGCAGTCGATATCAGTGTTTTATTACTGTCATACATCTGCTGCAGGTAGCGGTTATAGGTATCTCCTTTCTGGGAGTAACCTTCCAGCTGACGGATAAGATCCGGTGTACTCAGTGAGTCATCATCACCGAGGCGCTGTTTTGCCCGTTCTGAACGCAGTGAATTATAAGCACGATGCGTATTCAGATTTTTCATGTAAGCCGTAACACCATCCTCAATGGTGCTGTAAGCGTAGTAGCCCTGGACCTGACCGGCCTTAGCACTACAACCCCGTCCACAACGCATACCAAACAGGTTATTGTTTGATTGGGACAGTTTTGATGTTCCCCAGCCTGACTCGGTTGCCGCCTGAGTGGCAACGAAGTGGGTGGGCAGGATATCGACACGGCTTAACAGCGCTTTCCAGTTGGTGCGCTTAGGTGAGCTGCATGTCATATCATAGCTCTGGCAAAGCGTTCTGAGCTTTGCAATATCACTTGCTGACCAATGGTTATTTTTCTGGCGTTCCAGTAACCAACTGCGGTCATTCATGATTTGGCGATTAACTTTGTCAATCGTCGGGACAATGGCATTTAAAAACGCTTTCTTTCGGGGTGTACCTGAAGGGTATTTTCGCAAATCAGGCAGCGCTTTGTTGAGCTGCCTGCCGTTATGAGAATACTCTAAACTTGTCGTGGTACTGGTTGAAGCAAAGCTAAAACCGGTAAAAAATAGAAAAATCAAGAAAGCGAAGACTGCACTTGTCCTCATCGTATGAGAGGGCATTGCTTTTCCTCGTTTTGATTGTCTGAACAAATTTCGAACGAATACTAGCAAAATAGAAAAACCATAGCCAGACTTATTCTCCATCGTTAAATATTAATGGTGTATGCTTTTACAGTACAATATTCTGTTTCCTGATTTTGTCTATGTCTATTAGTAAGTTAAAACAGGCATTAAATGACAGCCGTTTTTAGCAAAAAAGGCGGAATAATCTGGAAAATTAATGTGTTTTCTTCTGCAACTTATCGCATTTTCATTTTTTTATGCGGTTTTTTATGTTGTTCTGTATCAGCGTTCATTATTAGTAATATTCGAAATTCAGGATAGCGGTGGTATTGATCCGCCCCGCACTGAGCTTTGCCGCATCGTAAACATAGTAATATGCCCAGAGATTCAACCCGTTATTCACTTCAATAAACGTATTTTTCCCCCACTCAAACAGGTAGGAATCTGACCGTGCCTGTCTGCCCGGCGGGTTGATAATAACAGCGCTGTTATTATTCATATCAGCATGACGCCCGATACGGATCCCCACCCCTTTTGCCGCACCCGGGCGCATATCGGTTAATGTTTTCATATCCTGCTGATATACCTGATTGCTGGCCAGGTAAGCTTTCACCGGGCGGCTGGTGCGGCCGTTCAACCGGTCACGGCAGGAGATATCAAGATGAAAGCGGGTCATGCCACCGGTTGTATCACGTTGCAGGCGCGCGCGATCCACCTGTGGCAATTCAACCAATAAGTCTGCGTTATCAAAGGTGCAGGTTGTTTCGCGTGGTTGATAGGTTACATCCAGTGGTTGCAGGAACAGATCTTCATTATGTTCCGGCCAGTGTCCGCTTATCAGATAGCTGATGATATCCAGTCCGAGACGGATAAAAAACTGAATTAAACCAATGCGGGATGTATCTGCCGCGATAACTGCCCCGTCAAACCGGTATTGATTGCCGGAAATAGTCACATCACTGCGGGAGCCTTGCGGCAGTACCCGTGCGCTGAGTGTGAAACGTGCCTGAACGCGGTCAGCCGGGTAGGGTCTTCTGTTGTAATCAAACTTCAGGGTATTGCCGGGCTGAAGATCAATCACTCTGAACTCAACCGGGTAGCGCCCGTTCTGAAAGCCGACAACCAGAGAGCGTTTTTGCAGATAAGAGGCGTTGACCACACTATTACTGTGAGCATTACAACTGAATTCCCCGCTGTAGCGGGTATTGAAATAGAGCGTGGTTTCCGTCTGCCGGTAAAAGGTTTCAGACAGATCCACAGACAGCGGCGGTGCCTGTTTATTACCGGCATTGGAGCATTCCGCCTGCGCATAGCCGGTCAGCAGTATCAGAAGACCGGCAAAAAAGTAACATTTTCTGAGCATCAGGGAATATCGCCTTGTTCAGTACAGAGGAGGGGATCTGTTTGCGGATCCGGTGTAAGGGTGACCCGGCAAAAGCCGCTGTCGTTATCCGTCAGCCGGACATCAATGTGGTCCGGGCGTGTTTCGCTTCTTATATATATGAGGCTGTTCTGCCCGACATAACCAATGCTGTTATTCTGCACGTCAGTCACTTCTGTTCCGAACGGCAGTGGTTTTCCGTTATGACGGACAGCACGCAGATAAAATTCCTGCCGGGCATCTGTTTTGAAATTGATGAGTGTTACCGCGCCTGCGTAAGGAACGATATCCTGCACATTTCCCATCAGTTCAGCGGAGTTCTCCGGTGCCTGAGAGGCATCCAGAATGATGGCATTTTTGCGGTAAGCTGACAGATACGGCACCAGAACCCGGCCCTGAGTGTCGGTGGTGATATTGTTGTCATTATTGACGATGGCGTTTTCTGTACCCGGTACATTGACTATCGCAAAGGTTTCTCCCGGCTGATTTGCCGTGAGTATGCCGCCGGACCAGGCAACCAGACTGCCGGTTGCACCGGCACCAAGCTGGCGGTACTGAGCGGATTCACTGTAGGACGCATTCAGTGTTACCGGCGCGGCGCGGTAAGCTGCACTGGTGCTGACGGTTGTGCCGGTAACGGGCTGATGTGCCAGGTTTATATTATAGTTCAGTGCGTTACTCTTACCTGCCGCGCCGCTCAGCCCGATGTTACTGTTCCGGTAGCGCCCCTGTTCCGTCATGCTGTTGGCGGTCAGATATACTTTGTTGCCGGACAGTGTGAACGGCACAGAGAGTGTCAGATTGACCCTGGTTTCTTCATTATTATTGCGATTATTATCTGAAACACTGTTATTGCTCTGGTTATAGCTGACTCTGGCGGCACTGATGGTGTAATTGATATCCTGCCAGTTATTGGCGTAGCCGGTTTGATACTCACGGGTGCTGCCTTGTCCGCCCCAGTAATCCCGCAGTGTTCCGGCGAGATATACAGAGCCGTAATCCCCCCCGAGACGCTGATTAATATTGACGTTAAATGTACTGCGCTGGCGGAAACTGCGATCGTCTGCCGGTAATTCACCGGTGCTGTCCTGCCGGTTGAGCTGATTCTGATATTGCACCGCATCCGGTAAACTGAAATAACCGCTGGTGGAATAACGATAAGCCGCGAGAGAGAAATTAGTATTGGTCTGATGAATAAACCGGCTGTATGCCACTTTGTAGCTCTGCCCGCGAAAACGCGGAGAAGGGGAAGAGAACCGGGCATCAGAGTGGGTGACATCCACAGACAGCGCCCCCACAGGCAGATTGAATCCGCTGCCGAGCAAAAATGCCTGATAGTTTTCAGCCGCGATCACACCACCGTAACCGGTGAGGGTATTATTGATACCATATTGCAGGTTCAGTTGCGCAAAGCCCGGGTGATAAGGATTATCTGTCAGCTGCACTTCACCGGCATTCAGTTCATATTTGAACAGACCTTCTTTTAACATATTCGGCACAGCAGAAAACGGCACTAAAAAGTGATTGATCTGTCCGTCGGCTTCATTAACTTCCACCTGTAAATCGCCCCCGGAGCCGGTCGGCAGCAGGGTATCGACCACAAAAGGTCCCGGCGGCACACTTTGCTGCCAGATCAACTGGTTATCCTGATAAATTTTGACCAGTGCATTGGTTTGTGCCACGCCACGCACAACCGGAGAGAAACCCTGCCAGGCATCGGGATACATGCGGATATCTGTTTTCAGCCCTGCGCCGCGAAAGCGGACAGATTCAAACAGTTCATTAGAGGTGTAGCTGTCGCCTGCCCGCAGATCAGATTTTATCGCGGGAAATCCCCGTTGCAGATAGCGGGTATTGGTATCCCATTGTGTGCCCCGGTCGCGGGAGTAGGTCAACGAGGATTGATCCCGAAATTGCCAGCCCGCCAGGTTCAGCCCGCTGTTGAGTGTCAGGTAGGCATTATCGTTATCGCTGCCGTCATTTTTTGTCGTCGCATGATAATAATTAGCGTTATAACTGACTATCGCGGCATTAACGCCCTGATCCCATAATGCAGGATCCACATACCCTTTAAGAACGGTATCAAGCATGGCCTGCGGAACATTCAGGGCTAACTGAAACTGACCGATATTCAGCGTATAACTGCCGGGAGGAACCAGGGTATCCAGCGCAACATTGCCGTCTTCATCCGGCTGCGGTGGTATTTCTGTCTCACGCAGCCCCAGTTTGGCGATATCATCCTGCGCAATAAAAACAGACTGTCCGCTTTGGCGCAGTATCAGCGGAAAGCGGCCTTTCCATTCACCGTTGACACTTATCTCAATGGTATATTGCCCGTCAGGAAATGTATCGTCCCGGTCAAACCGCGATAAATCGGCTTTTGCCGAGTCGCCGTAAAGGAAATTAGTATTAAACCCGGCGGTCTGTGCAGGCGTGCTGAACAGCAGAGTCACAAGAGAGATCAGGCATATCTGTGCTGATACTTTCTGAGGGGAAATATCCCGGATGATATGGCGCAGCATCAGCACAGATAATCAGTTTAGTGAGAGCGGATAGGTGTTTATGGCACCAAAATCATCGATCAGCGTCAGTGTATACCGGTTACCGGCCGGCAGATCTGTTGCCACGGAAAGAGTCAGCTGTGAATAAGGTGCTACCATACTGCCTTCTTCCGCGAGTGCGCGGCCACCGGATGTTTCTTTCAGGGCCAGTATATTAATGTAATACGGTGATTCATTTTTCAGGACATACTGCTGCCCGTCACGGAGAAAATTAAGCCGCGTGTGTGCAATGTCCGCATTCGGTGTCAGCCCGGACGGACGGTAAAACAGTTTGATGCGCGAACGAATAGCAATCTGCATCATATTTTTATCCGCGCTATTTTCCGGCAGTGGCGGAATATCCAGTAAATTCAGATAAAAAAGAGATTCCCGGTCGGAGGGTAGCTGAGCCGGTGTCATTTTTACACGCAGTTGCTGACCATTTTTTCCGTCAATTTTTACCACCGGCGGGGTCAGGATAAAGGGCACATTGGCTGTTTCCGGTGTGGAGTCAGCATTACCATCATCAATCCATGCCTGAACCAGCGCCTGTTCTGTACCGGTATTAAATAACTGAACTGATACTTCTTTACTTCCCTGCGGATAAATAACCCGTGTGGAATTAATAATAACGTTTGCACTGCTGACAAATGTCACAGTTAATAATAACAGTGTAAAAATATATTTTTTCATAATGGCTGTTTTCAAAAGTCAGACCCCTTAATTAAGAGGTCTGAAAAGCATCAGAAATAAGAGAGGTTATAAGTCAGCATAGTATTGATTTTACCCGGCTGAGCTGCTTCGCTTCCTACTTTATAATATTGAGCATAAAACTGAATAATACCACTATCTGCTGCGATTTTAGTGTCGTACTGCGTATTTAAATTAACGAGTTGACCGTCTTTTTGTGTAACTAATGCAATTCCCACATTTTTAGGATTACCTTTTTCATCCGTTTCCTGGTTGAGCAGATAATTACCGTTATTCGCAATCATATTGGTTGATGCGAAATTAATATGCAGTGTTTTACTGTCTTTATCACTTGCGTTACAGTCTGATAATTCAATAGAAAATGCCTTTTTACCCTCTTCTATCACACCGGAATTGGTAATTTGACCGACGGTGATAGGGTCTAATAATACTGACATATTTGTATTGCCATTATTAATAGTACAGGTCGCATCCGTGATAAAACCAGTGAAATTGATTGAGCCACCTGATGCTGTGGTTGCGGCAAACGCAGAGCTCGCGGCAAAAATAAAAGAAAGAGACGCGGCGAATGCGAATTTTTTATTCATTATCCTCTCCGGGAATGGAATATATAATAAATCCCTTCAAAATATTATTTTTTTCTGAGGGTTTATTTTTATTAATATACCCAACGTCATTCAAGATGCAGGCAGGCGGCAAGGGAAAACAGACGGGGAGCATACATCAGTATGTGACCCGGCTGGTTGAGCGCGGCCAACGAACCTGCAGTTTTAATGAATAAGGGTATAGCTATGTATGCCGATTTAAAAAATAAATCAGCCGGGTTTATTTAGTTAGCAGAATTAATAAGAAGAAATTCTCCCGGGGAATATTTTATTGCCCGTAAAGGAGAGATGGGTTCTTATACATCAGAATAGAAAACGTAACTAAAGCGGAACGAATTATATAGTCATGAAATGATTAATTGAAGTATTTTTCTGATTTATGGCTTAAAAGGTAATTATTGTCTGTAATATTCATATATTGATGGATTATTTTGGAGTTATATTCCAATGTTTTACGTTAAGGCGGGGCTATACGTTGATTGTTGTTAATATTTTTAAATACTTTCTAACTTAATGTTAAATTTAATAATATTTAATATTATTTTTTCTTTATAGTTATTGATGGTGATAATTAAGAATAATTATCAATACGATTTTAAAACATATGAAATCAACAACTAAGTGATTTACTGTCACTAATTATCGGCACGTTGACAGAAAACTTTACTGTTTTTCAATTTTATTTTAAGCAGGTACTTATCACCATCGGAATAGACCGATAACGAATGATACTATTGAGGAGGGGATTATTTCAGACACTACCGGATAGTCTTACTGACTATCCGGACGGAACACGCGGGGATGGTCAGTCTGTATTTTTCTTATGGAAAGTCAGGCGTTCTTCAAAATAGGCTTTGAGATGGTCTGCCAGTCCGTGAATCTTTTCATCCAGCTGATGCACCAGAAATTCATCACTGTTCATATTATCCATCCGCTGCATCGCGAGATTATCGACATACATTTTTTCTTCGGGCGTAAGATTTGTCATGGTTTTTGTCTCTCTGTATCGAAGGTCCGCCGGCAGGCTGGTTCGCCGGAGTATCAGCAATAATGATATTATAAAGGTATGTTAGCACGATTTTAACGGATAACACGCAGGAGTGATTATGGATGAGAAACAACTTTATCAGTATGCGGTGTGGCTGCTGGGGCGGCGTGAATATGCCGGTACTGAACTGTCGCGGAAACTGAAACGGAAAATTACAGAAAAACAGGAAACATCGCCGACAGATGAAACCGTTCTGCCCCGGGTGATGGCGCGCCTGACCGAATCTCAGTACCTGGATGATTCGCGCAGTATTTCACTTTTCTTTCAGGCGGGAGTCCGTAAATTGCACGGCCCGGTACGCGTTCGTCAGGAATTACGGCAAAGAGGGTTTGCCGGTGAATTGATTGACTCGGTTTTTGCAGCACAGGCAGTAGATTGGTTTGATCAGGCGCAACAGGCAAAAATGAAGAAATTCGGTGACTCCGCTCCGGCTGATTATAAAGAGAAACAAAAACAGATGCGTTATCTGCTATACCGTGGATTTACCTCGGATCAGATTTACGAATTATATTAAATGATGCCGGGTATGTAAGGAAACATAAATCCGGCTGATGTCTGAATTCAATCCGGAAATTGACGGTAAATCCCCCGCTGCTCAGAAAAAAGACATAATCGGTTACGTGTCATTACCTATAATAATGATAAATGGTGTTTTTATATTCACCCCTAATCACGCTATATGCCGGACAGGTAACTTTCCATGAAATCGTCATCATCTGAAAAATCGTTAACATTATTACAGGTCGTTGCATTGGGGATCGGGGCAATGGTCGGTGCGGGGATCTTTGCTCTGCTGGGACAAACCGCGCTTATCATGCAATCTGCCACATGGCTGGCATTTTCCTGCGGGGGTGTTATTGCCTTGTTTGCCGGATATGCTTATGCCAGGCTGGCCGCCCGTTACCCAACGCAGGGCGGAATTATTGATTTCTTTCGTTTGTCATTACCTTCCGCCCTGACTATCGCACTCTCATTATTGTATCTGGTAACGCTTATCCTGACGATCGCAATGGTTGCGCGGGCGTTCGGTGCATATGCGGTTCAACTTTTTCATCAGGGGAGCGGGCATCCTCTGTTACCGGAGATGTATACGGCCTTTGTTATTATTGCTATCGGGCTGCTCAATATTGTCAGTAGTCATGCGGTTGGCAAAATTGAAGTGCTGCTGGTGGGGATTAAGCTGACTATTATTATAGTGCTGATAATCACGGGGCTGTTTACGATGGATGCCGGCAAACTGGAAATACATACTTTTTCCGGTGATGCGCTGTTTTCTGCCGTCGGACTGACTTTTTTTGCCTATGCAGGGTTTGGCATGATGGCGAATGCATCAGACAAAGTGGCGGAGCCTGAACGGGTGATGCCGAAAGCATTTATGATAGCCATCTTATTTACTATTGTGCTCTATATCAGTTTGTCTCTGGTACTGCTCGGTAATTTGTCCCCGGCTGTTTTAGCCCGCTATGCAGATACGGCTGTGGCGCAGGTGGCTTACCCGATTTTCGGGCAGACCGGGTTTACCATTGTGGCCATCGGTGCTTTGCTGGCAACCGCCTCGGCAATTAATGCGACTTGTTTTTCTGCATTTAATATCCTCGACAGTATGAGTCGTTCCGGATTACTTCCCCATACATGGGGGAACGTGGTGTGCGGTCAGGGAACCCGCAGCAATATCCTGATGATTCTGATAACACTGGTATTTGCGCTGATGCTCAATCTCAGTGACCTGGCGAATGTTGCCAGTTTTACCTTTCTTTTATGTTATCTGATGGTTCTGGTGGTTGCATGGCGGCTAAGCCGGATTATCCGTGCCTCAAAAATCATTATTGGCTTAGGTATCATAGTGATCCTGGCAGTATTAGCCGGGTTTGTAGTGACATTGTTTAATCAGGGGATTATTGCTGTCAGTATTATTTCCGGTGCACTGATTGTCTGTCTGGCGATTGGCTATCAGCGGCGGCGGAGCCTGGCGAGTGAATAGCTCAATTATATGCAGCAGAATCTCTTCTGGTAAATATGCATGAAAATTCAACCGACAGTGCATTGGTATGAATACGGTCATTTTTTTGAGTGACAGCAGTTCTTTATCTCATTTTACGCATTAAATACGTATTCCTGTCTGTGCCGTGCCGGTTTACCGAATAGTATCACCATGGTTTATATCCCTTCGTTTTAATTGTAATGCGATATTTTGTGTTGATTAATGCCTGGTATTGCGTAATTGGCATTATAACAACAAGTGTAATGAGTAATTTTACTTAATTGTAACTATTATTTTCTTTAAACATCACACGAAAATGTTATGTAAATGTTTGTTTTTTGATTGTCTTATGATCGGATTTTTGACGTGATTTTTGTCACATTATTAGTTTATGAGTCGGCAGTGTTACGCATCATATGTGTTAAATGAACGAATTGTGCTTTTTCAGGAAATAATTGAAAAAATATTTTATGAATTTAAATTCACTACTTGTGTGTTTTTATTCGATCTCTGTGCGGGTATCTAATCCATGATTTTTATGTTTTAAAATTATTGCTGTCAGCTATTCACCACAAAATGATAATAGATTCAGTTATGTTTTTTTTGTTTCCCATCGTTTAAATCCAAATCACCTGTATTTTTTATTCGTATATTTTATTTTTACGCTATTTATGAGTAGCAAAGGGTGAGGTAGCTCCGCCATTGTTCATATATTGATGTGTGTAATATTTATAATCCCGTGGTTATTTATTTGCTTTTGGTATTTGCGTAGTGAATTTAACTTAGGATTATTCCTAAAACCTCTCTGGACATTCAAAATCTCCTCTCTATAATACGCCGCCGCATTACCCATAAGTTAAATTTTTTTTTATCCTGATAAAGGAAGGTCCGGGTGAACGTTAAATAAATTAATTAAATAACCCATTACGTTTATAGCTGTCAGTTATTCAAATGATGGCCCGTTTTTTTATGACGCATTAAATGACGTCAGGGTTTTTTGCACCTTGAATTTCCTTATTTATTCCCTTCAATATTGAGAAAGATAAAAATGAATAAAATATTTAAAGTCGTAAAAAATCAACGAACAGGGAATGTTGTTGTCGCCTCTGAATTCGCAAAAGGTGCAAAAAAAGGAAGTAAGTTAGCACTGATCCCTCTTGTGGCGCTGATGACAGGCGGGTTTGTGCTGTCTGCTCAGGCCGCAGATCCCGACGTTAATACTAATCAATGGTTAGAAACTGAGTATCTCCCTGCAAAATTTAATTCCGAAACTAAAACGTGGGTAAATAATTCAAATCAGAAAGAACAAGCCCGGGTTATTAATAATGGCGATTCAAAAAATCTCAATCTGAATAATGAAAAAACAACATTCACTAATAATCTTGATTATGATGAAACCTGGTTTTCTTTACAGGAGTTATGGGCTAAGAATACCGAAAAAGATAAAATCATTTCAATTATTCAATATAAAGACGGAAAGCCGGTTGAAGGAAATGTTTCACTGACCTCTGTTGAAGACTGGCGGGTTCCGGATAATCCGTCAGCAATGGAAGAAATCACCTGGAAAACGGAAGACGGGGAAGAGGCTTTTTTGCAGGCGTATAACACAGATAAATTCAAAGTGACGGTTAATCCGGATTTGGGTGTCTATCTGCTGGAAAAACAGCCTGCGTTATCACCGTTTTATCATCTGACCCTGGCGGAGGTGAAGAACGGTACCCTGGATATGACAGCAAAAGATAATGTTGACTGGAATATTGATTACATCAAGGACAGCTCACTGTTTGTAGCGGCGGCAGACAAGGGGAAATCCGCTACCATCAATACCACCAGTAAACTGCACGTCACTTTTGGTGAAGCGTATGGCATGAATGTCTCTTCCGGTACTGCTGACTACAGGTTCCAGCCGCAGAATCAGTTAGTTTCCGAAGTGTCCGCACCGAAAGGACTGGATGATTTTACAGCGTCAAACGGCATTACCTATCATACCGGTGATGCTATTGCTATCGGTGATGCGCAGGGACTGGCCGCATATAATGAATTATTAATCGAAGCCGTAAAAGATAACAAATTAACCGGTCAGGAATATAAAAATCTGATAGAAGCAACGGTTATCCCAAGCCCGCAGAATAAGGATTATTTCGATGTCAGCATCGACCTGAAAAGCCTGGAAGATAAAAATATCAAACTGAATGAGGCAGTTACCGCAGGTATTGGTAAACGCTCTGTCTTTGAGGCTGCCGGAGAAGGCAGTGTACTGAATATTAATGACGGCGCGGATATCCGTGGTGAAACAACATCAGATTCAGGCAGATTCCGTGCCTATCATATCTATGCGCATGATGGCGCGAAAGTGTTCCATGATGCCATAACATCTGTACCGAATTACAAAGGACAGAATGCGTTAATTGATAATGCAGAATTTACCAACAGCGGCACGCTACTGCTGGGTGATGGTACAACCCGTATCTACGGCGACCAGGTGATCGGGGAAAATGCACAGTATATCAACCTCGGTACAATCGCTGTTGAGGCATTTAATCTTGCCAACAATGACCGGGGCGATCCGGATATTATTGCAAATACGGGTGTGACTGCCACCAATGGCGCACTTGTGACTAACTCAAAGGATGCTTCTCTGCTTCTGGGCCAGAAAGGTATTGGTGCCGGTGAGGGGATTGTTACCGGCGTTGAGGTGCGGGGCGCATCGTTTGTGAATGATGGCACTATCCTGATGGGTAAAGATGGTGTGCTGTTGTCAGGTGGTCGTAAGGATGATACCTGGGATATGAGGGTGGTATCGAATGCTGTGGCGGCACTGCTGGATGAAAATATTGTAGCCGGTGGAAAATATACCATTGAAAATAATGGTAAAATTGATATCAATAAAGGTGTCAGTAATGCCGTCGGAATTAATGTGGCATCAACGATAAAGCGCAGCGCAGACACGCAGTTGACGGCCGTCAACAATAGCGAGATTGATGCCGCGGGCAGTTACACTGTCGGCATGCGGGTATCTGGTGAGAAGCGGGAAAATGATGTTATCGAAAACCGCGGAACCATTAATGTGTCCGGAGAAGGTTCTATCGGTTTGTTTGCGCTGGGGAACTCAACGATTACCCATACCGGTAAGATTATTGCAACTAACAGCGGCAAAACTGTCGGTGGTAAAAAACCGGCCCGTACAACAGGTATCCGTGCGGATGATGCCAGAGTTAACATTCAGGGCGGGACGATTGAGCTGAAAGGCGATAACACGGTCGGCGTATTTGCCCGTGCCGGCGGTAAAATTGACCTTAATAAAGGGCTGGTTATCTTTGATAAAGCCGCAGTAAATCAGCTGGGTTACTGGATCGCCGGGCGTAAAGGCAGCGATGAAGCAGACAGTTCTGCAATCAACTTTGGCGGCGGTGATGTGAAGCTGGTGTTGGATAATAACGATTCCACCCTGTTCCGCGTCGACCAAAAAGCACAATTCCTGGCATCCGGTGATGGAAATACGAGCTACCATTTTGATATTAATGGTGAAAAAAGCCGGGGATTTTATATTGCGGATATCGGAACAAAAGTTGAAACCGGCAATATGGAACTGAATGTTAATGGTACTGAAGCAACCGGACTCTATCTGGCAAATGGTGCAGGGGCGGATGGACAGGTTGTTCTGGATAAAAACACAATCATTAATGTGAGTGGCGAAAAGGCCACAATCGCGGTTATTGACGGAAATTATTATGATATTAACGGCAATGGCATTACAAAAGGATCTGACAAAACCAAGCTGACATCTTATGCAAATCTGTTGTCCGGCGGTTCGGATGGCAATATTGCGAAAGATGCTATCGGATACAAATTGATTAATGGCGGCGTGCTCGATCACGTAGGTAATATTGATTTCAGCAGTGCGGATAATGCCACCGGGATCCGCGTCGAAACCGGCACAGTGAATAACAAAACGGATATCAGGGTTAACGGCACCGGGGTTGATATTTACGGGAAAAACTCACTGGTGAATAACACCGGTAAAATCATTGCCAATAACGGAATTGCGGCTGTTCGTCTGAACCGTGATGCCACTATGACGATCGGCGGCAGCGGCAGCATACTGGGTGAAAATTCCGCAGATGCAGTGCGGGTGCACTCCGGCTCCACCGTAAAACTGAATAATGCCAATATTGCAGTTACCGGCAGCGGCAGCGGTCTGCATCTTCTGAATGTGGATGATAATACCGGTGCGTTTAAATTATCCGGCAGCGGAACTATCACTGTCAGTGGTAATAATGCATCCGGCCTGAAACTGGAGGCCGATGATGGTAAAGGCGGTACAGAGATGGCGAAAAGTAATCTCGATACCTCCGATGCAAAAGGCACAACCATTAATGTGCTGAATAAGGGCGGTAACGGGATCGTTACCAATACTTCCGGTGATGTCATCAGCGGGATGAATGTCAATATTCAGTCAGCCGAAGGCGAAGCGGCGCTGATTGTTCTGGGGCAAACAAAAAAAATCGCGCAGAGTGGTAATCTGACCTCAGATTCGGCACACAGTGTGGTTGACCTGACTGCCCTGAATAATGATTTTTCTTTCACTAACAGCGGAAAAATTACAGCAGCATCAGGAAGTGGTGTCGCGGTTGATGCGCATCAGAACGTCAATATTAACTTTACCAACAGTGGTTCGGTTAGTGGTAATTCATTGTTAGGAAACGGTAATAATACAATTTCCCTGAGCGGCACCACCAGCGGATTAATTACCGGCAATGGTAAAAACACGGCTGTTATGAGCGGTAAAGCTCAGACCGGGAAACTGGTTGCAGGCAATGGCGACAACACCATTGAAATGAAAGACACCGCACATACTGATGTTCTGACAGCCGGTAACGGCAACAACACCATCACGCTGAACGGTGGAACCTCGCTGGTAAACGGTACTGTCGGCACCGGTAAAAATAATGTGATTGTGCAGAATGTCACAGAGGCACAAAGCGATTTATTATTCGGTAATCTGACCGCGGGTAGCGGCGGGCAGGATGCACTGACGCTGAAAGGTAAAGCCAGCCACTATGTTTTACAGGATAACAGTAAACTCAGCGGGTTTGAGCTGCTGAATATTGAAGAAGGCCGCTTTGAGCTGCGCAATACGGACATTGTCCTGAATGAGCAGAATGCAGATGACGGCATTATTGTGAAGCAGGGCGGTGAGCTGTTTATCAATCAGAACAACGGCCACACCTTTGCACATCAGTTGCAGGGCAGCGGCCTGGTTACCACGGCAACCAACGGGCAGGCATTTGCGTTTGATAACAACAGTGCAGCTTTTGCCGGGGATAATTTCACCGGGACATTGCGCCTGACGGAAGGGACATTTGATATTGCCGGAGATAACACCCGCGCACTGCAAAAATCGCTGCTGGATATCAGTACCGGGGCTATCGCGACTGTCCGGGAAGGTGTCGGTACACAATCTTTTGATCGTCTGGCAATGAGTGGCGGTACGCTGGCTTTTAAAGACAATATCACCGGCAGCAAAAAGATTGACGATAACATCAGCGTAAACTCTCTGGCGTTGGATAACGCCAAAGGTATCGTTCAGGTGAAAGCAGACGGTTTTGATAATCTGCCGGCACCGTCAGTGAATAACAAAGTACCTCTGTTGGAGCAGGATGAAGGGGATTCTGTGGCTCAGTTGGTGAATGCAGGGAAAGCCTCGGATTACACCGGCGGGCTGTCACTACAACTGACAGATAAAGACGGCAATATCATCGCATCAAATACACGGACAGCGCAGGATCTGCGCCAGGACGGTACTGTGGTGGCTAAAGGCACTTATGATTATGGCTTACAAACCGCGTCGCAGGCGGGCGGTAAAGCCGATGGCCTTTATGTCTCTTACCAACTGACAGAAGTGGATTTGCAGGGTAAAGATAATAATGCGCTGGTGCTGGCTGCCGCAGCCGGTAAAACCGGCTCTGCCGCAAACCTCGGTGCAAAAATTACCGGGCAGGGCGACCTGGCTGTCGATACAGACAGTGAATATGTCACGCTGTCTAATAACAGCAATGATTACACCGGCAGCACGTTTGTCCGTCACGGAAAATTACGGGCAGAAGCAGACAATGTGTTAGGAAACACGCAGTTGCTGGATCTGGCATCGGGTACAGCGGTTGAGCTGACCAGTACCACAGGTGCGGGGACTGAGCAGACAGCCGGTAAAGTGATGTCTGCGGTTAACAGCCTGATTGCACTGGGCAACGGAAAGCTGACGGTGAAAAACGGGGGAGAGATCAACGGACATCTTAGCGGAACACGCGATGGTCACCTGCAGGTAAATAATGACACACTGTCAGTGCAGGGTGCGAATAACACAATGCATGCGGATGTCACTATTGATGCACCGGCGCAGATTACCGTTAATCATATCGCCGGGCTGGGTGACAGCCTGATTGAAGTAGCAGGAACCCTGCGTACCGAAGGCGCACAGGGGCAGTTACTCAATCAACTGACCGGAACCGGTCTTACTGAGATTGCACAGAAATCTGATGTTGGCCTTGTGGCAGATAACAGCGGATTCAGCGGACGCTTTACCACTGATACCGGCAGTACATTACGTGCTGCACACGCTGCAAATCTCGGAACCGCAGCGGTTGAAAATGCCGGAACCCTGGTGCTCACGCATAACAACGGCCAACAGCCGTGGGAGCTGACGAACAGTGTTACCGGAGCCGGAACCCTGGTGAAACAGGGCGCGGGACGTATAACCCTGAATGATAATTCAGCGCAATACACCGGCACCACGGAGATCCAGAACGGCACATTGCAGGCCGGCAGCTATGACTCTGCACTGGTGATGAACAGCAAACAGGTGAATATTGGTTCACAGGGTATGTTTGCCGGTCAGGGAACATTAAAAGGCAGTGTAAATAATGCCGGTCATTTCTATGTCGGTGAGCTTAATAAGAAAGAATCTGACCACGCAACAGCGTATCGCGTTAACGGTAATTTCGTGAATGATGGCGGTCATATCTGGCTTGCCAGTCAGAAGGAGACGGAAAGCCGTCTGAATATCGGCGGGGATTTCACAGCGAACGGCGGTGCGATCACATTGAATACTGTGCTGAATAAAGGTCATGAAGAAACAATGACTGACCAGCTGGTTGTTGACGGCAATGTGAAACGCGGTGCAAACGGTGCAACCACGCTGAACATTAATAACGTCGGTGGTAAAGGCGCAGATACGCTGAAACAGCCGGATGCGATTAAGGTTGTCAGTGTCGGGGGAACATCCGATAAGGATGCCTTTAAACTGGGCGGGCCGGTTGCTATTGGTGTTTATGAATATCAGTTACATAAAGGATATAAAGATGACAGCTGGTATTTAGATTCTTACGATACCAATGTTTATCCGCCGGATGAAAAGGATGACAAACCGGAGCCTAACGTGAACCCGGAAGTCGGGGCGCATATGGCAAACCGCAGCGCAGCACTCGGTATGTTTTCAATGACATTGCATGACCGTCTGGGTGAACCGCATTACGCTGACAGTTTTAAAGGTGATGAGAATGCATCATCTGTCTGGCTGCGTATCGTCGGGGATCGCCAACGGCAGGATGCAGTCAGCCGCTCAATGCGTCTTCAGGGGGATACTTATACCACGCAACTGGGTGGTGATATTATCAACTGGAATAATGATAATCAGGATACCACTGTCCGTGCCGGGGTAATGGGCGGGATTGGTAAGTCCGATTACACCAGCCGTGCAAAACGGACCGGAACGAAATCTGATGCGAAAATTGACCGCGCTTACAGTGTGGGTTTATACGGCACCTGGTATCAGAACCGGGAAGATGAAAACAATGCGTATGTGGATGTCTGGGCGCAGTACGCCTGGTTTGATAACAAAGTATCCATGGCGGGTAACTCATCAGATTATAAGAGTAATTTAGTCAGTGCATCGGTTGAAGCGGGTTACAGTATGGCAATGTATAAACCAAATGCAGAAAAGCAGTGGGTATTAACACCACAGGCGCAGGCTGTCTTTAATTCTTATGATTCAGATGACAGCAGCAGCGGTACGGGTCTGATAATGAAAGGTGAGCGCAGTAACAGTGTGGATACCCGCCTGGGTGCCCGTGTAACTTACGCAAATCAGAAGCAGTCAGATAAATCGGCGCAGCCGTTTGTTGAAGTAAACTGGTTACACAGTAATGCGAAAAATGACATGACCTTTAATCAGCATTACACCTTCAGCGATGATCGTCCGGCAAACCGGTTTGAAATCAAAGCAGGTATCGAAGGTCAGTTATCTCCCGACTGGACTCTCTGGGGCAATGTATCTCATCAGATGGGATCAGATGATTACTCAGGTGATCGCGCCATGATCGGCGTGAAATACCAGTGGAAATAATCTGAACAGCAGTAACCGGATCCCTCTGCGCCAGCGCAGGGGGATTTTTTTATCCCGCAAACAACGCAATAAAAACCCCCGGAACCAGTCCGGGGGTTTGCGTATTTTCCTGATGTCAGCACATAAGTGCTAAAAAAGTACAGAGTGAAATTAGTTTGCCGCAGCAGATTTCTTGTCTGTTTTTTCGTCCGACAGTATTTTCTGGCGGTTACGTTCCAGCTCCAGCGCACCGAAGTGAGAGAGAACACAGAAGATGATACAGCAGACGATCCCGCCCAGCAGAAGGTAGAACCCGCCGTGCCAGCCCATACGATCAACAATGAAACCGAACAGTGTGGTACCCAGGGTAGCACCCAGAATGTAGCTCATGAAACCACGCAGACCAACCGCAGAACCTACCGCAAAGCTTGGTACGATTTCCATTGTCTGAACTGATGCCAGGAACTGAGGAACATAAATCAGGCAACCAACAATGGCAGCGAAGAAGGTGACCATCGCCAGTGACTGGCTCTGCCAGTAACCAATCAGACAGAAGAAGATCAGTGTCATACAGACGATAGCCAGCGGCATTCTGCGGCCTTTGAACAGTTTGTCTGTCAGCCAGCCCGCCAGCAGTGTTGACGGAATTGCTGCCCATTCGAAGAACAGGAACGCGACACCCATCTGATCTTTGGTAAAGTTTTTCTCAGTCAGCAGATAAATCGGCAGCCAGCTGATGATCCCGAAACGAACCATGTAAACGAAGACGTCAACAAAAGAGACATACCAGGCATTTTTGTTTTTCAGTACATAAGTACAGAAAATCTGGAATGCGGTCATGTTTTCCGGAGACTGCTCTTTCTGAGAAGCGGTTAAAATAACTTTCTCTTCCGGCATCATCTCAGCAAGAGACGGCAGACCTTCCTGTGCCGGTGATCCTTTACCCAGGAACAGAACGATAACCGCAAAAACAACTGCGATAACAGCCGGAACCGCATAGCTCGCAGCCTGCCAGTGCTCTGTGCCGAGGACGGCAAAAGCGGCACCTACGATAGGGGCGACAATACCACCGCCGACGTTATGGGAGATATTCCAGAACGCCCCGATGCGACCACGCTCACGACGCGGGAACCAGTTGGCAATAGTAATAAAAGAAGGACCAACACCCATCCCCTGGAATAAACCGTTCAGCGCAACAAAGCCGACAAATAACCAGAAGGCGCTGCTGAAACCCATACCGAGGTTAACAACGGCGCAGAGAATAAGGCCAAAGGCCATAAAGGCTTTCGGGCTGGCTTTATCGGCCAGGGTACTCATAATCCCTTTACTGATGCCGTAAGTGATCAGCATACAGCTGGTTAATAACCCGATCTGTGTTGTGGTCAGATCCAGGTTTTCTTTCAGATACGGTGTGGAGAGCGTAAAGTTATTACGGACAATATAATAAGCTAAATAGCCAAGAAATACGCTGAGCAGTGCCTGAACACGATAACGTTTGTAGGTTTCAGGTACTTTCTCAGGCGCGATTTTATTTTTTGCCATAGCAGGCTTTAAAAATGACAGCATAATTTCACCTGTATAAATGTATTTTTTAAAATAGAATTACTGTGTGTTGTCGTCGTTTTTTTTCTGACAGCGTTATCATGTTCCGCCTGAATAAATATCTCAATACGGTGAAATTGAGTCACTTTTGACGCAATAACAAAAACAAATGACATAAATTGACACAAACAAGTTTGTTTGCATGACGTATGTGTATCATCATGAAATTTAAGAAAAATAATTAATGTATATTGATGGGTTAAAATATATAAATAGCTTTTATATTGAACTGTAAGGCTTTTATACTTATTTTGTCGTCCGGGATATTTATTGCTATTATTACTTCCTGCAATGTTATCGTCTATTTCCGGTGACGCTCTGGTTTTTTACATACATATCCATTCCCTTTTGTTATTTCCCGGAATACCAATGGTGCGGATGCCGGTAAACAAACGGGTAAAATTTGCCCCAAACGGGCTTTTACGACAAACTGAAGAAAATATCATTTTTTTGATGTGAGTCACATCCGGTGAACAATTACAGAAGCCTGCTTATGCCACGAATCCGAATCTGCCGTTTAGCGGCATCTCTTATTACTGTAATCGCTGCGCTGGTACTGAGTCTGCCGGTTGCGGCAAAACAGGATGAACTGGTGATTGCCACCACACTTTCCCCGGAAGCAACTGCCCATATTATCAGCAGTTGGCAGCAGCAGCCGGGGGCGGTTCGTGTCCGGACAATCAACCGCACCAGTGCGGCACTTGAGCGTCTGCTGGATACACCGGCACTGGAAAATGTCGATTTGGTAGTGACCTCGTCGCCGATGCTGTTACAGCACTTACAGGAGCATGATCGCCTGGCGGAGTTGCCGGGACTGCCGGATGTTTCTCTGAGACTGGTGCCGTTGCGTCTGAGAGACAATGTGGCGGCGGTGGCATTTTCCGGTTATGGCGTGCTGGTTAACAAACGGCGGATGGCAGATAACAACCTGCCGCTTCCGCTATCCTGGGATGCGCTGGCAGACAGTCGCTATCAGGGATTACTGCTGATGAGCAGCCCGTCGCGCTCTGATACTTATCATCTGATGGTTGAATCACTGTTACAGCAGCGGGGCTGGGATGAAGGCTGGCGTCTGTTGCTGAATATCTCGGGTAATTTTGCCACTATTTCCTCGCGCAGCTTCGGGGTGGCGGATAAAATCAAAGCCGGATTAGGTGGCGCGGCACCAATCATTGATAACTATGCTTATTTATTGCTGAGCGACCCGGAACTGGCATTTAATTATTTACCGGACTCTGCAACCTCCCCGACCTTCGTGGCTGTTATCAGCCACAGCCTGAATAAAGAGAATGCCCGTGCATTTATCCGTTTCCTGCTCAGTGAACAGGGGCAGCTGGTTCTGGCGGACAGTAATACCGGAAAATACCCGGTCACACCTCTGCCGGCAGGTAATCCCAGGGAGCCGGAGCAGCGCCGTTTGCTCAATTCCCCGCAGCCGATGGATGAAAACCTGGTGCTGAAACGCCAGCGTATGGTGCAGCAACTCTTTGATACCGCGATTACCTTCCGCTTAACGGAATCAAAAGATGCCTGGCGTGCGCTTTATACGGCAGAAGCCCGCGTTAAGCGCCCGCTGCCGCATGTCCGTGCATTACTCACCGCAATGCCGGTTTCCGCACAGGAAAGTGTGGATCCGGTGTATTACACGCGTTTTGAAGACAACCGCAAAGCAGAAGAAGAGTATATCCGCTGGCAGCGTTTTTTTCAGGAGCAGCAGCGTAAAGCCATTGCTGAGCTGGAAAAAGTCCGATGAAACAACGAATTGCTCATTATATCGGCCGTTTCAGTATCAGCGGAATACTGCGCGCCGCCTTTGTTGTCGGGACATTGATGACGCTGATCGTCAGTTGTGTCAGTCTCTACGCCTGGCAGGCACAAAACAGGCAGATCCGTTATGCGCTGGGGGATTACTTTCCGCGTATTCAGGCTTCATTTCTGATTGAAGGTCAGCTGAACGGGATCGTGGATGAACTGAACGAGTTCCTGAAAGCACCGGATACCGTGGCTCGTTTGCAGCTGCGCAACCGGATAACCACACATCTGGCGCAGATTGACACTATTAACCAGAAGCTGACCGGGCAGGATCAGGCGCAGATAACCGCGATTGTGCAGCAAGGTCAGGTATTGTTGCAACGCCTTGATAATTCACTTTATACCTTGTTTTTGGCACGTGAAAATGTCAATACCCTGTCTGCGCGGATAGCCTGGCTGCATGATGACTTCAATACTGAACTGAGTTCGCTCTCACAGGATATCAGCTGGCAACAGGGATCACTGTTGGATCAGATAGAGCAGGATCCGTCGCGGCGCCCGCGTTACAGGGCAGCCTGCGTAAAGTTCAGGGGGAATTACAGCTTATCTACACCCTGGCGCGTCTGGAAGGGCAGATAATGGATGACCTGACCGGGCGGCTGCGTGATGAACAAAACGACAGCAGCAGAAGCAACAGCAATCATGATCCGAGCAGCTATGTCCGTTATCTCAATTATCTGAAGTCCGGCGTACAGGCGAATGAAACGGCGCAGGATATGTACCCGAGTACTGTCACATTGCGCCAGACTATTGATGAATTACTGGATATCGGTTTGTCTGACAGCAAAATGCCTGGCGTTCTGAATAATTACCGGGCGGCACGGGCAGAACTGGCGGCAGCCACGACAGAAAAAGATCGCATCCTTGAACGGTTTCGCACTCAGCTGGATGTCCAGCTTGATAACAGCCACAGTCAGTTGCAGACACTGAATCATCATCTGTCCAATATCATGAGCTACAGCGGAACCATCATCATTATTACGGCTCTGCTGGCATTATTACTGGCGGTGCTGTTTAACCATTATTTTATCCGTTCACGGCTGGTAAAGCGTTTTACCGCACTGAATAAGGCGGTTGCGCGGATCGGACAGGGTGATTTGACGGCAGAGATCCCTGTTGACGGGCGGGATGAAATTGCCCGCGCCGGTACACTGTTACGTCAGACCATCAATCAGATTAACCGGCAAAAAATTCAGCTGGAACAAGAGATCACTGACAGAAAAGCCATTGAGGATAATCTGCGCGCGACACAAAATGAGCTGATTCAGACGGCAAAACTTGCGGTTGTCGGGCAGACAATGACCACACTGGCGCATGAAATCAATCAGCCGCTGAATGCGCTGTCGATGCACCTTTATATGGCAAAACGGGCGCTGGCAGCAGACAACAGTAATACAACGGCCGTCAATGCACTGAGCAAATCCACTCAACTTGTTACCCGGATAGACGGGATAATCCGCTCTCTGCGTCAGTTTGCCCGGCGGAGGGATGACGGCGCTCAGCTTCAGCCGATTGATTTACATCAGAGTATTCAGGACGCCTGGGATATTCTGGCATTACAGAATAAGATGCGCGATGTGACACTGCATCAGCCGGACAAATTGCCGCAGGTGCAGGGGGATGCTATCGGTATCCAGCAGGTTTTGGTGAATCTGCTGGCGAATGCGCTGGATGCTTCACCGGCGGCGGCAGACATCACTATTGATTACACGGAGTCCGGTGACGATATCACCCTCTTTATCAGTGATAACGGTTGCGGCTGGCCTCTGGCGCTGGCTGATTCACTGATGAAACCCTTCACCACCAGTAAAGAAATCGGTCTGGGGATCGGGCTGTCTGTCAGCAGCTCCATCATGCAGCAATTAGGGGGCCGGTTGCACATTGCCTCCACGCTGACCCGCAACGGATGTGTGATTCTGAGTTTTAAAAAGGTAACTGAATATGCTTGATGACCACTACGATGTTTTATTAATTGATGATGACACGGATGTCCTGGAAGCGTATTGCCTGCTGTTGGATCAGGCCGGGTATCGGGTGTATGCCTGCCATGATCCGCTGGTGGCTAAAGATCTGGTTCACCGCGACTGGTGTGGCATCGTACTGAGTGATGTGTGTATGCCGGGCTGCTCGGGAATGGATCTGATGGCACTGTTCCTGGAAAAAGATAAATATCTGCCAGTTCTGCTGATAACCGGTCACGGTGATGTGCCGATGGCAGTTGAAGCTGTGAAGCAGGGCGCCTGGGATTTTTTACAAAAACCGGTGGACCCGGAGCATCTGCTTGATCTGGTGGACAAAGCACTGGCTGCACGTAAACAGCGGGTCATTCAGCGACGCTGGAGCAGTGAACAGCTAACACTGAATTTTGTCGGACAAAGCGAATGGACTGAGCATGTGCGCCGGCAGCTTCAGGGATTATCAGAAACACATGCCGGTGTCTTCCTGCACGGAGAACTGGGCAGCGGGCGTACTTACCTTGCCCGTTACCTGCATCAGATAAGTAATAACAAACGCTCGCCGCTGGTTATCAAAACGCTGTTTAATGATGAAGAGGACATTCCGCTGGCTGCCTGGCTGGATGAAGTGGCGGACGGCACACTGGTGATAAAGAACATTGACCTGATGCCGCTGAACCAGCAGCGCTGGCTGGTGCAGCATATTCGTCAGGAGCAGCGGACATTCCGTCTGGCCGGTATCTCTGATACGCCGCTTATCATGCTGACCAAACAGCAGAAAATTATTGCCGAGCTCTATTATTGTTTCTCAATGACCCAGATTGCCTGCCTGCCGCTGGCACAGCGCAAAGCGGATATCGCACCGCTGTTTCATCACTATCTGGAGCAGGCCTGTCAGCGGCTGAATCTCCCGTTACCGACGCTTGCTGAGCCTCTGATCAAAAAACTGACCCGCCGTCACTGGCCGGGCAATGTCAGCGAACTGGCAAATGCCGCAGAGCTGTACGCTGTCGGAATTATGCCGATGGGTGATACGGCAAATCCGTTGCTGCCGTCCGTTGTCCCGACTGCACTGGATCAGCGCGTGGAAAGCTATGAGCGGCAGATTATTACCGAAGCGCTGAATATTCATCAGGGCCGGATTAATGATGTTTCAGAGTATCTGCAAATTCCGCGTAAAAAGCTCTATTTACGGATGCGAAAATATGGGCTGGATAAGCATCATTACCGCATATAATATAAATAATACTTAATAGTTATTGATGGTTTTTCCGGTTTCTGACAATCTTTATATTATAAGTAAGAAACCGGTTTATTTATTTTATTATGAATTTTTTCATTAAATAATTTGAATGATTTATTCATTAAATTTAAATAAGAGTCTTTATTTTAATTAATTACCTCTATCACTATGTCGATAATGATAATTAGCTATCTGTGCGACATTCCCTGGCTGGTTTTAACTAAAAATGCTGCCGGTATGAAACTACTTATCATGTTTATCATGCAATAAATGCGTTTTTTTAACATATCTTGCTATCAGAGTGGTCCGGGGGCTGTTTAAGTATTGTAATATGCGTTATCAGGGTGAATAATCTAAAAGATTTTATATCAATAAAGTCAGAGAGTAGTGGTTAATATAATAGGAATATAAAATGAAAAAGACATTATTAGCTGTGTTAGTCCCGTTGGTTGCATTAAGTGGCGCTGCAAGCGCAGCAGAAGTTTATAACAAAGACGGCAATAAACTGGACCTGTACGGTAAAGTCGATGTTCGTCATTTATTCAGCGACAATGACAATAACGGTAATGCCGGCAGCCAGGACGGTGATGACTCCCGTTTCCGTATCGGTATCAAAGGTGAAACTCAAATCACTGACCAATTAACCGGTTTTGGTCGTTTCGAAAACGAAATTAAAACCAATGGCACCGAAGGCGAGAACGACAATAAAGTTCGTTTAGCTTACGCAGGTCTGAAATTTGCTGAGTTCGGTTCACTGGACTACGGCCGTAACTACGGTGTTATTTATGACACCAACGCATGGACCGATGTTCTGCCAATCTTTGGTAATGATACCATGACGCAGACTGACGTTTACATGACAGGTCGTGCAGCAAACCTGCTGACTTACCGTAACACTGATTTCTTCGGTTACGTTGATGGTCTGAGCTTCGCATTACAGTATCAGGGTGCGAACGACGATAACTCTATCGCAAACCGTGGTACTAATATTAATGACGTATATAGCTACGACAACACCGCAAACGGCGACGGTTTCGGTTTCTCCACAGCGTATGACATTGGCTGGGGCGTAAGCGTGGGTGGTGCATACTCAAGTTCTGCACGTCCGCAGGGTCAGAAAGATAACCTGGCAAGCGGCGCCCTGGGCGACCGTGCAGAAGCATGGAACGTCGGTGCGAAATTTGATGCTGACAACCTGTACCTGGCAGCAGTTTACGGCGAAACCCGTAACATGACTCACTATGGTAACAACGACAACGACGCAGCAAAAACGGCTAACAAAACTCAGAACATTGAGTTAGTGGCTCAGTATCAGTTCGACTTCGGTCTGCGTCCGTCCATCGCTTACCTGCAATCTAAAGGTAAGAGCCTGAACAACAATGGTTTCGGCGATGACCAGGACCTGGTTAAATATGTTGATTTAGGTGCGTACTACTACTTCAACAAAAATATGTCAGCTCTGATCGACTATAAAATTAACCTGTTAGACGAAAACGACTTCACCCGCAGTGCCGGTATCAATACCGACAACGTGGTTGGTTTAGGTTTAGTTTACCAGTTCTGATTTTATTTCAGACAGTATTCAGACAGTAAAAAAGGAGGCGAAAGCCTCCTTTTTTTATATCTTAAAAACCTGAAATAATGAATACAGAAAATAGATTATTCTACTGGGGTTATGAAGTGTGAAGAGGAGATATATATTTTCTTCAGATGGTAAAAAGGAGGCGGCTGCCTCCTTTTTGGCTTATTGCTTGTAATTTGAATCGACACAGACAAATCACCAATAAGAATTTGTTCGAACACCATTATAATAGTCTATATAGAAATAAAATATTTAACGTTTCATGTGATCTTCCGGTTTTATTTCATTTTTTTGGTGTGTAAAACTATTTTTTGTCAAAATGTAATATGACGAAGATAACTATCTCAATGAATCATCCTGCCTTCTTACACTGACATTATAAATAAAATTTATTAATGAATTATAGGGGGCGGATCAGACAGAGGCCGGAGCCGGGCAGTACGCGCCCCTCTGCTTTTTGCATGACCGTGTCTGTGCATCGGAATCACCTCTTTTGCTTGTCTGTAATTTGTGGCTAAAGAGAGTGCGGTGATTTGGTAATCCCCCCATTTTAAACAGAGGTTTTCAGTAGAATATGGTTAAGCGGGCATGCCGTTATTATAATCGTCCCTCTCATCAGCGGTGTACTGTTCCGGTGTCAGAATACGGGATTGCCATCGGTAGCATCAGGTACAGAGTTGCTTATACCCGGCATCATTCAGAATGCAGCCGGTGAATCTGCTGGTTGACCGAAGACAACACACCTGCAGTTTGAATGAATAAGGTATATGAATTCCGGAAAACTGACGGCTATGTAATACCGTGTGAGCCGGAAAACCCGTGAATTTCCTGAAAATCCGATCTTAAACGGAAATAAAACAGTTACATTTAGGCGTCATGAAATGATTAGTTTGGTTTCTTATTGTACGTGTTCGGAATGTCACTGCAGTACGATAGTGTAAATTTATTAATGACTTTGTGTTTTGTATCATATTGATAATACTGAATATTATTTCATGTTAATAAAATAAGCATAATGGTTGTATTTTTATTAATAAATATAATTGACTTTTATATTGATAATTATCTGATTTAAGGTGGGGTGTTTATCGTTTTATAACAGTCGGTTATATTATTTATTTTAAATTTTCTTGTTTTTTTTACACATCAACACATCTTCAGTTCAGTAATAATAAAATATAACCAATTGATTTTTATTAATTAAATCATACAGCCAACCCATCTGAAATAATAAATTTATTTAATGTATACTTAATTATTTGAAATATAACATATTATTTGTGTTTTTATTATGTTATTTTTTTCCCTGTATAAATCCTATGCATTTTTATGATTTATTTTGTTACATTGCTATGTTTGTGGAGTTATATTTAACAAAATGACTTTTATTCATCATATTAAATCTTAATTTATAGTCAAAATATGTTCTTATTAGTCGATTTAACTGCTATTTGGTATTTTCAGTAAAAGGGGTGTTTGTATAACTAATTGATTTATAAGAATATGGATTTTATCGTTAAGAGAGTAACAATTACAAAAAAAGACATTTACCAAAATCCGGTTAATTGACAGTTAACAGAGTCAAACCGATAATAGTTGCCATCAGGACATGAACGACAAACATTATATTACCGGGTAAACAGAATCTATTATCTTAGATAAAATGTTTCCTGCATAATATTAGAAATAATTTCAAGTTATATATCAAAGTTGTTTATTAATCGTTTAGGTTTGTATTTATATAGAACATATTTATAAAGCATATTAAATTTATTAACTCAATCCGGATGATAGTGTTATGAGACATTATTGTTTACGGAAAACTTTTATCTTAAGGTCTAATTATGAAACTCAAAAATATCTTACTCGCATCATCTGCTGCTGCTGTTATGTCTTTATCTTCATTTGCTAATGCCGGTCCGTTAAGCGACACCGCAAATATTAAATTCAGCGGCTCTTTTCAGGATGAAACCTGCGCTATTACAGTAGATGGAGAAGATGCAGAAAAAGCAACAGCGAATGTCTTATTAGGAAGCCACAAAGGTTCTGATTTAGCGGCTGTTTCTTCTGTAACACCAGCGGTTAAATTTTCTATGAATTTTGCAACATGTGGTGGTATTTCTATTGCACAGGTTAAATTTGTCGGCGGACAAAGTACTGCGGGTATCTTCGATGTAGCAGATAAGAATAAATCTGTTATTGGTATCGGATTAAGTAAAACAGCCGATGGTACCGATTATTTCCAGACCGGCGCTGTTGTTGACCGTGTAGATATTAAAGATGGTTCTGCGATAAAGGATTATTTTGCCCGTTTTGTGAAAATCTCTGATGAAAATATTGAAGATGGTAATACCAGTGCAACTATTCAGGTTGATGTGACCTACGGTTAATACACCACCTAAGATGAGGGGGCTAATCACCGTTAGCCTCATCCTTTTCTCTCATAAGGCGAAGACAATGCGTAAATTATTTCCTGTTTTACTGACGGCGATGTTCTCATTTATTTCAGTGTCATCTCACGCAGGTGTGACACTGAGCGGCACGCGTATGGTGTATGACGGTAAACAAAAAGAATCCTCTGTTACAGTGAATAACCCGGATAAAACGCCGTATCTGATTCAGTCATGGATTACGGATGCCGGTAAAGAGCAGGCAGCTACGGAATTTGTTATCACGCCGCCGTTATTTCGCCTCGATGGTGAGAAAAAAAATGCATTACGGGTTGTGTTGACGAAAGACACATTGGCACAGGATCGCGAAACACTGTATTGGTTAAATGTAAAAGCTATTCCGGCATCGGATCCTAATGCCAAAGATTCATTATTAATTTCAATTAACAGCCGTATTAAACTATTTTACCGTCCTGCGGGATTAAAAGATTCAGATGCAGAAAGCGCCTATAAAGAGGTTACATTTTCTGTTCAGGGTAATCAGTTAACAGCAAAAAACCCGACACCTTTTTATATTAATCTGGCAGAGCTGAAAATTGGAAATAAAGAGATAGAAGATGCCGGTGTTATCGCTCCTTTCAGTACTGAAAACTGGGCATTATCCGGTCATGCAAAATCAGGCACAGTAACCTGGAAAGCGATTAATGATTTTGGCGGAAAAACCGAATCAAAAAATGTAACGCTATAAATACAGTATTATTCTGTACAGATAAAAGTGTTAATCACTCCGGGACGTTATCCATTTATTCAGTCAGATTGAAATAAATAAAATGAAAAAACAATTAATGACATTGACGGAAAATAAAATCAGGATGGGTAATGTGCCGGAGAAAACACGATTTTTATTAAATCCGGTTGCCCGTTTTATTACTGTGACTATTGCAGTGCTGCTTACCACAACGCACTTTGCACAGGCAGATGATTATTTTAATCCGGCGGCATTAAATAATGTCAGTGATGAGAATGTCGCTGATCTTGTCAGCCTGGAGCAATTTTCTCAGTCAGGAACACAATTGCCCGGTGATTATTACGTCACGATTGTGGTAAATAACCAAAATATGGGCAGCGCGACAGTCCGTTTTATTCAGAATGAAAAAACGCAGGAATTAGTGCCGGTCGTGACAAAAGCGATGCTAAAAGAGTGGGGAGTGAAAACAGATGCTCTGCCCGCATTTAAAGAATTATCTGATGATGAAGAAATATCGGATACACATGCCCGCATCCCGCAGTCACAGTCACACTTCTTATTTGAGCAGCAACGCCTGAACCTGAGTATTCCGCAGGCGGCTATGAGTCAGGAAGCCCGCGGCTTTACCGATGAATCGCAGTGGGATCAGGGCTTACCGGCATTTTTGCTCAATTACACAGTTAATGGTGCGAAAACCTGGTATTCCCGTAGTAACAAATCGCAGGAAAACCAGTTTGTCAGTGCGCAAAGTGGCGTCAACCTTGGCGCATGGCGTGTCCGTAACTTCTCGACATACAGCCGTAACGGCGGAGAGAGTAACTGGTCGAATGTGAAAAACTATGTTGAGCGCAATATTCAGTCCCTGCATTCCCGTCTGACCCTGGGTGATACAGCAACGTCCGGCGATGTGTTTGAGTCTGTTCCTTTCCGCGGAATACGGATGTCATCTGATGAGTCTATGTTGCCGGCCGGTCAGCGTGGCTTTGCCCCGGTTGTCCGTGGTATCGCACAGAGCAGCGCGCAGGTCACTATCCGCCAGAATGGCTATGTTATTTATCAGACCTATGTCGCACCCGGCCCGTTTGAAATTGCTGATCTGTATCCGTCGTCATACAGCGGTAATCTGGATGTGACAATTGAAGAAGAAGATGGTCGTGAGCGCACATTTGTGGTGCCGTTCTCTTCATTAGCCATGATGCAGCGTGAGGGGAGCCTGAAATATTCCCTGAACCTCGGTGAGTACCGTACCGGTACGGAAAATACCAAAGAGCCGCTCTTTTTTGAAGGCTCTGCTGCGTACGGTATGCCACTTAATACCACATTGTACGGCGGCACGATTTATTCGTCTGACTATCAGGCGTATTCCCTGGGCGCCGGTCTGAATTTAGGTCGCTTCGGTGCATTATCGGCCGATGTGATTCACGCTGTCACCACACAGACCGCGCTCGATAAAAAAGAAAAAGGGCAGTCATACCGTTTTCAGTACTCTAAAAGCATGATGCAAACCGGCACAACACTGGCGCTGGCGGGATACCGCTACTCAACGCAAGGGTATTACGATTTTGCAGAAGCGAATGAAAATAATGGATCAAGTGCCCGTTATAACAAGCGCACCCGCATTCAGGCCGATGTCAGTCAGTCCCTTGGTGATGCTGCCGGCAGCCTGTATTTCTCGGCATATCAGCAGAATTTCTGGGGGCAGGATGGGGAAGAGCGCACGATTAACACAGGTTACAGCAATTCATTCCGTCAGATGAATTACAGCCTTGCATACACCTATACAGACACACCGGCAACAGATAAAGCTGACCATCAGTTTGCTGTGAATATCAGTATCCCGTTGGGCGGCAGCAATAATTATTCACTTATCAGCAGCATGACAACATCCCGTGATGGCGGAAGCACTGCAATGGCAGGTTTCAGCGGCAGCGCACTTGAAAATAATGCACTGAGCTATTCGGTTCAGCAGGGTTATGACTTCCGCCAGCATAATAACAGCGGAAATGCCGGGGTTTCTTATCGTGGCGAAAAGGGTTTTATGAATGCCGGTTATAACTACGGAGACAACAGTCAGCGGGTTAATTACGGTGTGCAGGGTGGCGTGGTGGTTCATCCGTACGGCGTGACACTCTCTCAGCCACTGGGTGAAACTATTGCACTGGTGCGGGCTCCGGGCGCTGCGGATGTTGCTGTTCAGAATAAAAATGGTGTTAAAACAGACTCCCGTGGCTATGCGGTTATCCCGTCAGTTACTGCCTATACAAAGAATGATATTGCATTAAATATTAACGGAATGGATGAGAACGTTGAACTGCTGAATAACAGTACAACGGTTGTCCCGACACGCGGTGCGGTTGTACTGGCAGATATGCAGACCCGTATCGGCTCACGTCTTCTGCTGAAACTGACCCGTCAGGGAAATACGTTGCCTTTCGGCGCGATAGCCTCAGATTCAGGCAGTGATAACAGCGGCATTGTGGATGAAAACGGTGTTGTTTATCTCAGCGGAATGCCTGACAGCGGCAAGGTCAGTGTGAAGTGGGGCGCGCGTCCCGATGAACAATGTAGTGCAGATTATGTATTGCCTGCCGATCAGGCGGCACAGGTTGTTAAGCAAATTTCGGCGCAGTGCCGGTAATTCTGAAACAGGAAAAACACAGATGAAAGCAATGCGCAATAACAGAATAACAACCCTGCTGCTGGCCACCACCGTTATGATGACAGGCGCGGGAACAGGGGCGTTTGCGGCAGGACAATCCGTGACACTGGATCTCGGAAACTATACATTTGAAGCAGGTGAAGTAGGTGATTTACAGAACCGTTTTCTGACCGATTGGGCAGAAGGCGGGACCGATACCACTATCTGTACGACGGACGGACAGTATCAGAAACCAATTCAGGCCCGATTTAAGCGGGCGGATAACGCGGGAACAATCGCCGATCCGGTAACCGGCAAAACACACACTATTCAGAAAACCAATATTGAAGGTATCGGGCTGATCGCCTTTACCGATGCGGCGTATGGTGCGGGTAACCGCAGCAGCCGGACGAATTCACCGGTAGGCAGCACCTGGACGGATATCGGTCGTGCACAACATGGCGCAGAAGCTAAAGAGGGCTCACTGACCCGCTGGGGTTATCGGCTGGTGACAATTCCGGGAAAAGCAAAACCCGGCACATACAGCCTGAACCGTGATATCAGCGAAGTCAGCGTTGCCTGTAACGGATCTCAGGGAACCGATACCGGTACTGTTCAGTTATCAGGCAAAGTCACTGTTCGTGCACCAACCTGCAAGTTTCCGCATATCCGGGGCGGTACAGATGTGAGAATGAAGGAAGTTAACTGGGAAGAAGTGAATAAAACAGGAGTTAACGGAACGTTTGCTTCCCGGGAGGATGTCTGGATGGTGAATTGTGATTCGGGAGTGCTGCCTAAAGTGATGTTTACGGATCAAAATAAACCGGCTAACCGAAGTAATGTTATTACCCTGACAAAACCAACCGCATCAACAACAGCGCAGGGCATAGGCTATCAGGTTACCGGCTTTGGCGGGTATCAGGCATATAACATGGGGACCTATTTTGATGTCGGAAACAAGCAAACTGAGAGCGGGGATTATGTTATGCCTCTGGTATTCCGGTATATCAAAACATCAAATCAGGTTACCCCCGGTGAAGCTAATGCCATCCTTGATATGACCGTGACTTATCGGTAAAGGGAAAACAGTATGTTAGTGATGATAAAAAAAATAAGTATTTCACTTATCTTATTAGTGACGGCAGTATGTAATATGGCCATCAGTTTTGCTGAAACAGTTGAAGTCCGGATCAACGGACGGATCACCAGTAATACCTGTGAGCTGAAAACACCGGATACTCATGTTCACCTGGGGCATTGGTTTACACACAGTCAGAGCGGGATTGGCAGCGGTATTGATTCTGTTTCGGCGGCAGTACCCTTTGCACTGGAATTCAGCTGTCCGTCCGGCGCAGGTGTGAAAGCAAAACTGGACGGAAACCGCTATTCCTCTGATAGCCAGTACTACATCGGACTGGATAAAGGTGAAAATTCAGCCAAAGGGGTGGTGATTGAAGTGCATCACGAGAAATCATCAGGAAGCTGGCAGTCAGTGCGTTATGATACATCAGTCACGCTGATCAGCAGCAGTTCTTCAGGGAAAAATAACGCTGCAATGAAAGCATTTTATCGCCAGGTTGAGCCTCAGATTACCGGCGGCAGTGGCAACTCCTCAGTCACAATGACACTGGAATACCAGTAAAATACCATCTTAAAAAAATAACATTGGTTGATATTATGATGAATAACACAACACAAAATGAACTCTATACAAATATACTGGCAGGTGAACTGCTCAGACAGTATCGCCGGACGGCTGGTTTAACCGGTTGTGAGCTGGCTGCCCGCTGTGGTATCAGTCAGCAGCAGGTTTCCCGCTATGAGCGGGGTATTACTCAAATTACGATTGAAGCTTTTTTGATGTTTTGTGCAGCACTGAAAATTGAACCGGGTTTATTTTTTCAGACATTGCAGCAACTCAGTACGACAGATAACCAACTGGTCAAATATATGGAAAAATAACAGTTCATTTAACGAACAGTTATGAATAATATTGATCGGTGGTAAAACCATAACTAACCAACATTAATCATTGTCCGGAGTTATGGTTTAGGTGGGATTTATAAAAATAAGTGAATAAATAACCGGATAGCTACTTTGTGCTTATTTATGAATAAGTCATCTTAATTGATACGGAAAATAATAAACTTGTATATTTTATCAGCAGGTCAACCACGAAGCGGATCCCATATTTGCTGAAAACGTTTTGAATTACTGGCGGTATAAATAACGGTATGTGAAATATTGCGGTGTCCTAAATAATCCTGTATTAACCGTGTATCCCGTCCTAAATCAGCTAATGAATACCCGCAGGCATGGCGCAGCATATGCGGATGAGGTTGAACGGATATATGCGCATCTTTTCCATATCTTTTTAATAATGTATGTACCTGCTGCCGGGAAATTGCCCCGCTCTTCTGTGATAAAAATACCCATTCTAAATCCTGGTTACGCCAGGTTTCTCTTTCAGCTAACCAAGCTGTTAATGCATTATATTCAATATCAATAAGTGGTTGTGTGGTCGATAATCCTCCTTTCAGACGCCTGACATAAATAAGCCGGCTATCCAGATCAATATCAGAAAGAGAAAGATTACATAATTCACTGACGCGAAAACCATGCAAATAGCACATTAAAATCATGCAGTAATTTCTTTTGGCGTGGCGGCTTTTTTTTGCTTGTTCCAGGATAGCATTAACTTCAGAACGGGTAAGAAATTTGCGTTTATCCATGATTATTCCTGTTATTGTCCAATAAAATCATAAAAGCCAGAGATATAACTATAGCAAGTAATAAATATGAATAAAGACAACGGACAGGATGATAGTGGTTACATAATGTTTACATATTGACAATATATTCATAAGGATTAATAGGGCTATTTGTCTTCCAAGCCTGATAAACTGGCGGTTTATGGTGATAATGCAGATGTTAACTCCGCCTATTTATAAAAAGACAAAATACACCAAACTGTTTTTAATTATTACTAAAGGTTTCCCCTTAGTCAAATATTGATGTATCCCTCCGGATTCGTGATCATAAGTCATTAATTTTTAAAAGAATGATATTTTATTCTGCTGATTGACCTCTCCGGGTTCGGTGACGGATAATTGTTTTAATGCAATTCAAAAACAGTGACGAGTAAAAATATGTCATTAGTCTGTTTTTAAACTAAAAAAAGAATAATTGAATAATATACGCATAACTTACAGATGTTAATTCCTGATGGAACAATTTGGTGTATTTTGTTCCGTTTTTGATTCATTTCATAACAGCGCAATATTATTCACCAAATAACAATGTCGCGGCTGTGAGTTCATATATACGGCGTACTTCCGCATTATTTTTCAATATCAAAAAATAAATTGTAATTATAGGGAATAACATGACTTTTAATAAATTAGCATTAGTTCTGGGTTTTGGTATGTCAATGGTTGCCGGTTCAGCATTCGCGGCTGATCCTGTTTCGCCGGTAAAAGATCAGGGACACGGTACTGTTAAATTTACCGGTTCAATTATTGATGCGCCTTGTTCAATTACACCTGATACCGAAAACCAGACTGTTCCGTTAGGTCAGATTTCTACTGCGGCATTAAAAGATGGCGGACGCAGTAATTCCCGTGATTTTAAAGTTTCATTAGAAAATTGCACAACTGAAACCTATAAAACAGTACAAACCACATTTGGCGGTTCTGAAGCAGCGGATATTTTAGCCGGTTCCCTGGGTATTGAAGGGATGGCAAAAAATGCAGCGGTTGTTATTACCGATGCAGGCGGTAAGCAAATCAAATTAGGCGCACCAAGTCGTGAGCAGGCACTGCGTGATGGTAACAACGACCTGAATTTTGCAGCTTATCTGCAGGGTTCTTCCGCTGAAGCTGCGGTTCCGGGTGATTTCACCGCTATCGCTACTTTCGCACTGACTTACCAGTAATCAATTCCGGCACAGATTACGGAAGACCTGTGCCGGTTTTTAATTGTGCGCGTTTAGCGGAGACGGAAATGGGTAGCAACATAATGACCCCGGGGCTACTGGTAATTGTTGTGTGTTTTTCTGCTCAGGTACCGGCGGGTGAAACCAAACAAGATGCAAAAACCAGCCTGCGGTTTGGTGCAGTTCAGATGCAGGGCTCAATTCTGGAGCCGGTTTGTACCATCTCCACAGCGAGCCGTGAACAAGTGGTGATGTTATCTGATGTCTCTGTACCGATGCTGCGTGATGAGGGACAAGGGCCTGCGGATCATTTCTGGATCAGGTTGACAGAATGCACGGTTGTACCGGTAAAAGGGCAAAAGACGGAAAGCCCCCGCTTTCTGGTGACATTTGAAGGTGCGGAACAGGACGGCCATTTTCAACTGACCGGTTCAGGTAAAGGTGCGTCTTTGGCTGTTTCCGATCGCAACGGACATGAAGCCGTTCCGGGTCACCCCTTACCACCCGCAGATATTGATCCCGATAATATGGCGCTGCGCTATCAGGCGCGTCTGGTCAAAAACAGTGATGAACTTCAGTCCGGTTATTTCCGGGCAATATTGGGTTTCAAGCTGGAATATTATTAAACCGAGCTGATTGGATCCATTATGGTAATTGCGCTGAGTACCGGCCCGCGCCGGAGACTGACAGTTTTAATTTCATTTATTCTGGCCGGATTTATGCCGGCGGCGTATTCAGATAATCAGGATATCGACTTTAATACCGATATTTTGGATGTAAATGATAAACAGAATATCGATCTTTCTGATTTTGCCCGTGCGGGTTATATCATGCCGGGGACTTATGATTTTTTTATCAGGGTAAATAACAGTGAATTACCGGATATTTATCCGGTGCCTTATATCGTTCCGCCTGACGACCCTAAAGGGAGCATTGCCTGCCTTTCACCTGCGCTGGTTGCTCAAACCGGGCTGAAACCGCAATGGACAGAACGTCTGCGCTGGTGGAATGACAATCAGTGTCTGGATACCACATCACTGCCCGGTATGTCTTTGTCACTGAAACTGAGTGACAGCGTACTTATGCTGACAATACCGCAGGCGTATCTCGAATATACAGCCGCAAACTGGGATCCGCCTTCCCGCTGGGATGAAGGGATTTCCGGTGTGATGTTTGATTACAATCTTAATGCCGGTGTTAATGATCCGGTGCAGGGTAAGCAGACACAGCAGGTTACCGGCAACGGGACACTCGGTGCAAATTTAGGTGTCTGGCGTGCCCGTGCCGACTGGCAGGGAAATTTCCGCCACAGCACCGGAACCGGTGAGCGCTCTGAGCGCAACTGGACATGGAGCCAGACCTATATTTATCGCGCCATTGCACCATTACAGGCGAAACTGACGATGGGAGAAACATTCTCCCGCTCAGATATTTTTGATAATTTCCGCTACATCGGTATCAACCTGATGACCGATGACAATATGTTGCCGCCAAATTTGCGCGGTTATGCACCGGAAGTCACCGGTGTGGCAAAAACGAATGCCAAAATTACTGTCAGTCAGCAGGGGCGGGTTATCTATGAAACCCAGGTCGCCCCGGGGCCGTTTCGTATTCAGGATATCAATGATGCGGTCAGCGGTAAGCTGGATGTCAGGATTGAAGAGCAGGATGGTTCTGTTCAGTCATTTCAGATGGATACAGCCAATATTCCGTATCTGACCCGTCCGGGCCGCGTGCAGTATAAATTGTCTGCCGGACAACCTTCAGAGATCGGGCGCCATGCAAAAGGCCCGGTATTCGGGATGGGCGAGTTTTCCCTCGGGGTCAGTAACGGCTGGTCTCTGTACGGCGGTTCTCTGGTCGCCGGTGATTACAATGCGGCTTCTCTTGGTGTGGGCCGTGATTTGATGGCCTTCGGCGCCATCTCTTTTGATGCGACACAGTCCTTTGCCCGTCTTCCCCGTGAAGATAAACAGTACCGCGGCGGTTCATACCGTCTGAGTTATTCCAAACGCTTTGAAGAGCTGGACAGCCAGGTGACATTCGCCGGTTATCGTTTTTCCGAACGCGACTTTATGAGTATGAATCAGTTCCTCGACAGGCGTTACCACGACAATAATGCGGATAACAATAAAGAGCTTTACACCATCATGCTCAGTAAACAGTTCAGGGATATCGGACTGAGCACTTATCTGAATTACAGCCATCAGACGTATTGGAATCGCCCGGATAACGACAATTACAACCTGTCACTGGCTAAATATATGGATATCGGCAGTTATAAAAACATCAATATCAGTCTGTCGGCGTACCGTAATAAATTTCAGAGCAAAAATGATGATGGTGTATATCTCAATGTCAGTATGCCGTGGGGCGATCGCGCCACCATTAGTTATAACAGTGTCATTAATCGCGGCGGAAATTCCCATAATGTCAGTTATTTCGATCGCCCGGATGATAACAACAGTTACCGCCTCGGCACGGGACTGAGCAGTAACGGCAAAGCATCTGCTGACGGATATTACATGCGCTATGCTGACAGCGCACTGGTAACTGCCAGTGCAAGTCATATTGACGGCGAATATACCTCAGCGTCCCTCTCTCTTCAGGGCGGGGTAACCATGACACCTCAGGGCGGCGCACTCCACCGGATCAATATGCCTGGCAGCGCACGGCTGCTGGTGGATACATCAGGTGTTGCCGGTGTTCCGGTAAGAAGTACCGGTGCACTCAGCTATACCAATCGCTTCGGTAAAGCGGTACTTCCGGATATGAATAATTACTTCCGGAACAGTGCCGGGATTGACATCAATAAACTGCCTGAAAATGCAGAAGCCCGCCGTTCTGTTCAGCAGTTAACTCTGACTGAGGGCGCTATTGGCTACCGTAAGTTTGATGTGCTGTCAGGGCAGAAAGCGATGGCGACTGTTCGTCTGTCGGATGGCAGTACGCCTCCGTTCGGCGCGGTAATTATGTCAGAAGATAACCGGGAACTCGGAATAGTTAATGATGGCGGACAGGTTTATCTCAGCGGTATTAACAGCGGGGATGTACTGACACTGCGCCGCGGCAGTGAACCAGCATGCAACATAACCGTCCCTGAACTTCAGCCCGGACAATCACTGTCCACACTTTTGCTGACCTGCAACATTCAATCTGCCGCCGTCGCTGAGACAGCAGTACCGCTGCCACAACCGGCGTCCCCTGGCACATCCGGCGGGAAATGGCTGAACGCCGCAGAGCAACCTGTTTTATCACCACCCACACGTAACGAAATGAGTGATTCACTATGATGTCAGTTAAACAAATCAGTATTACTGTGCTTGCCGCTGCCATGCTGACGGCAACGATACAGGTACAGGCAGCGATCGCGCTCGATCGCACCCGTATTATTTTTAACGGAGCGGAAAAATCCGTCAGCCTGAATGTCAGTAATCTGAATAAAGAGCTGCCGTATCTGGCACAGGGTTGGATTGAGGATCAGAGCGGTCAGAAAGTATCCGCCCCGCTGGTGGTATTACCGCCGGTGCAACGCATTGAGCCGGGTGATAAGAGCCAGGTAAAAATTCAGGGTATCCCGGACATAGCCGCACTACCACAGGACAGAGAAAGCGTTTTCTATTTCAATCTGCGGGAAATTCCCCCGCGCAGCAACCGGCAGAATGTCCTGCAAATCGCGCTGCAAACCCGCATTAAGCTGTTCTACCGCCCGGAGGCTATCTATGCCACACAAACAGATCTGACAAATCCGTGGCAGGAAAAAATCACACTCACCCGTAAGGGAAATAATTATGAAGTGAATAATCCCACTGCGTATTACGTGACCATCGTCGATGCCCTGACCGGGCTGAACGGCAAAAGTCTGGATGGATTTACGCCCCTGATGGTTGCACCAAAAAGTCAGGGAACACTCAACCTCAGTGCGGCAGCACTGGGAAATGTGCCGGTTTTAACATACATCAACGATTACGGCGGCCGCCCGCAGTTGCAGTTCAGCTGTCAGGGAACACAGTGCAGTGTGGCAAAAACAGCCGCCGGTAACTGAGCGGACAGGAGAGAACCATGGATAAGCGGATGAAAACAGAGCGGATCAGATGGTTTCTCTGTTCCGTATTCAGTGTCTTTCCGCTGATAGCGTCAGCGGGAGCGTTACCACAGGCAGCAGCCGGTTCGCGGGGTGTCCCCGGTATTACCTATATCACCATCCGCGGCAATGTTATTGCGCCACCGCCCTGTGTTATTAACAACGGCAATACTGTTTTAGTGGATTTCGGTGAGGTGATGAGTACGCGCATTGACGGTGTGCGTTACCGGCAGCCGGTTAATTACAGCGCGGAATGTTCAAAGATGCCGACGAATGCCATGACTCTGGCGATAACAGGGAATGCCGCCGGGTTTGATTCGGACGCGCTGCGCACTGAAATCAGCGGATTAGGCGTACGCCTTTTGTATCAGGGGCGTCAGCTTGCTCTCGGGGAAAAAGTGGCATTTACCTATCCCGCGTTCCCGGTACTGGAGGCGGTTCCCGTCCGCGATATCAGCGCAGTGCTTACCGGCGGTGACTTTGCGGCGACGGCAACGTTAGAACTGGACTATCAGTAAGGAGCCTGATGATGGCAATAAATAACCGGCGATTTTTATATCACCTGCTGGGCGGTCTTCTTTGTATCGCGGCAGGCGGTGTCAGTGCGGATACTCCGAATATGAAATTGTTCGGCACACTGCTGGTTCCGCCGCCCTGCACTATCAGTGATAACGACATGATCGACATCTATTTCGGGGACAATGTCGGGATCCACAAAGTGGACGGTATCAATTACAGTCGCCCGGTCAATTACACCCTGGTGTGTGAGGACAATATCAGCGGCTGGGATCTGGGTTTGTCAGTCATAGGACCGGTAAGCGCGTTTGATGACGCAGCATTGCAGACCAATATCACCAATTTGGCAATTCGTCTGACACAGAACGGGCAGCCTTTCACGCTGAACAAGCGCATTGCAGTTTCACCGGATAATCCGCCGGTTATTCAGGCGGTTCCTGTAAAACAACCGGGCAGCACATTGCCGGATGGTGCATTTGATGTGAGCGCAACATTACTGGCGGAATACCAGTAGGAGTCAATAAATGAAAACCGATAATTTGCGACGGGTTTTTATCAGCATCGGTTGTTTGCTGCTGACACTGACAGGTACGAAAGGGATAGCGGCAGGCGATAACCTCCATTTTCACGGCATATTAGTGGATGAACCCTGCACCATACATCCGGGGGATGAAACGGTGGAGCTGCCGTTCGGTAATATCCCCGATAAAAACCTGTATGCGTATCAGCGCACGCCGTCAAAGGCATTCCGGATACGGCTGTCAGAGTGTGATACCTCCATCGGAAAGCGGGTCACTGTGCTGTTTGCCGGTGATGAAAATCCGTTTATCAGCGGGGCACTGGCAATCAGTCCCGGCAGTCAGGCGGCAGGTATTGCGGTCGGGCTGGAAAATGCAGACGGCAGCCCGCTGGCGGTAAATCAGGAATCAGCTCAGATAGCGCTGAATGACGGACTGACCTTGCTGAATTTTCAGGCGTTTGTTCAGGGGGAACCTGACGCGCTGGCGAATAAAACCATTAAACGCGGGCCGTTCAGTGCCATTGCGACATTTCATCTTAATTATGACTGACAGGTCACCGGGGTCGTTATGAATCTGTTTTTGAAAGCATTGGTGGCGGGCACGCTGCTCTGGTCGGCATCATCAGGTGCATCAATCTTCTCTTATATTACGCAGTCTTCAGGAAGCCCGACGAATGCGGTTTATACCTACATTATTGAGCGCTGGGACCCGGAAGACAGTTCAGCTCCGAATCCCTGCTACGGATGGTCAACCTGCTGGATCAATATCAACCATAAACATGATGTGGATGGTTCGCCCGGTTCATCTGCAAAATCCATTGTTCGTGTCGAAAAATTGAGAACGCTGGCGGAGGTGCGTGAGGCTGTTTTGCAAAAAATCTCTCTGCCGTATCAGGGTACGGCAAAACATGTCGGTCCGGCACTGAATTCTAATCAGGAATGTGTGGGGCTGTTTTATGAGTCGAAGAGTGGCGGCTGGTCAAACGGTCGCCTTTTGCCGGGATCATTGTGCGGAATAGCCCCGCCACCGGTGGGTGCCTGTGAGGTGACCAGCGGCTCTGTCATTCTGGATTACGGGGATATCGATGAAGTCAGTCTGCCGGGTGCTGCCCGTAACCAGAGCATTGCCGTGACCTGCAATCTTGATATGAACATCCTGGTGATCGCATCCGGTTCAGACAGCGGGCGCGTTCCGTTACGTACAGACAACAGCCTGTATGCGGATCTCTTCCTTAATAACAATCCGGGTGAAAAAGGTGCACCAATTTTTGTTCCGAAGGATGGTTCAACACAGGTCGATGTGAAATCTGTCTTACAGACAAGAGGGCGGGTCGCCGCCGGGGCGTTTGAAGGTTCCGGCTCGATCATTTTGGTCATGCCGTAGTGCGTCTTTTTATAGTATGACTCTGCCGGAACAGGCAGAGTCATATAGCCTTATTCATTCAGACTGCAGGTTCGTTGACTGCATCTTAAATGACGTTGGGTATACATCATATTAAGGTACAAAAATATGACTACAGAATATATACAATCATCCGTTAATGAATCCATCGGATACCGGATCTTTCGTAAACGTAAAGAGCAGGGATGGTCCGGTCAGCAATTGGCTCAGTGTCTGGGCATCAGTCAGCAGCAGTTCTCGCGCTATGAGCGGGGACGCAGCCAGATTAATGTCAGTCTGCTGATTAAAGCTGCCGAAATATTGCAGACGCCTGTCGGCTGGTTTATGGCTGATTGTTCTGATGGGCTCTCATACCGGGAGGCGGTCAGAGCAAAGGCGGATATGTATACCGCAGAATCACTGCCGGAGTCCGGACTATCAGTCCCGTCCCGGTACAACAGGAGAACAAATGAAGGAAGACAAACGTAAACACCTGATGCAGTCAGAAGTAGAAAAAATGATGATTGCCGCAGAGAATGGCCCGGATCCGGAGCGCAACAGTTGTCTGCTGTGGATGTGTTTTGTCCACGGGTTCCGGGTCAGTGAATTGTGTCAGTTAAGTCTGTCTGACATGGATACTGCGTCTGATAATCTTTATATTAAGCGGCTTAAAAACGGACTCTCCACAACACATCCTCTGAGCGGGACAGAAAAAAAAACTGCTTATCCGCTGGCTGAACTACCGTAGCCGTTATCCTTCCTCAACTGAAAAGCACTGGTTGTTTTTGTCCCACAAAGGCGGGCGTTTGTCCCGTTCCCGTATTTACCGGATATTTAAAATACTGGGTGAGCAGGCGCAGTTATCTGTCGCAGTGCATCCGCATATGCTGCGACATGCTTGTGGATATGCTCTGGCAGATAAAGGGGCGGATACAAGGCTGATTCAGGATTATCTGGGGCACCGCAATATCCAGCATACTGTTTTGTACACAGCAGCGAATTCGGGGCGATTTCGCGGATTATGGGACTAAATTAATGTAACATAATAAACCAAAGTGTAGCTATATTATTCTTCGTTATTTTTTTAATCAATATTTTAATCTGTCAGAGATCAAAATAAGTTCAAAATATCAGCGCGTTGTCGCATAATCTACTTTTTGCTCATTTATTGATCGATAATGGCTCGTTTTTTGCTCTTTGCGGATATTTCTTAACGATTCGTGCTGGTGCTTTTCTGTTAAACATTTCAAACCGAAACCTCTCTTATGTAAAACGTCACTTCTTTATTTTGTTCCCATCCCGCTAAATCAATTTTTCCTGCCTGATTATTTTTTCAATTTCAGTGTGATACGCAAAATGCAACATTTTGGTTTATTTGGTTGCGTCCTGTGTCTGAAAAACAGACTGCCCTGATAGGGATTGAGCGCTGAATAAGCCGGATAACTGAGTAATTAACTTTTTACCGGTGATTCAGGAATACCGATCAGGATGAATCGGTATCTGGAACATAAAGCGTAAAAATATAGCTTACTTAATTGTTATGTAAGTCTTTTTATTTAAAACAAGTGAATTAGGAATGTTTGATATGAGTATGAAAAAAAATTGTTCTCGCACTGGCGGTTTCTTCTGTAGTGGCAATGACTGCGCAGGCTGCCAGTCAGGGTGGCGGTAAAATTAATTTCCACGGTGAAGTTATTGATGCGGCATGTTCTATCGATGCAAACAGCCTGAAGCAGACTGTTGAGCTGGGCAGCGTGGCAAAAGTTGCATTGTATAAAGGCGGGAAATCAACGCCGGTTGATTTTGCAATTCAGCTGCATAACTGCGATATCACAGATAAAACAACAACGACTGTCCAGTTTAAAGGTATCGCCGGCGAATCAGCGGAAGGTCTGGATAAGGCCTTTGCAGTGAGCGGCGCGGCTGCCGGTGCTCTGGGTGTTGTGGTAACGGACGCGGGCGGTAATGTTATTGCTCCGGGGTCTAAGTCATCTGTATTTACCTTAAATGAAGGTGATAACGAACTGAACTTTAAAGCTTATATGCAGGGTGCAGCAAATGCCTCTTCTGCAATTGCGCCGGGTGGATTCACGGCAACGGCTGATTTCCTGATGGATTATCAGTAATCGCTGAATAGTGTTTGCGCCGTACCGGTTTTCCGGTGCGGCGCTCCGGTACGGAGAGCAAAAGTGAAGGTGAACAAACTCAGTATTATTCTGTTTGGATTGTTGGCGGTCTGTCTGACAACATCGGCTGCAGAGAGTAACCGGCAGACAGGGCGGGTGAATTTGCAGGGATTTGTGATGGATTCATCCTGCACTATCAATATGCAGGATCAATATCAACGGATTGAGATACCACAGATTGCAGCAACTGAGCTATATCAGCGTGGATATAGTTCAGCATTTTCTTTTGCTATCCGCCTGGAAAATTGTCTCCTTTCTGAAGATAAAACAGAAATCGGTAACGTTGGCTCTCTGCGCATGACATTTGATGGCGCGGTGGATAGCGATGGCTTATTTGCTGTTACCGGAGAAGCCGAAGGTGTCGGTATTCAGCTTAGTCATGCCGATGGTGCGGTGATAACGCCCGGTAAACCAATGACAGTCAATTCCCCGCAAGTGAAAGATATAACACTTAATTACCGGTTACGGCTGATAGCCGATCGCGCGTCACTGAAAACAGGGGCATACCGAACGACTGTCCATTTTAATCTGGATTATCTGTGATGAAAGCCGATGCACATTTTTTGCGTGGTGGGGTAAAAGCTCCGGCTACGCGGTTAAAACCTCTGACGGTCATTATTTTGGTTTCACTGTTATCTGCCGGTGTTGTACGGGCAGAAGAGGTAACCGAATTCAATACGGAAGTATTGGATCTCAATGAACGCGGGCAGATTGATTTATCACAGTTTTCTCAGGCCGGTTATGTGATGCCCGGTGTTTATACATTAGGTCTGAAGGTAAATAGCAGTACGCTGGCTGAGCGGCAAATCCGCTTTCTGGCACCGGATAATGATCCTGCCGGCAGTATGGCCTGTATTTCACCGGATATGAGCGAAGAGCTGGGATTAACATCGTCAGCCAAAAAACAACTGACCTGGTGGCATAACGGGGAGTGTGTTGATCCCGCATCACTGCCGGGTATGACATTGCGCGGGGATTTCGGGAAAAGTACCCTGCGTGTCAGCCTGCCGCAGGCCTATCTTGAATATACCGCAGATAACTGGGATCCGCCGTCCCGCTGGGATGAAGGGATCGCCGGGTTTATCCTCGATTACAACCTGAATACGCAACTGACAAAACAGCGTGAGGCCGGAAAAAGCAACAGGCAGGATCTGAGCGGAAACGGAACCGCCGGTCTCAACGCCGGTGCCTGGCGCCTGAGAGCTGACTGGCAGGGGCGCTATGCGCGCACCAATAATGAAACGAATCAACAGTGGGACTGGAACCGTTTCTATGCCTACCGCGCGATACCGTCGCTGCGGGCAAAGCTGTCACTGGGGGAGAACTATCTGACCTCCGGTATGTTTGACAGTTTCCGCTACACCGGTCTGTCTCTGGATACGGACGATATGATGCTGCCGCCAAATTTACGTGGCTATGCACCAGAAGTCTCCGGGGTGGCGAAAACCAATGCCAGAGTCACTGTAAAACAGCAGGGACGGGTAATTTATGAAACGACTGTTGCAGCAGGACCCTTTCAGATCCGTGATTTAAGCAATGCGTTGTCCGGAAAACTGGATGTGGAAGTAACAGAGCAGGATGGCTCAGTACAGACTTTTCAGGTGGATGCGGCGAGTGTGCCTTACCTCACCCGTCCGGGCCTGGTGCGTTACAAAGTCGCACTTGGTAAGCCATCAGAATATGACCACCGGGTAAAAGGACCTGAATTTATCAGCAGTGAATTTTCCTGGGGAGTCAGTAACGGCTGGTCAGTGTATGGCGGCGGATTACTTGCCGGAAAATATACCTCACTTTCAGCAGGTATCGGACGTGATTTGCTGATGCTGGGGGCACTATCTGCGGATATAACCCAATCACGGGCAAGCTTACCGCAGGGTGAAACCAAAAAAGGCGGTTCATATCGGCTGAGTTATTCCAAGCGGTTTGATACCACCAACAGCCAGGTGACATTTGCCGGATACCGCTTCTCAGAGCGCGATTTTATGACCATGTCGCAATACCTGAGAGCCCGTTACCACAACACCGCAGCCGCCGGTAACGGTAAAGAGATGTACACCATGACATTCAGTCAGGCGCTTAGCTCACTGAATACCAATGTGTATCTGAATTTTAACCATCAGACCTATTGGGATCGCCCGGCAAGTGATAACTGGAATATTTCCACGTCTCACTATTTTGATATCGGGCAGGTGAAAAATATCAGTCTGAACCTGTCGGCTTACCGCAACCGCCATGAGAATGGCCGCGATGACGGGATGTATGTCGGATTATCTCTGCCATGGGGTGAGAGCGGCAGTATTGGTTACAGCGGGCAGTTCAGTAAAGGACAAAATAGTCACTCGGCGGATTACAGCGACCGGATTAATGATCGGAGCAATTACCGGGTTACCGCGGGTATGAGCAGCGATCACCGAACTATCGGAAACGGCTATCTCAATTACCGCGGGGATAACGCAGAAGTAACGGCTACCGCAGGTTTTGAAGGTGATCGCTACAGTTCAGCCGGTCTTTCTGTCCGTGGTGGTTTCACGGTCACTCCGGAAGGTGCTGCATTGCACCGCAGTGGTGTGATGGGCGGAACCCGGATGCTGGTGGATACCGGTGGTGTGGCAGATATTCCGGTCAGAGGCGGTGGTACAGAAACGACCACAAATTACTTCGGTAAAGCCGTTGTCAGTGATGTCAGTAACTATTATCGCAGCAGTGTAAATGTGGATCTGAATAAGCTGGGTGAAAACGCAGAAGCGACCCGTTCAGTGGTACAGGGTACGTTGACGGAAGGCGCGATAGGTTTCCGCCGGTTCGGTATTGTCTCCGGGCAGAAAGCGATGGCAGTGCTCAGCCTGAATGAAAGTGATGTTCCGCCGTTTGGTGCGGTGGTGCAGAACAAGGATCATGCGCAGACCGGGATGGTCAGTGAAGACGGGATGGTCTGGCTTTCCGGTATTAATCCGGGTGAAAAAATGCAGGTGTTGTGGAGCGGTGAAACACAATGTGAAATTAGTTTCCCGCAAGAGATACCGGCCGGAAATCTGCTGTTACCCTGCGTGCCTGTCGCCGCATCAGCAGAGAAAACACCGGTCAGTTCATCACCTGAAAAAATAGAAAAAACACCGCGCTGGCTGACAACTGCTGACGCAGAGAATACAAGAGAGAGTAATCAATGAATAACAAATCCGGCAATTTCACGTCACGCTATCTTTTTGCGCTGATGCTGACTGGTGTATTAGCGGCACCAATGGGACATGCGGCGATAGCACTGGACAGAACCCGTGTTATTTTAAACGGCAACGAAAGTGCAGAAACTGTTGAAATATCTAACCAGAATAAAGAGTTACCGTATCTTGCGCAGGCATGGATTGAAGATGCACAGGGCAATAAAATTAAAGATCCGCTGGTGGCATTGCCGCCGATCCAAAGGGTGGAAGCCGGTGAAAAAAGCCAGGTAAAAATCCAGCCAACGGCAGGTATGAATCTGCTGACCCAGGACAAAGAGAGCCTGTACTACTTCAATTTACGGGAAATTCCGCCAAAAACGGATAAACCGAACACGTTGCAAATTGCATTACAGACACGGATAAAACTGTTCTATCGTCCGGTTTCTTTAGTTGCTGAGCAGAATGCTAAGCCATGGCAGGAGAACATCACACTGACGCGTCAGAATGATAAATACACAGTGAATAATCCGACTCCTTACTATGTCACTATTTCATCTGCATCTTCTGTGCATAAAGGAAAAGATGTCAGCGGGTTCAGCGCGGTCATGATCGCACCGAAAAGCAGTGAAGCGCTCGGCGGCAGTGCATCTGAGCTGGGAAGTGCGCCGGTACTGGGTTACATCAATGACTACGGTGGTCGCCCGAAATTGGTTTTTGCCTGTCAGGGTAATAGCTGTCAGGTAAAAGAGGTCAAACCGGGCTGATGAAAAACAGCAGATCAGGAGCAAAAAATGAAGATATTGATTAAATATGCGTCTGTGCTGTGTTCCGGTCTGCTGATCTGTTCAGCGGCATACAGTACGGATGTTGAAATCAAAGGACAGTTGGTATTTGAGCCATGCACACTGTCTGCGCAGAGTGAAAATATCTCCCTGTCGTTCGGCACAATAGTAAAAAATTACTTTTATACGGCAGACAGAACACCGTCTGAGCCGTTCAGTATTGAGCTGGAAAATTGCGATACCACAATCGGTAAAGAGGCATTTGTCACCTTTCGCGGCACTGAAAGTATCGGGTTACCAGGGTTGTTAGTACCGGATAATGGCTCATTACCGGGCCTTGCTATCGGTGTTGAAACACCGGAAGGAAAGTTGCTGCCGCTGAATAAAACCAGTCCTGCCTATGCATTGAGTGATGGTTCGACCACACTGAATTTTCAGGGATATGTACAGGCAGAGCCGGATGCAATTAAAGATAAAACCCTTGTAACAGGTGATTTGTCGGCAACAGCCACATTTGAAATCACCTATCCGTAATCCGTTCTGGCGGACAGCAGACAGGATATCGTAATGAATTTAATGTATTTTTTAAACCGGTACAGTGCTCGTCAGTCTCTGTACACCTTATTGCTTGCCGGGGTGTTATGCGGCGCAGTCATTCCGGACGCATTTTCCGTTCCGCGTAAAGCCGGTGATGAAAGTCGGTTGAAAATCAATATTTCCGGCACAGTGGTTGCCAACGGCAGGTGTGTGTTCAAAAATCATGGTTCACCGGATATTGATTTTGGGGATATTCGGTTTTCCTCGGTATCCGGCGTGAATAATATTTCCGGTACTTATATAAGACCTCTTGATACTGATATGGAGTGTATCGGTGATACCGCAGGTGGCACTCGTTTTCGTTTTGATTCAAAACAGGGTGCAGAGATTAGTGACGGCAGCCATAAATTATTACCTGTGAGTGTTGGCGGGGTAGCCTCAATGAATCCGAACCTGGGAATACGCTTATTAGTCAACGGAAAACCGCAGGATATTAATACGGATTTTAATGTGGATCTTGTCAATGTTCAGAATTCACCAAAACTGGAAGTAGAGTTAGTTCAGTTACATCCTGATGATAATACGTGGGTAAACGGACAATCAATTTCTTCTAATGCGGTATTAACCATGAGTTTTGATTAGCAGGAGAAACAGTGAACAGGAAAAATATAATACGGTCTGTATTACCTGCCTTTATTTTATTAACTGCATTGTCATCACAGGCAGGGCAGGGGCAATTGGGTGATAACAAATCATTCAGCTTTACCGGAACATTAAAAGCCATGACCATTTGTACGGTAAATAATAATCAAACTATTACCGCAGATTTTAAAAATGTCGGTATTAATAAACTGGAGACAGAGGTCTACAGTCTGCCACTCAATTACACATTAGATTGTCCCGGTATTAATTCTGCCAGCACCTTACGGATGATGTTTATGACATCCCGCCCTGTGCCAACAGATACATCAGGTATTGAAAGTGATGTTGCCGGATTACAGGTCAGAGTTCTTAAAGACGGGCAACCACTTGAGTTAAATAAATTCTTTAAAATTGATAATGCCGCACAACCACCAAAACTGGAAGCGCTACTGGTAAAAGTACCGGGCACGGATTTTACCCAGTCCTCGTTCCGGGCAACCGGCACACTGGTGGCGGAATATCTGTAGGAGTATGAAATGAAATTTATAATTACGCGTGGTCTGGCGCTGTTTTTTTTTGCTGATGGTATCGCAAAGTGTCCGGGCTAAAGGATGGGCGGGGGCTGAAATGCCTTGTGCCGGAGGAGGTCAGGGATTATTTGCGGCGGGTCGCATCTGCGACTGGACAAATTTTGTCGGTGCTTATTATGGTAAAGAGCAGATCATTGCTATGAGGACAAATACCGATAATCAGGGGGATGATAAAGCTTATGTGCCGGTTTCGGGTAACTTTGAATTAAAAACTTACTGGTGTTCTCTTCCGGTCAATATGGATACCTGTAGTAAATCAAGCGGAACATTACTGTTTTCTGGTGGTATAGTCAGGTTAGAGTCAAGTATTTCATTGAGAAATCAATTGATTATTACGGGAGATAAATCAGTGAAAGCACCATCACAGGGTGGTTACTGCATCACTCTCAGTGATGTAAATACAGGCTATGAATATAAAGGGAATATGGGATATGGCCCTGACGGGCGTGGTAAATTTTGTGCTGATGCTCATGCGTTACCTGTTAACCCCCCTTTATGCACCTTTAACGGCGGCAATATTCTGGATATTCAACTGGGACAACTGGAACGCGGTGATATCGCGGTAAAATCCGGTACAACAACCCCCGCAACCAAAGATATCACCATTAATTGCACCGGAAATATAGTCTATAACGCCAATATGAAACTGGATTACACCCCGATTTCTGTCAGTAATGACAATGTCGTCAGCACCTCAACTAAAGGTTTGGGTGTGGCTGTTTTGTATAAAGGCAAAGTGATTCAGCCCGGTGATTCATTCCCGCTGAGTTATCAGCCCGGCATCAGTACCCTGACACTCGGTTTTGAAGCAGTGCGCGATCCTGCTATGGCAGTGAGCGACCTGAAAACCGGTGATTTTACAGCGAATGCTGTTTTGGTATTCACGGAACAGTAACGGATGATTTTTTCATTCCGAATGCAGGCAACGAACCTGCATCCTGAATGGATAAGGTATATACCCGATATCATTTATGACACCCCGCCCTGTACCGGCAGATATATCAGCCACTGAGAGTGATATCTCCGGATAGCAGGTAAGAATTTTCAAAGACGGGTAACCGCTTGAATTAAATAAATTGTTTGACTTGTTTGAATTGGATAATGCCGCACAACCCCCGAAACAGGGGGGTATTACTGATAAAAGTGCAGGATACGGATCTCTCTAAATTTCCGTTCCGGATAACCGGGACATTGGTAGCGGAATATTTATAGGGGCAAGAAATGACAATAATAATACTACGTGTATGGGTAATGTTTATGCTGTTGGCTGTTTTTCAGACGGGTTATGCAAAAGGCTGGGTCGGAGCCAGATTACCTTGTGCCAAAGGGGGATGGCAGGTAAGTCCGGGTGCTGATTGTGAGTGGAAAGTTGCTACAGGGGCTTATTATGGTGAGGGGCAGCGTGTTGAGATGAGACAGAATACAGTTACAGAGGGAGATGATCAGGCTTATGTGCCACTTTCCGGTCTGTTTGAATTAAAAATGTATTGGTGTCCTGTTCCGGAAAATATGGATACCTGCAGTAAAGCAAGCGGGACATTACTTATATCTGGTGGTGTTGTTAAATTAGACTCTGGCATTCCATTGAGAAAACAGTCAATTGTAGCGAACGGCGCCTATAGTAGATCACCATCAGCGGGCGGCTACTGTATTACGCTCAGTCATGTAGATACCGGTTATGAGTATAGAGGCAACCTGGGATATGGCCCTGACGGGCGAGGCATATTTTGTAGCGATGTTCACAAGCTACCTGTTGACCCTCCGAAATGCTCCTTTAACAGCGATTCTAATCTGGATATTCAATTAGGGAGACTGGATCGCAGTGATATTGCGGTAAAATCCGGTACGACAACAGCTGTCTCCAGGGATCTCACTATTAATTGTGTCGGAAATACCACCTACAACGCCAATATGAGACTGGAATACACCCCGATTTCTGTTAGTAATGACAATATCGTCAGCACCTCAACCAAAGGTTTGGGTGTGGCGGTTCTGTATAAAGGCAAAGTGATTCAGCCCGGTGATTCATTCCCGCTGAGCTATCAGTCCGGTATCAATACCCTGGCACTCGGTTTTGAAGCGGTGCGGGATCCTGCTATGGCATTGAGTGACCTGGAAACCGGTAACTTTACGGCGAATGCAGTGCTGATATTTACTGAGCAATAACGGATGACCTACTCACGCGGCTTAGTTTTTTTTTTTTTTGTTTTGGTTAACCGGCTCATTATTTTTTATTCCGAATTCCGGCGGATACGGACTGAGCCTGCCGCAGAATTGTTTTTCATGGGCAATGATGGGGGGACTGATGTTTGCAGTCAGTCTCTCTCAAATCCGAAAAAAACAGCCATGGATAATCACTCCGGCGCTGCGCTGGTTTGCCACGGGTATTGTGATACTGGCGCTGCCATTACTCTACACCCGCCCGGAATGGTTGTTCAACGGCGGATTGTATTGGGCGGGGGCCGCAGTCGGGTTGCTGTTTTATCTGAGTTGTGTGCAGTTGAAATTAAGCCGGAACGGGGTTTACGCACTCATTTTTTTATGGCTGCTGGCGTGCATGGCACACGCGTTACTTATTCTGTTACAACTGACACCGGCGGGAGAATGGATTGCCTGGCCGGTGCAGAATAACCGTCCGTATGGAGTGTTCCAGCAGGTCAATTTGCTGGCGACCTTCCTGGCGTGTGGTATCGGGCTGGCACTGTTTCTCTTTCTTGTACCGGAAAACCTGAAAAACAAACGTAAACGATTTTTTGCGGCGTTTGCCCTGTTTGTTCTTCCGTGTGTTCTGGTTATTATTCAGTCACGGATTGGTTGGGTGAGTGCAATTATCACCACAGTGATTATGCTGATTTTGATGGGCTCAGTGAGAGGGAAATGTCACTCCGTCATACTTTTATTGCTTGGTACAGCCGCCGGCTGGTGGTGTAAAAACTACACATTGATCGGTGAAGTTAATCATTCGTCATCTAATAATGCCCGTCTTGAAGCGATTAAAAGTTCATGGGAAATGATACAGCAACGCCCATGGACGGGTTGGGGTGCGGGCGGGTTTGAGTATGCATTTCAGCATTTTCGCCTTATACAGGGTAAATCTACGGAAGGTATAGGTGTCTTTACTCATCCGCACAATGAATTTTTGTTTTGGGGAGTTGAAGGCGGCGCTGTTGCCTTGGGTGGATTACTGCTGATTATTATTGGCGGAATAAAAATTGTTATTCCGGCGTGGCATCGTTATCGCCATGAGCATAATTCGCTGCCATTGGCACTGTGTATTATTATACTTCCGATATTATTACATACGCAAACAGAATATCCGTTTGGTCTTTCGGCATTACATTTCGCGCTGTGTTTGTTATTACTGGCTCAGGCCGATAAATTAAGTGGTATATCTTCCGTAAATATATCGGTATCACGTCCTGTTAGTAACGTACTATCCGGTATAATGATGGTAATCCCGGCTATCGTAATAGTATGGATGTGCAGCGCTTTCCGGCTGGGCCTTATCCTTACGGATACTGAACGCCGGGGGATGCAGGATATTAAGGTACTGGCATCCGTGCCGGACATTATATTAATAACACAATATGAACGGGTTGAATTCGACCTGAGTCTGAACAAATTGATGCATTATAATCAGACCCGTGACCCGCAGTTATTAGATTGTTACCGGTTGTGGGCGGAAAAATATCTGAAAATACATACAGATAAAAATGTATATATCTCACTTATTATGATTATGAATTATCAGGGAAGAACGATAGAAAGAAATTATTATTTATCACAAGCACAAAAATTATTTCCACAAGAAAATGAATTTGTCCGGTGAATATAAATTACAGTTTTATACTGCGAAAACGGGCAACATTACTGGCGGTATAAAGCACGGTATGCTGAATATTACGGTGCCCGAGATAATCCTGAATTAAGCGGGTATCCGTTCCCCGGTCTGCGAGCGCGTAACCACAGGCATGGCGCAACATATGAGGGTGTGCAGCAATATTAAGGCGCGCAGATAATCCGCTGTCTCTGATAATGCGGAATATCTGCTGACGTGATAACCGTCCGCCTTTACGGGAGAGAAAAACCCAGGGAGAAATATGACTACATAATTCTTTCCGTTGTTTCAGCCATTTTTTCAATAAACGATATTCAAGATCCTGTAATGGCTGATTAGTGCTTAATCCATTTTTTAATCGGGTAATGTGAATGGTTTTTTCATCCATATTGATATCACTAAGAACCAAACTTGTCAGTTCACTGGCACGCAGTCCATGGCTGAAACAAACCGCTATCATACATTGATTACGCAGGTGGTTAATTGAATCAGGTAATGATGATATAAGGGAATGAACCTCCTGTTCACTCAGGTGCTTTCTTTCTTGCATAAGTAACCCCGGGGTTAACTGTTATTTAAATATAATAAATATCGTGTTTTTACCTTATCACAAAAAAATAGAGTTACTCATTTTTGTTGTAATATTAACGGGCGTTATTGTTTTTATCTGTTGTCATTTTATATTGGTGTTTTTTATATTTAATATGTTTTTATGTTGTTGTTTTTAATTTTTTACGTTTGTTTTTTGTTTTTTATTGTTTATTTGTTTTATTTTGTTTGTACAAAATAACTGAATGTGTTTTTCGCCCTCTATATTTATTAACATATTTTTTTTACTGAGTTATTCATATGATGGATATCATAATAATTATTCATTTGTATCAATAATATTTTATTCAATAGTGTATTTAAATGGTAAGAGTAATGACAGGTATAATTGAAAATCCGACTAATGTTTCTATTAATGAATCCATAGGATACCGGGTCTCCCGGAAACGAAAAGAACAGGGCTATTCCGGTCAGCAGGTAGCCGATCGTCTGGGGATCAGCCAGCAACAGTTATCCCGTTATGAGCGCGGACGCAGTCAGATTAGTGTTGGTTTGCTGGTGAGGATAGCTGAGCTTTTGCAAACACCTGTAGGTTGGTTTTTTGCAGATTATTCAGGGGTGTTTGCATGCGCCGATAACCTCAGTATGAAGTCAGATATGCTCACAGCGGAGTGTATGACCGATGGCAGGAAATATAAATTCTGAACGGATATTACGGCTCCGCCGGGTGGCGGAGCCCCGGATTGCTGGCAACATCCGGGAAGAAACAGGCCGGGATTTTGTCAGCAATCTTTTCAGAGAGAAGAATCAGTTCTTTTTCACAAACTCGGATTTCAGTTTCATCTGACCAAAGCCATCGATTTTACAATCGATATTATGGTCACCTTCCACTAAACGGATCCCTTTCACTTTTGTGCCGATTTTCAGCATGGAAGAGCTGCCTTTGACTTTCAGGTCTTTAATAACCGTCACGCTGTCACCGTCAGCCAGTAAATTACCGTTGGCATCTTTGACAATCAGTTCATCGCTTTCAGCAGTGGGTTCTGCATCATTCCATTCGTGGGCGCATTCAGGGCACACATACATTGCGCCATCTTCATAGGTGTATTCAGAACTGCATTTCGGACATGAAGGTAATGACATAATGAGACTCCCGGTTTTTATCATGGGGGCAGCAAATTATCACGTTATGATGTGATATTTGCCTGTAATTATCCGTACGGTCTTCAGTACGGCCGCCAGTATAGCGGGATCGGCACTATTTTGCAGCTTTTACCGGATAAAGGGTGTGGTTATCCGGTTTTATCTGAACAATTGCACCGGGCTGCTGAGGGGTTTTAATCATTACCCCAGCGGTTTAGAAATTCAGCAATATCATCAATTCGTTGTTTATTGATACCAGCCTCAGCTGCCATCTTTTTCTGTGCTTCCTCACTGATTTCTTCATTGTTTATCAGGCAGGTTATCAGCAACTGAAAATAGTGTGCCAGTGCATCGAATTCCGACTCTTCCACCGGTACTTCCGATTCCAGTGCATACTCATCTGCCATGTCATAATATTTATCAGCGACTATATTTTCCATAAATCCCTCCCGGGGTTAACGCTGTAGTTAGCAGCTGTTTGCATTGCAGGCCCGGATAGCAGGGCATGTATTACGCTATTGTATCTGATCCGGTTGCTTTTTCGCACCTTACTCCCGGCGCCATTGTTAAATAAAGTGATTTTTTCGCGACAAGCCTGAGTTGCTCACAAAACATCCGGTAATCAGGCACCCCGGTGCACAGATACCGACTGAAGCACAGATGTAGTGATGTGCGAAAATTGAACCGTGTCGCCGGGGCAGGGTGGATTATGGGAAGGTTTTCTGCGGGCGTTTTCAGTACGGATAAACGGGTTAACCTGAACAGCAGGCTTATTTCATCCTGTTTATCCGGAAGAACGTCCCGGATAATCGTCGGGGGGAATATAAGGCATAAAGAGAACAGCCGTAAAAGGAATTATTACCTATTGAAATATAACAGTTAAATTTTTATCAGATAAATATGCTGCAGCGGCTGCAACACGATATTCTGTGTTTACGCCTTTTGGATTTATTTCACAGAGCTTAAAATCTGATGATTCAGTTTTATTTATT